>JBHLKY010000005.1:119000-170357 GCA_048886185.1 Candidatus Hermodarchaeota archaeon
ACCAGAAACAACAACATCAGAGACAGTGCAACCAGCTTCATTCGATCTTATTGGATTAGCTACTGCTGCTATCATTATATTTTGGATAAGTAAGCATAAAAATCAAAAATAAGATTTGAATAAGCTCTCCCTCTTCTCTTTTTTCTCTTGTATCATTTCAGATAATATTTCTTTATTTATTTTCTTCGCTTTCGTTTCTTTGATTTTCTTTTAGTTGCCTTCAGGGATTTCTTAGTAATTTTTTTCTTGGATTCTTTTTTTGAAGCAATTTCAGGAAAATCCTTTGAAATTTCTTTTAATACTTCTTCAGGAGAGAGATCTTCAATCATTGAATTATCTGTAACTAATTCATCCCCATTGAATTCCTCTCGAATATCCTGAGTTGCCTGTTTAAGAACTGCTTTAATTTCCAGAACATCGGGCGATTCATAGAAAAGAGATTCCATTTTTGATGATTCTACAGTATTCTCCATATCCTCCCTTTTAAATAAAGCGAGATCTTGAATACGATCTCGAGCACGCCTCATCTCCTCCCGCAAAGCTGCTGCATCGACTGTTTCTTCAAGTTGCTTATCCGTAAGGCTAGTACTTGTTTTAATGATTCTTAAGCGTTCTTTTGGAATATTTAACCCTGCTCCAGCTACTAATGCGTCTAAAACAGGAGTAAAATCATCGAAAATACTTGTGTCAATAACTTCTCGCTGTATCTCCTCATTAAAGACTTCAGCAAATCTTAGAGCTAATAAATCTGTCAGTTCATCAATAGGATCACTTTTTTCACTATCACAAATGACAGCAACTGTAATATCTGCTATCCGTCGAATGTGAATGGTTAAATCATCAGTACTTAATTTTTCAATCATTCTTCCAGTTACTTCAGACATAAGATCAAGAATTCCAGTCACTAGACCAGAAAATATTGTGTCTGGAAATTCTAAACCTGAATACGAGCGACTTAAAAGACAAGTACCACCTGAACTGATGAACCAGACATAGTGAACTACAGGTGCTTCTTTTTCAACCTCCGCGGTAACAGTAGCAGAAGCCATTCTTACTGCTTGAGTGATATCTTCTTCTAAAATTTCATCTCTATCCTTTTCTGCTGCTAAAGTAACTGCTTTAGTAGCAATTTCTCGTGCTCGTCGTGTAAGAAGCTTATTTAGAGCTTCAGTGCTTTCTTTTGCAACCCGCTGAATGCCTGTTTTTTTTAACAAAGTCCAACATTCTTTGGGATCGAAACCTAGGATAATGTTTTGATTATTATTTTTTGACATTACGATTAGTTACTCCGCTGTTGATCCAGTAAAATACTTTTTAGTAGAAGTTGCTTAAATTATTGACTTTTATTTGATCTTAAAGTCTAGATACAAACTTCATTAAGATTATCAACAACAACAACTAAAAAAGTTAATGTTTATGAACCATGGAATTAAGAAATTTCTTTTATCATTTATTCTTATCTTTATAATTTTTGGGAAAACAATATTTATAAATAACTTTACTTTACAAAAAAATAACTTTAGGGCCTAGACCCCTTAAATTTTCAAAATGATTTTTTTTAACTATTTCAAGTGGAAAGAAAGAGCTTAAACTCCTTCAGAATTTACGAAACGAAAATTAAAAGATTGATATGTTATTGGAGTCCTTCAAATAGTTCTTGACTCTATTCCCCTTAAATTAGTTCAGATAATAAACTAATCATATTCAGAGTAGGCTATTCCTAGAAAGTACTACTCCGACCTCTGTTGAGATCATCCTTACTCCAATAGATTGTTAGTATATGACTAATGAAGTCAATATAATGATGAATGATTACTATAAATAAGATTTTTTACCGACAAAAAAAGATAAGTATTCAACAGACGATGTATTCTTTATGTCATCTTTAAAAAGCGGATTGGAGGGGTACGCGTGTTACATTAGTAATACCAATGGTAAAGCTTTTTAAGCATGAATGCCTTTGATTTGCAGGACAATTGTACTGAGTTGTGATACATTGGCAATGGAATTAGAGTTAGATAACTTAGTGAAAGACTTTTTACGATTTAGGCAATTTGATTTTGACTCAAATGTAACAATTAGGGCTAAGAATGATAGAGAAGTTCAGTTTTCTTACGTAGTGCATCGGTCGAAGGATAAGAACGTTGATATAGGTGGAAAGATTGGTGTTATCGTTAAAGATTGGGCCAGATCTTGCGGTTATAATGTAATATTAGAAGCGGAAAGACTTCAAACAAATACTGGGCTAACAAAAGTAATGGTGTGCGCAAACCAATTCTCCACAACTGCTCGTGAACTTGCTGAAAAATTGGGTATTCTTACATTAACGAATGGCGAACTAGTATCGATTAGAAAGATGTACATGCAACAACATTCATTCGATCCATAAAAAGAACTTCTAATTAAAATAGTTGTTTCTCCTTTTAATGGAACTACCAACTATTTTAAGGTTTTTATGATTGGGCTTCGTCCTTTTTTTGGGACAACAATCAAAAAGGGTTTCAATATCCCATCATAACGACTTAAAAATGCTTCAATTTCCGCCAGTGTAATTTCAGGAGTATTATTTTCCTCAGATAGATGAGAGAGGATCGCTATTTGGGGTCTTGTTGCAGATATGAATTTAGCTGTATCCCAATTTGACAAATGTCCTTTAGGGCTCAGGATTCTTTGTTTTAGGAAGATTGGATAAGAACTTCGTAAAAGAAGATCAAAGGAATGATTAGCTTCAATTATTAATATTTTCACACCTCTGAATCCATCAACCAAAAAAGGAGTTATTCTACCACAGTCATTTAAATAACCTACTAACGGAACTCCATCACTTGTTTTTATTAAAAATGCAACAGGATCAACTGAATCGTGTTGAATTTCATAAGGGGTGATGACCGCTTCATCTCCTAATTGAAATTCTTCCCCAATTTCGATAAAATCAGCGTCAAAAAATCCTGTTTTTCTTCGTATTCTTTCATAAGTTTCATAAGTTAACCAAAATTTAAGATTAAATTTCTGAGACAGAGCCTTGAT
Source organism: Candidatus Hermodarchaeota archaeon (assembly GCA_048886185.1). Classification (GTDB taxonomy): domain Archaea; phylum Asgardarchaeota; class Heimdallarchaeia; order Hodarchaeales; family Hodarchaeaceae; genus Hodarchaeum. Next base: position 122,028 of record JBHLKY010000005.1, read on the forward strand.
ACCAACAACATGATCATTATGTTCGTGAGTAAGAATGATTCCTTTCAAGTTATTGATTTTTTCCCCGATCTCATTTAAACCTTTCTTTATTCTTCTAGCGCTAATACCAGCGTCTATAAGAAAACGATCTTCTCCTACTCGCACAAAAGTAGTGTTCCCTTTACTTGATGATGCTAAGACACAGACTTTCAGCACTAGAAAAACGCCCACTTTTCTTATTTTGTTAAATTTTAAAAAATTTTTTTGCGTTTTCAGAAAAAATCATTTTCTTCTCATCTTTTGTTAAAAGCGGGTTATCCTCGATGACACGTTTTGAATGTTCCATTGATGTTCCTAATACCACTGGAGTATCAGTCCCAAAAAAAATCCGTTCAAATCCACATGTATTACGAATACTTTCAACAACAGAGGGAATTTCTAACTGGTAAATTACTGCAGAAGTATCAAGATAGACATTAGTATTTCTTTGGCTTATTTGGAGAACTTCATTAAGCCATGTATCATCATAAATTTCACCATAACCTCCCAAATGTGCAAATATTATTTTATTCTTTGAAAATTTTTTAAGAATCTTTATCCAGTTCTTTGGATGTCCTTTTTTAACACATCTTAGAGTGTGAATTTCCCATGGACCTGGATCTTTCCCAAGGTGGATTAATATTGTTAGATCAAGGCCTTTAGCGAAATTAAAAATAGTTTTAAGATTCTTGTTACGTTTAGGATCAAAGAATTGCAGAGTGGGGATGAGTTTTATTCCTTTAAGCCCAAGATTTTGAATTTCTCGAAGTTTGAGTTTTACATATTTTTTATCTTTTGAGGGATTTACGGAACCAAATCCAATAAATCGTTCAGGATGTTTTTCAACAATGTCTGCTATTAGCTCATTTGGGGTATTCCCAACACTTAAAATCGTTTTCATAGTATCAAGAAGACGATATGGATCAATAAATAGAGAATAGGATAAAAAGTCATAAATAATTTCATCTCTAAGGTTTAAGTCTGTGTCTAAAACATCTGGATCAAGATCAAGAGCCAATAGTACCGCCCTTGAAATATTAGCTTTGTCCATTTCCTTTATGAGGGATTCAGCAGTGGTTAATGATCGGATCGGATGAACATGCGTATCAATAACTTCTCCGTATGTAGGTTCAACTATAGCCATTTAAAACTAGTTAAGAGAAGAAAATATTATTAGTATTATTCTTGTACTTGATAACAAAATTCCTATCTTGAGTGAATGAGTTAAAAAATTTCAATTATAGCAAATTAAGCCAAACAAAAAAGTGCACTAAGATGTCAAATACGACAGAACGTGAATCTGTTAAGCTTAGGCGAATTTTTTTTCGTAGAAAAAGGGAGGATGAAAAAAAAGTAGACGATGAGATCCCAAAAGGAAAACATAAATTCATTATAATGAAAATGACTTGGGATCAGGCGCTAGATCTAATTAAGCAGATTGAAGAACAAGTAGCAGAAACCGACGAAGTCGTACAAAAACAAGTTAAAATTAGAGAATTTAACATAGAGAAAGATGCTGAAAACTTTATTCGTTGTTACAACAGATCCTTTATCACTGCCCCAGATCCTTATAGAACATTAACTTTAGAAGATATACAACACTTTAATCCAAAATCTACTTTCGTGGCAGAATTATATGGACATATTGTTGGATTTATTTTTCTTGTAATAGAACCACTTATAAAACAAGGGATGACTATTGGGAAGCAAGGTGTTATTGCTGGGATAGGAGTTGATCCTCGTTATCGTCGAAAGAAAATAGCATTCACGCTTGCTGTTAGAGCTGCGAAATTTTTTGCAGAAAATAATGTTATGGAACTAGTCTGTGAAGTATATCATGAAAATAAAGCGAGTTATTATTTTATTCGAAGTTTTGGTTTTACAAAGACTGGGACAATATATCTTTAATTCACATTTTAAAGAGCACATCCTTTCAATAATAACACCAAACCTCTTCTTTCCCAGATTTTATTGTTTATTGAGATTACGAAGGATGTAACCTCTCTAAATAATATGGTTTAATACAGATAAGGCTTGAAAGCAACTATCCGTTTAATTTTGTCTAATCAAATTATTTCAGAGCCACATAATAGGTTTCAAACAAAACTGTAACAAAATAGCTGTGTAATTGAATGAGAATACTTGTGAATTGATGCTGTAGATCTTCTCGTATTAAATTATTGTCAATGATTACCTAGGATACTTTGCACAACATGTACATATAATTCTGCTCTGTTTTCACGAGTTAGATTCTTTATCTTGATATTTGGTCGGTTCTTAATAGTAGAGAGAAAAGAATTTTCATAATAAGGAATTGTTGCTACTATTCTTGGGGTATTATCAAATGCATACTTGATGGCTTCTCTAAATTTTTTTGATAACAGCTCCATTTTCCCTAATTCATCAATAAGAAGAAGATCAGCTCCTTTATAAAGTAAAGGTACAACCATTTTTTCTAAATCTGTGATATACACGGAATATTTTCCTACACGCAGTTTCGATGTGAACTGGGACTCCTTTAAGCTAGCAAGAATACCTTCCTGGCCATCTAGGGTATAAATTGCAAAACCAATTCTTCTCTTATTTTCACGAATTTCATTGGTATAAAAGCCATTTAGAGTCCAACTAGGTCTTAGTTTTTTAATCTCGGCTATAATCATTTTAATGAATGTTGTTTTCCCAATTCCTGGTCTCCCAGCTATTAGAATATGTGTAATCAATGGATTCACCGAACGACGTCAGTTAACTAATCCAGAAATCTTTCAAAATATTGTTTAAACAATCTAGTTTACGTCGTATTTTAGGCGAGATTTCTTGTATGGTTTGCCAACCCTCCAAGTATACTTTTAGCACCGTAAAGAAGTCTTCTAAGAATTGAGGATAATCATTACCACGAGTAGCGAATTCAGGTAAAATTTGAGCGAGAAGTTTACAATTATCTGGATTAATAAAGACCATTGCTTGATTGAAATTCTCAGAAAACGCTTTAAGACGATTCGGAAGAAGTTGACCCATGAAATCACTATCTACATAAAAAAGATGTCCATTATCAGAAACTAACCAATGATTTTGATTGTAATCTAAAAGAATGTAAGCCTTGGAAGCATACCAGATGATTTCTAATAAATCCCTAATTTCATGAGGATTCGTGAACTGACACACTGGATAAAACATAAATTGTTGAAGAATAAGTAGAAGGTTCTTAGTATTAAGAAAATAAGTGGCAGGATAATGATCCCGAAGTGCCATATATAATTGTTGAATTCGTTCTTTACTATATGCTGCGGGATTGAAAATAGCTTCAGACGATTCAAATTCTGGTTTTGAAGAGATTCTAATAGTATAGTACTCATTCTTTGGATTAGACAGGACTGTGATTGCTCTATCAATTCCAAAACCAGGCCGATTAACTTTATAAAATCTAAAAACATTTTCATTTATACGAGAATGTCCAAAAAAAGAATTTAGGCATTGAAGAATTTCAAATTGATTATAATCTTTGCTAAACGGCCAATCATCATCATTATGTTTTATAACCTCCACAGGGTAATCAAACATCTCAGGACGCATTATAAATAACCAACTACAGCGATCAATAAGAACGAGTCCTTAGGTATATGAATTAACCCTAATATCAAGACATTTACCACTCATTAGAAGAGAATTATATAGTGAGAATAGGATTATTATTTCATGACATCTGATTAAATGTGATTTTTACTTCCAGCTTCTTTATTGTTTTTTCCACATTTTTAGCTTTATGAATCTATATGTATTTTTCTCCCATCATTACACATTAGAAAAATAATGTAAATGCTATTAAAATAAAATCTTTAAGACTGAAGTAATGGAGTAATAGAGTAAAATATTATGGTGAGATCAGTTCTGACAAGTGAGAGGAAAACAACTATCTTACGCAAGGATTTAATAGAAGCCAAGGATTTAAAGCAAATATTCAAAAAAATACGCAATATATTAGCGGGAAATTTCGTTGGAACCACAAGGGATGAAAAACTTGCTGAACAGCTTATTTTCCTCCTGTTTTGTAAGATAAATGATGAATTGGAAGGATCAATAAACGATCCTGTTTTATTTCAGGTTAATTATCCTGATGCAAGTTCAATGAAGAACTTATTGGATAGGATAAATCGCCTTTTCAATCAGTTAACAACTCAATATGGTTCGATGTTTGATAATGATGACAAATTAATCATTGATAAAGTAACATTATCATCCATTGTAAAAGCTGTAGAGAGGTACAGTATTACTAAAGCTAGACGTGATGTGATAGGAGATGCTTTTGAAGTATTTTTAGGACCTTCTCTTAGAGGGAATAAAGGCCAATTTTTTACGCCCAAAAATATAGTCCACACAATGATTGAGATCTTGGAGCTAAAACTAGGAGAACGATTTATTGATCCTGCTTGCGGATCAGGAGGATTTTTAGTAGTAGGATTAACAAAACTAATAAAAAAGGAAGTTAATAAAGAATCACCTGAATCCTATTTTCTCATGGGTATTGATAAGGATCGCTTCCTAGCGAAAATAGCCCAAATATACCTTGCAATATTAGGCCTTAAGGAAAACGTTGTTTTTTGTGAAAACTCTCTAGAAAGTCCTGAAAACTGGAATTCTAGGGCATTGGAGGCTATTAAGCTAAATAGCTTTGATGTTGTATGTACAAATCCTCCATTTGGAGCAAAGATCCCCATAAATAACCAAAAAATATTAATCAATTATGATCTAGGTTATAAATGGAAAAAAAAGTCTGAAGATTTGTGGGAAAAGACCACGATCCTTCAAGATAAACAACCTCCTCAAATACTTTTTATTGAAAGATGTCTTAACCTCTTAAAAAAAGGTGGTCGTTTAGGAATCATTCTGCCTGATGGAATCTTTGGAAATCCCTCAGATAGATATATTATACAATATCTACAACAACAAGCAACGATCCTAGCTTTAATTAGCTGTTCACATCTAGCTTTTCTCCCCCATACTCATACGAAAACATCCTTACTATTTGTTGAGAAAAAGAAACCTGAAAAAGATTATTCTTTCTTTATGGCTATTGCTGAAAATGTAGGTCATGATAAAAATGGAAAACCGCTTTACCTGATAGACAAAAAAGGGGAATACTTACTAGATGACAATGGTAATAAAATTATTAATGATGATTTTCCTAAAATAATTGCAAATTATAAGGATTTTAAGCTAGGAACTTTGTATGATCAATCTCATCTGGGATTTACTTTCAGTAGCTCTCAGATTGATAAACACATTCTAATTCCTGAATATTATAATCCTGAAATTTTAAAAAGGTTACAGGAATTCGAGAAAGATAGAGTTTTCCATTTAGTTCGAATCTCTGACCTTTTAAATAAAGGTATAATCCAAATAACTCGGGGACATGAAATTGGATCAAAATTTTATGGGACGGGGAAAGTTCCTTTTATTAGAACTTCTGATTTAATAAATTGGGAAATCAATCTTGATCCAAAAAAACAAGTGGCACAAGAAGTATTTGAACTATATAAAGACAAACAAGACATTAAAGAAGGAGATATTCTGTTAGTAAGTGATGGAACGTTTCTAATTGGAAAAACCGCAATGATAACAAAGAATGATACTCAGATTATCATCCAAAGCCACTTAAAGAAAATTCGTGTTTTAAAAAAAGACATATTGGATGAATATGTCTTATTATGGGCATTAAACACGGAAATAGTGCAAGATCAAATAAAAGCAAAAACTTTCATCCAATCCACAATCTCGACACTAGGGAATAGATTACTAGATTTAATTCTCCCTATTCCCTCGGAAATAGAGAGACGAGAAAAACTGTCACAAGAAATTAAAGAAATAGTTTGCACCAAAATGGAATTAAAGGAGAGGATTCGTACTATCCTAAAGACTTCGATGTGAAATTTACGAAATTATTTGAGTAACTATTTAGGGGGATTGAAAAAGTTTGAAGTACCATATCGATCAAATTTATTGGTCAAAATGGCAAGAGGAGGGCTAAAATGCCCACATTGAAGAAAAGTTGATGTCTTAGTCAAATTAATTATTTCACCAGAGAAATTAACCCATTATTTGAAGAAGGCAAACATAAAAATATCATTAATACGTTAATTTTCATTAGAAGGATTACTTCTTGACAGGTTTCTTATTTAATTAAGAATGGGCATATACAAACAAAAAAAGTGCTATTTTATTAAAAAAAAGAGTAAAAAGAGGATATCTTATCTCTTTCTCCGCTTTTGGTAGATTAATGGAACTCCAAGAACCACTGACAACGTAAAAACTGAATTTATCTCAAAACCAGGTGTGACTCCTGGCATTTCTCCTGTTTCTTCTGAAGTTTCTGTAGTTTTCGAAGTATCTTCTGGATAAACAGTTTTAACAATGGTTTTGGTTACCCTATCTGTAAGTACTACAGTCTCGGGTGAGGGACATTCTGGACAAGAAGCTGGTACAGTGATCGTTACGGTGATTTGTGAAGGTTCTTCTGATGTAGTTGTTGTTTTAGCAGATGCGTCTCGGATATCCCAACGCCAGTCTTCATGGCGTTCAAGACGAATATATTCACCAGGAACATGTGTTCTCATAACATAAGGGCCAGTCCCAATCGTTTGAGCGACAGTGGGATTAAAACTGTTAACATCTATTACACCCCTCCAAATATGTTCTGGTGTAATATAGAAATTTGTAGTGTCACCAAACTCAAAGAAACCTGTCTTATTGACATAGAGTTCAATAGTATATCCCAGAGGACCATCAGGCATTGCTATCTTATAAATATCCCACATTTCTGGATTCCCCTCTGATGAGTTTCTCCACATGTAAATGGAGTGGTTCACATCAGCAGCGTTGAATACCTCACCATCATGCCAGGTTTCATTTTCGTATAGATAAAACGTATACTTTAATCCATCCTGAATCTCTCCACTGGCCGTTGTTTCTTCTATATTCCAATCATACGCTAATCCTGGGATAGGATCCCATGTGAATGGATCAATATTCCATAATTTTTCATAGATGTATTGATAGACGATTCTATCATAAATTGTGTATGTCAAATAGGGATTAAGTGTATTTAGATTATCAGACAAACAATAATAGAATGTCCCACCGTACGGACCTCCAAGAGACTCCTTGAGGTGTACTTTCGATACACAGGCCCAGTTATCACATTGAGAAAAACCTACTCCACTAAATTCAAACCAACCATCAAATCTATCATTACGGTAAGCACCGATATTAACGTCATTGTAGGCTACAATCTGAGGCTGTTCAAACGTCAACATCAAATTAGCCTCACGGGCTTTTTCCTTGGCAACATTTAAATCTGTTGTTGAGACCATTTCATCAAGTACAGCATTTATTGTGGCATTGTTATAGTGATAATAGTTATAAGGATCAATATTATTGATTCCACCGGTAGCCCAATTATTATGAAGGATCTTGATCGGATTGACAAAAGACACACCTTCCGTCCAGCAAGTAGCCCATATATCACCAGGCCATAATAATTGAAAAATTTGGAAGAACTCCATTTCGATAGTTTGGGTGCGAATACCCATTTTTTCTAATCCTTCTTGCATAATTACACAGATTTTAACAGCGGGGTCGTATGCAGCTGTAGCATGAAGTTCCATGATGCCTCCATCAGCATAGGCATTATCTTCTAGGTCAATACCTGGATCCCATACACCATTATTGTTTTTGTCATATTCACGCCAGCCATCCCCGTCTAAGTCTTTAAAACCAGCTTTTTCGAGAGATGCATTTCCAGAAACAAAGTCTGCATCATAGAAGTGCTCAGGGAGTACGCTTTCAACTTCCCATTCGGCTAAAGTTTGTGGAATATAGCTATCTTGGGGGTGGCCGATGCCTCCAATGCATTCGACGTTCGCACGATACTTGTCAAATCCGAAAGCCATAGCACGACGGAAAGCAGTTATATTTGTAGGGAATTTTTCACAATTTAATGTTAGCGATCGAAAAAGTCTGCTTGGAGTGAATGTTATTTCAATGTATGGATTCTTAACCAGAACGGGTAGGTATTCTAGCAAGTAGTTAAGTCGTTCGTCATAACCATCAACATCCCCATTCTGAAGAGCTAACATCGCAAGGGGAATCTCAGTCTCTGTGAACACCACAAACTCTATTTCATCAACATATCCTCCATAAGGCCGCCAGCTACTAGACCATTTCGCTTGCATGACCTTGGTTGGAGAGGAGAGAACATCTCCAGATAAGAAAATGCTTATTGCAACAATAATACATACTGAATAATACAATTTTATTTTTATCAATAAAATCACTTCCCTTTTAAATTAGAAATTGAGCTGATATTCGAATTTACTCTAGAGGTGTTTTATTTTATCAAAGGAATAAATAACTCCTATAAAGTGGGAAATCTCCTATTTATAATTTTTGATCCCACATTTTTGATCAATGTTAATCTTCTTTCAAGCCCTGAAATATTCAGTGATAACAAAAAAAAATTGAGTACATTGCTATTTAAGCTAAGGCCTTTCACTACTCTCAACAATCTTCATTTCCTCAAAATACTTACTCTTATAGACTTTTTTTTAGGTTAGTGAAAATAATTAATTCAACAGTCACTCTACCTCTATCAACTTCAATCCACAAATTCATTCTAAAATTAAATATCCGAATATTTAAAAAGACTATAAAAAGTTCCATAACTTTATAAATATAAATGTTTTTGATTAGATTTGATTCATAGTGGTAATAATTTCAAAGGAGAGTTAATAGTTGAAAGCATCCAAAGAGGGTTCCTACAGTGATTATCAACAATTTGATTCAGCTTCTTCTTCTTCTAAGTATCAAACATCAAAAGAACAGTTCGAAATGTGGTTTTTAGGATCGTTGATGAGTATTAATACAGACCAACCAGATTTCAATCGCATTTCAACCTTACATAATCGTATTACTCAGGAGTGTACTAAATTTGATGAACGATTCCAAGCCAACATACGTGTTGCTTCTCAATTAGCAGAATTCTTTCCTTTTAAATGGTTATTAGAGATTTCTTCCACTTTTCGAAAAATGGATTCCTCTGGCCTCGGTATTAAATCAATTAAAAGTCGTGTTTCTTCATATCTGGGCTTTATTGAACTTTATCTTACATTTCGTGGGTTAACAATCTTAGATTCGACTCTTGATGAAATTAATGATTTTTTTGCTTTAGACATTACCAAAAATGAAGTTCGTACATGGAAACTGAAGTTGCTGCGTATCATCCCTGAATTACGTGCACAATGGGTAAAAATTCGTGCTCAAACTCATCAATCAGCAATCTTTTCTTCTGTTGTCCAAGTTATGAATAAAGAAATGGTGTTAAACGAGTCTTATTCAAAGGAAGATGCATTCTTAGTTAAGCAAACTTGTCTTAAACTTGCTCAAGAGTTTACGGTGACTACGAAAGCTCGTCATATTAAGAAACCTGAAATTTGGGCTCGTGCTATCTGTGTAAAAGCTGTCCGTGAAATTCTACCAGATTTCTCGACATTTCCCATTCCTAACCTTTCAATCAAGAACCAAAAAGTCATTGAGAATAAAAAATGGCAGCTTGACAAAATCCTATGATTAAAAAATCATAAATTATTTAGATTAGACCCCAGATTCCATTTTTTTTTATTTGAGAAAAATAATTCAACATATTTTTGACTCATTCTTCAAACAATAATAAATTAATAAATTTCTTGAGTCTACTTTTATGATGAAAAAGAGTAAGGGTATAGAAAGATGGCATTTCATTTAAAAAGGTATATTCTCTTTTAATCATCCTAAACCTCTATATAATCCTCCTGTCAAGTGGTTGCATTCAGCAAGAACCATCTGTCGTTGAAGGGCCCTCGAGAAGTTACCGCTTGAAGAGCTGACTAGCCTGAAAATGAGCATACATGATTCCTTATCAATGTCTAATTCAACTATGAAAATGTTCTAGAAGAGAATTAACCAAGGAACAGCATGTTCTTACCTTTTTAACTGGACTGTTATGGTAACACCAACCGATTCACACATTCTGGACAGACTCGGTAGCTTAAACCCCCTTTCCTAACCTTAATCTTTAATAATGTACAGAATCTTTTTCTTACATGTGACGCTTAATACTCTATCTCTATCAACAAAGAGCCATTCACCTCTATCTGGGATTAACATTAGGGAATTTCACAATTATTAGTTATATCTACAATAATAACATTCTATCAATTAGTGATTTATGTGATATACTTCTAAACGAAGGAATAAGTTCAAGATAAGGGGACTAAAAGCGTTTTAACAAATAACGAATCCTGCTCATTTAGTAAAAAAAGCTGGCAATTACTATGGGATTAGATGTACACAGAATCAGAGAGGATTTTCCTGTACTCCATCAACATAGAGATGGAAAACCAATTATTTACGCCGATTCTGCATGTATGGCGTTAAAACCACAACAAGTAATCGACTCACTTGTAAGTTATTATACAGAATATACCGCCTGTGCTGGACGGAGTCCTCATGCGTTTTCATTGAAAACTACACGATTATATGATGATGCTCGTAAGGAATTAGCTAAATTCATTAATGCAAAACTACCTACTGAGATTGTTTGGGTAAGAAATACAACAGAAGCATTAAATTTAGGAAGTAATTGCCTAAAATTGAATGGAAACGCAACAATTATTACTACATCTGAGAGTCATAATTCCAATCTTGTAAAATGGGTTCGATTACATAACTTACGTAAAATTAATCTGCAAATATTAGAGATTCCCTTATCAGGAGAATTCAATATAGAGGAATTTACAGAAATTGTAGAAAAATGTGAAGAAGGGAATTTCCTAGCGAGCCTAAATCATACTAGTAATGTCACTGCAGCGCATATTCCCGAAAAAGAGATAGCACATATTGTCCACGAAAAAAATGGTATTCTCCAACTTGATGCAGCCCAAAGTTTTCCACATAGGTTAATAGATGTTCAAAAAATGGAGATTGATCTTTTTGCTGCATCGATGCATAAAGCTTGTGGGCCAACTGGAATGGGTTTCCTTTATGGTCGGTACGATCTTCTGGAAAAGACGGAACCTCTGATTTTGGGAGGAGAGACAGTGTCTGATGTTCATTATCCTCATGATATCAATCTTTTAAATCCTCCAGCTAAATTTGAGGCAGGTCTTCAGAATTACGCTGGAACTATTGCATCAGGAGCAACAGTACAATATTTGAAATCAGTTGGTATGGGTAATATTGAAGCACATGAAAAACTCCTTAGTCGGGCAATGATATCTGGATTAAAGGATACTTTTGGTAATAAAATTTGTATTCTCGGACCAGAAAACCCTGATGAGAGAGCAGCATTAGCAGCCATTGATTTAAAGGGGCATATTAATCCACATGAAGTAGCAATTCTTATGGACGAAATGAATAACATTTTCCTTCGTTCAGGGTTTCATTGTACACATGCCTTTCATCATGAAAAACATCTAGATGTCGGTACATTACGGCCAAGTTGGTATCTCTATAATACGGTTGAGGAAGTTAATATTTTCATAGAGACCTTGCAGGAAATTTTTGAGATTATGGCTTGAGGTCTATAGATCAGTATCTACTAGAATCAGTGTTTAAAATGGCAATGAAAGATCAGGATACGGCAAATACTTTAATTATTGAACTGTTAAAAGATTTGAAAGAAGCCACAACTGTTGAACTAATTAAAGAAGCAGAAACACTTGGATTACCTGAATGTCGTGATCGGATTCCTGCCGCGTTAGCAGAGCTTTCTTCTCAAGGGATAATAACAAAAACTATTTCAAGAGAAAAAAAGGCAATTATATGGTCCTTATCAGCAATTTAGAATTTTTAGATAAATTATTGCAGCAATTTATTTGGGTTTTAGATAGCCCATCCAATTAGATGCCTGTTACCGAGATGAACATTATCTAGGTATTTCTGCGCGGCTTCATAGCATTTTTTAACTTGTTTTAGCGGTGTAATAGGCAAATCCCTAAGAAAAGATTGAGGATGGAAGACCAGAAGGGAATATGGAATAGTTTTATCTAATTCAGCAATAAATTGAGCAATTTTACTCACTTCTTCTGCTTTTACATATCCTGGAACCAACAATGTCGTTGCAGTTAAGACTGGATTCTTGGCTCTTTCATGATAGAATTTATCAAAACAATTCTTAAAATTCTCAAATGATTGTTTATTTGATACCCCACTTAAAACCTGAGAAAGGGACGAAGAGAAGTATTTGAGATCGAATTTTGCATTTCCCCCACTTTTAAATGCTAATCCAACGGCATTTTGCACAAGTTTTGAATTTCCTGCTCCATTCCATTCCCAGCAAATACGAAGAATTCGGTTAGGAGTAGCATCTAAAGCTCGTTTGCTTGCCCGTAATGCCCAAGGTAATTGTGGTTCAGGTGATCCTCCAAACCAACATACACATGATATTTTCGGATTGTTATGTATTTTTGAAACGAACTTCTCAAAAGAGTATGTTTTATCGGATTTTAACTCACGGTGTTGATCATTCTGACAACCAAGGCAAGAAAAATTACAGCCATAGAGGAAACAAGCAAAATTATAATAGCCATATTCTGGACCTTTACTATATGAAAAATGAGGATAACCTGAAGAGGTACCTCCAGGACAGAAGTACATCGAACAGCAGTTGGTGGGTAATGGATCTAAATATGTATGCAAAAAAGCTCGATTCTTTCCAGCAATGGGTCTGAGATGACCATCAATATTCTTTCTAATCCCACAATAACCCATTTCGCCTATTCCAATAAAGCATTCATTCGAACAAAGATGACATTGACGACCCTCCTTGTTGTAGGGAACAAAAGGTTGTAAATTCCATTGTTCTCGATTTGCCACATGAGAGATTTGAGAGATTTCGATTGCTTCTTTGGGGTGTTTTTGGATACATTCGGGACAAATTCCTAAGAAAGTTGCCATTATCGTTGGTTTTTTACCACAAACCTGACATCTTGAAAATTTGATCATTATCCCTCGAATTACTGGTTGTTCCGATTATAGTAGAAAAAATCTTCTCATTGAGATTATTTATCACACCAATTCTTTCTTTTACTTCCACTAGGAGGAAATTTGAGATACCAATTTATGGAATGCACTTTCAACATTTTCTCCTGTAAGTGCTGATGTATCGAAATATGCTGCGATGTTAGTTTGCTCTTCTATTAAGCTTTTTATTTCTTCATGGGAAACAGCCCTGAGTTCTTTTAAATCCGCTTTATTTCCAATTAATACGAATGGAATTTCTCCTGTTATTTCTTTTATATCATCGATCCAAGATAATCGAAGATTATCCAAACTTTTTGGCACAGTTAAATCAAATACTAGTAAAGCTCCTTCAGACTTCGTATAAAACTTTTTTCGGAATTGACGGAACAACGTTTGCCCCGCTATATCCCAGATTTGCAAGTAAATTTCATTATCATTAACAAGAAGAGTTTTTGAAGTTACAGCAACACCAATTGTAGCTTTGTAATCCCCTGTAAATGAACCAGTTACAAATCGATCAATTAAGGAGGTCTTCCCCACAGCCCCATCTCCCGCTAAAACTATTTTTAATTTCAATTAACCGACCTCAAGCTCAGATATTCTTGCTTAAAACAACTAAATTTCTATCCATCCTCTTCTATATAAGACTAGTGAACATTTTGAAGGGATTTTCTCATCTAGATTAGTTATGAAAGCAGCTTTAATTTCCTATAAGATGTGAAATAATAGTTGCAAAAGTCTTTTCAACATTCTCTCCAGTTAATGCAGATGTATTATAACTTGCCACTATATTCGGATATTTTTCATTAAAAGAAGTCACATCTTCGGAAGAAACCGTAATAAGTTCTTCCAAATCCATTTTATTGCCTATTAGAATTACAGGGATTGGATTTTGTATGACATCGTTAATATCTTTCATCCATGAAGAAAGACGTGTCAAGCTACTGGGTAGAGTCAAATCGTATACCAAAAGACCACTCTGAGCATTGGTAAAGAATCTTTTTCTAAAACCACGAAATAACGCCTGGCCAGCAATATCCCAAACTAATAATTTTACAGTCACTTCTTCATTATCTTTTTCAATAGCAACTTCTTTTGTGAAAATATCAACACCAATGGTAGCTTTATATTCAGAAGTAAATTTACCGGCTATATATTGATTCACTAAAGTGGTTTTGCCTACAGAGGCTTCGCCTGCGATAACAATCTTAAAACACCAAATGTTATCTTCCAATTGTAGTGTCATTTTTTCTAGTCTCACTTAATTCGCTTTAAGTTCCTTTGTGTAATCGTTCGCCTAATTGCTCCGGTAGTCCAACTTTCTTGATTCGGAAAGCAACTTCTTCAATATTATAATCAACCTTGATTATCTCTGCTGAAACTGCCTCTAAATCAATAACTGCATAACTAGCTCTAGGATCGCGATCACGAGGTTGACCAACACTACCAGGATTACACATTAACAATTCTTGACCTGTATCAGCTGATTTAATCTTATCAACAAAGGGGATATGCGTGTGACCCAATAATAAGATCCCAATCTCAAATAATTCCATGAAAGGAAAAAGATCCTTCTGTTCGGGAGTATTAGGTCGGATGTATTCGTCTAAAGGATATTGAGGGGAACCATGAATAATAGAAATACTAATACCATATTTTTTTTCCGATAATGTCCTAGAACTAGGTAATTGGTATACTAATGCTTTTTCTTCAGGAGTTAAGACAGCAGCCTGCCATTTAATGGCCTGTTGAGCGTACCTATTAAATTTTTCAATATATTTGTCAAAATTGGCAATGTCTCTGCCCCCACCGCCGATGGCGTGATCATGGTTTCCTTTAGTGACAACAGTGAACTTTCTTTCATTAATTATCCGATTGATCACATCATTTGGATCTGGGCCATACCCAATAAGGTCTCCTGGGCATAGAAATTCGGTAATATCAGCAAAATTCTGTAGAATATCATTTAATACGGCATCCAAAGCAACTATATTTGCATGAATATCTGAGATGACAGCTAGTGAGTATGCCACTAATTAAACCTCTAAACCCAATGATTGGGCTCCAACATTTATGAATACATGGAAATAAACACTTATACTAATTTTTTATACTTAGAAAACATGTATGAGATTATTCAAAATGAGTATTTAATATACTTTGCAAAAGCATATCCAGATTAATCAATCATCGGAAATGTTTGATTGATAAAGCAGTCTTGGTTTTTAATGTTTTTATTTAAAACAAACCTGTTAGAAATTTAGAGAAGATTTATATGCCATTTACACCATTTCATTGGGGAATAAGTCTCTTTATTCAGTCTATTTTATTTTTCTTAGATCCTTTAGCTCTTTTTATTGGTAGTGTGTTACCAGATATTGAAGGAATAACAGCATTGTTTATTCTACCAGGAATGGGTCTCCCTCTGCACGGCCCTTTACATTCATTCACAGGGGCAGCTTTTTTGGGCTTGATTACAGGAATGGGTTCTTGGTCTTTTTTTAAATATGTATTCCCATTTTTTCTTAAGTTTTTTCAAGTGAAAGTGCCTTTTAATTATCCTGAATATTCATTATCGAACTCTCTTCTTAGTGCCAATATAGGCACTTTCTCGCATATCCTTCTTGATGCTCCTTTATATAATGAGATGGATCTACTTTATCCTCTAGGAATAGGAAATCCGTTGTATGGAAGTGTTTCTGAAGTATATTTACTGTGTATTTTTGGATTTATCTTTGGTAGTCTTTTTCTAACTATTCGCTTGATAAAGTAGGAAAATCCTCTTGACAATCATAAATAATTTCTTAATGTTGTTTTAATTCAAATACAAACTTTATTAAATCGTTTAATGTTTCCACTTGGTATATTTCTGCTCCTACACCTTGGAAATACTGCACAACGGAATCACCAGTATTCCACCGAATTTGTTTTTCAGGGTTCAAAATAATTACTCTCTTTGAGGGTAGTACCATTTTCTCTAAAAGTTCAGCACTAATTGGTCTAGTGACACTCCACATCCCATCATAATCTCGACAATCTCCTAGAATTAATACAGTAGTCCTACGAGATAGAGGTCGATATTTAGTAAGGACAAAAAAATCTTCGAATGAAGATTGGTAATCCGAATGAATTCTCCTAGTCCGAAGTGTCTTTTCCCAACATTTTTCTCTATCTTTAAGAGCACGGTCAATAGTTTTTCTCTCGAGAGCGTCTGTAACCTCTACCATAGTGTTATCAAATTCAAAAATGCGAATTTTCCTAAATACATTTTGAGCTGCATATGTTATCACAAAAAACCAGTCAGCTACCCATCTTGTTGAACCAGAAACATCATTAAGAATGATAATTTCAGGATCCTGAATTCTTTTTTGTCTTTGAACAAGATCAAGAGGGGTTCCATTATTGGCTAAGTTTTTACGAAACGTTCGCCGAAAATCAAGTTTTCCAGACTTGGCAAGTTTCCGACGACGTTTTTCCCGAGAAGCTAAAATACGCCCAATCTCTATAAGCTGCTCTTTTACATTTGAGACTGCTATAGATAGATAGGATAAATCATTGTAGAGAAAGGAGTCTATTGAAGAGATATCTGCTGGTCTTTCCTGTTGAAGATGTTCTAACTTATTGGAATCTTCTCTGAATTGTTCTTGAAATCGTTTAGTCATAGCTTGATCAAACATTTGAAGATTTATTCCTAGTTGTATAGTTTCTTCTGGTAACTCTAGACGTTGATTTTGTGGTAAATCACGAATAGGTACTCTAATTCCAAAAGCTAAACGAAAAGCTCGTTGTAAATCAGCTTGTAAACTAATAAACCCAGCTACTGGTGATTGACTTGATGATGAATCTGCCCCTCTGCTATTTAGTATTTCTACTCGTTGAACTGCTTGATCAATTTCACTTTCTAGTAACATTTGGCCAATCTCTTGGTGATCTGGATCCTCTAATCGTTCAATAAATCTTTTTTTAGCTCGTTCATAAGCTTGTTTCTCTCGATTTATAATGGGCTGCCGTTTAAAGAAAGAATTGAACGCTATATCAAAAATGTGGATATCTTCACGTTTTCTCACAATAGAGGCTCTCAAACCAAATTGTAATGCCTCTTTTTCTCGAGTCCCAATAATTTGATAAGCTTTTTGAGCTGTGATGGTTTCATCTGGGGCAACAGGCATTCCAAGATATCGTAATAAAGCAACAAAATCTAGAATGACTCCCATTAACGTGATTCTCCCTACTTAGTGCCTAATCGTATGATTTCCTTCAGCTGACTTTCTAATCGATTGATATCTTCTTGATACTTCAAGAGGACAGTTATGGTTTCTTTCAAGGCGGATTCATCAATGTGTTCCTTACCTAAGAGTACAAGTGCTTTAGCCCAATCTATCGTTTCTGCAATTGATGGAACTTTACGTAAATCATATTGTCTAATCTGATTGACAATTCCTGCAATACTTGAAATAAGCGGGTCATCAAAGTTTCTTCCTGTATGAGCTGCAAGAATTTGGCGCTCGCGTTCAAGGGTAGGGAAGTCAATATATAAGAAAAGACACCGTCGTCGAAGCGGTTCACTTAAATCACGACTAGAATTACTAGTTAGAACAACAACACGTTTCTCATTGCTTGAATAAAATGTACCTAATTCTGGAATTGTAATCTGGCGTTCCCCAAGCGCTTCTAATAAAAAAGCTTCAAACTCTTCATCAGATTTATCGATTTCGTCTATCAACAAGACGTTCGGATCATTTTCGATAAAAGAAAGGAATAACGGTCTTTTAATAAAGAACTTCTTTGAGAAAATATCTTCTAAATCCATTGGAGCTTTTGAAGAGGATTTTTGCCTTTCTAACTCAATTTGTAACAGTTGACGCTTGTAATCAAATTCTCCAATAACACTTTCAAATGTAATTCCCTCATAACACTGAATACGATATAATTTCCAATCTAGCGCTTTTGCCATAGAAATAGCAACACTAGTTTTTCCTGTTCCTGCAGGCCCTTCTATTAAAATAGGACGGTTTAACTTTAAAGCCAGATCAAGTGTAATATCAATCTCAGGGTTAGAAATATACTTCTGAGCAGCCAGATCAATGTTAGATAAAGATGTCATTAACCGTTACTCCGAGTATACAAACTCTAAATAAGAAAAAATAAGATTTACTGAAATATTCCTTAAAAAAGAATATTAAGGTATTCCTAAAAATTATATATTATGGATATTAACAACGCAATTAATGACCTTCTAGTTAAATTCGTCCAATCAGCCGCAGGTATAAAGCAGATAATGCTTTCTGATGCAACTGGATTAGTAATTTCAAAAGTAACCAAGGATGTAAATCATTCAGATTTTGAAGGATTCGCTTCAATTTCTACCGCGCTTTATCTTGGCATGTCTGAACTAAAACTAGGCCCACTGGGATTCAGCCTCGCAGACTTCCCTGAGAATAATCTTTTGTTGTTTGGAGTAACGAAGGAGCACGTATTAATAGTTATAACTTATAAGAATATATCGATCAACAAGTTAAAGACATCTCTAAGGGTGTTAAGTGAAAAGATTTCCCAACAGTTAGATCTTTGGAAAACAGCCGAAAATATCGAAATGAAACAGCAGGAAGTTATCGAAAAATCAGTTGGGCTATCAAAAGAGGAATTTAATCAATTATTAGATGAATTGTCATTTTAATATGTACCACTCTGAAATATTTCCTGTAACTTTTAAAATAAATAAAGGTTTATCAATAATCTTTACCTCTTTTGCTTTTGATAATTTACACAGATAGATGATCTTTTAGAATTTTCTTAGCCTGTTTAAAAACTTCTTTTTCGCTTCCGCTAAGAGTGAATACGGGGACATCATAGAGATTCTGAAACTTTATTAATATTTGAGAAATACTCTCATGCATCTCATTTCTCCATTCAGGATCAATAGACCTAAAATTATCATCTTCAATTTCTTCTATCTCGAAAGGTTGAATAAAGAAGAAAAGACTATAACTTTGAGAATAATCGAAAATCTCTTGCTCTTTTTGTTTGATCACATTTTCTTCTAAGTTACTTTTAACCGCTGCTCTTTTCCAGTAAACAAAATTATCGATTACTCCTCGATCGGTTATAATAACATGATGTCTGGGTTTAAGTTCCATCTCTTTCTGTATTTGATGATCTAATATCCAATCCTGAGCTTCAACAGAAGCATCTTCGTTAATAGGATCAGGACAATCTCGAGCAACTTCTCCTATCATACCAACGTTAATTCCATTGGTTCTTAGATAATTAGATAGTTTCGTGGAAAGTTGGGTCTTACCAACACATTGTGCACCAATAATCGCAATGGTCTCTGAAACCTGCGAGTTTTTTTTCATTTTCATTCATTTACTGTCTTTTAGACTGACTAGAATAGAGTTAAGCCATTTGTAGAAAAAATAGTAGACCCAAAAAAATGTTTCGTTGTTTACTTTCCTGTCGTCAAACGGTAATTGTACTCAAAAAATGTTAAACAGAATTAAAAACTAAAGAAAAATTTTAATTACATTTATTCTCCTCCTCTAGCTATTCCTGTATCTACAAAGAACAGAATGTCTCCTACATCATGAATTTTTCCCCAAACAAAAATGAAATGTACTCTAATAATGGAAATTGAATCGCTTAGGAATCTGGAATTAAATACTGGTGCAATTTTATTAGACCTAAAATTTCTCCACACGACTCCTCATTAATTACATGGTAATTACTTTGATTGTACCAACAAACGACTTTTTCCTGACCATTGAACTTTAATACTGAGGATTTTAAGAGCCCTTTCACTCCTTTTGCGTTTTTCTTACAAAAGCCACATTCACTGCAGCTTCGTGCAGTATTAAATAATAGTCTTTGAACAGGAATAGGTGCCATATGCGATATTGATGTAATCCTATTCATGGCAACAAATTTCACTGTCATCCTCACAGTATTCAGATAAATGGCATCATAAATTAGAACAAATAAAGGTGTAGTCTTGATTTTATTGTTAGTATAATTAATTTCCAAGGTAGTATCATTATCAAGTCTTAATCCACATTTAAAACCACTAGTACAGAGAAATGAATGAATTATTTCATAGTTAGCATATTCTGACTCTGTAAACAGTCTTAAAATTAGCTCGTCAACTTCAAATTTATATCCTGAATTTATAATTCGAAGATCACACCTTCTAAAAAAATAATGGTTTAGTTTACCAGTTTTTTCAGAGATCTTAGCAAACTGAGTCAATAATAGAATCAATTTGCTGTTTTCATCTGCTTTAATCACTGTAGAGGATTCTCCATGTTCGATATGTAACCCTAAATATCCCACAAAATCTAAAATTTTAGCTTTTATCCTTTTTTGCGTTTTCATGAATTTTAAATAATCATTTGTCGGGATTACGAGATTATTATTACTAACTTCTCCCTGAAGACTCGCAGTATAGAGAAAATCTAAAAAGTCAGCTATAGGTTTTCTTACTTTTCCAAGGGCTTTGTTTAATTCTTTATTTTTACTTCTTTGTTCTTCATCTTTCAGTTGTATTGGTAATAAATCAGGGAATCCAATCGAATTGTTATACCCCCCTTGATATAACTTGTTAAAAAAAGTCCATAATTCCTTAAACTCCTCATTATTGTTATTGTCATTATCATAATCAGAAAATAACTGCAAGAAGAAGGAGAAGATCTGCTCTGAAAAGGTAGAAGGAGCGATTTCTCTGTAATTCATTATTTTCACTTCAGTAGATAGGCTATTTAAATATCTAGGATGAATATTTACCATGTTTAGATTTTCAAACTGGAAACTCGTTCAAAATGCTTTATATTTCTCGTTAAGATGTCCGTTTTGGCTTTAAGATAATTAAGTAATTAAAGAGTCTTTCAAACTAATTTCATTCCCTTATTTTTAAATTTTGAAGTATGTATGTAGATCTATCTGCTGAGAGCCCTAGGAAATGCTCTATTAAGAATATTTGAGCATTTATTTCAGTTTCCTTCCGATTTTCCAAGCATGATTCATCACATCTTCCTTCTTATCTACAGTATCATCTTCAGTTAGACCAATATGGGGCACAACCAAGCGTTCTATTACTGGAATGTCTAAAACTTTCATCACTACATTTATGGGTTCAATGGTTTCTTGAAATAAGTTGGTACATCCTTGAACAATAATAATAGCTTTTTTGCCCCTAGGTACCCTAGAATGCATGGTTACTTGTCGTTGATCATCAACCTCGTAAATTAATTGACTTGTACAAAAGCGATCGAGCCAATTTTTCATATACCCGGTTACTGAGCGATTAATAGAGGGAGTGGCTACAATGAGTAAATCTGATTTAAAAACTTGTTCAAGATGCTCCTGAAACCCATCATCAATGGAACAAACTCCTGTATCGTAACATTCACGGCACCAATTACAATAATCTAAGTGAAGATCAATCAAATGTACTATTTCACAGTGATGGCTCTGTTGGCGAGCACCTCGGAAAATTTCATTAATGAGTTTAACGGTATTCCCATTTTTATGAGGACTACCATTGATTGCTAAGATTTTCATACACAAAACCCTTCAGAAAGGAAAAAAAGGATTTTTGGCTCTAGACAAATAAACGATTAAAAGATTTTATTACATTTAAAATAAAAGAATACGGTTTTTTAAATTGCCATAAAAAGCTGGTTTAGGTTAAAAAATATATACTAGGGTATATACCGAACCCTGAAACAGTGTTGGACACTCAAAGAACTCAAGATTGGATATTAACGCTAGAAAATTTCTTTATCCAACATTATACATATAAATGACTTCATGTTTAAAGTCATAATTTTCGAAAAGTCCTTAACTACTCCCTAGAATCACTTGATGTGTCTGATTGTCCAAAGAAAAAAAGAAGGATATCCCGTGAGAATTGATATTCCTGCTATTCCTCCTAAAGAAGTGAATTTTCCTGATTATATTGGCTGGTATTATAGTAATATTTTACTTCCTTATCCGCTTTATATCATTACTACTATTGATGAGAAAGGGATCCCGAACGCTCAACCAAACTCTTGGGGATTACCTTTCGGTGATGAATATGCTCAATTCTTTCTCTTTTATGATTGGACATCTCACCATACAGCCCAGAATATAGCTTCAACTAAAGAGTTTGTCATAAACATTCCTTCAGAAAAGCAGGTTCCCCAAGTCATGAACACAGTAAAGAAATACCCTAGGGGGGTTGATGAAATTCGCGCATCTGGATTAACTGCAATTCCCTCAAAAGTAGTGAATGTACCAAGAGTGAAAGAATGTATTGCTTATTTTGAATGTAAAGTACGTTGGTATAAGGAAAGCCACCATCGTGGAGAGAATGATGCTGGAATAATCGTTTTGGGGGAAATAGTAGCTGCTTCAGCAGAAGAAGATGTCCTATATGGTAATTCATTTGATAAAATACTAAAGATGAAAACTGTGTATATTTTATCTAGGAATGTGGATTTGGAAAAGAAGAGAATTACAAACCTTATGACCTATGGAACAATAGATAAGCTTAAAGATTTCCATAAACTAGAACAAGGATTCATAGAGTATATCAAATTAGCTGAAGACAGCGAATAAAGTGGATCCAATAACTTGAAACAACCAGAGAAAAAGATTCTGCGAGCACTGCTCATTAAACTCTTATCAAGTTTAGTTAAATTTTCTGATGGCTCATCTTGCTTGAGCTAATTTGATAGCTAAAGAAAATGTAAGATAAATATTTAATCGTTTTGCTTCTAATCTAAGATATTTTAGTTTTTCAGGTGAAGGATAAGACCTACTTTTGATTTTAATTCTAAATATTGCTGTTAACGAGTTCTCTTTCTTATCGTGTAATGGAGAACTCCTTAAATGAGCTTTATACATCTTTTCAAGAGTTTGGTTAATGTTTTCGTCCAAATCAGTTATCGAAAGATCCCAGATAAGATACATCATATTAACAGCAGGCAGTTGATGAAATTCATAGGTGTTATTCTGAATTTCATTATCTGGGAATCGCAGGTGACCGATAATATATCCCTTTGGCTCGTTCCTTTCAGCAAAACTTACACGTTCAACTGATCCTGGATAAATAATTAATGGATTCTGAAAAACAGATGAGTTTAAACCGTTCTCATCACTAAAATACCATGATTGATGGTTGTCTTTTTGTTCTGCTAAAAAAAATTTGCTAGTAGATTGAGTTGGATTTAGTCTTGTCTTGTACAAAAGCTGAAAACGATGGACATGGCCACAAGCAATATAATGGAATTTTTTGGGGATCTGTAGAAATGAGACTATATTAGCACCTCTGCGAAAGATAAAATTCTCAATACAAGATCCCTCAATTAACTGATGGATAACTAAAATTTGATAATCAGCTTTTTTTGCAAAGTCTCCAGAACTCTTTTGTGATGCTTTCTTTATTAGAGTCTTGAATTTTCTCTTTATATTTTCCCTGATGTATGGAAAACCCATTAATTTAATCGAAATACCATTTTTTTTGAAAAAAAAAGAGCAGGGTTTCGAAAACAAGTTAATATTGTCAGAAAATGGAAGGAGACCAAAGGGAAGCTTACTTCTCTCATGATTTCCAGGTAAAACGAAAATTGGAATCCCTTCCCTTGTTGCAAGCTGAAAGGATTGGACTCCACGATCCACGATTTCAGGAGGAGGGTTACTACGATTAAAGAAGTCTCCTGAATGAATTATAAAATCTACTTGATGTCTTGATATTGATTTATTTATGAGATCATTTACTTTTTGAAAGAATAATTCTCCATAGGCACGCCGATTCAAATTCTTTGGATGTAACGCAAAATGAACCCCAAAGTGGGTATCACTTAGATGTAAAAATCTAACTGAATTCTTATCATTATTCACTTGCATTGAGACCGCCTCTATAACGATCCTAATGTTTAATATTTTAGAATTTGAGAACATAAGACTGTTCGGAACACTGAAATCAAAATACTAATTTTCCCCAAATACTTAAAATGATTAATTTTCAATTGAGAGTAGCATTTTGAGTTGATTTATTTTGAGAGTAGTAGAGATTTGATGATTAAAGACTAATCCATTCTTGAGGAAG
Organism: Candidatus Hermodarchaeota archaeon; assembly: GCA_048886185.1. GTDB lineage: Archaea > Asgardarchaeota > Heimdallarchaeia > Hodarchaeales > Hodarchaeaceae > Hodarchaeum. Next base: position 146,182 of record JBHLKY010000005.1, read on the forward strand.
AATGTTTAAGAAAAGAATGCTAATTCAATAAAGATAAAACGAATAAATGAAGTGAATGAAAAAATGGCTGGAATAGTATTTCTTAAAACAACTAATATAGAGAGAATAACAGAATATTATACCACAATAATTGGAGCAACCATTTGGCTAGATCAAAAAGATTGTGTCATCCTTAAACATGATAATTTCCTATTTGGGTTCTGTGAAAGAGGAGAAATTAATACTGGATGGTTATTAACGTTTTTTTTTAAAACAAAAACCGAAGTTGATGAGATATATGAAAAAATAAAGAATTTTTCCACCACAAAACCAGTTCAAAACAGTAGATATCAGATTTACCAATTTTTTGCCAAGGATCCTGAAGGAAGAAATTTAGAGTTCCAATCATTTCTCCATGAAATTAATTTTAATTGGAATTCTTTCCATTGAGATAACCACCTGCAGCTCTTAACTCATTTTCTTCTAATTAAATTGAGGCACCTATAAAATTTATAAACCCGAGGCGCCAAGAAACAATTAGAAAAAGGCAAAAAAGATTCTAAATGTCATTTGCCCCGAATTTCGTTAAAAGAATGATTCCAAGGTCATATCTTTCTTGTGGAATTCAGGAGGGATCAAATTTTCATATGCTCGGAGAATTAGCTTCCGATACTCATTGACGTCATATTGCTCGTTTCCTCTTAGAAGCTGTTCTGCTTTCACACGTTTTTTCCAGTCTTTTGCCTGTGCATCAATAATAAGATAGCGAATTTTCACCCCAGGTTCGACATTGACCCCTAAAGCAGCCAACTGTTTAGCTGCAATTGCTTGGCGAGAATTGTTGACATACTCATCAGGGGCGCGTGAGGGGCGAATTGTTACAAACAATTCTTCATGAGGGATATTTCCAGCTTCTAGCTCCTCAGTACACCTTTTGATGAATCTTTTCGCCCGAAGACTAGCAAGTCGATACTCTTCTCGTGTTCGAGCTTTTGCTAGGATTTTTAGCATATTCATCTGTAATTTCTTGATAAAGGAGGGACTACTTGACTGGCGGATCTCAATACCACGGATACGAAATGTTCCGTCCGTTTTGACTCCATAATACCGATTTAAGACTCCAATTTCGGGTTCATATCGTCGTGGAAGGAAAACCATCCAATGATAATCAGCGGAATGCTCGACAGGTAGTTTAACTATGTTTGCCACCTCTTGACGTAATTCACGAGTCATCTCAGTCGGAACAGGTTCTTCATCAGAATTTTTCAACCAAACTGAATCAACGATCCCCGCAACCACTTCTAAACCATACCTAGAGGCAAGTTGCTGAGTGAGAGTCAAAGCATGACGACCATAGGCGGATATTGTCTCATGTGACTCAATTCTACCAAAACGAGCGTTTCGATAACCTTGGTAACCGAAACAGCAAACAAGCAGCCACTTAAGCACCTTTTGACGGCGATCATAGATCGAATGTAAGTTTCGTTTAGCCTTGAAATACTGACGACGATTTAAGATATTCTCTAATGAAAGACTCACTAATCCAGGTCTGCGAGTGCAAATGTGATATTCCGTGAGAGGGACTGGTTGAGCTTCTCTTGCCGTACAACACTTGCAGTTAACAGTTTCAGGGGACACATTCTTGTGTACCATTATATTAGGATACATGCTTAAGAAATCTAGTTCTGTAACATTCGCATGGAACCCCACTCTTGGAGAGAAGACCAAACCCCCAACATCTGATTGTAAACTCCAAGCAGGACGAAAAGACTCCGCATCAGCTTTCCTAGCGGGGATTAAAATACCCTGATGGTAAGCTGTTCGCATTTGAACTGCTGAAAGCGTTGTACCAATTGTTCCTCTCGCGATGCGCTGAGGATCGCTGCATCCCAAACGAACCAGTTCTTGAATGCCTTCTATATTACCATCTTTCCACATAAAAGAATTTCCGACATCATAATGATGTCGGCCTCCGTCTAGATAGACCCCAAACTGAGAGAAATACACTCGGCCATAGCTGACAAAACTATGCCCTCTCTGGCTTTTTACTTCTCTTTGCCCTTCTTTGTATCGTATATACCCCTGCTTCTCTTTATTGTACCGTAGATAACTACTTAATGTTCGTTTTCCACGACCAAGTCTTAAATTCCCTATTCCAGCCCTCACCGCACGATGAGCTATTATGGGGAAAAATGTGTCCCCACCCCGAGTGAACAGAATATCAGGGTCGTTTTTTTGGACATAATGCACGCAATCACGAATTAGATTTTCCTCGTTATCCTCTTCAAAAACAACAGGCTCTTCGTCCTGATCAATAACTGATTTTCGCAGAAGAAACTTGGTTATACGGTTTTCCCGCTTCTCGATAAGGTGTGGGTTTCTGAATATTGGCTGTAGCCAAAGCGTCTTGAACGGTACCGCCTGATAATCCATCTGTACATACGACTCAAGAAGATCCCAATTCTTCAGTTCCCCATTTGCCACTTTAATAGTTGCATAAGCATAGGGAAAAAGGCCCGTTTGAAAGCAGAATTGTTGCCACAAACTCAAATCGGCGTTGTGCAGGTAGTCACTCCAATACTTTCGTAAATCCTCATAGGTACTTCGGATTTTTTGAGGATTCACCTGGACACGGAAAACATCGGAAAGGGCATGGTCATGGATAGAGAGGTACTTCGAAACTTTTGTAACGTTTTCAATCTCTGGGTGACTAAGTAATTGTCTTTCTATTTGAGGGTCGTCTTTCGCCAGAAAAAATTCCGCAGTAAGAGGATAAAAAGTACGAATGGTTTTTTTTCCTGTAAGCCAGTATACGTTGACCCCCCAATCAGTAGCTTCGATTTCATGGAGCCAAGCACGGATCGGAGACATTTTCAGCAGAATCCAATTGTTTACTGCTCCCCATAGCTCGTGGTTCGTACTGATTTCTTTTCTAGCTTGGTTAATTTTTCCTTCAGTCTTTGTATTTCCGATTGTTGGGCAATTAGCATGCTCATCACAACATTATCGAAGACAATTGGACGAGTGTTGGCCGATGCCGCATCCGCAAGTTGGAAAGCATAGAGCCAAAGTTTTGTGAAACTGGCGCGATGAGGATCACGAAGACGATTGGCAAAATGAACCTGCCAGAGTGTACGTTCTTTTTCCAGCATCACACGATAAGACGGTAACGTTCTACCCATAATGGATCACCAAAATTCTGTTAGAGGAATCTGTTGTTTCCCAATTTGTTGATGAGTAAGTGCCGCTTGGACTGGGGGGCCTCCCTTTTGAACAGTGAATAGGAGAGCATAGTCACTTGAGGAATTCCGAGAGGCAGGAGAGGCTTCGACTCGAATAATATCTGTTGCAGCATGCGCAAAAAATGTTCCACCAAGTGGTTTCTGACTCCTTGGAGCATTTTCTGCTGTCATCAACCCGATTAAATCATTTTGAATTGTTAAACTCTTTAATTTCCCCACAGCCTGAGTTAATTCGAGAATAGAAGATACTACCGTTAATTTGTCGTACTCAAGATACTGTAGAGCCTCATCAGACAAATAAAGGGATGATATCTGAGGTACCAAGACTATACGAATACTAGGATTCGTGTCGATTAGTTTAGGCAACTTTTTGGTGAGAATTTCTGTCACTTGATGATAATTAAATGCACGTGCTAACTGAATGCGATCTAGTATCGATAACGGATCAAATCCCTGCTTTCTGGCTTCAAATGAGACATTGTAATAAGGAAACACATTGGCTCCATCAACAAACGCCAAGTCAGTTTCAGGGTTATTTGATAACAGCGAAACTGTGAGTTGAGCTATAAAGGTGCGTGCAACTTTGAGTGACAATTCTCCTTGAATCAAAGTTAAACTGCCTGGGTACAGTTTAATCACATCATCTAAGTGTGGTATCCCGAGTCGTAAGTATTGCTGCATTTGCTGGTAGCGTGCATCAGCTGAGGTGAAAGTATGAGAAAATAAGCCACGATTCCGACAGATTTGGATCATCCCTAGTCATATGTGGTATATACTTCCCTCCCTCAAATTTGTGACACAGTCTGAGAGATGTCCGAAAATGATGAAAGAGACTGGTTTAAACAACTTCCGAGAAATAAGTGGGATTCGCTTTAATTTCCCCCTTACATGTTTTTAATGTATATGTCGACGTAATTGTTCAAACTAGAAGAAGGTAGGGGATTATGAAGAAAACCCATTTACATCAATAATCACTCAAGAACACAAATTTTAATCTCAAAAGGATCAAAAACCAATGTAGTTGAATCTTCTGTTAATTCTGTTTCTCCTTTTTTCGATCCGTCTATTTTGACCAGAGTACACTTTGTTATCGCAGAAGAAAATGTAATTTCAGCTGAAACAGTTTCATTCTGCAAATTAAACATAGTTACCCATAATTTTTCATTACGTACTCGTAAGGAAGAAATCCTAATATTTGGATTATTTATGTAAATTAAAGGATAGAGTAAATCATCTGATCGTTCGTTCAAAGAGAATTGAGTTGTTATTGGCTGCAGTGAAAAAGCCTCAGCATGATCCTCAGAATATGCTAATGGATCATCCTTTGAATGCAGTATTAGACTATATTCAAATGAATACGTTGAATTTAGTTCTTGTGCACCTGGAGTAGCAATTCTTGGACCAGCATGTTCGGGCCTTTCAGGAATTCCAGAAAGTGAGAGCCACCCAACTGAACGTACTAAGGTTAAAGCGAGTTGATTTCTGTTTACAAGTTCAATCTCTGGCAATCCTTTGTTCATTAAGGTAATAGCATATCGATTTAAATGATCCTCCACTCTAATGTACCGTTTTTGAGGTTGGATTCCAGAAGGTTTTTCAATGAAAGTTTCATCACCAATAGGGCTACCAGATCTCTTAATACACCCAAAGTGCGTAGAAGTAAGAGTGTAATCTGTCTCAAATGGAAGGTTAAAACATACCCTTAGTCTATGATCCTTAGTAACATTTGTTAGGGTTGTTTTTAGATCAATTCTGGGAGAATCACGATAAAACTTGAAAATTGTTGTTATAGGTACTTTCTTTTTACCTATCCGTTTCTCTCTGGATTCATCAACTTCATAAAAGATTTCTATTATCAAGGTTTGTTGAACCTCACATAATAAGGAACCAGATATTGTGACTGTCCTTTTCAGATCACTCACTTTAACGAATGCAGGACCCAATCGTCCAAATGTATACTCATCTCCTCGGTCTCCCCAATCCTCAAACTGATGGAATTTCTGATAATTTTTCTTATTTTTCTTGTCATAAATATCAAAAGTTCCATCTCTGTTGAAAAGCAAATCATAGAAGGCATTACTCACACGATCTTTAGAAGCTTTAATGGAATTTGTTTGATTAATTTGTTTAATAGAGAAATCCGAGAGAATTAGTTTCGTAAAACTCCAAGGTTTCAAAGGAGCTAATGTTATGTATTTTTGTTCAAACTCTTTTGTGATTAATATATGGAATTTCTTGTACTTTTTACTATCGATAACTTTTAATAGGTCCTTTTTCATTTCTCCCATATCAAGATCCCCCTCTGGTTTATCTCCGACGTTCATACGAACCTCGCATATTTCAGGATCATCTCCATCAGATAATGAAGCTTTATTAACATAAAAGTTCATTAATCGCCTCCCTGGAAACATCTTCATTAATGCTCTCAGTTTAAGCCTACCAAGAGTCATCTCCCAAACAACATCAGTAGAAGATTGAAGTAGTTGTACCTCATAAATTTGTTTATCTATTTCAACTGATTTAACTGTAAAATCTCCAGAAACTTTAAACTCAATATTTCTTGGCATAGAGGTATTTGTTGGGTTGAAACAAAGGTATGATAGGTTAGTTGATGATTGCAATGTGTCATTTAAGGAAGTTAATGCTTTTTGAATAGCTATTTCTGCAAGAGATTCAGCCCAATAATAACGGAATCGCATTTCTTCATGAGTTTGGTCAATTGAACAACCACAAATCGAATCATGAGGTTGATTACGTAAATACCACTTCCATGCTTGATTCAAATAAGCAGTTGGATAGCCATTATTTAGAAAATACCAAACGTAAGCATTTAATGGTTCTGCATAATGGACTAACATGTCTTCTACTTTTTGATTCCACTGTTTGATCCACATCCTTGTTGAATAAGTGTCCTGTAATAGGTGTGCACGGGCGGCAGATCGAAATTCTCCAGTAAAAATAGGTGGGGAATAGTTTTCACGTTGCATTAATTGGATTAAACTCTGTACAAACTCATTTAAGACCCCAAGGGTTATCTCCACTCCATCAATGTCTATATTTGAAAGATTAGCAGCCATTTGGGGATTGGGAAATTGATGATCAGTACCATTATGTAATAAGTATATAGGTAAAGGAGAGAAGGGAATCAATTGGCTAACAAGCTCCATTATTTCTGTAGTCAATTTTGAAGTCTCCTCTGGGAGCATAGCTGCGTTTCCATACCCAAAAGGAAGGTAAATTCCTAAAACAGAAGTTGTGGCTAAGGGATCACTTTTCCATATGAAAGGAACAGTGGTAATCTCAGGAGGTACTCCTCGCCAAACAACAACTGCCTCAAAATTTGTCAAATCACCGATTAATTGGGGAATCACACGTGAATGACCAAACATATCGGGTAAATACCCTATTTGCATAAGTGGTATATTAAATTCTTTAGCTAGATCAAGACTATATTCAAGATTTCTTATAAGACTCTCTTGACCTACTAACCAAATGTCAGGAAGTAAGTACCAAGGTCCAACAGCAAGTTTCCCTTCCCTTATAAATTCTAATAGCTCTTCCTTCTTCTCTGGCCTAATTTCCAGGTAATCCTCTAAAACGATTGTTTGCCCATCAAACGTGAAATAAAAGTCTTGATTGTTTAAAATCTCTAACAATTCATCAATCAAATTAACAAGCTTATATCGGAATTTTTGAAAAGGTAAATACCACTCTCTATTGGGTGTAAACTCACAAATGAGATCACATGTCCCAGTGAGTGTGAGGAGTGACAAAAATGTATTTTGCTTGATTTGAACTGTTATTTGTATCTGTGTCCATGTATTCGTATCTCCAAAGTTATTCTTATAACAATTTAAACCTTATAGGGAGCGAATTAAGCCAATTCAAAAAAATTTAAATTAATTCTTCTAAACATTTTTCTCTAGAGAGAAATGCCAGCAAAAATTCTAATTGGGACAAGTGGATTTGGATATTCAGACTGGCAAGCTAGATATGAAAAAACTCGATTTCCTTTTTATCCTCAAAACTTAGATTCCCATCATCGCTTATCTTTTTATGCTGAAGTTTTTCCTACTGTGGAAATCAATACAACATTTTACCATTTTCCTCGTGCTTCAGTTGTGGATAAATGGGGACAACACGTTCCTAACGATTTTATTTTTGCATATAAGATTCCTCGTCATATTACACATCAGAAAAAACTTGATTTTAATCAAGGATACTGGGAAGAATTACGACCATTTTTGGATACTATTTGCAGCGGTTTGGGTAGGAGTAAAACTGGGCCAGCACTACTACAATTACCACCTAAGTTTTCTGCTGACTATTTCAATCGTCTAGAAGTATTTCTGAAATATTGGCCAAAAGACATTAGATTAGCAGTAGAGTTTCGCCACATTTCGTGGGTGGAACAAAAGCGACTTGATCAAACACTTTCACTATTATCCAAGCATAATGCCGCTTATTGCATTGTTGATGAACCGTTGTTACCTCCAATAACACCAGTAACCGCTGATTTTTCATATATTCGATTCCATGGCCATGGTTTAAAACCTTGGTACAATTATCAATATAGTCTTGAAGAATTGACCCCTTGGGTATCGCGAATACGATCCCTAACTAGAAGTAAGGAATTGAAGGAAATCTTTACCTATTTTAACAATCATCCACATGGTCATGCTCCTGCAAACGCACGACAATTAGCTATTCTTCTAAAGATTACACTAAAAAAGCCAGAGGATGTAAAGATGGCTAATGTCAGGAGGAGGGCTGGGGATACTCCCCAACATTCATTAGAGAGCTTTTTAGATCTTCCATCTGTTGAATTAACCGATTATGTTCGATTTTGTTCCAATTGTGGGAAAATGATCCTTAGAGATGACAATTTTTGTGAAAATTGTGGGCATCATCAGGAAAAGGATTAGGATCAGAAAAATCCATCTCATTTATACCAAAAATGATATTCCTTGAGGAATTTAATCTACTATAATCGAATCATAACAAAAGGTTTTTTAGAATAAATAGATGATGTTCTAATTGAGGGATATTTCTTTATTGTTTGAAATAAAGATCAGATTAGATATTTTTTTACCTTAAAAAAGGTAATTCTTGATTTACTCCTCTTTAACTGGTTCATCATTAGAAAAGAGAGACTATCTGCCCTTATGAACTTCTAATAAGGATGGCTATAACCCCTGTCTTTAGAAATTTGTAGTGAATGCACTGATAAAGGTGAACAGATTTATCGCTGCAGTAAGTGCTCCGCTCCACTTTGTAGGCATAATATTCGGGTTCATGTATGCTCTTCTCCCACGCTTGGGTTACGTGGTAAGCAAAGTCCTCGTAGGGAAGGAGCAGATATTTCTGAAGCCGCATGGAAAAAGCTTCTGAAGCAAAAGAAAAAATATCAGGTAAAAATTCAAGAGGATTTAACATTTCTTATAGAGTTCCCATGGTATCCTTTCACACAGCTAAATGGCTGGATCCCAACCCGTCGTCCACACTACAAAGCGGAAAGAATTCGATCACTAAATGTAGAAGAATTATTCTCCTATCTGGAAAAAGAAAATGATGTAAATTACGATCGTAAATTCTTTTATGATCCCTGGGCTCAAGAGCAATTCAATATTTGGCAGAGAAATTGGAAAAGACATAATGGTTATTGGGTGCAAAATCGAACGCATAGAGCGACCAAGTTCGAGCTACAATTCCCACAATTAGCGTATGAAGACCTAGAAATCCTTCGAAAAGCAGGATGTGAAATCGTTTTTGCTCCTGGTGCAAAGGAAAGACTGGAAAAACTGGAAAAGAAAGCCTCTAAGAATTTTAAGGTCACAGTTAAAACTGTGAAAGATCGTTTAAGAATACATTGGAATGACGACTTCAATACATGGTTCCATTCTTTATTTACAGTTTTTGCCCGATTTATGGCCATTCGATCTGACGATGATCCCGAGGCAGACTATATTCCATGTATTAATCAGACAGGTCCTCAGGAAATACAAGTGGAATATTGGGCAGCATTTAGAGCTAATCACTTCTGGCAAGTAGTTAATAAAACATTAAAGGAATCAAATGGTCCACCTCTCTTTGAATTAAATTATAAACCATTTAAACCTTCTTCCAAGTCATATGAATTTACAATTGCACCTAATTACACCCTTCGATCCTATCAGCAGATAGCAATAGATAAATGGAAAGAGAATAGCTATTTTGGATCTATTCAGCTCCCAACTGGTGCTGGAAAAAGTTTAATAGGTATTGACGCAATACGAGATGTTCATGAAAGAACCCTTATTTTAGTACCGAATCTTGCTCTCGTAGATCAATGGGTCGATTTTACTTCAAAATTCCTTTCAATTCCTGTTACTCGAATAGGTATATTTAATGGCCAGAAAAAAGCATTCCGTGAGTATCCCATTGTTATTTCGACATACCAATTGTTAAGTCAATATTTACAAGATTTACAGGCCTATAGACACAAAGATAATCCTACTAAACCTCTCCGTGAGAAAGATCTAGTAGAAGATACAATCGGATTCTTTACTCACAAATTTGGCCTTTTAATCGCAGATGAGTCTCATCACATTCAAGCAGAAACTTTTAGACAAATCGCGGTAGATCTAGAAATCCCCCGACGTCTAGCATTGTCTGCAACTATCGAAAAAAGCGTCCACAGCAGCTTAGTTATTGCAACTATGGGGCCTATAATCCACAAAATTTCTTATGGACTCCTTGCAAGAGAAGGATTCATTGCTCCAATTTACTTTAAACGAATTCACATCCCATTAACTGCTGATGAAAAGGGATATTTAAACCGTAAAGGGAAAAGATCTTATGGGAAAGTCTCCAGACAGGCGAGTAATAAACTAGTGGCTATTCGAAAACTTCTAGAATCAACTGTGACATCGCAGACTCTCATCTTTACCAGTCGTATCAAACACGCGATGAGAATCCATTCATATCTTAAAAAACATGGAATAGATACCACTGTACTTACAGGACATACAGTGATGAATGATCAGGAGCTTAATCTGTTATTGGATCAATTTAGGGCCAAAAAAATAAATACACTTGTACTTGTAAAAATGCTTAATGAAGGGTTTGATGCTCCTGCAGACACAATTATCATTGCATCTGGTACGAGAAACAGAAGAGAACAAATTCAACGAGTTGGTCGAGCTACTCGTCCTGGAAAAGTTGCAAAGCTGTTCGAATTAATCATTGACCCTCTAGAATTGGATTACGAGTATGAAGTAGCTCAAGCACGAGATATCTCAGATGTGATTGAACCTCATGTACAAGATCTTCTCTTACCCGCTGAAGTTAAAGAGGAGATTAATAAAGTAGTTAATGATATCAAAATCGGTTTTTATAACAATAGATATGAAAACTAGTTGTTTCCTATTTAAGTATTAGTGATTGGTGGAATCTCAATAACACTACAATCATTATGAGCGTAAAAGTCAATGCTAGTTCAAATTCTTGGACATTTTTTTTTCTGATAGAACTATTTATCTAATTAATATCTCAATATTTTTTATGTGGCTAAGTACACCTCTTAATATTAGTAAAAAAAAGATTATGCTTTTTAATCTATTTTACAATGCGTAGAGTTTTTCTTCTATTCAGAATGAATAGTATCAACGTGATTATTATGATTGCGAAAGAAATAATGTAGAAAACACTAATTAGGTCAAGGAACTCCCAAATCGGCCCTGATATGATAGTCGAACCTGTGCGTCCTAAAGATACATAGAATCCTAAAGCACCAAGGGCTGTGCCTTTATAAGATAAGGGTGCTTTTCTTGATACCTCATTATTTTCAGCCATATATGCAGTCACCAAAGATAAGTTCATGAAAATGTAGATTATTATCAATAGTAAAAAATTCTTTACAATCGTAAAAATGATTAATGCAAAAGAATAAACGATGAGGGTTGTCGTTATAACAGAAGTGAAGGTAAATTTATCAGTTAATCTACCAAGAAATGGTTTGAACCATAGACTCACCAAAATTACCCATAATCCAATTTCAGAGACATCTCCACGACTGAATCCTTTTTGAACTATAAGTAATGGAATAAATGTCGCAGCCGTGAACTCAACAAATGATACAAGTAATTGATAGATGTAAGCCTGCGTTAATTCTTTTGTCAAAGTCATTTTCTTTAAGGAGGACAACATTGAGAAAAAAGAGTCAAATATTGCTTTTGGAATGCTGGAAACTTGCTTTTTATTTGTTATTTCTAGTCCTTCAGGTAAAATAATAATGTTCACTAGCCCAAACACAAATGCAATTCCTGCAGCAATACCAAATAGATCAGTCAATTTCCAGACCAATTCATCTAAAACTAAACTAGAAATTAACAATCCAAAAAGAGACCCTAAATCAGCCATTTGAAATATTCGTCCTATATTTCCTCCTCCAAAACTATTATCAGAGGCAAAATCTGAAAGATATGCCAAAATACATGGCCAGAATGCACTCATTCCGATTGCTACAAACATAATTGATAGTAACACCCAATGCCAGCTATCTGCAACAGACATGAGTACCAATGAAAGTGTTATACTGAAATGCCCTGATATAATCAATGGTTTCCTGCCGATTATCTGAGAGAGTTCACCAAAAGGTACACGAAAAAAAAGCTGTAAGAAATTCCTTAATGAAACAATAACCGTTATAATAGTAATAGCAGTTAAAAGATCCTCCCTTAAGAAAATAACCAAATAATTTCTTAATATAACCAATTGAAATGTAGCTAAAACAGTGCTAAATCCGCCTATCCAGATTGCTTTGTTGTTACTTTTTATTTGGGTCATCTGACATTAATCAGCCTAATTATTTGTAATTTAATCGAATTCTAGGTTTTGTTTATCTTGTTTCCTCAATTTTACACAATACTTAGAACAAAAATTATTTAATGCTATTCCGAGGTAAACAAGTAATTTTCTTTAATATCTTCTAATTAATTTGAAGAAAGTTTTTGGAAGAATGAAAGACAATGGTTAAGATTATTCATAGTGAAGAAGCAACTGTTATAGCTAATAAGATTGAAATTGTCTATGACACCTTTGGTGATCCTAAAAACCCACCCATGTTGCTTATTATGGGATTAAGTACACAGATGATACAATGGGACGAAGCTTTTTGCCATGAACTAGCAAAAAAGGGATTTTGGGTTATTCGATATGATAATCGTGACATTGGTCTATCAACAAAGTTTGATGAAGCAGGTATTCCTGATTTAATGGATTTGTTGATGAGAGTACAGCAAGGAGAGGTAGTTGAAGCTCCCTATACGTTAATAGATATGGCAGCTGATGCAGTAGGATTACTTGATGCTTTAAGAATTGAAAGCGCTCACATTGTAGGGGCATCAATGGGTGGAATGATTGCTCAAACCATTGCAATTCACTTCCCTGAAAGAATTCGAACTCTCACATCAATAATGTCGTCCACTAGCAACCCAGAACTACCACAACCAGATCCCGAAGCATTGAACATCCTCATCACTCCCCCTCCATCAGATCGAGCAGAATATATTGAATATTCTGTAAAAATATGGCGTTTTTTAAGTGGAAAATTACCTTTTGATGAGAATTATGTTCGAAAACTCTCAGCTCGTGCATTTGATCGGAGTTTTTATCCAGTTGGATCTGCGAGACAATTAGCAGCCATTCTCGCTTCTGGTAGCAGGAAGGAAGAGCTGAGAAATGTACAAACTCCTACCCTTGTGATTCATGGAGACACTGATCCGTTGGTTCCAATTGAAGGAGGAAAAGAGACTGCGGAGGTCATCCCAAACGCCAAACTTTTAATAATTGAAGGAATGGGTCATAGCATCCCCGCCGAAGCAGCACCAAAAGTCTTAGAAGCCATTATACAACACGCAGTATAACAAAATTATGTAAGTCGCCTTTCAAATTCAATGTATCGTTCTTGTAATTCAGCGATAAAACGATCGATTTCCTTTTCCACGATTTCGATCCATTCAACTAAAATATTGAGAACTTGAAGTGCTCTTTTTCCCTTTTCTGTTTCTTTAGACTCTGCAGATAGAGAAATCCCCCAGTGATCACGGATACGTCTGAGATCTTCAGCTTTGTCATGTAATGAGTCTGCATTCGTATCGTAGGTGTGAATTAGTAACTCACGAAATGATGTTGAATCAACCTGATATTTCCACTCTCGACTCCCAGGTTCACGACGGCGAGCTATTAAATTCCATTTTTCTAGCTCTTTTAAATTCCTGCTAATTGTCGAGGGATTCACTTTGAATTCTTTCTGAAGTAAGCTTTGGTTTAAGTCCTCTTCAGGTGTTGATAAAACACATAATGAATAGATACGCCCTAGTAGTGGGGAGCCACCTCGATCATACATAAAATCCTCGAAAAAATTGGAAATTTCCTCTTCTAATTTTGTAATGTCTTGAGGAACTTTCTCTTCTTTCTTTGGTTCGGACATAAAATTCGACCTACAATAATATAAAAGGATTTGAATACATTAAATGAGGATCTTTATAAAAATCTTATCAATTTTCTCCAAGAAACATTCTTTATATCAAAAGCAAAGAGAATCAAAAAGTATAGATAATTGGTTATGATTGATGTTGATCACCAATTTATTCTTATATGAAACATACAGAAAAACTCTTTTTGGAATTATTAGATACTAGAAGAATGGTTAAGATCAAAACTTCAATTACCTTGTGAAGATAAAAAACGGTTCACGAATTGAATTAATTCTTCCGAAGTAAATGGTTTAGTGAGAAATGCATCAACACCAACCTTCATTCCCTCCTCAAATTGTTCATCTGTAATCAAACTAGAATAGAGAATTACTGGAATGTGTTTAGTTAAAGTGTTATCTTTTATTTGTTTACAAATGTCAAAACCTGTGGTATAAGGTAATCTAATGTCCATAAGAACTAAGTCAGGATTTTGAGACACGAGTTCTAATGCCTCAGAACCATCAGAAGCACCCCAAATAGTATAACTCTTCTTCTCGAGAATAACTCTCATTAGTTTCAGAGAATAAGGATCATCATCAACAACAAGAATAATCTTTGAAAGATTAGCCATTGCTAGAACACAACTTTTGAAATGTGCATCTTTAATGAACTATGAGGAATTTTTTGCCTAAAACATTTACCAAATTTACTCCTAATCTTATCAGACAATGCTCTTAGCGACTGTTTGGAAATGACAAAATTTATATTGTTATATTTGCAAAACTTATGCAACTAAGAAAATTATAAATAATTCCCATAATTTGCAGGTATAATAATCTGGAAGTGCTTTTTGATGTCAACTAATGGAGCAGTCCTAAAGGTACAGAATTTAACAAAGATATATGGTAGAGAACTTCAATTAGGCCCTCGAAAAGTTGGGCGTCGTATCGTTGCAGTAAATGACATAAGTTTCTCTGTTAAAAAGGGAGAAATATTTGGATTTCTTGGCCCCAACGGAGCGGGGAAAACAACAACTATCCGTTCCATTCTCGGTTACCTAACTATCAAAGCAGGGATAATTAAGATTAATGGCCTAGATTATCGGAATGACGCCCTAGAAATCAGGAAAAACATCGGGTATATCCCTGGTGATGTGACTTTGTACGGAAATTTCACTGGAAATGAATTAATCAGTTATTTTAACGAATTTCGCCCTACTGATATAATTTTTCTAAATCAACTTCGCTCTATTTTCAAAGTTGATCTTTCACTTAAAATCAGGAACCTCTCCTCGGGAAACCGTCAACAAGCGGCAATTATCGTCGCCTTGGCCAGCAATCCTGATTTTCTCATTTTAGATGAACCTTCTAGTGGCTTGGACCCCTTAATGGCATCTCGATTTCACAAATTATTACTTGAGATGCGAGATAAGGGGAAAACAATCTTCCTGTCAAGTCATAATCTCACTGAGGTACAAGCTGTCTGTGATCGTGTGGGAATAATTCGTGAAGGAAAAATGATAATTATTGAATCTATTAAGGAACTAAAAAAGAAATCAATGCAAGCAATGAACGTAGAATTTGCAAGTGGCGAAGTTATTGAAGTTGACGTATTTAAGGCTATACCAAATGTAATTGAGGTTAAGAAACAGGATGGGATATTCCAAATCAAAGTCAAAGAGGACGTGAACGATTTACTTAAGGCAGTGACTTCGCGACGTGTTAAAAGAATGACCTTAGAGGATAGCAGTCTCGAAGAGATCTTTCTCGAGTATTATAAAGATGAACTGGACCGAGAAAAGGAGGAATGAAGTTGATAACGATTTATAAAAAACATATACAAAAAACTTGGCTCTTTTGGCTCTTACCTATAATATTACTTATAGTTTTATCCTTATATATGGTTGTACTTTGGCCCACTTTTGAACCTCTTGCGGAAGATCTTCAGGAATTTTTAGAAAACCCCTTATATCAAGCTATACTTAGTGAGGGATCCTTTGAGTTGGGAATAGCATCATTTGAGGGTTTACTTAGCATAGAAATCTTCTTAGTTGGTGATCTCATTTTTCTGGGTTTGATCTTACTGTTTGGTACAATGATCGTCGCAAGGGAAGTGGATACTGGAACTTTGGACATAATACTTAGTTTTCCTGTTCCAAGATGGAGATTTCTCCTAGAAAAATTTCTTGCCTTTATCACTGTAACACTGACATTTCCGATTCTCACCTGGTTAGCCACAGCGTTGGGAGCGATGGCTTATGGTATAGATTTCAATAGTGAAGCTTATTTCCTGGGATTATTTGGTAGATGGATCTTATATATGACATTGACATGTATCGTCATCCTCTGCTCGATAATTTTCATGGATACGACGAAGACACTTGGATCAGCTGGATTAATCCTTGGAGGATCCTTTATTTTAGAACGTCTTGGGGGATTAGTTAGGACTGCTAGTGAAGAAACAGCTGATATTCTGCAAGGAATTTCTTTGTTTCATTACTTAGATGGTTCAACGATCATGAACGCAATTTTAGATAACAATGGATTTCCGCTAGAAGAACTCATACTTGTACTACTAATAGGATTCATGGCTTTGCTAGCTTCATTGATGCTTTTTCAGACACGGGAATTTAAGTGAACTAATCTAAATAATCAGATGTTTCTTGTGCCACAATTAGTACAAAATATTTCTCTAGGTGAAATTCTCTCTCCACAAACGGAACAATAACCAACTTCATCCATTTTTTCAGCGCTCTTATGTCTTAATCTTGGTTCATATAATACTGTACTCCTTCTACTTTGGGATCTTTGACTTCTTACAAGGAGAATACTTACGATACTTATTAATGAAAATAGCAGCAATGTTCCAAGAGCAAAAATTCCGATTAGTCCAAGAGTGATGAAGGTAAAGTCATCTGAACTGACAGAGTATTGATATGATTCAAAGCTTACTTCCTCATATGATATTTCTAACCTAGATGACCAATAATACCCATTCTCTTCAGAGGCAATTGTAATTGACCCTTGACTACTAATAAGGGGTTCAATTTTGAAGTAATAGTAACCATTCTCCCTCACATGATGGACTGCACTCAAAGTGCATTCATACCAACCAAGCTGGGTAATGGTACCCACACTAACTAAAGTTTCTTCTCTTGAATTTGGTTTGTTTTCCCAAGTTATTGATTCTTCGTTAAATGAAGAAGTTTCCCATACCCAAATATCGAATGATTGATTGAGGGGTATCAATGAAGTAATGTTAATACTTAATTTAACCCCTAAAACTTCACATGGAAATGGTAAACTGTTTACCCTAAAAGCTAAAAAGGTAAAATGCCATGTTAATGGAGAACTATTATAAGTGACTTTTAAATCTGAAGAGTTACCATAATTAATATCTGGATCCGAAGAGATGACATAAGAGTCAAAGGTACAATCAGAGATAACTGAATGCTCAACTAAAGGGGTGCTTGAGATTGAAAAGCAACCTAGGAAAGATATAGTTAATATGATAATTATAAATACTCTTTCTCTCATCACTTCACCGTGTTTGATACATTTTAGTTTTAATGACTTCTTAAATTTATTCTTAGCAGAATAAATTCATTAGTCACAAGCTTGGTCACTTTTGACTGTATTAAGTTGACAAGACTTACAGAAGTATTCACCATTTGTGGTTTCTATCGTGCATTTTTCACAGAAGGTTCCTTTACAGAATGCACAAATATATTTGTTTTTACGTTTGCCACACCATTCACATAACTCTATACCCTCTTTTTCAGTCATCTTCTCACATCAAGAAGTGAACATGCATTCTTAACATATCACCATACCTAATTATACTGGAGAAGATATGTAAAATTAATTTTTTGATTGAGATTTATCTCGTACCAGGAGGATTAGGCATGTCACAAACAATCTCTCTTCCAAGGTTGCTTATTCAAATAATAGTCGGATTCATAATCTATGGTATTTTGTTTTTTATACCCACAGGGACTCTTGAATGGTTGGAGGCATGGATTTTCTTAATTATTACCTTTTTTTATGTAATGATAATTGTGTTCTACTTTTGGAGAAAAGATCCAACAATTCTGGTTTCTCGTTCCAAAGTTAAGCCTGAAAAGGGCTTCGACACTGTTTTCTTGGTTGTTTCAGGAATAACTTTCTTCTCTATGTTCTTAATAACTGCTTTCAGTGTCAATCCTGGGTTAAGTGATCTATTTTTATGGTCAAATTACAAAGTTCCATTAGCTTTCGAAAGTATTGGATTTATTGGAATAATAATTGCCTTCATTGTCATCTTTGTTGTCATGCGAGAAAATGCATATGCTTCTAAAGCAATTGAGGTTCAAAAAGGACAAAAAGTGATTGGTACGGGACCATATGCATATGTCCGCTACCCTATGTACATCGGATTCATCATTATTACTATTTGTTTTCCTATAGCTTTAGGATCATTTCTTGCCCTTCCTCCTGCACTACTGGTAGTAATTCTTATTGCGATTAGAAAAATTTATGAAGAAAAAACATTAGTTGAAGAACTAGAAGGATACAAAGAATATATGAAAAAGGTACAATATCAATTAATACCAAAAATATGGTAAAACAAATGAAACCTGGTCTTTTATTAGGAGATGAAGGTATGGAAAAATGGATGGATATAGGAAAATCGTTAGAAGAAATTCTTCGACCACAAACGTATCCGCTTGGAGTGAAATTTGTGAGAAATGAATCCGAATTCCCAGAAAAAACACGGAAACCTGAAGAAAAAATTGCTATTTGCCAAGCGTTAACCATCAGTCGGAAATTCGGCTGGACGATGGGGATTACAGGAGAAGATAGTGGATGTCCAGGTGCAAGTCTTACCTATGGATGGACATCTCCACTCGACGAATTACAATTAGCCCAATTTTTTGCTATGGCTGGATATGGTGCTGATGAGAATAGTACAAAAAAAATTGTTGAAAATTTAGATCGATTAGAACCCAGAAAATACGGTGCCATTGTAATTTCTCCATTGACACGGACGAAAATTGTCCCAGATGTTATCCTTGTATATGGAAATCCTGCACAAATTATGCGATTATTACAGGGAGCCATGTATAAAGAAGGAAAGAAA
Organism: Candidatus Hermodarchaeota archaeon; assembly: GCA_048886185.1. Lineage (GTDB taxonomy): Archaea > Asgardarchaeota > Heimdallarchaeia > Hodarchaeales > Hodarchaeaceae > Hodarchaeum. The sequence continues at coordinate 164,978 of JBHLKY010000005.1, forward strand.
CTTAAATGCGAATTGGCTGGGATCATGGCATCTTGTACTACAGGTATTATACGTACGTTTAACACTAATGAATATCAAGTTGTAATACCTGGTAATGGAGACCGTGTTTTTGCTGCTACCAATGACAATGAAATGTTGTTCACTATCCCAGCCGAAAAAGCGGATGACGTTGTTACTGGAATGAGAGCCCAAAAATTTGCAAAATATCCTATCCCCAGTTCATTGCAGTTACCTCCGCCATTTCCAGTTAATTAAATCTAAAAATCAATTACACCTCAGAAAGATAAGGTTTTAAATAACAGAGCTGTAAATACTCCAAGCTTTTGAATTCGAGATCAAAATACAAATTGATATAACAATATCTGGTGAAAATGAATATGTTCGAAGAAGAATTCGAAAAAGCTGTAAAAAGAGCTAATAATTTGCCTAACCAACCACCTGAAGTACTACTTGAAATGTATGGACTTTATAAACAAGCTCTCAATGGAGATGTGACTGGAGAAAGACCGGGAAGAATGAAATTAAGAGCACGATATAAATACGACGCTTGGGCTTCCAGAAAAGGCATGTCACGAGAAGATGCAATGAAAGCATATATCAAATTAATTGAAAAACTTGAAAATACCTAAACATGTAGAGTGAATATATGCCATATGTTGAAATTGGAGATACTAGTGTTTATCATGAAATTAATGGAGAGGGAAATCCTTTCATTTTTATCCAAGGTGCTTTCGTTAATTCCACAATGTGGGAAAAACAGATCAAATTCTTTTCCAACACATTTCAGACTTTAATTTACGACATTAGAGGACATGGAAAAACAGGCTCCTCTTCCCTAAAAAAATACTCTATAGATCTTTTTGCTAATGATTTGAAAGATCTGTTAAATATTTTAAAGATCGAACGGCCAGTGATACTATGCGGAATAAGTCTTGGAGGAATGATCGCTCAAGTTTTCGCAACAAAAAATCCGAAACGAGTAGCTGCACTAATATTAGTAGATACTGCAGCTACAATCACGCTCACACGATGGGATTATATAATACGTTATCTAGTCGGTCCAAAATGGCTGATGTTACTCTCTTTGCGATTGATGGGAGTTCATAGATTCATAAGGTTCTCATTCTGGTTAGGGAAATTTACAAGGAGTAAGGAGTGGCTTGGTAACGAAGAAATAATAAAATATGAGAAAAATGAAATGCTAAAACTTGATAAAAAAGAATATCTGAAAATTTTTGGGTCATTATACGATTTTAAACTGCAAGAATTATCTCTAATCACATCCCCCACTCTTGTATTAAATGGTGAACACGAAGCAAAAAGTCTTTTCAAACACGCGGAAAAAATTCAGACCTTAATTCCCACTTGTGACGTGGATATAATAAAAAATGCAGGACATACTTCTAATATGGAAAATCCTGAAGAATTCAATCGAAAAGTTGCTGATTTTCTTAAAAAACATAATATTGGATATTAGGATAGGAGTCTCAAAAGAAGTATTCCATGAGAAAAATTAAATTTTAATTTCGCTCTGATTAGATTGTTTTAAAAAAAGGTGGGAGAATTGCTACCTCTTGCTTAGATAGCAAATTCTCTCTTATCAAATATTACTAGTGCCCCGATGAGTGCTGCAAGACCTACTCCAACAACAATGATTAGGTCTAGGAGGGGAAGCATTCCAGCTTCCATGATAGCATCGATTTTAAAGTAATGGAAAAGAGAGAATGATTGTACCTCAACAAATCCTTCTAACAAGCCAGATACCAATGCACCCATACTTTCCAAGAGATATTGCCCTAAAATTATTGCACCAGCAACAGATAATGATTTATTGGATTCTAAAAAAATCGTTGCACAAAGAAGAGATAATGCACCTAATGCAAAAATAAGTAAAAAGATACCCACCACATAATTGAGGACAAGGTTTGTGTCAATTTCATAATAATAAACCACATTTTCATACATGTAACCATCTTCGTACATCATTTGCATAGCTGCTGTTGATCCTACCAGAATAGCAAAAATCGAAATTGGGAAGAGGAGGCCATAAGTGAGATAAACACTGAATTTTTCCAATAAATAACGCCAACGAGGAATCGGATAACTTAGCATGACATCCAAGGTATTTTTATCAATTTCAGTGGACAAAAGGCGAGCAGGAATAAATAGAGCCACAAAAAGGAGGATAATATTCATAGTACCTCCAGCATACATAAAAAGAGCGCCTTGCCAGGTCAAGCCGAGGCCCTCAAGACCCAAATCTCCTAGAATCGCTTGATAGATAGGATTACTCATTTGGGATAATCGATCAAGTATTGTTTTACGTAAGGATGGGAAACCAATTGCAATCGTTGACACAAATCCTACGACAAATAAGGGAGGGATAATCCCAGTTACCCACGATTTACGTAAATTTTTCAAATAAACATGTACCATTATCACATCACCTACTCGTAAAAATGGAGGAAAATCTCTTCAAGAGATGCATCCTCACAAGTAAAACGTTTAATGTCATAATTCGAGAGCCATTTAATCAATTCATTCACATCCTCTTTGATTTTTAAAACAAAAGTGTTCTCTTTTGTTTGTTCAACAGATATGACGGTATCTAATTGTTTGATGTCGCTTTCAGTTGGAATAGAGCCACCATTAAATTTAACAGTAACTTTTTGCATAAATTTAGCTTTAAGGCCTTCAACAGCTTCTACTAATATTATTTTTCCCTCCTTGATGATCCCAACACGATCACAAACCGCTTGAACCTCAGCAAGGTCGTGCGAACTCAAAAAGATTGTGTATTCTTCATCCCTCAGTTTCTTGAGGATTTGATGAAAGTTCGCAGTCATAAGCGGATCTAGACCACTAGTAGGCTCATCAAGGATTAGAAGATCAGGTTTAGAGGCTAATGCGGCAATCAACCCTGCTTGTTGACGATTACCCGTTGATAACGCCTTGATTTTTTTCTCAAGCTTAACACGAAAATTTTTTCGAAGTTCTTTCAGAAAACCTTCATTGATGGGTCGAAATTTGCCGAAATACTCTAGGAGTTCTTTACCTGTAAAATTCTCAAATAATGCCATATCACCAGGAACATAACCAATACGTTTCCGAATCGCAAGCCGATCACGATGATGATCTAAGCCAAAAATCGTAACTTCACCAGTCTGGATCTTCAAATAATCCAAAATAGCGCGCATGGTAGTGGTTTTTCCTGCTCCATTAGGACCCAGGAATCCAAAGATTTCGCCTTTATTAACCGAAAAGGATACATTTTGAGCGCCAACAATACGTTCGCCGATAAAATTTCTATTTCCAAGACGAAATTCCCGACCATAGATTTTAGTTAGGTTTGAGACTTGAAGAACAGGTTCAATACTGCTAATACTCAAGTTTGATTACTCCAATTGTCTTTTTTTATTTGTCTTACTTTGTTTTTATTTTTTGGTTATTTGCGTAACTGTCGCAATTAATAATTTATAAACTTTATGAAAATAACACAAAATTCAAAAAATTTGGAAATATACGAAAAGTTTAAAAAACTTTTAGAAAAAGGACTTTTTAGCATGGAAAATATAGATCCTTTCATTCAAGTTAAAATCGATTATGTTCAGTATATGACGCAGCTATTTAAAGTCATGGCTTACGATGAAATTATTACAAGTATTCTTTTCGCTTTGATGGTTGAAGGAGGAAGATACCTGACTCAAGAGGAGCTTGAGTTATTTACAGGCTTTAACCGAACTAGTATCTCTCAGGCATTATCGAAAGTATCAGTGGTAACTCAGGATTTTCCTATTATTCAAACAAGGAAACCAGGAGACAAAAAGAAATATTATTATTGTCCCATATCTTTTGAAGAATATGTCAAAAGATCGTTTCTTATCACGTCAGATGTTTCTAAGCAGAGTATGGAGTTTCTTCCTGAACTCACAAGTCGTTTAGACGCACTCTCCCCTCAAACTCCTTCGATTAGATATGTCAAACGAGTTTTTATTTATTTATTTGCAGCAACTTCTTATTATGAACAAATTATGAAGAAATCACACGAGTTTTTAGATAAAATGTTTACGGATCTTAATTTTGAGCCTAATTTTTCAGCTTTCATTAATAACATTCAAATAACACTTCCGAAGGTTGAAACTATTCCTTCTGATGATACGTTCACTCAAATTAAAATGGATTTCATAACACAAATGATACACCTGAGTACAGAATTACTTGGAGGAAATGAAGAATTAATTGCAGTTTTTTTAGCTCTAATGCTTGAGAAGGATCCTGTAACACAGGATAAGCTGATAAAACTAACAGGGGCAAGTCGATCAAATATATCAAGAGCCTTATCAATGATGGAGGAGTTGAAGGTTCTAGACATTATTAAGAAACAGAAAGACCGAAAGAAATATTATAAATCAAAAACAAGCATTGAAAATTATGGCCTTGGAAAATTACAACGTGTCCAGCGATATTATGCTCAAATTCTAATGATGATGCAAAAAAAATTCCTTCCAGACTTAAAGAAGATTGACCCTCCATCAGACCAAAAAAGAGAGAAAGAACGTTTAATTAATTTCTTTCAGGATAATATCTCTTTTTTTAAGATTTTTATCAATTTTTCTAGTGCCATGCATTCTAGAGTTCAAAAGGAACTCAAGGTATTTGTTGAGAAGAGTTTTAGCTGAAATATTATCGTAATCAGTATATTAAACCATTTAGTACATTCTTTTATAATCTAAGTCCCCTTTTAATCTATCAAGACTTTTATTAATAATCTATATCTTATTACTAGCGCTAATTATGGTTTTAGTGAGAGATATCTTTTTGATTGCCTTCGACGAATCAAAAAAAGGATTAAGACAAGTTCTACGCTCCCTATCTATTCTATTAGTCTCATATGAGCGTACAAAAACTCTTAAAAGCCATTACAAGACTAGTTAAGATGATAGTAAAAACATAAGTCGTTTACATCACATAGAATAGAACAGTATACATATAGCTTATCTAGACTACTTTTCTGATAAAAAATAACATAATTCTATCATAAATCCTTTTGTGAATAATGACATTTCTGACAAAATGGTTCTCGCATGAAATATTGCTTACAATAAGGTATTGCTTCATTCTTAGTTATTAATTTTCGAGTAAACTTTCTGCAATATAAAATATACTTTCTTACTTCAAGCTCCTCTAAACTTCCGAGAGGCCCTGCTTTATAGTATGGACATCGGGGAGGGCAAGATTCATGCCAAAGTTTCAAGGTTAAACAATACTTTGATGCTCTATTATGAGACGTAAGAAGAAATAAACACTCATGAAATGAGTGTTTTGTTACTTCTAGTGACATCCAATTTTCAATCATCTCTTATTTCATCCTTCGATACTA
>JBHLKY010000005.1:170457-233519 GCA_048886185.1 Candidatus Hermodarchaeota archaeon
CACTCATGAAATGAGTGTTTTGTTACTTCTAGTGACATCCAATTTTCAATCATCTCTTATTTCATCCTTCGATACTACATTAATTGAATTTTCAGGTTGTATTTAATTACCCAATTTTTGGACATTGAAAAGAGGTGTAAGCGAAGATGGGTTAGGTGGTAAAATGTCAATAAATACAAAAAGAAGGTTAAGATGTCATTTGCATGCAGGGAATATTTACCTGAGAGTAATTAATAAATAAAATGCCCTTTTAAGAAAAGCCTTGTTGATACACCCTCTTCTCTTTGATGTGAAAAGACAGAAGGAGTCACATGGAAGGTTCCCAAACCATTCGTCCTAGCAGATCCGACGCGACTTATGAAAATCGACTAGTTTCTCCACAATTCTGTCTTACGTGGAATTTTCCTCAATCTCAATATCTAACTTTATATTTATTGGTACCAATGTATTAAAGGGATTTGAGGAATAACAAATTCCAAGTACATTATTCCCAGATATTATCTATAAAGTCATTAAATTTCTCTAGATCTCCCTCAAAGGCCAATTCGAGCGCTTCTTTTTCAATTTCGAGATTTTTTTCTAAGTTTCGAATATTAAAGTTATTTAACAATATTTTTATTGGAATTAGGATCGCCTGAGGTTTTGATGCTAAATTTTGACAGAACTCTATGGTTGTTTGTTCAAGGGATTCCAGTGCACATCGTTTTGAAACAATTCCAATTTGTTCTGCTTTATCTAGAGAGATTTTTTCAGGAATCATTAAGATCGATTTTGCTGCAGAATACCCAATCTTATATAACACCATTGTTAAGGCTCCTGTGGCTGGAAATAGATTAAGATCCACCTCAGGGAGTGAGAAAAAAGTCTTTGGGTTTTCCCCTGCTATTACAAAATCCGCAGCTAAACACAAAATTGTCCCCCAGGCCACAGCAGGCCCTTGTACTTGATTGATTACTGGCTTTTTAGCTTTTAAGATACATCGTGTTAGATTATCCCCATATTGAAGAAGTTTGGGAATGTCTTCTGGAGTCATCTGTTGTAACATATTTAAATCGAGTCCTCCTGAGAAAGCTTTATCACCAGAGGAACGGATACGAATTACATGAACGCTTTGGTCATTATCAGCTTTTTTAATACACTTTATCAACTCGTCAAACTCCTCCATACGTAAGGCATTTCTTTTTTCAGGTCGATTGATTGTTATTGTAGCAATTTTTTCCTGAACTTTATATAAAACTGATCTATTCTCATTTTTCATACTGAAACACCATTAATTGTAAAACTTACAGATTCTTATCCTTTCATTATTATTTAGAGGTAACTCTAAAAATTTGTCTACTACTATGTGTTGGATCATTGGCAAGAGTTTCTTTGTAACATTTACTAGCAAGAGATTCCAAGATCCCTTTAAATGAATGCACATCATTGGTCTTAATACTATAATATGCTTCGTTTGGTAAATTATCAAGCGTTTCGGGTTCATTGATAATAATTCTTCTTGAATCATCTATTAGTTCTACAAAAACTACAGGGTTTGTCAAACCAACAGTCCTCCGATAATTTTGGTAAAAGACTTTTGCTGCAACTTCTGAATCATAGTCTGAAAATAAGATAACGGCAGAAGAGGTCTGATAAAACCTTTTATGTAATTTATCTGTAAAATACTTGCTTACAGGTTGAATTAAAATCATTTTTATTTTATTGTTAAGTAGATTCCATCTCAAAGTGAATAAATTTGCAGAAATTACTGAAATGTTTTCAAAAGAAGACTGTTTTGGATATTTTCTTTGCAAAAGGTGAATTAATTGAGTGGTTTGACTATCCGGATGACTTAGAACAGAAATCCGTAAAGGAATTTCATCTTCTAGTCCGAAGTCACTCATATGATTTTCCACACATATTTTGTTCCAATGTGAGAACAATATACTCCTCGATTTAAAAAATACATAGGAATTCAAGATCTATTTGTACTAAAAATCATATGTTTTTATAAAAAATGCATTTTTGGTTTGTTTTTCTAATTGCTATGCTTTTTGAATTTTGGATTGATAATCATTCTTCAGAGAGTTGATCTTTAATCACTAAGATTCCTTATTTATAATATCGAATAATTTAATTTTCACACTCGGAGCTTCTGCTAAATTACCAAGTTAGATTTTTTTCCGTTTTAAGGGTTTTAAAGAGAGTCAATATGCCTTCCCTCTAAAATATTTTACCAGATGATATAGTTATAAAGAATAATGCCTGTATAGATCAGCGAGAAGATGATAAATGTGGAGAAACAAATAAAATACACTAAACAAGATAAAAAAAGTAATATGAAATTGTCAGAAGAAATTGCAGGTACCAATTTGCTTATGAAATTTGTTACATTGACTGTTGGATTTACAATTGCAATGTTGGGACTAGTTTTAGTTCTCAATAGCCTTCAACAAACAACCGCGGTAGATGTTGCAGCTTATTTCATAATAGGAGTAGTTTTTTTCTCATTAGCAGGTTTCTTTGTCTGGCGAATGCTTGGGAGGAAATTAAGTTACTCTCAAGAAAGGGTTACTGTAAAAGGACTTTTTGGATCAAATACAATTTATTTAATGGATATCGCTAGGATAGGAAATATGGCAATTAATCAATCACGAGGAGGAAAACCTATATCTGTTAAATGGGTAGAAGTGATATTGCTTGATGGTAGAAATGTGAGACTAGGATTAAATCCGTTTCCTTACGAAGCAGGCATGAAATGTATTTCTATCTTAAGAAAGCACCTTGAACCAGAAGAATCACTACAAAAATTTGCAACTAAGTGTAAAAAATGTGGCTCCTCTCTACCAAAAGGTGCTACTTTCTGTGCTAAATGTGGTACTTTTTCTTAACAAATTGATTAAACAATTGTACATACTGAAAGTAAACAAGCAATAGTAGCTATGCTTATCCAAACAATTAAAATGTCAATCTTCCTGAACTTGGAGTAATCTATGAGTCCACTGATTAATATCGCTGATGCTCCAACTGTGAATAATTGCGGGGCGATTGTGATTGATATAAATGATACAAATAAAAGAAAGATTCCTAAAAAGAACATTTGTGCTACTTTTCTTAAAACAATAACATCAGTCACATTATTGGGTAGTTCTCTCCCATGCTGTCTTCTAGGAAGATCATAATTTTTTGTTATTAGATAGAAGAGATTTGTTGAGGCTTCAAATATTCCAAATATAAATCCAAATAATCCTATCCCTACTACTTGAAAAGTCGAGAGTTCTGGAACAATCATGTCTCTTGTCACCAATTTTAAGATAAATCTGAATTTGACAACCTAGAACTTCTCTGATTTATAATCACCCCAATATTAGTCATTACTCACTAATCATGTTTTTCTGAAAAAAAGAATCTTGCTTTATTTGAGAAAAATCTTCTGAAATTTGTAAGTAATGATTAGATACTTCAACAATACCATTTTGCCGAAGAACTCTCACGTAATAAGACATTAAGGATTTACTACTTCCTGTAAGATGAATTAAATCCTTCTGAGAAAATTGGTTTGGAAAAATCTTAATATAGTTTAAAAGATTCTTGATAGTTTGATTTCTAATAATAGAAAACCAAACTTTTTCAGTGTCAGAGAAACAGAGACCACTCACAAAAAAATGTTTACTCTTCCCAAATTTGAATGATTCAATCTCACAAGTTTCTTCAGTTTCGAGATTGTGAATGTGATATTGGAGTACCCCCATCGCGAGATTTGTAGTTCGTTGGATTTCACGAAAGGTGATTCCTGGGTTGTTACTGATCGTTTCCTTGATGATTACTCTATTCTTATTTTCGGATAATTTTCTCTTTGTTTCCTGATATTTTTGGGAATCAATGGAGATTGTACAAATAAATAATAGAACTCCACTCGCAGTTCCCCATAATCCGAAAAGGCCACTGTTCTCAAGAAAACTTGAAGTTATCTGAGAGGTTTGACTTCGAACAAGTGCCTGCCAATAAATTAGAGTGCATGAAAAGGCATGAACATTAGTTATCTGATCTAAAACGATCTCAAGAGAGATTACTGGGGAAGTACTCACCCCCAGATCTATTCTTTGAATTAAATTTACAAAATCCATGTTAATTTTTAAATTAGAATTGATTAATGGATTGTACCCATGGCTTCCTTTCAAATCCTTTTTATGATTCTGAAAAGAGAGGCTTTGAAATGAATGCAAAAATAGCATAAATACCAGAATAAGATATAATATTTTTATTAATGAATTTTTTGAGTAAATCACGCTCACCTATCTGCCATTTCAGAGTATTGTTACACAAGTTATATTTTTTTTCCATTTGGTAGTCAAAAAATTGTACTAATGCAAATCCGTTGATTAGACTAACAAAATCCAACGAGTGAAAATTAAAATTTTATTCAAACCTAAATACAGAAAATAAGTTAAATGGAAACTCTTCTGAAACTATTATACTCAAATCCTCATCAAAGGGTTATTGAAATCCTTGAAGCATATCTTTCTCATTTTTCGTGGTCAAATGATTGTACTATTCTTGAAGAAAGGTAATTAAGGTAGAATATTTGTACCACAATTAATAAATCATAATTAGGAAACCATATTGTCTGTGAATGATTAAAATGACGTTCCCTCTCGCAGTTGAAGTAACTAATGTAACAAAGTCTTATACGATTGGGAGTACCAAAGTGACAATCTTAGACAAAATAGACTTCACATGCCATTTGAATGACTTTATAATAGTTTCAGGCCCTTCGGGTTCAGGAAAATCTACTTTTCTATCCATAATTGGAGGCTTAACCCGCGTAGATGAGGGAAGTGTACGAATTTTAAATCATGAACTGAATACAATGAGTGAGGAAGCCCTAGCGGTTTTTCGATCTGTATATGTAGGATTTGTTTTTCAAACAGGACATTTGATTTCCTCTCTAACAGTATTTGAAAATATCATGTTACCTGTCGAACTTTCTGAACGAAAAGAGTCAGATGAGAAGTATCAGGAAAGAGCTTGGAAACTCTTGGAAGAATTCAAACTTAACGAGCGAGTTGATTCACTTCCAGCAATGATATCGGGAGGAGAGTATCAAAGAACAGCATTTGTTCGAGCTCTAATAATGGATCCCGATGTACTTCTTATCGATGAACCCACATCAAATCAAGATTCAGAAACAACAAGGACTATTATTACCAAACTCCAAAGGTTAAAGGGAGAAAAAAATCTCATAGTTATAACTCATGAAAAACAGCTATTTCCATTAGCTGATCAGATCTATACCCCTCGAGATGGTAAATTGGTTCCTTACATTGAGGTTTGAAGATAGATGGGTAGTCTTAATCTCGCATTAAAAGACATTTGGAGACAAAAACCTAGATCAGTACTATTCATCACAGTTCAATCTTGTATAACAGCTTCAGGAATGCTTATGTACGGTTTGGCTGTAGCGATCCAATCACAGGTAAGCCAAACACAAGCCTATTTCAATAATTCGATCATTCAAATTTTTCATGGCTATCTCAATTTTCTCTTAGCTTTTTCTATAGTGACTGGAATATTAGTAGCTTCAATCCTAAGTTGTCTCTTGACTGTGAGTCGAATGGATGATCTAGCAGTAATTCTCGCTTTGGGTGGGACATTCAAACGAATTCAAAGAGTTCCGTTAGCACAAATATTTATGATAACTCTAATAGCAGGTTTGATTGGGTGGCTCGGGGGTATACTAGGTCTTTTAACCATGGGCTTCTTCCTACAGTTTGAAACTATAAGATTAGAGAGTATTCTTCCACTTGGTTTAACATATGTTATTCTTCAAATATTTGGAACGTATTTTGCAGCAGGCTTCATTATTAATCTTTTGATTCGAAAGAGAATGAGAGAAATTATTGATGGGCAATATGATGTAGTGTCTGTTGATCAAACGAAAATTTGGGGGATTTCTACAAAAGGTAGAATCGGTTTTCGATTAGCATATCTCTTTAATAGAAGATCCAGAATCCTTTCGTGGATTATGATTGGAGGAACATTTATGCTTATCTTTTTAACGGCATTTGGGGTTCTAGGAGGAAATATTATCATCAATACAACAAACTCATTCATTGAAAGAGGATATGGAACCAATATTCATGTCGTTTCAAGACCAGAGTTAGAACCACTACTAAAAGAGCTTTTTAATCCAGAGAAAGAACTCCAGCTAGAATTTTCATTATTACAATCCAGGTATCCAATTTCAGATTCATTCTTTGATCGGTTACCAGAAAATCTTTCTTATGAAACTAGACTTTTATTACCAGGAATAGTACGAATGATTACTCAAATCAGAGCTGAAAATGGGTGGCCAATTGGCAGTGGTAATAAAACAATGGAAACTTACTTTTGGGGAATAAACGGATCTCAATTTTCATTATTTGAGTATTATGGCGTCACTTTCGGTCAAGTAATGGGTTCTAATGTGTATATTGGAGATGGAATGATTAGATCATATAATACTGAAGATAAAGTAGGAGCACTAATTCCTAAAGGTGAGAAAATTACAGATGTAGATCGATTCGAAATAGAGGGGGTAATAATGGATCCTTTTGCTCGTGGTCACTGTGTTTATATGGATATAGAAGAATTAACTAGAATAAATGATATTCCAGATGAAAATAATGTCATTTTTATTAATAATCCTAGTATCGAAATAAGAAACCTTATTGAAGAGTTTTCACTCAAAATTTTTTCATTAGATGATTTTAAAACAATTTATTTTGATTTGAGTAATGAATTTTGGTTTGTTTCATCTATAGCTTTCATCCCGGCAATGATTTCTGCTGGATTGTCCCTGGTGGCTTACTCAGGATTAATTACTAGGGTGATTCTCATTAAAGATTTGAGAATCTTACACCTCCTAGGATCAAAACCAAAAACGTTGCGAAGAATTATTCTATGGGTCAATGTCCTTCTCATACTATATGCAGCTCCCTTAGCTGTTCTCTTTGGATATATATCAGCTCACTCTTTTTTAATTGCTGAAGCAAGTCACCCTTCGATTCAAGCTTGGATACTTCTCTGTACTGAATTTCTAGTTATGGTACTGATTATTTATAGGTATATTCAATCATTTTTCAAAGATTTCTATCGTGAGCTATAACTTCTTGAATATTTATCCTTAATTTGTCTTTTAAAAACTAATTGGCCTTGTAGCATCTTTTCCAGAGTCTTCATTAACTCTAAGATTATTATCACGGTATATAATCCCTGCTATTATCCAAATAGATAGCTCAGTTATAACTCAGTCCGATAATACAATGACTACTCAGTCTAATGACTCTATGATAATCCCATCTGGTCGTTCTAATAGTACTCATTCTTAGAAGCTAAAATTTCAGACATGACCATTTTATTTCCCACTTTTGCATTATTAGTAATCAGAATTGCCTTTAAAAGGAAAAACTGCATTAAAATACAAAGTAAACCTTTCTCGGGCCTCAATAACACAATTTATTTACTAACAGTTATTTCAAGTTGAGTTAGATTTTTTCGAAGTCTTTAGAATTCGTTCTAAGCTTGTTCTATCTCGAATTATTATCTAGGAATGTGTCAATCATTGGAATTATTATCATGGAATGTTAATGGAATACGAGCTTGTATTAACAAGGGCTTCACAGAATGGGTGAAAGAACGCCAACCTCAGATATTATGTATTCAAGAAACCAAGGCTCAAGCAAACCAGATATCTTTTTCATTTGATCTTCCTGAATATCATATTTATTGGAGTTCAGCTAAAAAGAAGGGGTATAGCGGTGTAGCTACTTTTTCTAAAATCAAACCGCTTTCTATTTCACAAGAACTTGGAGTAAATGAGTATGATAGTGAGGGTAGATTTATTCAATTGGAGTTCACAGACTTTTTCCTTATCAATTTATATTTTCCAAACTCTCAACGAGAGTTAAAGCGACTGGATTTTAAGTTGAAATTTAATCAAATAGTTCTTGATCATATTGAGAAATTAAGAAAGAAGAACAAGGGTATTGTCTTGTGTGGAGATTTCAATGTCGCCCACAAGGAGATAGATCTCAAGAATCCCAAAACCAATCAAAATAATGCAGGATTCTCTCCTCAAGAACGGGCATTTTTCACCGAATTATTGGAAAATGGTTATTTAGACACTTTCCGAGAGTATGATCAATCTTCAGAGCAATATACCTGGTGGACTTATAGGTACAATGCGAGAGTGAATAATATTGGATGGAGAATAGATTATTTTGTGATAAATAGAGAATTTAGGAATCGTTTAAAATCAGCCTTCATTCTTAAAGATGTGATGGGATCGGATCATGCACCGATTGGAATAACACTGAAGGATTATATTTAAACCAATACTAAGAAGGGTACTTTTAAAGGAGGATTGAAGATGGAAGAAAATTATAATGCAACTAATGATAAAAAATCAACTTATGACCTGTTCAAGGTGATAAATAACCGGAGATCAATACGAAAATTTACAGAAAAACCTATTTCGGATAATGTTTTGAATAGAATCCTAGAGTCGGGTATTAAGGCCCCTTTTGCAGCTCAGCTATATAGTATTGTCTATACACGCGACAAAGAAAAGATGAAAAAGCTAAGAATTGGAGTCTATTCAACTACTCAACTCTTAATGATCTTTTTAGTTGATTTTCGAAAGATTGAGAAGATAATCACTCAAAGGAACTATCAATATGATTATGATGATGGTATGCTTCTGTGGTTAGGTATTCAAGATGCATCATTAGTAGCAGAAAATATCATATTAGCTGCAGATGCATTTGGCCTCGGATCTGTGCTTTTAGGGGGTGCACCTTTACAATCCGATATTATATGTGAAATTTTTAACATTCCCTCTAGAGTTTTTCCCGTTGTAGGTCTGTGTCTGGGATATCCTGATTTTACTGCCGAGACAGATGTTAGACCACGTTACCCACTGAAGTATACTGCTTTTGAGAATTCTTATCATGATCTTTCAGAAGATGAAGTATTAGAATGTATGAAAAGTATGGATGACGGATATATTACCCAAGGTTATTACATTAAACTACAGGCTAAGATTCCATTAAAGAAAGGAAAAGATATAATTGATTATGATAAATATTCTTGGTCAGAACATCAAAGTCGGAAATACTCTCAAGGAAGTTGGAAAAAGGAATCATTACTCTCCACCCTTAAAGAACATGGTTTTAAGCTCTAATTGCACTAGCAAAAATAATTTGATATAAAGAACTTAAATGAACTTCAGCTAAATCGATAAATTAGAAACTATGGTGATTTTTAAAATGGTAAAATGCCTTAATTGTGGAGAAACAGTAAATGTAAATGATATTTTCTGTTCTAACTGTGGATTTAATCTAATGACTGATTCCATTGTTAAACAAGCTAAAGAAGAGATTGAAAAACAAATAGAGTTGGATTTAGATGCAATAACAAAATACCAAAGATTAGAAGAACGAATTGATAATTTAAGAACCATTCCTGAGGAATTGGATCAACAAAAAGCTTACATTATTAGTTTAAACCAGTCATTAGAAAATATAAAGAGTAGGTTGAATGCTTTAATAGAACAGCGGGAAAAGGAGTATCGAGATGTCGAAAAACTCGAAAAAGTAAGCATAACATCATTAAAAGCTAGATTAAAAGGGAATAAAGACCAACAACTAGAAAAAGAAAAGATTGAATATTTAAATGTCCTTAATAAGGAGGAAGCAGCGAGAAGAGAGTATCAACAGTTAGAAGGTGTTATAGCTCAAACCCAAAAACAGGTGAACGAGCTTATCAATTTAGTTAACACCAAAAATAATCTAGAAAATGAATTGGTAGAGCTAATTAATCAAGTTTGTCAAGGAGTTCCTGATTCAATTGAAGATGCTATAGAACAGAGATTAGCAACCCTTGAAGGCCAAATAGGACCGATAACAAATGAAAGATCACAGATTTTTAGAGCAAAAAATCATTTAGAGCATGCAATGACAAACCTAAATTCTGCGCTTGAAGCTTTGAGAAGTGCATCGGGGTTTTCAACTTGGGATATCCTCGGTGGTGGTCTAATTGCTGATTCACTGAAACACTCAAGAATGTCTGATGCGCGAAATCGCGTTCATAATGCTCATAGTAGCATCCAACAGGCTACCCAAATATTTCCAGAGATCCCCTCTTTGAGAGCTGCATATATAGAAGAAATATCTTTTTTTTGGGATGGTTTTATGGATAACATTTTTTCGGACATAACAGCGCGAGATAAGATCCATAGATCACAAGAGTCTGTCAACCAAGCTTTGAATGATGTTTCTGCAGCAATTCACTGGCTTAATGACAAGTTAACCGATATTAGCCACCAATTCAATTCATTAAATCAACAAATTGAAAAAACAAAAAAGGAACTATTAGAAGAGCGAAAAAGAATGATTTCAGAGGCAATCAAGAAGCATTAAATTCAATCGTGATGCTAAATCGGGGGGCATCAGAATATCAACGAAAGACAAGTGAGAGCACCCTCACATTTCTGAAATTCACTCATATTCAAAGAAATCACTTCAAAACCAGCATCTTTCACCATACGTTGTGTTTTAGGGAAACCTTCAGACATTAATACACTGTTACTAATTGTAAGAGTATTAGCTGCATAACCTTCATCATCTTGTACAATAAGAACATCGAAATTTTTTAGAATCGGAAGATTTGCATAAGATTTCGTTGTAATTATGGAATTATTTCCAAGAAAAGTAACATAGCTCTTCAAGTGAACAATTCTTTGATCAACAATTTTGTCAACAGAAACCTCGAGCCAATCTTTCATCTGATTAATACCATGAATATTCGTTCGCCGAGTTATTCCACTGATTAATCGATCTGGGAGATGAATAATATCACCACCTTCTATTGTTGCGGGGAATACTGCTCTCCGTGTTTTCATATACTCCTGTAACACGTTTTCAACAGCATTTTCCTCCCCACGACGACTTTCAGCTCCCATACGTGTAATTAATGCTTTTCTATTATGAATAACTACATTATCTTCTACAAAACACGAATCAGGGTATGTTTCGTCTCGAGGCAGACGAATTATCTCTAAACCTAAGGTTTCTAAAGTTTGACAATAATTAGTGTGTTGTTCAATTGCTTTAGAATAGTTTAATTCAGGCTTTTGTGGATGAGAAGAAATACACTGAGGGAAGCTAAATCCTGGTTCTCTTACAAGAGCGTGTTTAAAGTTCATAAAATAACTCTTCTTACTCCTATGATTTGACAACAGAATATTTTCATTTATTTTTGCATTAATTACTGCAAATACTCAAGGAGGCCAGCCACACCTGACGATGCATAAACCAATAATTGGAATGTTTTGTAAGCTTCAATGATATTATCAACAGTATATTCAATGGTTAATGCATCAGTTCTGGTAGCAATTGGTAGTAATTCGGCGATATCAGCAAAATGACTTAGTAGAAATGTAATCTTAGTCTTTACAGGTTGCTTAGTTCGAATGGGTATTGCCTTTTTCGCATTAAAAGTTGATAAAGCTTTGATAACTGCTGTTCTTAATGCTGCTTCAATTTTACTCATACTAGGACTCTTTGCTGAAAGTCTACTCAAGGATTTCTTTAAGATAACAGTTTCAGCCCAGGGAGTATATTGTTTTACATCATCATCCAAAAGCTGAGCTTCTCCTGCAACCAAAATAGTAGGTACATTGTAGAATCCTGCTGCATACGCATTTAAGAGAAACTCACTTACTGGTACGTCATTAATTTCAAGTTTATTGATGCTTCTCCCAGAATAAGTGTGATCCCAAGTAGATTTTATTGTCCCAAATTTGGCATGATACCCAAGAAATAATGCCACATCACATTCTTCTACACCTGAAACCATACTAACAGGACGAGGAATACCTCGGATAATCTCCACATACTCAGGTAGTTCATCAATTTTCACATTCACCATGGGACCATGGCTATCTGCAATGAGAACTTCTTCAAAACCATTTTTATTAAGTTCGTCTGCTACAATAAGAGTGATTTTTGTAGCGATTTTTCTAGCCTCAGAATATAATGTCCCTTTTAAATTTAAATGTCCTGGAATAACAACATACGGTAATCCTTCTAAATCGATCGAGATAAATGCTTTCATACGATACACCATAAAAGATGTGTTAAGGTTGGTTGAAGAATGAAATGAATTAAAGACTTTAACTATAAAAAAATTAACGATTTTATAATTAGTACAAATTACATTTTAAAATTATGATTACATTAAAATTTCAGCTTTATTGATATATATCTAAAAAAGCACATTTACCTCATGAAGATTCTTATTTTTATATTTGAAATAACAGATATCTAAAATCTTTTAAGATATAAAACATGTGTCTATGAGGGTACTCATGGTACAATCAAAAAAGAAGCTTGAGGTGATAGCCGATCAACTCAACCTTACCCTATCTGATCTCGAAATAATATCTCAGTCAAAAAAGAAAAAGAGAATACAATACATAACAGTTGCTATTTTTGAATCAATTCTTGGAGTATTATCTTTCATCATTGGTTACATGAGCATACCTCCTGAAAGCGAAGTTATAGGATATCCATTTTTTACTTCTTTAATCATGGGAGGTAATTTCTCCATAAACACACAAATAAAAAAAAAGATACCATTAATTCTGGTTGGTTTTATCTCATTATTTATTTTGCTAATTGGTCTATATAGTGGACGTATCTTTGGAATAGCGATGAAAACTACGATTATTAACCAGTATGGCTCTTACAGATATGGAGTTTATAGTAACAAAATCTAAGGTTCTTAATAATAAATCGTTATCTCATCCCCTCTCTATTAAAATGATTAGCATATAAATAGATCTTTTAAACGATTATCCAGTCAGAGGATATACATTTTGACGATTAAGGAGAAAAAAAGCAATAAGACAGCAATGATCATAAGAAAAGAAGTTCTGGAAGCGGAAAAGCGAATCAGAGCCTATATTAGGGAAACACCCATTGAATTCTCCCCTTTTTTAAGCAAAATGGGGAATTGTGAGGTTTTCCTTAAATTGGAAAATATTCAGTTAACAGGGAGTTTCAAGATTAGAGGAGCAATGAACAAAATTCTTTCTCTTCCCCAAAAAACTGAAGTTGTTACGGCCTCATCGGGGAATCACGGATTAGCAGTTGCCTATGCACTTCAAAAACTTAATGGAACTGGCACTATTTTTCTCCCAACCAATACAGCTCAAGTAAAAATAGATAGATTACGTGATTATGACATCCCACTAGAGTTTTTTGGTACGGATTGCGTTGAAGCGGAAATATTGGCTAGAAACATTGCTACTAGGGAAAATAAAGTCTTTATTTCACCATACAATGATCTGAAGATTATTGGGGGACAAGGCACCATCGCATTAGAGCTTACCCGACAGCTGGCAAAGATCGACGTTGTTCTTGTCACCGTTGGAGGTGGAGGTTTAATCTCTGGCATAGGTGGTTATCTGAGAAAATCTAATCCAATGATTGAGATTATTGGTTGTCTTCCATTGAATTCTCCAGTGATGTACGAATCTGTTAAAGCTGGTCGGATTGTTGAGATGGAAAGTAAACCGACTTTGAGTGATGGTTCAGCAGGAGGGATCGAACCAAATTCAATGACTTTTGAACTGTGCCAACGTTATGTGGACCATTATATTCTTGTAACTGAAGATGAAATTGCAGATGCTATCCTATTTATGATTGAGAATCACCACATGATCGTCGAAGGAGCTGCAGGAGTTACAATTGCTGCTTTTTTGAAAGAAAAGAATCGATTCAAAGGGAAAAATGTTATTCTAATCATTTGCGGAGGGAATATCAGTATAAGTCAATTAAAAGAGTTAATCTGTGAAACAATCTAACCTTTAGCTTTCATGATTTTGCTTTTTACGATAGTTTTAGCCTAGAAATCACTATAGTTATAATGAATAATTATGCAAAACATTTATGAATAAATATTCATAATTCTTAATCAAATTTCTCTAGCCTTACAGAAGAAAGGAAAACTCTTCTAAAGCTGAAAGATGTGAGGTAATTGAAGATTGGTTTAGCTTCAACTGGAACTACTCTAGATCTTTTATTTGCCAATGTATTTGGACGATGCTCTTTTTTTGTAATAGTTGACTCTGAAAACAAAGAAGTGTTAACTGTTTTTCCAAATAAGGCACGAAATGCTGCTGGTGGTGCAGGAATTCAGGCAGCTCAATCATTGATTGATCAAAAAATTGATGCAATAATAGCTCCTCGATTGGGTCCAAATGCTTGGAGTGTATTAAAGGGTGCTGGTGTAAAAATATACACAGGAATAAATGGTACTCTTCAGGAAAATATTGAAGCTTTTCTTGGAGGAAAATTAACTGAGATGACAGGTGCCTCACGATCAGGCATGGGACGTGGCCGGGGAGGACGTATGGGTCGTGGTGGAGGCCAAGGTTTGGAGGAGGATCAGGATTAAAACCAAAAAGTTGCAATAATAAGGACACCATTTGAGGTAAAATAAAATGCGATTATGTATCCCTTCTGAAACAAGAGACGGACTTGAATCACAAGTAGGGTATCATTTTGGGCGAGTACCATCATATACTATCTACGATGATGAAACAAAAAGGATTGAAATTGTTGAGAATACTTCATCTCATATGGGTGGAATAAAATTACCTGCAGAACTTTTACGTGATTATAATGTTGATGTTATGCTTTGTGGTGGTTTAGGTCGCCGGGCAATCCAATTATTCGAACAATTCGGTATAGAGGTCTATATAGGTGCCCATGGAACCGTTGAGGACGCAATTAAACAGTATAATCGAAATAAATTGCGAATGGCAACCGATAAAGATGCCTGTGAAGAACATAAATATCGTGGGGAAACACATGGCGAAAACCATGAGCATCATCATCATTAGGAGGCGCACTATACGATTATTAGTGTGGCTAGTGGTAAAGGTGGAACTGGAAAAACTACAATTGCTGTAAATTTAGCCCTTTATCTGGCAAAATCGCATAAAGTAGCATTATTTGATGTAGATGTTGAAGAGCCAGATGATAATCAATTTCTGCATTTTAAGTTACTCACACATAAGAGAGTTAATATTTCGAGACCACTAATTAATGAATCAATCTGTTCACATTGCGGTCTTTGTGCTGAATTATGCGAATTTAATGCGTTAGCAGTTTTACCAGCTCAAGTCATGGTATTCGAGGAATTATGTCATGGTTGTGGACTATGTTCAATGGCTTGTCCAGAGAAAGCTGTAGAAGAAAAATCTCATGAATTGGGAATTATTCGAAAATCTGACAATAGGAATAGTAATTTGGTATTTTTTGAAGGAAGGTTAAATATTGGGGAGGCCCTTGCAAAACCAATTATACGTGAACTTAAAAAGATGGCATTTGAAGAAAAATACGAGCATATCATCTTGGATTTACCACCCGGGTCTGCTTGTCCTGTTATTGAAGCCTTATCTGAGACTGATTTTGCCGTCCTAGTAACAGAACCAACTCCTGCTGGCGAACATGACCTCAGAATTGCTATAGATCTTGTAAGGCAGCTTGATATCCCTTTTGGAATTGTGAACAATCGTTCTGATGTGGGTGATGATCGTATTGATCGTCTCGTCATTAATGAAGATTATGAGTTGCTATTGAATATCCCTCATGATAACGAAATTCTTCAACTTTACTCAAATGGTCATCCTCTTATCGGAAAGAAATGGGAATTCGATTCAACTTTTTCGCATCTGTGGACTCGAATTGGGGAGGTAATGAAATGACTGAAAAAATTAAAAATCAAATAACTGTCCTTTCAGGTAAAGGAGGAACTGGAAAAACTACAATCACTGCAGTCCTTGCTCAATTATCAGCGTCTATTTCCTTGCTTGCAGATTGTGATGTTGATGCACCCAATTTACATCTACTCTTGAATCCTATTAATACCTCTGAAGAACGATTTATGAGTGGTAAAACAGCTATCATAGATCCTAAAAAATGCGTTAAATGCGCAAAATGTCTAGATGTATGTCGCTATGGTGCAGTAACATCTGATTTTGATATTAAATCCATGAGTTGTGAAGGTTGTGCTGCTTGTGCTTGGGTTTGCCCTTCTAAGGCAATTATGATGGAGATTCGACCTTCTGGTATAGTTTATGAAGCTAAGACAAGATTTGGACCAATGGTCCATGCACGGTTAGATACTGGAGCCGAAAATTCTGGGAAATTAGTTAGCGAAGTTATTCAAAAGAGTCATTTCAAGGCAAAAGAGCATCACAAAGATCTAATTATTGTTGATGGCAGTCCAGGGATAGGTTGCCCAGTAATAGCTGCTTTAACTAATGCAAAATTAGTAATCATAGTTGTTGAGCCTACTTCGACCGCAATTCATGATATGAAAAGAATATTAGAACTCGTTTACTTTTTTAATCTACCTCCAGTAATTATCATTAATAAGGCCTCCATAAATGATGAAAAACGTCGAAATATTATTGAATTTTGCAAAGAAAGGCATATTTCTATTTTAGGGGAGATTCCATATAATTTAGAAATTTATAAGGCAATGATTAATAGAAAAACTGTTTTAGAGTATGGTATTAAAGATCTAGAGGATCCATTGAATAAAATGTGGAAAAAAATTCAAGATTTGCTACAATTAAACAGTGGGTGTTCTAAATAATAAAGCAGGATAGAAAGGTTCTATTAGCTGAAGGAGAAAAGGTCGCATTTATAACTTTGTTATGCAACATTTTCTTGATTATTTTTAAAATTACGACAGGAGTATTCATCAGAAGTATCGCCTTATTTGCTTCTGGTTTGGATGCTCTAATGGACTTAATAGCAACTTTAGCTGTTTTGTTTGGCCTTCATTATTCTCAAAAGGAACCCTCAGATCGATTTCCTTACGGATATTACCGAATGGAAACATTAGCTACTCTAATTGTTGCTATTTTCATTCTTTTATTTGGTCTAAGTGTTCTTATTGAAAGTATTGGTATTATTATTACTCCTAGTATGTTAATTCAACCTGTGTTTGGATTACTGATTTCCATTTTATCTGCTTTAGTAGCATTTGCCCTATATCGTTATAATTTGAAAATTGGTACTAAAATAGCCTCAAATGCTCTGATTGGAACAGCAAAAGAATTTCAGCTTGATATTTTCACCAATTCTTTTGTTTTTTTGGGAATTTTAGCCTATCTTGTAGGATTTCCTCAATTGGAAGGATTTGTTGGTTTAATGATTAGTTTTCTTATTATCAAAACAGGACTAGAATTTGGAAGAACCTCCCTTTTAATCCTACTAGATGCTATTGATGACCCTGATATAATTGAACAAATCCGATCAATTGTAACACAATTTCCCCAGGTTCAAAAAGTGTCAAATATTAGGATTAGACGCTCTGGACCATATTATTTCGCTGACATTGAAATACAAATGCTAGCAACAAAGACAGTAAAATCTCTTACGCATACAACTCACCAATTAGAATCATCACTAAAGGAAAAATTGTCTCAGTTAGATAGTATCATGATAAGCGTTGAACCCATTGAAAAAACTAAATTCAAAGTTGCGATAGCTGTTTCCTCTCTTGATACCAACATAAAAAACATTCCTACTGAACATTTTGGACTAGCATCAGCCTTTCTACTTGCTGACATTGATATTAGCAGTCAAACTATTAATACAAGTCAATTAGTGGAAAATCCTCATAAGAAGGCTGAAAGAAAACGGGGAATTTTGGGAGCTAAATTTCTAGTGAATAAGGGAATCGATGTACTTGTGATAAAGGATATTGGTACTTTTGGCGTCGGGCCAAAAGCTATTCTCACAGAGAATAATATTTTATTATATCAGGTTTGGGGCGAAACAATTCAAGAAATTCTGGAAGGTTTCCTAATTTATCATTCAGAAGCTAAATGATTATATACAATTATCCTTGAAATTGCGTGAAATGATGAAATAATCCGACTTAAATATAAGTTAGAAAAGCGATGAAGGAAAATTAAATGCAAGCAAACTTACAAAAACAAGAACAAGAGATAATATCTCATATGAAACGGGTTAAGCGAAAGATTGTAGTTTTATCGGGTAAAGGTGGCGTGGGAAAGTCGACTGTTGCAGCCAATCTTGCCTTGGGTTTTGCTGAAAAATTTCCTGGTAAGGTTGGTATTGCTGATTTAGACTTCTCAGGCCCTAATATCCCAAAAATCTTAGGTGTAGAAGCTGGAAGATTCTCTCCCCCAGAAAATAAAAAGTTTCATCCAATAAAAGGGCCTAAGGATGTTAAAATTGTGTCAATGGCCTTTCTTTTAGAGTCACCTTCAACACCTGTTGTATGGCGTGGCCCTCTAAAAATTAAAGCTCTTAGGCAATTTCTGACGGATTTTATTTGGGGTGATTTAGAGGTGTTAATTTTCGACTTACCACCAGGAACAGGAGATGAAGCCATTTCCATTATGCAAATGATTCCTGATATGGATGGCGTTGTGATTGTTACCACTCCACAAGAAATAAGTCTCCTAGATACTGGTAAATCACTCGTTATGTCAAGAAAAATGGATCGTCCAGTCATTGGAATAATAGAAAACATGTCAGGGTTCATCTGCCCTTCTTGTGGAAAAAAACATGCAATATTTGGAGAAGGGGGTGGAGAAAGAATGGCTAGAGAGTTTGGAACTGAACTTCTTGGGCAGATTCCATTTGATCCTAAAATCAGAGCTGACGAGGATCAGGGAATTACCCAAGCTTTTAAGTATTTCACTCCTATTGTCGAGAAAATTCTTTTGAAAAGAATTAATTCATGAATAGAGGGATATTTGAAAGAATCTATTCTTTATATATTAATTGATGAAAAAAGAAAATTAAAAATTTCTTCATAATTTTATGAGGGTAAATGGATGTCTTCACAGCTTGCCCAACTAGCTGAACGAGCTTTAAAATTAATTAAACCATTTAAAAATCTGTTTATTAAGAAAGTAGTCATTGGAGTTCTTTACACAGGGATGGAATTAGAAGATGAAACAACTGGAGTGTCCTACACATTAACGGATCGTTCCGCCGACCACGAGGGCTACCATCGCCTTCTTCAAAATGGATTTCTTTCGGACCAAACATTATTTGATTTAATTGAATATTGTTCCTCTCCTTATGCTATATTGAGATCAATTGGAGTTGCTGCACTTAACACTTTCAGTCAAGCTCACATTGATTTTTCTGATATCTCTTCTAAAGATATTATTGAGATTTTTAAGCCCACACCAGGCATGGTAGTAGGAATGGTAGGAAATATCAATCCAATTTCTCTTTACTTGGCTAAGAAAGGCATTTCAGTAAGGATTCTAGACAGATTTATGCCAGCTACCAGTATAAGCAGTATTTCTCAAGTTAATGAAGTATCAGATCTTGAAGTAGTTGATTCTATCTTTGTTTCTGGTTCTGCGTTAGTATTTGATAACTTTGATGAGATAATCCATTTATTATCCCATATATCTGGAAAAAAAATTCTTATTGGACCATCAGCTCAAATATTTCCGAAATTAGCTTTTGATCTTGGATTTTCAGTGGTTGGTAGCTCAAGAATAATCAATTCCAATTTAACCATGAGAATTATACAGGAAGGTGGGGGATATAAATTTTTCAAAAACTATACCGAAAAATATGTTTTTATAAAAGAATAAGCACTTTTAGATTAAGAAAAAGATAATGAAAGGACTTTTCGAATTTTGTGCATATGCACAAAATTTATTAACTAGTTTTGTGCTATAGCTCATTGGTGATATTATTATGCCTAGAGGAGATAGAACTGGACCATGGGGATTTGGCTCGATGACTGGCCGAGGATTAGGATATTGTGCTGGATATTCTACTCCGGGATATACAAAAGGGCCTGGAATGGGATGGGGTCGTAGGTGGGGAGGAGGAGGAGGTTGGGGTCGTAGTCGGGGATTTTATCCAAATTTATATTATTATCCACCTTATGGAACCCCTTCTTACCCCCCTACGATTGTACCTCCTTGGCCAACCACACTTGATCCAGAAGATGAATCAAAATATCTAGATCAGACACTAAAAAGTTTGAAAAAAGAGATCGAACTAATAGAGAAGAGATTGGAAGAATTAGCAAGTGAAAGGAAGGATTAATTAATTTACTAATTGCAGTTATACATCCTTCCCTCCTTTTTCTAATAAAAAGGGGGTATCTTTCAGCTCAATTGGTAATTTATACCATAAGAGCCTTTTTGAAACAAGAAACCCAATAATGAAAAAGACCCCATTTCATTAATCAGGAGTTTTAAGTGAATCTTAATGCATGAAAAAGAACAACATGGATTACGAATCATCGAAGAAGATATTATGGAAGTATTGTTCAATTTGCATATTTCCAGGAATGGAAGACAACGTGTTAAAATGAAAGAAATTTTAGAGATTATGGAAGATAGACTTGCGAAAACCCAGCTGTCAAATATAGTACGCCGAAAACTTGAACCAAGGGGATATGTTGATTATCTTCCCTATGAAGGTCTACTCTTAACCAAATTAGGATATCGGGTAGCTCGTCGAATTACTAGAAATCATCGGCTTGCAGAAGCCATGCTTTATCAAATTTTTGATATGCCATTCAATAAGGTTCACGAAGAGGCTTGTTATCTTGAGCATGGAATTTCTGATGAAATTGCAGAATACATATATCGTAAGTTAAAAATGAAAATGACACCGTTTGGAATGCCCATTCCAATGAAGGAGAAAAATAAAGAGCCAGATTGTTGAGATAAGTCTCTAAATGAAATTCTTATAAGAATACCAGTAACATTAACTTGAATGCAAGATCTTTTTACAAACTTTGCTAAGAAATTAGAAATCTATTATATCCACGCTGTAGGAGTAAAAATGCATGTGAAGAAAATTGATAATGAGGGAGTTGTGGTTGAAATAAATAAAATATAACAATGAATTCATCTCTTGATTTCTAGGTTTCTTTGTGTCAAACCCAAAGTTTAAATCCCCAAAATGTCTATTTGATATTAATAAAAAACTTTTCCAAGAATTCAAGAAATCATGTTTGATAGAATTCAAATATATCCTCTAATTCAGAGGAATGAGTCAAAACAACGAATATTTTTATATCGTTGTTTTAAAATCCTGAAAAACAGTTTTATAAAGAAATGAAATCATAAATATTGGAGTGTGTTACATATTAGAGGTTCTGGCCGAGGTGGCCAAGGTGGTAGAAGAAAGCGTTTTAGGGGAGGAAGACCAAGAGTTCAACCTGTCATTAGTGGTGAATGGAGTAGTTTAAATGGTGAGATTGAGTTGTCTCTTTCTAATGTAGAGTTAGAGGCCCTAAGATTGGTCGATGAAGAGAATTTGACTCAAGAGCAGGCCGCAGAACGAATGCATATTTCACGGGGAACTTTGTGGCGAATTTTGCAACAGGCAAGAAAAAAAGTCATTTTAGCGCTTAATTCTGGAAAAGCTTCTGTTCATTTAAATATTAGTGAAGAAAAGTAATGAAATTTTCCTCCCTACGAGAACACTTTTTTAG
Source organism: Candidatus Hermodarchaeota archaeon (assembly GCA_048886185.1). Taxonomy (GTDB): domain Archaea; phylum Asgardarchaeota; class Heimdallarchaeia; order Hodarchaeales; family Hodarchaeaceae; genus Hodarchaeum. The sequence goes on from JBHLKY010000005.1 coordinate 192,016, forward strand.
CTTTTAAATGATAATCTGATGAATAGAACCATTATTTTTGAATTATTACTCTTTATTATTGTTTGAATAGCGTAATCCATGCTTTAAATAAAAGCAATTGAAATTAATTGTTTTAAAGAAAGGTTTTCTTTGTTTTAAAGAGAATTATAATAATCGAACATTTTATAAGGATTTGTTCACAAATGTGAACATAGGAGAATGATATGATTCCACTTGGGCTTTTAACTGAGGGAGATGTAGCAGAGATTTCACATTCAGAAGGAGGCCGAGGAGTGATCTTAAGGGTCAACGAACTTGGTTTTTATCCTGGAAGCCGTATCAAGATGATTAGGAATGTAAAAGCAGGCCCAGTACTTGTGGAATTAAAAGGTTGTAGAATTGCAGTTGGCCGAGGAATTTCAATGAAGATTTTTTGTGATAAAATCAAGAAAACAATTATTGAACAATAAAATCCTTTACAAAGGTAGAATTGGTTGTTTCCCTTATGAAAATTGCCTTGGCTGGAAATCCTAATGTTGGTAAGACAGTCATTTTCAATTTCTTGACTGGATCTCATCAACATGTAGCTAATTTTCCTGGATGCACTGTTGAACATAAGAAGGGGAAATGCACTTTTGCCGGTAAAACAATGAATGTTATCGATTTACCAGGTACTTATAGTCTTAGTGCATATTCTGAAGATGAAATCGTCTCAAGAGAATACCTAATAGATGAAAAACCTGATTTGATTATCAATGTGATTGATGCATCGAATTTAGAACGTAATTTATTTTTAACCATTCAATTATTGGAGTTGAAACTTCCAATTGTCTTAGTATTAAACATGCTTGACGTAGCTAAATCCAAAGGGTTCCTTATTGATGTGGAACGTCTTAGCAAGAAATTAAATGTTCCAGTAATCCCAATGATCGCGACGAAAGGCGAGGGAATGATTGAACTTCTTAATATGATTCTACAGTACAGAGAAGATAGGAATATTGGATTATTAGTTAAAGGTTCTCTCAGAATCTATGAAGAGAAAATTGCAGACATCATCAAGAAGTTTGATGCTAGGGGTTTTCTAAACAATTATGATTATACTTGGCTCGGATTGAAACTTTTAGAACAAGATTCAATTATTAGAGGGATAGTAGATGATGCAGTGTCTAGAGAAAACCCAGAAAACAAAAAAATCTATTGGGAATTGGTAAAAGAGGTAATTCAAGACTTTAAAAACAAGATGAATTTCATAGATCCTGCTGTATATATAGTAAATGAAAGATATCGTTTTATTGAAGATTTAATTGATGAAATCATCATTAAAAGAGGAGCAGCTTCTTCAAATATCACCTCCATGTTAGATGAAGTTCTTACAGATAAGTATCTTGGTATTCCTATCTTTTTAACAAGTTTGTGGATTATTTTTACCTTTACTTTCACTCTCTCTGAACCCTTTGTACTTATCCTTGAGGAGATATTTACCTTCTTATCGTTTCAAATCAAATTTATAATCCCTAATCCAGTTTTAGCTTCCATAGTTTCAGGTATTATAGATGGAGTCGGGACAATTCTTGTTTTTATCCCTACCCTTTTTCTGCTATTTTTTGCAATGGCTATACTTGAAGATTCTGGTTACATGGCACGAGCTGCTTTTATAATGGATAAATGGATGGAAAAAGTAGGTTTGCATGGAAAATCTTTCATCCCATTGATGCTTGGATTTGGGTGCACGGTTCCCGCAATAATGGCCACACGCTCAATAAGAGGGAAACAAGATAGATTAATAACAATCGCCGTTACTCCTTTTATATCTTGTTCAGCTCGTTTACCAATATACGTTTTATTCGCTGGTGTGTTTTTTCCTGATTACGCTGGATTTGCTATTCTTACAATGTATGTACTTGGGATCGTAATAGCTGTTCTAAGCGCTTTTGTACTTAATAAGGTCATTTTCACTCATGAGGATAGACTATTCATTATGGAACTCCCTGAGTATCAGAAACCTAGTATAATTGTAGCCACAAGGGAAATGTGGAATCGTGGTTCCATATTTTTAAAAAAAGCGGGTACAATAATTCTAGGAGCGTCATTATTAGTATGGACATTAAGTAATATACCATTTGGTGCAACTACCAAAAATACTCTTTTAGGAATGGTAGGAAATGTTCTTCAACCCTTGTTTATACCATTTGGATGGAGTTGGGAATTTATTGCTGCTTTAATACTAGGTTTAATAGCTAAAGAAATTATTATAGCAACTTTAGGTCTCCTTGTTGGGACATCTCTTGAAACATTTTTAGGTTCTTCTCTTTCTCTTAGCCAAGCTTTTTCTTTTATGGTATTCGCTTTACTCTATGTACCTTGTATTGCTACGATCTCTGTAATGAAAGCAGAAACAAGATCTTGGAAAATAACAGTATTATTAGTTATTAGTTATATTATAATTGCTTATGCAGTAGCTTTGTTCTTTCGATTAGCTTTATTGATATTAGGATTTGATTAAAGTAGAGGATAATAAATGCAAAACAATAGGTTGAAGAGATTTACTTATGAAGCAGGAGTCTATAGCGTTCTTTATATTGTTATAGGCGCATTTGGGCTATTAACATTTTTTTTTGATTCATTCTTTGAAAGTACTCTCATAACGGATCCACTTGAGTCACTGATATTAATTTTAATCGCAATAATCTATTTTAGAGGATTTCTAAAGCTTAAGAGTAAAGATAGTTTAGGTATGGCTTATATCTTTGTTGCAGCAATTATGGGCCTCTTGTTAGGGGGATTAACTTTCTTAAATTTTGCTGTTAACGGATTTCTAAGGGGTACATTGGAGACACTGCCTTTTTCAAAGATTTTTAAAGATTATTTCTCCTTTTCAATAATAGTGGGTAGTTTAAGCATCATTCCACTCAAAGACGTCCAATCTTTTGAAGATAAGATGATAGAAAAATAGATTGATAGAGCGAGTTCTTTACAAATCCATTATACAATGACAATTGGCATTTCCTCTAGATATTTTATTGATTGGTATATATCCGTTGATGAGTCGAGATACTGTTAATGGAGGATTTACTCTAGATACAGAACTCTTTCTTTAAACTATCAATCCTGAGAAAGCTAGAACGCTACAAAACGGAGTATATAGGGCATCCTACCTATGCTGAAGGAGTCTACATGTGTTTTGGATATGCACTCTTATCATAAAATGTAATAGTGTTCATTTTTATTTTAATACTCTATATTTTACATCTTTTTATTGCTCAGTCTAGAGAAGAATATTCTAGATTTCCCTAGTACTTATTCTAATAACTGATTTAATTACATAAGCTGCTTATCCAAAAATTACATTTAACAAATCCTTCTTGATCGAAAACCTGAAAATATATAACTATTTGAATGACAACTAAGGAATTTACAAGTAAAGATTTTCCTTATCCATCAAGGATTCAAAATATTAGATAATCAATTTATCTGATCTTAAGTAAGAATTCTTTATCAGTCTGTTAGTCATTATTTTATTTTTTCAAACTTGGTTACTGAAATGAAAGAAAAAATTGATACAAATAATAAGAAACTCATTGTTATAGGAGCTGGATTTGGGGGTATTGCATCTGCTATTCGAATGCAAGCTGCAGGTTATAATGTACTTTTATTAGAGAAAACTAACCAAATTGGTGGTAAAGCTTCTGTCTTTAAGATCAATAATTATATTTTCGATGCAGGACCAACTGCAATAACGGTTCCTCATTTAATTCAGGAGTTATTCGAATTAAATAATGAGAATATGAAAGATTATTTAGAATTAATTCCAATTAGACCCTATTTTCGAATTTATTTTCATGATGGCTCTTATTTCAACTACTCGACTGTAGAGGAAAATTTTGCCCAAATAAAGAAAATAAGTCCTGAGGATCTTCAGGGTTATAAAAAGATGATGAAATCGATTGAACCAATTTTCCAGAAGGGTTTTATAGAACTTTCTGATAAACCTTTCGACTCATTCTTCTCAATGTTAAAGATTGGCCCTCCATTACTAAAGTTGGGCGCCTACAGATCAGTATATTCTTATGTTTCAAAATATATAAAGAATAAGAAATTACGAATGGTTTTCAGTTATCATCCCTTACTTATTGGAGGAAATCCTTTCAAAATAACTTCGATTTATATGCTTATTCAAGCTATTGAAAAAGAATGGGGAGTATGGTTTGCAAAAGGAGGAACTGGTTCTTTAGTTCAGGAGTTTGGAAAACTATTCAAGCGATTGGGAGGAGAAATAGCCTTAAATAGTGAAGTGGTTAAAATAATTGTCTCTGATAATTCATCTGTTGAAGGAGTAACTACTAAGGATGGGAAATATTATGATGCTTCGATAGTTATTTCCAATGTTCCTGTTGCGACCACTTACATGCATATGATTGAAGAAAAATATCGTAAAAAAAATTCCAATAACAGATATTCAAAAGCAACATATGGGATGAGTGTATTTATGATCTATTTTGGTACAGATTGTAAGTATCCAAATCTCCATATTCATAATATTTTATTAGGCCCTAATTATAAAAGTTTGATTACTGATATCTTTAATAAAAAGCGCTTAAGCAAGGAAGGTAACTTTTCAGCTTATCTATATATTCCTACACAAGTAGATCCCACCCTTGCTCCAGGAGAAGGGGAATCATGTTATATCTTAGTCCCAGTGCCCAATCAAGATTCTAATATAGATTGGGAACATAAGAAAGCTCAGTTTCGTGATCATATTATCAGCTCCATTGAAAGTAGATTCATGCCAGATTTGCAAAAGCACATCATCGTTGAAAAAATAATGACTCCAGCAGATTTTGAAAAGTTGCATTCTGATTATAAAGGAGCAGTATTTTCGCTAGCTCCAACTTTCACCCAATCTGCTTGGTTTAGGCCTCACAATAAATCAGAGGACATTAAGGGACTATATCTTGTTGGAGCTGGTACTCATCCAGGTGGGGGCATTCCAGGAGTACTTACAAGTGCAAAAATAACTTCTAACCAAATACTTCAATCTTCATTACCCTGAAAACATTTATTTATTTTGATAAAGCAAAGAATACTTCAGCGAGAATTCAACACCGTAAGTTGTAAAAGGAGTTAAGAAATTAGTTAATATTTTGAAAGATCGGGTTATGGGTATCTTTTCTTAGTAAGAAAATGAAGTGAGTAGTTTCTTATCTCAACGATATTTGAACATAAACTCCGCTTTTCTTGGAACTAATATTTTATCGGCCTATTTCTTACTGATCCTTATTGATTTTTAATCCTTAAATAGACTGAATTCGATGATCATTATTTGAGTGAATATGATAATGAATTTTATGTGATTTGCATTGTTCGCATTGAACTGTTAAACTTCCTTTTTCAAAAACTGATTGAACATGTCCACAATCTTCACAATGATAATAATCCTCTGGATTAGCAATTTTAATAGCTAAACCATTTAGTAATGCTTTAGCAATTTTACGATGAGCAGACTCTAGATGCCTTGAAATAGTTGACTGACTGATTCTCATCCTCTCCGCAGCTTCCTGCTGCTTCATCCCTTTTAAATCAGTCAATCGAATGGCTTCTAACTCCTCAATAGTTATTGATACTTCATCAGGAACATCTAGTAATGGTATACCACGAGGCTTAAAATAGTATTGTGAGGGTTCACATCGAACAGTTCTAGGATTTTTACCACGAGGAATATTCATTCACTCCAAAAATTATTAATTTTGATATTCAACCGAATAAGATCATTTTTTGAATGTTAATAAAAAGGTTATGAATTATTATTCATAAAAAGCTCCAGATTGCTGCTTTTCTGAATCTTAGATCAACTGATAATCTGGAGTTCAACTTAACGATCATGTAAAATATAATATTCATTTACCATTTTTTCAATATCTACAATAGATCCACGAGTTGGACCTTCCAAGAGTGGTTCTTTAGTAAATCTTTCTGGAAGAGTATCTTCTTCTTTCGTCAGACCAAACTTTTGGTTAAGCTTATAATCGCGTTCAATGGACTCATGTAGAATTTTCATCAGATACTCAGGAGTATAATCTATTCCTGTGCCATAAGTTAATAGATTTGATGCGTTTTCTAAATTTAGAATATCCATACACAGGCCAATATTTTTGCACATGGTCATGCAATCTGTAAGGAGTGCAATTTTTTCTGAATATGTAACCAATGCTGCTTTACCTTCCTCTGAAATCCTATCAGCAGCTTTCTCTGTCCCAAATCGTTTTTTCGCTTCTTTCCACCTCATTGTTAACTCGAAAAAAGGTTCAGCTCTAAGATGATCTCCTCCTCGCGACGCGATTGCGTATGTCAGGCCGTAAGCTTTCAAACCTCGGGGATCACCACATATTATATCCAAACCTTTCACCTGCATAACGAGTTTCCTTACTTCACTATTGAATTTCTGGGAGAATTTTGTCGCTCCCTCTGCGAATTCATCACCGATCCCCTTTCGGAAGATTATCATATCAACTATTTTTCTTATTTTATTAATATCCCCCCAGGACAGCTCTATGCCACCTACATCTTCTGGTGTAATTAATTCTTTTTCTTGGCATTCCATCAACCATCCTATCACTTCGCATGTAGAAAGTGAGTCCAAACCTACCTGATTGAGGTAATAATTCATCTCTAACGCGAACTTCAGATCAGATACTCCTATTCGAGTGGTAAACCCACAAAGTGTTTCATATTCTGGCCCTTCAGCTTCATAATCACCACATACATAATACCGAGAACAGTGAAGATTACAATTGAAACAACCTTTGTTCTTCACCTTGTATTTCTCAGCAAGATGTTCTCCAGAAACTTTATCGAGGTAATCACACACCCCTTTCTGGAAGTGATTCGTAGGTAGAATACCAATTCCATTTAGATCCGTCATTAACATTGTCGTTCCAAGGTGATAGCGTTTTTTGTACTCAATATGATTGAAGATTTCCTTCTTGAGTTTATTTACTTCAGACATAAATGCAAGTGGTTCTGCTACTTCAACAGAACGATGGCCACGTACTGCAACGGCTTTCAGGTTTTTCGAGCCCATAACCGCTCCCATCCCTGTTCTACCACTTGCTCGATTTCCGCTGGATATAACCGAGGAATAAAGAACTTTCTTCTCGCCTGCAGACCCTATAGCAGCAACTTGGATTGAGAAATCTCTGTTCTTTTGCCGAATTTTATTGGTTGTATCGACAACAAAACTCCCCTCATATTCAGGACAATCGATGAATAGAACCTCTGAATCTGTTATGAGTAAATAAAGTAGATTCCTTGCTTTCCCAGTAATGATTATTTGATCAAATCCTGTTAGTTTCATCTCGGCTCCAAATTGTCCACCTGCAGCAGAGTCTCCAAGAATACCTGTGAGAGGAGATTTTGCTGATATCGTAAAATAAGCAGAGGCAGGTAAAAATGATCCTGTTAATGGGCCAATCCCAAAGATCAGAATATTATCTGGACTAAGGGGATCACAATGTGGATCTAATTCTTCATACAATCGTTTTGTATTTGCTGCACGACCACCTATTACATTCTTGATCCATGTATTCTTTAAACTATCAACCTTCCATTTTCTTTCTGTTAGATCAATACGTAATATTTTTCCTCCGTAACCATACATCAAGATTACCTCCTCCAGTTTTTCCTCACTTGTATCCCTAATTTTTTAATATAAAGGGTTCTTTTTTCACTAGGATTCATTTTTTTTGCTATCTCTTTCAAATTAGATAGAGAAGGTCCAGCTAAACCATGTATATAAGCAATTATTTCCTCAGTACAAACATCAACACACTTTGGTGAACCACCACATAGATCACAGACGTAGACAAATTGATTAAAAATCTCAATAGCTCCAATTGGGCAGTTATGCTCACATTTTCCACAAAGCGTGCATAAGGTATGAGAAATAATTATCTGGCCTTTATCTCCGATTGTGATTGCATTTGATGGGCAATCCATACAATAACGTTCTTGACATTGAAGACAAAGAACTGGTCCGTCAATCCCTATCTGAAACAATTGAACTACTTTAACTCGTGCCATGTTTCGATTGACTCTACCTGTATGAAACATGGCACAGGATGTCTCACACATCCGACAGCCTGTACATTTACTTATGTTAACTTGAATCATCATCAATCAGTTCCAGACGATACTGAACAAGACCCTTAGGATCGGGACATGAAAAATTGGTGACTCTTTTTACCCAATGTTCTTCATTAAGCTTTTCTTTCTCTGAAAAAATTGGGAAAATGGGCATCATACTTTGTAAAGCCCATATACACACGTGTTTTCCTTTAGGGATTGTTAATTTCGATCCTTCAATGAAAAAATAATCTCCCACCAACATAGGGAGATTACAATACCCATTGATCCTTTCAACTGTCACCATGATTTTACTCATCTTATAAACCACAATAAAAATGCGTTAAGTAGGTCTTGGAAGAATAATATAAGATAGATAATTAGACCTACCAACATTGTATTGTTTGCTATCTTTTGATCTTAATATTGATAGTAATAAAGTTGAGGAGGCTGACTTATTTTAAGATTTTGAGTTTTAAAATCTCGAATAACAATTGTGATCTACTAATCTTTCAAGTTCATAAAGGAAAAACTTTTATTTAAATTATTTTTTAATTTAGGAGGGATGTTAAAAGAAAGATGACAAATTGGGTAATTAAACCTGTTCTAATTAGTGTATTATTATTTATTACTTTTGGAAATGTTTTAATTAAGGTGAAAGTGTATGATGAGATTCCGATCACCCCAAATGATGAATTTTTCACAACATCAATCGATTATTTTGATATTAATCCTGATGATTATCGTTTGGTAGTTATGGGTGAAGTCAGAAATCCACTAAATTTATCGCTTGCAGAGATTAAAGTTATGCCTGTTACTTCAGAAATTGTACGGTTAACCTGCGTTGATTATATATCTGGAGCTACATCACTAACTGGAGTCGCCAATTGGACTGGTGTAAGATTGTCTCACATTTTAAACTTAGCACAAATAAAATATTTTTCTACAAAAGACATTATTTTTCATACTCCTGATTTAAGTAAGCAAGGTTACTCGACAAGTCTAAATTTAACAGAAGCATTCTGGGGAGATGTTATTCTCGCTTATGAAATGAATGAAGAACCTCTTCCAACAACACATGGTTTTCCTATTCGTCTTGTTTGCCCACGTTTCTATGGTTATAAATGGATAAAGTGGGTAGCTTATATTAATGTGTCATCAAAGGATTATGAGGGATTTTGGGAAAGTTGGGGTTATGAAGATTCTCCCTATGTATTCCCAGAACTTCCGATTTATTATTCACCTGTTGGATCTGACATTACAGCTTTCAGTTTAACATCAGGAAAATCATCCCATTGGTCAGGTGTAATTGTCCCTATTGTAGCAACAATTGTATTAACCTTTTGTATGAATTATAGGAAGAAAAAATTAAGCTAGACTACGTTCACCAGTTTGAACCTTCCAAAGAGAAGCGTACAACCGATCGTATTCAACCAATTGAGTATGTGTACCCTGCTCACTGATCTGTCCATTTTCTAACACGAATATCCTATCTGCATTTCTGATTGTAGATAATCTATGAGCAATTATAATAGTTGTACGACCGACAATTATCTTCTCCAATGAACGTTGGATAGCAGCTTCCGTTTCATTGTCCACACTACTAGTAGCTTCATCCAAGATAAGTATTGGAGGATCTTTCAAGATAGCACGAGCAATGGCAATACGTTGTCTCTGGCCACCGCTTAATTTTTGACCTCTTTCCCCAACAAGAGTATCGTAACCATTTGGGAGACTATTGATAAAACTGTGAACTTCAGCAACCTTTGCAGCGTTAATAATATCACTAATTGGTGTATCTGGCTTACCATAAGCGATATTTTCTCTTACAGTCCCATCTATTATGAAAGTATCTTGTTTAACTAATCCAATCGCCCTTCGTAAGTCTTGGAGATCAAAATCTTTGGTATCAACTCCATCAAGCATTATCTTACCCTCCTGTGGATCATAAAACCGTAAGAGAAGCTTGACAATCGTTGATTTCCCCACTCCCGTACTACCAACAAATGCAATGGTTTGGCCTGGCTCTATATCTACTGTGAGATTCGTAAAGGTTGGATTTCGTCCTTTATATCCGAAATGGACATTTTGAAAAGAAATTCCACCCGAGATTGAAGATAATGAAAGATCCTTATTTCCGTTCGTAATCTGACTTTGAGTATCCAATAAATTCATAATTCTCGTTGTTGAAGCCATTGCTCTTTGATACTGATCAAGGGTCTCTCCAACTCTTGTTAAGGGCCATAGAAGTCGTTGAGTCAGAAATATCATCGCACTATAAGCTGCAACTTCTAACTGCCCATTTATTGTTTGTAATCCCCCAAAAATTAGCATTGCAGTAAACCCAACAACAATGATCATTCGAATAAGTGGGGAGAAGGCTGAACTATACTTGATTGCTTCCCGATTACTCTCTCTGTAAGCACTTGAAGATTGAAAGATCCTACCCTCCTCATATTCTTCAGTTGTATAACTCTTGATAGTTGCGATTCCAGTCAGATTATTGGACAATTGCCCATTTAATACTCCTACTCTTTCCCTAACATCAGCATATCGCGACTCGAGACGTTTCTGGAATTTAATCGAGAATAGGAGAATAAAGGGCATTGGAACTGCAGCCATCCAAGCAACTTCAGGTGAAAGAAGAAAGAATGCCGTTAAAATCGTAAGAGCTGTCACTGTTACCTGAATGAGATCATTTGCACCTATATCTAAGAACCGTTCAAGCTGATTAATATCATCATTCAGGATGGACATTAAACCACCTGTTTGACGATCTTCAAAGTATTCCATGTCTAAGTGTTGAAGATGTCTGTACGCATCGAGACGTAATTCGTGTTCAATGGTCTGGGCTAAATTTCTCCAAAGAATCTTGTAGATATATTCAAAAAGTGATTCTAAGGCCCAAATGACGAATGTTATTAATCCAAGAAAAACTAGTTGTGTTGGAACATCTACAATTCCAATGTATCCGAAAATAGATCCTTCTCTTCGAACAGCTATATCCACTGCTGCAGCAATTAAGAATGGGGGCGCAAGGTCAAACCATTTATTGAGTATTGAAAAAAGAGTGGCTAGTGACATTGTTATACTATGTGATCGTGAATAATAGATCAATTGTAAGAGGGGGCGATCATATTTCATATTTAACGTAAAAATAAGATTAATTTATCTACTATTTGATAATAAAAATGAAAGAAAATATAATGCTCAGATAATTAACTTTATTTGTATAGAAAAGGTAAAAATTATCACGAAGAGAGATATTATCAATAACTACTATATATCTATAGATGTAAAACTTCTGTCAAAATTTGGAAATCACCATTATGAAAGAGATTCCCCCTGGTCCAGACTCCCCTAGAATAGTTTATGTCCGTATTGAAATACCTTTAGGTTCCAAGGTTAAGTATGAATTCAATAAGGAATTTGATACCATTTTTGTAGATAGGATTCTTCATTCGTCCGTTGTCTATCCCACTGCCTATGGATTCATACCCCAAACCCTCTGTACGGATGGTGACCCCTTGGATGTGTTGATTTTACTCAGTACGGGAATTGAACTTGTACCAGCCTGCATTGTTTCAGCAAGACCGGTGGCTGTCTTGAAAATGGAAGATGAAAAGGGGGAAGATGACAAAATCATTGCTGTGCTAGTTGATGATCCCAGGATGGAAGAGATCCAATCATTGGAATCAATTCCAAAACATTCATTACGTGAAATAGAGGAGTTTTTTAACACCTATAAACACTTAGAAAGAGGGAAAACAACGCATATAGTGGGTTGGGCTGACAAAAAAACCGCATTAAAAATAATTGAAGATGCAATTGACTATTTCAAGCAACACAATCATTAATGGCTTTTACAATGCATTGAAGTCCGCCCTCAAGTTCCTGTCTACTTGGATAACCATACCCAATTCGCATGAACCGTTTATCGACTTCAAACCAGTGACCAGGAGCAACAAAAGTTTTATAGGTCATCTTGAGAGTCTTGTAGAATTTATCAATGTCAATAGTAACGCTTGGTTTTATTCTCGGAAAACAGATGACCCCTCCAGATGGTTTTACCCATTCTAGATATCTAGAATTATCCATCCATTTGGTTAATATTACTTTGTTTCCCCTTACGTGATTATGAACTCGAGAAAGGAATTCCTGCTTGTTTGCTAGAAAATGTGCTGCAATTTCTTCATCGACAATAGAATTGCATATAAATATTAATTCCTTTGCAGCTAAGAATTTCTCCATCAATACATTATCTTGATTAATCAACCAACCTATGCGGAGGCCAGGTAATCCATACGCCTTGGAGAACGAGGAAACACTGATTGCATTTTCACTCAATGATCCAACTATTGGAAGAGGATCTGGGGTCATTTCTCTGTATGTTTCATCGAATAATAAGTAAATTCCTTTTGACTCTACCATCGTAATGATTTCGTTCAATTCAGATTCAGTAATCATGGTTCCAGTGGGATTTTGCGGATATGTAAGACTAATAAGTCGTGTATGAGGTTGAATCAACTGTTCAAGTTTATTAAGGTTAAATCGAAAATGCTTTTCCATTGTTAATTTGAGATAATCTACCTGACAACCAATAGCTCGGGGGGACTCTAGATTAGCAACGTAGTTTGGATGTAAAATCACAACATGATCACTTGGTTTGAGTAATGAAGTAGTAATGATGAATAATGCCCCTGCAGCTCCTGTAGTAATTAAAACATGTTCTGGATTAACCTCTTCTTCTGCAATGTATCGTCTAAGTTGAGGATTACCTAAGTGATCAGTATAACTAAGAGCAAGATCACTTAAATCTATCTTCAGCGTGCCAAAAACGAAATCAGGAACAGAACTTTCTGCAAGATTGTACTTAATTCGTTTATAACCAAATTCTTCCGGGGATTCCTTTTCTATTGGAGTTCTGCGGTAAGAAAGATGGCCTTCTCTTTTGTTTTCCATTTTAATTCAACTGTATCAATAATTATCTTACATAAAAAATCATATCTTCTAACTATGAAATTTCTGATCTGGAGCTAATATTCCTCATGGGCTTTCTTGAAATCTTCATCCTTTCTTTTCTAGTGGCATTATCAGGAGCGATGTCACCTGGCCCTTTACTCACCTATACAATATACAAGGCGCTTCAATCAAAAAGAAAAGCGTATTTTGCTGGGATTCTCATTTGGATTGGACATGCTATTTTAGAATTCTTATTAATGCTTATCCTGCTTATCGGCTTCTCTTCTTTTATTACTAACAAATCCGTTATTATCATAATTGGACTGTTAGGGGGTGGTGTGCTGATTTTTTTCGGGGGGAGTCTCTTGAGAGACATATGGTTGAATAGTATTGATTTCAGCTTTTTATCACCAGAGGGAGGAATCAGTGAGACGCCTGAAAGTTCCCAAAACAAGATAGACCTACTAAACCAACCCACCCTAGGAGGGGTGTTAGTATCAATGTCGAATCCATATTGGTGGATCTGGTGGGCGGTTATTGGATTGAACTTTATGACACAGTTTTCAGTTGGGTTATTGAACCTAGAATTTTGGAGTTTTTTTCTGGGACATGAGCTAGGGGATTTTTTATGGTATGTGTCGATAGCTGGGATCCTTGGTTTTACTAATAAGTTATTAACGAGAAGGATCTATCTTGGTATTATTATTATTTGCAGCTTATTCATGATTTTTTTTGGCATATTCTTAGCTATTTCACCTATTCTCACAGTAGGAGACCTATAAGCTCTGTCCTGGTTGATAATCATCTACATCATCAAAAGCCACACATTTCTTTTCTGCAGCTAGTCTCATAAAATTGTTGTTGCCATTGATAGAAATAATCATATGAGAAGTAGATAACGGAATCTCAGCAATTTCTTGTATGAGTTTCATTTTTTTCATGAGGAGTTCGTTGTCATCAAAAGCAACTAAAGTAAGTTGAATTTCACTGTTTGCTATTGAAACAAATAAAACTAGCAGCAATAAACAAAAGAATAATGATTTGTAGTAGTTCATTTCATATAATGAAGAATAATAATTCTACTGATTTTTTCGTGCAATGAAGAGTCGGAAAATTGATTTAGCTAAAATAACTCAGAAGTATTAGGAAAAATTTTACTAATTTTAATGGAAATAAGTTGAGGATTGAAAAAGGTTCTACTAATGAATTTCTATGAAGAAAGAAATCCACCAAATATATCCTTATCAAAAGTATTGAATTTAATCCAACCATTTTTTCCAGAACTTAAAGCAGAGGAAATAAAGTTTTTATACCATGGCTCTTATAACGTTTACGAGATTAAAGATGAGTTCATTTTTCGTTTCCCTGACAAAGTGTTTTTTGATAAAAAAGGATATGATTTAATTCAACGAGAACAGAAAATATTAATGTTAATCCAAGAGGATATTTCTATACAGATTCCTAAACCTCTCTATATGTCCTCTGATCCTACTCATCCATTTATTGGATATAAAAAGATAAATGGAACATCATTATCAAGGTGTTTTCATAAAACCACTCTTGATGATCATAAACACATTACAAAACAACTTGGGAAATTTCTATCTGAACTTCATTCTCAGAAAGTTTTCCAAAAAGTCTGTATGGCTTTCAAAACTGAACAGGATTTTAATTCTTCTCAATATCAACATAATTGGCGAAATTATTTTGAAAAGGTAAAGAAAAAGGTATATCCGCTTCTAAAATCAAAGCAAAAGCAGTGGGTGTCTCAAATTTTTAGTAATTTTCTCGAAAATGAGAGGAATTTTGATTTTATTTCTTGTGTCGTTCATCGAGATTTTGATGTCACGAACATACTTGTTGATCCTAAAACATTTTATGTGTGCGGGATAATAGATTTTGAGGATACTGGAGTTTATGACCCAGCTGCAGATTTTATATTCTACAATGAAGGTGATCTGTTTCTGGATCATCTACTTGCAAATTATTCTAGAAGTAAGGATCTTTATTTTAGAGAGAGAATGAAATTTCTATACTGTCGTTCTGGGTTAGAATATATTTTAACTGGATTAGAATATAATGTTCCTAAAATGGTTGAATATGGACTCCAAATGACTAAAAAACGAATGAAGAGATTTCCAAGTTGATAACTCATATCAATTTTCTTCTCTGTTTCCCATTACTAAAAATTATAAAAATATTCTCCATCAGGAGTAAGATTGGTAATTGTTTTATTTTCAATGGGGTCTAAACTCCATTTAGCAGTCTGGTGGTTACTCTCAAAATGGTCGATGACTGTAGAAGAGCCTACTACACGAAAATCTTCTCTTTTTCCTAAAAATAACTGATAATATGGCATAAAATTCCTTGATTTCTCACTTAAAGCAGAACATACGATTAAATGTGGCTTATTCTCTACTATTTCCAAGATTATTAGTTGCATCTGATAATTTATATCTTGTTTTTGATGTTGATCAATAACTTCTTGTAAAACAGGAATCCAAAAATCCTTAATATTGTGATTAGCGAACTCTCTTGCCTCTTTCAGTTTCTGAGATATATACCATGTTAGGATTTGAGTATCAGAAAATTCTCTAAGTTGGATTGTGTTTAATTGATATTCTGTCTTTAATATCCCATTTATAATATTTGAATCAACAGTTCCATTATGAACAATGTATATCCTTTTTGAATTCTTATTATCATGAATAACTAATGGTTGAACTTGCTGAAAATCTACTGGCATATTTACACTTGCTCTTCGTGCATGCGCTACTAAGATCTGGTTTGATAACTTAAGTAAAGGAGGTAACAAAAATGATCTGCTTAAACTAGTCGCTTTATAAGAGAATGCTGCATTTAAGTTTAAATTAGTCTGTTCCCACTCTATCTCATAATTCTCTTTAGTACCAATAGTCACAACACCCCATCCATCCTTATGAACACAACTTTTCTTCGGTACACCATACACTTGGTTTAAATAATGATCATCCTTTGTGGATTTCAGCCAAGCTACAATCCAACTCTCCATTAAATGCCGAGAAGTCCGGCCCTTTTCCTGTTTAACCCAAAAAGACAATAAACGACACATAGTTTATTTGTTCCCATACTGTTTTATGAGTCCTTTTGAGGGATAATATGTATAAGTAGAAAATTTTATACCCTTTGGAATTGTTTTTACTTCTACAAGCATTCTGTGGTATAAAGAACCCTCTCCCTCAACTAAATCAATTTGTGTCCAATGAGCTTGAGTTAACTGAAAATAAATTTCTCCCAGAACATCAGACTGGCTATCTTCGACTATGAATGGAAATCCTAGCTCTGGAGGGGCAACTTTCCGATAACCTACTAAAATCGCTTTCTCAAATTCTAACCCATGAAGAAGATAATTTCGACTAAACCCAGATTGTAGGGTTCCATATGTAAATAATCGATCACACTTCTCCTTAATAGGCTCAATCTGCTTTTCTGTCATTTTATGACAATTTCTCCCTTTGAAAGATCATTTTTTTGTTAAAATCCAAATCCACCAAATAAGCTTCGTGATAAGTAATCTGACCTGCTTAAGGCAACTAGAATTCGATCATTATCATCTAAAGGGATTTTTATACCTTGAATATCCAGGGTATTCGTAATTTTAATCCCTTGAAAAGTAGAAACAATATTGTCTTTCTCTTGATAAGTGAGCTTATAATCCACAGATAATATTCCTTGAACCTCTGTTCCGCGGGAAATGCCATATTTTCTACCCCGTTGATCAGTGATTGTCCTAGATTTATTCAATTGTACTACTGCATATATCTTTCCCTGCTGTCTTAGCTCTTCAATTTGTCTTGTCGTAAATTCAACTTCTAATTCATCCTGCTCAAAGTCAGTTCTAATTTTGGGAAGTTTTTGAATTTTAATCCCTAGAATGTCTTGATATTTTTCAGTTTCAACTATCCAGCGAGTAATACTATCTTGTAATGACTCCTCTTTGGTTTCACGAACGAAGCGGGCATTAACACCATAATAAACAGCCCTTTCCATATTAATTCGATGATTGGGATCAGGAATAATTTTATTTGCTGTGTACAAGTGAATTGCATGCATCGCTGAGACACAACACAAGTAAATTAAATCTAAGAGATATTCAACATCCTGTTGAACATCAAAAATACGCACTTCAACTCGATTTGTCATAAGAGAGGAGTCCTCATCCTCACCTATATTTGTCAATGGCCCTCTAGGTGTAATATCAACAAGTCTATCACCTCTAGGATTAGTTATTACCTTCTTCACAGTTTCTCCCGCTAAGCGTAATGTATATCGCATCTGTCCGTAGTATTGCATGGGAACTAATGCTGCAGCAGTTCTGGGAATTTGAATTTGTGAAAATCCATTTTCTTTTAAAACAGTTGAATTAGAGATTCGATTACTCGCAATATTTGTCCGAGTTCCTTGAAATATTGGAGAATTTGCTGATAATGCAATTAATTCTGGAAGATAATTCCATAGATAGTCATGTACTGTAGCTAACTCATCTACATTCATGAATCCTCCAATTCTTTGCACTGACACGTTAATATGTGTTCCACACATAGGATTGGGATCACTTTGAATTGGATGGATACTTTGAGAGAATATTTTGTATCCTAGCTGACTGGCAGCATCAGAAAGAAGTTTTCGGCCAGCATATACAGCCTCAGCAACATCCTTAGGGGGAAGGGGCAAGGTGACGTATTCGATTTGAGTAGGGGATGGTTCAGCATCTAATCCCCGAATTTTTAGTTGCAGAAAATTTAATCGTTTTGAATCCCGTTCTAGAATCTCTGCAGCACGTACCATCAATTCGTCCGCAGCATCCACTAAAGTGCCTTCTTTTGTAATAATCAAAAACTCTTCTTCAATACCACAGAGAACTTGATAATTTTTCCAAGGATCAGGATCCAAATCAGGATCTATTTTCTTCGATTTTCGATGTAAAAACATAATCAATCACAGATACTTCTAATACACAAAATAAGAGATTTTATTTTTTCCTCTAAATTTAAGCTTGATTGGTAATTATTCATAAATTTTTATACTAAGGGCTTTATTAAATTGAATCAAGAGTACATTTATTCTACACTATTTATTTGTCTCCTATTGCCATTGAATGATTCTTTTTCTTTAATTGATAATAATTTATTTGGTCAGCCTTTTATAGAGCGATCATTTTTTCCAAGTAGATACTATGAAGACAATTTTATTGATAGTTGATGATTATGAAGCAGAATAGAAAAGGATTAATCGTACTGATAATCTCATTATTAGTACTTTCACTTCTAAATTTTTCCTCAATAACAGCCCCATTTTTTGGTCCCTATGATGTCAATCCAGACTATTATACTACTAACGTGGATTCTGGTGATTCACGAACGTATATATTTGATAGAATACGATTTCAGGATCATATGAGCGAATTTGAGGAACGAGAGATGATGGTCATGATACCTTTCGAAGGAGAGGACATTGACATTAGTGTTTCTGAAGGTAGCAAAGTAACTATTGCAGTTATCAATGTTAATGACACTCACATTGAATCCCAGTGGGTATGGTCTCTTATCAATGGTAGCGTTTTCAATTGCGATCCAATATATTTCGATAAATCTTCCCTTCTAATCGATGACCATCAAGGATATGGTCCTAGGATGGTTTTTACCACCAATGTTTCTTTGATTGAAGAAGTGTATAGTAGCACATCTTGGAATTATGAGATCAACATGGACCGAGTACGGATTTTCAATGAATCATGGGAAGATCCTTATAGCTCCCGAGAAGAATATGAATATGACCTGTCAACAGGATTTCTAACAAATCTGCGGATTTCATTTGAAGGTCCTGATTCTCGAATGGAAATTGAAATACGTGAGACTGAAACATGGAATCCTGATTGGTTTGAACTTGGTGTAAATGTTGGTGATACTAATACATACGTCCTCAGTAAGATGACTTGGTATGATGGATATGATGGTACTTACCATCATGACACCTATTTCCTTGTTGTTGTTGATGGAAATCCAATATTTTTACTTCTTCATCAAGGAGACGAGATAGTCGCCGAAGTAATTAATACAGCTGGTGATTTCGTCGAATTACAGTTAACTTTCAAACAACTCAAAGAGGACAAAGTAACTATTGATGAAAATCCCTATAGGATTGATAAAAGCACATTTTATGCTCCTAGAGATCTCGGAGCACCATTACTAATGACTACTAATCGAACAACTTGGGAATATGCTGCTCCCGGTGATGTTGTATTAGGGGAAGATGTAGTAAAGTTTCATAATGAAAACACTTCTTCAGATGGTCAATGGTTCGATATGATGGAAGGCGCGTGGAATCTCACGACTGGGTGGTTACAACGCTTTTACACTGTGAAGATTGAAGACCCAGAAGGCGACAAAATAATTCAACACGAAATGGAAATATTGGATGTTGATTTAATTAAACCAGAAGGACCAGCAGAATTTATAAGTGTTTCCACAGGGGATTCTATAACTTATGAGTTTAAAGAGATCCAAACAGCTGATAACGATAAAATAAATATGACATTTCCCGATCAACAGATCTGGATTCAAGCTGGTGATACAATGACCGTAAAAATCAAAGGTGTCCAGGGTTCTTTTGTTACAGTTGAATTGACAATTGATTCAGCAATAGATGGAGAGGTAGTGGTTGATCCAATTACTTTTGATATCACAAAATTTGACGAAGGACCACAATTCCTTCTACCTACTGAAAAACAGATGATAGAAGATTTTTTCAAAGACACACCAGATGTTGAATTAATTTTCGATGATACTAAAAGTGCTACTATCACAACCAAATTTACGAACGGTGATAGGGAATATCATCAAAAACGTGTTTTTGATCTTGAAACAGGATGGCTCATCGAATACAATCAAACCGTTTTCGAAAAAGGGGATCTTGTTGAAAAAGTCTATGCTATTTCTACTGACATTTCCATTGACACATCAGAACCAGAGGCAACAGGAACAGGCCCAGAAGATATCGTAGAGCTTACTCCAATTCCACTCTTCCCAGTGATTCTTTCCCTGATAATAGTTGTGGGGTTACTTCGGAAGAAGAATGGGTAACTTAATTCCTTTTCCCCTTTTTTTTTAATTTCTGTTATACCTTATGAGGACTAACTATTTATTGATTTCTTTCTGCCTGCCTTCTTCCATTCCAGATCTCTCAATTCACGATGAAGAACCTTACCAATAGCACTTTTGGGCAATTCATCAATGAACTCAACATGTCGTGGTATCTTATATCTAGCAATTCGTCCCTTACAGAATTCGATCAACTCCTCTTCAGACGCAGTCTCATCATCTCGTAATACAACAAAAGCCTTAACAGTTTCCCCTCGAATTGGATGGGGAACACCAACCACAGCCACTTCTTGAACAGCAGGGTGCTCGATAAGTTCCTCTTCAACTTCCCGTGGGTACACTTTAAGACCACTGACATCTATCATATCCTTCTTCCGACCAGTGATGAAAAAGAATCCATCTTCATCAATGTAACCAATATCACCAGTTAAGAAGTAACTGTCACTATTATACGCGTTTTTAGTTTCTTCTATTTTGTTCCAGTAACCTTTCATCACTTGAGGACCTCGAATACCGATTTCGCCTTCCTCACCTTGAGGGAGCTCTGTATCTTGACCCCCTTCTTTAGGATCGAAGATTTTTACCTCAGTATCGGCAATTGGAAGACCTATACTACCTGGGCGTTTCAATCCAGGGACTAAAGGATTCACATGTGTAACAGGACTTGTTTCAGTCAATCCGTACCCCTCTACTACATTGGCTCCTGTTAACTCTTCAAAATTATACATTACCTGTTCAGGTAAGGGAGCAGCTCCAGAAAGACAAGCCCGAATCGAAGTTAAATCATAATCTTTAATATCCTTATGAAAAAGAAGACCCACATACATTGAGGGAACTGCATGAAAGAAAGTTGGTTTATATTTATAAAGAGTTTCAAGTAAATCCTGCAGCATTGGTCTCCCAGCAAGTGGGTCTGTTATCAGAACCATCGGAGAGGCAGCGTTAATAGCTGCTAACATAATACAGTTCAAGGCAAATATGTGGAATAAAGGTAAAGCACAGATAAAGCATTCCCCCCCTTGAACGACTGGTGGATACATTACATTTGTTAGCTGTAGCTGGTTACTCACGATATTATAATGGGTAAGCATTGCTCCTTTACTTACTCCTGTTGTCCCACCAGTATATTGTATGAGGGCTAAATCCTCCTTAGGGTCAATGTGAACCTCTGGAACTTCCTTAGGATTACCTTCAGCAACCATCTTTTTAAATGACAAGTCTTCTGTATGAATTCTTTTTCCAAGAGGAACCTTTCCGAAAAGAGTTCCAAACAACCGTTTGGAGAAAGTCATTTCCTCTCTAAGAGAAGTTACAATTATATGATCTAAATTAACTTTCTTCTTGTCGCGAAGCCTTCTAACCCGCTTATAGACTATATCCACGCATATAATGATTCGTGCTCCTGAATCATTGGTTTGATACTCCAGTTCATGGTCAACGTATTGTGTATTAAATGGTACAATCATAGCTCCTAAGCGATTGATAGCAAAAAAGGAAATAACAAACTGTGGACAGTTAGGGAGATAAATTCCTATTCGATCTCCCTTCTTTACCCCCAATTTATGCAGAGAATGTGCGAACCGTAATACTCTGTCCCAGAGCTCTCCGTATTTCATTTTTTTGTCAAAAAAGATGGTTGCCACATTGTTAGGTGATAATTCTGCAGCTTCCTCTAAAAATTTATAGATTGGATAGTCATCAGGATACTCCATGGTACGTGGAATCTCTTCTGGCCAACTTTTAAGCCAAGGTTTATCCAGTAATTTAGTCTGTTCCATACTGTTTTTTCCGCCTAATTAATTATTGGATAGAATTCTTCTATATTGAAATGATCAATTTAAATACTTAATATACATTTCTTAAAGCTAATTAGAAGTCATACTTAATTTTAGATGTATTCGTCCTATTAGATATTAGTATCACTTTTGATTGACACCTTGTATTTAACTTTTATCACTCATAGTTTCACCAAGTCACCAATTTATCGCTATATCCGACAACTTTAACCTAGCTAAAGTTAAACGCCCTCTTGCTAAGAAATAATTGTGTATAAAGGAACTCCGCTAGAATTGAAACATTCTGATCACTTTCTTACAACGGAAGATTTATAATAATTATCACAACATTAAATGGAAGTGTGGGCAACAAATATCTTTTTTGTTCCTATCAAAAAAATAGAGTAATGAGTTGCATCCAAGAGAAAAGTGAACAAAATGTTAAGAAAAAAACCCTTGTTATTTATCTTAGTTATTTTAACCCTATTTTCAGTTTACTCGGTGAGTATAGGGGTAGCGACTCCTAATCAGCGGCCAAAAATTAAGATTGGCGCCTTAGGACCTTTAGCAATCACACCAGGTAACGATATGAAAAATGGGGTCGAAATGGCTGTGGATGAAATAAATTCTGGAGATGGAGTAAATGTTGGTGGAGTCATATACGACTTTGAATTAATCACTCGAACAACCTCAGGGGATCTTGGAATTCCAGATCCATCTGTTGGTGTTGCATCTGCCGTCCAACTGATAGATAGCGACAATGTGACTGCAATTATTGGGGGATTTCGCACAGAAGTGGTTCTCGGAGTCCAAATGTCAACATCAGTTTCGTTAGACAGACCCTTTTTAGGTATTGGAGCCAGTGCTCCCATCGTGTCGCCTCACTTTTGGAGAATTGGCCCTAGTAACGTCAGCGGTCTTGCACGTAATGTTATTGATTTCTATGCTTATGGTTTAATACCAGATGAAGGTGTCAGAAACATTACAATTATTCGTGAAAGTGCAGCATGGACTTTGGCGATGGCTCTCGGTATTAAACAAGCTTGTATTGGATTAGCCGCTGCAGGTTTTTATGGCGCAGGTGTTACTGTCAACTTCACTGATGACATAATAATCCCAGTTGATTATCAACAAGATGAAGTTACAAATGCTTTTTCTGTGCTTACTGGAGATACTTATCAAGGATTGGAGCTAAATGCCCTGTGTACCATCTTCTCAGGACCCGTTGGTGGATATGTCCCAGTTGCATGGGCTGCTCATGATTTACCTATGTTTCTAGCTGGTATAAATGTCGAATCTCAAGTTAGCACCTTCTTTGATGAAACTGAAGGAGCTTGCTATGGTGAAATCGAACTTGAAACATGTCCACCTGATGTTGAACCAAATGAAAATACCGCTCCCTTCAGAGCTAAATATTTCTCCCTCTATGACGAACAGCCAACATATACAGCCTTTGCTTCCTATGATGCAGTATATGTACTAAAAGCTGCCATTGAAGCTGCTAATTCCCTCAATTATGCTGATATCGAAACAGCTTTGGCTAATATCGAAGTTCAAGGAACAGCGTATACAATTAAGTTCACAAGCGAACCTGGTCCTCATTGGACTGTAGCGGAAAACACAACTACAGGTTTACCATATTACGTTCCCATTCTTACAAGTGCAGAATATCCTGAAGGAGTTCCTATTGGAACATTCTTGGTCCATGACCTTTACACTAATGCATCCTATGGAATGAGCGGACGACCATATAACGTTGGTTATTGGGCTCAATGGCAACAAGGCGGTATTAAGAAAACTATTTGGCATGATCCAACAAAGGATGCTCCAGGTTATCTAGATGTATATAGTCCTATGGATAATCAGAGAAATCTCACTGCTGGTAACCTTGTATGGCCGATTAATCACGCGGAGCATGGATGGGAACCCGAGCCTGAGCCGACCACTGAAGTAACAACAGGAGTTACAGAGACAATAACAACAGAGGGCACAGAGACAACAGAAGAGGAAACAACAACATCCGAGGAACCAGTTGTAGAAGTTCCAGGATTTGATTTACAGATTGCTTTGTTTGTAATGTGCTCTGTAGCAGTGATATTCTACAAACAGAAACAAAAGAAACGCTAATTTTTGGCGTTTCCC
Organism: Candidatus Hermodarchaeota archaeon; assembly: GCA_048886185.1. Taxonomy (GTDB): domain Archaea; phylum Asgardarchaeota; class Heimdallarchaeia; order Hodarchaeales; family Hodarchaeaceae; genus Hodarchaeum. The sequence goes on from JBHLKY010000005.1 coordinate 216,131, forward strand.
CTTTTTTTATTTTTTACTTTTTTTATCAATAAGAGGAATATCCGCTTAATCAACGTAAATCTATGTAGAAAATTTGATAAACACCATTAAAAGTGTTAAGCTACCTTCATAATCTTCACTATATCCACGAACTTAGTTATCTAATGTTAAAGGAATAAAAAAGGAGAGTACTTATGAACGATCAGACGAAAACAAGGCTTTTTGAGTTCTTACAAGAAGAATTTTGGCTTTTGATTAGTTTAATTATACTTTTTATTTTCTTTTTAGTATTTCCTTTTGTATTAAATTTAAGTCAACCCGTTATCGGTCTACAAATTGTTTTAAATGGCATTGTGGTCAGTGTTCTATATGCAATCTTAGCGATGGGATTTTCCTTGATATATGGGACTGCTAAACAGCTCAAACTTTCACTAGGAGGATATTATGTAATAGCCGCTTATGCAATGTATTTCTTACTTGAAGCTGTTAAGATAAATGTTCCAGTTAAATCTCCTATTCTTAGAATAACAGCTACCAAAGTTAATATAGATGGTTTTCTATTCTGGGCGATAGCCTTACTCCCAATAATAGTCTCAATGATTATTTTACTGTTTATGTGGACTGTGTTTGAAAAACGTGCATTTTTCCTTGTGTTAATATCAACTATAATCTCTGGAGGAGGTTATATACTCGTTAAGGTGCTTGGAGGAATTATAATAGAGAAAGATCTCGGAACTTTAATAGAGAAAAACCTTTTAGAAGTTAATATAACAAAATTACTTGAGAGAAACCTTGTAGATGGATTCTACATTAGTTTGGCTGTTATTCTTCTTAGCCTTGCAGCTTGGTATTTGGAACTCCCAAAACGAGAAATAGCAGTTGGTACTGCAATACTTGGTTTGATCGTTCCACTCATGATAATAGTCGATCTTACCTATGAGGAATTTGGTATAAACAAGCTTTTAGAAGTAGTACCTCTATTCGGATCATTGATTGGAAAGTTAATTACTTTACCAGTTGTTTATCTGGCTTTAATGGTTGTAGCAGTAATGTTGACTGCTTGTTTGGCTATGATGTCAGACCGCTATTTGCTAGAGAAGGTTAGGAAGTCTCATGTTAATGTAATGATTGTTACATTTGCTGTTGCACTATTTGTTCAGAATTTTATCCAGATAATTTATTATCCACACAATGGAAAGAGACTTCTCCCATTCGGCCCAGAGGATCGTACCCTTCATGGAATTGTACCTTTAAATGATATAATAGTCTTTTTCGGAGCCCGAATATCATTTCTTCGAATTATTTCAGTTATTTTTTCTATTCTATTACTTTTCCTTTTATACGCATTTATCTGGTTTACTAAAATGGGAAAGGCTCTACGGGCTGTTTCACAAGATGAGGAAGCTGCAGCACTCGCTGGTGTTGACATTCGGAAAATTACAGCCATAGTTAGTGGTGTTGGAATGGGTATAATTGGATTTGCTGCTGTTTTGACGTCATCATTTAGCGCTACTCCCCAATGGAGCCCCTATATGGGTTGGTGGGTGCTGATTACATGCATTGCGGTGGTAACTCTCGGGGGAATGGGCAGTCTCCCTGGAAGTATTATCGCAGCCTTCATAATAGGTTTTGCAGAAACTGTTGTTGGTAGTATGACAACCATCATACCTGTTCTCAATGTACCTTTTAATAATCTCTCCCCAGTTATTCCATTTGCTGCTATCTTGTTAGTGCTGATCTTCAAGCCAGAAGGACTACTAGGAACTAAGGAGGAACTGGAATAATGGATTGGAAAGAACTAGCTGAAGATTTATGGGATGAGGTGAAAGATCGCGGATATTACATTGTAGCTATAACAATTCTCATTCTAGCTCCTCTCATTTTAGTTGCTCCCCCCACAACTTGGCCACCTTTCAATGTGATTTTTAATGGCTCAGAAGTACCCATTTTGAGCGATATTTATGCTATAGGTCGAAAAGCTGGTCTGTTCGGGGGGAATACATGGATCCTTAAAGTTCTCTCTTTATGTGCAATATGGGCAATATTTGCAGCAAGCTGGGATTTCCTCTCAGGTTATAGTGGACAAGTTAGTTTTGGACATGCTGCATTCTGGGGATTTTCAGCCTATGTGGCTTTCTGGGTCGCATCAGGTTTTCATCCAGGTTTCCCTGTGATGGAATTTGGAATCCCAATCGTTGATGACATCCTGTTTGTCATTGTGTCTCTTCTTAATGATATTCTCTCTTTTGTTTTGAGCTTAATCGGTTTGGAGGAAAAGTTTGTACTTGATCCTTTACAAGCTCTTGTTTTTGGGGGAATAATTTCCGCAGTACTTGCAGTGTGCATTGGAATGATAGCTCTTCGTGTGAAAGGTTTCTATCTTGCCTTAGTAACGTTAGTAGTACCTCTAATCTTCAATTCATTGGCAAATACCTTTAAAGAACTAACAGGAGGCAATAATGGCCTCTCAAGCGATGTAACCCGCGTTGTTCCTCTACCTGATATGTTAAATCCTAAATTTCGTGAGATTTTTGCCTTGAACTTCTATCTTTTCACACTTGTGATATTTTTAATCGCGATTGGGTTAATGATGCTAATAGCATACTCCCGAATTGGTCTTGCTTTTCAATCAATTCGAGAAGATGAGGATGCTGCTGAATCTCTAGGAATTAATGTTCGGAATTACAAGATTCTCGCTTTTACACTAAGTGCTTTCTTTGCAGGGATCGCAGGGGGATTGTATGCCCAATGGTATAGTTATGTTTCTCCAACCTATCTGGAAAGTGCAGCCTCCTTTAATGTAATAATAATGTGTGTGATAGGTGGCATCGGTACCATTACTGGTGGTGTGGTAGGGGCCTTTGTGTTAACTATCCTTGTGAACATTTTTTTGAGAAATGTTTTTGAGGGTGTGCATGGACTGGATATGCTTGCATTTGGTATCTTACTTATCATCACTCTAAGGTATATGCCATTTGGTCTTACCCGTGCAACAAAAGATCAGAAGAGAGCTTGCGTTCTAGGCACTCTATTTGCACTTGCTTGGGCAATTCTTCCTTCTAGTAGTAAAGGGTGGGGAGTTGACATCTTTTCGTCCATTCTTCCAAGTACTGAACAGACAACAAATCCAATTGGCAAAGCATTATCAATTACAGTCACATCAATACTTACTTTGGTAGGAAAAGTTGATTCTCTAGGTCAGATGGCCACCTCTCTCACTACTGAAAACTTTTTAACATTCTTAGGTCTAATTATCATGTTTATCTTATGCATTCCTGTTATTCTCGTTTTCTTAATAAGTGAGATTATTGGGTTGTTTCTCCTTGAAGGGATCTTGGGAATGCAACTGGGGGAGACTCTAATCAAAGCCAAATTTTTAATTTATATTACTGTTGGTATCCCTTTTGCTTTTTACCTTCCTAAAATATTTAAGTTAATTAGATTAAAATATTGGGGTATTTGGCCATCTGTTGGCCGATATGAACCCGATTGAGTTAACTGGTGAAAACTAATGTCAACAGATACATCTCAAGTTAAATCTAATAGCGAGGAAAGAAATATTCTCCTAGAGGTAAAGAATCTGAGTAAACACTTTGAGGGATTGAAAGCTGTGAATGAAGTCAGCTTTTCTATACATGCTGGTGAACTTATCGGAGTTATCGGCCCTAATGGTGCGGGGAAAACGACTCTCTTTAATTTATTGACTGGGTTCTTGAAACCAACTGAAGGTGAAGTCTTTTTTGATGGAAAAAATATTACAGGATGGCCCACTTTTAAAATAGCCAAACTCGGGATTTCACGCACCTTCCAGCTAGTACGTCCTTTTCGATTCTTGGACGCGTTAGAAAACACTATGGTGCCTCATATTCCCAAAAACTTTTTTGCAAAGTCATCCACACTTCGAAATAAAGCTATTTGGTCATTAATTACTGTTGATCTAGCGGAAAAGAAGAACTATCCTGCATTCATTTTACCTCATGGAGATTTAAAAAGACTTGATATTGCTAGATCCTTTGCAATGCAACCCCGAATTTTATTATTGGATGAACCTTTTTCTGGGCTTAGCTATGAAGAAGCCTTTCGTGTACAACGTTTAATTCGTGATGCTCATGAAAAAGGAATGGCGATTGTAATTGTTGAACACAAACTCAAAATATTGATGAAACTGGTTGAGAGAGTCCTAGTTCTTCACCAAGGGAGGTTGATAGGAGAGGGATCACCAAAAGAAATTGCCAACAATCAAGAAGTTATTAATGCATATTTGGGAACTGAGGCGATGGAATATGCCTAAAAAATCCAACCTATCTCAATTACACCTCCTTGAACTTCAAGAAGCAAGTGTTCATTATGGCCGTGCAATTGTACTTGCATCTGTTTCTCTTACGGTTGATACAGGAGAATTAGTTGCAATCATTGGCCCAAATGGAACTGGAAAATCAACTCTTCTACGAGCAATATCAGGACTTGTAGAGCTAGAGAGAGGAAAGATCTTTTTTGAAGGAAAACTTGTAGCAGAGTCCACTAAAAGCGAATTTCGTGTTATGGGTCGAAATAAGTCTTTGAAACCTCATAAAATCGTTGAACTGGGCATTATCCATTGTCCTGAAAGACGAAGACTGTTTTCCGAATCATCAGTCAGAGATAACCTTGAGTTAGGTGCATATACTATTAAAGATAGTGAAAAAATTGAAAAAACTATGGAATGGGTCTTAAAGTTATTCCCTTTTATTGAAGACCGTCTTGATGAAAAAGCTGGTGTATTTTCTGGTGGTGAACAACAAATGATAGCTATTGGTCGTTCTCTCATGGGAGACCCCAAACTTCTTCTTTTAGATGAACCAAGTTTAGGTCTCGCACCTATGGTTAAACTGAGCATTGTTGATGCAATTAGGCAAATTCAGAAAGCAGGAACAACAATTTTGCTAGTTGAGCAAGATGCTAGCATCGCCTTAGAAATGTGCGATAGGGGGTACTTACTTGAAGACGGTAGGATAGAGTTAGAGGGCACAAGTGAAGAACTGTCAAAAAATGAACATATTAAAGAAGCTTATCTAGGAATCGCATGAATTTCTCTTCTCTTTAAATATGGGATTATATTCAAAAAGCCTTCAATGGTAATAAAAACTTCATTATATTTTGATTAGCCTTTAATAAGGAAATATCATATATTTCAAATCTATACTAGATTTTAAGGTGAAACTTATGAATTATGATCTAATTATTCATAATGGCAGTATCATAGATGGAACGGGAAATCCTCCTCATTTTGCTGATGTGGGTATTCAGGCTGGAAAAATTAGCAAGATTGGTCAGTTAGGTAAGAATGCTGATAAGAAAATTGATGCTCAGGGTTTAATTGTTTCACCAGGATTTATTGATCCACATAACCATTCAGATTTCGTTATTCCCTTTGATCCTCGCTTGGAGTCATCTATTCGACAAGGAATCACAACTGCAGTGATAGGTAACTGTGGAGACTCCCTTGCACCGATAAACAAAGAGAGAATTGAACTGTTTGAGAAACTGGCAAATATGTTCTCACCGCCAGGAACAAGATTGGACATTACATGGGAAACTTTCAAAGAATATTTGGTAACAATTGAAGCAAGAGGATGTTCCACAAACATTGTACCACTTGTTGGATTCGGAACTATACGTATAGCTGGTGGTCCAGGATTTGAGGATCGTCCACCTACTTCAGAAGAACTTGAGTATATGAAACTATATGTCGAAGAGGCCATGGTATCAGGGGCATTTGGAATGAGTACAGGATTAATTTATACTCCCCAAATATACGCTAAAACGAAAGAAATTGTTGAATTGGCAAAAGTGGTTGCAAAATATGGAGGTACCTACTTCTCTCATATTAGAGGTGAAGGAGCGAATGTTGTTAATGCTGTAAAAGAATTGATATATATCGTTGAAGAATCTGGTTGTGTTGGAGGGCAGATTGCACACCACAAAGTCTCGGGCCAACGTTATTGGGGAGCTAGTAAAGAGACATTATCACTTATAAAAAAAGCAAATATTAGAGGGATCAATATAAGTTGTGATCAATACCCTTATAATAGAGGTATGACATCCTTAATAACCGTACTTCCCCCCTGGGTTCATATTGGAGGTATTGATAAAATATTAGAACGTATTAAGAACCCCAAAGAACAGGAGCAAATTAAAAAAGACATTAGTGAAGGTATAGAAGGATGGGAGAATTGGATTAAAGATGTAGGTTTTGATCGCATTTATATTTCTGCTGTTAAGACACAGAAATGGAAGGAAGTTGAAGGGAAAAGCATTACAGAGATTTCGAAAATTAAAAATTCAGATGAGTTTACGACATTATTCAATCTCATATTAGAAGAGAAAGGTGAAGTCTCTATTCTTATCGAAAGCATGGGAGAGGACGATATTCTGCGAATTATGACAGGAACTTATACAATGGTAGGAACCGATGGATGGGGGGTTGCCCCTACTGGTATTCTAAGCTATGGTAAACCTCACCCACGTTTTTATGGTACTTACCCTCGAATTTTGGGTAAGTACGTTCGTGAAGAGAAGCTTCTCACCTTGGAGGATGCAATTCGAAGAATGACATCCTTTCCTGCACAACGGTTAGGCCTAAAAGATCGAGGGCTAATTAAAGAGGGTATGGCGGCAGATGTTGTTGTTTTTGATAAGAATACAGTAATTGATAAAGCAACATTTAAGAATCCACATAGATTCCCGGTTGGTATAAAACATGTCATTGTAAACGGGGAAGTTGTTGTAGAGAGCGAAAAGCAAAAATTATGTCTTCCTGGACAAGTATTAAGACATAAAAAGTAGTTTCGGGTCTATGGTAGTGAAGACGATGAATATCAGGTTGGATATGAATGAAATACCTTATCCTCCCCCTAAGAATGTGATTAAGGCCGCTGAAAAGGGTTTAGCATCATTAAATAGATATGCTTCCCTTGAAGAACGAGAATTGATAAAAAAGCAGATTGCAAAGTATTCAGGGATACCCAAAAAAAACATTATTGCTTACCCTGGTTCAGACCTGATATTAAGAGAAATTGTTCACATCTTTTCAAAGGAGAGGAAGGTGATCATGGTATATCCTACATTTTTTCCTACCTATTACGCAGCAAAGCAATTTGGTAAGGAAATGACTGAAATTTCACTCGAGCCACCAGAATTCAACCTGAATACAGAGCTACTTTTCAATGAACTGAATGAACCCTCTTTGGTGATTATTGATAATCCTAATAATCCAACAGGTAAAATTTTACTTGATAAAATTACTGTTGAAACCATTCTAGAGAATACAAACTCTATACTTGTAATTGACGAGGCATATTATGAGTTTACTAATTTTTCTTTCGTGCACTTCGTAAAAAAATATCCAAACCTCGCCATTGGAAGAACAATCTCAAAAGCTTTTGGTTTAGCGGGTACACGAATTGGATATATTATTGGAGGGGAGATCTTTATGGATGTCTTTTCCTCTGTGTCTATAATGCTACCACAGGTAAGTTTATTAGCAGCAATCGAGGCTTTGAAGAATCCTGAATATATTCAGAAGAATATTGAAATTACAATAAAGGAAAGGGAAAGGGTAAAAAGAGAATTAGAAGAAATTGGTATCCAGGTTTATCCTAGTACTACTAATTTTCTTCTGATCAATACTAATCTACCCGATATAGGACCACAACTGATTAAATACGGTATATTAGTGTTTGATCTTTCCAACCGTTGGCACTCGGGGTTTATCCGAGTTACAATCGGGACAGAACAGGAAAATGACATTTTTTTATCAACAATGAAAAAAATATTACATTGAATAGCTGTAAGGAGTGGTAGGTCATGGGAATAAGAGTAGAAAAAAAGAAGGTTCTTTGGACTATTATTATAGACAATCCTGAGGTTAAAAATGCTGTTGATGGCCCAACAGCAGCAGTCTTAACTAAAGCATTTAAAGATTTTGAAGCTGATAAGGAAGCTCGGTCAGCTGTACTTTGGGGAGACAATGGATGTTTCTGTTCTGGAGCAAATCTGAAAGCTATTCACACAGATCTTGGAAATCGAATTAATAAAACAGGGGACGGACCAATGGGTCCAACTAGGTTGTTTTTATCGAAACCTGTTATTGCAGCTGTAGCTGGTTATGCAGTTGCAGGAGGGCTTGAGCTAGCCCTTTGGTGCGACCTACGAGTAATTGAGAAAAATGCAGTTTTTGGAGTTTTTTCAAGGCGTTGGGGTGTCCCATTGATTGATGGGGGTACAGTACGTTTACCTCGATTGATTGGATTAAGTAGAGCACTCGATATAATTCTTACAGGACGACCTGTGTATGCTGAGGAAGCCCTCGCAATAGGTTTAGCAAACCGAGTTGTCGATGAAGGCCAATCGAGAGTGGAGGCCGAAAAATTAGCACTTCAGATTACTAAATATCCCCAAACGTGCCTTAGAGAAGACCGACTTTCTACTTATGAACAGAGTAATTTGAATATGAAGAATGCCTTAAAGAATGAGTTCGATCATGGATTAAGATCTCTTAAAGAAGCATCAGAAGGAATAAATAGATTTATTAATGGTGAGGGACGCCATGGTCAATTCTAAGTCTTTAGAGTGAAATCAACTTATTTTACTTCTAATCTTGAAGGAATTTTACTAGGAATGGATTCACTATATCTGGATGTGTATATTGAGGCATATGCCCACATTCTTTAATCGAATGAAATTTTATTGATGGAATGGCTGCACGCACCTTTTGACTTGTTGAATAAGGGATAGTTTTATCCTGTTCCCCCCAAAAGAGCTGTATTGGCAATTTCCGTTTTCCAAGCCTCTTGTATGTCTCCTTCAGATTGTTGAAGGGTGTATTCAATGTAGTAGATTGTATTGCTTGAAGAAAACCTTTATATTTCATCTGTTCCATGTATTTCTCGAGATATCCCTCTATATTTTCAGACTCAAAGAAGTCTTCCTTTTGGGCATTAATTATCCTATTGTGATTAAGATAGAATCTTAACATTAATTTATTTAAAACTGGTATCTTCAAGATTGATAACAGAAAGTTTCTGCTAATTGAAAAACCGATTGGATCTACCAATGACACTTTTTTAACTAGTTCTGGATATTTATCAGCAAATACAACACATATCCCCCCTCCCATTGAGAGTCCAACAAGATTGATCTTCTTATTTGTCAGATCAAGCTTATGGATTAATTCATGAAGTTGTTGAACGAAAAATTCCATATTATATTTAACTTGAGGACGATCAGAATAACCACGACCATATAAGTCATATCTTAAGACCTTAAATCCTTCTTCAACTAACTTATCAAATGTGAAATCCCAAACAAACAACGGGGATGAGAACCCATGCACTAATACGACAATATCAGCATCAACAGGTCCATTTAATTCGTAATGTACAAATCCATTTGATAATTGAATAAATTCTCCCGGAAGTGATTCTCTTGTCTTACTATCTAACTCCATATATTCATAGTTCATATTTTATAACACTCATTTCTTGTATTTTACCTTTTCTAAGGATTTTTCTCCTTGATTATGGGTTTTTTGCTTTGATTATCATTGAAAAGGGAATTATTCTAATCACACGTACAAATTTCTTGATGTATTCTTCATATATGTCATTTACTACAGAGATGTAGGGGATCTTCAAGGATGCTTCTTCATCCATACTAGCTAGATCAAAGGCTTGAGGTTCCTCTATTCGTAGTATTTGTAATCCGGTTTCAATACAACCGTTAATAATCTCAGATATTGACCAATTCCCTTGATTAAACGTAGCAGTTGTTCCATCAAAGCAAAGCCAATCCCATACATCTCGACTTTTATTAAAATAATTTCCTACTTTATTTAAATCTCCCTCTTCTAATGCTGGTCCTACAGTCAACCAGATTGGATGTTCAAAACAGAAAACTAAAAATCCTTTAGGTTTTAAGACACGAGCAGTTTCCTTGAACACCGCTCTCAAATCATCTGCATAACCAATAGCATGCGATGAAATTACAATATCGAAAATATTACTCTCAAATTGTCCTAAATCTTCCATTCTTCCCTGTACAAACTTGGTTTTTACCCCTTCCTTTTTTGCTAGTTTTTTTGCATATTCTAGTTGAATTTCCGATATATCTAATCCGATTACTTCTGCTCCCCATTTGGTTAAAACAATCGAGTTCTGACCTCCTCCACATCCGAGTTCTAAAATTTTTTTGCCCTTTACATTACCAAGTAAATTTAAATCTCTTTCACCAGGAGCAACAGGGCCATAATGAACATCCTCTAATGAAATTCGCTTCTCATCTTGATATGATTTTGAAATAGCGTTCCAACTTTCTCTATTTTGAATATTTTTCACCAAGAAGACCTCTGAATCTATTCGACTAGTTTAAATAAGAATCTTTTGAAATACTTCCCAAGTTTCAACACTGTCAATTTCTGATCTTTGCTAAACGCTTAGTTCTTGTAAAATTACAGTTCTTGAATAGATATTATGCTACTGTACACTATCTGATTGAAAGGCAGAAATGCCAATTTAGGTATCTTCAGTACCAACCCGAATAACTGGATAGAGTTGTGGTAGTACAAAAAGAGTCATAGCTTCTATTGTCAAAAGTGATATAACAATACTTCCAATATATTCTGTTCTAGACATATTAATTAAATCTTGTTATTTTAATTGAGAGAAAAATGATTCTTAATGTTAGGATTACTATTAAATATAGAATTTTTTAAGCATTATCTAATCTAACTACAATTTATCTGCTCTATTTCATTAGTTATCCTTTATTACCCAACTATAGAAAGAAAAATAATTACCTAACGCCTGCAAAGATTATAAAGTTAAAATCTACTACCTTTTCACACGAACCTCCTTTTTTTCCCATAATGTTAAATTTGCCCTATATTTCAACACTTAAGAATTTTCAAGGATTAGAATCCCATATCTTTTTAAAAGTAAGATAATAAAAATATAGTAAATTAATCAATGGCGGTTTATTCTATGAAATCATCATTTCAGGGCTATTCTGAAGAACCACTTGTAATCTTAAAACCCAAATACCTAAAATTAATTGCATTGTTAAAATCAATACCTATAGCTGTCTTTCTGGGATTATTTGGGGGAATAGGTGTCTTGATGGTGACCTTAATAGCGAGTAGTGAGCCAACCATTAGTGGAACTGTGGATTCTACCTCGACAATGATGCTTTTTGGGGGTACCGTTGGATTTTTTTTGTTAGGAGCAATTCTATCAATTTGGTATCGAAATACCTCGATTAGTCATATCGAGTATCGAATTTTTCCTAATCGTATCGAATACTTTGAGGGACTCTTTACTGTGGAACAAAAAACCATCAAATTTGACGATGTCTCTGAGATCTATTTACGTAAAGGGGTATTACAAAAGCGATATAATTTGGGTTCTATTTTTTTAATGACAAAAGGCTTGATGATTCCCATGGTTGGGATGCGAGGAAATCTTGGGGGAATGATTCTCCGTGATATTGAAGATCCCGATGTGATTTACCAACAGCTCAAACAACTCAAAGACACAGGGTAAGTCTAACATCATGATTCAGTGAGTGATATTGTCGTTTATTAATGTAGTTGCTTCATATCATTCTTTATGAATTACGGTGAAATTTTTTCCCATCAAATATATAATGAAAAAAGTATCGTCGTTTATTGCATAGCTGTTATATAATTCTTTGAAATACGTGTATGATTCACAAACAACTGTTTTTCAGAACAAATGAGTTATCTTTAATTTACTACATTCCTCATTCCTAATTTTATTAAACTCAAAAAAATTTACTCAATTTAATTTTTGGGATTAATTTGATTGCTAAAAAAGGAATTGGAAATGAAATGGCTGATTATTTCTTCAGAATCATTATGATCCTCTATATTGTTGTTTTAGGTCTCATACTATATTTTTTTGGTCAAAAATCCCCCAAATTATATAATACGGATCCTCAACGATATTTAACAACATTTAACAAACATCTTCAAACGACACTTTGACGACATTAATGTTTGAAAATAAAAGATATCACAGAACGAAATAACTCTTTTAGTTGTTAACGAAAGAATTGTTTCATTACTGTAATCATCTGTTGAGTACAGAAGTCAATATCTTCCTTTACAATACTATAATGAGTAACTAAACGAATTTTATTTCCCTTATTTAGAACTAAAACACCGTTCTTTGCCAATATTGTCACCAATTTTTCCATTGGCGTAGTTGTTGGAAATTCTACCCAAATTATATTTGTTTCTGGCATACAAACTTCTATTGGAAGTGATTCTTCCTTCAATACTTGCGCTAATCGAGTTGCATTAACATGATCTTCTTCAAGACGGTTTATCCAATTCTCCTGTAATGCAACAAGCCCCATGATAGCAATAATTCCGGCTTGGCGCATACCTCCACCTAACATTTTTCGAAATTTCCTCGCTTTGGTAATAAACTCTTGAGGTCCGACAACAATTGACCCAATTGGACATGAAAGGCCTTTCGAAAGGCAAAATGTCATACTATTGACATATTGAGAAAATTCGGTAACTGGTGTTTTCAATGCCACTGCTGCATTAAAAATTCGAGCACCATCCATATGAATTCTCATCTCATTATTTCTGAGAGCAAAATCATTAAGATCTTTCAAATATGAAGGCGGAATGACAGTGCCACCATGATTATTGTGTGTGTTTTCAACACAGATCAATGTTGTCCAAGCTTGATGATCATCATCCCGAGGACGAATTAATGGTTGTAAATCATCATTTATAGAAGCTATCCCTTTATTAGAAGAGTATGCCCTTGGTGTTAATCCACCAACTCGAGCAGCACTCCCCACCTCATAGAATAAGATATGACTTGCAGATTCTACCAGTATTTCATCCCCAGGGCAAGTAGAACTAAGTAAAGACACTAAATTTCCTTGAGAGCCAGATGTGACTAATAATCCAGCTTCCATGCCTGTAACTTTTGCTGCAGTTTCTTCTAGCTCATTAACAGTTGGATCCTCACGAAAAACATCATCACCAATCTTTGAATCATCCAATGATTTTAATGCTTCCCACATCTCAGGAGAGGGTTTTGTTACAGTATCAGATCTAAGATCGACTATTTTGTTTTGCATTTTTTTACACATCCAATAATTCAGTTAGGTGAGGCAATAACTAAAGTATTGTGATAATAAAGAGTGTAATGAGAATAATTTCAATCACAATGAGAAAATTTACCAATTTTTACACTGATTCAACCTAGAGAAGAGACAAATAAAATGATTATTATTTAGAAATAAATTCAAAATGAGTATTCAATTGATATTGATATGTGATGAACATCATGAGAGATATTCGTCGTAAAGAAAAAGCTATCACAGATGAAAATGAAATGAAACAAATACTTCAAAGCGCCCAATATATTACCATTGCCATGTGTAAAGACAACCAACCTTATCTTGTTACTCTAAGTCATGGATATGATCCAGAAAGAGGACTACTCTTTTTTCATTGCGCATCAGATGGGAAAAAGATAGATTATTTAACCTCAAATAACGTTGTTTGGGGACAAGCCCTGATTGATCTCGGATATGCTCAAGGGGCTTGTGACCATCTTTATGCAACTACTCAATTTAAGGGAAAAGTGTCTTTTATTCAGGATTTGGAAGAGAAAAGACAGGCTCTAATCAATATGATTCAAAAACTTGATGAAAAGCCTCAAATGATTATTAACAAGCAACTCACAGATAAATCGATAGCAAAAGTAACAATTGGTCAGATAGATATCGAGGATATGACTGGAAAAAAGCAGAAAACCGTAGAAATAACGATGTTTTAACAAAATAAGGCAAATTTTATCCATTTTCTTTTCCTGAAAATGAATCTTTCCAAGGCTCTTTGATTCTCTATTGTGATTTGAGGATAAATAACGAAGTTCTGATAGTTGGGTTTATAGCTAAATAAGAAGACTGTGGTCTGAGATAGATTTGATTGAAGCAAAGTGTGAAATTAATTCTTTGGAAAAGGTCTATAAAGACATTCTCTGTTACTGTAATTACAGTAAATTCCGAAGCCGCTTGAGATGCATACTGTGCCGCTAATGTTCGGTTTGGGGTTCAAATTAATGTTCTGGTTCAGTATTTGTATCATTGTCTGGTATAGAGAGGTTATTTGTACAACCAGACAATAATAAAAAACGGATTAGAACTAAAAATGCTTGAATAGATCTTAAGTATTGAATTGAAATCACCCCCATTGATTTTGCAGTTATTGAGAGAATTATTATAACTTACTTGTGTTGTAATTTATTAAATATATTGTAGTAATGTATTAATTTTTCCCTTTTTAGGGGCTTAAAAGATTATTTCACTTGGATTTCCTAATAAAAGGTCTAATTAGTGATCGAAATGGTTGAGTCAAAAGAAATCGCCTGGGATCTAACACTAATCTTCAAATCTGACGAAGAAATTCAGCAAACAATTCAAAAAGCTCGAATTGAGGCAGAAATGATTGAAAAAGATTACCGGGGTAAGATAAATTCTGAGAAAACAACCGAGAGTGATCTTCTTCGTTTGTTTAAACACTTAGAAAGCTTGAGAGAGAAATCAGAGGGATTATTCTTTTATGGTAAGTTAAAGGTCAGCGCAGATCAGACCAAGAAAGAAGCATTAGAACTATTCAATACTGCGAAAAATGTTCTACTAGAGGTTAAGACAAAAATTGCCTTTGTTGAAATAGAACTGGGAAAATTGTTAGAGAGTAAAGGGAAATACATACAATCGCCAACTTTAAAGAATTATAAACACTATATGGAACGAATAAAACAAAAGCATAAGCACACTCTATCTGAAGCTGAAGAGCAACTAATTCTTGAGAAAGATCTAAATGGGGTAATGGCTTGGTCACAATTTCGCGCAGAGTGGCTTGGAAAGAAATTATTTCGAGCAATTATTGATAACAAAGAGAAAACGTTTTATTGGAGTGAAGCTCAAGGTTTAATGAGATCTACAAATAGACTTAATCGAAAAAATACTATTATTGCAGTCATGGAGGCCTTAAAAGAAGATGGGGACATATTTTCAGCTACATTACGCAGCATTTGTACTAATCATGTAATGATGGCAAGACGTAGAAATTATGATACGATGGCCTCTAGTTTGATAACTAATGACATCACTCAAGAAATGATTGATAATTTATATGCAGCAATAGAATCCAATTTAGACATCTTTCATGATATTTTACTTTTAAAAGCAAAGGTATTAGGTACTGAAAAATTGTTAGGGGAGGATCTTTGGGCCCCTATTCCTCAAGAGGGAGAAGAATCTGAAAAGATAACTTGGGATGATGCAAAAAAAATTGTTACTGAGATTTTGAAAGATTTTGATGTTGAATTCGGGAGAATTACCACCAAAATGTTTAAAGAAAATCATATTGATGCCTCTCCTAGGAAAGGAAAACGAGGAGGAGCATTCTGTTCGGCTAATGATTACGCAAAAGAATGTTTCATCCTCCAATCCTTTAATCATACTTTCGATGATTTAAGTACGTTAGCTCATGAGATGGGTCATGCAATACATGGTTATTTAACCCTAGGAGCACAAACCCTGATTAATAGGGATATCTCGTATTGCATCGCTGAATGTGCTTCTGAATTTGTAAGATTTCTTTTAATAGATAGAATGAAAGAAAAAGTGGCTGATTTTCAGAAACGTATTATCTTATTTAACCATTTGGAAGATCTAGCAATTTCTATATTTGAAGTGGGATCAAGAACACAATTTGAAAAGAGTCTATATCAGGCCATTAAAGCAGGGGAATACTTAAATACCGAAAAGATTTCAGATTTGTTTCTAAAGTCTAGAACAAATTATTTTGGAGACTCTATTCAATTTTTACCACAACAGAAGTATGATTGGATGTGGAAACCTCATTATTTTAGAATAGATTTACGCTTTTACAATTACCCTTATGTATTTGCAGAACTAATAGTCCTTGCTTTATATAATAAGTTCAAAAGTGAAGGTGATTCGTTTAAACTCAATTTTAAAGCTTTTCTCGCAGCTGGTTCCTCCAAATCACCACAAGAACTAGTTAAAGATATGGATATGGATCTCACTACAAAAGAATTTTGGCAATTGGGATTAAACGAAATGAGAGCGATCCTGAGAGACATAAAAAACCTATTCTGATCTTTCTACGATTTTAATACCAACAGATTTATGTATCATCATAATAGAGTGTATTTCAAGATGAATTCTACCTTAAAAAAATCTGAAAATGAGTGGAAAAAAACTCTTACAAAAGAGCAATTTTGGATACTGAGAGAAAAAGGTACAGAACGACCTTTCACTGGAAAATATTGGAATTACTTTGAAGAAGGAACCTATACCTGTGCAGGTTGTGGAAACACACTTTTTTTATCAGAAGAGAAATTCAAATCAAATTGTGGCTGGCCTAGTTTCTCTAATCCAGTTAAAGATTCAATTGAAGAAGAAAGAGATACTTCTCATGGAATGGTTAGAACAGAAGTACTATGTTCTGCATGTGGTGGACACTTAGGACATGTATTTAATGATGGTCCTAAAGAGGAAGGCGGATTACGCTATTGCATTAATTCTGCTGCATTAAAATTCAAAGAAACTGATATGCGTTTCCAAAATAAATGAAAAATCGTTCAAAATAGTGATAAATTTTCCAAAAATAATGATAATTAATCATATTAGATGTTGGAAAACTCATATCCATAGAATTACATAATCCATATCGATACTAATCAAAATTTCTTAGATGGTTTGTAGGCTGAAATATAAGGTTATTTTCTATTAAATGAGATTAAAAGATCACATAAATGAAAATGTTAAAGCCAAAAGACGTTGATTCTCACATTACCAATTTAGGTAGAGAAGCCCATCCAAAACTCAAAGAAATGCTAAAATTCAAAGTCCAATTTTAGACCCTTAGCGAGCCACGGAACGCCCTAACGCCATAGAAAGAAGGCGCACTGTTATGATACACGAAGACATGACCGTAACGGCGATCAGCAAAGATGGCGCCGCCGAGTTTTCTAATATCAGAAGGTGTTTTCACCCAGCTCGACGTCTTCGTATCGAAATTTCCAAGTTTCTGCAACTCTCGATATTGTTCTTCAGTTAAAAGCTCAATGCCCATGGCAGTTGCCATATCAATAACATTACCTCCTGGATGCACCCCTCGCTTTTCCCTTGCCTCCTGCCCTTCACGGTCGTAACAAACATTTCTGCGGCCTTTAGGACTTTCTGCTGAACAATCATAAAAAATGTATTCACCTGTCTTTTTATCATGACCAACAACATCCGGTTCACCGCCAGTTCTTTCCATTTCATTGAGTGACCACAGTTTTTCAGT
>JBHLKY010000006.1:0-176966 GCA_048886185.1 Candidatus Hermodarchaeota archaeon
TGTTCACACGTTTCTATTAATTTACAAAGGGATTATCATATTTGAGGATGACATCAGCCACTTCTGGTCTCATTTGCTCTTTTGGTGGTCTTTTTCCTTTGATTAAGCTCTCTCTAATTTTTGTTCCACTAAAATTGATATGATACTCAGGAGGATGGGGACAGATCTTTTCATTCACTACTGATCCGCATTTTGTGCAATGTGAAAAAGATCTGAAGAACAGAGGGACAATATCTAAATCAGGAAAATCATCAAAAATGTCTTGTGCGGCAAACGGAGGGTAATAATCTCCTACACCTGCGTGATCCCTACCGACAATAAAATGCGTACATCCATAATTTTTTCGCATAATAGCGTGTAAGATTGCTTCTTTAGGCCCTGCGTAGCGCATTTCTGTCAGAAGAGTGACGAGAACTGCCCGTTGCTTAAGATAATAGTTATCAATTAGTTCCTGATAAGATTTTAAAATGACATCATCCTTAAAATCTCCTTGTTTCTTTTTCCCAATGACTGGATTAATGAATAACCCATCTACGAAGGTTAAGGCAGCTTTTTGGACATACTCATGGCCAATATGAGGCGCATTTCGTGTCTGGAAGCCCACAACTGTTTTCCATCCTTTAGCTCGGAA
The DNA here is from genome assembly GCA_048886185.1 of Candidatus Hermodarchaeota archaeon. Lineage (GTDB taxonomy): Archaea > Asgardarchaeota > Heimdallarchaeia > Hodarchaeales > Hodarchaeaceae > Hodarchaeum. Next base: position 632 of record JBHLKY010000006.1, read on the forward strand.
TAACACACGAGACTCTTTGGGTGTCAAATGATATTGAGGGAATGGGACTTCGGGACGCTTTAGTAGATCAATCGTGCCCCCTAGAAATGTTGTCTCTTTTGAAAATATCCTGTTCACTCCTGGGTGCTTTTGATCGGTAGTTCCAAATACTGCTTGTACCCATTTCTTTTTATTTGGTTGAAATTTATCCTCAAGATCAAAAAGAGCTACCGGTTCTCCTTGATAGGTTAAAACGACTTGATTATCCTTTTCTATTTTAGTTGCTTGTGTCTCATTCATATCAAAGGTGATTGGGATCGTCCATGCTAGGCCAGTGGTGAGTCGACTTGTTTTTAAGACTGATTCAAACTCTTGTTTCGTCATATATCCTTCTAATGGACTGAAAGTTCCAATAGCAATATTTTCAATTTCAATGTATGTTTCAAGATCAATTGCTATTTGCTCAAATTCGGTTATCTCGTCTTTCAGACGACCTGATTGATTTGTAGAAAGAAGACGGTTGGTCAATCGTCCCCCGTGAGCTTTCACCATGGTGATCGGGCTCCTACAAATATCCTAGTCTTTCAAGACGCTTCTTTATTTCTTCCTCTTCCTCTGGATCAAGATCATCCGTACTTTCTGACTGTAAAACCTGCATTAAAATGTGTTCAACGTAATCGTCGACTGATTGAAAATTATTTTGCTTGATTTTCTGTTCTAGCAATTTAAATAGATGTTTAGAAATATTTATTGCTTCCATTTTCGAAGACATTGCTCTTACCTACTAATTACACTGCATTATTCTTCTTTTATACAAATAAAATCTATTTAAGACACTATAAGATTGAAAAAATAATGTTTAATTAACTATTATGATTTCTGAATTTCTCTCCCAAAACAATAAAAAATGGAAATGATGCTATTCTTTACCTATTATCAGTTTTATATTTCTCTTAAATAATGTCAATCATCCAAAATAGATAGTTAATTCTGTATTTTAAGTATATCCTAGTTTTTCAAGTTTTTCCAGCACTTGTTTTTTATCGTCCTTTGAGAATGGTATTTCTCCCTTCTTTGGTTCTGTAACTAGCTCTCGAAGAATGAACGCAACGAATCTCGATACTGATGTAAAACCTGTTCCTTCAATGCGCTGTTGAACCTTTTCATACAGGATTTTTGGGATGGATACTGTTGTATAGTCAGATGGACTCAATTAATCACCACAGTTTCGTGTGTTATAATAAATGATTTTTCTTATCACTTTATTTTATTGAATATTCTCCTATTATTTTAATATTTATCATTCCTTTCAAGCTTTCATTGTCAGATGCTAGATAATGAAAAGGAAGATTATGTTAAGATTAGTATAGTGAGAGCCTAGGAAAATTCAATTCAACCAATATATAAGAAAATTTTACCAAATTTTCCATTAATTACTTTTAGGTTGGATTACTAGCCAGAGAAGAGGAACCCGAATAAGACAAAGGATGTAATTAATGTCAATATTGTATTATAAATAGTGGCCACTGTATAGGCTCCTGTTGGTTTCCAACCCATTTTAGTAAAATCAGAAAGTGTTGTAGTTAAGCCAATGCATACAAAAGCCATGGCAAAGAACCACTTGGCGATATTTCCCAATAAGTTAGCTGTCTCTAAGGGTATGATACCAATTAAGGGTAACGCAAGAACCATGGTTAACAAGAATCCAATCACAAATTTGGGAAATCGAGTCCATAGTTCCTTTGGACTTGGACGGAGTTCATCTTTTTTCTCATAAAATGAGAAATACAAAGCCAAGAAAAAAGCAACAAAGCCAATCATTACATTTTGAGTTATTTTAACGATTGCTGCTAAATCAGCTGCTGTTTCGCCATGTATCGATCCAGCAGCTAAAACAGCTGCTGTTGTATCGATGTTTCCGCCAATCCATGCGCCAGCAACAACATCTGGGAAGCCTAAGAATAGTGCAACGTAAGGAAAAATGAACATAAGGGGGAGGGAAAAAGCTATTACAAGCGTAACGGTATGAGCTAATTGTTTCTTTTCTGCTAGTACAGCACCAGCTGCAGCAATCGCTGCTGATACACCACAAACTGAAACAGCTGTTGCTAAGACAGCAGCAAATTTTGCTTCAAGTTTGAATATTTTAACTGCAGTATAATATGCAACCATAAAAACAGTGATTATAACAAGCATCGCTTGGAGAAATGCTGCTAGAAAATACCCCGCCAATACATCGATTTTAGCAAAATCAGCACCAATTTTTGCTCCATAAATGACTAAACCGATTTTTAAGAGGAGTTCTGTACGGATCGTCCCTTTAAATTGTCTATAGGTAGTACTTGACGCTGGTATTGCTACTAATACATTACTTATGATTAAACCAATTATAACAGCATATACTACGTATTCTATCACTGGTTTGCTAGTATTTGGTTCCACTATCCTGGGAAGAAAGTTAGATGTCCAAGCTAGAAGTATTAGAACTGGTAACGTAACTATAAAAATCAAATAGGATGTCTTAGCAGAAAGTGGTGGTACTTTCATTTCAGTATTATCATTTTCTAACGTATTATTCCTATCTGTCATTATTACCACGTGATCCAATCAAGTAATCCTAATAAAGCAAGTAACACGATGATTAACCCAACAAAGAGGGATAACCAGTCTTCATTTATCCACTGAAAATATCGCATAAATCCTTCTGAAGGAGTTTTCTCATTTTGGCCACTAATGACCATATCTTTTGTCTTTTTTTCGCTATTAAGCCCCATCATTTATTCTCCTTTGGATAGAGATGCTATTCTTAACGGAAAACACACTGGATCAGTATTCTTTTAATAGATATCGGTATAAAACATTATTAGACTTGGAACAACTCTATATATATTCCAATGATTTTACTTTTCCTTAAGCGATAATTTTAGGAAATAACCATGCCAACCATTTCTTATTTCATCAGTGATCACGGATTTGGACACGCTTCTCGGAGTGTAGCTATTATCCGCTCTTTATTAGAATGTGATTTAGAGCTTTCAATCAATATTCACACATCAAATCCATTATCTTTTGTAAGAAGGTCATTAATCAATATTGATGACCCTCAACGCGTGGATTTTCATAAACAAACCAATGATATAGGTTTTATTGGAGATAAGACAACAGGTAAGATAGATTATCAAAATACAGCGAAAGAGGTCAATTCGTGGATAAAGGAGTGGTATTCCACATACATTTTTGAAGAATACCAATACCTAAAAGCCAAAGGTGTTGATCTTATTATATCTGATATTGCTCCTCAACCCTTCTTACTGGCAGAAAAGCTAGAAATCCCTAGCATTGCCATTAGTAATTTCACTTGGCTTGATATCTATCAGAACCCTGCTTTTAAGCTTGACGATTTGAATTCTATCTGGAAAGCCTATCGTGAAGCATCGCTTGGGTTACTGTTACCTTTTAACTTGAATAACACTGTTTTCTGTTCAACGTTAGAGACGCGTTTGGTCAGCCGTACTCCAACTCGTACCAAGCTCCAGATGCGTAAGAAATTAAGCTTAGAATCAAGTATACCAGTCATTTATGCTGGTACAGGTTTGTCATTAAGAACTCCCTTCTTAAAGGAATGGCTTGAAAACACTGAGGTAACATTCATCATTGGAGGGCAACATGAACTAAGGCATAATAATGTAAAAGCCATTCCAACTGATGACTCTGAGGGTCAAGATTACATTGCTTGCAGTGATCTTGCCCTTATAAAACTTGGATACAGCTCTGTTTCAGAAGCAATTCGTTCTAAAGTTCCAATTATTGGCATAGATTTTCCTGAGACTGCAGAAACAAAGCACATGAAAAAAATCATTGAAGATCTTGGAGTTGGAATATGTATTACATCTGAAGAATTTTTTCAAGGAAGATGGCAAAAAGAAATCTCAAATGTATTTGAGATGAGGCGGAATTATTCACATTTACCAGAACGATTTGTTAAAGCTGGTGAAACACAGATTGCTAATATTATTTTAGACCTTCTCGAAGAAATTATATGATTTTCAAGTATGATTTTCCTATCTAAGAATCTATCTTGAAGTCTTCAATAGATCAGCTTTAGTAATTATACCACCAATTTTTCCCTTTTCTGTAACTAAGACTGCTGCTGAAAATTGAAGTAAGCTCGTAATAGCATTTAGTGGAGTTTTTCGATTTACAACAGGAAAGACATCATCCATGATTTCTTCAACTGGTTTGTCTACTATTTCTTCTAAGGTCTTCCCTCTTAACAATACATCTAACAAAGTCTCTTCAGTCACACTTCCGATATTTTTTCCATTTGATGAAAAAACTGGGACTTGAGAAATCCCTTCTTTTCTCATTAATTCGAATACGTGTTGAATAGTGTCATTGGTTTTTACAAATATTACTGGTGACATAATTTCATAAGCTTTCGTCTGATTTTCATGGTCAATTGAAAAAAGGATCTTATGCATTCGTTGTATCAGCTTATATGAGGGATTAATAGATCCGGCCTCTATCTTTGCTATCATTGATTGCGAGACCTCCATCCTTTGAGCCAATTCTTCCTGTGTAAGCCCCATGGATTTACGCATTCGTCTGAATTCATCCAAATCAGGTAATACCGCCCTCGACAACTCATTTTCCGCCGTACATATAAGTTTAATAAAATTCAGTTTGATGTTCGGAGAATAAAATTAGTTAAAAAATATTCCCCACATGAATATTCTTAACAGTAACATATGAATTGAGTTTAAAAAAACACATCTTTGATTCGCATTGTCTCAATATTATTCTATTTTGACAGGTATCCATCCCCTTTCGGAAACTCTAATCAAAAGAATCTTTGATTTCAAGTATGGCCGAGCCTCTTCGCCTGAGCATGTAAAAATTGCCTTTGAAAAAGATATTAAAGATTTAATAACCCTATTATCAGATGCGTTTCCAATTGCTATCTCTATTGGAAATCTAGGGTGGTGGGATCTTTTCAGGCCATTCTCAGAGAAATTACAAGGTCTTTCTCGTGGGGATGGGATCGGAGATCTTCCAGTCGCACGTAATCCATTAACGAACACTTTTTATCGACAACCTATTGTTGAGGGAGAAATTTCCCATACTGATTCTGTACTCCTAACAGCAACCCATCCTTTTTTAGATGGTAACATCATTCAAACCAAATTTTTACCAATGGAATCTAGACGGAAGGGGTGGAGTTTATGTTTACCAGGGCCTTTTTCTTTCTCCAGAGCTGTTATTTTTAACTCAGAGGGTCAAAAAATCTACAGAACAAGAAACGATTTTATGAACGCGTTTTCCCAGATCTTGAAACACGAGCTCTCATATCTCTCTAAAGAAGGGTTTTCCCACATTATTATCGATGAAAGCTCCCTTGCTTGGGAGGAAGTAGATACTGAGACATTATCCCTGTTGGGGGATTTATGGAACCAAATCATCGCTAGTTCATCGTTAAAGATTATTTTTCATACTTACCAAAATCTAAACGAAGAAAAGTTTCAATTACTCTTGGAATCTAAAGCTTGGGCTATTGGTATCGATTGTGTCGCGAATAATCCTCGAGAGTTAGCTAATTATGATTTTAATGGAAAAAACCTCTTGGCTGGTGTTGTTGATGCCCAAAGTTATCTTAGAGATGCTAATGATAATCTATTAGTTGAAACTGATAACGAATTAGTCAAATTAGGAAGTGTATTAGCTAAAACAGAAGCAGAGAATATCATTCTTGCTCCAACGACACGGTTAGAATTTGTCCCACGATCTGTGGCTGATTTGAAAATACAACAGCTGGGAAAAGCCATAGCCGCATTGCGAGGATAGGAGGTGGTATAGTGATGATTGATCAAGCTTATCCTTTTAATTTATTATTACCAACTCATGAAATTGGTTCAATGCGAAAACTCAATGCAACAATACTCGCTTTACAGGGAAGGCCTATCCCCCCTGAACATCTAGAGGAAATCAACTATTGGTGGCCAAAATTAGAGTTAGGGGATCCTGATGAGGCAATAACTTTACTTACGAATAAGCCTTCAAGCACCACGAGTGATTTAGAAGAGTGGCAATTGGAAGTATTAAAGCTAAGACTGCAATTTAATGTCCGCTTCTTAGAAAGTACAGGATTAGATTTCATTTTCAGCGGAGAAGCGTGGAGACGGGAGATGTATGAGCATGCTGCCCAAGATATTGATGGAATTTATTTAGAAAAAGAACATATCAGATCGTTTGATGATCGTTTCTACAAACCCGGTGTTCGTGTTAAAAACGTGGCTGTCCGACGGAAAAAACCAATTTATATTGATGAATTGGAGTACACTCAAGCCATCGCTAAAAAGCCACTCAGATTTTGTTTCACAGGTCCTTATACGATTTTTAATTGGACTATTAAGCCCTCAAGCGATTCTCAATTCTTATTTGATCTAGTTGATAGTGTTTTCATCCCCGAGATTAAAGAAGCAATCAAAACTGGTGTTCGCTTTATCACATCTGATGAACCTGCTTACACTACTATTCCTAGCGATAGAGACCTATATACAGAAGCTTATAACAGATTTTTCAAAGGTGTTGGCAGAATTGCGAAAGAACATGATTGCCTGCTAGGATTTCATACCTGTTTCTCCCATCGTTATGATATTTTATATGAAGACCTTCCAGTCATTCCATGGGATTTTGTAAGCCTAGAATATGCGAATCGTGATTTTAAAACACTTGGAACAACTCATAGTGAACGACCGTCTTATAAAGAAGGAATAGAAAGGGTGATTCAAGTATTTAATGAAGGCAGTCGTTGTAAATTTGCACTAGGTGTGCTAGAAGTTCACGCGGATCACCAATTTACGGAAGAAGAGCAACAGTTGGGAACAGCTTATAATCATTTACGCGATCTGATTCGAGATCGGCTTCTTTATCAAACACGGTTAATATATAACGAATTGGGGGAAGAAGGGGCCTTTCTATTACTTTCTGCTCCAGATTGCGGATTAAGACCTGTTCAAAAAATAAATTATCTGCATACAATGCTTTCTGCTATGGTTGATGGAACTCAAGTAGCACGAAAGCTCCTAGTTGAAGAGTTGAATTTACCTTCCAAAAGGATTAATTGAAATGAACTGTAGTTGTTTCAAAAATATACGAAGAAAATTAAGAAAGAAGGAATGAAGAAATGGTTTCTGCTCGTCATTTATTTACCTCTGAATCTGTTACCGAAGGTCATCCAGATAAAATGGCTGACCAAATATCGGATGCAATATTAGACGCAATTTTAGAAAATGATCCCCATGCCCATGTAGCATGTGAAACATACTTAACCACCGGAATGGCTTTAATTGGCGGAGAAATTTCTACAACGACATATGTTGATATTCAACAGGTCGTTCGCGATAAAATTAAAGACATAGGCTACACAGACTCGAGAATGGGTTTTGATTACAATTCTGTTGCGGTGTTAAATGCTATCCACGAACAAAGCACAGATATTTCGCAAGGTATCGAACGAATCCGTCCAGAAGAACAGGGTGCTGGAGATCAAGGGATGATGTTTGGATATGCCTGCAAAGAAACTGACTCGCTAATGCCTTTACCAATTGTACTTGCTCACGGATTAACAAAGCAACTAGCCGTAGCACGAAAAAATAATGAGATTACGTGGCTACGTCCTGATGGAAAATCTCAAGTAACAGTTGATTATAGTAATGGAAAACCAATTAGTGTATCCTCGGTTGTTATTGCTGCACAACATAGTGAAGAGGTCACCCATGGCGAAATTAAAGAGGAAATCATTTCAAAAGTAATCATGAAAGTAATTCCTAAACAATACTTGACAGATGAAACAGAGTACTTCATTAATGAAACGGGACGCTTTGTCATAGGGGGTCCACATGGTGATACTGGATTAACGGGTCGTAAGATCATTGTAGACACATATGGTGGTGTTGGTTCACATGGAGGTGGTTGTTTCTCAGGGAAGGATCCCTCTAAAGTAGATCGTTCTGGTTCCTATGTCGCACGCTGGGCAGCAAAAAATGTTGTGGCAGCTGGATTAGCGAATGAATGTGAGATTCAAATTGCCTATGCTATTGGTGTCGCCAAACCACTGTGTATCAATCTGGACACTAAAGAAACGAACATTATTCCAGAACTAGATATTTTAGATCTTATCAAGCAGCATTTTGATTTCCGACCAGGTATAGTGATAGAGCGACTTAAGCTTAAACGACCGATCTACGCGAAAACAGCAGCGTATGGTCATTTTGGCCGTGATGATCCTGATTTCACATGGGAAAATACGGATATGGCTCAGATTTTACGTGAAGATGCTGGGATATAATTATAGGTTTATCTCTGGGTTATTATTCGCTCCTGTCTCTGAAATCATATATGAGAAAAGTCACCTTTGCTTGATTGTTATTCATTAATTTCTTAAAGTTACCATATTATCGAATTTTGATTAATTATAGAATAAATTTTTGGTGTAAACGATGAGTAGGAGCACGATGGCACAATTGTTTGCGCGTTTACCCATAAATTTGCGATATGTCTTAAGTGAACTATTAATTAGTGCTTATAACTTCGATGCTCGAATTCTAAAAGATTATATTGATGGGAAATTTGCCACAACGTTCAATTACTCAAATGAATCAATAGCCAAAATAAAGGCCCTCCATGATCGCCATAAAGGTGAAAGATGTTTTATTCTTGGCAATGGCCCGAGTTTAAATCGAACTAATCTTACTAATCTAAGAAATGAGGTTTCCATTGCCTCCAGTGGAATCTTTCACATCTTTAAAGAAAATTCATATAGACCAACATACTATACAGTTGTAGATTTCATTTTTGCTCAACAATATGCTAGAATTATTGACAAGGTTATCAAGAATGACAATATTACAGGGATTTTATTGAATTCCCTAAAAAAGTACATTCAAGGAGATCCTAGTACAATATGGGTGAATTTCTTACCAACATGGATACATGGCCATTATTCTCAGTACACACAAGAAAACATGGAAACGAATCGAGAAAAGCCTCTACTACCTGAATTTAGCGAGAACCTTGTCCGTGGAATTCATGATGCAGGGACAGTCACTTATGTTAATTTACAATTGGCCCTTTACATGGGTTTTAGTGATATCTATTTGATTGGTGTTGATCATAATTATAAAGTCAAAGAAACAATCGTTACAGAGAATCCAGACATCCTAATAAGTGATTATGAAGTTGATCCCAATCATTTTAGTCCTAATTACACCCCAAAGGGACATAAAATGGCTGTACCAAGAGTAACTATAATGGAATCAGCCTATTACAAAGCCCGCAAAGTTGCAGAATCGCGGGGTGTTAATATCTATGACGCAACAAAGGGGGGACAATTAAAGGTCTACCGAAAAATAGATTATGATTCGTTATTCTGATTTTGATCTCTTTTTCATTAATTTTTCAGCTTCATTTAGCCTCTCTTGGGTATCAATATCGATTTTATTTTCAGGAATATTATCCAAAATCAGAGGTAATATCCGATCCCCTGTCATTGATCCCATATTAAGGATAATACATGACCGAACTACATCTATGTAGCCTGTTTGCCAATAAACGGGAACTAAAACTTGTCGGGGTTGATTATATGCTTCTTTAATTTTAGTTTTTATTATTGGCTCTAAATACCCTTCATTACCGATTTTCCACATTTTGTAGGGGTTTTCATCAGGAGTGACTACAGCTCGAACACTATGAGCGTCAGAATTATCTAGTAGAAGTTTGATGGCTTTGTCAACAATGGATGTTTCTCGTAGCGGGCTTGTCGGTCGCAGATGGACAACAATTTCGGGACAATATTCCTCCTTCTCTAATAACCACATCAAAGCGTGAGTAAAGACAGGTAAATCTGGAGTGAGATCTTGAGAAAATATGCTAGGTCGAATGAAGGGGACCTCTGCTCCGTAATTCTTACTAATTTCTGCAATCTCTTTATCATCAGTTGAAACGATTATTCTATTGATCAATTTACTTTCTTGTGCAATTTTAATTGAATAATAGATTAGAGGCTTATTCGATAGGAGTGCTATATTTTTCCTAGGAAGTTTCTTTGAACCTCCTCGTGCAGGAATCAACGCTAAAATATCCATTATAAATCCCAATCAGCTCTCGAGTTTATTGTATCATTGAAATATTTTGTTTTAATTACCAACAGGTCCAACCACCGTCAACAATGAGATTTGCTCCAGTCATATAGGATGATGCGTTAGATAAGAGAAAAATAATGGCTCCTTGATACTCGTTTCTTTCAGCCATTCTTCCCATTGGAACACGATAAGAATAATTCTTGACAAACGTCTCATCGTGACCATCAAAAACGCCACCTGGAGTTAATGTATTGACTCGTATTTTATTTTTCGCCCAATATGTTGCTAGATAACGTGTAAAGTTTAAGACCGCACTTTTTGTTGTAGCATATCCAATAGGAGTATTGAAGGCTGTTTCTCCGTATTGACTTTTAATACCTTGATAGATGCGTTGATCAGGGGAGACAAGTCCATAAGTAGAAGCGATATTAACGATAGAACCTCCATCAGGATTCTTTTTCATTTCTATTCCGATTTTTTGTGTTACAATAAACATCCCTGAAATATTAGTATCTATTGCTAATTTCCAAAGTTCTAATGGATAAGTCTCGAAAGGAGAAAAATATTCTTTTAATTCCTTACTTCCTTTGGCAATCGTTAATGCTGCGTTATTTATCAGCCCATTTATTCTACCAAATTTGTCTAGTGTTTGATCGACTAGGTTTTCTACGCTTCTTTCTGAGGTGATATCTACCTCGCATGCTAAACCTTCTTTACCTGTTTTATTTTCCAACTCTTTTAAGAATTGATCAGCTTTGTCTAATCGAATATCTGCAATGACTGGATTTCCCTTAGCTATGGATATGGCTTCTGCATATGATTTTCCCAAAAGCCCCATTCCCCCTGTAATAATGATGACTTTATCTTTTAAGCTAAATAACTCTTCAATGGTATGCATTTTCCTTCCTTCATTATTTAACAGTTTTTACCTTTAACACAACATTAAGTACTTCTATCCCATCTTCTATGGTAACCATGGGATTTTCATTGTTTTTAATGCAGCCGAGAAAATGATTAATTTCCTCGATAAACATATCATTTCTTTCAAAGTTTGTTGGAGTTTTGAAGACTTCTTCCTGCTTTGTTGAACGCTCATAAATCGTTAAAGAATTTTTGTAATAATCCCAAATTATCTTACCTTTCTCTGCAATTATTTCAAGAGTTCTGTTAGGAGGTTCTTGTAGGTAATCAAGAAAAATTGATCCTATTATCCCGTTTTCATGTTTAAGGCTCATAATGGAGCACTCATCGGTAGTGGTATTCAGAACTTTTTTTTCGCTTAATAGGCCTTGTGATTCTTTGACACGACCAAAAAACCATATAACCATATCTATATCGTGACTTAAGGTTAGAAGGGTGCCTCCTCCTAAATCATCTCTTGCGCTATAGCCTTTTCTATAATCCTCCCATGGATGCCAGCTAGGAAGAAATTCTCCATAAATACTACGATAACCTACGACTTCTCCAATTCTATTGTTTTTGAGAATACTTTTGATCTCTTTCAGAAGAGGATGGAATCGCATATTATAACCAACCATAGCAATAATGCCTTTTTCTTCTACAAGCCTTTGAAGGGTATTTAATCCCTCTAATGAGTTTGATATGGGTTTTTCAATAAATAAATGAGCTGTAGTTTTTTTAAGAACTTTTAATGCCAATGGAATATGTAGACTTGTTGGATTGGTCAGAAATATGATGTCTGGTTTTTCATTGAGGGCTTCATCAAGATTAAAATACTCTTTCACGTTATTTTTTTCGCAGAATTCCTCTTTCTTTAGGCGCGATCTGAAAGCAATAAGATCATGATAACCGAGAAATTTTAAGTTTGTTATGTGTCTTTTTCCTATTGATCCAAGTCCAATCATCAAAATTTTCATTCATACACGCTCTAATTAGCTTTTTATCATCCTTTGAGAGTATTATGTCTAGAGATTTGTTAGTTCGATTGCAGTGTTTTAATCTTGAATCATCCTTTAATATTTCTGGCTATTTTTATTAATACTTTAAAAATGAAATTAATCTTTTGCGTCCTGATTGATTCAACTCCCTCTTCCATTCTAATTTCCTAAATACGAATAATATAATAAATGATAAGAAAAATACAGCATAATTTATTTACCAAAGGGCTAGACTTTGACTACTGTCTGACGAAAAGTAATTTTAATTGATGGGTTAAAATCGAAGTGCAAGAAATGAAGGAAATAATTATTGGAGATAAACAAATTTCAGAAGAATCACCAGTTTTTTTCATCGCAGAAATTGGCATAAACCATAATGGTGAATTAGATCTCGCCAAAAAAATGATTGACATGGCAGTCTATTGTAATGCAGATGCAGTTAAATTTCAAAAAAGAACGTTAGATCTTTGTATCCCTCCTGAAATGAGAAATCGAATAAAGGAAACACCTTGGGGAGAAATGACCTACTATGAATATAAAGAAAGATTAGAATTTGGTGAATCAGAATATAGAGAGATTGATCAATATTGTCAAGAGAAAAAGATTTTATGGTCGGCTTCTGCTTGGGATATACCTAGTTTGACTTTCTTAGAAAAGATGGGAGTTCCTTATCACAAGATTCCTTCTGCGCAATTAACAAACAGGGAGCTTCTTCTTTCTGCTAAAGAAACTAATAAACCAATATTTTTATCCACTGGAATGAGTACTGAAGAAGAAATTAAAAGGGCAATAGAGATCCTAAAGGATACCCCTTTAATAATAATGCACAGTAATTCTGCATATCCTTCGGTGAACGGTGATTTAAACCTTTCATATATCCCTAAACTGAAAGAATTATATCCCGAACATATTGTTGGCTATAGTGGGCATGAAGAGGGAATTTCAGCAAGTCTTGTCGCAGCAACTCTAGGAGCTAAAGTAATCGAAAGACATGTAACAATCAACCGTGCAATGTGGGGTACAGATCAAGCAGCATCAATAGAATTTAGTGGGCTTCGAAGAATAGTTCGTGATTTGAAGAAGCTTCCAATTTGGCTAGGAAATGGGAAGAAAGTGGTAACACCCTCAGAACTTCCAGTGAAGAAAAGATTAAGAAATGTTGAAACCCTTTAAAAAATCCTAGAATCACTATTGTCTCTTTGTAAATGTTGCTGTAAAGTTTTGAACTCCACCCTTAATCAAATAATACTAAAAGCTATCTAATTCAAAGTTTGAAAAGTCATTCTCAAATGATAGAAAATTGCTGAATTTTGACATATACTCATGCAAGGAGATGATGTAGTGAATAACATCAAGGTGAAGAATATCAAAGCCCTTAAGCAAATTAAAAAAGTGAAAATGGCAATCTTTGATATTGATGGGGTTTTTACTGATGGTAGTGTCTACATTGACTCAAACGGGAGAGAAATGGTTAAATTTTCACGAATAGATGGAAAAGGAATTGAGCTGTTAATAGAAGCAGGGATTCATGTTGGGATAATTTCATCGGAAGCTAGCGATGCAGTTAAGTACAGAATGAATAAACTAAACATTTCAGAGGTACATCTGGGTATTAGGAACAAATTAGAGAGTTATAATAGTATAAAAGAGAAATTTCAGCTTTCAGATCATGAGATATGCTATTGTGGGGATGATATCCAAGATATCCAAATCTTAACAAGATGTGGATTCTCCTGTTGCCCAAAAAATGCTCAAAATGAAGTGAAGGATATTTGCGATTATATTTCAGAATATGAAGGAGGAAGCGGATTTGTTAGGGATATATGTAACATTTTATTAAATGCTACATAAGTAATTTATCTTATGTCTCACTGAATATACAAAAGTAAGCAAATTTTGGCTTTTGTATAATAGAAAGCACATTGAAAATGGATTCTTCTTAATATTGAAGCTGATTATCTTTTTTATCTCTAAATGACTTAATTAATCTTAAATTTTATTGCACAAAATTGATGAAAATGACCATCAATGTTGCTGTAATTGGTATGGGGTATGTTGGGGTCCCCATTGCTGCCTTACTTGCCGATACTGGTGTCTTTAAAGTTACAGGTATACAAAGACGTTCAAAACGGTCAGGATGGAAGATTGATTATCTTAATCAAGGCAAATGCCCCATAAAGAATGAACCTGAACTCCCAGAATTAATTTCCAGAGTCGTTAAGGAGAAAAAGTCTTTTTCAGTCACAGATGACATTTCTATTGTAAGAAGCATGGATTATATACTAATCGACGTTCAAACACCAACTGATGAACAAAATATCCCCCAATATGTGTCTTTAAAGGAAGTTAGTAATCAGGTAGGTCAAAATCTATCAAAAGGAACAACGGTCATCATTGAATCAACTTGTGCTCCAGGGACGACCGATTTCATTGTAAAACCCATCATTGAAGAAGCTTCATCATTCAAATGTGAAAAAGATTTTTTTCTGGCCTTTGCTTATGAAAGGGTCATGGTTGGCAGGTTGATTTACAATATTTTAAATTATCCCCGAATAGTAGGTGGTGTCGGGTCTGAAAGCTCAAAGAAAGCAAGTTGGTTATATAAACATGTTTTGAAAAATGAGGTTGTAGAAACCACAGCACTTACAGCGGAGCTTGCAAAAGTAGTGGAAAATACTTATCGTGATGTTAATGTTGCCTTTGCAAATGAAGTAGCTTTAATTTGTGAATCGCTAGGAGCAGATGTTTATGAAGTACGGGATCTTGTAAATAATCTCCCTTTCATCGAGGGAAGGGGAAACCCTCATCGTAATATGCACATACCAGGAGCAGGAGTGGGAGGCCACTGTCTTCCAAAAGATCCTTGGTTATTAAAATATGGTGTAATGAAACATGGAAAAAAACCAGTTCAGCTTAATGTAATTGAAGCAAGTCGTCTTCGGAATTTTTTCATGCCAAAACATGTAGTTGCTCTTCTAAAGGAATGTGAAGCTGAAACTAATCGGTATCATTCTAAAGATCAGAAAATCGCAATTTTAGGGGTCGCTTTTATTGAAAACTCTGATGATCCTCGGAATACTCCCACACGATATCTAGTAAATATTCTTGAAAAAGAGAATTATACATATGCTGTCCACGATCCCCTTGTGCGCCAAGATGAGGTAGATTTCCCTTTTTCAACGAATTTGGAGGAAGTTATCCGTGATTCGGATGCATTAATTATTGTAACAGCCCATCAAGAGTATAAAAACTTAAATCTAACTCATACTAAATCCTTGATGAAAAAAGAACCAATATTAATTGATGGAAGAACAACATTTAATCCTGAAGAAATTATCAACTTAGGTTTTTGTTATCGAGGAGTGGGCCGTGGTCAATATCGCTGACTGATCACTTTTTTCTCCTCGTTCTATTTATAGAAGAGATTTAAAGGAATAAAACAGTTAAAACTGGAGATTAAAGGCAAGTGGCTGATATAGATACAGTTATTCTTATTTATTCGGATTTTTTAACTAATTTACCTGGGAGCTATTTTGATAAGGGAAATAAAATTGTTTCATGCTCAATCGAAACCTCATCATTCCTTAAGAAACAGAATATAATGTTTTTCACGTTAAAAGATTATTTTCAAGAAAAGCTTAATTTCTCATATATTACTCAAACATGGATAGAAACCTGGGCGTTTTTGTCAAAAGGTAACACATATCCTTTTCTTGATATTTTTAAGAGTGAAAATATAAATTTTTGGTGGTTTATAGATATAGAACTTTTTTACCGATTACAGAATCATCTTCGTTCTATATCTGAACTTGTCAGAATCATTGAGTACGATTCTCCTAAAAAAATTATTCTTCTTGACAGTGATAACGAAAGAATTAAGCTTTTTAAACAAATTTGCCTAATAAAAAAAGTACAGCTCGTAGTTAAAACAAATAACCTAAAATTGATGTCTGAAGATTTATTACAATCATTAAAAAATGTAATTCTAGTTTTTTGGCGCCTTTTGAGAATGAGAAACATTAGAAAATGGTCAATGAAGTATCAAAAAACCTTAGATCAATATAATATACGTTATTTTAATAATACTTTCAAAAAAGGGATTTTTTTAACTCATCCAATGCATTGGCGCCCTTCTAATGATCCTTCAAAGTATGGAAAGAAAGAAAACTACTATTTCAATCAATTATTTGAACAATTCTCTAATTATCAAATTCAACCTATTGAACTGCAAGTTGTAAGAAGAAAAAAGCCAAATATACAAGTTATTAAAGAAATGGTTTCTACAGAATATGGTATTCCAATCAAACTTTTGCCTAGTTATAGTACGAAACGAACATATGATAGTAAAACTGTTATTAAAATTATTGAAAACAGATTAATTGTACAATTTCAGGATACCCAGTTTTTGCAAAGCTTAAATTTCCGAGGAATTCCCTTACATAAATATGTACTGTTGTATGTTTTAGAGCTACTAAAAAGTAATGTGCCAGTCGTTTTGGAGACTATTGAACAAATTAAAGAAATGATTTCAATAGAGGAGCCCTCTTTCATTTTTTTGATAAATGAATATTCACTATATGAAAGAGCAACACTTATAGCAGGAAAAATGATGAATACTCCATCTTTTGCAATGCAGCACGGGCTAATCACAGCAGATTCGCGAGGATATGCTATTAAATCGGATATTGCAAAAGGATTACATTTTAAACTTCCTCCACGCCCAAATAAAACCTTGGTTTATGGTGAATATTTTGCAAAATTATTAATTAATTATGGTGATTATACTCCTGACCAAATCTTTATTGTGGGAAACCCTACGTGGGATAATTTGCACCAATATAAATCTCATTATGATCTCAAGTCAATACGGATGAAATTGAAAATTCCAGAACAACAGAAAGTTATCTTACATGCAACAGAGAATTTACCAGGTGGATTAAACATTGGAGTCACAAATTTAATAATAAACACATTTCTTAATATTACTGATGGTAGATATTTCCTCTTAATTAAAGTTCATCCTGGAGAAAAAATTGAATCTTATAAGCATCTTCTTCCAGATGATAGAAATGATATCTTAATCATTAAAGATGTAGCTCTTGGAGAAGTTCTATCTATATCTGACGTTTTAATAGCGGCCTATTCAACAACAGTATTTGACGCAGTTATAAGTAATGTTCCAGCAATAACTCTTGCGATCTCGTATGAGTTAATGAATACTTTTTTTTATGATCTAAATGTCTCATTTAAAGCGGATGAAACAAATCTTGGTCATGTTTTGAAGAATCTCTTAGATGAAAAGATGGATAATTCTTTCCAGAAAATGCGGGTTCAAATCACTGAAGAATTTGCAGCTGGTTTAGATATGAAATCAATAGACCGAATTATTACTGTTCTGAGAAATGAAAGTAAATAAACAAACATTGAGAAAGAAACGAATAAATAGTATTTAGGAAAGCTCAGATAAATGTAGAATTAAATTAATCTTAATTCACTCGTGCAAAACCAGAATGAGCTACAGGCCCGTCTAATTTGTTTAAAATGTTATGTTGATCCAAAGCTTTTCGAATATCTGAGAAAACTTCATTCGCATCTTCCGTATATGCTTCTACAATATCTTTTGTATGTTTATATGCAACATAAACAGAGTCAGAGGCCAAATATCCCCTTTTTAACATTTCTTGGGTAAAAAATGTCCTCATCGGAAGACTTTGATCGTAATGGTTGAAAGAAAAGTGAGATAATGGAGGGATTCCTGTTATCGTAAGATTTAACTTATTTTCATCTGCAAGTATCTTCCAATTATAACGAATTAATTTACCTATTTTAATAAGGTGTGATTGGACTTTTTCTCTTTGCATCTTCTCAATAGTAGCTATTGAAGCAACTGGACCAATCCGTTCGGTCCAAAAAGTACTGCTGATAAAGCTATTCTGTGCTGCATCCATGACTTCAGACGTTCCAACAATAGCAGCCATTGGATATCCATTTGAAATTGCTTTACCATAAACAACAATATCAGGAATAACATTATATTGCTTAAAAACTCCTCCGAGGTTCATTCGCCATCCAGTTGTGATTTCGTCAAAAATAAGAACGGCGTCAATTCGATTAGCGATTTCTCTAATCTTCTGAAGAAAAGAATTTTGTGGTTCATAGTTTCTCATTGTTTCTAGGACAATGACACCAATGTCATGGCTGTCAACAAGATGCTCAAACTGATCTATTTTGTTATATTTAAAAGGAATTGATGTCCCTTTTAATCCTCTTGGAACTCCTGCAGGATCTAATCCTGGTAATAAATGGCCGTCCAAGCTCTTTATATCATGTAAATTGGCTGAAAGATACCAGTCATGCCATCCATGATATCCACAGAAAGCCACGAAATCTTTTTTAGTGAAAGCACGAGCAATTCGAACTGCTACAGTCATTGCTTCCCCACCTGATCTCACAAATCTTACCATTCCAGCCCACGGATCTATTTTGAGTAGTAGTTCTGCTAACTCGATTTCTTCAGGACAGTTTAAAGTAGCCATAGATCCTTTATCTATAATATTTTTGACTGAGGAGTCAACATCATCATCAGCAAACCCTAGAATGCAAGCACCAATTCCCATTGTTGTCATATCAATATATTTCTTATTATCCAAGTCCCATACTTCGACCCCTTTTGCCTTTTGGTAGTATGCAGGCCAAAGTTCTGGTAAAAATAATTCAGCTCGCTTAGAAAGTAATTGTGATCCTCCAGGGATAATTTTCTTGGCCCTTTTCCATAATTTTTGTCCTGATGACATTTTTTAACGCACCATATTTTATATTTAGTTAAATAAATAAAATATCAAGCTACTTTTCCTCTGAAATGACTGGTGTACTGATTTAACATTTAATTTCTATTTTTCTGCAGGAAAATGAAGATTATTTATCCTAAGATTAGAGTATGGTGTTGGTTCTTATAAAGCTCTCTTTGAAAAGTGAATTAGGAGAAATCTATAAAGATATTTAGAATTCGCTTGTCTCCTACAGCTATCAATCTTTTTAGGTTTTTCTAGCCTGAATCTATTGATTTGATGGAATTTGCCCCAATATTAAGAATATTCTTTATTTGGATTAACTCTTATGACAAAGTACACTATCCTACACATATAAATTGGAGAATAATCTTATGACAAAAAATACTACTCAAATCTTAGGAATTATTCCAGCAAGAGGTGGATCTAAACGATTACCTAATAAGAATATTAAATCCCTGATGGGGAAACCTCTCATTGCATGGACAATAGAACAGGCAAATAAAAGCAGATTATTGACTAAAACGATAATAAGTACTGATGATGAGAAAATAGCTGGTATTGCAAAGGAATTTAATGGATTAGTTCCATTTAAACGTCCTCCAGAATTAGCTAAAGATGATACGTCCAGTTATGATGTTATATTTCATGCTCTTGACTTTTTTAATAGCCAAGGGGAGAACTACGAAATTGTTGCCCTTTTGGAACCTACTTCACCTTTGAGAGATGATGATGATATAGATAATGCCATTAGATCTTTTCTAGAGAACTATGATAAATTTAATAGTCTTATTAGCATAGGGGAAATTCATTTGGAACATCCCGCCCATGCAAAACGAATTACAAACAGCTTTATTAGTCCTTTTTGTCCTGAAACCTCAAAATCTACAAAACTAACTAATACAAAAGCATATTTCCCATATGGAGTTATATATATATCAAAGGTCTCTTCTCTTAGAAAACATAATAGCTTTTATCAGCCAAAAACGATGTATTATCTCATTAAAAGATGGCAAACCTATGAAGTTGATGATATATTCGATTTCTATTGCATTGAGAAAATAATGGAAATGAGAGGTACGAACAAATGAAATTCTTAATTATTGGACTTGGATCAATGGGTAAGCGCCGAATACGAAATCTAAAAGCATTAGGTCTTGAGTCAAACCAAATTTTTGGTTATGATATACGCAAAGATCGATTAATAGAAGCAGAAAGCAAGTATGGGATTAATATCAAGGAAAGCCTTGATGAAGAAATATGGAATTCTGTTGATGGTGTTATTATATCCACTCCTCCTGATAAACACCTAGAATACTTATGGTATGCTGCAAGGCAAAAATTACCCATTTTTGTCGAAGCAAGCGTTATTTTAGAGGGATTAGAAGAATTTCGGAACTTTGTACAAGAGAAAGGAATTTTAGTTGCCCCATCTTGTACAATGAGATTTCATCCCTCCATCAGAACTATAAAAAAGATTGTTTCAAGTAAAAAATATGGTAAAGTGACAAGTTTCTATTATATTAGCGGACAATACCTACCAGATTGGCATCCTTGGGAAAACATCAAAGATTATTATGTTAGTCAAAAAGAAACTGGTGGGTGTCGTGAAATCGTACCTTACGAACTTACTTGGATGGTGGATGTTTTTGGATTTCCTCAAGAAATTTCAGGTTTCTATGAAAAGACCTCTAACCTTGACACACATATTGATGATGTTTATGTTATTAATTTAAAGTATAAAGACTTTCTTGGTTCATTAAATGTAGATGTTGTGGCACGACATGCCACGAGGTTCTTTGTTTTGAATTTACAAAGAGGCCAACTATTGTGGGATTGGAATACCAAGCAAATCAGATTCTATGATGCTGATGAAAAAAGGTGGATAGTCTATCATGAACCAGAGGGGACATCAGTTGAGGGATATGAAAAAAATATCATTGAGGAGATGTATATAAACGAATTACAAGCTTTTATCAGATCCATAACAACTGGTGATCCATTTCCAAATACCCTAGAAGATGATATCAAAGTCTTAACTCTTCTAACATTGATTGAGAAATCAAAAAAAGGAATTAAAGTCTGATGACCTTAAATTATTCTTTTAAGTCTGAAATAAACTACCTCTTAAGTTAATTTATGGAGATAAAAAGAAATAATAACAAGGAAAAGAAGGCGTGAAAAGAATTCAAGGCGTGTTAATAACTCTGATGTAATATAATGCTTTTATATTTAATAAGAGAATTGAATTTCTTCATTATGACAAAAGAATGCTTTTTTTCTATAAATCATAATATCAACCCAAATTATAAGAATATATACTTAAAGGGATACAAAATGGAGAGAGATTAATAAAATACAGGAATTGATGTCTATTAAATGGATACTGAAAGAACAGAATATTCTGAAGAGAAGATTGTCTCGAAGAAAAAGCGAACCTCATCCTTCTTTAAAGTAGTCCTTATTTCTTGGGGTTTTATTAAGCTTAGAGGGGTAATATTCAATAAAATTTTCACAAATATACTATCTAAAGACGATTTTGGCCTATTCAATTTTCTATATCAAACTGCAGTTTTTATAGGCACAATTTCATGCTTGGGAGTGAATGATGCAGTTTTTCGATTTACAAGTATCTATTCCGAAGAAAATGATAGAAAAAGAATAAGTAATCTAATGATTACTTCCATATTTATAGTTTCAGGTATCTTTGTAGTCGTTTTTGGCATTTTTCTAGTTCTTTCAAAAATTGGGGTTCAAAATTTTAATGATTTAGCAATCGTGTTAATTGGAAGTTATAGTTTTTTCTTTTTGATTCAAATCTTAGTGAATGGTTATATACAAGCTGAACAGAGGTCTTTCGGTTACATTCTACTATCTGTAATTATTGTTTATTCAAATCTTATATTGTCTGTCATTTTTACAATTTTCATTAACTCTGGCGCCAATGATTTACTTTTAGCTTATATTTTAAGCCAGGGGATTTTTGTGACTTTTTATCTTTTAAAATTCATTGTTGACAATGGTATTGGGCAGTTTGATTTAGATGAACTCAAAAATGTTATGAAATACTCACTTCCACGTTTAATCATATACCCAT
Source organism: Candidatus Hermodarchaeota archaeon (assembly GCA_048886185.1). Classification (GTDB taxonomy): domain Archaea; phylum Asgardarchaeota; class Heimdallarchaeia; order Hodarchaeales; family Hodarchaeaceae; genus Hodarchaeum. Next base: position 22,533 of record JBHLKY010000006.1, read on the forward strand.
TCTTACCTATGTTTAACTATCTACTATATTTTCTATTGAATTTTTTTAATGGATCAGATGCGGTTGCTTTGTTTGTTATAACTTTATCAGTTGCAGGCCTTTTGAATATTATTGATAACGCTTTTTTTATGCCCTTTGCTGGACTGCAATATAATTTATTTGATGCCAAAGAACATAAATCATTGAAATCTTTAGTTAATAAGTTAATTCGCATCTATATTGCTTTTCTGATCCCTATTATTTTGTTAATTTGGATTAATTCATCACTATTAATTGCAATATTCGCTAATGAAGAATACATTACTTCGGAAACGGTTTTTGGTACTTTAATCCTTGCTTTGGGATTTTTATTCAAAGCTTTACTTCGATTCACCTGTCAAGGCCCATATTTCTATCAAAAAACTGCAAAAATATCTGTATTATATCTTTGTGCTGTTGTTGCTTCAAGTGTTTTAGGCTTATTTCTTATCCCGCTTTTAGGGATAGTTGGAATGGCTATTTCGTTAACTTTGCATGATTTATTCAGATGGCTATTTGTCTTTCCATATTCTCAAAAATTATTTCCAATAGAATTTTCTACACTTAAAATTGTTTCAATAATAATTCCAACCTCTGCCTTTATCTTATGTATCATGATTTTATCTATATTTTCCTTACCTACATTGTTAATTTCGGTTTTGTGTGTATTAGTTTATTTTGGGCTTTTATTTGGCTTAAAAATTGTTCATGTGAATGAAGTAAAGAGATTATTCAAAACTATTTTACCGAGATAGAAATTATTCTCTATAAAGAGAAATAACATAAAGAGCTAAGATTAATTTGTAATAATTAAAACGAGATAAGAAAATTGCTTTAATATTTATTATATATACACCCATAAAGGGAGATTTTATGAAATCTATAAGAATTGGGAAGAAAACTATTGGAGAAGGAAATCCATGTTTCATTATAGCTGAAGCTGGAGTAAATCACAATGGTTCTCTTGAATTAGCAAAAAATCTTGTCGATGTAGCAAAGAATGTTGGTGCTGATGCAGTAAAATTTCAAACGTTTAAACCAGAAAGGTTAGTTACAAGATATGCAAAAAAGGCTGATTACCAAAAAGCTACAACATTAGAGGAATCCCAGCATGAAATGCTTATGAAACTAAAATTGACAGAAAGACAATTTAAAGATTTAAAGGACTATACAACAAAAAAAGAGATTATCTTCTTATCTACACCTTTTGATTTAGAAACAGTTGAGTTTCTTGATAAACTTGATATTCCAGCTTTTAAAATTGGTTCTGGTGATGTAACAAATATTCCTTTATTGGAACATATCGCAAAGAAATTGAAACCAATAATTCTATCAACAGGAATGTCAAATTTAGGAGAGATTGAGAATGCTATAGAGACCATTACAAATTGTAATAACGAAAATATAATTCTCCTTCACTGTGTGACCAGCTATCCTACTCCCATTGAAGCTGCGAATTTAATGGCAATAGGTACATTACGTAAAGCATTTAAGAGATTAGTTGGATTTTCAGATCATACTCTTGGAATTCTTGCACCAATTATCGCTATTTCCTTAGGAGCATCAGTTATTGAGAAACATTTCACATTAGATAAAAAATTGAAAGGGCCAGATCATCAAGCATCTTTAGAACCAAATGAATTTGCCGAAATGGTCAGGATGATTAGAACAGCAGAGAAAGCATTAGGAGACGGTATAAAGAAATTAGAAGATGTAGAAAAGGAAATAAAGAAGGTAGCTAGGAGAAGTATTGTAGCTAGATCAGAAATCTTGCCTGGACAGATAATCTCTGAAGAAAATCTAGATATCAAGAGGCCAGGAATAGGATTGGAACCAAAGCATTTTAATCAAGTTATAGGAAAAAAAGCAAAACGGAAAATCAGTGAAGATGAATTAATTTCATGGGACCTACTGGAATAATTTCTGAGCTCATTGTTGAAAGATTATAATTAGAGTAAGGATTTCAAATGCCAAAGAGAAAAGTATGTGTAATTACAGGAACTAGAGCCGAATATGGTTTATTAAAACCAGTAATGAATAAGATTATATCATCCAAAAGCTTAACATTACAAATTATTGCTACAGGAATGCATTTATTACCTGAATTTGGATCGACTGTTGAAGAAATAAAAAATGATGGTTTTAAAATTGATGCAAGAGTTCCTATTGTTGTTGGAGGGGATGATAAATTGTCAATGAGTATGTCAATAGGTCTTGGTATCATTGCCATTTCTCAAAGTTTAGAAACGTTAAATCCAGATCTTGTTGTTGTTTTAGGTGATAGATTTGAAATATTCGCTGCTTCGATAGCTGCAGTCTATAGTGGAAGAGTATTAGCCCATCTCTGTGGAGGAGACAGCCCTGAAGGAGGTTATGATGAATATACTCGACATTCGATAACAAAAATTGCTCATTTACACTTTCCTATGACTGAGAAAAGTGCTAATAGGATAATTAAAATGGGGGAGAATCCTAAGAATGTACATGTTGTTGGGTACACTTCTCTAGATACGATTCTAAATAAAGAGCTCCCCAACAAAATAGAACTCTCTAAAAAATATAACTTGACTCTAGATAAGCCACTTGTTCTAGTTACGCATCATCCTATTAGCACTATTCCCAATGAGGTTCAATTTGAAGTTCAATCCATTTTAGATGTAATTGTCGAACTACAATTGAATTGTCTGATAAGTTTCCCCAATGTTGACCCAGGAGGAAAACGCATATTGAATGTTATCAAGAAATTTGCAGAGTCTTATCCTTCTCTCATTCAGGTTTATAATACTATACCTTATGAAGATTATTTAGGACTCATGAAGATTGCTGATGTGATGGTTGGGAATTCAAGTAGTGGTATTCTAGAGGCACCAGCTTTTAATTTACCATTTATAAATGTTGGTAAACGACAACAAGGGAGAGAGAGAGCTAATAATGTTATTGACGTTGAGGCTACCAGAGAAGATGTAAAAAAAGGAATTGAAAAAGCATTATATGATGCAAAATTCCTAGATGAAATAAGGAAAGGAATGAATCCTTTTGGAGATGGAAGGGCAAGTGAACGCATTGTCAACATTCTTGAAAAGGTGAAAATAGACAAAGAGCTGATTAAAAAAAGATTTTTTGAAGAAACATCCTAGAAAGGACGTTAGGCGATGAATGAAAAACGATTCAAAGAATGGAAGTTGCCAAAAATTCAACATGGAAAGCTAACACAATGGAATTGGTTAGTTCAATATCCAGAAAATCTTACAATTGGTAAATTTTCGGATATCGGTGCATTTACTTATATAAATGCTAAATATGGTGTAGAAATTGGTGAGTTTGTACAAATAGGGTCACATTGTTCAATATATTCTGAATCAACTATTGATGGTAAACAAGGTAAAGTTACATTTGAGAGGAATGCCCGTTTGGGTAGTCATTCTCTTGTTATGCCAGGAATAAGAATAAAAGAAAATTCTATCATTGGAGCACATAGTTTTGTAAATACAAACATTCCAAGTGGAGTTGTAGCTTTTGGTATTCCAATTCAAATTAGAAGAAACTTAACCACAGAAGAAATTCAAGAACAATATAATAAGATGCAGTGATCATCAATTTAATACTATTAAAAGACTACATCCAATCCTCTAACTACTTGTTTAATATTTAAATTTGAATAATAGAATATATGGTTACTAAAATGAACATTCCTTTATTTAAAATATATTTTGATGAAAAAGATCTCAAATCTGTAAACAAAATCATTCAATCAGGCATGTATTGGGCTATAGGACCTGAAATTAATAAGTTTGAAGAAGAAATTAATAGATATATAGGAAAAAAATATTGCGTATTATTTAACTCTGGTACTTCAGCATTACATGCAATCCTACAAGCTTATAATGTTAAAAATCAAGATGAGGTTATTGTACCTTCATTTACTTTTATTGCAACTGCAAATGCCCCTTTATTTGTTAGGGCAAAACCAATTTTTGCTGATATTGAACCAACCACATTAGGACTGGATCCTGAAAGTGTATTGGAGAAAATTACTTCAAAGACAAAAGCACTTATACCAGTTCATTACGGAGGGTGTCCAGCTGACATTAAAAATCTTAAAGAAATTGCACAAGACCATAAATTACTTTTAATCGAAGATGCTGCTGAATCTTTTGGATCAAAACTAGAAGATCAAATGATTGGAACATTTGGAGACAGTAGTATGCTTAGTTTTTGTCAGAATAAGATAATTACTACTGGAGAGGGAGGAGCAATAATAACAGATTCGAAAGATATCTTCGAAAAACTCCTTTTATTCCGCTCTCATGGACGATTAGAGGATAAGAATTATTTTACTTCTCCTATTTCTGGTGATTATGTCAGTTTGGGTTATAATTTAAGAATGTCAAATATTAATGCTTCTTTAGGATTATCACAATTAGATAAAGTAGAAGAAATTATTTCAATGAGAATAAAAAGAGCTAAATACTATATTAACCAATTGAAAAGAATTAGCGAAATAACTCTTCCTTATATCCCACAAAATGCAAGGCATGTATTCCAGTTATTTTCTATTCAGGTAAAGCATCATCAAAGAAGTGATTTAATCAAATTTCTAACATCAAAAGGAATTATGTCTAAGGTTTATTTTTCACCGATTCACTTAACGTATTTTTACAAGGAAGTATTAAAGTACAAAGTTAGCTTACCAGTAACAGAATCTATTTCAAAAGAGACACTTAGCTTACCAATTTACCCTGCAATGAATGAAAAAGAATTAGAATATGTATCTAGTGCAATGATGGATTTTTTTAACTCATGAATTAATGGTGAATTGTAATGAAAACTGATTTTTTTGAAAACAAAGTTATATTAGTCACTGGAGGAGCAGGTTCAATTGGTAGTGAACTTGTAAAACAGCTTCTAAAACTCAATGTGAAAGTAGTTCGAGTAATTGATACTGATGAGACAGAACTATTTTTCATGGAACATTCACTAGATTCTGATCGATTACGAGTTTTTATTGGCGATATAAGAGATAGTGAAAGAATGAATTTAGCAATGGAAAATGTAGATATAGTATTCCATGCAGCTGCTTTAAAGCATGTACCTTTATGTGAAAAAAATCCATTTGAAGCTGTTAAAACTAATATTATAGGTACCCAAAATTTAATTCAAATTGCTCGATCTAATAAAGTTAAAAAGTTTATTACGATTAGTACTGACAAAGCTATTAATCCAACTAATGTCATGGGGGCGACCAAACTCCTTGCTGAAAGATTAACCATTGCAGCATATCATTACACAGATTATAGAGATACTTCTTTTTCTTCAGTAAGATTTGGTAATGTTCTAGGGTCTCGAGGATCTGTTATTCAGGTTTTTATAGATCAAATTCAAAAAGGAGGGCCAATAACAGTTACAGACCTCAATATGACTCGCTTTATCATGAAGATTGACCACGCTGTTCAATTAGTTTTGAGAGTAGCAACACTTGCAAAAGGAGGGGAAATTTTTATCCTAGAAATGCCAGCAGTAAATCTAAAAGATTTAACGGAAGTCTTAATTGAATTAACAGCTCCTTTATATGGTTATGTTCCTAATGACATAAAAATTAAGATCATAGGTAATAGAATTGGCGAAAAAGAACATGAGGAACTCCTAAGTGAATATGAAACAATCAATTCCTACTTATTGAAGTATGAAAATCTATATATACTCACTCCCAAGGATCCATCTTATCATCCAGATGTTTTGTTGTCCTATTATAAACAGATGGGGGCATCTATAAAGGATATTAAGCAGATCCAAATCAAATCTTCCTCTGAAGCAGATTTACTTTCTAAATCACAAATTAAGTCTTTATTAAAGGAATTTATTTCCGATTTAACTTCAAAAAAATTCATAATATAGTTTTATTTTCTTTAACATTCAAGTGTAGTATTATCTTTAGAGGAAGAAGGATAATTTTTTAGCTAGTAAAAATTCTGTTGATTATCTGTTTTAGTGATCAAGCGATTATAAAGTCTAATGTATTTTTCAACGGGTGTTTGTTCGGTTTCAGTGATTATTTCTCCAGTATCGACTAAAACTTTACACCCACTAGCAATGGCTTCCAAACCAGCTTTACTTAATACTTCTCTAGAGGTAAGCCCTTTTAGGTCAAGTACATACTCAAAAGAAGATAAAAACTCTGGAAATTCATTAAATGGAATGACTTTTAGTGGTTGGTCGGCCATGCGGTTTAAAATTGTTAATTCAAGATTATTTTCTTTCGCAAAATTTTTAGCTTCTTCTGTTTTATCGACTGGAGGCGTCCTTATGAACAATGCTGTCCCTTTCCTTTTATTACCATGATCTTTAAAACTTGGTGAAATTGGACGACCATAATATTCTACTCCCTCACGAAGCAAATCCTTTGTACTTACAAGAATTTTTGTGGCTAATCTTTTCACGTATATTGGTATTTCTCTACCTCGGATTTCTGTCCCATGGTATTGAAATACAATGGGAACCCGTGGAGAAAATAATTTCGCAAGAATTAATCCCTTAGTCCAAGCACGAACATGAATTAAATCTGGTTTAAAGCTTAGAATATGTTTGATAATGATAAAGGAGTATTTTATAACACCACAATCTGGTACAAAATTAAAATCATAATTTTGGCAAATGTACATATTATCATACTTTGCTCTATGTATTACATACGACTTTCCATACCCATTTCTATTAATATACTCAGAAATGATAGAACCATTACCAGCTATTTCACAAATGTTTAATATCTTCATTCATTAATCACTTATTGTCAACTAAATTGGAGTGGTTTCTTAGCAGATAGCCTTTTGGTATCTAACTTGTGATCAATTCTTGATTTTAGAAATCAATCTTTAACAACTAATTTTATTAATTCAAAAGCCTCTGCAAATTCTGCACGAATTTGAGTTCCACGAGTCTGAACAATACTCCATTGGAAATTTTCCTGAAAATAATTTCTATTTTTTTGAGATCTATAACACATGAGAGCCTTTATCTTTTGCTCAATGTTTTCTTTCGATAATTGGACAAAACAATTGGCTTGGAAAATGATATTATTCCAAGGAAGTTCATAACCCCAGATTGTGGAGTCTTTAAAGGCACGAATAGCCTCATTACAAATGACTTGATGGTCTTGATGGAGATCACGAGTAGAAGGGATAAATACAAGATCAATGTCTTCAGAAATGCTAAGGTTGTACAAGAAATCTAAGATTTCTTGACGTTTTAGGAAAAAATTACGTCGGGGGAAGTCAAGAATTTCTATTTTTTCTATACCGAGAATTTTTGTACTTTCTTTGACTTCTATAATTAATTGTTCATTTTCACACCATGAAAAAACAATAAAATGAATATTATTACCCATTTTCAGGAATTTATCCAATGTACCCCCGCAACCAAGCTCCGCATCATCTGTATGGGGACTAAGTACAAGAATATTTTCAAACATGAGTTAACACCACTTTGTTGTATGTAATTGAAGTGAGTTAGAGTAGAATTACCATTTGAAACCACATTTTGAAATATTTTTCATACTTGTGGCTCGTGTAGTGGTCTATTCTTAATGTATTTATTGTTAGTACAGGAGATTTTCACCTTGAAAAAAGAAATCCTAGTTCAAATTGAATATAGAATCTTTTGGGAGTCTTTTTCTGCTTCTGAATGAATCGAAAAATAGTAAAAAGTATCTGTTGAACCTCAATAATGAACTTGTGCTTTTGTAGTTCGATATTCTTGTAGAAGTTGTATTTTGGTAGTAAATTATAGGTGTAAAACTATTCTGAATGTTGTTTCTAAAAATTGACGATGATAATTTACTCTCGCAGTTCAATACTGTGGAAATGTGTTCAAATTAATTTCAGAGAAGACACAAACTCAAAGTCTATGAAATAATTAATCTATAACAATGTATTTGAGGGAATTCATGACCCTTTCTGGTCAAGTATGGTAAATAAAGCAACTTCTAATATAAGAAGGAATTAAAGCTCTTTTACAGTAGGAACAGTAGGAATTGCCTTGTTTAACTCTCTTAATATTCGATCTGAGGCTTTTCCGTCACCATAGATCGAAGGTTTGGCAATAATTTTCTTCTTGATCATTACTTCAATCGCTTGTGCTATCAATATTGGATTATTCCCTACAATTTCATTAGCTCCTTCTTCAACGGTTTCCAACCATTCTGTCTTGTTCCTTAATGTTATACAGGGAACTTCTAACAGGTATGCCTCTTTTTGTAACCCCCCAGAATCAGTTAACACTAATTTGCTATTCGCAACTAAATTTAAAAAAATATGATATGATTGGGGGTCTATCAATTTGATATTCGGTGGAATTTTAATGTTTGTTTTTTCTATAATCTTTTTAGTGTGTGGATGAATGGGAAATATGGAAGAAATCCCAGTTTTTCCAATTGAAAGGAATATTTTATTAAGCTTCTCTGAGTCAGCCAAGGTTTCACGTCTGTGAAGAGTCATAATTAAATAGTTTTTCTCCTCAATTCTTAAATTATCAGCTGTAGACTCAAATAATTTCTTATCAATTATCCTCTTTTTTTCTGAAATTAATAATTCTTGCATTGTATCACCAGTAAAGATAATTGCGCCGAGGGCTGATTCTTTTTCTAAATTCTGAATAGCTGTTTTAGTTGGAGCGAATAGAAGGGCCGATCCATGATCGATTAATCGACGGTTAATTTCTTCTTGCATCCTTAAATCAAAACTTCTTAGTCCTGCTTCGATATGACATACAGGAATTTTCAGGAACATACCCGTAAGGGCTCCCGCTAATGCTGAATTGGTGTCCCCTGGAATTAGCAATCCATCAAATTCTCCCTTCTTGAGAATGGGAGTAAGTTTCTCGATAATTTTACAAATGTGATAGTCCGTGGATCCTGACCGTACATCTAATTCATGATCAGGAGAATCCATTAACAGATTTCTAAAAAATAAATCGGATAGATAAGAGTCATAATGCTGCCCAGTGAAGATATGGACAATTTCAATCTCAGTTAGCGATTTTACATTCCTAAGAATAGGTACAGATTTAATAATTTGGGGTCTAGTCCCTGTAACAAGTGCGTACTTTTTTACCATAATAACCATCAGCTTAATCTAATAAATAATAATTTTATTGAAATGAACTATTATATATTTAAAAAAAGTGGTTTCGGGTAAATATCGTGAACTAGCCTGAAGTTCTAACAGAATCACCTTTTCAATAATATATTAATTATCATTACCTTTTTGAAAAATATGTCTAGTCTTTTACTAATATAATCTGAAAAGGGGGTTCTGATTAAAGAATATTTTTCAACTTTCTTGGCAAATTAGCCAGCTGGTATTTGAATAAAAATTTTCGTGTCTTTTGTTGACGGGATGAAAGATTAAATTGCCATCCGTTTGAAAAATAACCTGCTATAAGTCGTACCGCGGATCTTATGCCAAATTTCTGTGTTAAAACAAACCTCAATCCTCGTAAAATGACTATTACAGGATTATATCCCATCGCACGCATTCCCCGTCCCCAATCAAAGAAATCTACTGTTCCTTGTCCTATTCGCGAAACAAAATATTTTATATCAGAGAAACTGCGTACCTCTAGCCCTAACCTTAAACATTCCATTTGACATTGTGATTCCCAACCATAAGATACCGGATATTTTTCCCCATACCATTCCCAAAAACGTACATCAAAAATTCGTCCAGACCCTCGTGCGTGATCTGGGTTCATAGGAGCATGTGGCGGATGACCCGAAGCTATTGCTAGTCGTGGATTCTTAACAAAACAACCCAGTAGTTTTTTGATATATTCTGGTTCTAACAGGGTATCGGCTCCTAGTACCATTAAGAAATCATAATGGTCTTTGCAGGCTTCCTCAAACCCCTTATTAAACGTTTGAGCTATCAACGGTTTGCCTACAAGACTTTTTCCACCTATTCTTTCAGGACGTTCCAAAACTTTCAATGTGAAGCTTTTAGGTTTAAAGTAAGACAGGATGGTTAAGGTATTATCTTTAGATCCATCGTCAACTGCTACAACAATAGAAGGTGGATAAGTTTGTCTTTCTAATGATTGAAGCGTTGCTAAAATATGTTTTTCTTCATTTCGAGCAGGGATAACAACATTAATAATTTTTTTTGTCTCAGTATCCACTGAATGATTTGTATTCATCTTATTCATAGATTAAAACCCTAAATAGCCTATTTAAATAGTTGTACAAAGGATTGATACAAAAAATGTTATTAAAGCATAAAAAAGCTTATCTTAATGTAATTATTGCTATTAAACTAGTCTACAATATTCTTGAAATGCCATTCATTCTATATGAATTAAAAATTAGACTATAGTTCTTTTGAAAATGGTGGTTCTTAATCATATTGAAAATTCTAGCTCTTAGGGTTCTGGCTTGGGATATTACAGCCCGTCTTCCTCAACGAATTGACTTTATAAAAGATCGGATCTCAAGGAAAGTAGAGTACTCCGAAATTTATATTGCACCTATTCATGCTTTGGGTTATTATTTTGGATACATAATTAGTTTCATTTTAACAATTCCACGCCTTCTAAGTAGAAAGTATGACATTCTTCTAATTGAAAATGCGTATCTAGTTATTTTTGGAATAATAGCACGATTATCGGGGAGAAAGGTCATTACAGAGTATGTTGATTATTATCCTGCTATGCTCCAACGAATTTATCGGACGAGAAAGCTCCGTTTTTTTGTAGCAGTAATGTTATGCAGGATGTTTTCGAAACTAACAAATCGTGTGATTGTAGAAACACAATTAAGTAAATTTATGGTCACATCACTTGGGATTCATCCTTCAAAAGTCCGTGTGATCAGTCAATCACCGGACATTTCTATAATAAAACGTTATAATCGACAAGAAATACGTAAAAAATATGGGATTAAGAAAGATGACTTTGTTATTGGTTATCTTGGTAAATTTACAGATCATTATGGTTTAGAGATAATTCCTACTGCTACTGCAATAGCTCGTAAGCAGATAAAAAGAAATTTGATCTTATTTATGGTAGGTGAGGGAGAATTTCTTTCAAAAATAAAAGAACAAATAAATTGCTTAGCTCTAGAGAATGTGATTTTTACAGGAAGAATTCCATTCACAGAGGTATCGAAATACTATTCTACTTTTGACATTCTTCTTTATACACCAAATACAGCTTCAGGAATAAAATTAGCCGAAGCTCTCGTTATTGGTGTTCCTGTCATAATTGGGGCGGGGTATGCCACTGAATTCATTAAAGATGGTTTTAATGGATTTGTTGCTGAAACACGAACGGCAGAAGCTTACGCTAAGAAGATCGTGGAATTTGAAAAATGGAATAAAAAAGATATCAAAGAATTAATCAAGAAAATCAGAAAATACGCCCATAAAAGGTTTGTTCTTGCTTATAAATCGTACTTTTTATTGTTCAATGAAGTTTTCAATCTTTCTCCTTACAGCTAGTTCCTAAAGCGTCATTTTACTGAAAATAGACATCTTACATATTTTATGAATAAATCAGGACTTATTTTGAGAGAATGGCTATGGTACGCTTTCTCGAAGTCTTTTTGTAATAATTATGAGAAAAACCAGCCCTAGGGTGACACCAAACCATAAAGTGGTCATACGGATTAAAATAACTAAAGCTCCTGCGGTTGACAAGCTTATCACTAAAAGGTTAACTAAAAATACCTCCATACTTCCCTCCATTACACCTAAACCCCCTGGAAGAAATGAAATCGCGCCTAGGAGAGAAGATGTTGCATAAATAAAGATTGAAGCTTCAAAAGTAATTTGAATCCCCAAGTTTTGAGCTAACAAATAAAATCCCAACCCTTCACATGCCCATCCGATAGTACCAAGCGCTAGAGCTCCTAAAAACACATTCAAATTAAAAGTGACTACCACATCTGAACGAAATTTATCGATTTTCATTCCAATGTCAGCCCATGGTTGTAAATGAAAGATCCAGCTAACTAGATTATACAATGAATCGAATAAAAGGACTAAAACACCTAGGAGGATTCCTAAAAGAATAATGATCAATACAGGTAAATAATCTATGGATTGTTGATAGCCTAGAACCATTACTCCAAGTAATGCTAGTAAAGTCACTGCTAATAAATCAATTAAACGTTCTGAAAATGTTGATGCAAGTCCTTTTGATAACTCTACTGAGCTTGTTTTTCTTAGAAAAAAAGCCCTAATTGCTTCTCCAACTTTTGCAGGAGTTATGGATAGGCTTAATCCAGCAAAGAATATTAAAAGATTATCTTTGAGTGGAATTTCCAGTTCTAGACTCCGAGTAAAGAGAATCCATTTGAAGAACCGACAGAAATAATTTGTTAGACTTAATAATATAGCTAAAAGAATTACTGCAGGATTAACACTTATTAAATTCTTTATGAGTTCCTCCCAATCACTTAGTAACATTATAAGAAGGTATACAAATACTGCTAAGATTATACCGAATATAAATGAACGAAAACTTAAAATCTGCGCATAAGGCCCTTGTTTTGTTGTTTCCATTGATTAAACCAAGAATAAAATTAATATGTTGCTACATGGTCTAGCTATTGAAATTCTAACAATCGTTTTAACTGAGGATGTTTTGAAAGCTTTTTAATTACTCTTTTGATATCTCGGGCTTTTTCTCTATGACAAATAAAAACACAATCTTCAGTATCAATAACCACAATATTTGAAATCCCGAAAATGACGATAGGTTTTTCTCCAAAAATTACACTATTTTTCACGTCTATTCCTAGAAAATCCCCCTGTATAATATTTCCTTTGGAATCAGTGTCTAAAATACGGTCTAAAGAATCCCATGTTCCTATGTCATCCCAGTAGAAATCACCCATGACAACAACTAAATCAGATGTTTTTTCCATGATACCATAGTCAATGGATACATTGGAGAGAGGGAGGAAGGCGTCATAAGCCTGTTTTTCATCAAATTTAGTTATTATGATTCGTTCAAGAGCTTGATACAAAGCAGGCATATGTTGACGAATTTTTTGATATAAGAATGAAGGTTTAACGATGAACATCCCCGAATTCCACAGATACCCCCGCTCAATGTATTTTTGGGCGTTTTTTTCATCTGGTTTCTCTTTAAAACTCTTAACTTCGTAAACTGGAACTGAAATTTCTTCAATCATCTTTCCTGGATTGATATATCCAAAACGTGTTTCTATTTGTCTCGGTTTTATCCCAATTGTGGATATCTTCCCTTTTTCAGCGAATTGTATAGCAACCGCTAATACTTCTTTGAATCGAATTACATCTGGAATATAATAGTCCGCTCCCATAAAGAGTGTGACTTCATCTTTATTTTCGTAAAGGAGTTGAGCACAAACATATCCCATTCCCGCTGCAGAATCCCGACCTAATGGTTCTACTGCCATACGAACATTAGGTAATTGTTCTTGAATTAAAGGAGCTAGTTCTTTTCGTGTAGATATGATTATATTATCAATTCCCACAATTTGAGTTGCTATCTCAAAAGTTCGTTGGATCAAAGATTGGTTTCCATTAAGAGAAATGAATTGTTTGGGCCAATTCTCACGTGATTTTGGCCATAAGCGTTCGCCTCCTCCTCCAGCTAGGATAACTATGAAGACCACTTGTTTCGCCTCAATCATATAGAATAAAAGCTCCAGCTTCTAATCCGAACTCTATATCATGAGTTAATACTTTCGCTGAAAGAAATATAATCGGAATATGCTTGTATCTGTTATCTTCTTTTAATTGTCTACATAAATCCAGACCATATAAACCAGGCATTCTAATATCTAGAAGTATAAGATCGGGAGACTTCTTAACTTGTTCTAGTGCTTGATTCCCGTTTATTGCGTTCCAAATCGTGAAACATTCGTGTTCTAGGATTGTACTAAACATTTCAAGCGTATCTTCCTCATCATCAACAATTAATATCGTAGTTTTTTCTGTGGACATTGTTAACCCTAAATTGAAAGAACATAGATAATTTGTGCCGATTGTAGTAAATCTTTAAGTATAATTTTTTTAAGATTGTGATTAAAATTATCAACAGAACAAATTATACAATGTCCCACGCTCACAAGGTATTCTTTGAAGCTGGTGAATACTTGTTTGAAACTTTTCTGGTGTTATAAATTGTCCAAATGTTCCTCCTGCTGATCGGGTAATATTTTCCTCAAATAATGTTCCCCCAAAATCATTACATCCACTTTCTAATGTTATCTTAGCCAGAGGGAACCCTAATTTCACCCAAGACGTCTGAATATTCCTAAAAGTTTCTCCCAAAAACAATCTGGAAACAGCATAAAACTTGATATAATCTAACTTGCTTAATTCCTGTATATGAAAGGATGTATCTTTCTTCAACCGTGTATTGGCCGCGATGAAAGGGAGGGGAATAAATTCTGTGAATCCACCTGTTTTTTCCTGAATTATTTTTAATAAGGAGAGATGGTGTATCCAATGGTTTGAATTTTCTATATGGCCAAAAAGGATTGTTGCTGTAGTTGGAATTCTTAATTGATGGCATTGTTCGATGATATCGATCCATTCACTACTACTTAACTTAGCAGGGCAAATAATTTTGCGAATCTTGTCATCTAGTATCTCTGCTGCAGTTCCAGGAACAGAGTCCAAACCGTTTCTTTTAAATTCTTTTAAAACATCTACGACATCTTGCCCTATAGATTTAGCTGCATGAACAATTTCTTGAGGAGAAAACGCATGAATATGTATAGTAGGATCAATACTCTTAAGATTTTTAATGATTTCAAGATATGTATCGAAAGTAATATTCGGATGAATCCCTCCTTGGACACACACCTCTGTTATACGATATGGATGGGTTTGATTAATTTTTTCACGCAAGAATTCAGTTGAGATATCAATATACCCATCGATTGAATCAACTGGTACAGAATATGCACAGAAAAGACAATTCTTAGAACAGACATTGGTGAAGTTGATGTTACGATTAACAACATATGTTATTATCGAACCTACTTGACGTTTCCTAATAATATCTGCAACCTGACCTAAAAGAAGTATTTCACGTCCCTGTGACGAAAATAAAATTTTAAGCTCATTGATTGTAGGAATTTGCTCATCTAATGCTCTTTTTAGAATATCACGAATTTTTTTCCTAGCTATTCGAAGATCAACCTCCAAGCGATCAATTTTCATCATTGTTCAACAGCCATCCTGATTTTTTGGTTTTTAATCCTCGCTAGCTCATGAACTCGCTCTGAAAGCCACTCTGTATTTATGAACCGAGGATAAACAGGGAGTCTCTCACGTAAAGAATATCCAGCTTGTTTTGTTACCTCTTCAAGTTTTGAAATTGAAGGCCATTTATGATCTGGATTAATATAATCATGTGTGATCGCTGATATCCCCCCCCAGTCAGACATCCCGGCCTTTATAAAGCGATCCTCATAATTTTGTACAAGATTTGGTGGAATTTGTATTGATACATCTGGTGGGAGAATATGGCGGGCGACAATTAGGATTTTTTCCATTAAATCTAGAGAGGGAGGGGAATAATTCGCCATAATGCTGTTTTTATGAGGTTGAAAATTCTGAATAATCACCTCTTGAATGTGTTGATGCTTTTGATGAATATTTTTCAAAGCAAATAGACTTTCAACAATTTCTTCAAGAGTTTCACCAATTCCAATTAATATTCCACTTGTAAAGGGAATCTTAAGTTCTCCAGCAGAAGTAATGGTCTTAATTCTTTTTTTAGGGTGTTTATCAGGAGATCGAAAGTGAGGTAATCCAGCTTGAGTAAGTCGTATGCTTATTGTTTCTAACATCAGTCCGATACTAGCTGAAACTTCCCGTAAATGTCTAAGCTCATCCAAAGTCAAAGTTCCAGCATTAATATGAGGTAAAAGATCGTATTTCAAAGCTTTTTCTGCAATAAAGTGTGTGTAATCTGTTGTTGACTCAAATCCATGCTTAGTTAACCACTTTTTGGCAACAGAGTGTTTTTTCTCGGGTTTTTCACCCATTGTAATAAGAACTTCAGATACTCCTTGGTTTTGAGCAAGACTTAAAATCCTTTCAACTCTCTCAGGTTTCAAGAATTCTTGACCTGGAAGTACTTTAGAACGATGAAAACCGCAGTAATCACATACATTGCTACAAAGAAATGTTAAGGGAATGAAAACGTTTGTAGTGAACGTAATATGATGTTCATAAGCATTAATTGCAATAGATTGAGCGGACTTTTTCCATAAATCAATTTCAGCTGAATTATTTCGATATAGAAATTCTACTATTTGACTAACGGTTGTAGCTTCAGGAGGACTAATTTTGGAAGTATTAGGTATCAAAACTAGATCTCCATACTTTAATGTGAATTTATATCTATCTGTTCTAATATTCTTGCAAGATGATTTGATTCAAAAACCATCGACAAATGCTTTTTTAAATATTTGACATCATTAAGAGTATCCAAATCTCGAGCAAAAGGATCAAATTTAAGTACACGATACTTTAGATTCTTTAAATTAGCCTCTCTTTGAAATTTGGTGCAACTATTCATTCCGAATTGAAATGATAATAAATCACTCCTCTTTAGAAATAGGGCAGTGGTTCCCCTGTTTTGATCATTGGATATCGATGGAATAATCAGAACATCGTTATTTTGAATTTCATTCAACAATTTCTCAAAAAAAACCTCAGAAATATATGGTAAATCTGGCATAATAATTAAAATCGATTTATCGGTGGATATTTTTTGAACTGCTTCTGATAATGCTACATTTAAATCGACACCCGAATCACAATATGTGAATGTGGCTCCCAAGTTTATACTATTATTTATAATAGAGATTGAAGGTGAAATCACGCCAAAAGGGCATGAAACTGATTTTATTATTTCAATAGTTTGATAAAAAATGGTCTCTACAAGGTTATCTATAAGTGGTGAGAATTCAGCGGGGATTGCTTTTTTTATGCGTGTCTTAGTTTCTAAAAAATCCTTAATGGGAATAAGAATAATGAGGTCAGATCTTTTCAGAAGTTAAACACCTTCATCTGTTTAAAAAACATTGAAATTTATTATTTCTAAAAGTGTTTCACGAGAGAATGAAAAAGCAATGGATTGTTGTTAGCTGCTCTAGCAACCGAGAAAAACTGTACACCGGTATTTAGAACAGCTTGAGCACTTTTTTTATCCACTATAGAATTGTTTCCGATAAGAGGGGTATTTACATTGTTCTTATAATGCTTTAATAAAGCTAAATCAGTCCCTTTTTTTCCTATTTTATAGGAATCAATGTGCAAAAAGTCGAGTTGCCACTGCTTAACTCGAGGGATAAATAAATCTGGATCGATTGCGTTTCCTCGAATCTTCAAAGAAACTTCAAAATCTTTTGACTGAAATACCCGAATGACATCTGTGAGCACATCAAAACGCTGTAAAAGACCCTGACCCCCTCCTTTTTGTGTTACTTCAGGTTGTTGACAATGAGCATTTATTTCAAGAATTGGATTCTCTTTTCTCGACGACAGATCATGAAAATCTCTAGCAAATTTTCCAGCATTTTCAGAGTTGTTGATTCTTAGGTTGATGATAAGCTGAGAAAAATTAGAGATTTTATTAGCTTCTCTCAATATTTGGCTTGATTCTTTTCCAACTTGAAGAGTGAATTCTTCTCGGCCCCTCTGAAGGATTTGATTTGAAGCCATAATCATTTCTTTACCTATTGAATATCCTCCGATAGTGACCCTCCCAGCGCCACCTTCTGATAAACATTGATTGGCAAAATCACCATTAGTTATTCCAGCCATTGCAGCCAGAATGCTTGGATTTACAAGAGTCCCCATTCAGCTACGATCCATAATTCGCTTAAACAAGCGGATAGCGTCATTCTTGGTGCGAATGTATATATCATCCAAAATTGGTTTAATCCCTTTTCCTTTGATTTCATCAATGTACTGCTTATCTGTATGATGAATCACCAAAGCGTCTAATACATCATGAAACATTTCTGCAATTACTGTAGGAGAAACATCATGTCCCCACGCTCTTAAGAAATCCGCTGTTGGACCTGAAACGGGAGCTGATCCAATTATTGGACTAATAGCAACACGATAAGCTGAAGCGTTTTGTAACGCTTCACGCAAAGGATACAGAGCTAGAATTGGTCCAATTGAGGAAATAGGGTTACTTGGACCGATTATAATTGTATTGGCTCTTTCAATGACATTTAGAACCTGATCTGTTGTATTTCTAAGATCTCCTTCAAAAAACACATTTTTAACAGGTAATTTTCCCTTATATTTCACCCAAAACTCCTGTAAATGGAGTGTTTGATTGGGTGTCCTAACTTTTGTTTGAATAACTTGATCTGCCATTGGTAATATACGAGATTGTATGTTCAACCTTTCCCTTATAATTTCTGTTGCCTCTGTAAGAGATTTTCCGTTATTCAGTAAATATGTTCTGAATAAGCATAATCCAGTATCAAAATCACCGAGATTGAACCAAATATCTTCTTTAAGTTGATCTTTAAGAAATTCAACTAGTTTAAAAGTATCATTCTTTATTCCCCACCATTTTTCTGTATCAATAAGATTGCTTAATGTCAATAAAATACTATCGATGTCAGGTGATACATATAACCCGTAGAAATCCCAATCATCCCCAGTGTTTCCAATAACAGTAATTTGATGAGGATCAATAATCTTTACTACCCCGTGTAACAATTTAGGCGTTCCAGTACCCCCTGATAAGAAAACAACGCTTGGAGAACTCAATTTGTCATCTCCTTGGCTGAAATTAACTAATTTCTTTATTTTCTCTTCATTATCCCCCCCGTTATTTTAATAATAGTCTCGTAATCATCACCATGATTGAATAGCTATGACTACACAAAACAATGAATGGGATCTTATTTTCCTTGGTGAAAATGAAAGTATAAATACTCAAACAGTTTGGCATGCTGCTAGCTTGGCAAGAAGTAGGGGAATCCAAAAACGCGATCTTGTCATTATTGACTGGCCAAAGGATCCAATTGTCTGTTGTGGACTTCATCAATCCTTAAACCATGTGGTAGATCTGAATTATTGTGAAACACATAACATTCCAGTCGTCAGACGAGTTTGTGGAGGAGGTGCAGTTTTACTTGACTCAAACCAGCTCTTTTATAATATTGTGGCTCATATCGATTCTAATATTGTCCCACGCCAGATTATTAATTTATATTCAAAACTTCTCGAACCTGTTGTTAAAACTTATCGTCATTTTAATATTGAGGCTGAATATAGACCAGTGAACGACATTTTGGTCAAGGGGCGCAAAATTTCAGGAAATGGAGCTGCTCTCTTAGAGAGTGCTCAAGTTTTGGTCGGGAATTTTATATTAGATTTTCCTCGTAAGGAGATGACCCAAATACTGCGGGTACCAGACGAAAAATTTCGTGATAAAGTCTATAAATCTTTAGAAGCTGGAATAACATCCTTCAAAGATGAGTTAGGTTACATTCCAAAACGAACTGATATTATTGATTCATATACAGAACAACTTGAATCACTCCTCAATATTCACCTGACTTCAGCTACATTGGAACCAAAGACAATTGAATTGATGGAACAATTAAATTCTACCTATTTAACAGATGAATGGAAATTTCAAGTGTCTCAAAGAGGGAAAAACCTGATTCATAAAGTTAAAATTCAAGCTTCAAATTACGTTGTTGAGGGAACCTATAAATCAACAGGTGGCTTAATACAGGTGATTTGTGAGTTTCAAGGGTCAGTTCTTTTGGATATTCTAATAAGTGGTGATTTCTGGATTTATCCTGATCTTATCCTTCCTCAATTGGAGCAATATCTTCGTAAAGTTGATTTGAAGAAGATTGATTTGACATCTCATATTGAATCATTTTTATTCAATAATAATTGTGAAAGTCCTGGTACTACAGCAGCAGATTTAGCAAAATCAATACATAACGCATATGAGAACATTTCTCACGGTTCCTGATGACTATGAAGGTTAGATGGCGAAAAATCCGTCATTCGACGTGTTAGCTTAATATAGAGGCTCAAGAATCTGTTTAAGGTTAAAATAAAACTTTTTTACAGAAAAACTGTTGAATTTCACCCTAAATTGGTTGTATTCTCCAGAGTTGATAAATCTCAAAAATAAAGATTAAAATTCCAACAAGAGAGAAGATTACGAATAGAATTTCTACAAGTAGTGGTGTATCACCTTTAAAAAGTACTATGATTGTAAAAACGATCATTATGACTAAGTAAAAAGATAAATAACCCATAAAACGTGGGATAAGTCTTCGACGCAATCCAATAATTCCAGTATCTACTTCCTCCTTGATAAAATATTTACCTGTTTGATCTTGTGAAACCAAATCCACTTGAACTAGCTTATTAATATGATATGAAACCGAAGATGGGGAGGGAAGATCAAGTTCCTTTTGAATCTCACGAATACCTGAATTTCCCTGTTTAAGTAAGTACCAATAAATCTGAAGAGTTTTTCCTTTAAGAATTTCATTTCGCTTTAAAGATTCTTCATTCATTGGCCCATTCCCACTTAGATGCTGAACACACTATAAAACTTCTCAAATATTTCGTCATTGGACTTTTCTTGAGTTTCCTGACATAGAATAAATGGCTTTCCCATTGTTGGAGCATCTTATTTAATATTCTTATCATTATCTACTTTTTGATCCTTTTTTCCTTATTTATTAAAATGTCTTATGAAGTTCAAGACATATTCAATCTTTTTGTACAATATGTACAAATAACCTGAACATCCCGTACCAAAGCATAATTATTTTAGAAAGATAAATCGAGGTTTTCCACAATAGTTATGGTTAAGGAAGGATGATTCATTGAACTATAATGAAACAATAATAAAATCAAGTATTTTAATGATAGTATTAGGAGGTGCAATTGCTGTAGGAACACTTAGTTCTGTTTTTATTCTCTACAATCTGAGTTTTCCTGATAAATTAGAAACTTTAAATCATAGTATCGACAATAGTATACCTCCTTCTACTAATAATGGTTTAATTATAAATTACCTCGTGGACTTTGTTGGGAATTGGAGTAATTTGGAAAGTTGTCCTGCTAATGGGCGCTATTTCACAGACTATTCGATTAATCATGAAATCGAATTATTTGGAGCAGCAACTTTTGAACTTAAAGGAAATGGAAACTTAATGTTTAACCTTACAACTCATGATTGCGAACGTAATTTAACCACTGGTGATTCCCTTCTTTTTAATTGGATGGATTTTGGGCCTCTAGATGACGCATGTTATATCGGGGTTGTTTTGCGCTTTAGAATTGACACAGGGGAAACCAAGATCATTTATGTCGGAAAGCATTTTCATTGCCTCTATGGAAATGGATCTGTTGCTGTTTTAAAATTTGCCAGCCCAATAGTCGAGTTAGGAACAGTTTGGGAACAGTGGGGTATTAAGATGAATCCCTTTTTTGAGTTCTTTAATACCACAAGCATGACCCTGTTTGCGATATCATTTATTCATCAAAGTACAGATGCCAATAACGGCCCAAGATTTGTACGCTACTCCCAACCTCTTTTAGTTGGTGAATTACCGAAAAGTTCCGAGAGTACAGGCGCATTTCTAGGTACTTTCACTCCATCTCCAAGTGATGGTTTAATTACAAATTACCTCGTGGACTTTGTTGGGAATTGGAGTAATTTGGAAAGTTGTCCTGCTAATGGGCGCTATTTCACAGACTATTCGATTAATCATGAAATCGAATTATTTGGAGCAGCAACTTTTGAACTTAAAGGAAATGGAAACTTAATGTTTAACCTTACAACTCATGATTGCGAACGTAATTTAACCACTGGTGATTCCCTTCTTTTTAATTGGATGGATTTTGGGCCTCTAGATGACGCATGTTATATCGGGGTTGTTTTGCGCTTTAGAATTGACACAGGGGAAACCAAGATCATTTATGTCGGAAAGCATTTTCATTGCCTCTATGGAAATGGATCTGTTGCTGTTTTAAAATTTGCCAGCCCAATAGTCGAGTTAGGAACAGTTTGGGAACAGTGGGGTATTAAGATGAATCCCTTTTTTGAGTTCTTTAATACCACAAGCATGACCCTGTTTGCGATATCATTTATTCATCAAAGTACAGATGCCAATAACGGCCCAAGATTTGTACGCTACTCCCAACCTCTTTTAGTTGGTGAATTACCGAAAAGTTCCGAGAGTACAGGCGCATTTCTAGGTACTTTCACCCCAGAATGGTTAGTTCCTTCCCCGCCTCTTAATCTACAGGCCACAGCGGGAAATAACAAAATTTATTTAACTTGGGAGGCACCGAGTGATAACGGTAGCTCTAATATATTAGATTATAGGATTTATCGATCTACAGCTCTTTCAGACTATTCATTATTAGGAATTACTTCAGGTACAGAGCTTATTGACGCAACTGTAATCAACGGACAGACTTATCACTATATAGTGACAGCAAGAAACATTGTTGGCGAAAGTGACATCTCGAATGAAGTAACTGTAACTCCAATATCCTCTACCTCAGATTCAATCTCTACTACTATGTCTTCTTCTAAAATCAATGGTTATGAAATTACTCCTGGATTTACCATTTTTTGGATCATTCTCCCTATATTTCTAATTTTAGGGATTAAGAAAAGAAAGCTTTATTATAAAGAATAACAACATACCCTTACCTAAATAAATAATCTCAGGAAAAATCTTCACTTAGGGGATTCTAATAAGTAGTGATTCCTGATTTGTTGCAGTCTCATTCTTCCTCAATTCTCACATAGAATCATTTTTAAACAGTAATAGCTGTAAAAGTTCAGGCATTACAGCAGAAGATTTGGCACAACCAATTCATAACGCTTATGTGAACATTTCTTGCTGTTCTTAACACTTCAAAAGATACTTAGTGAATTCATAATGTCTTCCTCCTCTGCGGATTGGGAATCTTATGCGAAAAACACCAGATCTGCAATCATCCAAGCATATTATTTTTTTACATTGTGGAGAAATTACCTTATTTTATTAAGTGGTTTAAAAATACCTCAGGGTTCTTTATTAGAGCTAGGCTCCTCGACAGGCTTGAATTCGTTACGTCTTTCAAAAAAATATAAGCTAAAACCAACTTTAGTAGACATATCGAGACTTGCACTAAAATCCGCATATAGCCTTTATCATCAATCCAATATAATTCCAGAATTAATACAAGAAGACGTGTTAACATTATCTCTTAATCGTAAGTTTGATTTTGTCCATTCACATGGATTACTAGAGCACTTTAGCCAATCAGCCCAAAAAATTGTTTTTCACAATCATGCGAAACATGTTTGTCCAGGGGGATGGCTTATTTGTTGGGTTCCGACCCCTGATATATTGTATCGTTTAAATCGCTGGTATTTAGAACGAACAGGTCAATGGATATTCGGTTATGAAAAACCATTTCACAATAAGGACTTTATTTCCCTTTTTAGGCAAGAATGTTTTCAAATCAAAAAAATAAGTCATCTCCCAGGTTGGCTAGGGATTGCAGCAAAAAAACCTCAATAATGAAAATTAAAGTTCACTTTAGAAGATTGAAGGCTCCTCATCAGGATTAAATGAAAAAATATCACTAGGAGGCAAGATACGGGCCACTTTCCCAGTTTTTCCATGGATAGAATATGGTAATCGGAGTAAACGTCGTAAATCGATAGTTACCTTATGATCAATACGAGGTACCCATCGACGTAAAATTTCATCGTACTTATTTATTTTTGCGATACGAAGATTAATGTTCCGCAGAAGATTATCATCCATATTTCCTTCTTGGTGTTCTAGCTGCTTCATGATATTTGTAGCAGAAGTAGAACCAAGACCTAAGTTTATGAGGTCTTTTCGACGGACATTTTTAAGAAAGTACTTGAAAACAGTATGTTCAATTCGATTACGAAAATCATACTTTAATTTCTCACGATCTTGAATTCTAGCTGTTTCTGCTTCTCCATGAATGACTGAAAGATAATCGATTATCGACATGCGTTGTTCTTGATTTAATAAAAAACCTAGGTTGTCATTAACCCATCCGTGCACACCCCGACGCCCAGAAAATACCCATTTAATTTCCTTCATTCCAAAATCAAGTCGTAATGTTTCATCTATGATATCGACAGCTAGATTTACTAGTTGCCAACACCGAATGCACACCTGGTCAGCCCCTTGACACTCACAGATAAACTGACGAACTACATCATACTCGTTCAGGTCAATATCAAAGACAAGTTCATGTCCAAACCACTCGAGAGTATGAATAGGGGTTTCTCGAGTGGGTGACTCATTATAAACTGCACCAATATAAGCATGAAAAGGAGTCCGATCCACCAAGAAATCAATCAAGGCTTGAGGATTTTCAAACGAAATATTCCGAAAAAACTTCCCTCCGAGTGTAGCAAAACCAAATTCGCGAGTTGAAAATTTCGAGAAATTTATAACTGATTTAAGCTCATCAATATTGAATCTTGTGGAATAATAATCACGAAGGGCTGTTCGCTGTTGAACTCGATTCACTGACCTGTTTCCACCTTATTTTTCGATGCTGTATCACTCTCTTTTTCGTCGACTATTAATCCTTCAATTTTACTGGCAAACCTAGCCCATTGCAACGGATGTACTATCTTTCCATAAAATGTTCTGCCATATATTATAGGAAAATATTCTGTGCACGCTAAGGTGGGATTACTACTGCTTTGAGAAATAATTCTCTCTAGTTGTTTCTTAGAGGGAACAATAGATTTTTTATTTGTAAGATAGTTGTTACTAAGAAATTCGATTAATATTGCTGGATCTAAATGGATAAAAGAACAGAAGTAACTTGTTGCAATGGTAGAACACTTGGGAACATCATAATCCTTTTTTCCACCTTCTAATCCATATAAATGGCGTATTTGATAACCTGATGTTCTTTGAAATTCTGCATAAGTGATATTCCGATTATCTACAGATTTTTCAAACCAATAGTGTAATTGATCGTCAACTGACATCCCAATTTTCTTTAGAAAAAAACCTAATTGAAGGCGGTGGGCATGAATTAACCGTCCTGTACTCTCAAATTCGGAAAATAAAAATATCATACACGGTGGAAAGATTTCAGGATGAGATTGTAAATCTTTACCCTCAAATTCATCAGAAGAAAATTGTGAACGGATTTTTGTGTGTTTTGCAAGATTTTGTTCGATTTCTTGAACCGTTTGATCTATAATTTCATTCATTCCCAATAGATCTTGTGCTTTTTCAATATCGTTTTGAAATTTTTCTTCAAAGGCTTTTTTAAGACTTCCCCGAAAAGAATTTTCATTTGAAATGATCCACCCTTTACGAAGATATCCTCTACGATTTGAGACCATCCATGGAACCTGTGAGAAATGTACACAGATCAAAAAATCACTTGCTATTCTTCCTCGCCCTGAATGAAACTGGTGATACAACTCTGCCAGATTTTCATTATTGTTTTCATCCATTTCAGATTTGAAATCTTCATAATCCATTACATTATTATTTCCAAAGAGATGTCTAAAAATGCTCTTTTTTTGGTCTATAGTTGTCCGATCAGAATATAAGTATTCAAATAAATCTCCTTCTGACTCTATAAGCCATGCTTCTAAACGCCGATTAGTGGCAGCAATTAATCGAAGTAAATATGCTCCTAAGCGGTAATCGTAATAGTTGTGACTTAAAGATTCATCCTCTGTTGGTGGAAAATGATCTCGAACAACTCGTGACCGACCTTGGGGTAGCTGTTCCAGAAGCTCAACACGTTTCCATGCAAGTTGTTTCCATTTAGCGATATCAATATCAAGGTCTGGTGGTGATTGTAAAATGAACCAGTCTGGTAATGACACATTAAGTCTCTTCTTTGTGCGATTTTGAGCTTATTGAAGGTAAAATTTTTCTTGACTCATAGGACAGGGGCTATAAAAATTCTAAGATCCCTTTTCAAAAGTTTTATTGAACTTTTTTATTTTAAGTTCAAGATTTTTATTCATCTAATCTAAAAAATACTTCAACTCTTATAAATTAAGGAGTTTTTTCAACTCAATAAGAGTAAAAAATTTGACTTGCAAACCTATGAGAAGATCATCTTGAAATTAAAAGGAAACATTTCTACTTAAATCCCAGAACTGGTGAGTTCAATTCCGAGTATTTATCGTCAGTACTGCATGACAAAGATGGATATAGTTGAACAACTCATTCCGAAGGAAGAGGGTTGTATTCTGGATGTTGGATGTGGTGATATAAATGTTACAGGACATCTTTACTGTCATCGACGTTTGAGACAAACTAACAGGAGAGTCATAGGACTCGATATTAATCCTGGACAACAAGAAGATGTCATCCAAGCCAGCGCGATGAATATTCCATTTGCGGATCAATCAATTGAATATGTGGTATCCTTTGATGTGATCGAGCATATTACGGACTATTCCGTAGTGATTGAAGATATGTTGAGGGTAGCAACTCGCCGTGTCATTATAATTGTACCAACAACTAAAAATCAGTTTATCCGACCAATCTTCAATTTTCTTCGTCGAATGTTACGTGGGGTTGATAATTTTATTTTTCAAGGTCATTATTATGAATTTTATCCACATGAAATATGTACACTCAAGGGCCACTCATACGCTTGTAAAATGTTTACAATAGATTATCCTATTCTTGGTTCTTCCATTTTTCACAGAAAAGGACTAATCACTGCTGGTATTTATGTATTTGATAGAATTAAATAGATAAATGGTTTAACATCTAGAGATCTAGGTTGAAATCTCTTCTAAATCTTTGGAAGTCACCCGAGTTTTTCCTGCAATATAAACTAAAAGCCCTACAAGAATAATAAAATAAAACTTAACTAATTGAACTAATATTGCTCCTGCTGCAGCAGGTGTTGTTCCCAAATTAAGGCCTAGTTCCAAAAAAACTGTTAATGTAACCTCCTTCAACCCAGCCATCCCAGGAATACCAACAGGAATGGCATCTATTGTTCCTCCAAGAAAATTAACCGCAGCGACCTGATCAAGCAATATAGGAATTCCAATAGAATGGAGAATAAAATAAATCGCAATCCAGTGAGCAATTTGAGAAAAGAAAGCTAAAATAAGTGCTAGAAGGGATAATACCTTATTCTGGGCTAAATATTTAAACTGGATACTAAAATCATCTATGATTTGTTCACTTGGCTGTATAACATTATTCATAAATTTCCCAATAAGAGGCACGGGAGACAAAGTATTCAAAACAACTGCTACGACCTTTTTTACAGAAGTAGGACTTATTACGATAAGAAAGAAAAAAGCTATTATTATTAGAGATAATAAGGAGATCATTAAAATGAAAGTAAATGCGACATCGTTAGATAATGGTTGTCCAGTTCTATTTTCAATAATATCACTAAAATACATTAACATAGCAAAAGCCACAAAGATTGAGATAGGAATGAAAGCAATCAGACCACAGAGTCTATGAGCTACAACACTGTATAATATTTCTCCACTAGTTGCTTTACGATCTGCTTTTTCATTAATAAACTCTTTAGTTCCCAAGACAATCTTCATCAGACTCTCAATGGCTCCAGCACTAGGAATTAGTAGTCCGTAGGAAAATGACGCAAGTTGAATACGATAAACTGATGAGGTTGATGGACGAATAGAGGAAATTCCTAACAGAATTTTCCAAGCAAGAGTATCAAATAAAAGAGCAATGAATGTGAAAAGCGCCCCTGGAACTAAAATAAAGAGATTTGCATTAAACATAATTTCAAGCATTGTAAAAATACTTACGTTTCCTAGATATAAATAGATTAATAGAACTAATGCAGCAAAACCCAGTAAAAATATAGTTCTTTTGTCAAACGCTTTTCGTAGAGAGATCTCAGTCTCTTTAGTAACCGATTCTGATGAGGGTTCCACTAAATCGACCTCTGAAGTGGTCATGAGGCGAGACCTTCATATATTCTTTTGCTAAAATACATTATGCACCAATCCTGCCACAAGATGGTTTGAAATGAATATCCCAGATTTAGTCTTTGTCTATTTGGGGCCTATTCTATACAACCTTCTTTTCATCTCATTGTGGATCCTCTGGTTTATGTACCATCGTGAGGAAGAAAATACTAGGGTAAAACGTTTTTTCAAATGGTATCTTCAAAATGATAAATGGTTCTATCCCATAACAGGATGTTTAATTGTTATATTTCTATATCTATTGTTCTCTTATGCGATAATAAACACTGATGTCGATGATGCTATAACATCTGCAGTTCAGGCTTTTCTAAACGGAACCAATCCCTATCAGGAAGACGTTGTAGAGCATTTTATAGACTCTAAAATGGTTCTAGGTCGTTACCATTATTTTCCTCCTGATTTACTCACATATAGTCTCTTTTATATCTTAGTTGGTCGCATATTTTCTTCCCTTGGCACATATTGGTTTGTACCCTTACACTTTATATTAATAGTTCCTGGATATTGGATAGTTACCCAGGTTGTAGACTGGCCTCATAATAGATTATTTCCATTTACTCTACTTCTTATTACTCCCTTCTTATTTACCAATTCGATGCTTATGTGGTTTTTTTTCCTTATTGGCTATTATTTTTATGAGAAAAAGGAACAACACACACTCGGTATGGTATTCTATGTGATAGCAGCCTCGGTCAAATACATGGTTGGATTTATCATACTCTTTTATTTTATCCAAAGCTTAAGGGAGCTATTTACAGAGGGAAAATTGATTAACGATTTACAGCTAATTGGCCAGAAATTATCACCATTTATAGTTTCTAGTTTCATCCTGACATTATTTTGTCTGCCATTTGGGCTCTTTGATGTTTTAACCTCGGTCTTTATTTATCAGGGGGTTCCTCAGTCTAGGGAAGATGTCGCGCAAGCAGTGGGGCCTCTATTAATCGAAATACTTAACCTCATGAATTTAAAATCGCTCTATATTCCTATTGCTACAGCCATCATCGCTATAGCTTTACTATTATTAATAAAAAGTCCCCCATATGACCAGATCATGCATATCTCTTTCCTTGCTATGATCATCCTCCCTTTCTACGCAACAGAGCTCTTTATCATCCTTCCTTTTTATTTTTGGTTCAAAGAAGGAGCTAAATCTATTGTAGTCAATACGAATAAAGAACTATCATATGAGCTTTTTTCCCATCCCATGTAAACTCACAAGATCAGAATATCAACGCTTTCTATCAGCTATAGTAGTAATAACAGAAATACTACGTACAGAAAAGCGATCATCAACATAAAGAATGCGAACATGCTTCTCTTCAGAATCAGTGAGACCATGAATGTCAACCACTTGACACACTCCAGAAATAGAAGGTTTGTAATCGTTCCTATTCATCTTTAATGGGATGGCTTTCCTGCAAACAGAACAGGGTTCACAATTAAGATCCACTAGATCACTCTTTGAGGACATTATCCGTCTCGCCTGATGTGCTTTCGTGAAAGAACTCCAATCAGCTTAGCTTCAAAAACCTTTGCAAATTCTTTTTCTTGTTTCTTGCAAACATCCTCATATTAATGACCTTTTTAATTCCAAATTTCCCTTGTTTCTCTTAAAACCGATATTCTACTTATTACATAAATTTAAATAAGAATATTTTTTCTAAAATCCTTAAACAACCAGATAATTTAACTGAAGAATCAGGAGATTTACCTGTGGATGATGAGGAACCTGTTGTTGACACTCCTTGGGGTAAATTAATCACATCTAAAGGATTGAGAATTCTCCTTACAGGATTTGAAAATGATTTAGAGAAAATAGGAAAGAGTATTTCTCGTATTGAAACAAGACTAAATGAAATTGAAGGTACGCAATCGAATGAAAATCTTAAAAGCCGAATTCAGGCAATTGAAGGGTCTTTAAAGTCACTTGAAGATGAAATACAGCAATTTCGAGACAAACAGACAGCATTTGCTGCTCATATGAAAAAAACCCTCCAACTCTTCTATTCCAAGCTGGATGAAATCACGATTCAAAAGAAGACGGAGGAATGAATTTTATAGAAGATTACTATCCCCTGAAGAGTTTAAAATAGTTTGAATTCGTATAGCTAGTTTTTTGCCAATTTGTGGAACAGCCATTAATTCATCTAGATCCGCTAAAGCAATAGCTTGAATGGTTTGAAATTTCTCCAATAATCCTTTCGCTTTTGCAACATTAATCCCAGGAATCGCTGCTAACATAAATAGTTGAATTTCTCTAATATTTTGTTCTTTTTTTGATACAGTAGGTAATGAGTATTCAACAGAAGCATCTCCTTGCTCATGCTTAGCCAGTTGGTACAGAAGTGCCGCAGTTTCTGAATCAGTTCTAGTAAATACTATAGGAATCTGAAAATCAAGAATTATAGAACTAATTGCACCCATAAAGCTATTTATATGAATTTGACGTTCGATTGCATCTATTTCTACCTGAATCAACAGCAAAGGGAACTTTTGTTGAGCCAATCGTGCCAATTGGGAGTCTTGATTTGGTGAGGGGGGTTGAAATAATCTTCCATCTATGATAGAATCCACAAAATCTGAATAGGACTTTCGTTCAACCACTAAACGATTTGAAAGAACGTAATCACCCACTTCTAACTCTTGGGAATGTAAATGAACACCTTGTTGTTTTAATAATTTTGGTACACGACTCGTTGTTTCTCGAGTGTCAACAATAATGTGAGGTTCAGAGGATTCCTCCTTACTTGTATCTTTCTTGTCTTTTTCCTCAAAAAAACTGTCTAATGTTCCTTGACTTTCTCCTCCTTTGGTTTTCAGTAAAAATGGGAGTTCTTTTTTTAGAAATTTACTCATTTTCTTATTCTTTCTTTTGATTGCCCAGTACATAGCTTCATCACGAGTACCCTTGGTTACAAGATGAATGACTCGTGATCTTTTCTTCCTTCCTCTTCCTTGACGTTGAATTGCCCTAACAACAGAAGGTACAGAATCATAAAACACAACTAGATCGCAATTTCCGACATCTAATCCTTCTTCGCCAACTGAAGTGCTAAGAAGAATCCTCACATCACCTTGTTTGAAACTCTCAACAATATCAATCTGTTGCTTTTGTGATAGTCCTCTATCCTCCTTCGTACTCGAATGGCCTATGAATATTCCTGCTTCAATATTATTTTTAGACAATTCTTCATTGAGGAATCTGATCGTATCGCGGTAATTACTGAATATAATAATCCTAGAATCCTGAGTAGTGCCTAGTTTTGATATCTCGTTGATTTCATTTATTAAATGTTTGAGCTTGGGGTGGATTATTGGCTTTTCTGATAACATTCTTTCAAGTTGAATGATCCTAGGGTCTCCCAGAAATGACTTTAATGCTTTTGATGAAACTTTTCGGCGCCATTTTTGAATACTGAATAGTGCTTGAGGAAATCCTTGGCTTTCCACGAGTTCTTTAAGATGTTGTACACGAATTAGGTTCGAACTGTGTACTAAAAACTCACCAAAAGCGGGATTCTCCTTTGTAAGCATCACAATCCGCTGATGAATTCCTAGAGCTTCTTTCTTACCAATATATCTCAAGTCTAGATTCCCTGGAATATGCTCTTTCATGTCTTGTACTAATTCATCCTGATAACTCTGTAATTCTTTGAGAACTGTCTCATATTCTACGGGAAGTTTAATCCAAATGACTTTAGGGGTGTGAATGGAAATATATTCACTAACATCTAGATCAGAAGTGTCTGTAACTGATATCTTGGAAATTTGGAGATTTTCACAAACTTCGAGTATTTTGTCAGGATTATTACCAGGGGTTGCTGTAAAACCGATAATCTGACAATTGGCTTGTTTTGCAATTCCCACATACGCATAATCCCCAGTTGCTCTATGTACCTCATCAATACAAAGCAACACAACATTTTGAAAACTAAATCGATTAAAAGTGATGTCATTTTCGATAGTTTGGGGTGTCCCTACAATGATTTTAGCAGTTGGATAAAATTTTTCTCGTTTTGTAGGAGGAACTTCTCCTGAAACCTCGAGAATCATATCAGGATTCAAATTTCCAATGAATTCCAGAAACATCTCTTTAATCTGATGAACCAATGGCCGTGTGGGTGTTAATATGAGGATCTGTTTAGTAGGATCTTTTTTCAGATGATAGGCAGCTAAATACGCCATGATCACTGTTTTCCCCAATCCTGTTGGAAGGACGACCAATGTGTTCCCTGGATGAGTAACACACTCAGAAAAGATAACTTGTTGGTAGATTCGTGGTTCAGTGGCACTGGTTAAGGATTCATCCAAATTAAACCTACCTCACTCAAATAACCTTAATATTTTCTAAGACAATTGAATTCCTGAGTTACTTAAGCGTTATGCGTTTTAACAATATACATCTTCTTATCTCAACCTTGCACTAAAAAACCCAGAGAGTGCTTAATACAAAGTAAAGAATTAAAAAACAACGATTTATCCATTCAATCCCACTTTAAAATGATAATGGCAAGAGTTGGACAAGGAGAAGCTTCGAGCCTATAGTAATATCCCTGAAAGCCAATAATTCATAGATTAAGTATCAGATAAGCTAACTTCGCTAAGAGTAGATTAGATTTCTTTAGAAAAATATCTTTAAAAATCAAGAAAAACATAACTCCTCAAAATTCATCGATTAATGAAAAAAGTGAAAAAAATGACAGAAAAAGAAGAAACTCAAGAAGAAGTGATACCTATTACTGAAATAGAACGTAAAATCACCGTAGACCTATGGAAAACTAAGTTACATGGAGAAATAGTCGGAATAAAGCAAAAGGAAGAATATATGGCAAAATCTCGCCAATTTTCACGAGATCTTGAACTCATTGGAGAGGTTAAGGAAAAAAAGAAAGGAGAAGAAGAGACAATTGGATATGTTGGTTATCGGAAGGGCCTATGGGATGAAGAGAAAGATGAATTGGAAAGACGATTAGTAATCAAGCTATTTTCTAAATCAATGTACTATCAAGGAACTTTAGAAGAAATGGTTGGACGTGAGTTTACTCGTTCTCTCTCAGCGAGACATGATTTTCCAAGTTTTAATTTAATGATTGACGATTATGACTATTTGATTCCATTAAATAAAATTCGTGGCGGATGGTTTGTTCCAGAATGGTTTGTTTTCCGTATTGATGATGAAGAAGGATTTATCCCTATAATTTTGAAGCATAAAATGGGTCTTGGTATTGATTATCGTGTTGTGAATGGAATCGGGGACTCTCAGTTTGGTATTATTGATGGAAAAAAATTCGATATTGGAGGTAAATATGAAATCACACTAAAAGCGACTGATAAGCGTCTTGTTGATAATGTTCTTGTACGTGTTTTAATCCTCTTTGCCACATCCTTGAAGTTTCATGAGGATATTTTCAAGAAAATCAAAAAAGGGACTAAAAAAATGAAAAAAAATGAATGGTTTCCTCAACTTTCAAATGAGGAGAAACTTCTTCGTCGTAATCCCCGAGCCATCCTTCAAAAATAGAAAATGGCCATTTCTGCACCTTCTGAAAAAATTAGATGAATGATTGAGATTAATCATCTATTGGTTGATTCTATGAATGTTTCTCTCATTAAAAGAGCTCAGAGAGATATCTGGATAATGATTATTCCCCTCATAACCATCTATCCAATCATATCAGTTACTCGCGGTAATTTCTCACTTAATGCGATACATCATGATAAACGACTGCAATTCAATATCCCTGGAAAGGTGGTTGATACAAGGGATAATCTTGAAAGTGTACTTTCTATAACGCATCATGATCCTAGTAAAGCTCAAGAAGGATTGACAATCTTCACTATATGGCGAATTACTCATCATGCTCCTGAACTTCACCTGATAGATGCAATGATAGTAATCACAGATATGGAGGGTAACGTAGAAGAGATGTTAACTTTTCCAATAGAGGATAAACCAGAATTGGGTATCCTACCCATGGATCCTGAGTTTATTGATTCTACGACTTTTGTTTGTATTCTAGGACCTAATCTTATCCTCTTTAATAATCAAATAGAAGTTACCGAAGTCCTCCCTATTCCTTCTGGGCATCATGATGTGGAATATAATCCTATTACAGATACATTTTTGACTGTTCACTTCACCCAATATGGATACTTTCAGGATGAACCTTTATTGTTTGATGATATTCGCGAATATAATCGATTTGGGGCTGAAGTATGGTATTGGAATAGCAGTGACCACATTCCTTTCAACAAAACATACTTTACAAAGGAAATGTTTTACAACACTTATCAATGGACTCATGCAAATACGATCTTTTGGGACATTGAGGATCATGCTATCTACTATAATTGTAGACATTTGGATACTTTCTATAAGATTGATTATCCTAGTGGGGAGATTCTTTGGGCTGCAGGAAAGATGGGGAACTTGAAGTTATTTGATATTCGAGGTAAGGCAAAAGAAAGTCTTTTTTATCATAGCCATGCGGTTGAAGTAATTGGACCGAACCGCTTTATCATTTTTGATAATGATTACTTTAACACCACTCGAGACAATCCACAAGAAGCACAGGGAATATCTCGGATATTAGAAGTAATTGTGAATGAAGAAACAATGACAATGAATGAAACTTGGTCATGGTCAGGCCCATCAGAGTATTTTGGGGATGTATGGGGAGATGCTGATCGCTTACCGAATGGGAATCGATTAGGTACGTTCGGTGTTCCTACTCATCCCGCTTATATAACTGAGGTAAACCCAGAAGGTACTATTGTCTGGGAATTAGCACTGGAACAAGAAATATGGGATTACCTAGGAATTTATAATGCAGATCGATTTTTTGAAGCACCATTAATTGAAATTAATCAAACAGACTATACACAAACTGAAGACAAAGATTTAGAAATACAGGTGAGGACTTGGGATACATTTGATACTAGACTTACGAGAGAGGGATTATTGACTATTACAGAAGGAAGGGAAGTGATAGAATCAGTTGATTTCACATTTTCTCCTCATTGGCAAGAAACTATTGTTAATACAAGTGTTTCATGTACAGGAGAAGGAGAACGAACTCTAGTACTCACAATAACAAATGAAGATGACCTCAGCACAAGCGTAACCATTACGATTAATGGAGGAGTAACCACTCAACCAGTAGTTGGATGGTTGTTCATCCCAATATTTTCTGGGATGATAGCCATAACAGCTGTAAAAAAGAAAAAGAAAGCAGTTTTCTAATTATCTGAACAATTTGCTTTCTTATATTAAATGTATCTGAGGAATGAATCAGGATATCTTTTCTTCAAGTTACGGAATTCAATACACACAGGATAGAGAATAAGTAAACCGAGAATCCAGACGAGTATTGTTATCTGGAGTGAGAAGGATTTTTCGAGCCCAAGAGTAAAAGGAACAATTCCATATACAATTAAATGTGCACAATAAAAGAAAAGTGCAGCAGTTCCAAAGACAATTATGGGATTTACTAATTTCTGAAAATCTTGCCTGTCCTGATAGTAAAATGCCAAGGCAAGGGCTAAACACATTCCACCTAAAGTCCAAAGTAGGAAAACAGTATCAGGAGGATACTTTGACATAAAGAAAAAATTCTGAATGCTAAAGGCATTTTCTATTAAAACACCATCTCTAAGCCAAATTGGGAAGTAACTCGTGGATTTTCCTTGAACAAATCGAAGAATAAAGAATCCACTAATTGATAAAAGACCAATCTGTAAAAGACGCTTCGCAATGTACTTATTAGAGTCAGGAAGCTGTTTTTTTTGTATTTGTACCAACCACCTACCGAATACAACACCCAAACCCATTACACCTAACCATGGTTCAAGGGGATACAACCCGTAAGGCCATTGAGGCCATTTTAAGGCTACTTGAAGCCAAGTAATGAGATCAGGGAAACTTGAGAAAAGAGGTTCAATGATGAAACCAGGGTAAAGCACAGCGAATTCCACTGGATGTTGCCCAGGCTCTTCAAAAAGTTGATTCCAAAGAAATTCTCCAAATATTGGGGATAACATCAGAAATAATGAGAGTCCAAGAATAATTTTAGTATCTAGCTTCCGTATAAAAGCAAAAACAATGAAACCTACTCCAATTGCTGCTAACACACCGAAATAAAACGGTGCAGCATGGAATAACCAAGCGATTAATGTCCATTCAATTAAAAGGAGACATAAACCTCTAATGACCAGG
The DNA here is from genome assembly GCA_048886185.1 of Candidatus Hermodarchaeota archaeon. Lineage (GTDB taxonomy): Archaea > Asgardarchaeota > Heimdallarchaeia > Hodarchaeales > Hodarchaeaceae > Hodarchaeum. The sequence continues at coordinate 58,801 of JBHLKY010000006.1, forward strand.
TGTTTTGTTACATCTTCATGTGAAAATCCTGTATCCAATCGTTTTGTTTCAAATAATATAATTGAAGTCCCAGCTAGAAATATGAATGTTGGAGCACATCAATGAGAGACAAACCGAATTAAAAATTGAAGTAGGTCAGGTAAAACAGCTGGTCGTTGTGAAAACCAAAATTCACCAAAAAATCGGCCTGAATTCCAATAAGTAGAAGCATGATCAATAGCCATTAGTATGATAGCCAGTCCTCGGACAAAATCAATCGCGGGAATACGCAGAATAAATCTTATTCTTGAATTCAATTCATTATTTTCCTTTTCATTCAGTAGTAATGCATTTGATTTTATTTTCTTGTTGTTATTTTTTTTTCACTATCCAAATGATATAACCTAATACAACACAAAAAGTGAGAAAAACAACGGAAAGCTCAATAAATTCAATCAGCTGAGCTTTATACCAGGTCTTGTACACTAATACAGTCTGCTCTGCAGATTTTAATTGAACAAGAACATCAGATTCATACAATAAAAAAACCAATGCTGGATTCCCCTTCGCTGTGAGCTCAAAATTCAGTATCGTGGTGCCATTTATCCAGACTTGCTGATAATAATAGTTGAATAACTCTTGGATATCCGTTACCCTAATGAAAAGTTGCTGGGAATAGGGATACTCGTTTTTGTCTTCATTAAGATCTTCAATTGCGACTGACATTGACCCCAGAGCAGAATTGTATTCAACGTGCTTGAAGCTATATTTAGGAAGAAAAGGATTATCAAACCAAGGGTAGAAATACCAATCTAAGGATTTTCCAAGTATTTTTTCAAAGGATTTTTGCAGATCTGGAAAAGTGGCGATTTTGAAATGATGCTCTTGAAAGAAATCCTTTAGTCCCGCCAAAAAGTTTTCAGGCCCAATAGTTAAACGAAGTTTTTGAAGAATTAAAGGGGATTTTGTATAAGCAGTATAACGGTAACTCATATTAGTATAAAGAAAATCATAAATCGATTGATTAATTATACTCGCTTGCTTATTGTCTTCATAATAAGTCCTCACGATATTTAAAGGCCAATATTGCTCAAAAAAATTCCAGTCAGGATAGTAAAAATCAAAATAGTAATCAGTGGACCAACTCGTTAATCCCTCATCCAAGTGACCCCAATCGATCTGATCATTTCCAACGAGCTGGCACCACCATTGATGTGCCGTTTCGTGGGCAATAATTAGTTCTTGATAAAATTCAGGGGCATCAGGGTGTTGATCTTGAATAGATTCTGATATTTGAACCTGACATGGATACTCCATCCCGCTATAAAATCCATATGCTTCTACCAAGTTGTAAGTAGCATAAGGATATGAACCATAAGAATTCATAAATAGAAGGAGCGAATTGACAGCTATATCAAGTGTATGTTCCGCCCAGGAACCAGTACTGTGAGGTAAATAATAACTGCTTACATTAATACTATTATCCCCGATTATTGTGGATTCAACCTGAAAATACCGCGAAGCAGAGAAGACTACTTCACGAACAGGATAATGAGGATTGTAGTAATTTTTGGTCGTTATTCCATCAGTTGAACTGTAAATCAATTCACCTGTTGCTGCAACAATCATTCCAGTTGGTACCTCAACCATTAGGTCATAATAGGCCATATCAAAATAGAAGGGATCACCAATAGAAAGATATGGGTCAATATTCCAGCCATCATATTTGTCATACACACAGGGTATTGGATAAAATGCAGTACAAGTAAACATGCGTGATCTGTTACTATCAAAACCATAAGAATTTGCCCTATCTTGACCATCAGGAAGGGTGGTATTAAAGACTATACGAAGCGAGGTACTTTGATTGAATTCAAGAGGTGAAGAAAGGTTCACCCACATTAATTGTTGATCAGAAAAAACCTTATAGGGGAGATCAATGGAAGGAGAACCTGTAGTTGTGACATTAAAAATCAAGATATCTCCTTCCCGACTTTTGAATTGCATACCAGAAGGATAAAGATGGAATGGAATGGAGTCAAGTGTGATTGGATCATTGTTGAGATAAACCACTGTTAAATTGCCTTCAATTACTGATAATGCTTCATCTAATTTTACTGACAATGATAGATTTGAAAATATTCCTTCTTGCTTAATAATATCACTTTTAGCATCTCTATTTACAAGTGAATTCTTAATATTCTTACTATTGCTTGTTAATAAGCGATTTTTACTAGAATTCAATGTGATTTCAGCCTTGAAGTTTTCTAGACCAGTAATGAAAATAAGAGAAAATATAAACACCAGTATGAAGACCTGTGACTTTCTCATGGAAGGATTTTTCCTATTTATTTTTCTTGGAATATTACTGAGACTGTACATTCCATCATATTGAAGAGAACCAGACCAAACTTCTCTAACACCTGATTGGTGATATCTATGAGCTATTCTACCAGAATTTGATCTGTTTTGTCTGTTAGCTGGCTGGAAATGCTTTGTTTTTCCATTTTTTCTGCGTTTGAGATTTATCCGAATTATAATATATATCAACTCACTTTGAGGAATTATTAATTTCAAGTTTTGGAATTCAAATATTAGTTTAGAAACTATTCGATTTCCGAATACTCGAAAAATATAGTTAACCCCAAAACAAATTTATCTGCATAAATCTTCATTATTTTAAAATTAGGGGGCTGTAGAGGGCTTTTCAGAAAAGAACTTACCCATACTGCTGCTTAGAATAGCTAATAAATCGATTAATATACATCCAAGAGTAATAGTTCATTAGAAGAACTCCGTTTAGTAACAGTTGGAGACTAATAATTAAAATGATCCAAGCAGGAATTGCCAGTACAGTCCAAGGCATTAGGGGACTCCAAAGAATAACAACAAGAAAGAATATCCCTAGTCCACCTATAATATTATAATTCAGAATTCGTCGAAAATTGTCATCCTCGAGTGCTATATTATAATTCAGGATCATTCATTTGGTGAGTTCACTTCTCTTCAGTCAACAGTTGATTGATAAGGGATTGAAGATCCAGCCAATCCCTTTTCTTTTCGTTTAAAACCTGCACTCCCTTTTGAGTTAAAGAATAAACTGACTTTTGCCTAATAACTCCCTTTGAATGGGAAGTAGTTTCTTCAATGTCTTTGGCTAATAACCCCATTGATTCTAATTTTACCATGTGAGGATAAATAGTTCCTGCTCGAAATGAAATCATATCATTAGTCTTTGTTTTAATATCCCTAATCAGCTCATAAGTACTGGAACTCTTCTTATTATTTAATGCCGATAAAATAAGTAATGTAGATAAATCTTTCCCTAAATACGAGTTATATTCACGGGAAGAATCATTATGGCCCATTCAAACCATAAGTATATAAATTTAAGAAATTTATAAATTGTTCGATTTTCGAATATTCGAATGAATGAAGAGATTTAATGACATGAAAGGTCAAAATTTTCGAAACCGAGAATCCTCGAGTAGTTCATCTAAAGACCACTCCCTCAGAAGGTCTGAGATAGTACGATAAATATATCGCTTACTATAATTTATAGCCGTCTTAAATAATCCATCAATGAACTGGGATTCGTCCTGCAAATGAACTCCTTCATATCAAAAGAAATGGAAGTGGTTCATAAAGCTAACTAAATAGGCAGGTTTGGCTGTAAAAAAAATGCTTAAAGACAAGAAATAGTCTTGGAAAGTGACTGTGATCACTAGACCACTATCAGGATAAAGGAGCTATACAAGTGAATGATGTTGACACTGCTGTAAACTGTTTTTATGATAGAGATAATTGTGCTCAGGCAATTTTATCAACATTTGGGCCAAGATTAGGATTAGATAAAGAATTAAGTTTAAAACTGACAGAAGTATTCAGTGGGGGGATGGCACATACAGGAAACATCTGTGGAGCAGTAACAGGAGCATTCATGGTGATCGGGCTTAAATTCAGCGATTTAGATGTGAAACATCAAGAAGCTATGCACGATCGAGCTAAAGAATTTATACGGAAATTTAAAGAGAAATATCACTCCATAATCTGTAGAGAGTTAATCAATTATGATTTAACAACAATTAAAAATAGGAAACATGCAACTGAACGAAAAATATTCAAAAACTGTCCAAAGTATGTTCGTGACGCGGCCGAAATTCTGGAAGACATGCTTTATTAAAGTAGAAAATTTTTTCCTGATTTTTAATGTCACTGTCCTAAGAAATAAAATATAACTTCTATTTGTTATTACTTGTGCATTATTATGAAAAAACTGGGGATATTTCTTTCTTTCCTTCTCATCATTGCTTTTACATCCACTTTATATTCACCTGCGGTACCTGAACCTTTCAATATCATTACTTTTTCAGAAAATGACTTACTATCCCAAAAACCCATGTACCATCCATACTATTACCATGTTGAACCTACACTTGTGATTACCGCCAATGGAACCCTTTTTGCAGGTTGGAAAGATGCCACCTCCCATAGTGGCATTGGAAGACGAGTAAGCTTTACCAAATCCGTGGATAATGGCATCACATGGACAGAACCACTGACCATGCCGTTTCCTCCTGGATTGGAATGGAAAGCGGGGCAAAGTGATCCGTGGATGACGTGGGATGAAGAGAATGAGATCTTGTATTATGCATATCTCGAATATGAAGATGATTATTTCCTGAATTTTACGGGATTTTCGCAAATCACGGTTGCTAAAAGCACTGATTACGGCCAGAGCTGGACTATCGTTCCTGCATCACACGGGTTTGGTTTTGCGGATAAAGAAACTATAACAGTCAGTAATAATGGCACAGTATACATGGTTTATGATGACGCTGATTTCACTTCTCCCGATTTAGATATTTACGTTCGTTTAACTCGATCGACTGATGGCGGGGAGAGTTTTAAAGAAGTTAATGTCATCACTGATTCGATCACTCGACCTATAAGCCCATTCGCCCCCTATGTTACCACAAATAGTCATGGGCATATATATGTCGCGTGGATGCAGTATACTGATGAAGATGCAGACGGGCGTCTTACTTGGGGCGATGTTTATCTGAGTTATTCTACAGATCAAGGAGAAACGTTCTCAGATCCTATCGACATCAATCCATACAGCGAAAACTGTTCCTCTTCAGGAATTGTAGCAGGAAGAGGGACGTTTCCTGTAATCCGTTTTGATGCTCAGGATCGGTTATATGCACTCTGGGCAGGCAAATATGATCCTGATATTAATGCGAAATGGGATGTTTTTATTAAATATTCAGACGATTATGGCCAAACATGGAGTCCACGATATCGAGTGAATCCACGGGCCAATTGGGATCAATGGCATCCGGAAATGGCTATAGACTCATTTGGACGTGTTCACGTAGTCTATTATGACATGTACGAAACTGCAACAGAATTCCGGCCATATTATCGAATGATTGAATTTGCTGATAATCTAACAGGAACCCCTATCTTTCATGATGCCATCCCCATAGCCAGTAGATATACAGACTATTATTTCAAGCGTCCAGGCGAATACTTTGCCATTAAGTTTGATTCGATTGATAGGCCGCATGTGGTGTGGACCCAAGGAGAAGGCGAGCGACGGGGGCCTTTGAATATATATTATGCCCATGGGCTAACTGAATCTGAACTTCCGATACCAACAAGCACTCCAGAAGCATCAACCACCCCGACAACATTCATTTCAACATCGCCACAGACATCATCTGGGATTCATGTAGCTAGCTCTACCACAAGCTCAATGACATCAGAAAGCACCACAAGCACAACATCAATAGCTAGTTTCATTTCTATTTTCTGGGTTATGTTTTGTCTTCTATTAGTTAAAAGGAAGAAAACCTAGTTGATACTTTGAATCAATTCAAAAAATAGATAATAATTCCCTTCCCAAGAATAAGGGGATTGAAGGGGATCAATTAATGAAGAATTTTAATATAGCAAGACATTCTCCTGACTATCAGAGGAATCTCTCGCTGTTGACGTGTCATTTTTTGACTTGAGAATCCGAATGATATCGTTTCGTGTAAGAAGGAAGATCCGAATACGATCAGCTAAGGACCGTGCGGGATCAGAGAAGACATTCGTGATGATGAGCATTTTAGACAGAAGACGAGTGTTCTTCATTATCTTTTCAGCCCGAATCACAATATCCACACCGACAGCTCGTTTCCAGTCCTTTATAATGACCCCAATTCCCTCATTTTCTTGACCATTTTGAATAACGAAATGAACCTCGTTGTCTCGAAAATGGCTGACATCTTTATCGACAACTAATCCACGTTGACGACAATACTCGAGCGTGAGCTCTTCTAATTCAAGTAATTCATAATTAATCTTCATGATAAATCCCCTTAAAGGTGATACGAGCATCCACAGAGAACGATGTCTCAAACGCAAGATGCTCTAAAATACCAAAAATAGCTTTATTAGGCCGATAAGCTTTTTCACGTTTATCACGATCAGTTGATTGTTCATAAATTAACGTACCACTCAACAAATCTCCTAAGTGGTGACTGATCGTACTTTTAGTTTTATTCATTAACCGAGTCAATTCTTTATGAATAATATACTGCCGCCTCTCAAAAGGAAGCGACTCATTCTGAACCTCTCTCACGAGGATCTCACGGAGGATGGGAATTTTACTCGGAGAGAAATTGTTCAGCACCTCAGGATCAATACCAAAGGTAAAACGAAAATCAACAAAACTAAGAGAAGAATTTAAGGAGAAAAAATCCTCCAAAATGCTAATGGCGACACCAGGATTCCCAAAGGTAATAGAGGCAATGTTAGAAACAGTATTAGCAGGAATATACGGGATAGTTTGTTCACGATAGCAGACACGGAGGCGACGGTTCAGAAGGTTAGTGATCTCAATATGATTGAAATGAGGCATGGAGAGAAAATGTTGATAGGAAGTGTCCCCTTGTTGAATACAGAGACGACGATAGATCTCAAATTCGGTACTATCCATAATAGCAATGATTTTAGGGGAAAGAGGGGGAAAGGGAGAGTTTACCGTGAGGAGTCTGCGGAGAGTTTTATGAAGCAAAAAGGCATCATCCAGAAAGATAACATCCGCAGAACTCCAATCGATTGGGGGATCTGAACCAGTCGTTTCCTTAAAAAAAGTGGAGGCGTCTTGATAGACAGCAGAAATGTTTAATTTCTGACTATACGCCTCAAAAATACGAGCAAAAATGGTTTTGCCCGTTCCACGAGGGCCCTTAAGAATTAACAGATCATAGGAAGATTCTTCAATAAATTCGACAATCTTGATAATGAGATCTTTGTACTGCTGATTCTCATCGCCATAAAAAGCATGAGGATCGTGGAGAGGGAGAAGAGGATCACAAGGATCATAACGGTATCCCAATTCCTGTAATCGCTTCTTTTGTTTGATGTCACGATCAGCATTTTCAAAGAGGGAATCGAGAGGATCATCGAGGGGGTGGCTACTCATGGAGACTCCCTCCGAGCAAAGAGAATGGACGAGGCTTCAATACTATAACGACGATGGGTTAACCGCTGATAAACAGTAATAATTTCTAATGCACTGGCAATTTGAGAATCCCACTCAACACAAAAAATTTTTGACCGAGCATCATGAACATCATCAATTGTTGCTAGAATAGGGACAGGTTGAGAGGTAGTGAGTGGTTTGAGATGATAATTCATTGTTGAAAGGTTAACCCCTAAGTCTTTCGCAAGATCAGAGCTACGTAGGCCATCCACACCAGTATTAGGAAAGAAAAAGCGTTCCCGTAGATGATGACTAAGCATTAAAGCAATGATTTCTCGACGCTTTGGCGTGAGAATACTAATGGGTTCCTCATCAACGTCAGTATCCATAGATTCAACCAGCCGAACTGCTTCCTCATAACCCAATTCTTCTATTACTGGAGTAATGACATTCACGGTCGCTTTATCAGTGTCAAGAACAATTAATTCGTGTAAACAATCCGAAGCCAGCTTTAACGCAACAGATGGGATCCCAAGACTATAATCAGCAATTAATTCAAGAGCTTTATCAGTAAAGAGGCTAGTAGGAGTCCGAGCAACTTTAAGGCGTTGATTTACGAGTTTGATGATTTCATTCTTGGAAAAAACCGGGAAGAAGAAATGTTTGGGATTAAAATAAGAAAGAAAGACCCGAGAAAGCATTAGATGTTCTTCTTCCAACAGAACGGTTAAGGTCAGACTGTTAACAAATCCAATGAGGATGACTCCATGCTGGGCTTGAGACTCAATATCAGAAATAAAATCCCGAATCTGGGGAATAGCTGCAGTTCCAGTGATAGTATAATCTAAACTGTTAATAAAAATGATGAGAGGCTTTTCAATAAATTTTATTTGGGAGAGGAAACTTTCATAGGTCTCGAGGGTTTTGGAAGAAGAGCCAAAGGGCTCGAGAAATTCAGGTAATTCGCGCCAAGTAGCCAAATCAACATAAAGAGTTTCAAAATCTTGAAAACCGATTTGTTTCCACTCTCTATCGAAGTGTCTAGCTAAGGAAGATTTACCACAACCACGTAAGCCATGAGCGAGTACATGACGAAAGGGAGTTTGAGGATCTTGTTCAAACAAACGAGTGGCATCACCAATACGCAAAGCAAAGTTGTATAAGACATCCTCGCGTTCGATGAGAAAATCAGGATTGTAAGGATCGGGGTCAGAGCGGAAAGGATCATGAGAAAAGCCGAAACGTTCAAAGGGGGATTCCCTAATGAGCTCTCCAGAACGACCAGCTTTTAACGCCTCACGAAGGCGATCAGCTAACTTAGTCATACGATCAAGTCACACTCGACAGAGATAAATCGCGAAACCTCGATGTTTATAATCGAGAGGAATGCTTTAATAGCAAATCAAAGGTGAAAGGACAAGGACACATAGAGAGGAGGACTCACGACACCCCGAGGACAGGGACAGGGGAGGCATGAGTATCATGCAGGAATGACAGTCGAATCAAATCGAACTAATCGAACCATCATATAAGAAGCTTTCTCAAACTACTTTCCTTTATATATATATAATTATTTTATAATGAGAAAGTGAAGCTAATATGATCATGATAACTTCATGAAATAGCCATCGAATTAATTTCTAGGGTACTACCTAGGAGCTTCACTTACTTCAAATGCCAGCCTCACTGCTTATCGTTGTTATTCTCTTCCTGTGACAACTTCCCTATTCACTTCATGAACACGTACAGATCCTCTCCAAAACTTGGAGACGTTTCCACGATTCTAGGGATTCCTTTTTCCTCCTGGTTCTCGTTTACTTCCATATGTATCGTTAAATTCTCTTCTATCACAAAGATATTCCTTAAAATCATTTAGAAACTTACATTCTGCCATATCAATCGCACTCTTTATTAATAAGAGAATAGGCTCTCTTTGAAGAAATCATGTTTAATTCTGATCTCCCAAAGGTTCGAGAACTCCAACAAACTTCAGCTTTTATATACATGTATTATTTCTAAGAATCAATTTAGATTTAGATTCTACAAGTTCATATAATTAAGTCTAAAATAGTAATCTTTATTTTCCTCGGTTATCAATATACCTATTTTTCGGAGAGTACTAGGATTAATACTGACAATATCTATCTTGGTGGCAGTCTTGGTGACGTATAACTCGTTCTAAGTCTGTGGATCGCTTATTTCCAGAAATTATTTATACAAAATGGTTTATCAAAAAGTGTCGTCTCTCCGATTTTCACGGATTTCTGAGTTCCAAGTATTTATAGATTTCCTTACTGGCAGCTCCTATTGCCTGATCACATATCTATAAAAAATATCTGATTGAACCAAGACCCATCATGTTGATCAATAAGATTTTAGGGACTCAAGAATTACCGTCTCAAGCTCAATACTACATGCGAGTATTTTTGTATCTTAGCATGATAATCTCCTTTTTAGGGAGTTTATCCAGTACCTTTTACGTTCTCTTTAGTATTGATCATATTGGGTTTGCCCTTACCGCTGTCTGTACTAGTATCATGTTAGCAACCCAATTACTGTTTGATTATCCTTCTGGTGCATTAGGGGATTGGATTGGCCAACGCTGGGTCTTAGCGATCGCGTTTATTTTTTATGGTATCTCTTTTCTTTTTCTAATGTCGGCTCAAACGATGTCTGATTTTACAATAATTGCAGTGATTAATGGATTTGGGAATGCTCAATCATCTGGTACCTTTGCTACGTGGGTAGATAACAATTATCGTGTTGCAGTCGGTAATGCTGATCCTGACAGGAAGATTTATGGTTTTTCAACATCTCGTGTTAATTCTCTTAACAATTTTGCACTAGCAGCCTCATTTTTGATAGGAGGAACACTAGCTACACTTATTTCTCGTCGAATTGTCTTTTCCCTACAATTTGGATTAACAATCATCATTGTTTTCCTCGTTCTCTTGTATTTAAAAAACATCAAAATGGACAATCACATCCAAGTGGAGTCTTTCGAGGAAAATTCATTAAATCTTTCCAATTATTTCAAATATTTAAAAGGGGGTGTTCAATTTCTCTTCTCCAGTAAGGCAGCTTTCCTCTTTCTCTTTGGAAATGCCATTTTTAATGTCACTTGGATGATTTGGGGTGGATTGGTGTTATTTCCGTTATACTTTGGCTATACTGGCACCGATGCCCTTGCTGGTTTACTCCGTACCACCCTTTTTCTAGCTGGTATCCCGCTTTCATTTTATATCGCGCATATAAACAAGCGAATTTCGAATGATAGACTCCCCATTTTTCTTTTCCTAAGTGCAATTTCATTTTTCCCTTCTTTTATACTTTTAACTCTCTTTATGCCTCCTACAAATGAATTTAATGTGTTAGGAATTGTTCTGACATTTATTCTCCTCTGGACAATTGTTGGTACAACTTTCAATATTGCTCAAACATTAATCCAACGTATCATGATTGACTTTGTCCCATCTGAATACCGAAATTCTGTTTATTCCTTGATGCCAACCATTTTTTCCCTTATTGGTATCCCTGTGGTTCCCATGGCTGGAATTGTTATTGAAAATCATGGTTTGTCTGCAGGAATCTTTACTGCTGGCATTGTATGTATTATCGGGTCGTTATTAATCTCTTTTAGTGTCCATCTCATATATAGACAGCAAACTAAAGCAATCGAGCGCCAGGTGACTGATATTCAAGTAATCGCTCGCTAAATCTCAGAAAAAGAGTGTAGTCAATTCAATTTTTAATTGCATCTCTAGAATTACAGCTATCTAGATGAGATAAAGTTAGGTATATTAATCTCCATCCTTATTACGGGTGAAATTCTGTTAACACCAGATTCATCAACATGACTTATTAATTTCACATTCCCATCCAATATATCTATTGATAAAGAATTACCGTGGATTGTCTTTGATTGGTTTCTGCTAGAGTTATGTAGTAACTGTAAATGTCAAAAACACCAATGTGGGGATTTTTGTTTGAATTCTTTTGTAGTGATAGATGAAGTAGCTGCTTCGTCCCTTATACGTTTCTAGCAGGAATGGTGAGGAAGTGGTCATCCCCAAGATCGTTTCTATAACCCATTGTTCAAGTTTCTCCCCGAGGAGAATATATTGGCTCTTTCTCTTCTGAAAAATGAATGGGAGCTTCAGTTGATCAAATAATGAGGTGGGAACTAGCTGTTTTAGGAATTCCAGTTCCCCCATTTCCACCATTGATTCCTCCCCGTTGTTGAGCTCAATGACTGGCTGTATGAGCAGAGTATTTAACGATTTTTTTGTTTTAGGCAATGATCCAAGAATTTTTGCTTTTTCACCTTTCCATAATCCTTCCAACACTTTTCGTGACATCACATATCGTCTTCTTGTTAAAATTGTGATTTTCCACTTGTGGTTAACGCCGACGACGTAACTTGATATCAGGTTTCGTTGCAGTATCTTCGGCCTTTGAGACTGACTCGGTAAGTTTTCGCAGCTCTTTGATCTGATCTTTCTCTTTCTGTATAGTTTTTTCTCGTACTGCTGAACTCTTTGTCTTTTCTGAAAGTGCCGATTTATATGTCCGTGATGAACGAACCGACCACACAATAAACCCTCCACCACCGATAATTATTCCACCCACAATTAAAAGAGCATAAGTCATATCTCGGTTGGGATCTGAAGCACTAGGAGTCTCAGTTGGCTGCTCTGAAGCATCATAGTGAATTTTTAATAGTCGAATGCGGTAGTAGAGATCTTCGTCTCCGTACGCATCCTCGGCTGGTATCATAAAGTCTTTATTTTCACCAACATTCATTCCAATGATTGCATCAATAAAACTCTGTAGATAGACATTCTGAAGATCCGCTGCCACCTCCGCAGGTAAAGCGACATATACATCTCTGGGCACTTTTTCATTTTGATTTCGTCTGAGATATACATATGACAAAACAACGTCAATATTTCCTGGCTTTTCGATTGTGTGCTCTTCATCTAACCAGAGAGAATAATTCACATCAATCACATCTCCCCAGTCAGCAGGATCTGCTGCCCAAACGAACCCAATGCTTAATGCCCAGAAACTTATAATTATTGATAATAATACGAGTTGTGTGTACTTCACAGTTTCATCGCCTTATTCTATCTTACTCAGGGGCCTTTCTTTTGTGTACTTTAACTTTTTTTTACTGGGTGAATATAATTATGTTTTTATAAAATATGAAAATAAATCAAATGGATCCCGATAATGAGGTATCCGTACTTGTTATAGCTGATCGTTAAGAGAGATTTGAGAACATTATATTAAACGTAATCGATATCAAGATAATCAAATCATTAAAAGGATTTTTTCAATGATTATAGCTCTTTTTTCGCCATCATCACCCATATTAATACTTTAGGTTGAGCTGTGTGGAAAACAGTAATTGTTACAACATTCTAGCTATTGATGAAGATAATACTGAATGCATGATAATTATTAAACATAATTCTTGAAAAATCTCTCCCTAGTGAGATCATAGTATTTTGGTTTGAGAATGGAGTTGATACTCTAGAGTTTCTTGACCTTAAATCATCCTCTCCTATCTCGATGATATTATTAGAGATTGAAAACATGTCTACTAATGGTCTGGTAAATTTAAAATTTATAACTGTAATTTACAACTTAGATTTCCAACGAGTAAAAGATAGAGCAGAGGCTGTCGAAATGATTATTCAAGAAGGTTTAGGCCCTGATCCAATCCTTTTAGTTATTAATATGCCACGAATGAATGGTTTTGATGTATTAAAGATTCTAAAACGCAACAATGAGACCAAATATATCCCTAATGCAATTTTGTCAACCTCTGCGAATAAAAAAGATATCTCACGTGCGTATTCACTTGGAACATATTGTTATATAGTCAAAGAAGTAGAAATCATCGAATTTCAAAGTAAAATACAGAGTATTCCAATATATTGGCTTTGTACGAATACTATCCCTCAGATTGTTCCGAATTGATAACTTAATCTTTGATTTGTGATGTCAAATGTATTATATGTTGGTTTGTCTTTACTTTAGCTAACACAGATTTCTTGAGACCAATATTATTCTTGATGTGAAATCTTTAGAATTAATACAAGGTGATTAGATTATGAACAAAAAATCATCAGATCTTGTTTTTAGAACAGATCCAGAAAAAACTGTTTGTGAATGTTCAACAGACATAAGCCCTGATTGGGTTGTTGTTGGTTTTCCTGGACATGGATTAGTTGGTAATATCGCTGCTAAGCATGTTATAAAAGAACTTGAGATGGAGTGGATCGGATCAATTCGTTCTCCTCTCATCCCTCCTATATCTGTTTTCATTGATGGTGTTCTAGCTTATCCGTACAGAATCTATGGTAGTAAAATACATAAATTTGTTGTTCTCATTGGCGAGTCTCCCTGTCCACCTCAAGCCTATTATTTTCTTGCCCATGCAATGTTAGAATGGGCAATTGATATTGGAGCTAAACAAGTTATTTGCTTAGATGGATTTGTTGCAGATTCTTTTGATGAGAAGAGCGATAAAGTCTTTTTAGTAGCTGAACCTCAAGCGTACGAGAAAGACTCCAATCTGATGAAATTCGATCTTCCTAAACCCCATACAGGATTTATTGCTGGCCTCTCTGGTGCAATAATGAATGAAGCCTTACTTACATCAATAGAAGGCTTTTCACTACTTGTTCCAGTGACAACTCCGTATCCTGATCCGGGTGGGGCTGCAAAACTTATTAATGCAATTAATCAGATAAAAGGGCTTGAGATTGATACCTCTAAACTCCTTAAAGATGCAGAGAAGATTCAGAAATCTCTTATGGAACTAGCTGAACGGAATCGACAGTTGACTCAAGGAGAAGGAATAGAACCAAGTAAAGGTTTGTATGTCTGAAAAAGTCTTTATTGGATTAGCGGTCACTTCGCCAGTCAAGTAGGCAATCCCAATTATCGAAGTACTCTTTCAGAGATTTAGCCAAAGCTTTAGATATTTTGTTGGTGGATTGCTGATTTAGAATTTGAAGATCAGAAAAGGGTAGTTCAATTATCCATTTATCTTCTTTGGTTTTCATTTTATGCTTCTTTACCAATTTTAAAAACTTTTTAGATTCTATCACAATGTGATGTTTCTCTACAATCTCATCTTTGCCTGGTAGACGAACAGCTAAGATGATAAAGCTTTCATTGTTCATAAAAAACCCAATTTCAAGCTCCCAGACAACCTCACTTTCTTTTCGGACGCCTGTACAGACTTTAATGTCAGCATAGCGCACACGATCCCCATTTTCTGAACGAATGATCATATCAACTTTACCTGTGGTTGTATATGGACTGAATGACTCCACACCCATTTGATATAATTTCACTTGGGTATCTAGCTCATCTATTCCTTCCAAGCTAAAATTTTCATCGGAATCCATTCACATAATGGCCCCTAGTTGTCCCTTCATAATCAAAAGTATAAATGTATCGGAAAAATTAATGTCAATTAATTTTTGGATGGCCTCATTTCAGTGTAATTCAACGAGATTTCTCAAAGTTTTAATTAATAAAAACTTTTTGAAATTTATTTCACAGAGGAGAGATTTTCTTATTCAAGAGAAATACACAACATGTTACTAATAATAAACTGCTACATAAATCCTTAGTTAAAAAAGCGATCTCTTATAAGTTTGGTAATTGCATGAATTTTCGTGTGTAGATAGATTAAAATATTGATTTGAGGTATGGTTATAACTTCACATTTAGTTATTGGAATAGGAATGATCTCTAACGTAGCATGGTGAATGTACAAAGTAGGTATTATAGAATTCAAAACAGAGCAACTAGTGTCATAATTAAGCAAAGATTATCTATAATGCTTGGTGTTAATGTGTACAAATCTTTTAATCAGGAATGGTTCAAGAAGTGGGATTAGAAAACAAGGTTAACCGTTGATGGCACATAGGGCATTGATTGAAAACTTTTAACCACTCTAGTAAGTGATTTCGGTGAAAGGAGTTTTGGCACGAAGGACATTCCACAATATCTTCATCTGGTTCAATGATGTAACGACATATTACACAATGTTTGTCATATTTTTGAGAGTTCTCCCACGATATACCTTCAACCACACTCCCCTTATAGGGACGTTCTACTGTTAAGATCAAACTACCACGTTTATTATGATCTAAACTTCCACCAACCTCACCTTGAGATAAAATATGATCAATTATCTGTTGAAATAAATAATCATCCACTATCTGATCTTGAATATGCTTTTGGACTTTGAAAAATAAGTAATCATACTCAATTTCGTTCCGAGGCCGAGAAAGTTGTATATTGATAGTGGTTAAAATCCTCTGTCGTATTTCAGCTAAAAATATAATATTGGCACGCTTTTTTCTTATTTCTTTTTTAGCTTCATCTAATGATTTGATAATTTCTTTTAACTCCCTTTGAATCCGTGAATTGTGAATAGGAGAGGAATTCATTGAGATTTCTTCTGAGGTAAGAGAATAGATACCTTCCATTTCCGAATTAAGGTCATCCACCTCTTTGAGAGCTGCTTTCAATGTAAATATCGTTTGCAGCGGTTCTATCATTATAGCACGAACTGCTGCCTGTTGTACATCAAATCGCCGATTAACTAGCTCCTCTAAATACCGCGAGGTTTCTATAAAAAAAGGTTGACGCATTTTTTTATTTACAAAGTATGAAATTAAGACACTTACCCCGAATCCTCCCAAAAATGCAAATTTATCGGTATTAGACGACACTCCAGCCCCAATAGCTCCTACGAAAAGGATTCCTCCAATACAAGTCAGTACAAAGATGATTACATTCCCAGATGTCTTGTTTCGAGACAATCGAGAGAGCTTTGTGACACTTGTAGCCATTATTGCACCTTAATGTATATCTTAATAATTGAAATTTCCTCTAATTTCTTTATGTACAAGAATTTATTAAAAACTAGTCTAGAAAAACGATCCGCAAAGAATTAGGCGTTATTGATCTATTGATTTTTAGTTTTTTCAGTGAAATTGTTCAAAATAGTCTGACTTAATTAAGGAATTTTCATAATTCCTAGTAATTCTGGTATCAGGAAGAACAACACAGTTCTGTAAAACAACTTTTTTTCCAATAATCGAGTTATCTCCAAGAATGGAGTTCTTAATGATAGCTGATTCGTCAATATAGACATTTTCCCCCATCAAATTTCCATTAACTTTCCCCTTGATTGTTTCATGCAGAAGCTCAAGGTTAAAATGCCATAAATCACGGGCTGTACTGATATGACAGACTCGTCTGGCAAGTAATCCACCTACCTGATGACCTTGGTGTATTGCTTTATTTATTGCAGAAGCTAATTCATACTCACCTCGTGCGCTTTTTTCAATATCTCTTAACATATTGAAGAATGATTTTGAAAATATATATAGAGCTGCTGAATTTAGATCACTTAGTATTTCTGCAGGAGTTTGGGGTTTTTCTCGCACCTGATAAACCCGTCCATCCCTGTAATCAACTGTAGAGGATTCTTTCATCAAATCAAAACCCATTTTTTCGAGGGAAAGCGTAATGATGTTTTCTTCTCTAAGATGAGTATTCTTTAATTGCTTCAAGAAAGACGCGGAAAAAAGTGAATCCCCTGCAATGACCAAGAAATCCTTTGTAGTAAGATGATTCTCAATCTGTAAAACCGCGTGGGCGGTTCCCAACGCCTCTTCCTGGATGATAAAAATTGGATTCAGGTCTGGAAAGGCAGTATTAATATAGGAAGGAATAATCTGGTCATTTTTTCGAATTACAACACCAATATCTGAAATATGAGCCTGTATAAGACGTGATATTGAATGAAATATGATTGGTTTATTGAGTAAAGGTAATATCGGTTTGGGAGTGCCATAAGAAAATGGATACATCCGAGTTCCTTCACCTGCAGCTAAAATAAAAGCTGAAATACTCATTTTCTTCATTTCACTTGACTTGACAATTATTTTATCTATTTCAATTGTTAAAAATTTATAAGATGTATTGCTGATATTTTGTTTAAAGATAAAATAATCTTTCTTTCTTCTTATGGGAGAATAAAAAAATGGTTCGTCTCAAAGCAGTATATTTAATCACCGAGGAAGGATTTGTTATCTATAACCAATCGTTTGGTGTAACAGAGCAGGATCAGGACATGGTTGGCTCACTTCTTATGGCGTTGAGAAGTTTTGGCAAGGAAGCTTTAGGAGAGGGATCATTGTCTAAAGTAGACTTTGGAGAAGGAGCAGACATGATTTTGGAATCAGGTAACAGGATAATTGCGATTGCTGTGGTAATCCTCGATAAGGAACATAAAGAGAGAGAGGAATATGATATTCGTAAAGATTTATTGAAATTTGTAAGAAGAATTGAGGAAATTTACGTGGAAGAACTGGATGACCCCATCTTTCAAAAAAGTGCCTTTTCAGGGGTTGGAACCCAAATATACCAGCATTTTTTCCGTGATAAAATGTCTAGGATCCACAACAATCAATTTGCTAGTTTGAATGAGTACTTAAAATATCCAACAACCCTCCTTTTTGAGATAACTCCTAGGGGTGGAAGACTATACAATTTTTATAGAGAATTTCCTAAATTTACTGAATTAATTGGAGATATCCAGAAGGAGGATTTTGATGAATTGATAGTAGGTATGTTAGATAAAAACAGCATGGTTTCATTTAAAGACTGTCTTGATTATTTCGGTGAAGAACGAATGGATAGAATTTTTGAAGTCTTCAAATTTCTTACAAATCGAGGTATGTTCGAGGCGTATAATTTTGAGCGCATAGCTATTGAAACATGATCACTATAACCAGTAAATCGGTTTTTACAGGAAGACGAAGATATTAGGGTTCTTTTCGTTGTGTGCGTACAATAAATGCAGTCATCTTTTTCATTTCTTTTTGCATTGACGTAAGTTCAGCAATAACTCGCTGTTCAACTGCAGTGTTAATCTGTTGATTCATTATCTCTGGGAGGGAGCTAATACTCTGAGTTAATTGACCTGTTGCTTTAACTAATCTTTGAAGAGTTCCATCTTGTGAAGCTAATTTTTCAGTTACAGATGTTTTTAGCTCGTTGACTGATGCTTCCAAGTAAATAACAATACGGTCACGCAGCGAAGCCAATTCTACTTGGATTATTGCATTCACACGATCCCGAAGTTCAGCAACAGTAGCTAGCTGATCAGTTTGATTTTCTATTAATGCATTTAAATTACTTTCAATATTGTCAAGCTTATCTGAAATCACTACAAAATTAGCGGTACTGGCTTCGAATCGGCCTTTTGTTTCCTCGGTAGATGATTCTATCATTCCTGTAATATCATTAGATAGTGTTCGCATACTCCCAACAACATCTTCAACATAGCTGACTTTGATAAACTTCAGATCATTCTTTGTTTCTTCAGCTGTGGTCACAAAAGTCTTTTGGAACGATCCAATGGATTCTTCAAGATTTGTAATGATCAGAGGAAGGTTTTGAATTGAAGTTTGTAATTCTGAACTAATTTTCGAAGCATCTACTATTTGTTGGATTGCTGACAACCTTTCCTCAAGATTACTTAATACTAGAAAAGTATTTTGTACTGATGATTGAACCTCTGCCATTATTTTGGAGGGATCTGCCACTCTCTGGAGCGATTGCTTTATTTCCAGAACTTGATCCTTAATGTTTTTAATGTCATCTTCTAAGCCCATTCTATTTCCTCACATCTTATTCTATCATTATAGAAAAATATTGAACTCAAAAATTCTAAAAGATTTTCGAAACCTTACGACTCTGATAGCTTTTATTTCATTCTTGAAAAAAACCTAGTATGAGCTTTTGAGGTTTGTTCCAGCATTTCAGAGAATATCTATTTCAAGCGTCTTAAGAAAGTTACAAACGTCTCATTTTCCAACATTGAATTATTCAACCGATTGATAAGGATGATCGTTTCTGATGAAATTACTCGCTTGATTTCATTTTCTGTGGCATTTTGCGCATCTAGATCAACTACTTTAACAACACTGTAAGAAACATTAGGTATTCTTGATTCTAGGTCACCCGTTCCAAGATTATAGTTTTTTAGAACGCCTGAAGAGATTCGAAGAGAATCTTGTAAACTCCGATTGTTCTCTAAATACTCTGATATGTTTCTATAGTAGCTTTCCACTATCTCTTGAATTTGTTCTTGTTCGGTAGATGTGGGAGTTGAGTCGGGTTCGGAAGGAAACATTCTACGAAGGTTTTGTAGTAGACGAGCAGCAGGAGCTTCTCGTAATAATTTTCTTATAAGAACTCTAAGAGTAAAAGCAGGAATTTTAATTATTTCGTGGTGATTAGAGAAGTTAGTTTGGTGTTGTATCTCATAACGATGTAGTTCTTTACATGCAGCAAAGTAATAATTGGGAAAACCCAAATGAGATAAACTTGAGTATGAGGCTAATAATTTTTCAATAGACTCAATTATTCCCCATTTATCAAGATAGACCGCGTTTCGTTGAAAATGACCAATTTGTTCTGGTGTTACCTGAACTACTTTCTTTTTTGACACAACTGTAGAAGTTGAATAACTAGAGAGATCCTCAAGTAGAGTAGTTATTTTTGAGTGAATGGCTTCACTTTTTTCTAGAATATTTAGGTCCGACTCTGGTTGCATGAGTATTTTAGAACAGAACTCCTGAATCATGACCAAAGTTGCAATCAAATCGTCAGTTAAAGGATGTTCCCTCTGTAGAATTTGAACTAGATTTGTGCTTAGGTTAATAAGTAAAAGATTTAATCCAATTAAGAGATTAATCTTTTCGCCCATGTTCCCCCGTGATGTCCAAAAGTCCAGTGAAGGGTATTGAGGTTTCTCAGTCTCAGGTTTGGGTTTGATTTTATCTTCTTCAGATTGTAATAAATCCTGGCTTTTATTAATATTTTCAAATCCTGAAGGCTCTTTTTCGTCCACTTTGATCCAGCACCATATATTTATTCTGGTTTAATGTAATAACCAAATAATTTTTCCAAATCGTTTACTGCAGCGTCCAATTCTTTCCGTGTGGTTCCTTTTGATCGTTTAAACCAATGCTGCTTCAATTCCGAGTCTCCACTGTGAAGATTTATGAGAGCTTTAGCCTCCTCAAGAATATCATGTAATTCTGGTATTTTTGGCAGACCAAATAATAGAAGAAGTGAGGCACGAGTGGTGTCATCGTCATATGCACAATAAGTTGGAGATATACTCGCACCTTTAGCTAAAAATGGTGTTAATGCTTTTTTCAAAAGGGGGTCATATTCTACTCGAGCAATATTACGAGGGCCGCTGAGAACAGAGAAAACAGATGACGCTGAAGGGTTCGTACCCATGTCAGTTAAGCTACAATTGGAAAGAGTGTATTCAACTGCTGTTGAAAATTGAGAGTCCATCCCACCTATTTCAGGGAAGACAGATAAATCGTCAAACATTGCAGGTACAACAACACTATCTAATTTTAATGCAAAATCACCAATATCAGTCGTTGGCAGAACTTCTTTTCCTAACTCAGGTACGCCAGGAGACAACATTTCAGCAATAGATTCTAAAGCTAAAGGGTTAACCAGTTCGACAAATGCCTCCTCCATCTGAGTAGGATATGCTGTGCCATCTTGGCCAATAATACTTGGAATATTTGGGCCAATCTGTTCACTGCTCAAATCAGCTAGATCTTTTCCTATTTGTCTACTTAATAAATCAACAGATTCCCCGCGTTGCCAATTTAAAACCCTTTGAAGCATTGTTCTATTAGAAAGAAGAAGAATAAGATCAGGTCCCATATTTCCTTCCTCAAGCTGAAGTCGAAGCAATTTAGATAGTGCCCAGACGCTGTTTACGGCTTCTGATGACTGGTTAACGAAAGGTAATACCCCAAAGACATAGATGAATATTTTACGTTTTTCTTCCTCCGCAAATCTCTTTCTTAAAAGACGTATTAAAGCTGGAGTACCTCCACAACCAGTTCCTCCTCCAAAACTAGTGAAAATGCAAAATCCACTGATTCCCTCGTAACCTAGTCCCTGTAATTGATTTAAAATAATATCCTGGGAATTCATAACAGCATCGTAACCTGAGGAAAATTTTCCACCAACTCCAATCTCTGCGTCTGAATATAGAAGTGTTCTCTTTTTCGATATGGAATATTTCTTTCGTGCTTTCAATAAGTCACCACGATCGGTATTCAACACTAAGTATTCTCTAATACGTTGGGGTAACTCTCCTCTCTTGGATCGTGCCAAGTAACTACCCACAAGATTGCTACCGCATTCGCCAATACCGATCGCAAATATCTCAGATTCAGACTCGCCTTCAATTGACATTATGACACACTCAATTCTTTCTTTTTAATTTGTAGCTTGTTCAATTCTCCAGTTGGATTCCAGATTTAATTTCTATTAGTAATTTCATTACTAGGCTCAGATATGAACGAATTACCTTATTATGAGGATAAGTTTCCTTGATTTTCTTTGAAATTTCCTTATACTGTCGTGAGTTTTCCTCAACACTATCTGTCGGAGTGTATCGAGAACGAAACATACGAATAGCGCGATGCCAATGGTTCAACTGTATAGATACTTTTTTCCATTCTTCTCTTTGTTTATCTATCTTTGGTAATAATTCTAATATATATCTGAGATCATGAGAGTCGAGAAACTCTTCTCGTGCTTTTACTAAAGTTGATAAGGGAAAAATACTCTTCGAAGCTTCCTTTGTATATCTCTTGAAGACTTCTTGAATATTCGAATAATATTCTAAACCTCCCAACTCTGTTTGCAACGCAGCATTTCTATCCTTTTCGATTTTCTTCATGATTTCAATTACTGTTCCTCGAACCGAGACTAGTTCAAGAATCGCTTGTGTTAGCCTGCTAATATGATTAACAGTCGCAGTCTCCTGAAATCGGCTTAAATATGCAAGATCCACGTGTTCATCCTGACGTAAATCAATTTGATAGTGATTGAATAGATATTCAACTGTATCCTGGATCTCTGTAATGTATCTTTTTCCCATAGACCTGATTTCACGGCAAGCATTTGAATCGGTCTGTAAGCGATCAATTTCTACAAAGACATCTGTTATTTCCCGTAACTCAACATTTTCTTGATTCTTAACAATAATTTGACTGAAATTTTCGATGTATCCCCCGACATACTCGATGATGTTTATCCCGACTTCTTTTAAATCATTAACATTTTTCAAAACCCTTCGTGATTCCTGTACACCATGGGTCAGTAGGATAGCTACGATTTCAGTATCATACATGTAAATGAGCTGATGTAATTTGTGAGCTAATCTCTCATGAGATGCTTCTTCAGCTTCAAAGTCTGCAATCTTCTTCTCTGCAGCAAATACAGGATCATTGATTGGTGTTATTTCATTTATTCTAGGAAGGCTAACTCTTAACCAATTATAGAGGTTTTGATGCAGCTTAGCTAGTGAATCTTTCGCCATCTGTAAACTTTCCAAGCTATAACTCTCATAAACGTTGACTAAACGAACAATATCTTTGTGTGTTTTAATTTCAATCATTTTTTCTTCCATAAGTTTCAGAGTTTCGTTAAAAAAAGTTGCATACTGACTAGGAAGTTTCGAATAGTCTTCTATATGAGAGGAAATTTCCCGTTCCATCTGTTCAGCCAAGGTGGAAGATTTCCGCTCAATAAAAGCTTGTAATTGCCAATATTCTGTTAAAGCTTCAGAATAATCAAGATCACTAATTTCCTTTTCAGTGGAATAAATTAGGCTGCTCTTACGAGATTTTAATAATCGAAAGAGTCTCCTATCGACCCCCTCCAGATTAGCAATTTGTTTCTTCAGTTCAATAAGAATTTCATTTTTATTTTCTTCAATTTTTTCTAGGAAAGATATGTATTCTTTAATTACAGCTTCAATATTTCCAGATTCTGAGTATTCGTCAATTAAAGTGATAGTTTGGTTACGTTTTTCCCTTAGGTCAAATCGTGTCTCTATAGGGATCAAAGGAAATGGAATTGATTTTAAATTTTCACGGATCCGTGAAGATATTTTGTACTTCCAGATAGGGATCTTTTCGTATTCATCTAAAAACTCTTGAATACTTTTCTGTGATGCTACGCTGATTTCCTCTCTGAAAGTTTTAATATCATCCAGTGTGAGAATGGGGACATGGGTTTTTAATTTTGGCGGAATCGTCTCTAGATTAGTTAGTTGATTATAAATTGGATGTATTTCTGTATCTATTTTGTTCCAAAGTTCAGTCTTAATGTTTGTATTTAGGCGATGAAGTCTTTCTATCTCATGAACTAAATCTCGAATATCTATCTCTTCTACAATTTTATGCTTTCTCTGATATTCGATCTGATCTTTCAGGTCATCAGATAGAATATCACGCAAACTTTCACGCGAATCAAAGAGATTTAGCAAATTTTGTCTAAGGCTTTGTTGAGCTGGCTTAGAGAAATATGCAACCAGACGGGTTTCCCAATCTTTTATTTCTCGAGCTTTGTTACTTAATTCACTAGGAGATAAGGCTTCAAAATCACGAATGATTGGGATTTTTGGGCCCTCACTAAGATTTATGACTTCTTGTATGTGAGGATTTTCCAATAATCTGTAGAAATAGTTCTGACATTCTTCAGCGAGTGATGATTTCAACCCATGATATCTTTTTGCTATTTCTACCCACTCCTGAAGTTCTCTTGTTTCTGAGGCTTTTTTTTCAATCAAACGTACTTCTTTCTCAAAATTAGGGGGAACTGATATCTTCATTGCCTGAATGGATTTAGAAGCGTTGATTAATTCGGATGTACTGATTATCTTCTTTGTTGCAATGATTTGTTGCTGACGCCAAGAACGGATTTTCTCAATATCTTGAATAATAGTTGGAATACTTGTCGATGAAACATCAGTTTCAGGAGCTGCTGAATAAGAAGACTCTAGCTCTACTTTTCCAACAATCTGTATAATTCGTCCGATTTGGTCTTCAGTTTCTGTTTTTAGTGATATTTCGTATGTCCTGAGAGCATTTACGAATTCATTAGTAAGACTATTCAGTTTCTTTTCTAAACTAATGAGATTTTCAACCGATGTGGTTTTATCCGCACTAACTTGAATTTCTTGTACATCTTCTTTCAAAACATCAATTTTTCTCCAAAGATCTAATCCTATTGATGCTACGGTATCAATGTGTTGTTGTAGCTCGGAAGACATTTGAATTATTGCCAGTTGGATTTTTCCTTCAGTTCCCTTCCGTCGTTGCTTCAAATATGCATTTTCAGCTTCTAACTGACTATATACTTCAAGTAAATCCGTGATCGTCATGACATGTATACTGGTTTTTGTTGTTTGATTTGTTACTCGAATCTTTTCTTCATCAAAATTCACAAATTTACCATAAAGCTCTATAATCTCACGATTAAATAACAAAATCGAAACGCTTTTCCCTCGTAAGACCTCAGAAGTCCGACTATATGTTCTAAGAACATCTGAACTAAATTTTACGATCTCATTGACATTAAAACTAGGAATTTGCAGCTTACGAATGGTTTCTGTTTCTTGGGGGATAAATTTAGCAATCTCTTTGATATTATTTGCTAGGTCAAAGTAGATCTTGCGAAAACCAACCAGAAGAGAGTTTAACAACTCATCAGTTAGTTTATTATATCTTTCTTTATTCTGCGTAAGAGCTTTCTTGATTCCTCTTTTTTTCAGGAATCCTGCTGTTGGTAAGTCTTTTTCTAACTTTTCAATTTCACCTATTACTTTTTGTGCTTCATTTAATGCAGGAATAACTTGCACAGTCGGGTCAACTGATCGTAATTCAGTCACCAATTCTCTAATCTTGTGTAGAACTTCCTTTGAAACGAGAAGTTCTCTCGAACTCGATTCCGAGGTCATATTAGCTAGCATCCTACGGGATTAAGGTGTGGTTTCTACTTGTTACCATTGTAAGGAGAGGGTTCTTTATATGTTTCAGTATTATTACTGAATTATAGCTCACAATGATTTTTCCTTTTTTAAATTAATCCAATAATTGGAACTCTTGAATGTTGGACGAATCAATGAATATCAATATCCTGGCTGAAAACTCTTAAAAAAAGTGATAAATTATATTAAGCAAGTTCCAACTCATATCGATAACAGAAAAGAATTTCAGGTAATTATATATAACTCATTTTCAGCTAAATCCTCATTCAGGAGTTTTGATCTGACAAGTGTTCATTCTACTGGAAAATTCGTAGATTTATAATTTTTGAGGGATTTCTAAAAATGAGAGCTTGTTTGATATCTATTGGAGATGAACTTCTATCAGGTAAAACAGTCAATACAAATGCGACATTTCTTGCTAAAAATCTTACAAATTTAGGATTTATTGTAAAGAAAATACTAACTATTCCTGATGATCCAAAAGTTGTACCCAAGGAGATTTTTCAAATAATATCTTCATCTGAATATCGACTTATTCTGATAACAGGAGGCCTAGGCCCAACCTGGGACGATTCAACCTCGGTTTTTCTAGCTAATGCGATTAATGTTTCCACAGAACTCAATTCTGAAGCTTTAGCAATAGTTTCAAGGCGATATCAGTCTCTATTTACTAAAAAACTAGTAGAAACGTCTGAGATTACACCAGAACGCCAAAAAATGGCTATTTTACCCGTTGGAGCTGAACCAATTGATAATCCTATTGGAACTGCGCCTGGCATCTTTCTTGAGCACAAAAATTCCAATACATGGATTTTTTGTCTTCCTGGAGTACCCCGTGAAATGAAAGCGATGTATCATCTAATTGCACCAAAAATCTCTATTTTAAAAAATGAAAAACCATTTGGTTATCATGAAATGGAAATTACTACATCCTTCAAAGATGAATCTTTACTTGCCCCTTTCCTAACAAAAGTACGTAACAAACATGATGTTTGGATAAAATCACTACCTGAAGCTTATCAAGAGGAAAAAAATATTCATGTAATCATTTCTAAGTCAGCAGATTCAGAAGAAGATGCCAAAAGAGAAGTTCTTGCAGCAAAAGCCTATCTTCAAAAACAGATTGACTTATACAGTAATGATAGATAAAATATTAATTTTTCTCACAAACTCAGATTAAATTAGTGAAAAATTGATTTAAGGAATTGCTCGCCAGATGGAAGATAATAGAGAAGCAGATTTACTGCTTAAAGTCGCGGAAGCAAACCAAGGTGATGTCGGTCGGGGATTGGTTCGGGTAGATTATTCTGTGATGCGTGAGAATGGATTAGAAACTGGTGATATTGTTGAAATAGCTAGTGAAAGAACAGGAGGGAAAAAAACAGGTGCTTTGGTCATACCTGGACGACGAGAAGATCGGGGAAAGAAAATCATCCGAATGGATGGTTTGATAAGAGGAAATGTTGGCACAAGCTTAGGGGAAACAGTTCGAATAAGAAAAATCAAAAAACGAGAAGCGAAAAAAATCACAATAGCTCCCGCTGAAGAACGTATTCGACTTTTAGTCCGATCTGAAATTATTCGTGAACGATTACAAAACCATCCTGTCTCTCGTGGTGATTTACTCGTTATCACAGGCCAAATACGTAAAATTCCTCCCTCTGGAGGGGGAACCGCTGGAACAGGGATGGACGATTTTATTTCTCGTTTCTTTGGAGCAACAAGTCCTGTATCTTTAGGTGAAATTAAAGTTATTGTCGTGGAGACAGATCCTGAAGGCATTGTGACTGTGGGAGATGACACAGAGGTTAATATTGTAGAAGAGGCTCCCAAAGACCTTCGTATGATGCCAAGAGTGACATACGAGGATATTGGAGGACTTTCAGAAGAAATTAAGCGTGTAAGGGAAATGATTGAACTTCCAATGAAACATCCTGAACTTTTTGAACGATTAGGGATAGATCCGCCTAAGGGAGTTTTATTACATGGACCTCCAGGAACAGGGAAAACATTACTTGCAAAAGCAGTTGCAAATGAATCAGGCGTAAATTTTGTGTCAATTGCAGGCCCAGAAATAATGTCAAAATTTTATGGTGAGAGTGAACAACGAATTCGTGAAATATTTCAGCAAGCAGAAAAAGATGCTCCTAGCATAATTTTTATTGATGAATTGGATTCTATTGCAGTAAAACGTGAAGAGGTCACTGGAGAAGTGGAGAGAAGAGTTGTTGCTCAACTTCTTGCCTTGATGGATGGATTAAAAAGTCGAGGTAAAGTAATAGTTATTGGAGCAACAAATAGACCGAATGCTCTTGACCCTGCTCTGCGAAGACCTGGAAGATTTGACAGAGAAATAGAAATTGGAGTGCCAGACAGAAACGGCCGCTATGAGGTTCTGTTAGTTCATACACGTGGAATGCCTTTAGCAGATGATGTTGACCTCGAAGAATATGCTGCAAAGACTCATGGATTTGTTGGAGCTGATATTGCTGCACTAACAAAAGAAGCAGCCATGCATACTCTTCGTAAAGTCTTACCTAAAATTGATTTTGATAAACCGCTTACACCAGATATTCTCTCAAAACTAGTTGTATCAAAAGAAAATTTTGACGAAGCTCTTAAAATAACTGAACCTTCAGCAATGCGTGAAGTTCTTCTTGAAATACCAAATATACGGTGGGATGATATTGGAGGCCTTGAAACTGTAAAACAACAGCTCATTGAAGCTGTAGAGTGGCCTATTGCTCACCCAGAAATTTTTAAGCGACATGGTATTACACCTCCTCATGGTATTCTTCTCTACGGGCCTCCTGGAACAGGAAAAACACTACTAGCTAAAGCAGTTGCTACAGAAAGTCAAGCTAATTTCATTGCCATTAGAGGGCCTGAACTTTTGTCTAAATGGGTTGGTGAAAGCGAAAAAGCAGTCCGGGAGGTTTTTAGGAAAGCTAAACAAGCTTCTCCTTCTATTATATTCTTAGATGAATTAGATGCTATAGCTCCTCGTAGAGGAGCCTTTGCTGGAGGTAGCCATGTTACTGAGAGCGTAGTAAACCAAATATTATCATTACTGGATGGTTTAGAAAGTCTTCAGGATGTTGTGGTATTGGGGGCAAGTAATCGCCCTGATATGATCGATCCAGCTCTTCTCAGACCTGGGAGATTTGATCGATTACTTCTTGTAGAACCTCCTGACCTAGAATCGAGGTTAAAGATTCTTCACATTCATACAAAAGGGATGAAGCTAAGTTCCGATGTAGATCTGTCTCGTCTTGCTATTGATCTAGAAGGATATGCAGGCGCAGATATTGAGGCGATCTGTCGGGAAGCTGTTATGATTGCTCTTCGGGAGGATTTAAAAACTAAGCTTATTGAAATGCGGCATTTTCTTGATGCAAAAAAGGCTATTCATCCCAGTATCAATGAACAAATCGTCAATGAGTTTAAGGAATTGGAACGTAAGCTCCTAGGAAAATCTGAAATTGGTCGAAAAGATATATTGGGATTAAAAGACTATCTTTAATTTCCTTCTCAGTCTTCATTAGCTTCAGATGACCGAGTTGGTTTATAAATGTCCAAAGGCCATTGCTTTTTCATTAATTTTAAAAGCACTCGCGAATCAAACTGTTCAATCTCAATTGATGCCGAAGCTGTTTTCATTAATCTTTCAGCAATTAGTTTAGCTCGTACAACAGAATCAGAATACCCAATTATAAGGCCAATTACTAAAGGATGGTTCTTTACAATAACTAGTTGAAGATCGGAAGCTGTAATAACTTCCATTCCAGCTGGATTCAGAGAAAGTTCTTTTACTGTTTCACTTATCCCCATATTAAGCTGATCTAAGATTTCCTTTGCAATATTAGTAAATTTTGTCGTGTATATCTGGTGTGACTCCAGATCTATCAGAATCGCCACTCGTACTTTACTCTTAAATGTAGATTCTTCTCCTACGAGAACATCAGCTATCCAATCAAAAGCATCATAGAAATTTTCTCCCGTTTTTGCGGAGATACGAAAAAGACCTACTGGTCTAGCAGATCTTTGCGCACGTGTCAGATCGAGATCTTGGATTATCAGGTCAAATGCTCGAGCCCCAGGCAAGTCTATTTTGTTTGCGATAAAGAGGACAGGAACTTTCTCATTTCGCTGAATTGAATCCCAAAAAGCCGTGGACGCTTCTGAAAGACGGAGATCAGCACTATCAAGAACGAAAACGATCGCTGAAGCTTTTTCTATAGAATCATACCAAAGAAGGTTACGATAAATCTCTTGTCCCCCAAGATCTACTAAATTGAACTCAATTTGACGATATTTTACAGTTCGGTAGTTCACACCTAAAGTTCGTGTTGTAGGCACAAATTCTGATCTTAATAATCGATTGACAATCGTTGTTTTTCCAGCACCGTCGAGACCGATAATAGTAATTTCGTATTTATCGGCTTTTTTTCCTTTGAAAATTCTTCGTAATATACTCGACACTGACATTCACCGATTATTATAGATCAGTCATTGTTTCTAAGAATAATTAATGAGTTTGCTGTAAATAGCATTTCCGTTTGCACTCAAAAGGTTTTACAAATCCCATTTATGGTAACTACTAGATTAATTTTTTGTTTTTAAAAGGAAAAAGACAAGGAATCTTAAGTCACTTAATAAAGAACCCATGTGGCTCAATGTTTTGAGTGTCTCATTAAAAGTTACTTTTCCATTATTATTTCATTCTAGAGACTCTTAAATATGTTGTATCCTGAAAAATTCTTTAATTTCTCAGAACTACTCTTTACAGCTTTATTGCAATCTTCCTTAGGAATAGGAAAATTAACAAAAATACGTTTTAAGGCAATACTAGAAATATTAAGGATTTTTATACTTGAATTAAAAGGTATTAGGCGATCTTAAATGAAGAATTTTAGATTGAAAAAAAATTTTACAGAGACCCCAGAGTTTCGTGAGCTCAAAAATACTATGAAGGAAATTAAGAATTTAAGCATTCAAGGTGCTACAAATGTCGCTATTTTTGGGGTACAAGCTTTTGCAAATCATGCAAAAACTGTTCCATTGAAAGAAAAAGAACTATTTGAACATCTGGAAAGTATTGTTGACCAACTCAGTAGTGTAAGAGTGACAGAACCAGCATTGAGGAACGGATTACGATATGTTATGACAGGAATCCGTCTTGACGGAAAAGAAAAAGCTGATATTCATGGAAAAAAATATATTGACCTAATAAATGAAGCTAAATTGAAGATTTTTAAAACTGGTGCTGAACGAATCCAAGATGGTTCAATAGTTTTCACACACTGCCATTCATCAATCACGGTTGGAATATTCCTAGAAGCTGCAAAACAGGGAAAAGATTTCGAAGTTATCAATACAGAGACACGACCATTATATCAAGGCCGAAAAACGGCTAGAAAGCTCTTAGAGAATAATATTCGCGTTACTCATATTGTGGACTCAGCAATGCGTTGGGCAATGAACGCTTTCAATCCACATATGATTTTTATGGGAGCTGATGCCATTACTGTAGAAGGAGTGGCTTTAAATAAGATTGGTTCTCGTTTATGTGCTCTTGCATCAGAAGAAGAACATATTCCTCTCTATATTTGTACTTCACTTTTGAAATATGATCAAGCTACCAGTATTGGTCGGCTTAGTGAAATCGAAATGCGAGCTCCATTTGAAATCTGGGATGATGATGTCCCACCAGGCATAAAAGTCTTAAATCCTGCATTTGAAACTATTGATCGAAATAACATCTCTGCTTACATCACAGAGGCCGGATTGGTTCCTCCTCAGACGGTTCACATGACTTTTCAACGTCTTTATGGGAAAAAAATTCAATATTACCATGCTTTATAATTCTTAAAGAAATTTCAGAATAGTGGTTCTTACAGGACTAATTTAGCGTATATCAGGACCATCCCCTAGGTAGTATGCATCATCCTCAACAAATCCTATTCTTTCAAGTTCTTCTCTTATACTTTTTAGAATAAGAAGCTCTTCATTTTCATCGTCTTCATAGGGCCAAATTGTGAAACCAACGATTATTTCACAGTTATACGTTTCATCATCAAAGCTATCTAGTTCGATAGAAAAGGCTCGGGCTGTTCCAGCAAAGTCTTTCTCCAATGTCTCACTAACTTCGATCATGTTAGCATCAGCAATTTCAAAAGACATCTGTTCATCCCCCTCACGAAAAAGCCCATTGAATACGTAATAGCGTGTAATTGCTGCGGTCAAAGACTCATGATAGCTCACAAGAATTCACACTCAAGGAATTCTTTTCCTTGTTTCTGTATATAAATTTCTCTGCAATTTAATCTAAAATAATTTTGACTATGAATGGTAAATACAAAAGGGCATTATCCATTATAAACTTGTTCTTCTCTATCAGCATTAAAACTAGGAAATAAGCCTATAGATTGGAAAAGCAACTCTTTCGTGACCAATGTACCATCTTGTTAAATAATATTAACATGCAATTGAAATCTTTGATTCAGAAATAGGCATCTAATGTCTTTCGGTTCAAGATTGGACTTTTCTGAAAGTAATAACGCATAGGAATTGTTAAATTGTTAGCAATGAATTTTAGTGCTTTTTGTAAGTCACCAAAACGACGACATGGATTTTTAACCGCTTTACGCATATTTTCACGAACCTGCCATACACCCAATGGAATTGCATACCCTTTTCCTACTTCTCTAAATGCCACGACTGCAGCTTTCCGTTTTAGCTGATCAAGTTTTTCCAATACAGCAAGTCTTGCAGCATAATATCCTCCAACAGTATTGATTGCATAGGTTGTTCGTCCATTAGGCCCTTCTGTATCGGTGCCAATAAATGGAGCTGAACCAGTCAAATTCCAAGCACTCTTTCTTTTCCAAGTTTCGTGGTAATCAAAATGCCATTCACGTCTAGGAACAAATAAAATCCAAAAATCGTTATCTAAATATGAATTGTGAAACACGAGATAATCCTGAATTTCAGGATTATCCCGAATTTTCCTTCTGAGATAGTTCCCAGCCATATCGTCAACTGCGGTTATACTCCACCTTGTAGGGACTAATTTACGACTTTTAATTTCCCCTAATAGGCCAGCTGATAGAATTCTTGCTATTTGAGTTACTGTTGTATCCACTTTATATAGTTCTGTAACTGCAGGGACAGTTCTTAAATCAGAATCGTTTGTGATGCGTTCTACTTGATGACTTACTTTGGGTGTAGAAGCTAGTTGCATTGAATCGACTTTAATGCGAGCCCCCATAGGCTGGGTATAACGATCAAAATTTAAACTTAATTTGGGTTTTTTGGAGAATTTTACTTCCAATTCAACAGGAGTAAAAGATTGTATTTGCTCTTGTGTGATCTCAAGAATTCTCGATGGGGAAGTTGCTTCCGTTATATGAATTGGTTCAGCGATGAACCGAAATAACTGAGCCCGAATGTTAACAACGTCTTCTAATGACATATTCGTTTGCCATAGGTCAGGTTCATCTATTGTATCAATACCTTCCCAACTCAACGCTGCCATGGGACCCAATCTAACATTTGGATATCCGAACCTCCCAACAAAAATACTTGGAGGGCTAGGTCCATAGTATTCGTTTTTTAGTTTAGGTAAAATCTTTCTAACTGGTACTAAAGCTTTTGTTTTCAGAATTATAGGACAATAGGAGAGCCCGCACAAGAATTTACCCCCTTTACATCGGAGACACAGCTCTTGTTTTGCAGGGACTCTAACCATAATTTTCTCAACACATATCATTATGTTTAAAGTGGTATTTATGCTTTTGATACCCAGCTTATAGAGTTGTTTGAATTGGTTTTGAAGAATGAATGATATTAACGTTTTTATAATTTCCCTTCCGTCCAATTACCAAGCTCCCATAAACTCCATCAAACCCATAGGGTTCAAATGTAAAATTACCTGCTTTTACTTCCAATAATGCTTGAACAATGTTTTTTTCGATTTGATCACTAAGTTTAGCATCAACTTCTTCAGAAGTGAATTGCCATAGCATACGTTCTGAACCTAAAAGTCCTGTAATCTGACAATATATATTAGTCAGAGACTTGGATGTCTTAGTTTTTATTTCTAACACATGACTTAAGATATCAATTAAGGGTACCATGCGAAAGAACTTTTTTGATGAGCATACTTCCTCAAGCTCTCTTACTACTCCTTGAGCTTTATTAATTTCAACACATCTTTGAAATACTCCAATTGTAAGAGATTTTTTGCATATTGGACAGATGTCATTCGTGGGTACATGTTGTGGAGAAAAAACACAATACTCATTATTAGCATGTAACCCAGGGTGTTTCCTTCCAGCACGATGACCAGTTAAGAAATACCTTCCTTCCTCTGGTGGAAATTCAGCTGTATATAATATTTGATTTTTTCGTAACGCTGAAATAATACTCTTGTATTCAAATTTAGAGACAGAGAGAACAGTAAATTCACGTCCCATCCTGTGCAACGCACTTGAATGAGCGTCAGAACTTGAAATTAAAACCCTATCGTCCAATTCAGGTATTAATGCTAAAAATTCGGGGTCAGCAGATAGGCCTGTTTCAAAAACATGTAATCGTGGAGTTGCGGATCCAAAGAAGTCTGTTAGATGATTGATACGAATATTCCCTTTACCTGATCCAAAAACTCCTTGTGGTGTCATGACATGAGCAGGGATAGCTTCTATCCATGGATCTAGATCTAAAATCTCATGAAGTCGTTGAGCAACCTGCGTAGAGGCTTGACATGTAATAAAGGGTCGGGCCATCTTTTGATGTTTGACCCCCCATTTATCCAATAACTTTCTTAAAGCTTCCACAGAGGAAAAATCAGGAAAAAGAAAGATAACATGTGCTTCCTTTGAATATCTCCCAATTTTTGCAGTGAAAATCATTTCTGTTTGCAGAATGAACCGAGTCTGATCTTTACTTTGGAGAAAAAATACTCCATTCATATCCTCGATTAAAATCTCTTTGAGAATATCAGTCCAGATTGTGAATTGGCAGTCTCCTGTTCCAATTAAATCAATACCTTTCAATGGCATTGTACGATTTGAATTTATTAAGTGAGAAATAGCTTTTTTTCGATTTTCAGCCCTCTTTTCAGGTTTAATTGCTAGACTTTGAGTTCCCCCAGCAAAAACGGAATGAGCGTGAAGATCAACCGCTACTTTCAATAACCGTTCTCCTAATTATATTTCAGATTTAGTAATGTTAGAGGAATTTTGTTTTAATTTATATTCCAGAACTTGTTCACTAACTAGTTTTAAGAGTCCAACGTCTTTAGTGGAATCACCAACCATGAATAAAGAAGTTTGTAATGCACTATCGGTCGCCCACTTCAATGCAATAGCATTTGACCCATGTTGGGACAAAACTATCTGAACCAAATCTGTACGAAATAATCGTGAACAAAGATTGTTGATTGCAATGAAAATTTGGCATATATATGCATGCTTTCTAGCAACGCGATTATTACTTGTGCGGAGGGTTTCAAATGTATGCATACTACACCGCAAGAGAGATACTTCTGTAATAATTGGTTTAAAGCTTCTTAGTAGTTCAAAGCTCCCATTTAAAAAATGGTTTTCTGGAAAAAGGTCACAACTATCCCTAATAGATATTGAATAGCGTGATATATTCGTCTCCACGGTGAGACTACTCTCAATATTTAGATTCCATAATATTTCCCGAAAGCTTCTAAATAGACTTCCCAGACGTCCTTTACCTGAACTAAATGCAATTATAAAATTATTTCGAATATATAATAGATAAAACTGCTGATTACTATATGTTTTCCCATGAATCTCGATGGGTAACGCATCAAAGAAAGTTCCATATGTCTTGAGTTCGTCTTCATAATTTTGCATAAGTGAGGGAATAGTATTTACCAATGAAACTATATCTGGAGATAAGACAGTATTATGAACAGCTCGGATTGTTCCATCAGAAACTAGAACCGTTTCTTTATCGGTACATATTTCACTAATTCGGTTTTGAAGTGTATCATCTATTTTTGTTAATAGAATTTTTTTGATGTTCCCAAATACTTTGTGCAGAGAATATATATCCTGATTATTGTTATTTTGAATCTTAATTTCATGAATAGCCTCTTTTAAAATGTTTGAAAAAGCCAGAGAATGTTGTAATAATTTATCTTGATGAGAACGCGGAATAAATAACATGAAGCTTTCAATACGATTTCTTCCTCTAGCTTCAGGATCATCTACCATGAATGAATGTATCAATACCCGTCCTTGAATACCTGTGACATTAATAGGAATAATTGCTGTTTCAGGATCTCCTGTTGGTTCACCCACCCCAATTGCCATGGTAAATAGTGTAGTAGTAACGCCTTGAAGAATGATTCTGGGGATTTCTAATTCGTGAGTCAAATAGGAATCTAGAACAGGGCCATGTTCTTCATCAAAGATAATATGAGCTAAAAAAAACTGAATTGGAATGTCTTCTGGCCTATCAAATGTTCCCATAATTTTTGGGCTCACCTTTTGCTTGTTATGTCTTGATTGAAAAAATCTTTCAAGATTACGATGGAATGGAATGTTCTAATTAGTTTTCTCATTACTTCAATTAAGTTTTTTTGAATACTCTTAGGAAATTCAACAAATTTTCTTACATCATAGATATCTGCCATTCAAAGTGACAAAATAGTCTTAAGCAAGCTCATATAATAAAATACTATGGCTTTCTTCCTGTAACTCCTTAAATCAAGAGAAAGAAACAATT
Organism: Candidatus Hermodarchaeota archaeon; assembly: GCA_048886185.1. Taxonomy (GTDB): domain Archaea; phylum Asgardarchaeota; class Heimdallarchaeia; order Hodarchaeales; family Hodarchaeaceae; genus Hodarchaeum. Next base: position 94,953 of record JBHLKY010000006.1, read on the forward strand.
AGTTTTGAAATTAGGATTTTGATTTCTTTTTCTTTATTAAATCGATGATTTCAGCCCATTCTTCTTCCTGTTTTGATTTTTTCGAAGGATTCAGACGATCCTTTACCCCTAATATATCTAATGCCCATTGGCGTTCCTCTTCTCGCTTTTTCTCCCTTTTAATTTCACGATGTTCTGCTGCACTAATCCAAGTCCCTAAGGCAGCTTCCTGAATACCACAATTGATGCAAACATACAATTTTTCTTCGGGATTCCAAAATAAAGTCCCTTCCTTACAATTGGTGCAAGGAATCAAAGAATCACGTACAGGAGGTTTGGACAAAGTTGATCACTTCTTCTTTGATAAAATAATATCTAGTTCTTGGGGAGTAATCTTTAGAGGTCGCCTCAATGGGGGCCATTGTTGGATTATCTGTGAAATAGAATCAACAGCTGGACCAATTATTAATTTCAAGAGCTCAAGGTCGACATAAGGATCCATCAATACTCCTAAAAAAGCGATTCGATCAATTGCTTGTAAAAATAGTTTATAATTACTACTTTCAGCGGTGAAAGAAACCCAAGGGGAACTGCCAATTTCATGACCAATTGTATCCATATTTGATTGAATACCAGCTACTAGTGAGCAAAGAATAAGGCTGCTTTCCTTACCTAAGGTGCCTTCCAGATTTACCTCCTCGATTAAAAGCCCATCATTATCAACACAGAATCCGGAATAAATACCATCGAGAGAATTCACGATATCTGTTAAAACTTGTCGTAATCCGATTTCTGATCGTCTTGAAGTATTATTAGAAAAAGACAATTAAATTCAACCAGATCTTCCTGAAAGTTTGATAAGACAGATTATTTAGTTTCGAGTAAATAATTAATGTCTCCTATTTGAATTTATCTTATAATAATAAGAAAACTGTAGTTCACGATAACATTTTTGGATAACTTACAGAGTAAGCCTTTCAATAATAAGGAACAGTCTTTATAAAGGTACATTAGAGTAACTACATGGAACAGTAGGCGGCTGAGGATAGCGGCTCAGCTAGATCGTAACGCTATATGACGAGCTTAATCCCAGAACTGAGATGCCTATACCTAGTAAGGCTCCTTGTTTTGCACAATGAGAGGTCCTCCGACTAGGTGGCCTCTTGCTGAGATTCCTCTGGAGAGAGGAATGAGAAAGCAAGGTTAAAACGGGTCAGGCATGGGAATGAACAGCCCTAAGACCGAGAGGTTATGCTTTTCGGGCTCGGGCCTCGAGAGCGATCAAGTACAACCAAGCTAGTGTGGAAGCCCCGAAGTCCTGGTCTGTTCCACTATTTTTAATTATATTATTAACTATTATGAAGTCAAAATCAATAACTAATAGCTTTTTATTCTTTATAATAATATTTATTGATGCTTAGAACAGAAAAAAGAAAATCCCCTCACCATCTAAAACTACTAAAGAATCTTTCATTGATACAAAAGTTTAAAAACTATGACCAACAAGACCAACACGAGCAACAACACCAACAACAAAATTAAAAAGTCGGTAATCTGACTTTAATTTTACTCAAACTCCTCCATAATTATATAAAATTGGTGAAAAATAAAGTTGATGCAAATCCTATTAGATGAAGAGGAAAATAGAAGGAAACTTCCAACTATAATTGGATCTTTACCTTTGCCACAAAGTGCAAAGAGAATCCTCGAGATTTTAACTCAAGAAGGGCCATTAACATCTGGAGATCTTGAAAAAAGATGTACCTATTCTGATCGAACTATCCGAAACTCCCTTAAAAAGCTAATTAGAATAGGTTTGGTCATAAAGGTCGCTAATTTTAGTGATATGCGAACTTCACTGTTTCATGTTCAAACAGTAGATGCAGCATAATTCGATTTACATAAAATAAACTAAATTTACTTTTTTTCATGAACAATTAGCAGAAGTTGTTCCCCATAATGATCCCAAAGGGTCTGCCATATCCAACTTATGGGTAATCCTACTACATTAAAGTAATCTCCTTTAATGTTGTTAATTAAAAAAGCGCCTAGACCTTGTATGGCATATCCTCCAGCTCTATTTCGCCATTCGTCTCTCTCTAGATAATAGTAAATTTCTTGTTCAGAAAGTGATCTAAAGTTTACTTTTGTAGAAACAACAGTTTGGTATTTAATTTTCTTGGGGTAGATTATAATGGTACAACCTGATAAAACTTCATGAAATTTTCCAGATAATTTACGTAGCATGATTTCAGCATCCCCACGATTCAGAGGTTTTCCTATGATCGTATGAGAAGGACCTACGACAATAGTATCACATGCTATAACAATACGATCTTTAAGTTTAAATTGAAGTTGAGAGGCTACAAAAAACGCCTTTTTGTAGGAAATATCCAACACATATTTTTGAGGAGGTGTGGATGATTTATTCTCATAATCATTTTCATCAATTTCACTTGGAATTACTATAAAAGGTAAATTAATCTGCTCTAATAGTGTAGCACGTGCTGGGGATTGACTGGCTAGAATGATTTCTGGTATTGATGACATCTCAGGTTCAATTCAGATCAATAAAAAAAAAGACTTAAAGACATCCATTTTTTTATGTATTCTGTATTTCCACTCAGCTTATTATGATCATCCATTTTCTCTTGTTTATAGCTTTATTTCTCGCAAAAAAAGAAAGGATCAGGCAAATAAAATGACAATAGAGAAAAAAAATGTTAATCCTAAACAAATTGCTAGTCGTATGACCCGAATCCGTCCGTCAGGATTGAGAAAACTATTTGATCTGGAACATAAGATTGCTAAATCCTCTTCTCATAAAGTTCTCTCTTTTGGGCTTGGAAATCTCAACATCCCAACCATGCCAGAGATTATTAATCAATTAAAAATAGCTCTTGATGATCCTGTCTCACACAGATATTCTCCTAATGCTGGGCTTTTAGAGCTACGAGAGGCATTAGTCGAGAAATATAAAACTGAATACAATCTCGATTATTCCCCCGAACAGGTTGTAATCACTTCAGGTTGCTTAGAAGCTTTGATAGATACATTCATTGCTCTTATAAACCCTGGTGATGAAGTTCTCATACAAGACCCCACTTTTGGTTATTATAACAGTCAAATTAATCTCGTGGGGGGAAACGTTAAACGAATTCCTTTGAATAATGAATTTAAATTAGATGCAGAAGCTGTAAAAGAAGCTATTACATCAAAAACAAAAGCTATAGTTCTCAACTTCCCTTGTAATCCAACTGGAAGTGTTATGAATCGTGATCAAATTCGAGCAGTTGTCGAAACAGCTGCAGATGAAGGGATCATCATAATATCTGACGAAGCATATGAGTCTATCTTCTATAACGACCACAAACATACATGTGCTGCAGAAATCGATTATGAGAATGTCATCGTCATCTCATCTTTTTCCAAAACATATTGTATGACTGGTTTTCGGGTAGGTTACCTTTTAGGCCACCCAGATTTTCTCACCTCCATTTCATTAGTTCATCAATACAATACAGCTTGCGCAAACACTCCAGCTCAAATTGCAGCTAAAATTGCCTTACAATCTCCTTCCTCTATAAGGAAACCAATGATGAAGGAACTTGATGAAAGGCGAAAGGAGGCTATTAGAGCTTTTTCCTCTGTTGAAGGGATTGAATTAAATTATGATCCTCTTGGAGCTTTCTATATTTATCCCAATGTCAGAGGCTTAGGAATGGATGGAACAGAATTTTCAGAATTCATCTTAAATAATTGCCAGATAGTAGTGGTTCCAGGAACAGAATTTGGGACAACTACAGTTGATCATATTCGTGTATCTTATGGTTTTTTGAATCAAGAAGACATTCGAGAGGCAGGTTCACGAATTAATGAGTGTTTTTCAAAAATTCAATAAATTACAAAAAAATTTCTATATAAATCAATCATTGAATCGATTATCATCAGCTATTCCCATTTTTGTAAGCCTATCGTCAAGATAGATCACTGAAAGTATGAAAAAATATTTATTTTGCGGTTTCACTGTCCTTGAAGGTGCAAAGTATGAAATCAAACAGAGAATTGGTTCTCAAAGCAGATGAATTACCTAATAAATGGTATAATATCATTCCAGATTTACCTGAACCTCTTCCACCACCTAAAGATCCCCCTGAAGGTTATTCAAGAGTCAATGACTTGCCTAATATGCTTCTAGAAGAATGCTTAAAGCAAGAAATGTCAGATCAGAGATGGGTTGCAATTCCTGAGGGAATTCGTGACTTATTCCTGTCAGCAGGAAGACCCAGACCTTTATTCAGAGCAATAAATCTTGAAGAACGATTGGGAACACCGGCAAAATTATTCTATAAATCAGAATTTTTCAGTCCAACAGGCAGTCATAAGGTTAACACTGCTCTTGCTCAAGCTTTTTATGCAAAACAGGAAGGTTTCGAGCGGCTTACAACAGAAACAGGAGCAGGCCAATGGGGTAATGCCCTCGCTTATGCTGCAAGTCTAAATAATTTAGAGTGTACAGTTTTTTGGGTTCGAGCGGTCTACCGATGGAAAGAACAGAGGTTAAAATTCATGCAAATGTACGGAGCGGATGTCTATGCCTCACCCAGCAACAAAACAGAATTTGGTAAGAAACTATACAAAAAGGATCCGAATCATAATGGTTCATTGGGAATTGCTATTTCCGAGGGATTAGAAGAAGCCAAGAAAGACCCAAAGGCTGTATATTGTCTTGGTTCTGTACTGAACCATGTAATGTTGCACCAATCTATAATTGGACTTGAAACTAAAGCTCAAATGGAGCTTGCAGGAGAATATCCTGATATTATAATTTCGTGTCTTGGAGGAGGTAGCAACTTCGGTGGTTTAGCTCTCCCTTTCATGCATGATGTCCTCACTGAGAGTCGAGAAATAAAGTTTATTGCTTCACAAAGCAAAGCAGCTCCTAATCTACAAGGAGAGTACAAATATGACTATGCTGATCATGCGGAAATGACTCCAATGCTGAAAATGTATACACTTGGACATCAAGTAACAATGGTACCAATCAGGGGAGATGGTTTACGATATCATGGTTGTTCACCCATTTTAAGTCTATTACGGCATCATGGTTACATTGATACTGTTGCTTATCCTGAGGATGAGAAATATGTTTTTGATAGAGCAAAAGAGTTTGTACGAGCAGAAGGATTTCTACCAGCCCCTGAGTCAGCCTATAGTATCGCATGTGCCATTGACGAGGCAATGAAATGTAAAAAAGAAAAAGAAGCAAAAACAATATTGTTTAATGTTAGCGGGCATGGTTTTATGGATATGGATGGTTACGCGGAGATTTTAGGCTTAAAGAAACACCCGGAAAAGTCATAAGCCTCCCTTAATAGCACAAAATGGGTAGGTTTTCCTTTGAAGAATAAAATTTGAATCTATTTCTAATAATAGAAAATATGAAGAGTGTTATTGGGAGATAGTGCTGTCTAATAGCATTTTCCCAATGAGAATACCGATTTCCTCCCAATGAAACCTTGCTAGTCTCTTCACGCAATTAATCTTCGGGAAACATAATCAGAAAGCTTTTTGTTTCTAGGGATTCGGGTTACAAATGCATCCATACCACATTCATTACACTTCAAACGAAGTGCACCATGATTGACAATAGTATTTATGGTATGAGTATGACACCAAGGGCATAATAGCTCTAGTTCGGCCCGATGTTGAAGATCTACATTCTCTTCGATTTCGATTGTCATTTTTTTACCTCCAATTCTTTTATTAGAGTGGAAAACAGCCCTATATGGGTTCGTTTTCCGATACAGCTAAGCTGTATCACACCGAGTTGATTTCAGTGGCCTATTTCTATAGAGAGATGACATCTAGAAAATCTAGACGGCAGATAATTTTTTTTCCTCAGGGTCTATAAAAATGTTATGATTTATAACGGTTTTTGTAATTTTATACAAAGTTACAATTATTTTTTCATTCAGAAATCTTTCCTCTAGCATCTCTATTCTTCGGGATAAAAGTTAAAGAATTCAGATTTTACCCGAATTTATAATTATTTTGAGGATACCATTAAATCTTATAATTTTTTGCATCTTTCGAGTCCCCAAGTAGCTAGTGTCCAGTTTGATATATTTAAGATTATAACCGCAAAATATTTTTTCTGAAATAACTTAATATCAAAAATTTATTTAAATAATCTTTTTAAACTTATTTATTGTGTTGGAGTTAAGGAAAAAATAAAAGATTTTTTGGAAGATATTCATTCAAACTCTTTGTCAATCAGAATCGAACTATTCTGCCTTTATATAGATTTTAATGAAACAGGATTGAATGATTGATAATAAATTCGCGCTTCAAAATGAATGTTTTAATTGACTTAAAATGATTTATTGATAATCAAAAATTATCAAGTAAATACAAAGAACAATAATAGAGAATAGAAAGAAATGGATTTGGTACAATTTTCACATTATAACACAGAAGAAATTCTTTCAAGAGCCAGATAGACATAAGTTTTGGAATGATGTTCTTATCATGGTAATTCTTTCTAGAATTTTTAGCAAATATGCGTTAATTGGAGAAAACCTCACATTAAAAGAGAATGTATTAATAAAGATCAATAACAAAGGTAAGATATCAAGGGTGGAATGCGATACACCACCTAAAAAAATTATCTCGGAGTGTTCATTCTCTCATCATTTACTTCTGCCTAAATTTATCAATTCTCATACTCATCTAGGAGATTCCATTTTAAAGGATCAGGCATATCAGTTGTCACTCAATGAGGCTGTTGGAGTAAATGGGTATAAATATCAAACTATAGGGCATAATAGAATCCAACGTATTGCTGCGATGAGATCAGCTATAATAGAAATGATTGAGAATGGTACTGCAGCTTGTTGTGATTTCAGGGAAGGAGGATTAAATGGAATAAATGAACTCCGAGAAGCAGCAAAAAACTTACCAATTGATCTTCACATACTTGGCCGTCAGCACACAAAGGCTGATTTAAACGATGTTATTTCACAATGTAACGGTTTGGGATTAGCAACACCTCTATTATTCTCTCGAAAAGAATTAGAGATAATTCGGTTACAAACCTCTTCTTCAAATGTTTTAGTCGCAACACACATTGGAGAAAATCATCAGATAATTCAGGAATCTAAAGAAAAATTTGGATTTTCTGATTTACAAGTTGCTCTTAAATATCTTAATTCAGATATTTTGATCCATTTAACCGTAACTGATGAACATGAGCTCGGTGAAATACCTCAATCTAAATTTATCGTTTTTTGCCCTCGTTCCAATGCTTATTTTGGATTAGGATTTCCTCCTGTTAATTATTTTTTAGATAAACACCACTTGCTTGGATTAGGAACAGATAATGTAATGGTTAACACCCCAAATGTATTAGAAGAATTAAGATGGCTTGTACTGCGGTTGAAGGAACAAGGGATCTCAATAGAACCGATACAAGCGTTACAATTTATTACAACAAATCCTTCTAAACCTTTAAAACTGCTCACAGGCTGTATCCAAGTAGGTTACTGGGCAGATTTGTTAGCTATTAATCTTCAAAGCAATAGAACCTTATTCGGGGCAGATCCTGTCTTAACACTACTCTTTCGTTGTCAGCTTCCAGAAGATATTACTCTTAATCTTTTTCACGGAGAAGAAGTTACAGATGAGCTTGTTTAGCCTTCCTTCAATTCGACCTTATGTAATTCTATCTGCCGCCATCAGTCTTGATGGACACATCGCTACACTCAATGGAGACTCACTTCTATCAAATAGAGAAGATTGGATACGAGTTCACCATTTAAGAGCGGACTCCGACGCAATAATGATTGGCAGTGGAACTGTTCGAGCTGATGATTCAAAATTGACTGTTAACGAAGATTTAATTGAGGTAAAAAATATAAACCATCCCATTCGGATTGTTGTCAGCTCTGATGGCATGATCCCTCTAAATTCGAGGATTATTATTCATCGTCCAGACATTCCAACTCTTATTGCTACAACTTCACGATGTTCATTGATACAAACGGAGAAACTGGAAAAAAGAGGTTGTAAAATCATTAAATGTGGAAATGGCCCCTTAGTCGACCTAAGTAAGCTCCTATTAGTCTTAAAGACGGATTTTCAAGTTAATAAATTAATGCTTGAAGGAGGAAGCCAATTAAATGGGGCCATGTTAAATCTCCAGTTTATTGACGAAATTCAATTAGCAATTGCCCCTGTTATCTGCGGTCAAGGAATCCCACTTTTCAAGCTTTCTAAAGCTTTTTACATGTTTTCGGAGTCACCTTTTTTTGATATAAAATCATACAATCAAATTGGTGACATGATTTGGCTTAAAATGTTAATTAATTATCAATCACGAGAGATTGCATTATAATTGTTTCAGGAGTCTTTAAAGGATGAGATTTTTGAGATAAATTACCCCTATTTCATCCTAAAAAGAACATTACTACAGCATAAATTATTCCAATGATTACCGCGTGAGATCCTTCAGGATCAAGAGATTTAGCTGCAAAATAAATTAGTACAACCCCCCAAATCAATATGCCCATTTCTATGAAAAAAAGTATATCTCCCGTTATCCCGAGAGGTGTACTCATTGAAGATAGATCAAAAATATCATTTACTACATATGTTGTTGGCTCAGTAAATAATGAAAAAAGGATAAGGCGTATCAGTTCACTGAATATTCTGGGGAGAAAACTCCAACCTATAATTGTAGCTATAGTTTTAAAATTTCTTTCATGTGAGGGAACTTGTGATGAAATTATCGATAATAATATCCACAAAATCACACTCCCGATTAACCAGCTAATGATGAATCCCAAAGGGGCAAAAAAAGCTGTAAATATCGTCATAACCTCCACCACTTCTTCCATAGAAATGTCCATTCCTGAAAATCCTAAACTGTCATAAAATGCTTGTGTAAACTCTATTGTTGACTTTGAAGAGAGAACGAATAAAGCTATACCTGAAATAATTCCAGCTATCAAAACAACAAGAAATGGTTGGCCTAAATTCGGTCGTTTAACTATTCGAGCCATTTCCTGTTGAGGAGAAATCAGAACTCCTTGAAAATGCTGAAAAAACGGAGAGGGATGCTCAGCTGTTATTCTTTCTGGTCTATAAGAATCAGGATAAGAGGGAGTACCTCTATCTCTTACAATTGAGGGGTATGAGGAGGGAGGTTTAGAACTAACTACTCCAGTTGGATCAACAGTTGGCACTGGGGTTCCGCAGTAAGCACAAAAAGTAGCTCCTCCAAGTAATTTCTGACCACAATTTCCACAGAATTTTGGGGAGCCTTTAGGACTGTTATTACTCATGAAAATCAGCTTTTGGTAGTGAAATTTTTCATTAATTATAACAAAGGTACATGGAACATGGATTAAAAAATCTTCTTAGAAGGTTTATTTTAAATATAGACAATAGAACATGTGGTCATGATTGATGACAAAAGTCTTCGAATTCTATCAAAAATATTAATGATGAGCGATATTGGAGATTAGATCGAAGAAAAAAAAAACCTATATGCCTTTAACTAGAACGATCTTTTAACACAACGATAGTAAAGCCTGCAGCCTCATCAGGAGTGATAATTATTTCTGATTTAGGCATTTCTACATAAACACTTTGAAGTCGGCCATGTGAAAGAGCATCCGACACACTTCGAACCTTCTTAACCAATGATGCAATATGAGCTGATACTCTTTCTGCATCTGATTGTGGGAGATTACTTTGAAGTGGTAGCCCATCTTCATCACAAACTAAAATTCCTTTCACTCCACGTCGGGCTGCTAATCTTTTGATTGTGTTTTGCAATACAGAAGGTATAACATATTCATCATTAGACATTTAATTTCATCTTCCTTTTTATTACTTTGATGTTAATGTCATAGTACTACTCTCCCGTTTTACTAGTGCCACAATAATGATTTCGGAGTCATAATCAGGAATTATTTCTACATCCCCAACCTCCAACTCTAACCGAATGCTTCTAGCTTCTTCTTGTGAAATTTCCCTTGAAATGCTTCTCACTTTTCCCACCAAAGAGGCAACATGTGCTGCTACTCTCTCTGTATCCTCTTCTGGAAGACTAGATTGGAGTGGTAATCCATCTGTATCACTCAACACAGCACCATATACTCCTTTATGTTTCCCGACTGATTCTATAACTTTTTCTAGCGCCTGTTGCGATAAATACCCTGCTTCTTGTGACATTTTTCATCGTATCCTTAAGTGCCCAAGCATATGATGGCCAACTAATAACGATCTAAACAGTAAATCACAATTGTACTTAAAACCTTTTGCTTATAAGTTAGTGGAATTTTAATACTACTCTTGAGAATTTACTTAATAATTCAATCAAATGAATATTCTCTGTACATAAACTTATTACGGTAATTTAAAATGTATAATATCAAAATCGGTTAAAAATTTTGATTTATATGCCTAAATGGAGCTTTTAAATGGGTATTTAGATACCAACTACTCAGATGTTAAGCTATAAACCAATTATTTGAATTTTTATCCTATTATTTATGGATTAATCAATCTAAGAAGAATTTAAGGAAGACTTCATGGTCATCATAGTATGTAAGTGATAAATTAATGTGATTTTATAGAGAGAGTTCTGGTAGGCTAAACCTTAAAAGCAGCTAAAAACAATGAATTCATAATCCTTGGAGCGCATCGCGATTGGTCCCACATAAAGATGAAAACATTAACACATCCCAAGAAAAACTAGATGAAATTTTGTCATCTATCAAAGAATTAAGATATCATATTGGCATCTTAGATCACAGAATCTCTCAACTCGAGGGGCATATAGACCAGAAATTATCGACTGTTACAAAATCTGTTATCTTTCAATCCAGTGTTGATGATGAACAGAAAACAGATTTTGATGATTTAGATGAACATTTGAAACGGACATATCAAACCTTAGCTACTGCTCAGGAACCTCTGACTGCCTCACAATTGGCTGAAAGGATGGGAAGGAGTCGCAGCACAACAAGCTATCATTTAAACAAACTTGAAAAGATGGGAGTTCTTGAAAAATTCCCAAGCCCATTAAAACAAAGTTCAAGAAGTATTCTTTTCCGTCCGAAAGATCGATCATTTGAATTAATAGACTCAGAGCATTAAATTTTCTTCTGTATAATTTATTAAAGGAAAAAAGTTGAAAAAGAGTTTTATTAATCAAGAGGTAAACTCTAGAATTTCTTTCCCTAATTGATCGAAAGCAGCTTGAACCCCATCACCTGTTTTCGCACTAGTTTCAATGAAACTTAATCCAAGACGGTCAGCAAGCTTTTTACCTTCTTCTGTAGACACGGTTTCTGTTCCTTCCTCACGTAAATCAGTTTTATTTGCCAAGAGAACCACAGGTACGTCTTGATCACGTTTAGAGTTAGCTAAAATGTCTTTGAGCCATTTTTCCACATTTTCAAACGTTTGTCGTCGTGTGATGTCATAAACAAGGATTCCACCAAAAACTTTTGTATAATAAGCCTTTACAACATCTTTAAACACAGGTTGTCCGGCGAGATCCCATATTTGCCAACGAATATGCGTATTATTTACTGTTGTATCATATAGGGCGAAATCGGCGCCCATCGTACTTAAATAATCAGTTTCAAACCCCTCACCTAAGTAACGTTTACGTAGAGAGGTTTTGCCAACAGCTCCGTCTCCCAGTAGTACAATCTTCCATAAACGATGATCCTCATTACTCAACTATTTCACCTTACATTTTTCTTATTTAGCTAGATTTAATAGTTCAATTGTCTTCTAAATTCGTTATATAAAGGTTTCAATCCTACACATATAGTGATGAAAGAGATTCTCTAGTCTCCAGCTGTAGTCTCACTGAGACATATTTTTTCTTCATCAATATTTGCTTATATCTGTGTTTTACTTGTTTTAACTCAATTTTCTTATAACACATAAATATCATTTGATTCGTGAGGAAGGTGCCAAAAAAATTAGAAGTTCAACACAATTTAAACTTTATAGAATTCTCGGATCCAGAAATTAAAAATTAATCATCTGATTTGGAATTAATATGAGACACTTGTCTCACATATCCTCGTCTTCGCAATTCTTCGAGGCATTCAAGCTCTAAATTTTGGTCTCGTTTTGTTATTTCTGTAGCTGTTTCGGGAGAAAGCACTTTGGAAGTAAGTAGAGCTCTAATAGTGGGTCTCAATTTTTCTGGTAGATCTAGAATTCCTAAAGTATCAAAGGGCTGAATTTGGACATATTTGGGAGGTTCCGAACATACACAAATCTTTCTCCCAATTTCTTCTTCCAATTTATGTCTTTTAGACCGTGGATTAATTCCTAATTTAAGCAAATAGTCATGTCTAGGATTATGGGCAGTTGTAAACTCATAAAGCAATAAATCAGTGACAAAAGGGTCACTGATGTTTTTCTGAACATAATTATGGAATAAGATTTCAGGATCGCCTCTTAATAGATCCATTTCAGCCCCGTATGCAAGTATATTCTGTCGTAACTGCTCATTTACAGTCACTATATCAAAAACATATGTTTCAAAAATTTCTTCAACATATTTCGTTGCCCCCGCAAATCCACTAGTCTTTCCAGTCTTAGAAAAAATATCTATTGCTTCTTTGAATTCTTTCTCAAATCTCGTTATATATTGAAAAAGTAATTCGGTTAAGTTATCACTCATAATCGGGCTATAAAGAATACCAATTACATGTTTCCCCTTCCTTTGAGCAATTTTCATGTTTCCATTATCAATATAGCGTAAATCGCCGCGACGCCCAGCTGTTTCTGATACCATATGAGCTATGCTAGTTAACGCTGCTGTAATAAGGGCAGGATTTTTCATTTCATCCTCTGCCTTTCCAAAAAAGTAATAATACATAGTTGATCCTGATTCACGATCTGTAATAAATAAAGCTATAGGTGAAGCTTCTGTTCCAATAGTAATCCAATCAAACTCTTCTTTTTCTGTGAATTCTTGGAATTTTTCACTCAAATCTTGAAATGTTTCATTCACAATAGATTGTGGTGATTCTAAATAATAAACACCTTGATCAGAAAAGTCATTAAGTTCAGGAATCCACGGGATTGCATAGAAAATCGGGTGTCTGAATTTTGATTCCATTTGTGTGAGGAATTGATCGAATTTACCAAAAACTAAAGGAAATTTGACCATGTTCATGATTAATAAAGTAGGTGTGGTAAGGAAGGACAAAAAGTTTTGAATAGTAGATTTTGTTAGATTAAATGTAGGGTACTTTTCTGATGAAATAACCCAAACCATATCACTCTGTAGAATTGTAGCCATTGTAATACTGTTTTCTTCTAAGCTCACAGGGAGAATGAACACTAAAAGATCGATGGTATCCTTGAAAAAGAGGGCGTTGACACGATATTTAGTACGTTCTCTTAAATCACTTGTTGGCAATGGACACCCTGCAGAAGGAAGAACACGTATAAAGGATCCTTTATCCTCATCCTCGAAGATTGATAAAGATTCGCTTACAAGAATATCTTCAGATATCTCGCTTAGAAAATCTGTACTAGTAAAATTCGATTTACCATATCTAAGTAAAGTATATCTTAGTTTTTCAGTAATGGAAAAATCAACAATAAGAATACGAAGTCCAGGCTTTGAACGGGCATAAGCTAAAAGGGCATTTAATGCGATTGTTTTTTTCCCACAACTAGGGGTACGAGAATAAACACTTATGATTTTGGGAGTTACCATTTTTATTTCAGCACTGAGAGTGATAAACTGGAGTCCTTTAAAGAATAAATTTAGAAAATGACTTATTCGTCAATTTATAGTTGATACTAAGGCCTGATACATAGGAAGGAGAAAGGAATTTAAGAATTTCTAGTTTATTCTTCTGAATTATCAATTCTTTATTAATAATTTGATCTTGCTAATAATATGATTTTTTCCAGTTCCCAATCAATAAACTTTTTGTTTAATATAAAAGATTATCAATTAATACCTAAATGACAAAAAGACCACTCAAAAGTATTTCAGTTGTGGCAAAAAACTCATTTATGTAAGGACTGTTTTGAATGGAACAAGAGACGCAAGATCAAAATCCTAATGTCTCATTATCTTTAGATGAAGTTGGACTAACAGACTTTCAAATTCAAGTTAATATAACCCGAGGTACGAGAGTTTATCATTATCAAACGACTGTTAGTGTCGTAATTAATTTGCCACCTTCCCGAAAAGGAGCCCATCTGTCTCGATTCGTAGAATCTATCTCGGAGATCTTGAGTAGTGAAGTCCATACTCATTATTCATTAGAAGAGATGTCAATCCACGTTTTACAGACTTTAAATGAACATCATCCATTTGAAAAAGGATCAATGACTCTAGAGTTTATATTCTTTACAAATAGAACTACTCCAGTCTCTCAACGATCCTCAGTTGAAAATTATAATGCTCAATTGACCACATGGTTGAACCAAGGGGATATCACACATGATTTAACTTTAGGAACGTATGGTAGTACCGCTTGCCCTCATGCACTTTCTCAAAACTCTGCAAAACGCACACATATCCAACGAGCTTATGCAGAAATCAGTTTAAAAGGCAGAACAGCAGATATTCCTGACATGGAAGATATAAGCATGATTCTTGATGAAAGTTTCTCAGCTCCGACGTTTTCTCTAATAAAAGCAAAAGATGAGCAATGGATTATCAATCATATGTGGGAACATCCATTTTTTGTTGAAGATGTGACACGAAATCTGTTACAATTTGCATTAAAGCAATTCTCAGACCGGAGGCTAGAAATTCGAGCAAAAACTATCTCTCAAGAGTCCATTCATAAGCACAATATCATATCGAAAGGTAGTACAAAAACAGAAGGTTATGGTAAATAAGGAGACCAACTTACACTGTTTTATAACTAGGGAAATCGTTTGAAAATTCTATTAGGTCTCTCCTTTCTTCTCTCTGAAGATTCTATTCCGAAATTTCTTAGCTGCGGCAAAAATTCCAACACCACTTGCTTCGACAGCCTTTCTACCTACAGTTAAAGCAATGTCCGTCTTACTTATTTCTCCTCTCTTAATACGTTCCATGTAATCAACGAGATCTTCATAGGGAGGAAGAAAATCAAAACGATAAATGTCAGAAGCCCAATAACCAGATCCTCCTTGCACAATATAGAAAAATATTACTATTACAAGAATAAGAACCATAAAAATGAGAGTAATATCATGATAAACTTCAGAAAAAGAAAGATCTCCAATTAAACTTGTTATTACATCAGGTAATAATCCACTCATTAATTGAAGTTGAAAAACTTGAAATCCTAGTGCAAGACCCAAGTAAATTAACACTACCCCTTCACCTCCAACTAGACCCACAAATCTACCAATACGAAAAGGATCTTCTTTAATTTCCTTCTTTGACGAATCTACAACGACTCCTTTCATCTTAATTCTACGTGAAACGTTTTGGGCTGTATATACGAGTGAAAAAAGTACCATTATGTAGTTGAAACTAGTAATTATGCCTGCTGATCCGTCAATAGAACTGATAAAGATCATGATTTGATTTGGTATACTCACTACAAAAAAGAAACCTATCACTGTATTAAACACATCATCACTTAATAAAATTCCTTGAGCCACTAGTATAATTAAGATTGCCACAAAAACTCCAATAATCCCGAGAATCATATATGAATAGCTTGTTGGTGTTTTATTATACCCAATATAGATCATAACCAGATTCCAAATAAGAGATAATAATGCTATTAGTGTCATTACCCCAGAAAATATTGATTTGCGATCTGTCGTCGGTTTTCCTAGGAATAGTACGCTTCCTGTGATTTTGTTGGAGAATAATCCTTTTGAAAAAGAAAAAGTAGCTATTGGAACCAATAAAGCCCAAATCAGTAGAGCAAGCAACGGGAAATAAGTAGTTACGAGATCAGAAACATTAGCTATGACAGCAAATATAGCAGCAACTAGTAAAAGAAGAAGAAAACGAAAAAATAAATTTAACCTTTTAGAAAATAAACCTGAAATGATAAATCCAATTGCTATGCTAATTTGTAGTGCAAATATCACGTTAAGCAGATCATCGGTTATTATATCTGCAGCTTGGCTTTGAAATGCAAATGCACCAGTTGTAATCGCTGAAGTTATAAACAAAATTATTGAAAAAAGGATAAGACGCCTTGATAATAGAATTCGTACCCCACCAAACAATGTTGTTTTTAAATAATCCCAAAATGCCTTTTCTACATAACTCATTGGTTAATCCTCAATTATTCTTATTAAACAAGATAGTATTTTTTTTTATTTTAACATTTCTTGACGATCTGAATATTTATTGTTAGATTTTATAATTTAGTAATTAATTATTAAATTCATTATGTGATTGATTATGGATCTAGGTAATTTGACTGAAGAAGTAGATATGTTTATTCAGACTCATGGAGGATATTGGAAGCCAGCTTGGCTTCTAGCAGCAATAACAGAGGAATTAGGAGAATTATCCCACGCTATACAATCTTACGAGAAAATTCGACAAATTTATAATACAAAAAAAGAAAACTCAATGAAGAAGCTAATTGAAGAGGAAAGTGGAGATATACTCTTCGCATTGATCTGTTTAACTAATTTTTATAACATTAATCTAGAATCTGCATTAATCAAGACATTAGGAAAGTATAGTTCGCGGGAAAGATGATTTATTCAAAAATAAGATGTCTAGAAGTGAGTGTTTTAAGATTAAATGAATAGAATACGAATAAAATTGCCGCAAGCTTTAATTATTTAATAAGAATCATCTTTATCCATACACAGACATAAAAATTAATTACAGATGATTAATTATGGCAAGTGCAATAAAACTAATAGCAGGTTTTTTCATTATACTAATAGGTTTCCCGATATTTATTGGTGGAAGCGCCTTATTATTAGTTGTACCGCTTTTCACGGATAGCCAAGGATATTTCATGACAAGTCCTATTCGCATCTCAGAGGAAGGATATTCCGCTATCCGTGTGGACATTCCCTTAGAAGATATTGAGATCGGAGTGCGTGTTGAGCCTTCGAGATTTGTCACACTAAGAATGGATGTTTATGGAGAGACTTCTAGTGATCAAGTTTTCTTAGGGTTGGCTGAAGATTCTGAAGTTGATAAAGCTCTTACTTCAAATGTTTCCTATGTCAAAATAACCAACTTTGAATATTTTGCAGCTTGGGAGTTTAATAAGGATCCAGAGTACCGAATGGAGCTAGAATTTGTAGAAAACGAGTCTACCAGAACTGTTCCACAAATAGACGATGTTACGTGGTTTAGAGATACAGGAGAAACTGGATTTTCCTTCAAATGGGCTCCAACGATTGCAGAACTAGAAAGAGGTACTCTATCATTGTTATTGATGAACGAAGATCTTGGAGAATCCAATAGCATTGATATTACTTTTAGAGTTGGTGCTAAAATACCTATAATCAATGCTATAGGATGGGTTCTAGTAGTATTTGGTGGATTATTCACCTTACTAGGCATTATTCTTGTATGGAGTGGATTACGGACAAAAAAACCACGAACAGAGCGTGTGCGTTACTACCAAGGAGCTCCTGCTACAAGAGTTGATACTGTTACTAAACCAACACCCCAGTACCAACTGCAATGTTCTAATTGTGGTTCATTAAGTGAACCAGATAGCACTTTTTGCTCTCAATGTGGTGAGATTCTCCTTTCTGAGGATCGAAAAACTGTAGAAGAACTAAAAGTGAAAAAAGATATTGAAGTATTCGAACCTATAGGTTCTAAACTAGTTGTTGCCGAGGGATGGCCTCGTTTTTGGGCATGGTTAATTGACATCCTGATTACTGGTGCAATCACTGGTGTCTTTAGTTCTATAATCTTCTTTGGTCTTGGTGATTGGAGCTGGTGGTCTTTCGGTTTATGGAGTCCTTTTCAATGGTTCTTTAGTTTAGGTCCCTCTTCAATTGTCTTCTTCGTATATTCAGTCATTATGGAACACTATTACGGCCAAACTTTGGGAAAGATGGCTTTAAATCTAGAAGTCGTATCAGAGGCTACTGGTGACCGTCCTATTTTACAAGATATCATTATCTCTGCATTAGGAAAATCATTTTTCTTACCCTTAGATGTCATTTTGGGATTAATTGCTAAAGATAAAACCCAAGTTCCAGATCTCAATCAAAGATTAACTCAGAAGTGGGCAAAAACAGTCATCATCCAACAAAGCAAAAGAAAAGAATCTACTCAATTTGTATCTGGTAGGGTTTAGGAAAAAAATTATTCCTTTTTTCCTCCCTTTCATCTTTTTTTATTATTTTTCTTTTATGTTTGCTCCCCAATTAACTTATTCTTATCGATTCATTTTTTAATAATTCATGCGACTCTTTTAATACTCGTTGATAATCATCGAATGTTAGTAATGAGAGTGCTTCTTCAAAAGTAGCCCAACGCCAACTGATATGTTCTGTAGAAAGATTTATTTCCTTAGAAAAGAATCTAACCAAAAAGAAAACTACTTTCTTGACTATTGTTTTTGGACCTCGTTTAGGGAAATAAATTGAGTCACTGATTAGCCTTTTTATGACCTTAAAGTTGGATTGTCCAGTCTCTTCCCGAATTTCTCGAATAGCGGTTTGTTCATAAGACTCACCTTTAGATTGACGCCCCTTGGGAAACGCCCAATAATGTAGGGGGCCACGATGTTGTACTAAAAGATAAAGAGGGGATGGATCGTTCCTATTGAAGAAAACTGGAACCCCACCACAAGAAATTTCATCAAAATGTGTCTGAGATTCCTGTTTAAGGTCCACTAATTAACACTCCGTGTTATTATTAATTTAATTGTCCATAAATTTCGTTCTCACTCATCATTTTTTAATATTTAAGAATAGCTTATGGAGAATTTGATTATCTTCTCATCACCTTTAAGTATCTCAGTAGAGAAATAATTTAAAAATCAACTTGGAGTTTTAAAAAATGAACAAAAAATTCTAATAAAATACAAAAGAATAATCTACGATCTGGAGATGAGGTTTTGGCAGAAAAGGATATCATAAAATTTCGTGTGATCCTTAAACAAGAGGATCCATCTACTGATATCAAGAACACTAAGGGAGTACTAATATTCCAAAAGAATAAGATTATTTTTAATCCAAATAATCTTGATCCCAACCTAAAAAGAACATACTCAATTGATGATTTAACCAAAGCCATCTTAATAACTATTCGAGAAAGATTGAAAAAAAAACAGGTTGTACTGTTAACTTTTATGAAGAATAATGTAACTGTTTCTGTCTATTTTGAGCCTATCGATATTTCATCCGAATTTCTTTTGCGAGAAATTTTGAAATTTAAAGAATATATGACAAAAGGATCTTTTTCTGGTGTTGTTGGATCATTAATTGAAAAGATTGGTTCAGAAGGCCAGAAAATTGTTCGAGAATTTGGGGCAATGATCCAATCTTCTTCTCAAGACATATCACACGCGATAGATCAAACCAGACAATTCATTAGAGAATCAACAAAGACAGCAAACATACTAGAATCTGATGAAACTAACACTGGAATAAAAAATAAAACAATAAATTTAGAGGTATCCGATATCGATGAGATTCTCAAAAGATCTCTTGCATCCGAGAAGATTGAAGCAATGATTTCTGGTTTGATTGCTAAAGGTTTAATTTCAGCCAAGGATCAAAAATTCCAAGAAGCTTTGGATGCTTTAAAGATTGCTCGTGAAGCAGCACAAAATGAAAACATGAAAGAATATACTGAAATTGCAGACGACAGTATTAAGGAAATAGAAACTGCAGAAAACGTTGAAAACTTGGATAGAGAGAGTTTAGATAGGAGGGCGATAAAATATGCAAATGAAGCTCGGAATATTGTAGCAGATTGGGAAGCATCGAAAAACAATGAAGAAAAAGATAAATCAATGTAAATGGACACTCCTTTTGTTAATTATTATTTTAAATTCTTCTATTGCAATCTCCCAATTTATTAAGAGCTGGGGATACTCTGTACAAAATAAGAAAGATTTATCCGATAATAGATTGAGATTCAACACTACTAAAGCTTTTAGTCTTATTCAAAAGCAAGTTGATCTTGGGCCACGCTATCCAGGTTCTAAAGGACTTGAAGAATTAAGGCAGTTGATCAAAACAGAGCTTCTTCCAACACAAAAATGGCGTATTTCATATCAGAATTTTTCAAAAAGATGGATAGATAATCAAGATATCATACTAGTAAATATAATTTGCAGCCCTACTATTTATGATTCATCACAACCATCTTTCCTTTTAATGGCTCATTATGACACACGATTATGGGCTGATAATGACCCAAACCCCCTAAAACAAAAAAATAATGTTTTAGGCGCAAACGATGGCGCATCAGGCGTAGCTGTGGCATTAGAGTTAGGAAGGGTGTTACTCGAATGCTATAATATCTCCAATTTCCAACTTGTCTTTTTTGACGGAGAGGATCAGGGAGGAATAAATGGATGGGGCTGGCTTATTGGATCCCGTTACTATGTTGAGTCGCAAGATTTTAAAAGCCAAAATTTATTGTTTGCTATTCTATTTGACATGGTTGCTGGTACAAATGCTACTTTTAAACGAGAGCTGTACTCTGATCAATATGCAGGTGCACTGGTTTCAATAATCTGGAATAAAGCAGATACATTAGGATTTAATAATTATTTTGTAAATAAAACTGGAGGACGAATAATAGATGATCATCTTCCACTAATTCAAAAAGGAATCCCCGCTATCGACATTATTGATGACTTTTCTCACCGATATAAACCTTGGCATACAAGCTTTGACAATATGAGCTTCATTGATTTACAAACTTTAGAAGCGGTGGGATATCCCCTTGAAGCAGTATTGAGACAGGGTAAAAATGTATCTGAATGGATTACGAGACTTTCAACAGTTAATTATCAAACTTCAGTTATAATTTTCAATTTGTCGAATGGATATTTTTTATCAGTGATAATAATCTTATTTCTTAAGAGTAGGCAATTAAAACTGAAGAAATCTGAATTTTATTTGATTAAATAATGGAATGATCCCTATTCACAACACAGAAAAAAAATTAAAATGCGTCCAGAAAGTGATAAAGTATTTATTTTGTGCATTATTTCTCTCAAATCACAATAAGAGTTGACAAAAATGGCTCCGACTAAAGAACTGAATACAGAATTAACGTTTAGAGCACTTAAAGCGGAGGACATCGAAACTATTGTAAGAATTGATGAACAAATACTCCGTAGAAAACGATCTGGGTTATTCCATGATCAATTACATGAACAAATCGAAAAACACGGAGAGGAGAGTTTTGGTGCTTTTAATTCTGATGGAAAATTAATAGGATATCTCATTGCTGAAACGGTAGTTTACATATACGGAGAAGATGATCTCAGTGCCTGGATTATTTTACTCGGTGTGGATCCCCAATATCAGGATAAAGGTATTGGAACAGCTTTAATTAAACAAGCAATTAGTTACTTTAGTCAAAAAGGAATCAAGACGATTCGTACAATCTGTGCGTGGAATTGGGGTGATCTAGTCGAATTTTTCAGCTCTGTTGGATTCAATCTCTCCACTTACTTGACGTTGGAACTGAATATCGGATAATTTCCTAGGAGTATGAAAAAATGAGTGAACTCATCCGTCAAAGTAAATTCGAAGTCTATGGCGAAGAAATGCTGGAAAAAGAAGTGAAGAAGAGCGGCAACAGCGGCCGAGTATATTTACCTCCATCATGGATAGGAAAACGTGTTAAAATTATTCGAATGGACTGAAAATTATAAAGAGATATTTGCTAACAAACTTAATGAACATCTTTTTTCAGTGAAACTAGTAATGGATTTTATTACTTCAAGACAATGTGAAATGCTCTACTAGAAATCATGATTTTTGATATGTCATTCTGTTTGAGTAGATTCCTCAATAAGCGAAGTTACTTTTCCTTTCCCTTTCTTTTCATATAAATTTTGGGTATTATCACGTAGTTCAGCTATCATAACTCCTGATTCTTTATATAATTTGTTTACCTCTTCCAAGTCGAAATAAAGGTCGTTTTCTATCCATTTCAGCTTTCGGTACTTATAAAGAGATATACTTCCGATTCCAGATTCGGTTTTTGGTATTTCATTTTGAAGAAGTGTCTTAAGGTCGTCGACTGATAGTTTAGCTAGTTTATTAAAATTTTCTGCAACAAACAATTTGTACCTTTCAAGATTAGTCTTAATTTTTGCTAATTCTTGCCGATATTCTGCAATGATCGGATCCCTAATCTCCTTGCATATATTTTTAATATCATCGTTATCGACATTAAATAGGTACTCATCATAGTGTTGGATAGCGATTAACCGGTCTCCTTTAGCAGCTTTCTCAATTTCTGAAACAATGATTTCAGATGGTAATTGTTGTAATGCCCAAATCACTTTTGTTTGAACATCTACTTCTCTATCTTTAGTTGCACTTAATAGAGGGAGAACTGAATCACTATGTTTGATTTTACCTAAAGCTTCTGCAGCATTTCCACGAGTTATTTTATCATTATCCTTTAGAGCCTTTATTAGTACTTCATTCGCTTGAGCACTTCCCAATTCTCCTAAACTCCAACACATCTCACGACGTGGATATTCTTCTATTTCTTTGCCAAGTGCAATAATTAGAGGTTCCACGGCAAGAGGAACCTTGATTTGCCCTAAAGCATGAGCTGCATTTTCCCGTATATCAGAATTTTCAGGATCATTAAGTGCTTTGATAAGTCCTTGGCTTGCTCCTTTAGCTACTTCCCCCATCTCCCCTAACTGCTTAGCAACCATAGCACGAAAATCAGGATCCGCATCTGACTCTAAATAGCTAATTAATGGATCAATTGTCGTGTTATCTGCGATTTCTCCAAGGGCTTCGACAGCACCAAATCGTACTGTCCAATAGTCAATGGATGGATCCAAAGCGGCAAGTATTTTTGGAATGGCCATTTTAGGATAGTTTTTACCCAATATAACTAGTTGATTGACAGCTGAAGCTCGAATAAGCAATTGTTGACTTTCTAATGCACGAATCATCACATCACACAGAGCTTCGGGTGGTAATTCTTGATCATCAGGTATCTGCATGATTTCTCGAATGGCCGGATCAATTTCTTCCTCTTTATCTGGGGTCACAGTCATTACTCCTTGAATAAGCAATTATTCTAATTTCAACAATAATATAATGGTATAAAACAATTCGTTCAATAAATCATACCTGAAGGAAGGGACATTTTTTCTAAAAGTGATAATAATTCAAGAACTTATCGACAAAAATGCCATCATTTTTACTGAATATAAATTACTCCATTCATTAAATATGCTTTTAACTGAAAGTAAAGCTCGGGAAAGAATGTTCTTTATAAAGGGAAAATTCATAATCTTAAGGCCTTTAACCAATCCGAACTTCGACAATTTGTTGTTTTGTTCGTAAATTTGAGGATAAAAAACGGCCTTCAACTGAAGATAGCTCCATCATAAGTGGACTATTCATCCAAGCACATCGAATTGAAGCTCCCTCAAAAACTCGTTCAGTAATCTCCGGGTTCCCTCTTACTATAACTGGTTCTTGAAATTCATATCCATCATTACTTTTTTTTATTTGTAGAAAGAAAACTGAAAGCGCGATCCCTCGTTTCATCATGCTAGATACATTCTCTTCTATTTCAATTGCTTGATTTTCTACATTCCAAGAAATACGAGCACGAATACGTCTTGGCTCAGGTTGTTCAATATTGATAAAACGCATACCAGTAATAAAGAATCCCGTCCTATTCCTACCATCTTCATCTTTCAATCCTTTTACATTGAGATGACTTTCAATGTCAATTATGGGGTATATTTCGATCTTCTTTACTTCATCGATCCGAGTCATGATGGCTTCTATCCGTTATAATTAGGTAAAATATGCATGTAAAAAACCTAGAAAATGCGTAGATCACTATCTTCAAAATTTACATACCTATAATATAAATAATTCTCCAATGTAGTGCAATATTTCTAGATCGATCTTAATCATTCTCCATAAATTCGTAGTTCTATCTTCTCATATTTCATGTAATTGATGTCATGAAGGATTCAACATGATCCAAGGCTTCTTTCATAATTGTAACATCAGGGAGCACAACCGAACGAAAGTGCCCTTTTCCAAGCTCACCAAAACCACTTCCGAATACAAATAGTACACCAGTTTCTTGAAGCAAATCCAATACAAAATTACGGTCGTTCATATCCTTCTCAATCTGAGGGAACGCATAAAAGGCTCCTTTTGGTTGCACAACTGATAAACCATTCATCTCATTTATCCGCTTTGAAAAATATTTTGCCCGTTCTTTCAATTTTTCGATAACAGAGGTTAGATAATCAGACTCTTTATTTAGAATTTTACTTACTGCTACTTGTACGGAGCTATTGGCACATAAACGAATCCGTGATTGCTTCGCTAATGCCTCCCAAAATTCTGAATAAATATTGTTTTCATCTCGTAAGATGGCCCACCCTAGTCTCCAACCTGGTGATAACAAGGTTTTAGAAATACCATTTAATTCTAAAACTGGTATGTCTGTCAATGACGCAGTAGAACGAAAGGAATTTCCAAATGTTAGTAAATCATAGA
The DNA here is from genome assembly GCA_048886185.1 of Candidatus Hermodarchaeota archaeon. Lineage (GTDB taxonomy): Archaea > Asgardarchaeota > Heimdallarchaeia > Hodarchaeales > Hodarchaeaceae > Hodarchaeum. The sequence continues at coordinate 119,631 of JBHLKY010000006.1, forward strand.
TTTCATCGGAGATTAAGAGAAGATTGTGCTCGCCTGCAATGTCTGCTATCCTTTTTACAACTTTTTCTGGATAAACAGCCCCAGTAGGATTATTAGGATTAATTATAATGATTGCTTGGGTTTTGGGTGATATTTTTTTTCTTATATCTTCGATACTGGGCTGCCAAGCTTCATCTTCTTGAGTGTGATATTCAATTGGTTTGATATTATGGTAGTTAAAATAAGATAAGTAAGGAGGATATGCGGGAGAAGGGACTAATACTTCTGTTCCCGCCATTAAACTTCCAGAAATAAATGATATCGCTTCTGAAACCCCTGTTGTGATTAAAATCCTGTTAGGATCTAAATTCGTTCCCCAAAGTCTTTTTTGTCTTTTGACTATTTCATTACGTAAAGTAGGATCCCCTGCTGAATCACTATAGTAGTTAGCTTTATCTTTTGTTATTGCTTCAACTAAGGCATCTTTCAGGAAGTCAGGAGTGTCAAAATCAAATTTATCAGGATCACCAATATTAAAGTAAAAGAGTTTTTTTCCCTGTTTTTCGATCTTTTTAGCTAAAATTACAATATCTCTAATCGCATATTTAATATTGAGAACATTAGGAGAGAGTTCCATTGGTCTACCTTCTTCAACTGCTGACATGCAGTTCTCTAGGTTAAAATGAGACAAAAAAATCTGAAAGAACAGTAAACACGACTTAATTACTTTATTTAATCAACAGTTACTTAAACTCTTCTATTCCTCTAGTCATGATTCCTTCGACTTCCTGATATTTTATTTCAAGTCCCAATTGATAATATAAGTCTTTTTCTTAATCTGGCACTTTCAATTTTCACAAAAATCTATTAATAGTATTGATAGCTCAAAAGAGATATTTTTAACTCTTCATCAACTAAAATTTTTCTTAAAGAATCATAGAGGGAAAATTCTTATATTTTGTTGGATTATGACTATTATAAAACTAGTGTTGTCCTTACCACAAAAGAATGGATTTTTCTTTTGCAAGCCTTTTTTAATTTTTATAAATTTAGGATGATTAATTAGCAGTAATAGCTGAAGAAGGTAATATCTGTGAGTACTGATGTAGAATCATTATCTGTACTTATTACGTCTATTGTAGATCTGGGGGCTAAAATTTGTGTTTTATCTGACATTTCAGGGTTACCAATTGTTACCCGTTCGAAAATAGAGACAGAAGATGTCGAAATCGCGCTTAGTGCTCTCAGTAGTCTTGTTATTTCGACTGGAGACACCATTGGTCGCGAGTTAGATGGAAATTTTGTGAATATGTCTGTTAGAACAAGTGGGGGATTACTCCTTTCTACTGTAATAGATTCAAACCCTAAGGTAGTTCTTACTGCAATTGTAGATGAAAATCTCGAAACAACAATCATTCATGAAATGAAACGCTTACAACCCATTATCTCCAATGCGATTGAAGGAGTTGCCATCGAAATTAAAGAACGTGAAAAACTTCAAGCTCCAGATCAGAGAAAAATACTCACTTTTTTTGATTCATTTCAGTACAAAGTAAAACAAGCTCAAACACCGAGTGATCTAGTCAGTATCACACGAGCAGCGAAAGATGACCTATTTACACTTGTAAATTCTGGTACAATATCATATGAAATGAACCAATTCGCCCTTAGATTAGAGAAGCAAGTGCGAATTAAATCCATTGATTCGGAAACTCTTTTAAAAATTAAACAGGCAATCAATACAGCTGTTGAAGACTGGAAAAAACGACTTCTACCAATGTAAACACTTTTCTAACAGTTTTTCTTAAAAAAAGTTATTAGCTATCTGTTATTAATTGAGAAGTTGCCACATTGATAGTAGTTGGCACTCCATTATTTGATTCTAAAGCAAACACCTTTTATTTAGAAGTTCAGCCAACAAGGAAACTCCAAAATGGAAATAAGAGAACTAGCAAATTTAAAATCGCAATAAGAGATATTTTCATATAATCTAAGTAGTCTCAAAGTGTATTTTTCAAGAACTGGCAGGTAAGATTTTTGTTAGAGGCCAACAACAATATATCTCTAGCTACTTTAGTGCTTGAAAATTGTTTCAAAGTTCCCCGCCATCTCATGCTTTGGTTATCACTAGGACTTTCCTCATCCATGATTTGAAAGTTCCTCATGAGATATCACTTTCACATACCCTCAAGTCATTGCCTCATGTTAGGGCATCCACCTGTCAAAGTAAAAAACGATGAAAAAGGCTCTATTTTCGTAAAAAAAAGAATCATTTATACGGGAAAGCTTATAATATTGTGTGTAATATTCTTATACAAGAAAAGAAAAGGCTTCAGTTCGTTTAACTATCTTCTTATGGTTATCGCACCTGCCCTTTTCTTTTCTCACCTTTTCTCTATATTTTTATTTGTTTTATTTAGTTCCTATCATTTTTAGCTATGGTTAGTTTATCTATTCTTAAGTGTCAAGGGTGTGTAGAAGTAATCCAGCAATATTTTTTTTGTCGGCTTCATTTCTTTCAAACTATCTCTCTCTGGATTTTTAACCTTATCATAAAACGACAAAAATGATAAAAAATATGTATTAAGAATGTTCTCCCTCGGTATTACTAAAAATTTGAAAAATGTATACATAATCATTGTGAAAACCAAGCATTAGCCTTAGAAGATTGAATGGAGTTATTCTGCAGCAAGACCAATCAGAAAGTTCATAATTGAACTAGCATTATCTGCACTTTCTCGCTGGATACCACAATTTGCACAAACAGAATACATTAAGCCATGGCTTTTTCCCCAGTAGTTAATTTTATAAGTACCCTGCCAATACTTCCCTCCACATTCACAATCATCATTGGGAGACTCCATGAAATTAGTTTCTACCTGTCGTACCTGACCAACGACCTTACGAAGATAAATACTGGGATTACTAATTTTGTGAATACTTTCAGGATCGAATCTTGTTTCTAAAAATGTGATTTGGCTTATATGGGAGTATTGGCTAGTATAATCTATCTGGAGTAATTCTGGCGTTAAAATTCCGTTGGTTACAAATATAAAATGAATCTCTTCCATGTTTTCTACGCGAGTTTTTGTTAAACTATCATGTAGGGCAATATCTCCTGGAAAGTGAGCTACTAATTCTTCTGACTCAACTGACTTTACAAAAGTTTTTCTACTATTAGGATCTAATGTAAATATATCTGCAATTTCTCCATTTATCAATGGGATAAATGGCTTTATGTCATCTCGTGAGGCTAATGGGGTGGTTGTTCGTGATAATACATGATGAGCAATCCTATGGCTATTCGTTTTTAAATAATCAATTATTACTCTAAGATATAAGAATCGTTTCCTGCCAGAGGAGGAACTTCTAGCTTCAAACATGTATATTTACTCCTTCTACTCTTATATGAAAACCTTTAGCACTCTAACTTTTCAACGTTTGTTTTTTAAATTGCATATGTAGCAATTCTCCACAAGTACTTAAATATGAAGAAAAAACCTCGTTCTAATATATTTCAACATTTGATAAAAATAGAAGTATCATTTAGGGTTATTTTGATGTCTTTTTCACAGTCATCAAAGCGAATTCTAGTTATTGGCAGAGAAGTTGGACCTATCACGCAGTTACTTAAAGAAAGAATTCCCAAGGTTTCAGTAGGCGCGGTTGACGTGTTAGGGAACAGAGAAACCCGTTTTTTTGCTGACTGGAAATTTTCAGTCGAAAAACAATCTCCCAATGTTGCGATTTTCCGTCCAAAACATCGGTCGCTTCTTGAGCTATTATATGAATTGACCTTAGTTATGTTGGAGGATTTGGAATTTGATTTATTGATTCCTCTAACCCCTTTTCAAACCAAACCGGAATATATCAAAAAATTATCTCGGAAAGTAGAGGTCTATGCTCCTAATTATTATTCCTTAGAAAAATTTTCTTCTGCTTACTCATTTTTAAGATCTATTCAAGCTATTTTTCCTGAAACTATTCCTCAAAAAACTACTATCTCTGATTTATCAGAGAAATCTTCAATTAGATTTCCAGTAATTTATGTTTCGATCCATAAAACGCATTTTTTTCCTTCCAAAGAGTCTTTTCCATCGATTAGAACTTTTAACCAGCCAGGTTTCCTTTTTCCTTATTTTCAAATTTATTGTGCCTTTTTCATTGGCCTACAAAACTGTGTGAGATTCCTTGGATTACAAATGCTTTCCATTCCACACGATCATACTTTCTTTTTTGACCAACTTGAGAGAAATGCTCTTCTACCTTTTTCTTTACCCAAGGGTTTTACATATCAGAGAATTATAACGTACTTATCAACCATAATAAGTCAATTAAGAGTCACTGGTATGATTACTATTTACTTTGGACTATACAAAGACGATATTTTTCCTTTATCATGCAATATCCTGCCTGATGAGAATTTTGACCTTTGGGAGAGAAGATCTCTAAATACACTAATAAACTATTTTTTTTCTCCAGAAGATGAATCATATCCTCACTCATCATCTCATAATTTCGCATTTAAACTCCCTATATATTCTCAACGATCTATTAGAATTCCTTTCTTACCCGAAACCCTTTGCGTTCAACGAAATTTAAAAGGGGGAATTTCACATCCAGATTATCCACTCTGCGCCATTTCAGGATCAGCTTCCTCATCTTTAGAAGCAAATCAGATTCTTCACGAAAAGAAAAAGGAGCTCCTAAAAATTATTCCTTCTAAAACTTAAGATAATAATTATAGCTTATGATAGGTATTGTAATGTTTCTTTCTTTTAGTAAATTGCGTATGCAGTGAAGAATGATTAATTAGCAGCATTTTCTGGAAAACTAAAGCTTCTTATGATAAATTAGATGTGAAAATTATCAATGGAGTTTTTATTGTGAATATTCTCCGTATTATATTGCTTAAGAAAGAAGAAAAAAGACATAGTAGCCTCTATTAATCATTTTAAAGCAATAGAAAAAGGAAACCTTTATGAATCATATTTTTCCCAAGACATGTAGGTGTTAAAGTGGTTGGAACTGATTCATCAGCTAATTTTGTAGGAGATGCGTTTAAAAAATGCAGTCCTGAACTCGCTTTCCGATTTTTTGGAAGTAATGGCAAAGTGATAGCAACAATTTCGAATTTATCAGAATTGATCTCTACTTTACCCGAGATTCCAGCCACAATTGCCCAATTTCATATCTTTCGTGAAACAACTCAAGATCTTTTTGAATCCAAAGAACTTGATGGGCCTGTTGTACGTTCAGATCTCGCTTTATGGATAAATTATGTCTTGGGTGACGCAGAACTCTCTCGTAGAGTATATGAAATCGGAAAAACTGAATCTAGTCATCCAGAATCTCTTAAAAAGCAAATTATTGAGTTATTAAAACAGCGAGAGCGGGAACTAATCAATTTAATACGTCCATCTTAAGATCTACTCCGAAGTAATGGAAATTTTACTGAAATTTTTTCTATAATTATTTGAAATCCTGTTCCAATAAACAGAGTTTCTTCTCAGAAAATTGTTATTACTTGTAATAGGAGATTAGGCATCTTAGAGGCTAGTAAAAACAATCTGCCAAACTTTCAAAAAATATCATAGATTCAATAACTTAAACGCTTTAAGGGAAAAAATGGTGTGGATATGTCTATTTTTCGGCGAATATTTCGTATAGATCCTCAACGTGACTTCTCAAAAGGACGAGAGGCATTTGATCAAGGAATGTATGCTTTGGCTTCTAAAATATTTCAGAAAACTTACAAACAATTTGACACGATCGATATGAAGCTCGTTTCTCTAGAGAATGCTGCAATTGCCGCAGAATATGCTGATATGTTTGAGAAATCATTAGAGCTGTATTACCAAACTGTTCTCCTAAAATTACAAACAGGCCAACCTCCCAAAGAAGTCTTACACGATATTGATAAAGCTATAAATATGGCACGACAAAGCGAAAAATCCTCTTTTCCTATTAATAGACTTTTCTTTATGAAATTCTTAATATTACTCTCTGAAAAAGATTTTGATCAGTTAGCATCCTATTATAGAAAATTATCATACGATTTTTCTGACAAATATCAGGATGCTATTGAGAAAAGTTGGACTTTAATACATTCTACTGAAACGTTTGCGAAAAAAGAATCACTTCCTCAGGTTGACCTTCCAGAAGAATTCTACAGCATTTTAGATGTGGCAGAGAAAGTTATGCAAAGATGTTCATTATGTGAAATCAGTTTAAGCATTATTGATCAACCCGAGAATATTCAAAAGGGTACTAGTTTTTCAATATCGGCAACACTGACCTCACATTCAAATTTATCCATAAAAACGATTAATCTCAAAACAGGAACACGAGGTAGGATTTTAAATTCATCAACGCCTAATCTTCCATTAAAAATGAGCACAGGTGAAAATTATTCTATTATATTCACTTTAATTCCCAATTTACCTGGGGAGTGGTTGTTAGGTCCATTATCTTTAACTTATTCCATCCCATCAGAATCAGGGAAATTTCCTGTAACATCGGAACCAATATCGCTGATGGTTAAAGATGCAGAGCCTGCCTTGAAATTAACAATGGACTCAAAAACTATAGAAGAAGATCACGAATATATAATAACAATTTCAGTTGAGAATGTTGGAAAAACGTCCCTTCAAAATATTAAAATAATTTCAGACATTCCTGAAGGCATTAAAATTCATGAAGGTACAAAAGAGAAATATATTAGTGCTTTAGGAGAAGGAGAGTCATTTCAATACGAAATACTTATTCGCTTCGAACTAGATAAAACTCATTTTTCAGGGTATATAGTTAAAGCAAATGGATTCATTGAGGATAATCAAAGATTAGCCAAATGCTCTATCAAACTTGGAGGGAGGTAAATCCTCTTCAATGTTGAAAATACTTGACAAAACCTGAAATGCAAAGTAAAAGCAATCTTCTTGGTTTTTTTCACCAATAAAGATTTCTAATCAATTACGACTGATTGAATTACATCAGTGTAATTAATCAGCCTGATCGAAGGCCAAGTCTAGCAATAAACGTGGAATAAAAGTCAAAGCAGTCAACTGATTCTTTTTCATCTAATGTGATCGAAGAATGAACGATTCTGTTTCTTAAATTCCGAAAATGGGCTATTTTTTTCTCACTGGGGAGATCAAAACCTCTCTTTCGGAGACTAACTACCTGAAATTGAAAATCAGGTTTTGAATAAATGGAATTTAGCACTAATTGCTGGAATCGAGTGGATAAAAGATTTTTGACTGCTGCATCAGCTTTTATTACAAATAGCTCATAGTTGTTTTCTTTAAAAGCATGTTTAGCTTGATTCCACAGAACTCTGACATAATTTATATTTTTTAACGCTTGGTTGGGATCTAAACTCTGACTAATAATCTGTTTATGAGATGACTCTGGATAGTTCAGTATGACATAAGAAATCCTATCAACAACCTGACTATAACTAATATATGAAGAGACATTAACAATTAAGACAATAATTGTTAGTATCATTGTTGGGACAATTAATACAATAAACAATGCTGTTGAGTTAGGGACATCAAAAGGAAGCAAGTGGATGGAAAAAAGAGAAAAACCAAGAAGATTCAGAACATCAAATATAATTAATCCAATTAGAATATATAAAAACCACTCATATTTTCTGTGAAGACGTTTGGAGATTACAAGTGTTTCCTTTTCGGACGATTCAATGAAATTTAATATCCCAAATGTTTTAAATGGAATGTTTGTTATTGGAATCAAAATGGATGTGTTTGGAACCTCTTTTATTTTGAAAATTCCCCGAAGACTGTTTCCTAAGATTTTATATATTTCTGGTAATGAAGTTGGAACAGACCACTGATTCATTCGATACCATTTCCCTTTTGAATCTAGATATATTAGATATGATGGAATGAAACCTAATAATAGAATGGTTAGGATGATGGAGGGGAAACTCCATACGAATGGTTTGGGCAAACTGTATTCAAAATAAATATAGAATTTTCCTACTGCATTCGATAGAGGAGAGACTTTTAAATAGTATTTACCTGCTTCATTCAGTTTTAAGGAGATGTTAAATTGTTTATCAACAATCTGATTGTATTCTTCACCAATATAAGGCCGTTCCTGTTTCCCTCCGTCAAAAATTTCGACCGTGGCGTCTTCTAAAATCCTAGCTTCAGCAGAATCTGGCCCAAATACTCTAATGAAAACATTTGCTCTACTCGAGTTTACCATAAACCAAAAATAAAAGGGTTTCCTAGGAGAAAAGCCTTGATTAACTCGGATTGATACAGTTTGGTTAAAAAATAGCTTTCCTGCTGTTTCAAAACTATATAGATCACGCTCAGCAATTAATGATATGTTATATTCACCTACAGATGAAACATCTTGTGGATTATGTCTGATCACAACGTAATAAGTATCAGTGCTATATGCATTCCAAGAATAGTTCCAATATCCATCTGAACCCGTCCTGAACTTCGTTTGAGGATATACAGGGTTTTGGGGGTGTCCCTGTTGATAAATTGCTATTTCAGCATCATAAAGAACACTGGGTTTTGTTTCTTTTAAAATAATGGTTGCATTTTGATTGTCGTGTAAGAATGTTTTCCAATACTGGGTCTCATGATCTACAGTAAAATTTCCAACTGAAATTGATTCATCTAGTCCTATTGCAGAAGTTTCATCAAACCCAGTCCTTGGCATACTGACCAAAATGTTATAAGAGACATTTCCATTTCCAATATTATTTGTATAGTCTACCTGTAACTTCCAAGTACCTGTAACCGATGCTTTCCATACTCCTAAAAACTTAGTAGGATGGATTTGTCTCTCAATCTCAAATTTAGTTCCTGAAGGATTGAATAGCGTCACATTATAATTTAAATCAGGAGCAATTGAAAAAAAGATAACTTTCCCTTTAGGGATGTTCTCAAGAAACCAATTATGAGACAAAGAAGTATTAGTAAAGAATGCTATTTTAGGAATTCCGTGGTTGAGAGTAGTCTGATTTAATGAATTACTTATCTTATTATAGAGATCTAATTCCATATCGGAAGTAGAGTTCGTGGGAAGTGGAGGAACCCTTATTGCTAAAAATATTAAAACCATTCCTACAACGAGGAGTATTTTAAGCTTTTTATTGATGCCATTCATGGGTTTAAATCCGTAGAAAGGGGTCATAGAATCATCAGTTATTCAATTAATTTCTTTGAGGACTATTTTCTACCGTTTTGAATATAAAACATTCTTTCTAGCTTAAATGAATATAATGATTATCCATATTAACAAAATACCTTTTATATACTATTGTTAAAAAATGAATCAATATCCCCTTTTGATTAACTTAATATAGTTCTCGGATGACTATTCATAAAGATGATTAGAACAGAAGTAATTCCAAGTTAAATAAGAAAAAAAAGTTTGAAATAAGCCAATGTGAGTTTGGAAGAGATTGAGTCGAAACGTTCGGATCTTCAAGAAAAGACTTCAAATTGCTCAAAAGAAATGGAATACAGTTCAAGGCCATTCATTGAGAACTGTAAACAGTATTTTAACCATCCTATCAAGATTAAATTTGATTCAACGTCCTGACGCTTTTTCTAAAACATTATTAACAAAATTTAATGACATTCCAGAAAGATTAGCCTATCATCTTGCAGAATTAATGAATAAAAGTATAATTGACCTTTTTTCTTATATTGATCAGTTTGCTGATATTGTTCGCGAAATGAGGAAAATAGAGGAACAATTTCGTTTGGATTTTTCTATAATGGCAAAGAAGCAAGTCGTTGGAGGAGCTGACGCTTGGCCTCATGATCTTGAGATAATAGATCAAGCTGAAAGAACTATTCAGGAAATTGTCGATATGTACGAGACTGAACTTACATTAAGAAAGCAATTAATAAAAGAAATTCAAGATTCCATTTCACTACAACCACCATTAATTACTGTTTACCTGATTCTCTGGACATCAGAAGTCTACATTGAAATCAACCGAATTCATGAACTTATTGAGGAATTCACTCATGTTGAAAAAGTTTGTGAGAGGGTATTCCAGCAAGATTCATATAATTCAGTCACGAGATCACGATAGCTAATATATTTTGCTTATTATGATTTGAACTTATTTCCATCAACTAGCATGAAAATTAGCAACCTTCAAGATACTATTAACTGAACCATCATTAAATTTCTTTACTAAGAGGCCTTGAATCTTGTCATTAACCGCGTATTCAGGCTCACCATTATCTAAAAACTGTTTCACTAAACTTAGGGATGCCATTAAATCATTACGAGCATTTTTTTCAAAACCAGCAGCACAAATTGCCACACCTCGCAATTGAGAGTTATTAGGGCCAGTTTGGGATGCAAAGACACATCTTTTATCTCCTGCAGTTAAATGATCTGGTGTATGACCAATTAAATCAAAACTCATTGATTGTATTGCAGAAAAAAGCCCTGTGTAGAGACATACTTCCTGTCCTGCTGGACGGTGACTTGCGAAGAGGGGAAGACCCCCGTCATCGAAAATATAAATCTCTGAATTAGAAAAAATCTGATTCAATACTCTAAATCTCTCATCTTCCTCTGATGTTTCAGAAAACACAGTATTTGTTTTTTTAGAATTTTGAGAGGGACCAGCTTCACGGGAGGCAAGTGTTGGTACTACAGAAGTTAAAAAATCTGTTGACGCTGAATAGGGTATGACACTTTCTATTGGTTGATAATCTGTCAGAATAAAAACGATATTGTACCCAGACACGCGAGAATCAGTCACGTTTGAGAAAAATATTTCAAATTCTTTACCAAAGGTTTTTGTAATCAATTCGGAAACATCATTCATCGTTTTGAGACTAAGGGGCTTTTTTGAGGTTATGGATAAAAATACAACTTGGAGGTTTTCGAGCTTTTCGGGCATTGTAGTAACTAACTTTTCACCAACTTGATCAATAGAGCCCCCAATTGCACTATTCAAGTCCTTGGAAGAAGAAATCCCATAAACCATGCTTTGAGAATCGCCAAAAATTCGAATTAAGTTTGAGAATGAAATTCCAAATTCAGAGGATGGGGCGAGGCTTGATATTATACTTTCAAAAAAGATTAAGAAATCCCAACGACCCTTATTATTAGAACAATCAAAATGAAAATAACATTCACCAAATAATTCTCTTTGATCATTTGATAATCCCTTCCCAGTATCAATAAACAAAGGAATGGAGCCAGAAAACTCGATGGATGCTAATATAGCACCCATAATTTTGAAAATTCCCTCTTCTGAAGAATTAAATATAAATAGTAGAAAGAACGAGTTAAGAAGACTATATATTTTTGGAATCATTGTTTCGGAGTTAAAAATGACTACTTGATCACACATATCATTTTTTACGGTAGTACTAGTAGTTAATAACAGTTGAGGAAGACGAGCTTCATTTTTTAATGCTAAATACTCATTGATAATTTCTAATTCAGTTGTTAAATCTTCTCCAATACAAACTATTTTTCCACGAGGTCGAAAATATTCCAAGATTGAATTTTTTTCAGATTGGGAGCTCAATGCTGATTTCTCTTTCGTTTTATGGGTCAAATATCCCCTAAGTAATGTTGTTTAGAGAGAGGGGAATTTCAGAAAACATGTGATAATAATCTTCAATAAGCTCTTCAATACCCATAATATGCGGGTTATACAAACCCAGCTAGTTTGTCAAGTTGAAATCTCTTTAATTTCAAAATATAAATCAATTATAGCTGAATGAAACCAATAGTTCATCATAATTAGTTTTCTTACAACAGAATGATTTCTATGAGAGGGATCCCTATAGTATTTAAATCAATGACCGAATTTTATCCTATAACAGCTGCTTTGAAATAGGATATGTTAAAAACTTTCATTAAACCTGTTTTTGTATAGAATTCATCTATAAACCATTGGAAGTAAGTTGAGAACATTGAGTGGAATAGTTCATAAGAGAATTCTCATTTTCTTGCATCAATTTTGGTAGGCAATAATGACTTTTGAAATCGAAAAATACGAAGGATGGGGGCGAACAGGGCGAGCTTTTGGAAAGGAAGGTTTTATCACGCCAAATATAATAATTCCTCGTTTTTTTAGCAATAATTCTCTCCTTACTTCGTTCAAAGACCAGAAGAACACAAACCAATTGCCTTATGAACAGAAGCATCCTAATTATGAGATGTTAGGGAAAACTGATCTAGGATTATTACCTTCATGTTTCGTTTATCCTTCTTTACAAACACAGGGAAAGTCACTGGAGGATATTAATTGCTTTGATGACTTTTTCCCAGTTGATATAAGTAAGAATTCTACCCAAAAACCATCTTTTCATCTTATCCCTTGGGACCTCCCCATAATATTTCTAAATAGATTTGAAGTCTACCTTCAAACTTTAAATAAACTAGAAGATCCAAAGCTAGATCCGCATACTAAATTAGTTTTGAATCTTCCACTTACGACTGAAATTCTAGAAAAGGATCTACCGTACCTAAAAGCTCCTGCTATTTCTGTGATAAGTTTAGGGGACCTTTCATCACTGTTAACGAATCCTAGACTTCTAATAAAATATTTAAAAAGATTAAAGACTTTGATTCCTCCTGATAGGATGATTTATGCCCCTGGAGTTCCTTCAAGCTTCATACCTATATTAGCTTATCTTGGTATCGATTTATATGACTTATTATATATAAAAATGCTCTCTATAACTCCTGACCGACAATTAGATTTTATTCTCGAACAAAAGGTAACTGTAGAATCCTTTTTGCAGGTTTTACATTTAGTAAGGAGAGGTCTAGAAATTGGTAAATTAAGAGATTTAACAAGAATTTTTGCAAATTCTTTTCCACCTCTTAAAGCTTTGTTAAGGATTAGTGATTTACAAATCTCTTTGGAAGAAGGAACACCACTCTATGGATCTCGTACTCTTTATTGCACTGATGAAACAGATTTCTCCCGCCCAGAAGTTTTTCGTTTTCGTGAGCGTGTGAAGACTCGTTATTATCCACCCTCTCATATAACTGGCGTCATTTTCCTTCCCTGTTCGGCTAAAAAACCCTATTCCCAATCAAAATCACATAAACTCTTCCAGAAAGTTCTTCGTCAGACTCTGAAAGGAAGGCGCTATTCAATAGAAGAAATAATTTTAACTAGCCCCTTAGGTGTTGTACCACGAAATCTTGAGTACTCCTTTCCAGCCGCACATTATGACATTCCAGTCACAGGAAAATGGAGCCAAATAGAGAAAAAACATTTAACAAAAGATCTCACTGAATTTATTAAAAAAATTGCCCTATCTGTTCCTCTTGTGGGTTATGTTAAGGGAGTAGAACGAAAAATACTGAAAAAAGTCTGTATTAGCCAAAATCGTTCTATTAATCTTATAACTCAGGATATAAAATCCTTGACCTCAGAAGAAGCTTTACAGGAATTTGTAATTCTCCTTGAAGAATCATTCTCTAATTCTACTAATAATATCAGAATCCCGAATTTATTGGTATTTTTAAGGGCTATAGCTGATTTTCAATTTGGTAAAGGAATTGGAAAATCACTAGTTCCAAAGAATGCTAAAATTTCCGGAAGAAAAGAACTTGGAATAAAAGTTCAAATTGATGGAAAACATCATCTTATGTTTCGTCCAGACACGGGCTATTTGACTATCTCGCTTACTGCTGGACATTTACTCTTAGGTCGCACCAAGAATGAAGTCACATTTGATGGTGAAAAGATTAAAGGTTCTACAATTTTTGCAAACGCCATAATCAAAGCAGACCCCGAGATCAGACCAAAAGATGAAGTTCTTGTTACCAATGGAAAAGGTGAATTAATAGCAGTTGGGGTTTCACATCTTCCAGGTAATCTCTTGGTCAAAATGCAGCGAGGAAAAGGAATCAGTATTCGTCAAAAAGTGAAATAATATGCAGAGACGAAAAAATAATCTATTAGCCTCTACTATTTTTGATATACGCCAGAAATATTTTAGACACCGTAATCCAGGTTTTCAACCCAAGTTATGGAGTTCAATAACAGAGACAAAGCTTAAGACAGTTATAACAATGGTTATTCCATCTCGAGGATGTAGTTGGGCTTTTTCGGACTCTGGAGGATGTTCCGTTTGTGGATATGTGAACGATTCCTCATATAATCAACACATTCCAGAAGAGATGATTCTTGAGAGATTTAATCAATCACTGAAACAGGTTAACTCCACTAAACCCATTGAGTACAAACTGTTTAATTCAGGAAGTTTTTTTGATGAAAAGGATATTCCACAAAAATTGCGTTTAAATCTAATTGAAAATATTAAGAAATCTACAAGTGTATCAAAATTAAGCGTTGAATCTAGGCCTGAATATCTTATTAACAATCTAAATGTTGTGAAAAAAACTAAAGAATTGCTAGAACCCATTGAATTAGAAATTGGAGTTGGATTCGAAAGTTCAAATAACACTATCCTAATAGATTGTTGGAATAAAGGATTTTTAGTCGAAGATTATAAAAGAAGTGTAGAAAAGATTCGAACTTTAGATATTAGGATTAAGACTTATATCTTAATCAAACCCCCATTTTTAACGGAAAGAGAGGCAATTAATGATACATTAATGACAGTAAAAGATACAATTGATATTGGAACTGAAGTGATCTCTCTTAATCCATGTAATATTCAGAATGGAACCCTTGTCAAAGATTTATATCAACAAGATCGCTATCAATCCCCTTGGTTATGGTCAATATTGCTTATTGTTAAAAAAATACGAGATCAATATCCTGATTTAGAGGTTATCTGCGAACCCATAGCAGCAGGAAAACAACGAGGAACTCATAATTGTGGGAAATGTGATAAGTTTGTTTTGAATTTGATTGAAAGAGTTATAAATAATGAAGAAATTACAAAAGATCTCTCTAAAATATGTTCCTGTTTCTTGAAATGGAAATTTCTTGTAGAATCCCCAATTGAAAGTTTCCGAACCAGAAATTTATCAAAATTAAGAAAATTAAGCCCTTTATATGAATGAATCAGATAGACCCTATTTCTTCGAGGAAAGAGATTTAGCTAACTCTTCATTACCTTTAAATACATAACTTTTATCAATTGTCCTTTCGAGTTCTTTTAATAATTTTTTCTCTGATTTAGATAATTTAGGAGGGAATTTTACTGTTAAACCAATGTGCATATCGCCTTTTTGATAACTGTTTGGATAGGGAGCCCCTTTATTGTGCAGAGTAATAATCTTTCCCGACTCAGTTCCAGGTTTAATGGTAATTGTTTCCGTTCCATTGATGGTAGGAACTTCTACCTTTGTACCCAGAATGGCGTCGATAAAGCTAATCGGATATTCAAGAAGGATATCGGAGCCATTTCTACGGAAAAAAGGGTGAGGATCTACTAAAATAACCAGATAAAGATTGCCAGGTGGTCCGCCCAATTCGCCTGGTCGTCCCTCACCCTGCACTACCACTCGCATCCCAGTGTCAACCCCTGCAGGAATTTCAGCATTAACTGTCCTAAACTGTTTTACTTTTCCTATGCCTTTGCAGGTATTACATTCGGCACCTTTGGGTAAGCTATTGCCTTCCCCTCGACATTGTGGACAAGTGGTAATATTAACTATCTGTCCAAATGCTGACCGTTGAACTCGTCTAATCTCTCCTGTTCCTTGGCATGTATCGCAGGTTTTTAACGATTTTCCTTCTTTAACTCGTGTACCATGACAAGTTGGGCATTGCGCCCAATTCGGAACTTTTATTTTTTTTTCCAAACCTTTCATGGCATCTTCAAATGATATTTCAAGGTTCAGCCGCACATCCTGTCCTCTTCGTGCGCTTGGACGAGAAGTTCTTGCACGAGAACCACCTCCAAATGCACTAAAGAGATCATCAAAAATCCCAAATCCACTGAAGAGATCCTCGAACCCAATTCCCGAAAAATCCCGGAATTGAGCTCCTGATAATCCACTATGGCCGAATCGGTCATAAGTAGCTCGTTTATCCGTGTCTGAGAGAACTTCAAATGCTTCAGCTACTTCCTTGAACTTTTCCTCTGCATTTGGATCATCTGGCTTCATATCTGGATGATATTTTCTCGCAAGATCTCTGAATGCTTTTTTTATTGTTTTAATATCAGCATCTCTTGGTACCCCCAAGACCTCATAGTAGTCTCTTTTGTTCTCACTCAGCGTGTTCACCTAGTTATCTTGCTCGATATTGGAAATCCGTAGTTACTCATCATCCACTATTTCATAATCCACATCAACAACTTCAGATTCGTCTGCTCCACTAGAAGTACCCTTAAATCCAGATGTACCCGCCTGCTGAGCTTGAGCTTGGGCTTGTTGCGCAGCCTGTTGTGAGTAAAGCTTTTGAGTTAATTCATGAGTGATTTTCTCTAGTTCTTCACTTTTTTTCTTAATATCTTCGATTATTCCACTTTTAAGTGCATCTTTTAGGTTTTTTATATTTGTCTCAGCCCTAGAACGTGTACCAGCATCTACTTGATCACCAAGATCTTTGAGTAACTTCTCTGATTGATATACTAGGGAATCGGCTTTGTTGAGAGCTTCTGCTTCTTCAAGGCGCTTGGAGTCCTCTACTTCATATTTAGCTGCTTCATCTACCATACGTTGAAAGTCTTTTTCAGAGAGTCCGCTATCACTTTTGATGGTAATTTTTTGTTCATTTCCAGTTCCTAAGTCTTTGGCAGTAACATTTACAATTCCATTTGCATCAATATCAAAAGTTACTTCAATTTGAGGAATTCCACGAGGAGCTGGCGGGATTCCAACTAATTGGAATCTCCCAAGTGTTATATTATTAGCTGCCATTTTACGTTCCCCCTGTAATACATGAATTTCAACTGAAGGTTGATTATCTGCAGCTGTTGAGAAAATTTGACTTTTCTTTGTAGGAATCGTTGTATTTCTTTCTATAAGCTTAGTGAAAACTTCTCCTAAAGTCTCTATTCCTAATGATAAGGGAGTAACATCAAGGAGTAAAACATCTTTCACCTCACCTGTAAGAATAGCTGCTTGAATAGCTGCTCCTAAGGCGACACATTCATCAGGATTAATTTCTTTGGTCAATTCCTTATTAAAAAAGCTTTTTAACGCTGATTGAACAGCAGGAACTCTGGTTGAACCACCTACTAATAAAATTTTATCAATATCTGAAGGTTTTAATTTTGCATCAGCCATGGCCTGTCGAGTAGGACCCATTGCGGCTTCAATTAAATCAGCTATCATTATTTCAAATTGGGAACGCGAAAGCGTAAGATTAAGATGTTTTGGTCCAGTGTTATCGGCATAAATATAAGGTAAGTTAATATTGGCTGATGTCTTTTGAGATAATTCGATTTTTGCCTGTTCTGCGGCATCTTTTAATCGTTGCATTGCCATAGGATCTTTAGAAAGATCTAATCCCGATTCTTTCTTGAATTCTTCAATTATCCAATCCATTATTCTTTGGTCGAAATCATCTCCACCTAGCCGATTATTCCCAGATGTGGCTTTAACTTCAAAAACTCCTTCCGATAGCTCTAATATTGAAACATCAAAAGTACCTCCTCCTAAATCAAACACTAGTACAGTCTGTTCTTCCTCTTTATCAAGACCATAAGCCAAAGAAGCACTTGTTGGTTCATTAATTATACGAAGAACCTCTAATCCTGCAATTTGTCCTGCGTCTTTGGTTGCTTGTCGTTGAGAATCAGAGAAATAGGCTGGAACTGTTATAACTGCTTGTTTTATTGACTCACCCAAATATGCTTCTGCATCACGCTTGAGCTTTTGGAGGATCATGGCACTAATCTCTGGTGGTTTATATATCTTGCCATCTATCGTGACTTTATAGTTAGTACCCATTTCTCTCTTAATAGATCTGATTGTTCGCTCGGGATTTGAGACAGCCTGTCTTCTAGCTAAAATCCCGACTATTCTTTCCCCTTCTTTAGTAATAGTAACTACAGAGGGGGTAATTCTTTGTCCTTCAGCGTTAGGAATAATTACTGCTTTTCCACCTTCCATGGTAGCAATACCTGAAAAGGTTGTTCCTAAATCTATACCAATTGGTCTAGGCATCTTATTTTTCACCTTTTTCTACATTTTTTGCCACTACAACTTTTGTTGGTCTAAGTAATTTTGAATTCAATAGATATCCAATCTGGACTTCTTCTAATATTGTATCTTCTTCAGTACCAGAGTTTGATTTCACGAAAATAGCCTCATGAAAGTTAGGATCAAACTTTTTGCCCAAGGCTGCAACTTTTTCAACACCCTCACTTTGTAAAATTGTTTCAAACTGTTTACGTATTGCAAGAAAACCATCGATAACAGAATCAAGATTGATCGACTCATTTGAGGTTATGCTTTGTTCTGCTTTCTCAAAACTGTCAGCGAGATCGATAAGCTTGAGTAAAAGCCGTTCATTAGCCTGCTTCAAAATGGTGGCATGATTTGCTTTCGTTCTTCTTTCTAAATTTTCATAATCTGCAATTGCACGTAAATATTTATTATGAATCTTATCGTATTGACCGTCTTTCTCTTCGAGTTGCTTATAGAGCCCTTTGATTTCATCCAACAGTTCTTTCTTTGTAGAACTATCTGTTGGAAGTGAAATAGCTGATTGGGATTTAACAGTCTTCGTTGTATCCTCTACTTCTGTTTCCTCAATCTGATAGTCTACATCAACAATTTCTGTTTCAGTTTTATCATCATTCTTTGTGTTTTTTTGACTCATTGTAATTATCTCACTCTGTACTTGCTCTCAATGTTGTTTCAAGATTTTTCATGAGAATCTGTCCGTGTTCAGGGAGTAATTTTTTATCCTGTAGTCTCCTTAGTGAATCTAAGATCTCAACTCGCTTACTCTTTACTTCTTTCTGGATTAAATCTATAGTAATTGGTTCAGAACTTGAATAAATGGTGTAAGCCAATTCCCTATCTTTTCGATGTGCGTCACCCTCGAGTTTCAAAGAAATTTCTTCATTTAATTCTCCTGTTATTGAAAGCTTTCGGCTTAAAAGAAATGTTTCAATTGAACCAAGTTGTTGAATTAATGTATCTAATTTTCGAATTTGTTCGCCAAAATCAATCTTTTTTGCATCAGAAGCTTTAGATAAAATTCTTGCTAGATCTTTACTTAAAGAGTCTAAATGATCCTGTGATATTGCATTATTGATATCCAATTCTCCAATTGAGATTTCAAAAACATCAAAATCAAAAGAATGCTGACTTAATGTAATTCTGACAGATATATTTTTTGCAATACGATATAGCTTTCTTGCCAATCCTTTTGATCTTTCATCTAACTGATCTTGAACAATCCATCCTTTCTCTAATAGGCTTTGGAGATGTCTTTGTATCGATTGTTGTGATTTTCCTAGTTCTTGAGCGAGCTGAAAGAGGTATTTTGGTTCATGTGCAATAGATCGTAAAATTTCACGCCGTGTTTCATTACCAATTAGCGAAAAAAACTCTTTTTCATTCACAGGAAGATATTCTCCCTTTTAATTAATTCTATTTGTCTGACTGGGCAATAAAAAAAATGATTTATAATATCAATGCTGTGTTGTATATCAACGTTAAGTTGACTATATTAAAGTACTACTAGGAGGCTTATATTATTGAAAATAATTTTCAGAAGCAAAGGCTTACTTTAGCTACTCCTCTTCGTCACTAGCAGAATTAATCTCAAGAAAATCGGGATTTTGAGTCATCATAATTCTCATTTCTTCAATTGAAAGGGTTTTCTTTTTTGTCTGGCTTAATTTTTCACGTATCTTCGCACTTTGAACCTCGAGCATCTCAGCAGTCGCTCTATCACGCTCAAATTGAACCCGCTCCTTCTGAATGCGACTTTGTTCTTTTAGAATACCCGATTTTTCCCTAAGAGTTTTATTCAAATTACGAAATTCTTCTCGTAATCCCCGAATTTCTTCAGCTTTTTCCAGAAATTCCTTATGTCTACGATCAGCCTCATCTTTTGCCCTTTTACCTGCTTCGTATAGTTCACTTAACTGCTGATGTGACTTTTGAGATTTTTCAACTAATTCAGAGAAATCTTTCCAACTATGGTCAAGAAATCCGCGAAGATTGTTGATTTCGTGATTAAGCTCCTTACGTGCTTTTAGCTTTTCTTCGGATACAGATATTTCCCCTAATTGATTCATTAAACTATTGACTTGTTCAGTCAACTGCCTTTCTTCTGCTATTCCCATGGAAGGAGTTGTCTGAATTTTCCAATCTAGCTTATCAATTCGCTTACGAATACTTCTAGATTGCCTTATCTCTTTTTCATCGATATCCATGGATTTAATTTCTTCTTGTAGTGACTGAGCTTTTATAATAAGATCTTTCATCTCTTCAAGGACACTACGTCTAACCATCTTTAATTCTTGAATGGCGCGATTATTTTTGTCTCGTAATTCCTTAAGTTCCCTTACTTGAGCAAAATTTTCCGATGCTATTGTATTAAGTTCATCTCTTTCAGTTCGACTTTGGTTTCGTTCTCGTTCTAGTTTTCGAAGCCTCATCAATAATTGAGATTTCTGGTTACGAAGTTGAATGATTTCATCTTTCAGAATCCTAAGGTCTTGAGTTTCAAAGGCCTTGGCCATTTATAATACACCATTAGGAATTAAATTGGTAATGAATGGGATTGATATGAGAGTGACAGCAGAAAAACCCGTAAAATTGCATGATAAGGAAAAAAAACTCACTATAAAATATCTTTGATTGAATCTAATATAAGATTTTTTTGTAAAAAGTCGATCAGTGAACAATAGTGCCTGATTTTTGATGATTTGCAACGTTAAAAATTGAATAAAGAAAAATGTGCATTTATTAATCATAACAGTGCTTTCCTCAAAAGATTGTTATCGATAGAATTTAATCAATACGAAATTGTAAAAAATAATAATAAAAAAAAGGTAGAAATATGGTACAGTGGAATAACAATGACACTTAGTGAGAGTGGGGTAATTTTTGACTTGGATGGAACCTTAATAAATTCAATGAATAGTTTTTATGAATTGGTTATAAATAATCTTCAACGAAGTGGCGTTAGGATCTCTGAAGAGAATTTAAAGAAAGTTGGTGCTGAATTATTAAAGGATTATCAAA
Source organism: Candidatus Hermodarchaeota archaeon (assembly GCA_048886185.1). Lineage (GTDB taxonomy): Archaea > Asgardarchaeota > Heimdallarchaeia > Hodarchaeales > Hodarchaeaceae > Hodarchaeum. The sequence continues at coordinate 140,736 of JBHLKY010000006.1, forward strand.
CACCACCATCTGGGCAAGGAAGAGTCTTAGTTATTAACCTATTTTGGAAAATTGGGAGGAAAATGGGTCTTTCTAGAATTAAATCAATGAAGTTCACATTTGAGTGTGTTTTTAAGGCCAGAAAAGTCTATCATTCAGCCCCCTTATTTCCAGATACAAAAAAAAGTTTGTCTAGACTTCAAAAAGCTGGATTTCAACTTGGTATATACACCATGGCCTCCCGAAAACAGTTAACAGAAACTCTAACAAAACATGAAATTATTCATTTCTTTAATCCGAAAGGATTGATCTCTAGAGACGACGTCAAACGAGCAAAACCAGATCCAGAGGGTATTTCTTTAGCCTTAAGAATGTGCTCTATTCATCCTTCAAAGGGGTTTTATATTGGAGACATGCCGGTTGATATAATTGCAGGAAACAATGCTGGTACAAACACTATTGCATTGACAACAGGATTGATAAATAAAAATATATTCAACCAATATTGCCAACCAACTGCTATCTTTGACTCTTTAACACAAGCCTCAAGTTGGATTCTACAAAAAAGGTCTCATTTTTCTCTTTCTTAGTGATTTTTATAGTAAATTCTATTCAACAAAATCCCACCAAAGCATAATTATTATAAATCTCAACTGTACAGAAACTAGAGTAATAACTATTTATTATCTCAACTTTTCCTAGGAGTGTTAGAAATGACTGATTTATCGTTGGACGAGGTTTTCGTCAATATGAGTGAGTTAGGAAATTCCGTAGAACCAGTAATGCGAGAATTTCTTTTAAAAAAAATTCGTCCAGAATTTCAAGACTTAATAATGTGGCAAACACAAACTGGGGGAAAAAGATTACGCCCTGCACTAACGATTATCTTCGCTCGGGCATTTGGAGCGTCTCCAGAGGCTCCTGAAGTATTAGCTGCTGCTGCAGGGATTGAGTTAATACACAGCTATTCATTAATTTTAGATGATATAATAGATAGAGGGGAACTCCGTCGTGGAAAACCTACGGTTCGTGCTAAATATGGAGATGAATTTGCTATTCTCTCAGGAATTATTCATCGGGAAGCTATTTATGAAGCAGCTAAGGCAACCGGAAAATATATTACAGATGCTATCACTATATTCTCAGAAACTATTAGGGATCTAGTTGAAGGAGAGAGATTAGATATCCTTTTTGAACAAAATGATCAGAGAACCCATGAGTATTTCCTTTCTAATCGCTATCACACAGTTACTTTAGAGGATTATAAAGAAATGATTACAGGTAAAACAGCTGCACTTATTGCAGCTGCATGTAAACTTGGTGCCATTATTGGAGGGGCATCTCTTGATGATCAAATGCTCGCAGAGAAATTTGGATGGGCAGCAGGGATAGCATTTCAGATTACAGACGATTATCTCGACATATTTGCCGTTTCAGATAAATTTGGCAAACAAATATACAAGGATATAATTGAGCAAAAATTAGGAAATTTTGTATGTGTTCAAACGATACGAATGCTTGATAAAAATGAAGCAGTTCAATTTCAGGAGTACTTACGAGATCCTACTCTATCAGATAAGGATCGGATTAACAAATGTGTTCCACTTATAGAAAAAGCAGATGTGAGAGATATTGTGATGAAAGAGGCCAAGAAATGGGCTCAAGAAGCGAAAATGGCTTTAGAGAAATCTGGTTTTGACAAAAAAGAAGATAAATTACTTTTAGAAAAAATGGCTGACTTTATTGTGAAAAGAGCATTCTGAGTTATAATTGTTAATCTGAGTACTTGGAATTCCAGAAAATTATTAGTATTTATTTTTCTGGATAGGTTTTTCCATAAGTTCAACTAATTCATTTAATTCATCTAATCCAGTTTTCAGTTCATCTTCTAATAATTTAATCTTATGTTCCAAAAATTGTATCGTTTTTGCGTTATCCTTCTGCGATAACTCTTCTCCACAAGTATTACAGATAAAACCAAGCTCAAATGCATCAGAAAAAGTGACAGGTGTGTGTCCTTCATCACAAACATATAAGAGATTTCTTTGTTCGTAATCTAAGCGTTGTCGTAATTTCTTTAGGGACTTTTTTCTTCGTCCAACAATTAGGTCAAGTATTCTTTCAAAGATTGGGCTCCAATAATAAACGAAATAACCTGTTTCCTTATCCCTGACACGTCGATATCGAGCTAAAGAACGTTCATTCAATTTGTACAAGGATTTTCGAACTTCTTTTAACGCGATACGTTGAAGATTTTTTTCTTCATCTTCAGTAATAATTTCTTGTGTCTGATCTATCTCCTCATTGAGGATATTGACCATTTCTTCATCAATTATCTCTTTGTGTTCAAGAAGTACATTAAGAACTTTAACAGTAATCTCATCTGTTAATTTCAACATAATATTATTGAGTTGAGAGAAGGTCAATGAGGGCACCTTGAAGTAAAAATATGTATTTTATTATTTTCAATCATTAATTACTAGTAAACTTAGTAGTAAAAGAAAAAGGCATAAATTGCATATAAATTAAAAATTTTCCAGTTCTTTTAATGCTGCCATAATTGATTGAGATTCTGGTTTCTTTATCTTAACAGCAGAGGGTTCTGAGATTTTATCCATGAGCGCGGCCAAAGACTCAGACGATTCTTTCATCCGTACACGAATTAGTCCTAGCTGGGCATCAGATTCGGCCACGACAACGAGAACCCCTCGTTCACCACTTTGTGCAGTAAGAATCTTCCCATCACTAAATTCAGCAAGCATTATTCCTAGCTCCCCTAATGTAAGAGCACTCCCTTGTTCCGCGGCACCACAAAATACAGCAGAGGCTATTGCTCCAATGCTTTCAAGATCAAAGGCTCCCATAGTTTCTGATACAAGGAGTCTAGATGCTCGTGCTATTGTCAACCCAGTTCTATCACCCAAGAGAGTGACTTTAATAGAAGTATCGCTTTTTAATAACCTTGTAAGCTCCCTGTGTATTTCGTCTCTTTGCACCATTCAGTTTTCACCTAACCTTCTATTCACACTTCCACTGATATCACTTTTTAACATTATGTCTTTTAATTCTTTTTCTAATGTTCATTCGATTGTCAATCCATTTATGGTTTAAGATATTTATACTGCTTTTAAAGAATAACAATTACTATAACTAAAGCAATCACTGATCCTGCTAACAAGGCTAACAAAGTTCTGTTTTGTGTTAACTTTCGTGATATTTTCCCCAATGTAGATTGAACTTTTTGTAGTTTTGAGTCGACTTCAGTGATTTTCTCATCTATCTTATCTATCTTGACTCCCTGTTCATCAAGTCTTTTAGTTAATGTTGTCAAATTCTGAGATATTTGATTCAACTGGGCGTTCATTTGATCCATTGATGTTAAAAAAGAATTCTCTAAAATTTGAAGGCGTTCTTCCAATGTCCCAACATTTTGAGATGAAATCGCTTCACCAGGGTAAGCTAACTCATAAATACGATTTCCCATTTCATCACTTGCAGGTGGTGCAGCTTGCAGATCCATGGATTCTATAGATTCACCTATACTAGCTAATGTTCCCCGTAAAAATTGCATTTTACGTTTTGTCTCTTTTATTTCTGTTACTTTCTCGTTTTGTTTACGAACGTGGCTTGGTTGAAGAAATGTGGGCATTGATGCTAAAACTTTGGCCGATAATGATCGTTTCTTCATAACTTGCTCTGAATAGCCCCCAGAAATATCATCCGCCATTTCTTCCATTGATTCTAGAACTGACTCCAAATCATGGATGAATCCAACAATGAGTTCCTTTTCACTTGGTTCTTCAGTCTTTTTAAACCATTTTCCTAGTTTTTTTGTTATAACAGACACCTTTTGATCTCCAGATCCTCTTTTTCTAGAAATTCCTGGGTTTAGCCATAAAAATTAACATAAATCCCTTATTACAAATCCATTGTGTATTTTGATTTAATCTATTTAATATCATTTAGTGAGCCTTTTTTTTATAAATTATTCCTATTAATGATTAGACGATTAATGGATATTCTTTTCTCACATATTCTAAAGTCATAGTTGAATTTATGAGACCATAGTAATCAGGAACTAAAAGAATGAATTCAATCAAAATAAACATAAATCATAAGAATGAATAAACTATCAAATGCTAAGCCCACTATAGAGAAGGATTTTTTGTGCAAGATGCAGATAGAGCTTTAATACTTTCAAATGCGAGTGAAATTGTTACAATTAGAACTTACAATTCAGGCTCATACTTACGAATGAGCGACCAAGAAATAATTCAAATCAAGAATGGCTCCTTAATCATCCAAAATGGAATCATTACTGACATTCTTGATTATCCTGTTTCCATGTCCAATAGTCCTATTTCAGAACCCCATATTTTAGATGTGACCAATAAAACACTAATTCCTGGTTTAGTTGATTCCCATACACATCTTTCTTTCACTGGAGACAGAGAAGATGAGTTAGATATGAAATTACAAGGAAAAACTTATCTTGAAATTCTAAAGCAGGGAGGAGGGATTATAAAAACAGTTAAAGCTACTAGAAGCGCCAATCTAGAGGAATTAATTGAGAGAGGAAAAGAAGATGCTAATATTATGTTGAAACATGGAACTACAACAATCGAGGCAAAAAGTGGTTATGGACTTGATGTTGAAAACGAGATAAAGCAATTGAAAGCATTGAAAGAATTAAATCAAACCTGCTACAGTTCAATTGTTTCAACATACTTAGGTGCTCATGCTATTCCACCAGAATATTCTGATCAAAAAAGAAAATATATTGATCTAATGATTCAGGAAGCTATTCCTAGAATCTCAGAAAGTAACTTAGCTACCTTTATTGATGTGTTTTGTGAAGAAGGGGTTTTCTCAATTGATGAGAGTCGTGAGATCCTTTTAGCAGGAAAAAATGCAGGCTTACAACCAAAAATTCATGCTGATGAAATTGTACGAACAGGGGGAGCTCAACTTGCTGCAGAAGTAGGAGCTATTTCTGCAGATCATTTATTGATGACTGATGATGATGGTTTGGAATCCCTCGCTGAAACAGGAGTTATTCCTGTGTTATTACCTGGAACACCATTCTCCCTCATGAAAAATGAATTCCCATCTGCTCGGAATATGATTGATACATTTGATCTCCCTGTAGCTCTTGCAACAGACCTTAATCCCAACTGCTATTGCCACTCTATGCTAAATATTATCACATTAGCGTGTTTCAAACTATATATGACACCAATAGAAGCTTTACTTGCTGCAACTAATAACTCTGCTGCAGCTATTGGCCTCCAGCAGAAAATTGGAAGTTTAGAGGTGGGAAAACAAGCTGATTTAGTTATTCTTAATGCTCCTAATTGTAAACATATTCCATATAAGTTTGGTTCTTCTAGTTTAATAGGAGCGGTTATAAAATCTGGTAAAATAGTTGCAGCAGATAATCCAGCACTTATTTCAATGAATAAAGATTTAAAACTTCCTATTTCGGATTAATTCAACGCATTGACTAATATCGGGTGATAATTCGCGATCATCAGTGAGTACAGGAACTCTCTCTCGAATAGTATTATATTTTTTTAAGGTGAAAGGAGCTAGTTGAGGCTGAATTCCAGCTAGATCTATAGCTTGTGAAACACACAATAGTTCAATAGCAAGGATATATTGGACATGTTCAATAATTTTTCTAACCTGTCTTGCAGCGGTGGTTCCCATACTTACATGATCTTCTTGATTGGCAGATACAGGGATTGAATCAACTGATGCGGGAAATGCCAATTGTTTGTTTTCAGAGACCAATGAAGCTGCAGTATATTGAGCTATCATGAAACCTGAATTTATTCCACTTTTTAATGAAAGAAATGCTGGTAATTTGCTAAGAGTGGGATTTAAAAGATGCTCTATCCGCCGTTCGGAAATACTTCCGAGTTCTGCAATAGCAACACCTAAGAAGTCCATGGATAGAGCAATAGGCTGTCCATGAAAATTTCCTCCACTTAGAATCTTGTCAGGAGTAAATATGAGAGGATTATCTGTTGATGAGTTCATTTCAGTTTCAACAATGCCTTTAACAAAATTTATTGTGTCCAATGTGGCCCCGTGTACTATAGGCGCACAACGCAGAGAATAACAATCTTGATGTGCAATATTTTGACGAGTTCGTTTACTACCTCTTAGAAATCCAAGAATCGATCGAGCAGTTTCAATTTGTCCTTTATGAGGACGTGCCTGATGGATACTTGGATTCAAAGCATCAATATTTGCTTGATGAACCTCCATACTCATGCTTGTTGCAATGTTTGCTACCTCCACGAGATACTCAGCATCTGCAACTGCTAATGCAGCAATTGAAGTCATCACCTGAGTCCCATTGAGAAGAGCAAGTCCTTCTTTTGCTATTAATTTTATAGGTGTTAGTCCAATTTTTTCTAATGCTTGAAGCCCTGATATTTTCTTTTCTCCTTGATATGCACTACCCTTACCAATTAGGACCAAAGCTAAATGTGCCAACGGAGCAAGATCTCCACTTGCGCCTAGGCTCCCTTGAGAAGGTACAGCAGGTGTAACATTTTTATTCAGAAGATTCATTAAAAGAGAAACCACTTTCAGCCGAATACCCGAGTGTCCTCGTGCAAATTTATTAATTTGTAGTATAATCATGCCTCTTACAATTTCTTGAGAGAAATCTGGACCTACTCCAGCAGCATGGCTATGCACCAAATTATATTGAAGTTTTTCAGCTTCTTGAGGTGAAACAGTTTTATCTTGAAGATATCCAAATCCTGTTGTAACACCATATACTCTTCGTTTTTCTTTCAGTATGTCTGCTACAATTTCAGCAGCTTGATTGATCCTTTCCTTGGCCTCATTAGACAGAGTAATTGTCCTGTTCTCACGGGCAACAGCTACCATGTCTGAAATAGAAAGATTATTTCCATTCAACTCTATAACTGGTTTAATCATTGTTATCACAAAGTAGAAATATGTAATAGTTATGGGAATCTTATTTTATCTTTTTCTAAGGCACTATTGTTTCTATATCAGAAACTATCTAACAAAAATGCAATTTAATGCTAAGAAACATTTTTTTAAGTGATGAAATGTATCTTTCCATGTTTACACTTATTGCTTTATTCTTTGAAAATGTTAAAAGCTAGATTGAATTTGGAGTCTATTAATTCATTGAAACTATAGTATGTCGATAGTGATTTGTTTCATTGGTGGAAAGAGTTCTATATTTGTACGCTTCTTAACTAGTTGAATAAGTTCTAGATACAAGTCTTCGTAATTCATTTCTGTTTTATTGGTTTTTCCTGGTACAATAATCTTGTTATCGTTAGCAATCTGGAGTGATTTGGTGTAACCTGCAGCAGAGTGTCTTAAAATAGCTGACATTGGATCCCAGGTTAATACTCGAAAGAGTATTTCTTGGGACACAGGAGTTCCATCAGCAACACACACCTGACCTGCATGAAGTGAATATCCCACGCCAACACCACCCCCACCATGATAACTAGTCCAAGTTGCTCCGCAAAGAGAATTTCCTAATAAATTCAGCACAGGATAATCACCAATTGCATCAGAACCATCTTTCATTCCTTCTGTTTCTCTGTAAGGACTAGCTACTGAACCTCCATCAAGGTGATCACGGCCGATTATTACAGGCGCTTTAATTATACTATCAAAATAAAGCTTGTTTAGAAGCATCCCAAAAGCAGCCCTTCCTTTGTATCCAGCCCAGAAAACACGTGCGGGTAAACCCCCCTCAAAGGGGATATATTTAGATGCCAAATCTATCCAATTTATTAACATTGGATCGTCAGAGAACAGCATTTTAGCATATTTATCCGTAATACGTATATCTTCTGGGTCGTTTGAGAGTGCTGCCCAACGAAATGGTCCTTTTCCCTCACAAAATAGCGGCCGAATATAATTAGGTACAAAACCAGAGAAGCTAAACGCTTTTGAAAGCCCTGCATTGTACGCTTGAGCTCGAATATTATTTCCATAATCAAAAGTTTCCGCACCTCTTTCTTGCAAAGTAATCATTGCTTTTACATGCCGTTTTACAGTCTTAAAAGCAAGACTTTTGTACTTTTGAGGATCAGTTTTTCTGAGCGTTAATGCTTCTGAAAATGTCATTTCAGCTGGAATATAACCGTTCAACATATCATGAGCTGAAGTCTGATCTGTTAATATATGAGGAGTGATTTCATGCGTGATTAAGTACTCTAAGAGATCAACAGCATTACACAAAATACCGATTGATAATAGTTCTCCTTTTTCAACAGATTGTCGTGCTATCTGCACGCCTTCTGAAATTGAATTAATTTTCACATCTAAATAAGGAGTTCCCTTATCTCTGCCTTGGTGGAAGATTCGGTCAAGGTTACTCGGATCAATTTCTGCAACTAGAGCGGTTTTATTTGCCATTTTGATAGCTAACGGTTGAGCTCCGCCCATTAACCCTAAACCAGCTGTTACAACTAGATTTTGCTCAAAAGGTTTCAATAGAGAAAAGGATTTTTTACTTTCAGCTGATTTAATTGCTGCAACGACTGTTTCATAAGTTCCTTGAATTATTCCTTGAAGACCAATAAAAATCCAGCTACCTGCAGTCATTTGACCATACACAGTAAGTCCTGCATCAACCATCTCCTGGAAAGATTGAACCCAATTTGGTACAATCACGGAGTTAGTGATAACACAACGAGGAGCTAGAGGATGGGTTATTGTTTTACCGTAAGGAACCCCTGATTGCATGAATAAGGTTTCATTGGGTTGTAAAGTTTTAAGAAGTTCAATAGTGTCGTAAAAAGCTTTCCAGTTTCGCATAGCTTTTCCGCTACCACCATATATGAAAAATTTTTCCCAGTTCTTTCCATTATGGAGGTTAGATATAATAGCTCGAATAATTCCCTCAGTTGACCATCCTGCGATAGTTGTGGGAGATAAGGCATCCTCCCCACGAGGAAGTGGGGGAATTTCCTCTGGTTTAAGATCTAAACGCAGAAGTTCTTCTTCAGGTTTCTTATAAATTCCTTCTAGAATTTCATTTAAACGGGATTTCTTCATTGATCATCCTCCACTGATTTATTGGAAAGATGAGTACGCATCTTACTTAAGTTTCAAGAATACAGTTCCTCGTATAAAAACTCTGGTTTTAGCATAGAATAATTCTTTCTTGAAACTGAAGAAGATTTGATTACCAAATGAATAGGAATTAAAGATACTGCCCTAAATTATCCTTTTCGTAGTTCAGAAATTAGGATATCACGAATGACCATTTGAATAGGCTGAATGATACGTTGAACAGGTTGAGGCCGAAGTTTAGGATTCCACTCACCTTTACCCCAAGCCTCTTTTAAGGCAACTAATGCCTCTAAACAACTAACTTCGAAGGTACTAGCGAAGGTATCACGTAATTTATCAGAAATGCCTGCTTCTAACATTAACTTGCCAACATCCGCAGCACTGATTCGTGTATCGGCAGGTAGATCCATCTTATTAAGCATAATAGCCATCTTAACCTCACGATTATAGAGCTTTTCGCCTAATATTTGAAAAAGTTCAGTAAGACTATCTTTATTCTCCTCCCAACGGGCTTTCTCAGAATCAATAACCACAATAAGACCATGGAGCCCATTGACAACAATTTTTCGCATAGATTTAAAACGATCTTGCCCTGGCGTAGTAAAAAGATGATACTTGAATCCCTTTCCTGGGCCGGTACCCAAGCCAAATGTTGCTTGATCAAAACCAATCGTTCGTTCAGTTGCTTTATCCTCGAGTTTCAAAAACTGATAAACGCTTTCAGGGTCCTCTTTTTTCTTAATAGCATGAAATAAGCTCAATGCAGTAGTTTTTCCAGCTAATGTAGGGCCCCAAAAAACAATCTTAATACCTTTTTGAGCCTCTTCAAAAACAAGTTCTTCTTCTTGACTCAACAAAGCTTCCTCGTGTCATTTGATTGTCCGCAACGAAGAAAATTAACCGCTCCAGCAATCAATATGCTAGAGAGAATAACAATTACGTGACTCCAAGCTAACAAGTATGTCTCCTTCATCATTATTATATATTTTATTCTATTTCTCATTTCCTCATGTTTGACTAGAAATAGGATAAATACTTTCTTGAATAAAAATAAGTTTTTCTATTTATCTCGCATTAAAATCTTACTCGTTTGTAAAACCAAGTGCATATTCTCTTAATTATAGATAAACAAATATTTTTTTCACTTATCAGGTTAAAAAAGATATAGGATACATCTTGAAAATTTCAGCAATATTCATATGAAAGACAAATGAGTGACATTAATAACCTCAAATTAAGTGTTTTGAATCCTATATCTAATGTATCAAATCTTTGGAGATAAAGAATGACAGAGAACTTTGATGTGATTGCTGTTTCTCCTCATCCAGACGATGCTGAAATTGGTTGTGGAGGAACATTATCTCTCCTCGCCAAATTGGGATATCGGGTAGGGATCATTGATTTAACTGATGGGGAACCCACACCCTTTAATGAAACTCCCGAAATTCGTATTAAAGAATCTTTAAAGGCTGCAAGAATATTAGGTATTGAAAGACATCTGCTGGATCTGCCAAATCGCCGATTAATGGATAATATTGACACTAGATTGACTTTGGCTAAAATTTTTCGACAAAAAAGGCCTAAAATCGTCATTGGTATGCTAGGAAGAACTCCCCAAGGATCACCCGACCACTATCAAAGTCAGTTAATTTTTGATGCTGCGATCTTTTATAGTCGTCTTTCTAAGTGGGAAGATCAGTTTGATAATCTTCCTCCGTGGAGAATAAAGCATACTTTTTACTACTTCACGGCTCGTGAATTAATCCCATCAGAATTACCCCTTCAATTCATTGTAGATATCAGTACTCAGTTTGAAATTAAAAAGCAAGCAATTTTAGCTTATGAATCACAGTTTAAAGCACATTCTGCTTATAATCCACCGATTATTGATTGGATAGAAGGGATGGGCCGTTATTTTGGATCATTAATCAATAGCAAATACGGAGAGGTTTTCTATGGAGCAAAAATACTAAACCTCGATCTCTTTCAATATTATCTAAAAAACTCAAAGTAAAGAGTCTCAGTTTCTACCACAGATTTATTCCTCACTATGATTCTTTGCTATCTTTGCTGCAAATAAAGCGTATTCTAAGAAGTCTTGAGGTTCCAAACGTTCTATTGAGTTTTTTAAAGCCGATAATATTTGATCTCGCTCATTTTCATTAACAAAGGTTGGCTGAGATAGACACTTTGAATAGAATATTGCAGAATTTTGGAACTCACCGATTTCATACAGCCCATCGGCTAGAATTTTCTGTTCTTCTGTAGGGTCAATTCGTTTTTCGGAAGTTAACTTATCAAGTAGTGCTGAATAGTGTTTTAGAGCTAAAATAACACAACGTAGACCCTCAATAACAGCATGTTTTGCCAATCTATCACAGGTAATTGTACGAAGTTTTTTAATTGTCTTATTTTGTATTGAATCTCGAGGTTTAAGTATACTTAATTTCTTATTGACACGCCAATATTGTGGAACTTCATATCCTTGAATCGGATCAGAAAATCTTTGTAGTATTCGAGATTTTACACCATACTCTGCTAAATCTTTTACATCGGTATCAAAGCCAAGTGTTTCTGTAATCCCGAATTCTCGCATTTTTATGGAATAAAAAGATCGTAAATAGCTATAAAAATCAAAATTATGAGGATATATCTCTTTTATATATTCTAATACAACTTGTTGAAATTTAGAAAAACTTGATGGTTCTATTAATAGAAATAATTGTATTTCTGCATTATGAACAACAGCAACCGAAATCACCTGCCCTTTCGGGCCATCTGATTCGATCTTTAGAATTGCAGTACCACTAGGGAGAGAGATGGGAATGTCTACTTTTTTCGCAAAAAAAGGTTTTTCTAAATCTTTGCTTGTGACCCAATCCTCAGCTAAAAGATTACTAAATATCCAAAGTTCTGGTTGGCTGGAAATTTCCAGTAAGGTCTTTCGGGATCGTTTCCGGGGCAAAATGCAACTCCTTCTAGATACAAGTTAAATGAAGATACAAAATTAATTCTGATAAAAGTGTTTATTTAAATTAATGCCGTCCATGCTATAAAGTTTCGATTATTTACGAACACGAACCGCAACGTCCCTATTAAATGCCATCATCTCAGATGCAGCCAGAAGAGCACGTCCAGAATTGATAAATGAGTCTTTTTCATCTATAATGAAAACTTCTTCTCCACAACGAATTTCAGGATCAACATCTAAGACAAATTTGGCTAGCAAATCTTTATTCTTAGAAATAAATGGAATACTTTCACTCATTGCTATAACACGCAACCGTGGATTGGGAATATACTTATGTAATCTTTGAGCAAAGTCTTTAGTAGGGATTATGACAAAGTCTGATGGACGAAATGTCCCTAATACCCCTGATTCGTCTGAAAAGCGACGAATGATTCCAGTTTTCTGTGATCGTTCAATATCCAAGGGAAGACCATCCAATATAGAATGCGTACCAGCGCCAAATTGATAATCTATGATAGCATTAAGGATATGACTCTCATTTAACTTGACAACATCTTTAACTTCTTCAAAAATGGTGTAATCATGTAGTATTTCCAGATCCAGATTAACTGAAGGATGAACTTCGACTCGTTTGAATCTTTTCCCATAAATTTCAAGAAATTTCACAATATATTGGAGCATATCGGACGAAAAAGTCATAGGAATTCTTTCATGCTGAACTAATGGATAAACACCTCGTAATTCGTCAGGAATTATTCCAAAAAGGGGAGATAATCTAATAACTTGGTAAGAAGATGAAGAGTGTAGGTTTTGATAATCTTGCCCAATGAGTAAAACTGTATTCCAAATATAAAAGCGCTCTAAAATACGTTTTCTGTATCGTAATAATAGGGGAAGAGAAGTAAGAATGGGGTGTGAAATGAGGAGAGACCGAGATTTAGAAATTGGTTCATATTTTTCTATCAATTGAGATGTTGTGACACCAAAAAAGAGATTTATGCCCCTAGCTAAAGAAGGATGGCTCATCATTCTTGCTAATACTAGTTCATAGAGACGACCATCAATGATAGCTTGCTTAACTCGACGAATTTCTTCTAAACTGGTAATGAGATTATGTTTAGCTAGTAAGAGGGTTCGATTTTCGTGATCCAGACGTTTTAGTTCGTAAACAGAATATTTCTGACATACTTCGCACGAACATGGGAGAAATTGAAGTTTCTCTAGGTATTCCGTCCCATAAGCGGTTATATATCTACCTTTTTTAGCATAACGAATATATGCAGCTGAATCAAACATATCTATGCCTAGATATACTGCAATAGCAAAAAATAAGGGATGTCCAGCTCCAAAAAGATGGATTGGACGATTTTCAGGTAAAAACTCCTTTACTTTGAGTACTATTTGAATCACAGTCTCGAAGTCATACTTTTCTAATAATGGAACAACAGAACCGATAGGATGCACTCTGAAGTCCTTTTGGGCCATTTCAACGCAAGATTTCTCAATAAGATCCAAAAATTCCCCTCCTTGGATCGGCCCAGACCATAAAATTGAATCTGTTGAACTACGATGGTGAATATGTTCATCCGCCCTATTAAGTGTTTCTTCTAAAGCTAACTTTGATTCCTCATAAGTTCCCCTTTTAACTGGAACATCCAAAAAAACACCAATGTCAGTATCTATTTGTTCTTGGAACAGAGTAATCTCCTGATTGGTAACTGACACCTCACCATATTCCATCAGCTGAAATGCCCCCGAGTCAGTCATGAGAGGGCCAGAAAAACCAATATATTTGTGCAATCCTTCTTCTAATACTTTTTCTCGATTCAAAGGATCTTTATATAATAAATAAGCATTGGTAATAAAGCTCTCTGCACCAAGCTTCACCATTTCTTCAGGGTGTATCATCTGACGATTAGGATTGATAACAGGGAGAAGTACTGGGGTTGAAATTGTACCATGTTTTGTTGATAGCGTTCCGATTCGTGCTAATCCATCTTTCTTTTTTATTGTAAACATTAAACAGTGACCGCTCCTCTGATCGATTTTACACACTTGTGAGATGAACAGAAGTGTATTATGTTCGGAAGCAACAATAGAATAATATTATCTCTTAGAATCTCGATCTTTCTCTGTGATGGCTTGGGGAATATCAGTTAGCGAGTCTGCAAGCTTTTTATCAGCTACCTCTTCTTCTCCGATTTCTATCACATTAGATACGATTTTGAAAATGAAATGTAGATCTTTAACATTAAATTCGATTTCCTCTTCTTGGAGTCCTGAAGGTAGCGAAACTTCAGCCCAGATTTCGGTTCCAGAAAAACCTGTAAATGCAGAAGAATTTTGAAGCTCTTTTTCTACTAGGACAGAATCTTTCAGCATAAGGTTATTAAATTTTAAATTAATAAAACTGCCATCAATTTCCAGGTCTACTTCCAGACCATAAGATTCTGCTAGAGTATCGACGATCGAACGAAACATACTAATGCTGTGAATACTAGTTTCTTGAGCATTAATCAAGCATAAATCCAGCTTGGGCCAAAGAAGAAATAGTTGGTCTCGTAAGAAATGGGTTTCAATAATCTGATCCATACTCCCCATTGGTAATACCTCCTTTCCCTTAATTATCGTTCTCTTAAGAAGGTCTGAAGCTGAAAGACGTGACTTCGATTGTTTTTCATGAATGATCTTCCAATAATCATCGATATACACATAGACATCAGGAAGTAACGTTTCACCTTCTTGAAATGATCTCATAAGCCCTTTTATCCGTTGAGAATAACAAAACACAGGCATATTCTTCTTGGATTCTCGTTTTAGAAGTAAAACATCTAGGTATCGACGATCAGTGCACTTTGGTCTGAGCATGTTAACGACCTTGTTGTTTTGACATTTCTCAAGGCAAAAAATTCGCCGATCTCGAACCATCTCTTCCCATAAAGTCACACCTGATACAAGATTTAAGGTCGCCATTGCTGTTTTTGGGGCCTCTTCGTCGTTCCATTTCAATTTGTTAAGAGCTCCTATAAATCTTGTATTAATACCTTATATAATATCCTTTATAATTAATTTATCAAGATTATTTAACTATATCTATACGGTAACGATAACATTGTTTTTAATGTATGCAATGAACGTATGAATTGATATTATGAGAATTCATGCAACATTAGATTGGTTATGATGAGCTATTAGAGCAGTATTGAAGTGTATCTATGCCCTAGTAGTTCAGTTAGCTTAGTTCACCATCCATTATAAAAGATATACTAATATAACTTCCAGATATGTGATAGTACATCCCTAATTTCATGTATTAAGGCGACAAAGTTGATAATCTTTCAGGTGCACAATTTAGATCTGTTAGTTATTTAAGAATGTAATATTTAGTGAATATCTACTGTATTCTAATCGTTTTTATGAAATTCGTTAATAATTAAGACTCTATTATCAATTAATCAAATAAATAATGGGGGAAGAATAAAAAGAACGGAGAAAAAGTCTTTTTTTTAAAAATAGAGGTCTTTATGCTATTACCCGCATTTTGAATAACCACAGACCCGACAAAGAATACACCCCTCACTATGCTCTACAAGATTCCCACATTCAGGGCATTCAGGTCGGAGTCCTGAAGTAGTATGAGAGAGATAGATAGTACTACCCTCCGAACTAGAATCATTTACAGTTATTTCCCCCTCATTATCAGTCTCACGATGATGATTATTAATACTATAGCGGTTGATGAAACGTTCTATTGATTTAGCCACCGCATCAGCACAAGACAGGATTGGTCCTTCAGATCCAAAGGTAGGTGACGGACAACGAATAGATTTAAGCTGTAAAATAATTTCTTCAGATTCAATTCTACTACGTAAGGCTAATGAAATTAACCTTCCCATTGATTCGATATGGGATGCAACACACCCTCCTGATTTTCCTAAGGACAAGAAAAGTTCAGCTAATCCTTCCTCATCCTCATTGATTGTAATAAATAAGTTTGTGCCACAACCGACCCGAACCCGTTCAGTGATTCCACGGGTAACATCAGGCCGATACCTCGGTTTTTTTGACTTTAATTCCTCATCTGGGGTGGTTTTCACTTCGTTTGTACCTTTTTTAGATAAGACATCGTATGTCCTTGAACCAGATCGATAAACTGTTAATCCTTTACAACCTAATTCATAAGCTAACATGTAAGCGTTATTAATCTCTTCCTCTGTAGCTTCTTGGGGAAAATTGATCGTTTTGCTAACTGCATTATCTACTCCTGAGGTCTGAAATGCTGCCTGCATCCTAACATGCCACTCTGGGGAGATATCATGAGCAGTAACAAAGATTTGTCGTATTTCTTCGGGGATTTCAGTGATTTCACGTATTGATCCTGCCTTGGCAACAGTCTCCATCAGTTCTTGCGAGTAGAATCCTCTTTTCTTGGCAATTTCAACAAAAAAAGGATAACCCTCAACTAAAATATCATCATCTAAGACACGTCGTTCATATGTCAACATAAAAAGCGGTTCTATTCCACTAGAACAACCAGCGATAATAGAAAGAGATCCTGTAGGTGCAAGCGTTGTTAGTGTCGCGTTTCGCATCATAGGATATTTATCAACGTAAATACTCTTTTCAAAATTAGGAAAGGATCCCCGTTCTTTGGCAAGTCTTTGAGATTCTCGGATGGCAGTTGTATGGATGTATGTCATGACTCTCTTTGCTAATTCAATACCTTTCTGTGAGTTATAAGGAATACCTAATTTAATCAACAGATCTGCAAAACCCATAACTCCTAAGCCAATTTTTCGATTAGCTCGTGTCATTCGTTCAATTTCTGGGAGAGGAAAGGTTGAAACATCAATAACATTATCCAAAAAGCGTACAGCTAAGGTTAAAACTCGTTCAAGACGAGTATAATCAACATGGAATGATAATGGATCAATAGCATCCCTTTTAACCATTTTGCTCAGGTTAACTGATCCTAAATTGCACGATTCGTATGGCAATAGAGGCTGTTCACCACAGGGGTTCGTTGCTTCAATTTCTCCAACATTTGGAGTTGGATTAGCGCTATTTATTCGATCCAAGAAGAGAATGCCTGGTTCCCCGTTGATATGAGCCATTTTCACGATTTCATTAAAGACAAGCCATGCTTTGAGTCGGGCTACTTCTTGATTATTACGAGGATTAACTAGAGGATAATCGTCATCATGAATTACAGCTTCCATAAATGCCTCGGTGAGGCCCACAGAAATGTTAAAATTATTCAGGGTGGTTAAATCTTCTTTACAATGAATGAAATCCATGATATCAGGGTGATCGACCCGTAAAATCCCCATGTTCGCTCCACGGCGCCGGTTGTGGATGAGAATGCCATTAGCTACAAATTGATGTGAACCTGGAACTTCAATATCCATTGTATATGCTTTTGCCCGTACAATCTTCTTAACTTGCGTAAAATAATAATTTGGATTAGAAATATTAGCAAAATGCTCATTATTACTAATAATGTCGAAATTTTCTTGAAGAAATTTTAGCCTTTTTCTTGTTAAATTTCTTTTATTGGATGGATCACCTATGAAATGCTGAATAGCTCTATAGAATTTTCTATTAGCTCCTCTCTTTTCTCTCCCTTTACTTGATCCTTTACCAATATATTTGGAAAGATGTTTTAATTTTTCTCCTTGGTTTGGTATTATATCATTGTACTCGAATGCATTTTCATGATACCTTGACTCAAAGGTTTCCCTCTTTCTTTTTGTTATAAATCCGATTTCTTTATTAAATACTCTGAGAAATCTATCTGAGACAATTTTTAAGGTATAAATCGGTTTCTTATTTAAACCGTTACCTCTTCTTTGTTTTACACTATAGCTAGATACAACATTTAAGCCTAGTAACAGCTGTTGTGTTTGTTCTATTAATTTTCGTGATGTAGAGTAGAGCTTGGGATACCCGTATGTATGTGTATTCCCATCTCCCTCAAATAAACCCCTAATAAACGCTTTTGCTACTTCTGGATGAGATAGAAATATCTCTCTTGGAATAAAAGCTTTGGGGGGTGATTCCTTCTTCCATTCCATTTTTTCAAAAAATCTGTTTAAGTCGTGAGAATAAAAAATCAGATCACTCCAAGAACCATTATCCTCTTTCCTCCCAATTTTCAGGCCAAAAGAAAGGAACATTAAATCTTCAATTCGATGGATTAAATCAGAATCTCTATTATCAATGCTAAAAATCATCCTTCCACCAGTACTTAAGCAAGCATCGGCCATATATAATCCTAAAATTTCGCCCAGCTCAGGAGTCATCTTTTCAGGAATTTTAATGGGAGTAGCATTGAAATACTGTTCATTTATTTTAGGGAGGTTAACCTCTTTTCCATTATGACCTCCTAGTACTACAATTACCCAGTCTCCTTCCTGAATTTGATTGATGGTTTTCCAAGCTTTTTCCCCTTTTTGATCGATACAAGCAATCTGATGATTATAAGTTGCCTCCAAATTCAATCCAATATCAGTTTTAACTTTATAAACTTCAGCTATGCCATTATCCATCGAAATAAACGCATTATTATATGAATTTCCATCATAAACAAGCTCTTTTGTGAAGCTCTCTCCCATTGGAGGACAATCAAGTAATTTACCAAGTTCAATTACTCCGTTTGTAGTCCGAATGAAGCTTTCAGCTGAAACACATCCGCCCTGTTTAATGATCTCGGTGGCTGAATTGAAGACAGTCATAAAAGAGATAGGCCCACTAGCAATACCTCCAGTAGTTTGTACTTTATCATTAATTGGGCGTAATTGGGAAAAGGAAAACCCTGTACCTCCTCCAGATTTGTGAATAATGGCAGCATTCTTGATAGCCTGGAAAATAGAATCCATATCATCATGAATTGGCAAGACAAAGCAGGCAGATAATTGATTGAGTTCAGTTCCAGCATTCATCAATGTAGGTGAATTAGGCAAAAATTCAAGGTTGATCATCATTTTATAGAATTTTTCTTCGTAAAGAGCAGGATCACCCCCGTAACGCGCCTCATTCGATGCAATCGTCCTAGCTACCCTTTTAAATAGTTGATCAGGTGTTTCAATAACTTCACCGCGTTCATTCTGCCTGAGATATCGCTTTTCAAGCACAATCTTCGCATTAGGTGTTAGATTGAGGGATTCTGCTTCGATGTCCTTCTCGTGTTCTTCAGAAATGAGGGTCATAATAATAATCACTTTAGTAGGGAGAAGATGGAATTAGATGCTCTGAATTCGGATTAGGGTGTAACATTTGATTGAAATATAAGGGATTCAAACCACATTGTTTCATATACTGATAACGAATCATCATTTAAGAACCCAAAAATTGGTCATGTGTGAATAATGCTTGAACTGTGAAAGACACCAGCAGTCCAACTCATTTTTACTCCTCAAATAGCAGAAGAGAGAATGATCTATACAAATTAAAAATATAATTCACTCAGCAGTAGTACACAAAATTGTCGGATAGAAAGCAAGAAAAATGAAAAAAAAAGATATAGCTGATTTTCAGTCTATATGCAATATGCATATAGTACCAAAGTAATATTCTAGTACTATCTCAAAATATTAAGCTCCTATTTTCAAAAGGAAATACTAACCAGAAATCAGTGTAGTAAGTGGATTAAGAAGTAATATCCCTGTATTATGCTTATTTTAAATCAACTATAATATCGATTTTGTCAACCACCAAAATGAGGTTGATAAGTCAAAATGATGAAACTTATAACAGTGCATTTACCAAACGATCAAGTATTGGGTCTTGACGAATTAGTTCGCAGTGGAAGGTATCCTAATCGCAGTGAAGCTATCCGTTTCGCCATCCGTGATATGTTGAAAGATGAACTGTGGAGTCTTCGTGCTAGTGCTTTAATTCCCCAATCTCGAGAGGTCTACTAATCCTATCAACAAATTCCATACTTCGTTTCAATTCAGTAGTGGGAAAAGTAATCTTCCTAGTAACAAGAACTGAATTAGATTTCAGTTCTTTTTCACTAGCATCTCATTATACAGTTGTAATCTCACCTTGATTAAACCAAGTTTTAAGTAGAAATGGAAATTTAGTTGTTCTTAGTGCATACTTATGAATAATGACACGTTAACCAAACGTTGGCGAACTGTAAAATCAAAAACTCCGATAATTGGGATTGATGATGGAGGGTTTGACCGTTTTTCCAAAGAAGATATCATTGTTCCTGTTTTTGGTGTCATCATGAAAGGAGCAGCCTACGTTGATGGCATTATTCAATGCTATCTTAAGAGAGATGATTCTGAGGCGACTACTACAATCACTAACATGATATTAGAGTCACCACATAAGAATCAGATAAAAGCAATTTTCTTACAGGGGATTACTATTGCAGGATTTGGAGTTATAGACATTATAAATTTGTTTGAAATAACAGGAATCCCAGTTATTGTAGTTCTACGAAAATCTCCAGACTATCCTAAAATACAAAGAGCTTTAGAAAAGACCTTTCCAGACGATCAAGAACGATGGTCAAGTATTCAACGTGCGGGTGACCTCGTAAAAGTCCAAGAAGATCCCCTTCTTCTCATACAAATAGCAGGAATCCATCCAAGGGATGCCTCTTTACTCATTAAGAAATGTACAGCCATTGGTACCATTCCAGAAGCTTTAAGGATTGCCCATTTCATTGGAGTAAGCTATTATCATTATCCTAGCCAAATGTAATTTTTGAGTTTCTAATGTGTATTTGTTTGAGGAGGGAATATTTCTTCATATAACAGCATCAATGGAGCCAATATCCAACCGAAAACTCCTCCTATCACTATTAAAGCAAACTGATGAGATAAGTTCCACAAACTTATCAGAATGAGGATGAAACAAAATCCTAAAGCCAATAAGGAATTACGAACAACGCTAATTTCCCTATTCCAGATAGCTCCTTCGCTAACTGCTGTGGTTTTCAGAAGTAATCCTTCAATTACTCCAGAAATCAAAAATAAAAATGTTCCTAAAGAAAATAGATAGAATGGTATCAATTGGATTATCCGTTGTGAGAGATGTTGTTGACGTGGTTCCCATAAAATAGCTAGAAATGCTGCTAGAGAGTACGCAATCCCGACGAAACTGGGCATTAAGAATCCAGAATGCATTCCAAATAAATCAGGCCGCAAAAAAGGTATATTTCCCAAAATCAGAAAGGCAAGTGCAGTGATTAATAATACAACGCTAATTCCGGCGAAGAAAGCCATCGTGTTAAGAATTAGCTCTAACTTTTCAAACCAATTTAGATTTTTTGACCCAAGGATCATTCGAAGTCGCAATCGAAGCACACTGGAAGCTCCATTCGCCCACCGCCATAACTGTGATACTTGACTCTTAGCTGTTTCGGGTACAAGTCCATATGATCCTATAAAATCGATGTATTTCCCTTTATATCCATTTGATAATATTTTCATTGATGTATCGATATCTTCTATCACTGTTTCTTCTGAGAAACCACCCACTTTAACCAAAACCTCTTTTCGGAAGCATCCAGTAGTACCGTTAAATAATACAACCCCTCGCTGATCTTTTGCAGCCTCAAATACTTCATAGAACTGAGAATACAGAATAGAATTTGCAGCTTGATATAACTTATTTGTATTTCTATAAGAGACTTTAGCTTGGATATAACCAACCTTGGTGTCTGAAAATGCTTTCGAAAATTCTGTTAGTAAATTAGAAACTGGGATGTGGTCAGAATCTAAGATTACAATAAACTCCCCTTTGGTCTTGTCGAGTACTGCATTAATGTTTCCAGCCTTGAATCCTCGTCGGTCTTGTTTATGGTAAAATTGTATTTGGTTCTCCCCACAAAACTCCTGTAGCTGTTTAGTGATATTAGGATCCTGGCCATTATCGCTAACAATAATTTCATAATTCTGGTATTCGATTTCCAAGGCTCCCTGTAGTGTTTTTTTTAATACTGTGAAAGAGGTTCCATGTGAGGGAACAATGATACTGAATGACGGAGTCGTGTGAGATGAAGAATTGGTGTAAATAGTTTGCCAATGAAATGAAAAAGCTCCAGAAATCATATAAAAAAGATAGAATGCGAATAAATATCCAAACACTTCAATTCCAAGAAGTATTAGATTGAGAAGTATTGTAGGAAAGCTTGTATGACTTAAAATCATCATTGTACTTAAAATAATATAAACAGGAATCGTGACAAAGATTAGAATAGAAATGATTAGACTAATCCACGATAAAATACGATATAACCACATAAAATGTATCTTCCTAATGTGTAACCGCTAGTAATACTAAAAATCGAGTTTACCAGCTAAAAAATCAGACCACCCTTGTTTATACTTCTCAGGACTATTGATATGATTCCAATAGACAGGGGGACTCGGAATATAGCCATAGAGGAGTCCCTCTTTAGCCAAAGTGGGAAACACATCCTTTTCAAGTGAGGAAACTTCTTTTTCAATATAAGTGAAGATTTCTGGTTCAAATATGTAAATTCCTGCATTAGTATACTGCAATCCCTTCTTCCCTCCACTTACAAACCTGGAGATTTTGCCACTTTTCTCCTCAAATTCAACTTGTCCGCTAGTGTTTTCAAGAATAAACATGGTTGCTATTCCCCCTTCTTTTATTTTTCTACGATGGTATTCCAGTAGTAAACCAAGATTTATATCAGTTATTAGATCCCCGTTCATAACGAGAAATGTTGATTTAAATTGTTTCCGAGCATTTAGTACTGCTCCAGCTGTATCTAGAGGGATTTCCTCTGAAATAAACCCAATTTCAACACCAGGTATGTCTTTCTCGGAAAACTGCTGCTGAATGTGCTCTTTTAGATACCCTACCGATAGAAAAATCTCTCTAAGAGCATGTCGTTGTAATAAATCTATAGAATATTCAAGAATTGGTTTATAACCAATAGGTAACATAACAGCTGGAGTAGCCACGGACATTGGACGAAAACTAGTTCCACGACCTCCACATAATATTAATGATTTAATCGTGTGAGCTTCTAATGCAACCTTCAATGCCTGAATTATGAATTGTTTAACATTGCCATGACCCGCCACTTCCACCAGATTCAACCAAAAATTATTGGTAAATTCAATCGTATATTTGTGAATATCCTTACTTGCCATTGGAAGTCATTCTCATATTATTTTCTGGAAACAAAGCGATTACTTTTCACGCTCGACAAGAAATTGGACTAATAACCTTAGAAACTCAAATAACTCATTTATTTCATAATATTTATTGCCCATTTCGTCTTGGATAGCCTTTAATTCATTTAAGCAAAATTGAGCATATTTATCTCTTACCTCTCTTACCTTATGATTGACTGAACGAAAAGCTTCTATGACGAATTTAATATCTTCTTCTGTTTTCTCTCCAACAGGTTTATTATAAATTTTCTTTATTTGCGAAGCATACTCCGTTTGTAAAATGAAAAATAGGAATAAGTTTCGTTTTGATTCTTGAATGTCCCAATAGGGAACTTTTCCGAATTGTTCCGGATTTCCTAAAATATCTAAAAAATCATCTTGAATTTGGAATGCAATACCAGCAGCAACGATGGCTTCATGTAATCTATCAGTAAATATATTACCCCGATCAGCTGCTAAACAACCTAATTTGACACAACCAGCAAAAACAATTGCTGTTTTCAATTCCATAATCTTGATGATGTGTTCCATATCAAAATCAAAATTCTTTTCCAACCGATCTTCTAGTTCAATGGCATTACCTAAACTGACATGGTAAGCATAGTCGAGAACTAAGTCTAAAGTAGGTTCATTTTTCAATAAAGTCAAAGCATAGGCATGAAGAACATCACCATCATGAAGAGCACGATCTGCTCCATGAATTATGTGAAAGGCTTTTCTTCCACGTCTAATAGGAGCACCATCAATTAAGTCATCATGAATTAATGTCATATTGTGAAGAAGCTCGATAGCAATGGCAGCATTATATGATCTTTCCATTGCTGCCTCACGATTTTCAGATTCTTTTACTAAAAGGTCAGTAGTTATAGCGATTAGGGCTGGACGTAGTCGTTTTCCTGCTGTATTAAGAATATAATCACGTATTCGCTCTTTCGTTGGACTAATAAGGCCATTAATGGCTTGGGAGAGCTTCTTGTCCAATTGTTCCATAATTTCTGCATCTAGAAATTGTATTACCACGAAAAAAGACCTCTTTTTCCCAGTGTACATAATGATGTTTTTTTTCGGTTCGCTGCTTATATTTTACTGTAGAGTGACCTTCTGTCATCCAGTAGGCTCAATTTTTCGGCCAATATTTAATAGGTTTCCTTAACCGATAGCCTTTTCCAATGCAACTGAGATTCATGTGTGGATGATCCAACAATTGCTCCTTAAAATCTGTTCATATTGTGGTAAGAAAACTCCAATAAAGAACTTTTGTGTCTTTTGTGGAAATCCTTTATCAAATATTAATATTTGTCCTCAATGTCAGAGCACAATTCCCATTAATACTACTTCTTGTCCGTTTTGTACCTATCCATTCACTCTAGAAAAATTTAAAATTACAGAAAAAGATTCTTCGCACTTTAATTGGATTTTTACTAGATATTACTTTGCAATATTGGTTATATTTCTTCTCTCGACATATGCACTAACACAGATACTGGTTGGATCTATATTTTTGTTACTCTTTCCATCTGAATTCTTTAACGATCCTATTTTCTCTTCAACGATTTCATTACTAATTATGTTGGTAAGTAGTACCTTACTAATCATAATCATAGTAAAAATGTTACCCTTTTCATTACAAGAAGTGTCTATTGAAAGACCCCACACATTTAATCGCTTTTTGTTGCTTCTCATACTCATAGTATCTATTTCTATCATTGAAATTATAGTTACTTTAGTGGATTTTGGATTAAATCTGATCAATTTGGACCCCTCTCTCTCTTCACCCTATGATGATTACTTTACAACTCCGATTACTATCCTAGCTTTCGCATTTTTAGCTATAATAATTGGTCCTGTTTTTGAGGAACTTGTTTTCCGGCGTTTTGCTATCTCTACAATGCTGAAACAATATCAATCAAAGTCTGTTGCGGTTTGTACAAGCGCATTAATTTTCAGCTTAGCCCATACTGTGACAAACCTATCGGTAAGTCTTCGTTATGCGATTTTACACCTAATATCTACTTTCATTCTTGGAATAGTGTTAGGAATAATATTTCTTAGATGGGGTTTGAAATATGCAATAGTTTTTCATTCGGGTTGGAACGCTTTTTCTTTATTAGTCCAAATTTTGATCTTAAGTGAAGCAATGCAGATTATTGACTTAATTATAGTACTCTTCATTTGTATTACGACTGTCTTCGCATTCTATTCACTTGTTCTGTTTCGTACGTCTTTAAGTGGAACTTCTTTCAGACTAGTTCTCCCTGCAAGAAATGAACTTCGACTAGTTTCAGAAAATTTTCTGTTAATTATTATTTATGAGGTAATTTTACCTTTTATACTTCTATCTCCAGCTCAAAACATTATTACAGCAGGATTTGTCTTTCTTTACCAATTTTGTGGCTTTTTTATTGGTCTAAAACTAATTACAAAAGAGCAAAGAATGTCTAATCCTCATCCTAACAATTTAATAGATCTTGATGCTTACTATGATGATATATCTTCATCAGAATAACCGCAACATTTGGCAAGTATTTTAATTCTTTTTCACTATACTCTTTGAGAAAGCATTGTAAAAAAAGGAAAAAATCGTAAAGTATCAATGTGAGATACTAAAGTGTGATTTGGGATCCTCGATAAAAACTGGAACTGCTGCTGCCCCTCTTTTCACTTCAATATCATCCATTCTAAGAACTCGGACGATTTCTTTGAATCTATTGCGAATTGTAACTGGAGTTGTTTTTGCAGCGCGAGCAATCTGTTGTTGTGTTCGTCGTTCTCCTGTTTTTACTCCTGCAATATATAAACAAGCAGCAGCTATAGACATGGGATTTTTTCCTACAGTAATACCATATTCTCTTGTTTGTTTTGCAATATTGACTGCTATCATTCTAGTAGGCATGGAAAGAGACAATTCCTCTCCTAAACGATGTATCAATGCTTCGTGTCTTCCAGAATCAGGTTTTGTTTGAAGATGCTGAACTATTGTCCTGACACAACGTCCAAGCTCTTTAAAGGAAACGTTCGTATTAGTTGAAACATCTTTTAACGTGAGGGGGATCTTAGTCTTGCGACATGCTAAGTAAAGACTTGCTGCGATCATTCCATCGATTGATCGTCCTCGAATAAGATTCTTTTTTAAACATTGACGATAATACGAGCTTGCCATTTGAGCTGTGCGGTCTGGTAATTCCATTTGGCTTCTTAGTCTTTTAAGCTCACGTAAGGCAATTCTAAGGTTTCTAATCTCGCTTTCATGGGCGTGATTATCGACATTTGTTAAGCGATTAAATGCCAATCGTTTTGAGGATGATAATTTTCTTCCTTTGCCATCTTTTCGGGATCTGCTTATCTGAGTTTTGATACCAAAGTCTGGTTGGAGCAATGACAGCGGTGATCCTCCCCGTGAGCGATCTTGTTCTTCTTGATAATCATAAGCACGCCATTCAGGGCCTTGATCAAACATTAAAGAATCAACGACAACTCCACAACAGGCACAAATGAATTGTCCGAGCCTATGATCGGAAACAACATTGTCTAAAGCACCACATTCAGGACATTTTCTATGACGGCCGATTTCATGCTTCGTTACCATGTTAATCGTGATTACTCCCAATAATAAATTTTAATGGTTTTCTAGATAACTTTTACGCCTTTTTTATTTGGAAATCCAAAGGCTGTAGATTAATATGATTTCGTTTTTATTTTATTTTATGCCTTAGTCTGGCGTTCTTAACTGAATCCGTTACTTAAAATCCAATAACTCATCAATTATTACATTTGGATATACTAGTTAATTTATACGAAATAAGGAAAATTTAACTAGATAGTTATGTGAATATTCCACTTCAAGCACAATTAACTTATATCAGCCATCGATTCAACTTAAAATTAAATAAGAATACAATACCACGAGTTTATCTTACAATAAAGTTCTCGTTCAAAACTTTTTTGCTATAAAATTCCCCAGCACAATATGAGCTCCTAACAAGTGGCCCAGAGACTACATAAAGGAAACCCATTTCAAGAGCTTTATTTTTCCAAAAGTCAAATTTTTCAGGTTTTAGAAACTCAACTACATCCAGTTGACGTCGTGAAGGTTGAAGATATTGGCCCAACGTTACGATGTCCACTTTTACACGTCTTAGTTCTTCTAGAGTGGATAATATTTGATCATCTGTCTCACCAAATCCCAGTATTATTGAGGATTTCGTTAAGATATGGGGATTTAGCTTCTTAATATGTTTTAGAATTTGAATGGATTGATTAAAGCTAGCTTTCTTATCACGAACACGCGGGGTTAACACTTCAGTTGTTTCTATGTTATGCCCGACCACATTTGGATTACTCTCAATAAGTCTCTGAAGAGCAGTTAAATTTCCTTGGAAATCTGGAATAAGAATTTCTATTATTATATTGGGATTTTTCCGCTTTATACTCCTTATACATCTACTTAAATGCTCTGATCCTCCATCAATCAAATCGTCTCGTGTTACAGATGTAAGGACCACATATTTTAGCCCAAGTTCTTCAACTGCTCGCGCAAGGTTTTCTGGCTCCTTGGGATCAAGAGATTGGTGGGGATTACGTGTCTGTACATTACAAAATTTACAGGAACGCGTGCAAAAGGGTCCCATTAATAAGAAAGTAGCTGTGCCTGATTCCCAACATTCAGTACAATTAGGACAAAAGGCCTCTTCGCAAATAGTATGAAGATTCTGTTTTCTGAGCAATCTTCGGATATTTCCAAATTCCTTTTCAGATGGAAGTTTTGCTTTGATCCACTTTGGCTTTCTTTTCACTATAAGTATCGCCTACAGATAAAAAGAAACTGAATTGTATCGAAGAAAAAGAAAAAGATGAAAAAATAAATAGGTTGAGATCACCAAAAAGTAGCCATTTTAAATATCAATAGTTACAGCCAATTTGGTTTAATTATCTGTAAATAGGTCTCTATTGGTGATAAATCCTTTGATTTTTCAGAATGAACTGCAGAATATTATTAATAGCGTTCCTTTAGAACAACTTCTTGCAGGTGGTATTAGCTTCATCTTGGTTTTAATATTCCTGCTTGAATTGAGAAAATACTTGAAGTATCGTGCCTTTCCTGATCTTATGGAGCTTTCAGGGGTGGGTGGTATGGCTGCTGGACTCTTTGCGTTAACAGGTGATATCCTCCTAGCAGTTTTGGCTGCAATCTTAGCTTTAATGATAATTGGATGTTTCGAAATACGAGAAAATCCGATATGGTTTCGAATGATGGTTACTTTTACTTTCAGTTATGGCTTCTTTTTTGTAATGGTGGTTTTAGGATTTGTTACGGCTCAAGTATATCCTTCTTTTGGAAATAATATCAAAGAATTATTAATTTCTGCTGGATTTAGCCCTAATATCCAGATTCAACAATTCTTCGTTGGAATTGGTTACAATCTTGTGCTTTGGATTATGGTTTTAACAGCATTCATCGTATTTGGTAGAAAATTCATTATTGTCACTCGATTTATTAGTCCTCAAATGGTATATCTTGTGCTGTATTTAGTAGTCCTGTTATTGATTCTGCAGTTACACCTTCCTGAAAACCTAGATTGGCTCAAATATTTTGCTGTTTTTCTGGCGAATTTCTTTATTTACATTATTTCTGGTCCATTATTAACAATTTTGTTTGGAATTAAACCTTTGGAGGATCAACGAGTGGAGAACATTATTAAGGAGGTACAAACAAAAATTGATACTCCAATTCGAAAAATTGGCATTGTAAAAGCTCCAATTCTGAATGCTTTCGCGTATGGCCCCTGGTTTGATCAACGTATTGCTTTCATTGCCTCTGACTTAAACCAATTCACAGATGCCGAAATTCGGGGAATAACAGCCCACGAATTGATTCATACTAAGAAGAAACACACTCTTTGGTTATTAGCACTGACTGCAGTTGAAATTGTCATAAAATACATTGTTGATGCCCCCATCGGAGGAGCATGGGAATTAGCATTAGGCACAACAAGTTGGGACTTTTTGAGCTATTGGGTATTTAATATTGTTTTATTTGCCATTTTAGTTACTTTCGTTAAAATAATGGAAGGTCAAGCTGACAAAATCAGCAGAGAAAATGGATTTGGTATTGATCTAGCTGAGTCTTTATATCGTTTGGAAGGTTTTTATTATGGTATTGCTGGAGAGATCGGTTTTAATGTTCAACTGATGACAGGAAAGACACGGTCTGATGACGAAAACATTCGTTTTATGGGAGACCAAGCTTATTATCTATACCGCAACCTCGCTCCGAGCAGAATGACTTGTTTTATGAACTTGATTGCGTCCCATCCTTTAACATCTATTCGCCTAGCGATACAAACAGACCAATCTATAGGAGCCATTCAAGCTGGTTTTATGATATGGCTGTTATTAATTCCAGGATTAAGGAAAAGAACAATACGGAGACTTCAGAAAAACCATGAAAAACTTGCTGAATTACTATCCCAAAAATACACTCGAGATATTGGCACAATAGACTCCTATTTAGAAATTACATATGAAGAAAATTGGGCAAAATATTATATTGGACGATATGTTCTTGCGAAACCTTGGTTGTCTGAAGGTGTGGCCTATTGGGGGAAAGTTACGAATTATTCCAAGACAGAAAACATAGTTTCTCCAATCGAATTAGAATTGGAGGATTACGATGGAAAGATCGTTAAAATCTCTAAAAGTAATTATATGCTTGCCATTGCGGAACCACAACATAAATACTATACAAAAGATGGAAAAATAGCCATTTTAGATCATGTTAAAATTAAGAATGGAAAATTTCGTAAGTTTTACTTTTCATATAATGGAAACAAAATCTCATCAAAATCCATTGGATTAGACACATCTGAATTTCAACAACTTGCTTATTGGTTAGTTTACAAAGAAGGTAAAATCCAACCCTGGAGTTTAAAAGAAGTTAAATTAGAAAAGACTTTTAGAGAATCTATTTTTATTTTTGAAGATGAGATTCAAAACAAGCTCCAATACCAAGGACAAGATATAGTTATCTCTTCTCCTCCTTTAATACAAATGATTTACGAAAGAAATTGGGCAAAGGAAAAAGCTTTTTTTAGGCTTCTACAAAGTTTAGGTGAACCCATTATTCTCTATGATAAAGAAGATATTGACATTGGAACTCCATGTAAAATTAAAAACTTAGGGGATGATGATACAATAGAACTGTTAGAGGGACGAACCTCACGCGTAATAACACCAAACAAAATAGATGCATTAATCTTAGATTATCCTTTCTATCTTATTAATTTTCGTAAGGAAATGGGTCTTGGAAATATCCTCTCACTAAAATTGTTTAACAGAGGCCTCAAAACTAAGTATATAGGCCTTAATGGCTTTTACATCAAATATTAATTGTTTTCTGAGAAGTATAATCGTTATTAGTATAAAGATGTTAATTCTTTGTTTCTAAAAGTTCCGTTGTTATATCCTTAGCTCTTTGACGTCTCTCAATAAGAGAGTCAGAAAGCTGATTTAGCTTTTTGGTGTTAAGATTAATTTCTTCTTCTTTTAAATTTAATGATTCAGTTAATGATGTTATTTCAGTCTCGCATTGAGTTAATTTTTTATTGATTGATTGGAATTCTGAAGATTTATCTATATCCTCTTTTCGTTTCAAATGTTCGTTCCATTCCTTTTTCCATGAATCCATCTTTCCCTGTTGCAGGGCTTTCAATTCTTGGGTTAAATTGTTAATGCTTTTTTGCTTTAAATGGAGATCAGATTCTCCCACAGTGAGTAACTCCTCCATTAGTGCAATAATTTCAGGATTACCTTCTTCTTCTTCAAGAAAACTTTGAACAGGATTCTTCTCATAGGCTAGTGCTGTATTCACAAAACCAAATTCACCTGAAATTGATCCTCGTTGAATTTCACGAGCATATTTCTTGAATATTTTCTTAAATGAGTTTAAATGTTTCCCAATTTCTATTTCTACCTCGGTCATTCGAATACCATGGTTTCGTGAATTTTGAATTAACGGATTCTCTAATAGAAGAGTATAATTTTCCTCAACTTCTGCTTTTGCTTCCTTTAGTGCTTTATATTCATCCTGTAAAAGATTAATGCTTTCTTTCGTTTGTGAAATTTGCTCTGAAAGATCCTGAACATCTTTTTCCAAACTTACTAAGTCTTCAAGTGTTTTTATTATACGGTACTCCTCTTTTTGCAGGTCACGTAATTTTGATAACTCAGATCCTAATTTACTAAGAGGAGAGTATATTGATCGCTTCTTAAGAGCAAAATCTATACCCATTATTCTGTCAGCTTTTATACATTCACGATTAATTTCATTTAGCATCCGAGAAACAGATCGAATGAATTGAGTTAATTCAACGGATGTCAACTTTTGAGAGGCGTCAGGAACACTAAAATCTGAATAATTTTCATCTATGTAATGAGCTAATCCATTAATCGCTTTATGAGACTCAAATTGAGACCGAAATTTGATTTTCTTCATTCCTTCCTCTGTTAACTTTGGTTCAGTTTCCTCAATAAGTTTTTTACACCCTTCTTTCATACTCTCTGAATGTTTTTGCATTGATTGGAGGAGTTTTTTACTTTTTTCATATGCTAAATTAATCTCTTTTCTTTTCTCTGATCGTATTTCCTCAGCTAAACCTTCAATCTCATCTTCAGTCATTTAACCACCTATTTTTTTAAGTAATAGATCGATGAAAGATATAGCTCATCCAATCGTGTTACCATCATTTCCAATTGAGGTTTGGTATCATTCCTTTTCTTGAATCCAATTATAAGATGATTTACTTCCCTTTCATTTGAAATTAGTGCTAATCCTTCAGAAGTTGGTTGAATAGATTCCCACATTTGGGGAAGGGTCGCACACAGTCTTTCAAACTCTTCGAGTTTCATTTCAACAATAGATCCATTATTTCTTTTTAATCCTGTTAACGGAAAACCGCTGTCATCACTTATAAATGATGCAATCATTTGATGGGCATCTTCACCTCCCTTCATTTGCTTGGATAAAATAGCCCTAAGAGACAAACGCATCTGGTCTTCTAAATTTCGTCCCATTTTTTGTTTCATCAGCCTAATTAATACTGTTTCATCAGGAGAGAGATCAGATTTTTGCTATTAATTTTTTTTGAATTTCGAATAGAGATTTCTATTGGTTCGAAAAGATAATATTTTCAAAGAAGGTCAAGGACAGATGTCTAAGTTTCACTAATCAAGTAATTTCGTATCATTATTCAGCGCAAAATTGCTGCTAGACACTAATTTACGTGAATGAGCAATGCTAATTCGTTTTAATTTGATAAATATACTGAAACCTTATATGAAATCCGCCCTTCTCCTCCTGTTAGTCTTCACCTCTGTACCCAGCATCACGAGTGCATATATACCTCTTGAAAGTCACGAGAGAGAAGTACAGGGAGTTTCACCAAGTTTTCCAACAAACATTCCCAAAATGACGCTGGAAGATGATAACAATCTTACTGATAATTCATTCTTCGACATTGAAAGCCTTTATACATATGTTGGTTCCTTATATGAAGAAGACGGGATATTTTTTGAGGCTGTCGAGGGATATGCCACATCTATCGCCACTTACGAAGCTCTTTCTATCTTGAGGTTCTTAGGACTCGATTATTACCAATTTGGCTCCGATTGGGCAGATGAAGAGGTAACCATAGCAGATAATTTATTAAATAGTCTTAGAGATGAATCTGAATCGGGAGGGTTTCTTATTAGCACAGATGCCCGATCACCTTCGTTAGAGGGGACTTTTGGAGTTACAGCCTCTCTTTGGATAATGAATGAACTACCATTGAAACTAAAGCCAATCACTCCAGAATTATTGAATTTCGTAATACAAAATACCTATGATAGAGACAATGGTAGTTTTCATGAATTTGACCAGAAAACCTTGACTATCAAGGCAACATTTCAAGCGTTAACTATTCTGGATCTAATTCGCAAAGTTGTAATCATTCCAGAGTTATATGACGAGGAAAAAACTCTTTTGGTAAATAAAACTGTTCTAGAGTTTGTGGGAAATTTTTCCGATAATATTTACGAATTTCTAGAGAGTTCATGGGAAAATGATTCATACTTTTATTCCCACAGCCCCTATCAAACTAAAATTGAAGATACGTGGTATGCTCTCGGTTCAATTAAAATACTGGAAGAGCTTGGGAAGATTGTAGGTATATCGCTACCAATAAAACTCATCGATTATAAGGAAAACGTGATAAATTGGTTGATTTCATTAAAAAAGACATCTGGTATTACTAAAGGAGGGTTTGGGACATCTGAATTTGCTAATATCTCAGAGACAGGTTTAACTTATGCAATTCTTCAGCTCTTTAATGCTACAGATGAGATTAACAATGGGCATAACGAAACACTGTCTTTTGTTTATTCGTCGCAATTTCTTAAACGGGAAAATCGACAATATCGTGCCTCTGAAACAGTTCATTTGGGAGGATTTGGTCCAAACAATCGCACTTATAGTAATAGTGAAGCAAGTAAAAGGGTTAACATACATGATTCATACTATGCAACATTGGTTCTTCTTCTTTCAGATGATATCTTTAATTCCATTAATCTTTCCTTAGAAACATCACATTATCAAGAGATCTTGTCAAAATATCCTGAAAGTATTAATCAATCTAATTACATTATTCAAGGAAAGCTTGGGACGCTTGAACAATATTTTTCTATTTATAATTATAAGTCTCATGGATCATTGGAACTGAAAACTTCCGTAGATAATTGGAATTTCACCCATCCTGAGTATACTGAGAGAAATACTAACTTCGTCGGAAAATCTAACGCTCTTTATATTGTAAACTTGGAGAATGATACAGATGCTAATTTTAACTGGACCTTAGGTTCGCATAGACTTACAAATATTATTTCAATACGAAATTTACCAATTATTCAGCCTCAGAGGTATTATCATAATTCGACATTGTTTGTAGGATATGAAAACAAGATAGAGTTTGATGCGACTGCAATAAAACCAGGAGGTATCATAAGTACAACAATTCAGTATCAAAATCATTCTCTTCTCACATATTCCACTCAAAATATAACCGATGGGACTGTAACTGCTAATCTAAAATCACCAAATGGGCAGAAACTTATATGGTTTAATTTTGAGCCTATTAATAAAACTATTGAAGCAATAAATTATGTATGGGACGTTCCTGATCAAGCTCTACTAGGAACGTGGAAACTTACGACAATTTTCAACCAATCAAAATTGTTTATGATATTTACCGTATTGATTGAAGTCAATGATACAGTGTTTTTTGATGATATGTCAATATTACCCCATTATTATCCAGGAGAAGATATGAACCTAAATATTTCTTTAAAATATTCAAATGGTAATTTTACTCCCTTTGCTAATGTATCATTGATGTTTTCAAGTAACAAAACGAATAAGATTGTTTTTAACCTAACACTTCAGCATTTCCAGGGCACTGTTTATTCAACAAGAGGTATAAATTGTCCCACTCGTTTTCTTTATGGTTTCTATAATGCTTCAGTTCGACTAGTTTGGAATTCGACGTTAATTGAATCTCCTGATCTCATTGTAAATAAGAGTCTTCCAATTATATCTATCAAAGGTGTTCCAACGCTATCAGATCCCTTTTTTAAAACAAATTACAGGAGTTCAAAAATTTTAGTAGAGAATAATGAAATTTATTATGGTGAAACAGTCAACTTATCATTTAGTATAGGTTTTCGATCTGATTCTACAATTTATAATGTAACTGATGAAAAAGTGTTTGTTCGAGGAGGATTAACAAACCTAACTCAACCATCTTCTTTTATTCAACTTTTTAAGGTCTCACAAAAGAATGAATCTCTTTTTTTGAATGGATTAATCAATACTAATCTTCCTAATACTACTTTTGGGACACGATTCCAGATATTAGCAGAATGGAATAATACGTATGTATACATCAGAAAATTAATGAGCACAGAACAAGCTGCTTTCGATTTCTCTCTTGTTGGATCCTTTATGATTGAGGATATTACTTATGTAGCGACCGAGATGTCCAATGGACTTCATTACTATGCACTTGACACAACTCCAGTTATTTCAATTTCATTTAAAGTTATTAACAAAGAACTAGAAGAGAACGCGATCCCTGTACCTAATCTCAATCTATACGGTATTCTTGACATCCAAGATAAAATTGGAACTTTAAATCGCTCTCTCCCTAGTATAACATCAGCAGTCGACCAGACTGGCAACCCAATATATCTTATATCAATCCCTACTACAGATTTAAGCCCAAATAGATACGAAATCGGAGTTTACACTTGGACAGCTATTAAAAACCATTTGAAAATCGGACAATTATTACCTGGCTTTAGAATTACAAGAACTTTTTCTCCTCAGCCGATTCTACAACCGTATGAAGTCTTAGTACTTTTCACAGGATTAATTTTCATTATACTGGTTTATTTGAATTTAAAGAAGTTTCGGTAACAAGTTTTTTCCAATTTCATCAGCCCACTGTTTGAAAAAATGAATTAGCTCATCTAGTTGGGATCTTGTTAAATCAGGAAAATGGATTCCAAACAGAACTAGGGTATGTAAACGGGTTATTTTGGCAATAATTCGCGCAATACTTCCAGCTAGCTCTCCATCTCGGTGACTTGGGAATGAGATACAATGGTAATTTGCTGATTCATCACCATTTTTTCTTATATAAGGAACCCCAATTCCAACTCCTCCCAGGTGATCGTTCGGGCCAACAATATCAATAACTAATCCCCTTTCTTTAAAATATATAGTTGCTGAGAATTGATGTGAAGAGTATTCAGTTCTAAAGTTCGCGATTTCTTGCAATGTGTGAACCCTTCAACAGAAAAGAAAATGAAAAATATATTTGCTTTTAGTTACCCTCTTCACTAGTATCGCTTTTTGATTCCTCTTCAGATTGCGGTGGCTCTTCCTCTTCTAGCTCTTGCTGCTGCTCCTGTTCAAATTGTCGCTGCTCTTGCTGC
>JBHLKY010000006.1:177066-233244 GCA_048886185.1 Candidatus Hermodarchaeota archaeon
TGCTCTTGCTGCCGCTTCTTTTCAAGTTGTCGCTGCTCTTCCTCCATAGCTTGACGTTCGTTAATCCTTTCTTTTAAACTATAAATTTCTGAATCTAGATTTCGTATATCATCCTCGGCTTTCTTAATGCTATTTTCTAAGGCATTTTTCTCTCTTTGAATCATTTTAGTTGTCTCTTCTAACGAATTTATATCGTTAGATAAGCTTGTGATCGAGTTCTCTATTGATAGCTTTTTCTCCTGTGATGATACTTTAGATAATTCTAACTCTGAAATTTGATCATTAATTGAATCAATGGAGGTTTTTAATTCCAGAGTTCGTGATTCAAGATCTGATTCCTCCTTTTTCAAAGTTTCTCTAAGGTGCTTTAAATCACTTTGGAGCTCCTCGATCGTTTTTCCTTTAACTTCTGGCGAGTCCTCTACAAGCTGTTTGACACTTGGAGGGGAACAAACTGGACAGGGTGGACGAATATAATATGAGCCACAACGGGAACATTTGGGCATCTTTAAGTCACTCCTAATTCTTCTTTTAACTTAGAAACTTCAGCCTCTTTTGCTGATACACTTGATTTCAATTTTGACATTCTAAATTTTAAATCAGCTAAATCTTGTTCAAGTTTCCCTCTTTCCTGAACAAGCTGTTCTTTTCTCCCCTGTTGGCTTTCTAAAGATGATTCAAGTTCAAAAACTTGAGAATTTAGCTCATCTAATTCAATTTTTAATTTCTGTTGGATTTCTTTTTGTTTAGTAAAATCTCCTGTTAAGCTTTGGATTTCAATCGATTTCTCATCTTTGAGATTTTTAATCTTTTTTTCGATCTCCTCTATAGAATCGAGCAAATCTATCGGATCAATTATCCGAACAGTTTTACTTTCTTCCTTTTCTATCGTTTTTACGGGAGAATCAGGGGAATCATCAGGTGTACAAAATGGACAGGACTTTTCTGAAAAGTAGGAGCCGCATTTCTGACAAATAGGCATATCTATTCCTCACTTGATTTAGATCATAACAATATAACTATATTCTTTTAACAATTTTTCTTTAAATTAATTGAAAAAAAGTTTTTTCATTGTCTTTTTTTCCAACATAAAATGGAGAAAAAAAATCGTTGGTTTTTATGTTTTCCTTACAATCAGTGTACACTACGTTATTCCTTTCGATTAAACAGAAGGATACAATACAAATATTATGTTTTTCTCGTGGAAATCTATCCCAAAGAAAACCAATGTATCGAGGAAGAATTGAATATCGTTTTAAACAAAAAAAATTTTGGCGACCATGGAGAATTTTTTGGGAAGAAAAGGGGAAATGGAAACCATTCCCTCCTAAAGACACAATTCAAGAAATTTTACGGAAATCAAAACACATCCTATTAAGTGAAGAACTTTCATATAAAGAAAAAGAAGGTTTAAAGGGTTTTTGCGAAGATTTTAACATTACAATCCCTCTTGAAGAAAAAAAGCTCTGTCCATTCTGTTTGATACATGATAAAATAACATTATTATCATCTAAAAATAATTATTACGTCTATAATAGGACTGTTTGCAAGGTGTGTGCGATTCAAGAGTTAGAAAATGAGTTCAAAAGTAAAAAAATTAATGTTCTTACAAACCCAGGGTTTAAAAAGTACACAATGTCCTTGTTAGATAGATTACATGATATTGAAAAAGTTTCAGCTGTTTTTGCTGGGGATTTGGCTTCTATTGGGGATTTTACATTAGTTCAAAAAATCGAGAAGATACCCGAACGAATGTTGAATCCTTACATTAAAGATGTATCTGAATTTTCCCTACCAAAATTCCTTCTAGATTCAATAAAAGCTCGTGGAATAGAGACTTTCCTTCCCATTCAAGTCCAAGCACTTCAAAAAGGACTGTTAAAGAATAAGAACCAGTTGATCATTGCAAGCACTAGTGCAGGAAAAACACTTATTGGTGAAATAGCAGGAATATCTCATGTGTTAAACAAAAGGAAATTTATATTTGCTGTTCCTCTAGTAGCTTTAGCAAATACAAAATTTGAAGAGTTCAAAAGAGCTTATGGAACGAGGTTTAAAATAGGATTACGCACTGGCCGATCAAGAATTTTTAACACTCTTGCAGAAAAAATCGCCTTTTATCGCGATAGATATTCGCTCAAAGACTCTGACATTATTGTCTCGACATATGAAGGTTTAGATCTCTTGATTAGAGCTGCTCAAGTTGATTTTGATACAATTGGGTGTATAGTTATAGATGAAGTGCAATCATTAGCAGATACTGATCGAGGACCAACGCTGGATTGTCTATTAGCAAAAATAAGGATTTATGCTCGAAATGCACAAGTAATAGCGCTCTCTGCTACGATAGGAAACCCAATACAGTTTGCGAAAGATCTTTCATTAACTTTAGTAACGTTTGATGCGAGACCTATTCCTTTAGAAAAACATCTTCTCCTTTCGCGAACTGAGAATGAGAAAACACGCCAGATCTTAAAAATAGTTCAAAAAGAACACCAAATAATTTCCAGTTGGGGTTATCATGGTCAAACAATTGTTTTTACTAACTCACGGAGGAAAACATCAGAAATTACAGAAGCATTACGCCATGGAGGCATAAAAAATGCCCATGCTTATCACTCAGGCCTTTCTTATGCCTTACGGAGACGAATTGAAACTGAGTTTGCTACTGGAAAGTGTTCACTTTTAGTAAGTACATATGCATTGGGGGCTGGTG
The DNA here is from genome assembly GCA_048886185.1 of Candidatus Hermodarchaeota archaeon. Taxonomy (GTDB): domain Archaea; phylum Asgardarchaeota; class Heimdallarchaeia; order Hodarchaeales; family Hodarchaeaceae; genus Hodarchaeum. The sequence goes on from JBHLKY010000006.1 coordinate 179,783, forward strand.
TTGATTTTCCTGCTTCACAAGTCATCTTTGAATCATTAATGATGGGTAATAGACTTTTAGATCCAAATAGTTTTTCTCAAATGTTAGGGAGAGCAGGGAGATTGGGAAAACATGATCGTGGTCGAGTTATACTCCTATGTTTAGGTGAATCTGTCTCTTCCACAGATCCTAGGTCAGAGATAGAGATAGCTTTTGAGCTTCTGAAAGCAGAATTATTACCAATAGAACCAAATCATGATATAAATTCATGCAGCGAACAGATCCTTTCGATTTGTTCAACAAAGAAACATACCTCTCCAACAATAGCAAAAAAGATTTATGAAACTATGATGGGAACAAGTAATTTCGAATTTATAGATGTTACAAACAAATTAATACAAAATTCCTTTCTTAGAATTATTGATAATTCAAAAAAAAGAGTACTTGTTTTAACTCCTTTAGGTCGGTCGGCAGTTCTATCTTTTTTCTCACCAGTTAAAACATTGTCAATTGTATCTTTCCTTCGGAGTAAAAGACACTTTCTTTCCATAGCTCTTGAGATGAGTCCACCTCAAAACATTTACTTATCCAAAAAGCTTCATCGATACCTTGAGAAAACTTATCATATAAGGTTTTCAACACGATTGATAGATAGTCCAGTTCTCGACGTAATGTCCGCCTCTTTGAAGGGAAAAGAAGCTACTGAACTCAATAAATGGTGTATGGACGTTTTTTCAAAGTGGATACAACATTTTTTCAGTTGTACATGCCTAGAAAATCCATACTGTAATCACGGACAAGAGAATATTGGGAGATATTTAGTAAATGAACGTCTTAATCAAAGAAATATCAATCAAATATCCGCAGGCTTGTCAAGATTTGAACTCCTCATCTATCCTGGTGATGTCCTCTCTTTTCTCAATGGAATAATTCATGAGCTTGAAGGTATTCAACGAATTGCACGTGCAATAAACGAACATAAAATTGAAAAAATGATTTCTGTTTTGATTGAAAAGATCGAGACTCCCCTACAACCAAAAGCTTAATCTTCACTCCTATTCATTGAAGATGATTTTTTATAATATTTGATGAAGAAACCTAGTCCTATGAATGCAGTAAGAAATCCACCAGCATAGAAGATAGCTTCTACTAAGGTACTCATTGTACCACCTAGAAAGGCGATCGGTAATCCAATAATGATCAGTATTGCTCCAGTTATCCGATCGTCCATATTTTTTCCTCTTTTACTCAAAATGTGCTCTTTTCTATCTTTTTTCTTCTTGAAACTTCCTCTATTTCATCTGTGACAAGTTTAATTATGTACTCTTTATAGTATTGCATACGTTGATTAGATATCCCTTCTGCACGAATGGATAACACTGGTTCAGTACCACTTTTTCTCACTAAAATCCAACCATCTTCAAATTCAGCTCTGATTCCATCAATTGTAATAGATTTTGATGCTTCTCCTACTAATATTTCTGTAAGATTCAAAACGACGTCTGATATAATTTCCTCAGGACAAGATATTCGAATTTCTTCAGTAACGGGATATTTGGGGAGACTCTGAACTAGTTTAGATAGTGTTTGCTCCTGATTTGAGATGATTTCCAGCATTCTTAAGGCTGAAAAAATCGCATCATCAAATCCATAATATTCTAAGCCAAAATAATAGTGCCCACTTAACTCACCTGCAAAAGGAGACCCTTTTCTTAGAAGAGCTTCATGAATCCAAGAATGACCTACTTGTGTAAATGTGACCTGCGCTCCTAATTTGGAGAGATATTCAAAAGTTGCTCTGGAGGTTTTAATATCAACCAATATCTCACTCTTTGGATATTTATGTAATAAATATTCTCCAAAAAGCATTATTACTTGATCAGGACTGATTATTTCCCCTTGATCGTCCACAAAACCCACTCGGTCACCATCAGCATCAAATCCAATTCCAATATCGAGTTTATTCTGCATTACAGCCTCTTGAACGTATCTAAGACATGAAGATTTCGCAGGATCAGGAATCATCACTGGAAAATGCCCGTCTGGTTCAGTATGAAAAGCATGAACTTTCATTTGCTTTGACCTTAATATTTCAATAATTGGGTAGCATGTTCCATTTCCAATTTCTACTGCTAAATTCAAAGATTTTAACGGTTTAAAATTATCTTTCTGATATCGCCAGTATTGTGTGACATCGATATTCTGCAATGATGCGGGCTGCCCATAGTTCGTGCTCTTAAGTGGGAGTATAGTATTTTCCTCGATCATTTTTTTGATTTTTGAAAAAAAATTGTCAATATGAAAGGAAACACCAGCTCCATCACAAACTTTGATTCCATTGTAATCAATTGGATTATGACTTGCAGTTATCATGACACCACCATCTATTTCAGGATTTCTGACTGCTAAAAAATAAATAGTTGGAGTTGTACAGACCCCCACATCCTGAATATTGCATCCTGCTTCCATGAGACCTGCAGATAGAACTGATTTAATGATTGGTGACGAAAGTCGGATATCATTCCCTATAACAATGGTTTTGCCGGTGCCAAAAAAGACACCAAAAGCCCGACCTATATTTAGTACTGTTTCTGAGGAAAATTGAGAGGGAAATTTCCCACGGATGTCGTAAGTTCGAAATATATGTTCATGAATTTTCATCTGATCACTTTACTCTAGGTATCTTTTTTCATTAATTTATCTTGTAAATAATTTATTGTTGAAGTAGTTTTCAAGCGTCTTAGAAGGAGATCTGATTATCTGTTGAAGTGGAGGCCACGACCAAGAATACCGAATAAATGGAAAATCTCTGTTCTTAATCTTATCATAATAAGCTTGGAGAAAACTCATCACATTAAGATCCAGCTTATTTGGATATCCTTGTCCCAAACAAGAATGAGGAAGATCCCAATTCCGTTCTATTTCTCTTAAATGTTCATCACGACTATATTTTGCAACACAAGATGCAGCAGATACACTTGGAAAGAATCGATCAGCCTTTTCTGAAATTACAATCTTTTTTATACTATTATCAGGTTGTTTAATGAGAAAGCTTCCTGTTTTACTTTCATTGGATTCTAATTTAATATCTAATGTCTCATCTAGTTTATTTAGGGTTCCTATAAGATGTTTTATGAAGTATTGAGGTTTCGAAATTGAATCTATTATAATTTCTTTTGTTGAAAGTTTGTTTATAATTTGGCTAATGTACCGAATCTCTAAGTAGTTCAAGTTATCATGAGGGCGGTTCTCAAGTGCCTGATCAATCTCTTTCGCAGTGATTTCTCTTATATATAACTCTGAAGCTAAGTTTTTAATTTTCAAGGCTAGTTCGGAACGCTTTTTACGACCTTGAAGAGTAGAAAACAGCTTGGAATCTTTTAAACCATTTTTCATTAATAGCTGTAAAGATTTCTCATCCAAGGTGACCCCCACAATGAATAGGGACCCAAAAACACTCCCTCGCCCAGCTTCATCAATTCCAGAGACGTTAAAAATCAAAATTAATCGATTCCAGTCATTTCAATAGCTTTTATCGCTGCTTGCTTTGTTAAACCCTCAGTCAATATTGTATAGCGTTCTGGACGAATTTTATGCGCTTCAAGCACAGCTTCTAATAAAGTTTCACGGTCGATTCCCAAATCAATTAACGTAACTGGAGCATCAACCTCGACAAGAACATTGCGAATTCGCTTCCAATCAGCTCCATGAAGGTACATCATTAATATTGAAAGCAATCCTGTTTGATGGCCATGGGCTATTTGAAGTTCATTATTATGTGTTATTTTATCTAAAGCATGACTAACGAGGTGTTCTGACCCACTGGCAGGACGTGAAGAGCCAGCAATACACATAGCGACTCCACTGCTCCCTAATGCTTTTATTAAAACACGAGTTCCTTTTTCAGTAAAGAAAAACTTACCTAATGACTTAACTCCATCTTCGACCATATTTGCAGTCATTTCAGAAAATGTAGCAGCATATACATCAAAGTACTCTCCTTTCAAACGATGAGCTAGTTTCCAATCCCTTACTGCAACCCATTTTGCCAGAATATCTCCCACTCCTGCTTGTAATGACTCTTTAGGACCCTGACTGATTAATGTAGTATCTCCTACGATTGCAATCGGAGAAATTGGTTTATATGGGGGAGATTTTCTTAACTTTTCTTTTCTGATGATTTTCTCCCTCAGAATGAAATTGATATATGGACTAGAAAAACCATCATGGCTTGCATTAGTGGGTACCGCCATATATTCAGCCTGAGAGAGACTTGCAATGACTTTCACATAGTCGATGACTTTTCCTCCTCCCACAGCCATAAGATATATTTGTTTGTTGAGAATGGCCGAGGCTTGAGAGTGAAGAAATTCTAAATCTACCTTTTCAGGAAATACTGTATGGGAAAAATTTAATTTATCCTCTAATGTAGGGATGATAAGATCTGATGTAATCTTCTTTGTGTGAGTGTTACCACTAAAGATCTTAATATTTTCAATTCCCATGTCCTTACAGACACTTGAGATTCTTTGAACGGCATTAGGCCCAAATGCTACTCGTCTAGGAACATTTATCTCCTGAATATGCTCTATGGTTTAATCCTCCTTTTTTTATGAAATTCTATTTCAGAGATTATTCTCTTCAGTCACAGTAATGGATTCTTCCACAGTCTCAATCTCTTTTTTATGTGAAGATCCATTAGCTTTTTTAGACTCAGGGAAAATTCCTTTTCTTAATCGTATAACTTCCCGTCCTCCTAGCTTAAGAGTAGCATAACCACCAAAAAATCCTAACATTACAGATTTGGCAACACGGTCGATTAGAGCTATAAGAGCAGCATCTTGACCAGGGTAATTTGGGGAATTTGTAAGTATAAATGCTAATACAACCTCATATTCTCCCATTGCGCCAGGGAGAATGGGAATAATGAAAGTTACATTTCCTGCGCAGGATGCAGCGATTACCCAAGGAAAATCGATTAATGTGAGTATAGGGAAAACAGTAATAGCAATCACATAAATCATTATACCTTCAATGATCCATATAGAGGCAGAGGTTATAATTCCGAGGATTAAATGAAATGGTTGCGATCGAAGCCCTTTGATTCCTGTTTGAAATGCTTGATAAGCAGAATATAATCGTTTTTCAATAAACAAGGGGAATATTTGAAATAGCTTTTCAACTAAAACAGGTTTAAATATCATTATACATACAACTATTAACCCAACAGCTGACCCAAGAAGAACAATAATTATAAATTGTTGAATAATCTCCAAATTCTCGTTTTGTAGTAAAGAGCTACCAATAAAGAGCATACTGCCAGTTATTACAAAAAGTAACCCCACTATACTTAAAACCTGCTCAATCACAATTGAGGAAAGGGAATCAGAGTACTTTGTGTCATGATTTCTTTTCAAAGCATACATACGAACCGCTTCACCTGCCCGTGCAATGGTAAACAGATTGATAGCTAATGCAGACACCACAGGTAAAATTAAAGATTTCAAAGGAAGATTTACACCTTGAATATTAAGCAGAATTTGCCATCGATATATTCTTATTGACATATCTATGATGTATAGTAATAACAAAAGCAAAGACAACACAAGGAGTCCCCAAAAACCCAAATCGATTAAATAGTCAATTAGCCGCCGAGGTTGAATAAAAAGAATGATAGCTACTAGAACAACAAGAGTGATCGTATATATTAATACTGAAGTTATGTTTTCACGTTGTACCATCAAGACCATCTTACATCTCAATTACATTGGAATTTCTAGCTTTAGATGAAGATTTCCAAACGGATTGGGAAAATATTTTGCCATTATCAGAATAAATTTGTGTGGTAGTTGGAGAATGCTATATTTGGTTATTACTGATTCAATTAATAAAACTCCCTCTTGATTCAATCTTTAAACTAATTATCTTTACGAGGGATTATTATCAGAGATATATTTTTTGACTCAAATTCGAGGTAGTTCCATAATATTTTTCTCTCCCTGTAAGCCTCTAAAGCTGCGTATTAAATTATCTTTATTTATAAGGAGGAATTTTGAATATTCATCAATATCAGTCCAAGAATACTCAGGATTAACTGAAGATTATTTAAAGTAATGCAAGAAATATGTCTACTCGAATCTCGTATAAAGTCTCAAAATATGGAGGAATAAGTGAGTAATAGTTATTTGGAGAAAGGCATAAATGCAAGATGAATCTTCAGTTATCCAGCTATTGCAACAAGTCTTAAGCTTGCCACAAAAAGAAATATCAGATTTGTTAGATATTCCTCCCGACGAAAAATTGGGTGATATTTCACTTGCTTGTTTTAAATTAGCAACGGTTTTCAAAAAAAATCCCCAAATAATAGCAAAAGAATTAGAAACAACAATAGAATTACCTAAAGATTCTATAATAAAAGAAATAAAGGCAGTTGGTGGATTTCTAAATTTTTTTTTTGATATTCCAAAACTGTCAAAAAGAACCTTAACTAAAATATGGAACGAGAAGAATTTATATGGATACAAACATAATGAAAACAAGGGAAAAACTGTTGTTGTCGAATTTCCCTCTCCTAACACTAATAAACAATTACACTTAGGTCATCTGCGAAATATGGCCTTGGGGGAATCCATCTCTAGAATTTTGGCAACTCAGGGATTTAATGTTGCAAAAGTTAATTTACTCAATGATCGGGGAATTCATATTTGTAAATCCATGCTAGCGTATAAGAATTGGGGGAGTAATAAAGAACCAGATAAGAAACCTGACCATTTCGTTGGTGACTTCTATGTTCTCTTTTCTAAGAAAATTGAAAAATACCCCACACTTGAGGAGGAAGCTCAAAGATTATTAAAGAAATGGGAAGCAAAAGATAGTGAAACAATAGCTCTATGGCAGAAAATGACTGACTGGGCCATACAAGGGTTCAATCAGACATTTGATAGATTTGGAGTAACTTTTGATAAGATCTATAGGGAGAGTAACTTGTGGGAGAAGGGGAAAGAAATCATTATGGATGGTTTAGAAAAGAATTTGTTTCGTAAAGATGAAATAGGAAACATTGTGGTTGATCTAGGAGAGCCTTTAGGCACAAAGGTTCTTCTCCGGGCCGACGGAACTTCGGTCTATATAACACAAGATTTATATCTTGCTAAGAAGAAATATGATGACTTTAATTATACTAAATCGATATATGTCATTGGAAGTGAACAGAATTATCATCTTAACGTCCTTTTTCAGATCTTAAAGATGATGAAATTTGAGTTTGCAGAGGGTTGTTATCATCTTAGTCATGGAATGATATCATTACCAGAAGGTAAAATGAAATCAAGGGAAGGAACCGTTGTTGATGCTGATGATTTGATTGATGAACTCATAGAAATGGCTAAAGCAGAAATCATCTCAAGAAAACAGATTTCTGAATCAGAAATTGATAAGATAGCGGTAGAAATAGCAATGGCTGCTCTAAAGTTCTTTCTACTCAAATGGGTAGCATCAAAGGACTTTGTTTTTCAACCTAAAGAATCAATCTCATTATATGGTAAGACAGGCCCTTATCTGCAATATTCATTCGTTAGAGCAAACAAAATTCTCCAAAAAATTTCAATTAAACCGACTTTGGAAGTGGATTTCAGTTCATTCATTGAAAAAGAAGAAATATCTTTGATTAAATCACTCAAGGATTATCCAGAGGTCTTAGAACGAGCTTCATTATTGTATTCTCCGCATCTATTGGCAGAATATTCTCATCAGTTGGCCTCTTCTTTTAATCTATTTTATGAAAAATACAGAGTAATTGGTGAATCTGACAATGAAATTCAGAAAGCAAGGCTCTTATTAGTTAAATGTTTTCGAGATGTCATGAAAAATTGTTTATACATGTTTGGTATCAATAGTGTCGAGATAATGTGATTAAAGTTCTTCTTTTTTCTCTTAATCCCTAATTAACTTTTGCATGATACATTTTTTTTTAAAATTTACACCCAGCTGAGGGAGCTGGGTTAGGGATTAGGGTTATATATAGATGTAATTTATTTCACTCAAAGTCTAGTTTATCTTTTTATTAATGGAGAAATCGAGGAAGTAACCCAAATGAGTCCCCCTTATTATAATAATCTAGCTGAATGGACGGAATTCGTCCCTGAAAGTGAGATCCGTCGGCTTCTTCTAATTAATACGAAATATTACTTCGGTGGAGGAAAACCAGGTAGTCTCCCTATCGAAGCATTTAGGAAGATATTGTATCAAATTGCTGATGAATTAGACATCGATGGTATCGATACATTAAATTATGGTCCCACAAGCGGTATATCATCATTAAAAGAGACTTTAGGGAGGAGAATGAAGGAAAAAGACGGAATAATTCTTCCAAATGGATCTGAAAACATCCTTATTTCTACTGGATCTCAACAAATGCTTTATGGTATTCTAGATGTTATATTAAGACCTAAAGATGTTGTTATCATGTCTCGTCCCTCTTATTTAGGATTTGTTGTGCCAGTTACTAAGCTCGGAGGAGACGTGTTAACAGTACCAACCGATATGGATGGTCTTATTCCAGAACACGTTGAGAAAGCGATTGAAATAAGTCAAAGAGAGCTAAATCGAACCCCTAAGGCTATTTATGTTGTATCTGATTCTGATAATCCAAAAGGTACAACCTTAACAGAGAAAAGACGAAAAAAACTCTTTGAATTGGTCACTCAACATGAAATACTTCTAATCGAAGACTCAGCTTACAGAGAAATTCAGTTTTCAAAAATCCCTCCTCCAATTAAACAATATGATACTGAGAATAAATGGGTAGCATATTTACGTACAAGTAGTAAAGAAGCTGCTGTTCTTCGACTTGGCTATTCTGTTCTTCCTGACGAAGTAATGGGTCCTATGATTAAAGATAAAGGCTATCTAGACCTTTGTACCCCCACCCTTAATCAGAAAATCCTTGATATCTATTATTCTAAGTATATTGACCAAGTTTTGGGCGATAATCTCATTGTATACAAAGAACGTCGAGATATGATGCAGAAAATGATTGATGAGCACTTTCCTTCTCAGGGCCAGCGCACTAATCCTACAGGAGGATTTTTCTTTTGGTTCCAAATGGAACATGAAGATTTTGACTCATCTAAATTTTTAGAAGATGTTGCTATTCCAAATGATGTCATGTATGTCCCTGGACAAGCTTTTTACCCAATAAAAGGATATTCAATAAGTTCTGCTGATTCTGAACTCCATGGAAATAGGATTAAAACGAATGGTATGCGAATAAGTTTCTCCTTTACAAAACCGCAAGAAATTGCACAAGGTATGGAGATACTTGGGAAATTACTTCAAAAAGAAGCTTAACTCAATAATCTTCCTCGAGAGGAGATATCTTCTCTTCCTCTCTAGGTATCAAGTGAATTTACCAGCTGTAATATACCAAGTGTGCCCAGGGAATGCCTCTTCTTTAAGCTGTCGCTGGAAAACATCACAAATATTATGGATTCCAGTAAGAACAGCAAGATCTAACCAGTTCCAAGAAACTTCCTGAGCTTTTTTTCCTGGAGCGAACCGCCCAAAATTATGTGACAACATCAGTTCGGTTGTTCTAATGTCTTTTCTTAAGTTTTGATTGCTGGGGGTGTTTTCTAGCTCTTCTTGTCGATGTTTTAACTGATTAATTCCCTTTTCATGTTTCGATTTGAGTAGAATTCTCATTTTTTCTAATGTTTTATGAACATCTGTGTTATTATTAAACTCATTGAAGATAGAATAGACCTCATCATCTAAGACTGGGCTATTATTATTTATGGCTGATTTTTCGGCCCACGGGGAATTATAATAAATTCTATTTGAGCGAATAAGAATTGGCGGGGAAATTTTCAATCGTTTCATGGCAGGAATTACTGCAGAATAGTATTGGGTTTCACCAGCCCCTCCAACATGAACAAGTAAAGGAAATGTGAAGTTATTTATTACTGCTCTAGAATCTGACCGAGGAGTAATGTTAAGCCCTATTTCACTGAGGTCAGGGGTATGAGAATTATAAGAAAATGAAAAGGTTTCTAAACAAATTGGACACTTTCCTTTTAGCAGGCCTGGATTAGGAACATACAGCTCTATTCGTGTTTTATTATTACAGTTTAAACATTCCAAGAAAAAAGGCACATAATCATTTTCACGATATGGAAGCCCTGGTTGGATCTTCTGTGATACAATCAGATCATGAATCTTGTTTAACGTTTCTATATAACGAATCCGGTTATCTTCAGAAAGTAAATATTCAAAAGCAGGTAAGACAACCTGACGATATCGAGAATCACTCGAAGGGCAAAGAAATAGCCTCAGGTGATTGCGAATATTGAAAAGCTGACTCCATATCTGTTGTGTCCACAGAGAAAAATCATTTGATGATAACGCACTATCATAAATAAGGTCAAACCAAGAAAAAAACCGTTCGATGAATAAGGGTCTATACTCGTTTCGAATCTTTGCAGTCTTCATTAATAAGCGTAAATTTTCTTGTATTTTCAGTTTAATCTCGTGAAACCAGGCCTCATCTGGGACTGGAACTTGATGCATTGGTGTTCCCTCAGGTACGCCCCAAGATGATGGGGTGACTACTAACCCTGTATAAGAATTCGCTTGAGGGAAGCGGGTAATGGTGAGTTCATTCTGAACTGAATCATGATCACCAATGAAGAAGAAAGTTCCTGTCTCTAGTAAATTTCCTATCCATTCTGCTAATGAAACCTTATCAATTAAAAATAATGCTCCCCCAAATAATAATGGTTGGTGTCCAACATCTAAAAAACCCCGATCGAGGCGATCAAGTGCCTCTTTTACCAAGATTGTCAAGGTACCTAATCTACGATGCCTGTCAAGAATAAGCTTCCGAAATAATTCAATATTTTCATTAAAATTTGAGAAATTAGTAGATTGTTGTTTATACTCAATACTGCGTTTCATCAATCGGAAGGAAGAAGGAATCTCCCCCCAAAGATCCTTACTAAGCTCATTTTGATGCCCTTTTGCAGCAGTACGATAAATTTCTAATAATGAAGAAAATTGATAATCCATCTTGGTCAGCCACGATGTACATTATGAGATTTAATGTGAATTTTATTAGGATTGCTCTCGATTCAAATTATTTCTACAAAGGAAAGAGGAAAAAAAACCATTAGTTGCTTAGAAACACCTAAGATAAAGAAATGAAAGAACTTTAATATAATTACTCTAGAAATAGTGTTTCAAAATTCTTTTATACCGTGGGTATATAATTCATTCAAATAAGAAAATTTCCTAAGATTTTTCCAATCTGGAATCATATGATCACCTTAAACATATTTGAAAAAGCTTACTGGAGAGACTAAAATTTGAAAATATGTACTCGCTTTGTTAATAAGAAACGTGCTATCTCACCTGTTATTTCAGTAATATTATTAATAGGGCTTGCAGTAGCCGCTGTTGCTGCAATTTTCATCTTTATTATCCCATTAATAACACCTAAACCCGACCTTCAATTAGATAGCGCAATAATTGAATATGATGACGATTTTACTACTGCAGCAGACGAGGGAGAAGGTTATGGGAAAGGACTATTGGTACTTTCCAATATGGGTGCAGCAGAAAGTAAAATAACTTCTCTCAAGGTTTTCTACGGGAATAGTATCCTAGGACCTTGGACACAAATAACTGTTCATGATAAAGTGATAATTACTACGGATAATCCTCTAGTTATTGCACCAGCAAAAATGCAGGAGGATTTGACTGTTAGGTTTCCTATACCAACGGAAAATGATGATAATGCAATTTATTACCGAATTAGTATTAGTACTGAAGAGGGGCGTGAACTTGATACTACTACTACTGAAACAGTAATTGAAACTCAAATGAAACTAGAAAAAGACCGTCCTGACATTTCTTTCACGGGAACACTAGGAAACATTCGACGAACCAAAGATATTGCTCCAACGGTCGTATCTGATAATTCTCAGATCAAAAATGTAACTTATCAAGTATATAACTCAACAGGGTCGCTAGTTGTGACTAAAACTATAACAGCGCCACTGTGGAGATGGAGTTGGGCAACCTATGGTGCCATTGCTAATGGAACATATAACATGATTATGACAGTTTATGATTATGCAGGATTATCAACGAGCACTGGCACCCCAATATCTTTCACTATTGACAATGATTACGTCAAACCAACTATTAAAAACATTGTTGGATCGAGTATCAAGAATGGGCCAGATTTAGCCGAAGTGGGTGAATCATTTTCTGTGAGGGCAACAATAACCGATAGTGGATCCGCAGTTTCTAAGGTTGCGGAAGCATATCTATATTATAAATTGAATGATTCCAGTACAACTTACTCTTCAATCGCAATGAGTGAGTTTTCAGACGATATTTGGCAGGGAAACATCCCTGCTGCCTTTATTGATTCAACTGCTCTTGAAAATAATCTTACATATTATCTTATTGCGGAGGATGATGATGATAATTTAAACACTTCAGCAAATCAGGAAGCTGGAGTCATAGATACTACAAAACCTGATATCACGGGACACACTCCCATTACCCAAGTAAATTGGCTGACAGAGGATGAGCCTGTAATTACCATTTCTGTAACTGTAGTAGACAAAGATATTGTTGATTTAGTAACTCTAGTATGGCGCCAAGGAAATGACACTGGCCTTACAATCGCTGATCCTTGGCAAGTCGAGAATTATATCACTCAATCAGGTGACACATGGGAATTTAAAATTCCAAGAGATAATGTGACAATGGATGGTCTGGATTATTATATAAATGCAACCGATCCTTCAGGAAATACTAATGATGGTTCCGCGAGTTCTCCATATCATATTACATTAATAGATGGATTGAGTCCAGTAATTCGATTTGATCCTGAATTAACCTCTCCAACAGTACCAGGCCAAAATCTACCTGTTCGTGTAGCAGTAGAAGACAATGATATTTCCTTTAGTACTGAAAGGTTTATTTCAGAAACAGGTACAGTCCAACTAAGTTATAGCGATGATGGTGTGGACTTCAGTACTCCTGTTGATCTAACTCATACGTCAGGGGACTCTTCACTTGGTCGGCTTGTAGAAGGAATTTGGCAAGGGTCGATTGATGGAATCAATATCGTAGAGGAAACAACACTATATGTTCTAGTTGAAGCAACAGACGAAAGTGACCAAACCATAGCTATACAAAGAGAAATCGCAGTATCAAAAGCCAATGAACCTCTTTTCCGTGTATCAGGAACCACAAACACCACTGGGGCATATGATCATCAAATCGAGGTTGATATTGAAAATTATGGACTTGGTGACGCCATAATTACTAATATGACTGTCTATCTTTATGATAACACAAAATTGTCTTATTTAGGTAGCCCATTACTCACTCAAATTGATGCTACAATTGTAAAGGGAACAGAACCAGGAGGAATAAATCCAAGATGGGCTAATGTATCAACACCTTCTGAGTTTACTAATGGAACCGAAAAGAATTTAATCAATATAATAGACATTGACAAAACTGAGATTACTAAATTCACATTTACTTACGCTAATGATAGTGGAGTCTATTTTGACGTTAATGACATGACTATTGGAATAAAATTAGGATATACCTATGCATCGGGTTCTTCAAACGGTTATTCAGGACTGATAAAAGCAAATTCTACTATCACTACGTTTCAAACATATACGGAAACACGGTACATGAGATCTGATTCCCAACTAGGAACAACTCAATCTACTGGGTTTCAAACTCTGAATGAACGGAATCCAAGATGGAGTGGATCCCAAACTGTTTATTGGTATATAGAAGTCTGGCAAAGAAAAATTGATTCATCCATGTATCAGATAAGTACTGGAGAAGCAGCACGGGTCTATAGAACATCTGATGGCAACGGTCTGCAACAAGGGACTTGGAATTTAGGTTCAGATTTTAATCTTGACACCACAGATGTGATTGTTGTTCGTGTATACATGAGAATAGGATCAACGGTTTATGGCCCTGTGGAATTTGTTACAGAGCAACTAGATGCTGATAAACTAGTTGCTGGTGATTGGACAGTTTGGTACTATACAGAACGTGATTATGAGTCACAATGGAACCAAGATAGAACCAGGGGTATCTTCTATTATGGTGATACTATCTATAATAGTAGAATTCTGAACTTTAAGTATACATCTCTACCTGGTGGAGCACCACTACTCCTCAAAGTTTCATCTCTCGCCTCTCCAATACCTCCTATAACCAAAATATACCAAAGTTCAAAACAAATAGATATTCAAATCCTATCTTACTGGAAAAGGATACTCAGATCAGTACCATTAAGTACAATGGATTATCTTATAAAATAATCCTAATATCTCTTTCTTTTTTTCTTTACTCGTCGTGAGTGCTTTTTTAATGGTAAATGAGGAACTCAATTGTGACATCGCGATTATTGGTGCTGGACCAGCAGGTTCTTTAGCTGCATGGCAAGCAGCTCAAGATAAATCTGAGATTTCCATCTGTGTTTTTGAGGAACATCCACAAATTGGCTGGCCGCCTCATTGTTCTGGTTTAGTTTCTTGGGAGGGATTTCTTAATTTAGGATTGAAAAAGAGCGATCTAAATAATCGTCTCATTCAAAATACTATTCGTAGAGCGAAATTCATAAGTCCTGACAATAATTGTGTTGAAATCGATCGTGGGCCTGATTCAATGGTTGTACTTGATCGTCCTGCTTTAGATTCTTTTTTTGCTAATCGAGCGAAAAATAGAGGCTGCGAATTAAAGCTTGGACATCGAGTTCAAAAAATTTCGCGAAATGGGGTCACCTGGGATCTTCAAATTAGTCATAAAAAGGAAAAGAAAAAATATAACAGCACTTTAGTAATCATTGCAGAGGGAGTCCATGCTAAACTATCGAGTTCAATGGGTCTCCCAGTTCCTGATAAAAAATGGCTTTTTCCAGCCATTCAACATGAATATGATCGGGTAGAAGACATTGAAAGCGATTGTGTTGAATTATTCTTTGGAAGAAGATATGCCCCAGGTTTTTTTGGTTGGTTCATCCCCCTCAATGAGACCTCTGCACGGGTGGGGATAGCTGTTAATCGAATGTTTTCAGGAAAAACAAAGATGTTTATGAAAACATTTCTTAAAAAGCACCCCTTGATACATAATAGGATAAGAAATAGCCAAATTTCCGCCACCTTTGGTGGATATGTATCTGGGACTGGACCAGTTAAAGAGACATATAAGACTAATATAATGGTTGTAGGTGACGCAGCTGGTCAATCCAAAGCCACAACTGGAGGTGGAGTCAATATTGGCGGATATTGTGGTCGTTTAGCTGGATTGATTGCATCAAGAATTATTACAGAAAAAATAACTACAACCCAAGGGTGTCAAGAATATCAAAAAGAATGGAAAGCTAGATTTGAACCAGAGCTCAGCATTTTAAAACTATTAAGAAGGATAATGACTCCTCTAACCGATGATTCCTGGAATGAAATAGTGCAAATTGCTCAAAAGACTGATTTAGGAGAAAGACTGAAAACTACAGATATTGACCTTCATGGTTCTAGCATAATTAAATATGCATTAACACCACAAGTATTCATAAAAGGAATTAGTCTTGTCCCTCATAGCGTAGTTAGTTTACTAAGGGGATTTACTTCCTAAATTCTCATTTAAATTTGAAATTAAAAGAATATTATACCTCAGAATTATGTCAGATGTTTTTTAATTTCTTGTAATGTTTCTAAAAGGATTTTACTGTCTTTTTGCATATCTTGTAGTCCTTCCAATAAAGACTGAGAATTTTTGTCGTATTGTGTCAAAAAATTTACAAACGGGTTAATGAAATCCTTCATTTTTTCTAACTGAACTATTCCTGATTGTGCTACGGAAAAATCTCCTGTTTCAATGTTTTTCTCTGTTAAAGAACTTATACCTTTTAAAACTGTGTTAAAACTAGTTGCTAATGGCTGTATTTCTGAGGATGAGAGAGATTCTAAGAAGTCCATACTTTCTGATATGGACTCCCCTAATGGTTTAAGCTGATCTAACATTTTCTGAGCTTGTTTTTCCGATCTGATGGGAATGAGTGCTGCTCCTAAGGAAATCGAATTTTTATTTAACAAAACATCTTGATATTCAACATTAACTGGAATTTCTAATATTTGCTCTTCCATCCCTTCTCCGGAGGGATGGAGTAGTACAAATTCAGTTTGTGTATGAGCACCAGAGTCAAGTTGGGAAACAGAAATCGTTTCAGATCCCGTCACGACAGTAGTTATTTGGGGGATTGTAATATTAGCTGATATTCCAGTTGCTATACCTTCCCCAACGTTCTCGATTTTAACGGTAAAGGTGAATTGTTCTCCAAAAATGATATCATGATCAAATTCGTAAACAGCACGAATTGATGGAAATTTGACGGAATCCATTAATTTTTCTCTAGCGGTCTCTATAGCTCTTCTAATTCCCTCATAAAACATAGCTGCTGGTTTAGTATTTAGCAAATAGCTCTCTGTATAATTTGATGCCCGCTGAAGAGAACTAGGATTGGGATTTTCGGGATTTACCGCTGCAGCTAAGTCATAAGGAATATATAAGCAAGCTGTAGCCGCTTGGTTAACAGAAAAATCATGACTTTTGATAAAAACATCTAAATGTTGATTTACATTCCAATCTCCTGTTTGAATCCTCAATAATGATGCTATTGCCATACACGCGGCCCCACCAAGTAGATCATCCCAGGAGATATGTTCCTGGGATGCTTTTGCGAGAGCATCTGCAGATGCTAGTAACCATTGATTTTCAGAGGCGACATCCAATAAAAATTGATTTATGAGTTGGGCACCTGAAAAAAATTGGTATGCAGCATTTTTATATTGTCCTCTGCCTAGAAGTTCCCGCGCGTATTTATCTACAAGAATAATGGTCTCTCGAGCTGCTCTAGCACGTTCAACAGGATCTTGAATGCTACTTAATGAGGCAAGGGCCTCTTGAACATCATTCGCTGTAGTAGATTTACTTAATCGTTCAAAAAGTTCGTTCACGAATGACAAATTTTTTCATTCTCCTTAATTATGATTACTAACTTGGTCTGAACGAGTTGTCCTCTTATTGACCTTAATGGTAGAATTTCACCTTTTTAATGCTTTGTTTTCCACCATACACATTTCTGTTTATAGTAAAGTAACACAGTAAAAATGATAAAAGGTGAGAATCTAGAAGCGAAACTAATGATAAATCGGTGAAAAAAGAAGGATAGATCATAACAAGAGCGAAGGTGTACCTAGATGAAAAAGTAACTGTATTGAAGAAGGTATTAACCAAAGATGAACTCTAATTTTTAAGTTCTTTTCTAATCGAATCAGAAATCAAAGCAAAACTCAGAGAATATTCTAGAAACCACTTCTAAGTGCAGTTAGAGCTGGTAAAATAAAAGATTTAAGGTTTCATCCCATATTATAGAGTGTAATTTCGTTAAGGAGCAAAAAGATGATCTCGTTTGAATAGAACTGATTAATTTTTTTTTAATTTTACAATTCTAGCAAAATTTGTCTGAAATATGAAGCAATTTAGTTCAATTGTATACCAAAAAATCCGAGCAGCTTCTTTTCAGAATTGATATTAATTTACACACCTTTAAAAGAAAACTTTAGTTACAGCGTTATTTGAAGAAACAACGCATAAGATCCCCCCTCAAGTGGTACTCGTTGTTATTCAGCGCTATGAATTTTAACAACTAGATGGAGATATTATTATGGTTTTCTTCCTTAGTCAAAAGGAAAATGAAATCCCTGATATTTTGAAAAGTGATCATGCAGCTAAAAAAGCTTACAATGAGATATTATCGGGACTTGAGAAAGCCCTGATGCTCTATATATATGATTCTGGACCCTACCCCCCAGATGAAGGAGTACAGATATTACCTTTTTCTGACTTATCGCACTGGGCTGAACAAGATTGGAAATCTTTATATTCAAAATTTGAAAAGAAAAGATGGATTGTAGTGTTTGTAGCTCGTGGAGGTTTTCAACTAATCGATCTTATTGAAAACAAAATCGATGATTTTACTTGGACATATATCAAACCAAAGACTGATCCTCGTGATTTCGAGGATGAAAGCATCTATTTAGAATATCGGGATCCAGTCTTTGATGAAAAATTTGCTGATTTCATGGAAGAGAATGTCTCAATCCTCTTTATCGAAGACATTATCTCAACTGGAGAGAATTTAGAGGCAGTTTTCGATCACACAATGGAAGTTGCTGAAGAATATAATGTAGAGGTTGGAGATGTTGTAACAATTGCTTTGATATCACGTGTACGAAACATTGGAACGATGCCAATATATGGAGTACAAACTGATATACAAATTGATCTCCGATGTTCTTGGGGAAATGACCTCGATGATAGAATTGATGCTCGTGATTTCTCAGAGAGTAAGGAATATGTTGATGACCATTAAGGATAGTTTATTTAAGATTACACAAATTAATATCGAAATATGATATGAAAATATAAACAGCTTTATCTGGAAAAAATTAGTTTTTTAAAGCCAAAAATCGCAAATAACCTAAAGAGTAAATTAAAGATAATGACAAAATTGTCTCATTAAAAGAAATTTCAGTCAACTATAGGATGAATAAAGAAATGAGCATTGATCCAGCTTATATTAAATCCGCTATTGAAACATTGGAGCTAATCCAACGTATTTTCACCTATTTAAAAGACAATAAAAAAGATAGTGAGCTTCCCAATTTCTTATCACAAATTGAAACCAAAGGCGAGGCAAGAGTAAAGTCGTCTTTAGGTCAGACTTTAGGAATAGATATTCCTATTGCCGATCAAGAAGGGAAACCAACTAAATATTGGGAAGGAGTTCGTGACATGGCCAAACTAGCTCATAAACAATTATTAACACTTCAAGATTCTAACAAGTTTGTCCAATTTTTGGAGAAGACCCAGGCTAGTCTTTCCACTAGAATTGCCCCTGAAGAGAAACCTATATCTCCTCTTGAGGAAATGCTACAAGCAGAACCCCCTTTGAGAGAGGAAGCTCAACAAGCTTCTCCATTAGAGCACATGCTTACAGAACCAGTTCCTTCACCGCCACCTGCCCCTGAACCCACACCAACACCTGTAGCTGAGCCTGTTCCAGCACCAAAACCTACCCCTAAACCCACACCAACACCTGCAGCTGAGTATGTTCCAGCACCAGAACCTAGCCCTAAACCCACACCAACACCTGCAGCTGAGTATGTTCCAGCACCAGAACCTACCCCTAAACCCACACCAACACCTGCAGCTGAGCCTGTTCCAGCACCAAAACCCATTCCTGAGCCTATTCCAACACCTACTTACGAACCTACTCCCCAGACAGTACCTGAACCGATTATACCAGACGTTCCTCCGCCTCCAGACAAATTTCAAGCTCTTAATGAGGCATTGAAAACAAGTGGCCTTGATCAGCCAACTGAAGAAGTAAGTGAACCCACACCATCATTAACAAGCATGCTTTTACAGAAAGATGAAGCCAGTGATAAAGAAGAAGATGATATGTTGTCATTGTCACTTCGGGAAGCTCTGAAAATCCTACGAGACGAAGATGAGGATTGAGGAAACCATATATGAGTGAAAAAAATATCATTCTTACTTGTCTTTGGAAAACTGATGATTTTATCGCCTCTGATAGCCAAAGTCGTCCTTTAGATGACGAAGCTGCATTAATTATTGATGAAAACACCTCAAAAATAAGGGTCCAAATTCCTCGGCATTTTTCACTCATCATGAAAAAGATAATTGAACGCCGTGCCCAATCTATTGCCAAAAGTGGTTTCTTAGTTCCCAAAACTCAAGTAAGAATTGGTGCAGGATTTGATATTGAGATTTCCAAAGATGAAGTCATCCCAGAGGTTCTCCTGCAAGAAGGCCATAAATATTCATTAGATAGACCTACTCTTGCTTCAGAGGAAACTATTTCTGAGACTCCACACCAACCAATAGTAGAACAAGAAGAAGAATATGTCCCCAGCTTTCTAACTTATGAAAAATCCATGCCAGAGACTCCTAGTCAGCCAAAAGTAAAGAAAGAGGAACCAGAATACATCCCAACGTTCTTAGCTCAAGAAAAAACGATACCTGAAACCCGTCCACATATTCAAGCAAAACCTATGGCCAGTATTCCTCAAAAATCTCCCCCTCCTGAAACAGTAGAAGTAACTAAGCAAGTTTCTGACGATACTGAAAGCATTGCAGGTCGTTTTATCATTGCTCTTGCTAAAACGGGGGATGTGTATATTTCAAAACGAAATGATAATTTCTCTATAGAATATTCTGCTGGTGGAGTTGAATTTCGTGTCCAAAATGATGATATCGAAATATTATCAACTAGCCGCATCACCTCAGAAGATCAAACTTTACAGCAAGCAATTCTGTTTGCAACACGAAAAACTACATCCTGATTAAGCTTCCAAGAGTTTTTGATAAAAAACGAAGAAAAGATTAAAAAATTTAATTTTATAATACAATTTCGCGACTACGAGTCGTATATGTCATTAGTTCTTGGGAAAATAGCTCAACTAAGTTTTCGTTTGTTGTTATTACCCCGATAAGTCCTTCTTTATCTGGATGCTTGGGTTCTGGACAAACGAGTAACTCCTCAGCATCACGAATACACCCCCAAAAGTCTACGGTGTCTAGCTGTTTCAATCTGAGATTAGCAGAAGACAAGATCTTCTTTAATGTTGACTCAGGAACCTTCCCGAAATCCCCTATGATACTCACTCGAGTCTTCATTGGCAACTTAGAAGCAATCTTCAGAGTTTGTAGCTCTGGCCGAGGCATAAGAATTGTTAACGAAGATTTAGCCCGTAAAGCTAAGTCTCGCAACATCATTATAATGGCAGTTTCTCCAATAACTAAACCACTTGAAAGAAACGAAGCCTCAACTTCTGAAAATTCAACTGATCGTGATAATTCGGATATTTTATTGAGTTTTTGCTTCATTTCCTTAATAGAAAAGGTTAATGCGGATATTTCTTGTTCTAATTGTTGCTCAATTTTTGTAGTTTGGCTATTTAGTATTTCTTCTGTCTTTTTTAAAGTGGAGTTAAGACTTTGTAGTTGATTATCGGCAAAACTTACTGTGAAAGCATTAAAACTATTAACAAACAAATTAAATGCACTTTCAAGTTCAGATATCTCATCAATCATGCGTTTTAATACAATACTAAAATCATCAGCTTGTTTATCGATTTTATCGCGTATATCATTAAAACCATTTCTTTCCGCATCAAAAGCAGGTTTTTCTTCAAGAAAAGATTTTAGATTTATTATAAATTCTTCTGATGTCTCATGTACGAGGTTAGAGGTTCTATCGAGAAATTCTTCAGCTATCTCATCAATCTGTTGTTTGAAAATATCTACTTTTTCATCAAGTAAGGTTTGAATATCATCTATTTTCATTTTTATTATGTTGTTCTTAGAATCTAGAAAATCATGGAGGTTCATTTTGAATTCAGAGGATATTTTTCGTTTTATCTCTTGTAGGTCATGTGAAAGCTGTTTAACTTCTTCATCTAATACCTTTTGAAGTTCATTAAGCCCAATTTCGGTTGCTTGTACAATTTCAGTCTCTGTTTCATCCAAGGTACTATTTATTCCATTAATTTTCTCTAAGACCACTATACGTTCTCTAAGCACCTGTTGAATCGCTTTTCTATCTCGTTCTACTCCCATTAAATTTGAAATAAATGTTTCCTTTCCTTTAAACAATTTTCTACTCTGGATATCGTCGATTGAATGTAATATCAATGGTTCCATATTATCAAGTGTTTTATCAAGTGTTTTAAATAAATCTCCCATTGAATCATCTATTTCCTTGTAGCTTTGTCTTATTTCAAGAAATTTTGACTTTTTTTGAACTGCATTCGATAGAAGGGTCTCAAGAAGAGAGTTTATCCTTTTCACTTTTTCTTCAAAGGTCTCTTGTATTTCAGTGCGATCACTGTCAAATCTATTAATTACCTCATTAACACTTGTAGAATGTTCCCTAAAATCATTATGGATTGTATCTTTTAACGAGGTAAAATTTATCTTATATTCTCCTTTGTAATTTTTAATATCATCCTTTGTTGTTTGGGATATTATACTAAATTTTTGACTCATTTTCGCTGTGTAAGGATCGAACACTCCTGGGATTTTCTTTAATTTCAATATATTTACTTCTATTATGTCCTCATTCAACTTTTTCAATTGTGCTATTGCCAGCTGAACCTTATCGTTCAGTTCCTCAAGGATCATCTGTGTTTTATCCTCTGAAGATTCAATAACCCATTTTAAATCATTTATTAGCTTTTTAAAATTCATGTTGATAGGAGCCAGACCCTGAGTAAAATCATCTTCAAGTTTTGATGTGTGCATCTGAATAGTTGCTGCTGTTTCAGCAAATAAATCAGAAAATTGTCTCGCCTGCACCTGAAAGGCATTTGATGATTCTTTTCTAATATTAACAAGAGTAATAGGATCATAAGCAAGGAAAAATGCCTTCAAATATGGTTCCAAGGCAATGTAACGTCCAACTTTTCCTGGTATTCTTTTAGCTAATTTACTGCCCACTAGAACTTGGAGGGCTTCTTGGGTTGTTATGTAATCTAAGCCTGATAGTAAACTGACTTGCCCAAGAGTTGCCATACCTAAAGAAAGTAAGCTTAAGTATACTTTCCCCTGATCTTCATCGATTAACCCAAGTATTGGAAGAATATCCTTAATTTCTTCTGAAGAAATCGTCAGTCCGACCATTATCTTTACTTTCCAGTTTTAATAATCATTAAATTCTGAATTAATGATAATCATTATCTCAAATGAAAGTGTTGTGATTTTTCAAAATTTTGAAGGTATATATAGAACTCATGTATTCACTTCCTGCGGATGATATAAGACATACTTTATTCTCTATTCACTAATCCTTTCATTATATATATTATTTCAGGTATCTAGTTACTCATTGAAACATGAATAAAGGCTTAGGGAGGATGATTTGGCGGAATGTCAAAACTATGTTGGGTAATAATATTGAAAGAAGGAAGTTAAATTTATTTTTCCAATATTCTTAATGGATACGAGAAATTTTAATTTGTGAAATATAGTCAGACCCGATTATATAGTGTCATCAAGGATATAGGAGGAAGGTATCAAGTCTATCAACCGTATTATCTTATCGGAGAAATTCTAGTGGAAAATAATTTCCTCTCCCTGATTTTCAACTCTGAGGGGAGTAAATTCTTAAGAATCATATGAAAATACATGGAATATAGAATAGTAGCCTTCAGCATTCAGAATGGTTTGGAAGTGTTTAAAAAATAATCGAAAGAATGAGCTCATAACAGTATTTAAGTATCTAATTTCTACTCCTGTTATTTAAAAACCTCACAATTTTTAAAATCCAGAAAACGAATGCAAATAGGAGCTGACTACAACTGCTACTTATGAAAATCTGTTTGCTAGGAGACGGTGCAGTAGGGAAAACTGCTTTACGTGAACGGTATTTGGGCAAGCAATTCTCTAGTGGGTATGTGATGACAATAGGTGCAGACTTCGCTGTTAAGAAAACAAGAATAACGACAGAGGAAGGAGAAAAAGAAGTCAAATTTCAAATTTGGGATCTTGCAGGGCAGCCACGTTTCAATAGTGTCAGAGAACTTTACTATAAAGGTTCCCATGGAGGTTTACTAGTATTTGATATCACCCGACGAGATTCTTTTACCAATTTAAACGCTTGGATAGATGAACTTTACAAAAATTCTGGAAGAGGAGCGATACCAGTCGCAGTATTGGGTAATAAGGTGGATTTAAGAGCTGACGTTGATGATTACGTCACCAGAGATGAAGCCTTAAAATATACTGAAAATCTAAAGAATAAATTTCAGTTTAATTGTAATATACCTTATTTAGAGACCTCAGCCAAAACAGGCGAAAATGTTGATGAATCTTTCATTAATTTAGCTTCTAGCATTAGATTATTCTTAACGCAACTGAAATAACTCATATTTGAGAGCGACATCCGATTGGTCACTATTCTTCGAATTGGTCATCGTATAAAGCGAGATAAAAGGATAACAACACACCTAGCTCTTGTAGCTAGAGCTTTTGGAGCAGCTCGGTTAATTATTGCTGGGGATGAGGATATAAAACTAATCAAATCGATTCAGAAGGTTAATTTGGAATGGGGGGGAAATTTCCAACTTAAAATGATTCCATATGACGAATGGAAGACTTTTGTAGAGGAATGGGGAAATGATGAAAATCATAAGATTGTTCATCTTACAATGTATGGAGAAAATCTTTCAAACTTTGAGCAATTAGAGGCCTTCAATAAAATAGAAAAACATTTAGAGAACTTATTAATTATTGTTGGGGGAAAAAAAATTCCCGGGAAAATTTTTCAATACGCAGATTGGAACATTGCAATTTCAAACCAACCACATTCGGAAGTTAGTTCTCTCGCAGTTTTTTTAGACCATATCAACTCAAATGCTTTACAGATTAATTACCCAAATGCTCTCAAACAGATCATTCCTTCATTAGAAGGAAAAAAAGGATACATTGGAAATCAACACAATGGTGATTAGAAAGAAAAACCAGATTGGCCTAATTGGTGACTCACAAATCCGCTCAAAATTCCAGTATGAACTCTGTTATGAGATTGGTAGAGAAATTGCCAATTCAGACGCGATTCTCATATGTGGGGGGAGAGGAGGTGTGATGGATGCTGCTTGTAAAGGTGTTTATGATGCAGGGGGAATTTCTGTTGGTATTCTACCAACAGATGAAAGAGATCCTGAAGTTAATCAATATACAACAATAAAAATACCCACGTTTTTATATTGGGCGCGAAATGCCTTAGTGCCTTTAGCTTCAGATGGTGTGATTGCTTGTGGAGGAAGGGCAGGTA
This sequence comes from Candidatus Hermodarchaeota archaeon, assembly GCA_048886185.1. GTDB lineage: Archaea > Asgardarchaeota > Heimdallarchaeia > Hodarchaeales > Hodarchaeaceae > Hodarchaeum. The sequence continues at coordinate 204,729 of JBHLKY010000006.1, forward strand.
CTCTGAGCGAGTTAGCATTCACTTGTATTTATCAAAAACCCCTTGTTTGTATTACCACTATTCCAGGTTGGAGCAAAGAGATCGGTGAGCGTGGATTTATTGAACAACGAAGTTCCAAAGTACAAATCATGACAGCAAAAACAGCAAAAGACGCTGTTAAAAAAGTTCTTGAAGCCATTTCACTGTTTAAACAATGAGAAAAGTCCAGAACTGGGTTTTTTGTGTAGAATTTCCGAAATACCCTCACATAATGCTTTTAATAACCCATCTTTTTTTGGATTGATAAAATCAGGGTAATCAGTTACTATAAAATGAAACTCAGATTCATCAGATGCCTGTACCGCATCAAATATTCTATTAGCAATCTCAAGATAGATTTTATCATCTGACTCAATTGGTTCCTCTATCTTAAGATACTGTCCACAGTCTTCGATTTCGTAAGCATTAATTTCAGCTAAGGTTAAATATGTTCTCATTTTTGGAGATAGAACGGATAAAGTTTTGCTCCAAGAGTACAAAGTTTCAAAACATAATACATAATCCTTTTTGTAACATAACAATCCTGCATAACAATAATAAAGGGAAGAAATTACTTCATAAGGATAGTTGGCTTCAAGAATCAGACTTTGTAATTGTGAAAGGAATTCTGACCTCTGAAAAACCTTTTCTATTATAATTCGATTACAAATTGTCTGGACACAACTATCAAGAGAGGCTTTCGTCAATTCTACTAAAGATTCGGAGATTAATTCAGCATAAGCCCGTTCATTAACTTTCTGACTAGTCCTCATTATAAGAACAAGGACTAATTCACAAGCAAGCCTTTTTTGATTTCCAGAAGTAAAAAGAGGTACCGCCTTTGAAATTACTACTTTAGCTTGATCAGGTTTACCATAACGAAATGCTCTTTGAATAGCTCCTTGTAACATTTGAAAACCATCAAACCAATGTCCATTTTTGATTTCATCTAGTCCTCTGCTTATCCAAGGATCTGTTATCATTTTTGTTCTCCTATTATGCCAGATTCTGTATTCTTGAGGGATTTTTAGGATCAGCATTTTCTAAAAGAAAACAGTCCACTATGTTCTACCTCTGGTTATACATTTAGTTAAAGATCTTCATTTTAACAAAATTAATGACGAGTTCAAAAAGTATTACCAAAGAAGAATTGAGACATTTTATCAATAAGGACTTTAAGACATAAAGAGAACTTAGTTTGATTAGACTAATCATACTAGAACTGTGATGATCCTCAACATTCGGAGTATTATATCTTGATTTAATGATATAATGCCTAAACACCTAATCGTTAATAATTTAAAACAATATTTTATCAAGGTTTTCTTTTTTAACTGCTTATAGGTTAATCCTCAAAACCTAAATGATAACTGGAAAACTGACAATCTTTCTGAACTAAGGATTAATGAATTCTAGAGAAAATTTAAATGGATACCAAAGTCTAAAGCTGAACATAGTATTTCTTTACTTAATAAGTTAAGATTTTAAAATACCGCGCGAATAGCCAAATATATTATAGTTAAATGTATTTAATTAACAAGAACAATCAAGCTTTATAAAATCGTAAAGGGTACAAAGTGTGGATAAGCCTTGAGCGACTCGGAATATGTTAAGAAATGGTCTGTAGAAGATGATGGCACTTTAACTCCCGTCTCTCTTTCCTCAACATCAGATCTTGCTAATGATAACGTTTTCATAATTGTAGATGAAAATGCACGCAAAATCTTCATTTGGAAGGGGGAGAAAGCACCTGTAAGGAGAAAATTCATTTCAGCAAAATCTGCGCAACAAATGAGAGCTGAGGAGTATGGAATGGTCTACAGGATAGAAAGCCTTGATCCAGGGCTTGAAGGTGCTGATTTTCTCGCGATATTTGGGGAAACAGTTAGACCCGATGAAACAACAACAGCAGCAGGCTCAGAATCAGAGGTTTATGTCAAACCAGTAACAGCCACAACACATGCGCCAACAGCAGCGCCAGCTCGCGCCCCAACAGCAGCCCCAGCTCGCACCCCAGCAGCAGCGCCAACTCGCGCCCCAACAGCAGCGCCAACTCGCGCGCCAACAGCAGCACCAGCTCGCGCCCCAATAGCAACAACAACTCATGCCCCTGCAGCAGTTCCAACCCCTAAACAAGCTCCGACACCAGCTCATGCATCAAAAGTTGTAAAAGAAACTGAAGTCGTAGTAACTGAACCTGTTAAAGTTATTACGCCTACAACGCTTGAGGAAGTATCTATAAAACTTAAGGACATAGAAATACCTGATAATATGGAACGTGAAATCATCATTATTGGTAACTTGGTTTTTTCTGTTATCAAAGAACATTTAGCTCTTTTTGCAAAAGATGTTGTTAAGTTAGAACCAATGGATGATCTCCCCTCAGGAATTTTCCCTGCTGCAGATTATCAAGTACGATTATTTATAGAAAATGGAAGAGTTATCTTTACAGAACTTCTTAGACAAAAAACACGATCAGAGAGAGAAGAATTCATTGATGATATGCGTAAATCTCTCCAAGATTTATCAAAGATGGGAATTTAAGTGATTATTTGGAGAACCTAAAGTGACCGATGAATATTTACTCAAAATTTGTGCTATTGGGTCAGGTAGTGTAGGTAAAACCTCGTTGATTAGGAGATTTGCAGAAGGGAAGTTTACTACAAACTATTTACCTACGCTAGGGGTAGATATTACAACTAAACAGGTCCATGTAGATGGCAACAATGTTAAACTAATCCTTGTAGACACAGCAGGTCAAGAGTTTTTTGGTAAATTACGACCAAGCTATTATCGAGGGGCTTCTGCTTGTCTTATAATGTTTGCTCTTGATGAAAAATCCTCGTTTGATGCTATCCCTGACTGGCTAGCGGAGTTTCGGAAGCATATTCCTGAACCTGCAGTTCCAATTGCCTTAGCTGGAAACAAAAAAGATCTTGTTGATAAACGGCAAATCTCTACTGACGAAGCTCATTCATTGGCAAAAGACTATGACATGACATATTATGAAACATCTGCAAAATTGGGTGGTGCTGAGATCGAAGAAATATTTGTTGGTTTAACAAGACGTGTCCTACAACAGAAACAAGAGAATATCGTTTAAAAATCATTTACATCGAATGAAAAACCCAGGGATTAACAATGCAAGCAAACTCTGACTTTGAAGTCATAAAAAGAGACCATCAGGGTGTTCCAGTAGTTAAAATAGTGTTTTGGGGGCCGACTTTAGCTGGAAAGACTACTGCACTCACAATTACAAAGGTATTAAAGAGTCTGGAAGATCCAGAAAATGTGTACAAATTTCTAAAATTAGAAGATCCCACAGGAAGGACGTTGTTCTTCGATCAGGCCATTTTTGGAGTAGGAAGAACCTCGGCTGGATTACCCATTCTGAAGTACCATCTTTTCACTGTTCCTGGTCAGGAGCGCCATGCTGGCCAACGAAAAGTTGTTTTACGCGGAGCACATGGATTAATTGTTGTCATTGATTCGGAAAAAACTAGATGGGAAGAAAATAAGTTCTCTTTACAAGAAATTAACACTCTTGCTGGAGATAAGCTAACCAGCGGAGCTTTACCTTATCATATTATGCTGAATAAGATGGATCTCCCTAAAGAACAGCGAATATCATCCTTGGAAGTAGGGAAATTACTTAGTGAATCAGGAGTAGCTACAAGTCTAAGAGATGCAGCTGTTAGAATAGTTGAAGTGTCCTGTCTCGAAGCTAGGGATGACCTAAAGAAATTACTTTCAGAAAGCGATCGAAGCACGATTGTAGATGCCAATGGGAGATTAAAAAAAGAAATTCGTCCGCCAAGTGTTACTCGTGTTATTAAATCTGTTGAAAGTCTGATTCGTGAAATTATTATTCAGATGATGAAACAGCAAAGTTAATTGAATCAATTGGTTGAGATCCTTATAGTCAATATAATCATGCGTTTCTCCTTTTTTCTCAGATGATATTTTCAAATTTTGGGCTAGAACTCTCTATAAGGAGAAAAAATTTAAATGCGAATTTCTATAACAGATCCTAAGGTTATTCCGATCGCTGTAAAAGAGTTTCAAAAGGGGTCGATTGTAATCTTCCCAACGGATACAAGTTATGGATTGGGAACGGTCGGATTAAAGTGGAATGATAGGAACATAAGGCAAATCTATGACATCAAGTCGCGACCCCTTGATAACCCATTAAGTCTTCTCATTACTAAGGATATGTTAACAAACTTCGTAAAAATATCCTCACAGACTCAAGAGATTTTAGCAAAAGGCTGGCCTGGAGGACTTACAGTAGTTTTGACTTGTAGATCCGAAACGTCTCAGATATTATCGTCATTAATAAACTCAAATAATCCACAAAAAATAGCCTTTCGTGTTCCTAGGCATGAGATATTACTAGAGATCATTGACAAAGTAGGTAGTCCAATCATTGGAACCTCAGCAAATAAATCGGGTTCAAAGCCGAAGTATGATCTCATCTCAATATTCAACGAGTTATCCACAGAAAAAGTTCATCTTTGGATAGATGGTGGAAAATTACCTGAAAATCCCCCGTCAACAGTGATTGATCTAACGAATCCGTTGAAACCTATTCTTCTACGAAGAGGAAGTGTTTCTATTGAAAAGATTTTTTGATGTTTAGTTGGAATCTGAAACTTTTAAAACAACATTATGTGAAAGAACAAATGGATAAGTATGACAATGGAAAAAACCTCGAGTGACATCCTTGTGATTCACCAAAACAAGGTTGTATTTAGTTCTGGTCAAGGACCCTTAATAAAACACTCGAAGATTAGTGCAACAGTGACTCAAGTCCTTACACTATTCTCAGAGCGTATTATGAAAGGAGAGCAAATTCACTTCATTCGTTTTGAAAATCACCGAATGATCTTTTTATTCTCGCAGAATGTAAAAGATGATAAACTTGCCTCCATTGTATTAATTCCCATCGATCGGAGTCCTAGACAAGTCATCCCAGCCATGAGTATTATCTTACGTATGCTTGAAGAATCTTTGAAAGGTAAATTTGATGAGGCTCGTAATAATCATTTGGACTGTTTCTACCAAATTCTTTCTTCTCCTGAAAAAGCTCTCTTTGTTGTTCCACGTTCTCCAGATGGAATATTGGCTGCTCTTGTCATTTTGGCTGCATTTGCTCATGATATGCGTCTTGGAATACAAGAAATTGTAGAAAATATTCATTTTGTGGATCCTAGCAATACTTTACTTCTTCAAAAGATTGTTCAGCAATCTATAAACACTAGAATTCTTTCTTTTATTTCACTTCCAAATGCTGAAGAAAATGAAAATCTGCTTTTATTTGGTTTGAGTTCACCCCAAAGACAATATTTTTCTTCTTATCCTAATGAACGGATTTACGATGTAATTAGTAGGGTATTTGGTTTGAGCTCACCCCAAAGACAATCCAATGCGACAAAAATGAGAAATCTCATAGCAAATGATGATGCACGAGAAATCGCCCAATCGATATCTCTTCTCCCTCATTCTGAAGATAATTTTATAAGAAAAGAAATCCTATTATCAACTGTTCTACAACCTGGAAAAGATATTGTTGTAACACTCTCTACTCCTGTTATGCGGAAATTACGAGAATTATCTCTTGCCCCTAATGCAAAAAAAGCTACCTCACCGAGAAAAATTCCTACACTAGTCGAATCACCAATTAGTAAAGCGCCAGTAGAACAATTAAAGGTTACAACACCAGAAATATCGGAAAAAATTAGACCTCAACCTCATCAACCTAAAGTTGAAATAGAACCAACTTATGAATTGGTAGCAGAACCTGACGCGATTCCGAAAGAAACACCAGGAGTAACTCCTGAAGAAGTACATCGAGTAATTCCTCAACCCATTGAACCTGTCTCAATACCTTATGCTGATAGTGAAGTTATAGCTCGTCTAGATAAGGTACGTGTAAGTGGCCTTGAATATACATTTGATACAGTTCCTTTGATACTTGATACGTCTCCCTATGAGATTAACTTACCTGAAACTCAGAATTTACCATTCCAAGAATCCACAATAACCCTTAGACTTTTTCAAGGAGTAGAAAATCAGTTTGCAATTCACATATACACATTTCAGGAAAGATTATCTGCTGTTAGGAATTCTTTAGAAGATCTTTCAATCAAAATTGGAGGAGAAACCCACTTACGAGAAAATCATGTTTTATTAGTAGGGCCTATTGAAAACCAAAGAATGGTTCTTCGTGCACTATTATGGTTAAGTATTGTAGAATATCTTACTCAAGTTAAAATGAAGTTATTAAATCCATCAAATCTCTTCAATATTCCAAATGAAGGATCAATACTAATTATCCCGCCTAAGAGAGATTATATTAAAGAAAAAATTCCTTCTAAGTTTAGATATTTTATCGAAGAAAAAAATATTAGAACTCGTTTCGAACAAAAGGAACTTTGGACTCTAGGAAGATCTCAAAATGAACTTCTTTCTCACTTAATGACTCCATTAAAAGAAGGAAATGGTGTTGTGTTTGTAGCTTCTGATGAAAACCAAGAAATGGAAGAGATAGCTTTATTTCTATTATATGTTTCTGATATTTGTGGTATAGGATTCTCGAGATGGTGAGTAAGGCTAAAGGAATTCTTGGTGAATACTGCTATTAAATCGGTCAGCGGAGGCTTACCCGTTGCAATGAGGCTGATTACCGTCCGGAATAGCAGAAAAGCATGCTGCTGATATTTTTACCATTATTCCAGTCAATTTAACTTACTGTCTCCCATTGCTATACAGGATAAATAAAAATTCAAGTTATTTCTATTAAATGACTTTTAAACCTAAATTTAAAATAGTTCCTTCAGATTTTATTTTTAGGGCGGCATCTAACTTTTAAAATCTCATAATATCCTTCTTCACGGCTTTCATTCCAATGAACGTTTGCCTCAAGGATTTCTATAAATGAAGGAAAAAATGGAGCATCAATAACAGATGATTCGAATTCTCCTCCTTCACCGATTAGTGATAATCCTGAGTTAACTTCAGCTTTTTTAAGCCTTTCTAATGCCTCAGAGGTAATTTCTTTACCCAATAAAGCTTTATTTAATCCCATACTAGTTACTGAGGTAATTATAACTCGAAATTTGTTATCTATTAATTCAGACATAATTATATCAGGTGAAATTCTCCACAATGGGTTAATACATTTCATATTAGCGAGCTGAGCTGATCGATTGAACTTAGTTCGCTGAAATTCTGATTGAATCCCCCCTGTAACTACAGCTTCAGCACCGGTTTCAATTAGAGCTTCTTTGAGAGAGAGTACTTCATCTTTCACTTTACAACTATCGATAAGAACAATTTTATGAGGTATTTCCAGCATTTCTGCAATTAAAGTCACTAAATGACTGTTTGGAATATGAAAAAGTAAACTATCAGGACATGAGGATCTCACAGAAAGAATGGAAGTAACTTCAAATTGATGCATTGCAAGCCACAACGCTAGAACAGAATCTTTACCACCTGAAACAAGAACAACAACCTTCAGTATTTACCTCTCCGACTTCATTGAAAATTGGAATTGTAAAGTTGGAAATTTATATCTTCTCATACCAAAATCCTCTCCACACGAGTGAATAATGATTTTATTTATAGAATATTAGTTCTCTAGTCTTTAAATGTTATTAAATTTCATAAAACCATGAGTCACCCAAGAGAGTCCATAGAGAGAGAAAATTTGTCCATAGATATTATTGAAGAGATAAAATCGCTTAAAAAAGATCATAATGCTCTTATATTGGCACATAATTATCAAGATCCCAAGATTCAAGAACTAGCTGATTTTTCGGGAGACAGTTTTGGTTTAGCTCAGAAATCAATGCAAATTGATAATGAACTAGTTGTATTTGCAGGAGTAGAATTTATGGCAGAAACTACTGCCATTTTAAACCCCAGAAAGAAAGTATTAATACCATCATCAACAGTTAAGTGCCCTATGGCGCATATGCTTTCACCAACGAAGTTGAAACGATTTAGAACTCAGTATCCAAATGCTACTGTTGCTGTATATGTGAATACCACAGTTGAAATAAAAGCCCTGGCTGATATTTGTATTACTTCTGGTAATGCTCTAAAAATTATTACAAAGCTTGACAGTGAAGAAGTACTAGTTGGACCGGACCGGAATCTTGCTCATTACATTCAACAACATGTTACCGATAAGAAAATTATTCCTTTTCCAGAGGTTGGCCACTGTTACGTTCATAAAAAGTTTGAGCTATCTGATATTCAAAAATTAAAAAATAAATACCCCGAAGCTGAAATTCTATGTCACCCCGAGGTAGATCCTTTAATTCAAAATCAAGCTGATATAATTTGTTCAACAAGTCAAATGTTAAAGGAACCTGAAAAATCTAATTCGAATTCTTTCATCGTTTTAACGGAAATTGGACTTATAGATCGTTTAAGAGCAAAATTTCCCACCAAAACATTCATACCGGCTCGTAAAGATGCAATATGTCTTCAACAAAAGAAAATTACTATTTACAATCTATATCTATCTCTTCTAGATGAACAATATAGAATACAAATTCCTCCCGAAATTGCTAGGAAAGCCCGTTTATCTATTGAAAGAATGCTCGAACTTTCAAAATAGAATATAGGAGCTCTTATCATGTCTTATTTACCCTCAAAATTGCTAGAGAAAAGATTAATTCAATTTCTCCAAGAAGATATGGAGTACGGGGATATAACCAGCAATCTGATCCCAAATATCCAAGTTCAAGCTAATGTAATCTCAAAAGAGGAAGGAATTCTTTGTGGATTAGATTTTACCAAGATACTCTTGAGATTTCTGGACATTGAGGTTTCTAGCTTATTTAATGATGGGGATGTCATCAGAAAGGGAGATATTATCATGCAGCTAAGAGGTCTAAGTCGCGATATTCTAGTTTCAGAACGGACAATTTTAAATCTGTTAATGCGTCTTTCAGGAATTGCTACACAAACTCGAAAACTGGTTGATAGAGTTAAGAATCTTGGCCATGACATAATCATCGCTTCTACGAGAAAAACAACTCCAGGTTTCAGATATTTCGAAAAATATGCTGTGAAAATTGGAGGAGGTGATCCTCATCGATGGAGTTTGTCTGATACAGTGTTGATCAAAGAAAATCACCTCAGCTTACTAAGAAAAGGAGCGATTCTGAAAATTTTGAATAAAACGAAAAACATGACTTCATTCACAAAAAAGGTTGACATTGAGGTAGAAAATTTATCAGAGTTAAAGGAAGCTCTGAAACTTACTCCTGATATAATAATGCTAGATAATTTCTCCATTGAAGACATTTACTCTGCAATAGAGATCGTCAGGAATGCCTCAAAACAACCATATCCCCTTATAGAAGTAAGTGGAGGGATTTCTGATCAAAATATAGAAAAATATCTCATAGCAGGAATAGATATTATCTCAATGGGTAACCTTACTCATTCAGTTAAATCTATAGATTTTTCCTTGAAGATCATCAAACCAATGTCTTCATTCTCTTCTGGAGAGACTCATAGTGTTGAATAGAATATTGCGTGGATTTCTTATTGCCATAATATCTGCTATTATCATAAGCTTTGTAACCTTCATTTTCTCACCTTATTTACCTTTTAATATTTTTACAGGTTTCTTAGGAATATTATTTTTCGCTGTTATCACTAGTTTATCCTTTATAGTTTATCTTATCCTACCACCCGAATCTTCTTCAGTTAATTCTTCCTCCCCAAAGGCAAAATTAATTCATTCCCAAGAAATGGAGAGTTCCGATTAAGAAAGGAAGCAAAAATATGCTTGAATATAAAGGATTTCTTTCTAAAAGAGCTACATTGGAATCGAAATATGTATCAATTTCCACATGTATTTATGGACCCTCAAGAATTAGTAGAAAATCTATTATTGACTCATTTGTTGTTATTGGATATCCAATCCGAGCTAAAACCAATAAAATAATTCTACAACAAGAGGAGCAACTACCTCTTGAAAACTTATACGATAAGTTCTCAACAGGGTCAATTATAGGTGAAAATAACCATATCAGACCTTTTACCACTATATACGAAACATCAAAACTAGAAGATCGAGTAGAAACAGGTACAAATGTTGTTATAAGAGAAACTTGTAATATAGGACAAGGAAGTATAATTGGAAGTGGTACGATTCTTGATAGTGGAGTATCGATTGGGCAAAATGCTCGAATTCAATCGAATAACTTTATCCCCCCTAAAATTGTACTTGGAGATAATGTATTCCTGGGACCTGGTGTACGATTTTCAAATGACAAATATCCTGTGAGTAATAAATTAATAGGCACAAAAGTTGAAGACAACGTGATCATAGGAATTGGAGCGATTCTTATGGCAGGTTTAACTATTGGGAAGAATGCAGTCATTGCTGCGGGTGCTTTAATCACAAAAGACGTACCACGAAATCAAGTTATGATGGGTGTTCCTGCGAAACCTGTTATGACTAGAGAGGAATATAATCAAAAACAACAGACTTATGAGAACTTAGGTTCCTAAATGAATATCAAATCAAAAATGACTGCATTTGCATGGACTAGCATTGCATTTAGGACAACTGGATGGATATTTTTCCCAAGCAGCCGTTTCTAGATCGATATTAAGGAGATTACAGACAGAACAAAGCCAAGCAAAAACATCTGCCACTTCTTCTCGCAGAATATCTTGATTTCCTTTTAGATATGCTTCTATGAGCTCCCCATTTTCAGATTGTAACCATAATAAACTTTTTTCAATACCTCTCTTCCTATCACGATCCCCGTATAGTGTAACCATTAACTTTTGAAATTCACGAATGGTATGATTCACTGATTTTACCTCCTTTAATAAAATTGAATCTTTGAGTGGTTTCCAACATTTAAATCATGCCCCCTTCCAATTAATTCAACTTCATCCCCAATAAGCGAGTCATGTATGTTTGCGTTGAAAATGCGTGAACCAGTTCCTATTATCGAAGAGGAGAGGATAGACTTTTCAACAATAGTGCCCTTATCAATACTAACATAAGGTCCTACTATAGAATTTGAGATTTGACAGTTGGTCTGGATCGCAATGGGGGGAATGACAATAGTATTATTCAACTCACTCTCAATCGAAGAACTCTTGTATTTATTCAAAACATAACTATGAGCCGCTAAGAGAGCCTCTTTCTTACCACAGTCAAACCATCTACCAGAGTCAATTATTCCAAGGATCAAGCCTTTATTAACCATAATCTGAAGCGCGTCGGTTAATTGTAATTCTCCTCCAATTCCTATTTTGTTTGAGTTGATTAATTCTTTCAAAGCGTTTTTTAATTCCAAAGAATCACGTATAATATAAACTCCAGTAATTGCTAGGGATGAAGTGGGATTTTCTGGTTTTTCTATTAATTCCTTTACTTCATTGGAGTTTTCCTTAATAGTGACGATACCATAAGCTTGAGGGTTGGTTACAGACTTTACAGTAATTGCACCAGTCCAATTGGAGAATTTTTTGTATTCATCTAACATCAAAGAAAAGGAATTTTCATACAGACTGTCCCCAAGGGCTATTAATACAGGTTCACCATCTAGAAAATCTGCTGCAGTGTATATTGCATGGCCAAGTCCCCTACGGTGTTTCTGTTCAACGAAAGTATAATTACACGTTTTATTATAATTGGATTCGATGTAATCAATTAGCTTCTCTTTTTCATACCCTACAATAATAACAAAGTCTTTAATCCCCGCATCAATGATACTATCTAGAATGTGAGAGATTAATGGCTTATTTCCTAATGAAAGAAGTGCTTTGGGCTTTGTATTAGTATGTGGCCTTAATCTAGTTCCTTTTCCAGCAGCAGGTATAATGCATCTCATGATTTAATCTCCACGATCAAAAAATCCTAGATCCTCCGACTAAACCTAATGGATTGTCTTTAGTATTATCCTTTTAACTTATTCTTTTTTTTGCGTACAATAGAATGTTATCAGTAGAAATATTAGTTACCGCTATTCTAGCGTTAATTATTTCAGCTATCATAACGCGTCTCCTTATCCCATGGGTAATTACTTCCTCTTTGAAACAGGGAATTACAACAGTAGACGCCCATAAACCAAATTCCCCTACTATAGCTGAACCGGGAGGAATGGCGCCATTACTGGGATTTATTTTTACTATTCTTATTATAGTATTTATTTGGGAGAATATAACTCTCGATTCTCAGATAGAAATATTCGATCCCCTCCTAGCAGGACTTCTAAGTGTTGTAATTGCTGGATTAATAGGATTTTTAGATGATGTCTTTAAGATTCGATGGCGTGATAAAATTTTATTAGGATTCTTACCCGCAATCCCATTAATGGCTTTGAAAGTTGGTACAAGTAGGATAAACCTTGGATTTGGAATCATTGATTTCGATATTGGATACATAAATCTCTACAGTCTAATTATAATCCCTTTAGTTGTGAATTTCGCTTTTAATTCTTTCAATATGCTTGCTGGTTTCAATGGCTTGGAAGCTGGGAATGGTACAATTTCCCTTGTTATTATTCTCTTCATTGCACTTGTTGTTGGCGATCCTATTGTAACTTTATTTGTTACCGCTTTACTGGGAGGATTTCTAATTTTACTCATGTATAATTGGTATCCTGCGAAAGTTCTAATTGGTGATTCAGGAACTCTGACCCTAGGAACAGGCATCATCGTTGCTTTAATTATTGGCAATATGGATCGTCTAGCAGTGGGATTGTTTGGATTACACTTCGTGAATTTTGTACTATTTCTATTATACATCTATACTAATCAGACTGCTAAAATAGCCACTGTTGACGAGAAAGGGAATATCATCGCTCCCTGTCCTTACACTGTATATTGGATTTTACCATATTTCTTGAAAGAGATTGGGGAAAGGAAGAATGTAATTATTATTCTTCTTATTCACACAATAATTGCGATAACTGTCTTAATTATCTCATTACCTGCGTTCACTCCTGCTTAATGATAAGGATTATACAGTTATGACAAGTTTGTCTCAAGAATTATTACATAAAGCGTTAAATGATATTACTATATCACTTATTAATGAACCAACTCTAACTAGAACTAAACTTGAGAAATATAAACGAACCTTCGCCAAGAAGTATGGCTTAAAACGATTTGTCAAGAATTCCGAAATTTTAAACCATGTTCTTAATGTAGATTTCTTAACTGAAGATGAAATAGAATATCTAACACACTTTCTACAAGTACGTAGAGTAAGGACAATTAGTGGTATTGCTGTAGTAGCAGTGATGACAAAATCCTCCATATGTCCAGGTAACTGCATTTATTGCCCAGAAGTTAATGGAGTACCAAAATCATATACAGGAAAAGAACCAGCAGCAATGAGAGGTGCTCAAAACAATTTCATTCCTAAGAAACAAGTTGTAGCACGATTAAATCAACTGAAAAGCATTGGTCATCCTCTAGATAAAGTTCATCTTATAATCATGGGAGGAACATTCCTAGCAACTCCCTTAGATTATCAAGAATATTTTGTAAAGGAATGTCTTGATGGAATAACTGGAAAATCATCAACTACGCTAGAGGAAGCACATCAAAATGCTGATACAGCTGCCTATCGAAATGTAGGAATAACTCTAGAAACAAGACCAGACTATTGTAAAGAATCCCATGTTAATCGAATCTTAGAACTTGGTGGGACATGGGTGGAAATTGGTATTCAGGTATTATCTGATAAGACCCTAGAATTAATACAACGACATCACAATTTGGATGATGTTTGGAAAGCTATACGGTATGCAAAGGATGGTGGTTTGAAAGTTACAGTACACATGATGCCAAACCTCTTTCAGTCCCCAGAAGAAGACATAAAGATGTTTGAGGTTCTCTATTCAGATCCTAAGTATGTTCCAGATGCAGTGAAAATATATCCAACATTGGTTTTGCCGAATACCAAATTATTCGAGTTATGGAAAAAGGAAGTCTATAAACCATACGACTCTCAAAGAGTAATTGATGTGGTTGCATCTATCAAAGCAATTACGCCTCCTTATGTCCGTATACAACGTGTCCAACGCGATATTCCTGCATATTTAATTCTTGATGGTGTACAATCAGGTAATTTGAGAGAATTGGCACGAGAAGAGTTAACAAGAAGAGGTAGCAAGTGTTCATGCATTCGTTGTCGAGAAGTGGGTCATCAAACAAACTTGGGGAATAAGTCATGGATAAATAAAGAAAAAAAGTTCAGTATCTTGGAATATCCTGCATCAAATGGAATAGAGTACTTTATTTCGTTCGAAACAGACGATAATGAGACACTTTTCGGATTTTTACGTCTTCGAGAGCCTTCATCGGCTTCATTTCGCCCTGAACTTAATAGCACTCCTTCAACAATCATTCGAGAGCTTCATGTGTACGGAAAACTTGTAGGGATTGGAAAATTGCCAAAAAACTTAGAATGGCAACATAGGGGGATAGGCCAAAAGATGATTGCATTAGCAGAGGAGACTTCAAAAGCCAAGGGATACAAAAAAATGCTTGTAACATCAGGACTCGGTGTTCGTGATTATTATCGTAAGTTGGGTTTCCATCAAGAAGGCCCTTTCATGGCCAAATCATTAAAGTAATAAAGCACTGAATTACTTACATTAAATTAAGCTAAAGTCTGAAAAAGATAAGGGGGATTTGGGGTTTAGAGTGATGGTTTATTCCATTCGTGAAAGCATGTCCCATTCAAATTGAAGATCTTTCTTGAGTTCTTCTATCTGCTGTGATGACATCTTTTTAAAACGTCCTTGTTTTCCTAGATACTCTTCTAATGGAGTTCGATTAGCAGGATCACGAAATTTTTCCCCACGTCTACTGAAAGTAAGTTTCCCATTCTCAATCTCATAAAGTGGGAAATATCCTGTTTTCACTGCTAATTTCCCAAGTTCTGGAGTAATTGCAGGTTCAGAGTACCATCCCGTGGGACATGGAGCATCTATTAGGATGAATCGGTATCCTTCTATATTTCCAGCTTTCTTCGCTTTTGTATGCAGATCACGAGGATAACCAACTGACGCTGTAGCAATGTATGGTACATCATGAGCAGCCATAATACGAGTGACGCTTTTTCTCTTCTCACGTTTCCCAATAGGAGTAGTTGTAGTAGCTGCTCCTCGAGGAGTCGCTCCACTACGCTGAGCACCTGTATTACTATAGAATCCATTATCATAACAAAAATGGAGGACATCCTCATTTCTTTCTGCTGCTCCAGACCATGTAGCAACGCCAATATCGTATGTTCCTCCATCTCCAGACCAAACTACAGTCGTTACCTTTTCTCCTCTCCGTTTTTTCGCCCTTGTGATACCTGAAGCAGCACTAGCGTGAGCTGCAAATGCAATATTCAATGTAGGAACGTTATAAGTGACATTGGGGTGAAGGCTCTGTATAACTGATGCACAACAGGCGGGTATAACTACAATGGGATTATCTAACGCCGAAATTGCAGTGCGGTAGGCAATAGAAAGACCACAGCCGGCACAAGCAAAATTACCTCTCAATAAAACCTCTGGACGATCTATCATTTCTTTTATTTTGACACTCAATTGTTCATCCCTTCATTATTTTTTTCACTTCAGATGCGATATCCATGTAAGAAACATCCATTCCGCCTAAACCTCTAATTATCTGATGGAATTCAACCTCTACCTTTTTTGCATATAATTCAGCTTGAATTTCAATTGCAAGCTGACCAGCATTACCAAAGGAAACAGCACGATCAATTACTAAGACTTTTGGTACCTTTTTCAACGCATCAATCAATTCTTTTTTCGGAAACGGACGAAATACACGTAACCTAATGACAACAGCCTTTATTCCTTCCTCATGTAGGATTTCCAGTGATTGTTCTGCTTCTTCACCTAAAGTTCCTAATGCAATAATGGCAACATCAACGTCATCAATGTCACCAACAATTTCGACCATTTCTTTCCCGAGTCTTCCGAATTTCTCAGAGTATTCTTGAAAAATCTTGGGAATGATGAAACGTGCATTATTAAAGCCATCGATTAAAGACATTCGTTGTTCCCAAATACCCTGAGAGTCAGTGAGAGATCCATGAGCAAAGGGATCTTCAGGGTCCAACATCACAAGCGGTTTAAAGGGAGGAAGAAATTCATCGACCTCTTCTTGGCTTGGAATTTCTACCTGAGCAGAGGTATGACTTAAGATAAACCCATCCAAACATACCATCACAGGCATCCATATTTTATGATGCTCGGCAATTTTAAAAGCACAAAGGGTTAAATCTAAGACTTCCTGATTATTTTTGGCATAGAATTGAATCCAACCAGCATCTCTGAAGGTCATAGAATCTTGATGGTCAGGCCATATATTCCAAGGGTTCAGAGAACGATTAACTACAGGCATTACAATAGGAATCCGCGTTACTCCAGCCCACCATACTAACTCACCCATGTAAAGAAGTCCATGTGCACTTGTAGCGGTAAATGTGCGTACACCTGCGAGTGATGCCCCAATAGCGGCACCCATTGCACTATGCTCGCTTTCAACGTTTACAAAATCACAATCAAGCTCTCCTCGTGCGACCATTTCCGAAATCGTTTCAACAATAAGCGTTTGAGGAGTAATAGGATAGGCTGCGATAACCTGTGGTCTTGCCAGCTTCGCTGCTGTTGCTACAGCAGCGTTTCCAGTTATTAACTCAACATTTGATTTTTTCATCGCTTGTACCAAGAATTTCACCTACTCTTTTTCCATCTTCAATGCATCTGCGGGACAGACATGAACGCACACTCCACACCCCTTACAATACACATAATCAATATAGGGATATTCTCCGTTAGCCTCAACGCGTATTGTCCCTTCTGGACAGAATGACCAGCATTGATAACATTTAGTGCACTGTTCTTCGAAAAAAACTGGCTTACTTGTACGCCAGTCACCAGTAGTCCCTGGCCCAGGAGCTGAGCCTACTGTAGGTCTACCTAGTGGTAAAACAGGGTCTTTCATTTCGCTTTCATCCAATGATATCACCTTAATGCCTAATTAACAAATTCAAACCGCTCGTGAGCCATTTTAAGGGATCGAATATTAGCCTTTGCGAGCTCTCCTTCTCCAAATTGGTGTTTAGTTGCATTAATAAGCTCTTCTAGGCTGACCACTCCTGTTGCTTTGACCCAAGCTCCTAACATTATTATACTAACCATCATGGTTCCTGATTTGACTAATCCACATTCACGTGCAATATCAACAGCGTCTACTTTTCCAATTTTGAGATCGCGCCTGTTCTTTAAGGCGGGAGGAACTTCTCGTGAATTGACCACAATTATTGTTCCAGGACTTATCTCTTCAAAGGGCATTGTTTCAACTAATGAAGGTTCCAAGACAATCCAACTATGGGTATTAGCTGTAATTACAGGGGCGTGTGTTTTCACATGTTCGTCAGCTATACGTACATCTGCAAAAATAGGGGCCCCCTTTCGTTCTGATCCATATTTAGGGATCGCTTGGACAAATTTTCCACCAAGATGGCCACAATAAGCCAGTACTTTCGCAGCTGTTACTCCACCCTGTCCTCCCCTGCTTAGAATCCGTATTTCAGTCATCATACTTTTTCCAACCAGAACAAAGAGTCTTGAAAATCTTCTAGACTCTTATAAAGCCATCAAGACTTCTTCTAAATCCTAAGATTCCGAATAGAAAGATCTTTATGACTGTTTCATAACTGTTAGAGGTTGTATTTCGAGGTACTCTTCAAACTATTTGGATTCTTAAGTGCTTTTATGGAGGGACAATTCTGATTTCATAAAGTGAAAACCTCTTTTCACTGTCATTGTTAGCCATACAATAGTAAAAAACCTATCTTCAGGATTAATCATTAGGATTGTCAAATATTGAGGGATATTTGTGAGAGATCATTGAACACAAAATCCATTTTTAATTAGCTTAATCAACCCCAATGGATAAAAAGGACTCTATAATGCTATTTATTTCTCTCCTACTGCGTGTACTATTCTGCAACTCTTCTCTCCTTCCTATGTTCAGTATCTTAAAAAATAGTGAATGGACCGAGTGGGATTTGGACCCACGACCTCCTGCATTCAGGATTGTTACTCATTAGAGCACAATTTGCCAAGCAGGCGCTACTACCAAGCTGAGCTATCGGCCCGACTCTATCTTCATTGATTCGGAGTGGTTTATTAATATCCTCCATTTTATCACATTTTAGCAAATTAATTTTATGGCTTATCTAGATGATAAGCGTTGACTTAATAACAATCCAAATTGCCTAGATTAGAAGATTTAAGCTTAGTTATTACTGTTTTTCAGATCAAAAGCGTCCAAAAGATGTTAATAGTGCATTTAATAGCATGTTATCAATTATTTCCCACCGATATGAAGTCTTTTAAAGGTTGGAATTGCTCCCCTTCCCATAGATGTTTATTAAATAGAGAAGGATCTTAACATGTCACATACTTATTGCACAAATTGTGGGAAAGAAATTAGCGTCACTGCTCGTTTTTGTCGATTTTGTGGAACTCCTATAGGAAGATCCCAATCCAGTCCAACTCCTGAACCTGCCTCACCTTCTCTTAGTGCAACTCCAGCACCAATGAGACAACCGACCATTATGCCGACAGAAGTTACCGAAAAAATACCTGATGAGATTGTTGATGCTCTTTATGCACGAAAGAGAAAGAATCAGATCAAAGCAGAATTGAAAAAACTTCTAGAGGAAATTGATGAATTATCCAAGAAAGTTGAGATAGGTCTTATTGATGAAAATGAATCCACAGAAATGACAAATAAAATTCAATCCAATATTGCAACACTTCAGGAAGAGCAAAACAATCTTCAAACTCAGCCTTTAGAGCTTGAAACGTTTGTTGAAGATGAGAAAAAATGGCAAAAGCGTCTTGAGAAAATTGAAGAAAAAATGCGTGCTCAAGCTGTTTCTGATGAAGTGTACTATTCTCTTCGAGATGAATATTCTTCAGAATTAGCTTCTGTTCAACAAAAGATAGCTACCGAGGAGAGGAAAGCAAGAAGATGGCTGGTAGATCTTCAAAAAGAAGCCCGTGAACTTGAGACAAAAATAGAAAGACTCCGCGTCAGAGGAGAAATTGAGGGATTGACTCCAGAGGAAATAAATCAGAAGAATAAGGATTTATCCCAACAACATGCTAAAAAGTCAGTTGCTGCTGAGGTACTTACCCAGATATTAGGAGCCCTTTAGTATAAAAAGGTTTCAACCTTATTTTTGTCATTCTCTATCTCCCGGGTAAGTTCCTTAATTTTTTCATTCAGTTCTGGTATTTCTTTTCTTAGTTTTAAAATTAGAGCCTCAATTTCTTCATATTCCTTAATCATCTTCAAAGCTTCAGTATATTGGGGATTCTGTTGCAGCTTATCCTCCGCATCATTTAGCTCATTCTCAAGTGTTCTTATACGAGCAAATTTCTCTAGAACCTCTTTTTGAACTATAAATTGCCTCAATTCAGTTGAATCTTCAAATCTAAACCAGCTTTTCCCACTTACTAATTCCAGGCCATGTGTTTCAATGATAAAGACGATTTTTCGCCATAATTCCTCATCAAGCCTTTGAAATCTAGTTGGTTCCAGAATCAAACCAAGGAAATCTTCTTTTTCTTCTAGAATACGATTTTCGCGTCTTTCAATCATCTTTACATAGCGTTCAAGACTTGTAGTTAAGATTTTTAGAAATAATGACAGATCTGGATCAAAAAAGAGTTGTTCTTTTTCTTGAATAATCTTAGGTATTCTACTATTTTCTCTTTGCAATTCTATCTGATGCTTATAAGTAGGTATTTTTTTATTTAGTTCTGCAATTAATTTAGTTTTTTTTTCTAGCTCATTTTGTTTTTCTTCAAGTAGGATTTCATATTTAATTCTCTGGTTATTTTTACTCGCTAAAGGATTTATTAATCGAAAAAGAGAATCAAAGAATTGTTTTCCATCTGAATCATCCACAATGAACAATTCTTGTTTTTTTATTACATCATTAAGGATAAATAGGAAATCATCAGTATCTAATGGCTTTAAGTAGGATCTTCGTGCATTTAGAATTATTCTTGCGTCTTTTTGGGATTTCACGTTGGGATTTGAACTCTTCTTGAATTCAAGCTCGATTTTTTTTAAATCAAAATCTACAATTTCGAGTTCTTTTCGATAGCCCCGACGAGATCGTGACTTCAGCTGAGAGACGACTTGGAATTTACTTAAGTCTTCAAAAATTTCTAGACAAACCATTCCATATCGAAAAACATTTACAGTTGATACTGGAATCGTCTCATTTGATTCTTGAGCTCGTGAGAGGATTTCCTTTGATTTGTCAATAAGTGCTATCGTACTTTCTCCTAAACGAAAACCTTTTCTTCCTGTATTAATCTTTAAATGATCAGAAGGAAAATATTTGGCGCAAAGATTGAATAAACGTTGTTTTGCGTATTCTTTGGAATCAAATTTAGTTACCATGCTTTATAATTCCTTAATTTAAGGTAACTTGAAACGTATGCTAGTGTTATTGAGGGGAAATAAGTATCATTTCCAATAGAAGGTGTTTTTATTCCTAGTCTATCCCTCAATAAAAATTCAAGCAAGAATTTCCCAGTCACTCATTCTAAGATTTAGCATCATATCTTCTCCATTTGGACATTCTATCCTCAAAACTAACTGTCTTTTACTCTGTAGGATGACCTCAGGATGTAAACATCCTTCACGCAACTTTTCTAATAAGAAGCGAACATAAGAATCTGAAATTACGGTTAGAGAACCATCCTGTAGATTCTCAGCCATTTGTCCAGGGAAGATTTGGACTTTACGCCCACTACGCTTCGTTGTTACTAGATCTACATTTTCTAATCTGTTCAAATGATATCTAACAGTATCATGATGAACAGAGGGTGTGATTCCTTGAGCAATCTGACTTTGAAAAGAACCTGGATTGTTTAAAACATAGTTGAATATTTTTTTGGCTGTTTCTGGCCTCAGAACTGCAAAGATTCGTTCTGCTTCCGCTGACCGTAACCCTGCAGGATAATAAATTCGTTTCCCAGCATATTTCAGCGATTTGATAAGATGGTCTTCCTCCAAGCGCTTCAAATGCCAATTTAGGGTACCTTGGGGTAGTTCAAGATATTTAGCTAAATCGAAAAAATAAGACCCAGGATTTTCAGCAAGTATTGAGTAAATCTTTCGTCGAAGTGGATGTAAAAGTAGGCTAATTTCTCTGTCATCAGAATCAAGGGTCATATTTCAACTCATCTTCTTCGTAGGATTTTTCTTTAATGATAGAAAGCACGTATTGGAGCTCTTAAACTAGAAATAGGCACTGGGTTTTTTGTGTAGCCTATTGTTTTTATTTTTTCTTTCTTTGATGCATTCAGTAAAACTTTAACTGGCAGGAGAACTGTCATAATTTACCCTTTATATACTATTATTCTCTCTCTGATATATATGATAAAGAGCCCTTAAAGAAAAGGGTTCCAAAACTAATCTATAAAAAAAATTAGGAGAGATGCAATTCAGAAGGAGCGAGAAACCTCTCAAATTTCAAATGAATTCAGTTAAAAAAGTTAAGATGAGTCAAAAAGGAAATTATGCAACAAGAGTAGTGATATCTACCTTGCTGACACCTTTAATTTCCGCTAATTCATCTTTCAGTTGCTCTTGAGAAATTGTTAAGTCACTGGAATCTAAATAACCTTCATAGGTGCAACTATCTTGGGTGAAGCAGAGCCCTGTGCTATAGAGGGTCTTTATTTTGCTTCTCATGAAGACAACACCTAACTCCTGTAGAAAGTCAGGTGACAACTCACCGATTTCAATAGCGACTTTAACTACTTCGGGACTTTTAGTAGGAATAATCCGAATGATCTTTGTCGAGGGTGCAAGGATCATTACTGCAGAGCTTTCTTCAACATCCTTAGGTCGTAATGTCTCAAGAAAATCAGCTGGAAGGGAAATCGGTTTTGACTCTTGAAGCTGAATCATTTTTGCGATTGTAACAGCAGACATTTATCTAATAGCCTCCGGTAATTCTTCAAATCTTCATTATGATCTTAATATGTTTCGTGTGGTGAGAGCCGCTAGTATAGCAAAAGCTCCATTACAAACAATTTGGATTGCCAAGTATTTATTAAGGTTTTTATTTTTTATTTATTTGTGTGTCTATCATCGAGATAACGACGATAAAATTGAATTGAACCTTTGCCTCACAATATCAAATTTCATTAAGAAATGATGTTTTTTGATGAGTTTATGTAGCCTTTAGAGGTAAGTACCATAAAATATCTTTTTTGGGGGGTAACCTCGCGTCCTGTTTCTAGGGACAGTATTCGATTTTTTTTGTATTAATTTTCCCCTTTCTCTTTTATTTTCACCTCTATCTGTCTATTTACTTCTTTATTGTATTCAATATATTTTTGATAATACCTTAAGTCCTCATAATATTCAATGTCTGTTTTCTTTCCCTCTTGGTGTTCCTTGGTGTCCCTAATAAAATGACTGAATGATTCTGTGTTGTTTTCTTCCAAAAAATTTATTTTTTCATATTCCTTAAACAATTCCTCCCTTAATACCATTATCTTTGGATTTCCTGTTGGTGCTCTCTTTCTTCTCCCCTGTTCCAACAATTCATTTTTTATTATGGGGGTACGAAAGAGCTTGAGAATATTTATGGTTGAGTCATATATTCGGATCACCTCTGTCTTTTGGGTTTCTTCATCATTATAAGAAAGATAATATTCTCCTTTTATGTCAATCATTACCCCTTTTATCTTTCTGATCCTCACAGTCTTCATAATCAGTTCTTCCTCATCCTGATCGTCATCTGTGATTACTTCCATGGTTTCTGGTAGGAGATTATGCTCAAGTACTTTGTTTACAGCTATAAATAGCCCATACACCTGACTTCTGTTTGGATCGTCTGTCTTGGTTATCTTTTTGGGGAATTTATACTGTGGGGCTAGTGTTCGTGTTGCGCGATTTTCCTCATATTCTCTTATTTGCTTGTTATCATAGAGCCATATCGTGAATATTTCTATTACCTCTTTTAGCGGGCTTTCAAAGGAATTTTTCATCTCCTCCGCTTCTGTAAAGCTACTGATTAATTCATACTGCGTGAACCTTCCCCCCACTGGTTGGGATATCCCTAGAATTTCAATATTTGGACCCATATTAAGCGTTTCTAATGCGTTTCCGTACCAAGCCCAGTCCAGAATCACCAGTTCTTTGGTCTTGGGGTTGACAAGGAAATAATTGTTAAGGATTTGCAGTGTTTCTTCGTTCAGATATTCTTTAATCAATTCTCCTGCATTGGGATACATGATATATCACACAACATCTCTCAATTGTCAATCATGATTACATCACTTAATTCCTGATTCATGGTTTTAAAAAGGTAATTACTAGTCATTAGTTTAAACTAAGAAAATGAGTTAGGATTGTA
This sequence comes from Candidatus Hermodarchaeota archaeon, assembly GCA_048886185.1. Classification (GTDB taxonomy): domain Archaea; phylum Asgardarchaeota; class Heimdallarchaeia; order Hodarchaeales; family Hodarchaeaceae; genus Hodarchaeum. The sequence continues at coordinate 228,232 of JBHLKY010000006.1, forward strand.
GTACAAAGGCGCTTTAGTGTTAATTGCGATGAAAGCTAGACAATATGTCTATAAGAATATCTTAAATAACCGTAAAATAACTAAATTCATCCTAATGAAAGGTTATTCTTATAAGGCACTCATTAAACCCATTCTTTTTGAGTAAACTCTGACCACTATTTTACTCCTCTCAAGTATAGGAAAATAATGTGGGGAAATAAGTTATGGTACTAGACAGATACATACGATTGACAATTCTTGGCAATACAGGTGTGGGTAAGACTAGTCTGATCAAACGTTTGAAAGGAGAAGACCCAACATCAACTGAGAAAACCATGGATATTACTGTTGAAAAAAAGAAGATTACTCTTTTATCAAGTAGCAAACATTCAAGGCTATCTTTAGAGCGCTACAGAAAATATAATGTCATAGCAGTTGATAATCCTGGTGACTTCAAGTTACGTCGAATGTGGCGCGAGGCGATGAGAAAATATAAGACAGATGGCATCCTTTTCATGTTGGATCCTTCTCAAAGCGTTGAAAGTCAACGAGTTGCCATGGAAGATTCCTTTAATTATTTCTTAGATAGTTTAAGCCTTGATCCTGATAAAGCTGATAAGAAGGCAAAAAAGAAGAAAACTTTATTCTTTTTTGTCGTGAATAAGATGGATACTATCAACAATGATAAGGAGAAAGCACGACTTTTTCTTGAAAATTTTAATATGGTTATTCAGGATTACAAAATGACTTTTCCTTTTGCCCAATTTCAAAAAGCACTCATCAGTGTCCATAAATCTCCCTATGAGGAGATTGATGCAATTTTTGAGAAGTGTAAACAATCATTATATTGATTTCTGGATTATGTTGTGAATGGCGGACATTCATCAAGTTATAGTTCGTAACACTCCTGAAACAGGACTTGATGTTGTTGCCACAACTTTATACAAGAGTCAAACTCAGAATATTTCTCTTTTTCTTCCTGAAGAGGAGCCTTCTACATTTAATACAGTTTTTTTGACAAAATTTCAGGATTTTTTTGAAAATATAATCTTTCTTTTCACTTTTGACGATGGAACTGACCACTTTGGGCGGCAATCAATAAAAACACACACTTTAATTGTCAAAAAAACCTTTTATAACGAGAAAACACCTCAGTATTTCATTTCACCATTGATAAACGGATCAATGAACAGAGATGATAATCGACTTCTAAAGTTGAATGATTTTGAGATGCTGGATTCACCTCCGATATCTTCAAAGTTCATTGAGCTAATTCTGTGCAAGAAACATATGCAATTAACTAGTCGCCAAGGAATGAATTCTCTTGATCTTATTCAGATATTTGGAACTGTCGATCGCATCATACCCCCTCCACTTAATCAATCCTTTTCTTTCCAAACAATGGTCTCTCCAAGGCGGAAAAAAGTGCTTAAACCATATGATTTGGTCTTTTCCTCAGAAAAATTGCCTCATTCACAACTAATTGAGCAAATCCAACAAGAAAAATCTGAATTTCAGACAATTCAAGCAATTGCAGACTCTATTTCAGACTTATCCATGCTCAGGAAGCTGCAACAACAATTATTCCTAAGAATTCCAGAAAAATGGTTAAGTGTTCGAATTCAATGGCGTTTTGGAATTAAAAAGTTTGCATATGTTCGTGAAAATTTAGTAAATTATTTCTCTTAATTAAGTCCTAACCTCTTTATTTTCAAGAAGTTTTTTAATACACTCAATTACCTCAGGATCAGTTTCCCCTAAAATTGCTCTTTTTAAATGCTCTTTACAGGATGAAAAATTATACTTAGCCAGATATTGAGCAGCAAACATCCGTTCATATTTATCAGGATCCATCCGTAATTTTTGTATCATCAAATAAACATTTCTTTGGTTTATCTCTGGCAATTCACTCATTTGGATTAATTCTAATCTAGATATTATAAGTTCTTGTTGGTTGGGGAACTAAAAACGGAATTTCTTTGTAGGGGGAAACAGATTTATTGTACAATAGATCTTCTAAAAAAAGAAGAAAAAACAAGGTTTAAAACGTGAACTCCCAATTAAGCTCCTCCGTGATTCGTGAAAGCATTGATTCTATTTTAACAAAACTGATGCAGGCATCTAATAAACTAGAAGACCCTTTAGTGACGAGAATTTCCAAAACTCATAAAGATCCTTTTCGAATATTGATAGCTACTATTTTAAGTTTAAGAACCAAGGATGAAATGACTTTCAAGGCCAGTGAGCGACTATTTTCTCGAGCAGACACACCTGAGGGAATTCTCTCAATTCCTCTTACTGAACTTGAAGAGCTCATTTTTTCTGTCGGATTTTTCAGACAAAAAGCAAAAACTATTCACGAAATTAGTAAAAGACTTATTGAGGAATATGACGGTAAAGTCCCTAACTCTTTAAATGAATTGATAAGTTTTAAGGGAATTGGGCGTAAGACTGCAAATTTAGTCATTACCAAGGGATTTGATAAACCAGGAATATGTGTTGATGTTCATGTAGCTCGAATTACACAAAGAATTGGGATTGTCCCAATCAAAGGGGAAAAAGACAATAAACCGATTTTTCATGATGCAGATAGGGTTGAAATGATCTTAAGAGATATTCTCCCTAAAAAATGGTGGATTCCCATCAATGACATCTTAGTGAGATGGGGACAGAATATTTGTACACCTATCAGTCCTAAATGTAGCCAGTGTGTCGTCAATGAATCATGTTTGAAGATTGGTGTAAAGAAACATCGTTGAATTAGTGAATAGGTAATTGAAAGTCGTTTTTGAGGATTAATAATGAACTTTTGATTGTCTAATAGTTATATAAGAACCTGACACATATTTCTCTGTATCTTGCCCTCCTCGGAATGTATTTGTGTCAAATCCCTTACTTTTTGCAATCGAATAAGTCAAAAATTCCACTGGAATGGCAAAGATCAAAGGAGATAACACCTCTGTTTTGGTGGTTTCGAGTGGAACATAATGAAAGACAGTTTCACCTTCTTTATAGATCTCTGAATTCACTAAAACAATAGTCTTCGCCTTTATTACATCTCGAATTACTGGTTCAATCTCCCTTATGCGATTATAAGTGGGAAAATTAGAAGCTATGAATATGACAAGACTATTATTAGTAGTTATGAAGTAGTTAGTATGACAATACTCCTCTATATCACATGCAAACCCGTTTAGTGAGAACTCAAAAGTTTTATAAGCTCCAAAAAGTCCAGTTGTACTATTGGGCCCTGAAGAAACAAAAATAATTTTGTCAGAGTTTTTACCGAGGTTTGTACCAAGTTTGATGAATATTTTTCGTTGATTTATTGCCTTATTTACTAATTGAAATGCTTCCTGAACTAAAGTAAGAGCAGCCTCGTCTTGTGAGGATAAATATGCCATCAACATGCTTTGAGTTGCTAAATTTCCCATATAGGTTTTAGTTTGAGCGACATCGTGATGGTATCCTGTATATTCTTTTGCTCCATTAGCACGATATGATGAAGTTTCTAGTGTATCTGGAGGAGAAGCATGGATGAATAAAGTATGGTCAGCTTCAGTAGCAACTTTTCCCTGAGGATTATCAGTGATCCCTAATGTTTGAGCTCCATATTTATGGGCAAAACGAAGAACTTCAACCACTCTTGGTGTGTTTCCAGATACAGAAAGGCCGATAACAACGCTTTTTGGCAGATCTTGAGGATTAAAATAATTAACAAATTCAAAAGGAGCATAATGTCGAATATCAAGATCAGGTCTCCACCTTTGACCAAGGTACGCCCCAAACCATGCAGCACAATAACTATCACCTGACCCAGTTAAAATAATTCTTTCAACATCATTATTAAACAGTTTTTTTACAATGTTTTTGAGATTAATGTCATTATAGATCGAATCAAGGATTTTAGGTTGTTCTAACATCTCTGAAAGCATGTAATCAGGATTTACACTAGTTTCTGACACGAATTCCATCTTCTAATAGGAGAATTTACGTAGAGAAGGGTAATATTTATGAATTCAAGATGAAAAAAGAAGTTTGTTCTTAAGCTGTAATTTTGAGATCAAGAAGTTTTTCTTGAATAAAACAGAGCATATTATTTCTTAGGAAAAAAAACTTATCAAACAAAAGGAGATTTAGAGGATTGCTGATAGTATGTCATAAAATTAGTGTTAAATCTGACTTCTACCGTAATGACGACGTAGAATCAAATCTTGAAGACAATTTATAAGAAAAGATTGTGCTAAATCATCTAACCAGTGACTAGAACAATTATATAAGAAAGCATTAATGTCTCAACTAGTCCATTTATAATGGACACCAGTAATCTCTTCCGAAATTTCCCATAATTTTGAAGCAAGAGCTTCATCATAAGATCGCTTACTAGATCGTACCATTTTAGGGTGTCCCCTTAATTGCATCCAACCATTAGGCCCAAAGTAATCTCCACCTTGCACATCGGGAGAAGTTGCTGCATACAAGGATGGTAAAGCACCCATCTCTGGTTTCTGCCCAATCAAGGGATTTAGGATCCGAATCATTCTCCAATGAACTGGAAGATTAGTTTGTTTTGTCCATCCAGGATGAGCTGCAACTGCAATAGCTTCTAATCCATATTTTTTGAACTTTCTATCTAATTCATAAGTAAATAAGAGATTAGCTAGTTTACTTTGTCCATAAGCATTCCCACTATTATACTTCTTATCTCCATTGAGATCATTAAAATTGATCTTACCAAATCTTTCACCCCTACTACTAACTGTGACAACACGAGATTTAGGTGTTTTAATCAAACGCTCCAGTAACAATCCAGTAAGCGCGAAATGTCCCAAGTGATTTGTTGCGAAATGAAGTTCAAAACCATCTACAGTTTTACCGTAAGGCACTCTCATGATTCCTGCGTTATTGATTAAGATGTCTAATCTGATAAACTGATCTAGAAATGTATCTACAAACTCTCTTACTGAATTTAGACTAGCTAAGTTTAGTTGAATTAGTCTAGTGTTCTTTTCAGATCCAATTCTCTGAACAGCT
>JBHLKY010000007.1:0-227382 GCA_048886185.1 Candidatus Hermodarchaeota archaeon
GGAAATCACTAGACTCATTTGATGTTGTAAAAAGCATTGTAACCGTTGGAGACAAAGAGGAAGATGCTTATATCCATCACTTCATGGACATTGGTGCTAATTGGCTATTAGAGGCTCTCTGGCCAGAACGGTGTTCTTTGAAGGAAATTCAAAAGATAATCGAAAGAGGACCTCCAGAATAAATATTCAAAAATTTGAACCACATGGTGATTTTCTAAGGTATATGAGACTTAGTGGGAGAAAAGGCTGTCCTACTCCATTCTATAGGATGCGTGTGAATTAAGAATATCAGGTTATTACCCATATCATTAATTTTTTTCATATCAAGGCGTAATTGATTGAAAGGTTGGAGTATGTGTTAAGCGTCCAAAAGTTCATTTCGCGACATTTTATAGAATGTTATTTAACCAACGTTTAACTCAAGAAAAGCTTTATATTTGCCCTATATAGTCTATTTGTCATTTATCTTCAATTATATGATTTTGTCTATAAGTTTTGACAAAAATTATTACAAGCATCTAAGGTGTTAATCAAAAACTTGTATGTAAGATAAAAAGGTAACATCATTCAGAATTTAAGTAGACCAGGAAAGATAATAATCAAAAATAATTGTTTTCATTTTCGTTTTATGGTAATTTACATGATAATGAAGAAGATGGTTTTATTTTCTTTTTCTTCCCTCGACGATATGGCTTCGTTTTCTCTGCGAGTTTACGCATCCTGTTTGCGTTTTCATGTTCAATATTTATTATATAATGAAGTACTCCGAACAATTTAATTCCCAGTTAATTTTCATTATTCGTCTCTAATCTCTATATAAATGAGAGTCCAAACAAGTAAAAAAAGCTTTCTATTGTTTTCCATATTTCACGCTCCATTTCTGCATATAATACAGTGTAAATCTAGGAGGTTGTGATCCCTGTATGTACTCACTAGAATGATAAAACAAGATTGATTTTTTCCTGAGTTGAACATTTACATTTTAAAAGAAATTTTAAAAAAAAACGAATGTAATACCAACGTTTAATTCATGAAAAGCTTTACATATGCTTTATATAGTCTATATGTCATTTATCTTTAGTTAAACAGCATCAGTCTCGTTTCTGATACCCCTGTTCCTCGTACCTCAGAAGACAGAAAGCATTCTGTTCTGCTTCTCTTAAGAATCAAGAACAAACCAATAATCTATTAATCGCGTAGTTTCTTTCTGTGTAATACATTATAAGGAAAAAATTCTAGAAGTACTATTTTATCAAACAAATTAGTTTTCCTAAAAATGATTAACAAATTCTCCTTTGGATTGAAGTTTAGACCTAGTATAGTTTTTAAATAAAATAAATTACATATATAACCTTCTTTACAAATTTGAAATAACTTCATCCTTAAATGAAATTAATTTATCCTTCATTTCAGAAATATTATTCGTAGGTCTCAGATCTGAAATCATCATTTTTACTCCTAAGTCTGTTGCTTGTCTAAACTTATTAACAAGAATTTCTGGAGTTCCAATAAATCCATACTGCTTAAGTTCCTCTTTAGGCCTTTTTCCTTTCGTTACCAGGTCTTTAATTATCATATCATATTCTTCATTATTCTTTGCAATGTGAATAGCCGAGAAACCAGAAATGAAGAAATCACTCAATCGTTTATTGTTTTTTTCTAATTCTGGTTCTAATAATTCAATTTTTTCTTTTAGAGATTTTAAATTTCTAAAATTATTGAAACCATCAGCATATTTTGCAGTAATTTTTATCATTCGTGGCTTATCTGCCCCAACTGATATTCTAAATGGATTTTGGATTGGTTGAGGAATATTGATTGCATTATTTAATTTCCAATACTTACCATCATAAGAAAAAGTTTCATTGTGTAACATTCCTCGTAAAATTTGCAGTGCTTCTTCGAAACGATCAACCCTTTCTTTCGCTGAAGGCATTCCACGTCCTTTTTCCATTAGATCATATCCTTCATATTCTGGTTTATTCCATCCTGCTCCTATTAACAATTCATACCGTCCATTTGTCATTTGATCTAAAGTTGCTATTGATTTTGCAAGAAAAGCAGGATTCCTTAATGAGTTGAACAATACACTATGTCCCAAACGGATTTTCTTTGTTTGGACACCTATCCCAGTCATTGCTGACCAAGCTTCAAGATAAGGTTCCTTACCCTCATTAGCAAATCCATGAACGTGATCATTTAAAAAAACTCCAAAATAATCTAATTTTTCAGCCTGTTGTGCTAACTCCAACATGCTTGAATAAGTTGTTCCTGCTCTAATATAAACTCCAAATTTCATAAATTATCCTTCCAAAATTCCTCTTTTATTACAAATTTTCTCTTCTGTTCTTCTGGAGAAGTAAAAGGGAAGATATAGGTATCCTTTTTTGGAATTGTACAACCTGAAAGTAGAAATAATGTTGTTACTATAATCACTAGCAGATTAACTTTTTTCATTTTACTAAAGCTTTCATTCATATAAATTCCCAGTGAAATGATAAACTGAATTTAAATAAAAATTTAGGTTATGGCATAAAATGCTTATTTGAATAACATTTATGGGAAACTATATGACCTTCTATTACATTTTTATTCTTTATAAAATAAGGATCTAATATTACCAATACTTCTTTCTCTAAGACTTCATTATTCCATCTTTCTTGTTTCTTTTTGAGTTCTATCAAGAATTTATTTCAGAATTCTTCTTTAGGATAAACAATTCTGATGATAATTTCACTTACAAAGATCATCCTTATTATAATAGTCTAACCTTTTTTCTTAACACGTATATATGATTTATATATATATTTTAAAAACTCCTATCTGCCTGTTAACGTTGGTAGTATTCATGAACCTCCTTATGTTCCTATAATTTTAAATCTGATCCAAATTTCTGAAACATAGAATTCAAGTTTTGAACTCTTAGAGTACATGGAATTAAATGAATAACCAATGAGTTTATGAATTACAAGAAAATAAAATGTAAAAATACTTTATATAAATTCACTAGATTCGAAATGAGTGAAAATTAATGTCATAAAAAGTAAATGGGAATCACTTCAATACTGAAGTGATCCACAAGAATACAATTTAACTCTTTCTAAAGAAAATGAATGAGGGCTTTTCTTGGTGAGAAAATTATATTCGTTGAGTAATTAACACTTTAGTAAATATAAATAGTAAAGTAAAATTAAACTAGATATTAAAAAATTAATTAAAGCGAATTTTAATAGGGGGATTCCTAGGTCGTCATTCCAAAAAAATATTTTGTGAATGAAATAATATTAATTGTTAAATGTTTTTAGAAGTAATGAAGTTGTTTAATTACGTAAAATTTGTATATATCTGAACTTGAGAGAAATTTTTCCTCCCATATTAATGTAATGATTCAGTGTACCAATTCAATGTGTTCTTCCAATTCAATCATATCTTTAAGAGCTTCTAATCTTATGAAATCTTCTGATATCTCATAACCACATGTTGTACACACAAAAAATATTCTTAGTACATTACCATTCAGAAATTTCATTCTCCCTTTAAAATCTAATTCAACTTCGTCATTAGGACTAATTCTTTTGCAAGAAGGGCATTTCTTCATTTTAATCATCATTTTTATTCTTAATTAGAATTTAAATTAGAAATATTTTCTATGACATTTTATCACAGATTAATATAAATAGATTAACTTAAGACGAGTTAAATTGGAAAAAATACTATTAAATTTAATTTTACTAAAAAAAAATTATGGTTAATTCGATTATTTTCTATTTCTTTCAGAGAAAAAATAAATAGATATGTATAAGTTAATATAGATGACTGCAATCAATAAATCTGTAGATAAAGTAGTTATAATTTATTTAATGCATGAATTACTCAATTTGAATCAAGTAATGACTATAAAAAATAGTGATTACAATAATCTTAAAATCGAAAAAGTAAGTTCGATTCCAACAAGACGTGATTTAATTGAAGATCTTAGTCGTTGACGACGACAAGTATTTCCTAAGACAAATGGAAAAGTTGTTGAAACGTGATGATCATTCTGTTATAACTTCTTCTTCAACTAAAGACGCCTTAGACAAAATTAACGATTTTAATTTTGATTTAATTTTAACAGATTTAAAAATGCCAAAATACGATGGAATAGAACTCATTAAAAAAGCGAGAATCGCAGGTAATAAATCAATATTCATAGTTATTACAGGTTATGGCACCATAGAATCAGCTGTGGAAGCAATTAAAATTGGTGCATACGATTACATCTTAAAACCTTTTGAAATGCCAATCCTAAGAAAAAAAATAAATGAAATATCTAAAGATATTCATTTAAGGCAACTGATTAAAGCTCCACGAATATTAGAAAAATTGGATATAACTCATGTTTTTGATTATGAAACAATAAAGAAAGAATTAGAATCATTTTGCTTAATAATATCTGATAAAGATCCCGATACTCTTGCTGATAAATTCCATATTGAGAATTATAAACCGTTATTGTTTAAAATTGAATCAAATGAGAATATTCTTGATAATTTGAAGGAAGAGATTAAAAACTTCTCTGAAAATCACACTTCCGGAACAATCATAATTTCAGGAATCGAAACGCTGCCAAAAAAGTATGATTGGCAAGATATAAGGAAATTTTTAGTTTTCATGCAATATCTCTTAACCAAAGAAATAAAACTCGTTATTTTACTTGAAAATAAGGATGCATTAGGGCCTTTAAAGGAAACGTTCTCACTTCTGTTGAGTCCTACTTTTGAGAAAATAGTTGAGATAATAGCTCATCCTTTGAGAAAAAGAATAATCATTACTTTGAGAAATAATTTAGAGCTAAGCTACAATGAAATTTTAACTAACTTAGCAATCGAGAGTTCACCTGTTCTTGCTTTTCACCTCAAGAAACTTATCAAGGAGGAAATTCTTCAAAAAACTATAAAAGAAACCTCATATTATGCCCTAACTAATAAAGGTATTTATCTTGCTGAAGTAATTGCAGTGTTAGAGGATTTAGGGAGTAAATCACCATTTTCCTCGTTTTCGTATCGATTTATCACAGAAAAAAAAGGAAATGAGGAACTTCAATGAGCTTGAAAAAGAATCAAGGCAAACAAAATACCTCATGGGACGATTTATTTTTAGAATTTACCAGAATTAAGGAATTAATAAACCAGAATAGAGAGAATATTAACGTAAATAAGGATAATATAAATCAGTTTCTTATTAACTTGGAGAAAAAATCTTTAGAACTAAAAAGGTCTCACACATTAACCATTCATAACTTAAATGAACGTGTTAAAGAACTCAAATGCCTTTATGAAATTTCTAAAATTTTTAAAGATTCTAGTGCAAATCTAAGCGAAATTTTACAGAAAGTTGTACATTTAATACCACCTGCATGGCAGTATCCAGAGATAACATGTGCAAGCCTTTCTTACATAGAAAAAGATTATATTACAAAGAATTTTACCAGAACTCCTTGGGAATTATCATCACCAATAATACTTGGTGATGTAACTGTCGGAAAAATTGACGTTTTTTACACGGAACACAGACCAGAACATGAAGAAGGTCCATTTTTACTAGAAGAGAGGTTTTTACTAAATACTTTAGCTATAAATATAGGAGAACTGATTAAACGCTGGAAAATTGAAGATGAACTGAGAAAATCAAAAGAATTACTTGAAAAAACGTTCATTAGCCTAGACAGCGCAATTTTTATCTTAAATAATGAAAATCCTCCACGTATCTTGGATATAAATCCTGCTGTAACAAGGATTTTTGGTTATTCGAAAGAAGAGATTTATAATGAAACAACTGAATTTCTTCATGTGAATATTGGGAAATTTAAGGAATTTCAAGATTCTTTTGCCCGTATTTTTCAAAAAGATAAGGTTCTTAGCAACTTTAAATTTCAATTTAAAAGAAAAAATGGTGAAATCTTCCCAACAGAAATTTTTGTTTCTCCTTTATTAGACGAAGAAAGAAAAAGAATAGGATGGCTAAGTGTTATTAGAGACATCACTAAACGTGAACAAATGGAGAAAGAACTTCTTGAAAAACAGAAACTAGCTTCTATTGGGCAACTCGCTGCAGGTGTTGCACATGAATTAAATACTCCTTTAGTAAATATAAATTTGACCTTAGAAGTTCTTTCAGATATCGTAAACCAAAATTCAGAGTTTTCAACCCAAATATTAGAGGAAATGCAGGGAATAAGAACGCAAACCAATATTTGTAAGCAAATTGTAAAAAACCTTTTACTGTTCTCACGTGAGTTCAAAATTTCTCAAGAAGAAACTGATTTAAAACCTTTAATAACCGAAGTTATTTTGTCTCCAGTGATAAAAAAAGAATTGAATAATAAACAGATTAAATTAATAAAGGAAATTGATGATAATATAATTCTTTTTGCAGATAGAGAATTAATAAGACAATGCTTTATTAATTTGATACGAAATTCGATTGATGCCCTAGAGGATGTTAAAGACAACCCATTCATCAAAATCAAGGGAAAAATTATAAATAACTCTGTAGAAATCATCTTTATAGATAATGGAACTGGTATTAAGAAAGAAGATCTTCCAAGGATTTTTGAACCTTTTTTCACGACAAAAGATGTTACAAAAGGGACGGGTCTTGGTTTAGCAATCACTCGAGGAATTATTGAAAAACATAATGGTTATATCAATGTTAAAAGTAAATTTGGGGAAGGTACAGAAGTAAAAATAACCCTAAAGACCGTATAACAGAATTATGTACTATTAGTAGATCATTTGAACTTCTCAATGTTTCTAGTATTGTTTATGGCATTTCCTTCTTGAACATGTAATAGATACAATTACATTGATTTATGACAATTTCTAAAAGATAACCAAGTCATTTACTTCTTAAATCAAAAAAAGTCCACAATAAACTTAAGTATATTCATTTAAAGTTGAACAGGAACCTGTTAAAGGTTCAAAATTGAATGAGGTGCGCTTTTCTTGACAACACTAGGAATTGCAAATAAAGGAATATTAAATAAACGTGATTCAACAAAAACAAAAACAAGAGTGTCGGATATTAATCCTCAATCTGGAATGTGTCCGTTATGTGTGAAATCCTGTTCAATAATGTGCGAAATTAGCAAATCCGCTATACGAGGAAAAGAGACTCTATATCCTGAACCTGAAGAGTTCGGTGCAAGTACAGCATCAAGTAATAAGTATTATGGCCTTGGATGGGAGGATTTTCAAATCATGGTACAAGTCCAAGGAGCTCGTGGTATTGAGGCTGACAGTGACAAAGCAATTTTTCCAAACGTTGATATAACAACCCAAATAGGTGGTGTACCTATGAAAGTACCTGTATTCACGGCAGGTCTTGGTTCAACAGCAGTAGCGAAGAATAATTGGGCTAGTTTAGCTGGTGGTGCTGCTCTTGCAGGAGTTGTACAGGTAGTTGGAGAAAATGTTTGTGGAATGGATCCTGACAGTAAATTCAAGGAAGAAAATGGAAAAAGAAAAATCGTTAGTTCACCAGATATGGAATTTAGAATAAGAGCTTATCGTGATTGGTGGGATGGAAATTATGGAGAAATAGTGGTTCAAACTAATGTTGAAGATCAAAGATTAGGTGTTGACCTATATTCTCTAAATAAATTAGAAGTTAATATTATTGAACGAAAGTGGGGTCAAGGAGCTAAGGCAATTGGTGGTGAAGTACGACTCCATTCATTAGAACGAGCCAGGCAACTTAAAAGCCGAGGATATATTGTTATCCCTGATCCAGACGATCCAACTATTGTAGAAGCCTTTAAAGATGGAGTTTTTAAAACTTTTGAGAGACATAGCCGTGTTGGAATGCCAGAATTTAAAGGAATGATAGAGGATATTGTATGGCTTCGTGATAATGGGGCCAAAAAAGTTTTCATGAAAACTGGAGCCTATCGTCCAGTCGATTGCGCTTTCACCTTTAAGGTGGCCTCTGAAACAAAGATTGATCATTTAACCTTCGATGGCGCTGGAGGCGGAACAGGAATGTCTCCAGTTCCAATGATGAATGAAGCTAGCACACCAACAGTCTATCTTTTGGCACAAATGCTCAACTGTGCAAAAATTCTTAAAGGAAAAGGCCGCCATGTACCAACACTATCTATTGCCGGAGGTATCATTGAAGAGTCAACAATTTTCAAAGCTATTGCGATATCGAACTTAGATGGTAAAGAACCTTTAATTAAGGCAATAGCGATGGCACGAGCACCAATAACTGCAGCTTTTAAAGGTACTCATTTTGCTGAACTGGCTAGAGAAAATAACCTACCAAAATCCTTTGTTCAAAAATATGGTGATGATCCAGATATTTATATGGTTGCTTCACCTAAGCTAAGGGATAATTGGGGTAATAATTACAGAAATATACCAAAAGGTGCGATTGGAGTATATACTTACTATTATGATAGAATAGGTACAGGTCTGAAGCAATTATTAGCTGGATCAAGAAAGTGGAAAATTGATGCCCTTGATAGAGATGATATTTGCTCACTAAGCCAATTAGCTACAGATGTTACTGGCATACCAATGGCTCATAACTATCAAAAAGAGGAAATGGAAAAAATTTTACTGGACTGGTGATATTTCAAAGAAAAAGAGGAAAAGAGGGAGCTAATCCTTTCTTTATCTCTATCTTTTTTCAATTATGCAATTGATTTTACTAGTACTAGAACTTTTGAACGAATATGAATAATCCAACTTGTGATCTGAAAGACTCAGATAACAATTTTATGTCTAGTTTCTCAAAATGTTACCATAATCACTTTAATTCTTTAAAATTATCCCAGTACGATTTTTACCATTCACTCGAATTTCTAGGGGATTATCGACTTGAATATGACGTAAAAATTCTGTTTCTTTTACAGAACTATGGGATCTTATCAAGTTCCAATTAATGTAATCTTCTCCTTTTTCATTCTCTGATTTTACTGGAATAGTCAAATAAGCGATATTAAGTGCAGTAATATTGGAAAAAAAGTGTGTTCCGTAAGATGCTTCAATATCATAATCTTCTATTCCTGCTTCTACGATAACTTTGGCATTAGAAATATCATTCCATTTAATGGGTACCCCCAAAGAGTGTTCTCTAGTTCCCCACCGTCCTAAACCAATTAATACATAAGATCGATTGCGAATTCTAAGTTGCTTATTGAAATCAGAAACTTCTTTAGCAATCTCAACAGTTTTTAATCGATCAAATTTTTCTGGCTTAATAGCAATAATATCATTAATATTTCGGTAAATGCCATTGCCCATTGCTTTAGTGGAATAGACAATTGTTTTTTCTCGCGATTCTTGGGTTATTATTATATTATTCATTCTATAATCAAAAACCAAAGGCCTTATTTGCAGTAAATAAAAAGTTGGTACATTTTTAGCTGTTTTAAGAATATTAGCTGCAAATTCTATCTCAATAGGACGACCAAAAGCTTTTGTTCCTAGCTTTAACACTTCTACAAGAATTTCAGGAAGAGGAAATGTACCAAATTTTAGAACACCAGCCATCGATAAAACACGAGGGCCTTGCCAAGAAAGACCATCCCTAATAGCATTACTACTGATGTCATAAACACTACCAAGCTGAAAAAGAATTCCATCTTTCTCTGCAATTGTTAGATCTAAACATGATAACGTTGCATCCTCACTTTGAACAATATCTCTATATTCTTTGAGATTAAGAGCAAAAAACTCTTTTTGTGAGTTTTTCATTGTCATTCTAGGGGAAGAAAATTGGGGTAGATTTTGGGGATATTTAGGACAAAAACGAAGGGATTTTTTGCCCTCAACTACAGTTTTTCCAAGTCCTAAAGCAATAAACGCAACACCATCCTCTGGTTTCATTTTACCAGTAGGATAGAAATTGTATGATTGGGCAACCCCCGATATATCGGGATAAAAAAAATCTTCGTGTTCTTGTCCTACAACTTCCTGAACAATCACAGCCATTTTTTCTTCTTCAATCTTTAAACCAATATTCATAATAAAGCTTCGAGGCAGTTCTAAAGCCAAGGAAGCATAAACTAATTTAATTGCAGTACATAATTGCTCTAGCCGTACACTTAGATCAGGATCATTATTTGGCAACATATAGGTTTTATATATTCCTGCAAGGGGTTGAGCATGAGAATCTTCTAGAAGACCAGAAGAACGGACTGCTAAAGGAATATCGATAATTTGAAGGAAAAATTCCAGTTTTTGACGAAGTTTTTGTGATAATACCCCATTAACAAAACGATCAACTAATTCCTCATCAGTTATATCTTCATTTATAGATAGAACATCATCCAAATTATTCTGCTCAATAAATTGATCAAATTCACCTGTACAGAGAATAAGAGTCTGTGGTATCTTAATATTGATATTTGGGAATCTTTTTTCAAGATTAAATAATGGTAATTGAACATGCAGAAAAGCAAGCCCTCTACCTTTTCCCCCTAATGAGCCACTGGATAAACGTGAAAATAAAACATGTTTTCCAAATGATATTGGAGAAAAGTCACTAATAGCTCCTTTTTGAACGTCATAGCTTAGTTTTTCAAACGTTTTCTTTAGGAATAGTCTTAGAAGGTTCAAATCGTCAAATTGACTTACTTTCAGTGGTCTTAAGTGATATGCAATATCAAATTCACCACGAGCCATTAACCACGCTGAAAAATGATTACGAGAGGCGTGAAACATAATTGATTCTTCAGGGACTTCTTGAATAACTTCTATAAATTCTTCTAAATTTGAGGCACGACCTATCTCCTTACCATTAGGAAGACGAAAAATAAAGTCTCCAAATCCTAAATGATTAACAAAAATGTTTTTTAAATCAAGTAACAATCTACGAGAACCTTTATGAAGAAAAAATGAGTTTAAGCCTCTCGCACTTTCAAAATGGTTGATATCTGAAGATTGTAGAATAGTAGGGAGTAATTTATTGTGTTCTTTCACTAAATTAATAAATTCATGTCCCGCAGAGAGATCCATTCGGCCTCCTTTTGGAAAAGCAACATCACTGATTACTACTAATATGTGGTTTTTATATTTTTCAAAAATCTGTTTCCCTTCTTCGTAAGAAGTTGCTAAAACTATTTTTGGTCTAGCACGGCGTCGTAACATTCGGTAATGTTGATTAAGACTTTGATCAATTAACTCTTGGGTCTGTTTCATAACTACATCATAAACTAGAGGTAAAAAAAGGGAGTAATATCTAATTGAGTCTTCAACAATCAGAATAATTTGAATATTACCCTTCTCCACATCATTCAGTAAGTTGTTTCTATCTTCAAACAACTTGATTATTGCAATAAAGATTTTAGAATCCCCCGTCCATGTGAAGATTCTATCAATGCCAGATTGAGTCTCTATAGGTTGTAAAGTGCGAATTTCAGCAGGAGAACTTAGTAAAAGAACAATTGGTGTATTAGGAACAATTTTTTTAGCTTGTTTTCCAAAATCGAAGGGAGTCAATGAACCAATGTTACTCATTGTGATAATTAAATCAAATTTTTGATGTTTCAGGATTTTTAATGCTCGAAATCCTGATGAAGTCCCAAATATTTTTGGAAAAGAAGATAAGTTTAAGTTAAGATATTCATCAAGCACTTGATCTGAAAGAGAACCATCAGCCTCTAAAGCATATCTGTCATATAGACTTGATATCACTAATATTTTTTCAATTCGGGAAAGAAAAAGCTGATGAAAATGGTAAAATTGTGGTTTTTCAAGAAATAACAAATCTTGTTCATGTGAAAGGTTATCTTCAGGCACTCTTAAACCTCAGGTACATTATCACATGTACTTACTTTACATAACATATATTTAAAGGGTATAGATTGATTAAGTTAATGAGATAACTAGATCATTTGTTGATTTAAATTATTTGATTTTTTAAGACCCTTGGAAATATCTCTCTTTTAAAGGTAGAATACATCATTTCTGTTTCAACTTTTCTTCAGAACAATCAGCTAGTTATTACGCTGAATGCCTTAGTTCCTGTGAAACATCTGCATTATAATGAACTAGGACTCTACTTATCTCTAAAGGATTTTAAAATTTTGAAAAAGAGATTTGAAGAAGAGAAAGTTAAAACCTATTATGCAGGAAGCGAATCCACATTTGATGTCTAAGATTTAATTATTTTAAGAAAGATAAACGTGAATACAAAATAATTAGAGTGCTTTAAATTGTCATCAAATGCCTTAAAACAAAGAAGTGAAGTAGTAAGGATAGAACAATTTCTTAAAGAGGTTCACATAGAATTAAAAGACTCTATAAAGAACCTTGAGGATCGAGAGTTAAATTGGCGCCCCTCACAGAGTAGTAATTCTATTGGAAATTTACTCAAGCACATTTTAGGCTCAGAAGCTTTCTGGATTCATCATATAGTAGGTGGTTTGGAAAGTCAGCGTATAAGAGCCTCAGAATTTACAATCGAGGATTTTAATTTCAAAAACCTCCAAAATGAACTAATTAAAACAAAAAGAATGACAAAGAAAGTCTTAATAGAGCTCAATGATGAACAATTGTCGGAATTACGAACATATTGGTCCCAACTTACTAACCAGCATAGAGAAAGAACGGTCTATTGGTGTCTTATGCATTCAATTGAACATTCAGCATTGCACATAGGCCAAATCTTTTACATCAGGAGGCTATTTAGGGATCTTATAAAAAGAAATTAAGCCATTTTTTTTTTGATGTTGTATTTCTAAAGCCTCGATTATTAATTACCTGGTTAAATGGTTAAAAACTAGAACAGCTTTTGGTTGAAGAATAAAGACTCGTATCTTATCGGAATTCAAATGAAAACTCAAAAATGCTAAATTCCAAGTTGTTGTTCAAACAAATCATCCAAAATGGTTCTTCTTAAAAGCTGAAAAGAATTGTATAAAGAATGTCAAGAAAATGCCTGATCGCAGCCTTTAGTGGCGGCAACCTCCCCATGTCTCTATCAAACTCATTGTTCACAAACTAACTTTCGCAAGAAAGTTGTCAAGGGATAACCATAACCCCACCATTCAGATTTAGATCAAGAGAATACCAAATTCTTTTTTTCTTATTTTCCAAGTTGTTTCCGAGTCATTCTTTTTCGATATTCTTTTCATCCGATTACTTGCTAATGTTAGAAATGCACACTCATTTAGCTTAAAATCTCCAAATAATGGAAAAATTTAAGAAAACATCGAGCTAAAATTAATGAATATTTGTGGTGGATTACTAATGACAGGTAAAAAAAGCGGGGCTGTGAAAACCTTCATTCTTTTTCTGATTTTAATGATACTCATGTTTTCCAGTATCGTATCGAATGCTGTTGCGCAAGAAGACATTTCTCATGAAACACTCACCATTCTGATACCCTGGTCATTTGAAGGGGTTGACTTGAGAGTGAACTGGGATATGCAAACTTCGTGGATAGCTAATCAATATCAAGGATTTTTAGGTATGATGGCTCCCGGTGAAACGACAGTAACTTTACCAGGAATTGCTCAAAATTGGACTCGTAATGATGATCGAACTGAATGGACCTTCACATTGCGAGAGGGAGTGACTTTCCATGATGGAACAGACATTGATGTAAAAACGGTAAAATATAGTGTTGAAGTAGATTATATGGCGTATATGGCAGCACCACACAACCCCAATAAAGAAGAAATTAACATTAGCGAAGCTGCACGGCGACTAGAAAGTATGGGTATGAACATAACTTTTCCTTCGAATGATCCAAATGGCAATGGACGTATAGTCACATTCAGTGGAACATGGTTTCCTGACCCAATGTTCGAATGGGATGTCAGTGGAATGTGGGAGCGTTTCATGTTAGTTCCGTATGAATCACATGGCAAATATACTGATGATGTAGCGACCTGTCAGGCGAAATTGGAAGATTTCTCTCAAGATCCCATTTCTGCAGGTCCTTATCAATTTGTTAACTGGGTCCCTGATAAATACGTATTATTGGAACGATTTGATGAGTGGTTTGGGTGGGGAAGATCATTTAGTGCAAGTAATGGAGAAGTTTATTCCTTCCCTTCATTGGAAAACAGTTTCAAATTCTTGAACTTCAGTCTTGTCTCTGATAATGCATTAGCTGTGGATCAATTAATATCAGGAAAATTAGACCTTGTTACAGTTCTCAAACTCACCTCTGACGTTCGAGAAACGATAAATAGTTATAATAACGTCTCTTTCTTTGTCAGTGATCTATTAGGATATGATTGCATCAATATGAATATCCAGGGGGATGATCCTGAATATTTTGGTGGTCCTGGGAATTTTCCCGTTTCTAAGGCATGGTTTCGACAAGCAGTCTCACACGCTATTAATCGGACTAAATTGGTAGAAGTTTATGGTTATGAAACGGGGGACTATCCTTACACCACCTGGTTTCCTGATTGGATTGCAAATAAGTTTCCTGACCTTGATACAACTGACTATTATGACTTTGATCAAGGTAAAGAAGAAGCAATTGCTCTCCTTGATGGAGCAGGTTATGGACCTTTAGGTTTTTCGGACGAACCTACTAATCGATTTGGTTGGGGAGTATATGCCAATGAAACAGAACTTGATGGCGTTGAACAAACTAGAGGACGACATTTCAGACTTGTAGCATGCCTCATTGGTGACCCCGCACCTCGTGCAGAGGCTATAAAAAACATGCTCGAACAGGTTGGAATCTTTGTCGACATCGATCTAATCGATGAGGGGAGGTGTGGTTCTGACATATATTATAGTGGTGATCCTGGCTATAGTTATAACACTACAGGCAGTCCATCTGACCCTACATTCACGGGGCCAGTTTGGGATTTTGATGTTGGAGGGGTGGTGGGGGGACGTTATGACACTCTTAATCCGTATTTAGCGGTTTCATTTGGGTATTGGTACTTCCTTGGGCGCGGTTGGGCTAGCTGGTGGAATGAAAACTTTGAAATTAATCATGCTAAAATCTTTGGCGGTAAACCCTTTGGAATTCCCGATCCACCTGACATGCCTCCTTCAGGATATACTCCACCAGTTTGGGAGAATGATGACCCTCAATATATTAATGCGTGTGAACAAGCAGGTTTTGAGATGTCAAAAGAACTTCCATATGTACCACTATTGAACTATTGCAATGCATATGCTCTTAACAATCATATTAAGAATTTTAAA
This sequence comes from Candidatus Hermodarchaeota archaeon, assembly GCA_048886185.1. Classification (GTDB taxonomy): domain Archaea; phylum Asgardarchaeota; class Heimdallarchaeia; order Hodarchaeales; family Hodarchaeaceae; genus Hodarchaeum. The sequence goes on from JBHLKY010000007.1 coordinate 15,171, forward strand.
ATGAATCATAACGTTATGTTTTCACTTGCATATTCATATTGGTCACAAGAAATTGATGAAGAAAGTGGTACTACTGATAGTTCTGCTGATGCATATGGGATTTTTATTCCATTAACAGTCCTTTTTCTGCTAACTGTTCAATTACAATTCCATAAAAAAAGAAAAAAGATATAGATATTAAATTGACAAACGAATATTCAGTAATAGAGGTCCATCGTACCGTTAACGCAATTTTTCTCATAATTCGTGAATTGTATACAGGTAATAATATGAGATGGATAAAAATCAGAATCCTTGCTAGTTTATTTTTCTTAGTATTACTGTCCAGTATTCTAGCCAATTTTGATTTTAACACCTCCCAAAATGTTTCAAGGGAAATACTTTCCGAGAATCACAAAATAGATGAAATAAATCAAATAAATCCAGCTCCACCTTTTGCTTCTGAAATCTATATTGATTCCCCAATGCAACATAATGATCGGGTGAATTCTGTTAAATTTTCACCTGATGGTAAAATTTTAGCGTCAGCTAGCTGGGATGCCGCTATCAAGCTTTGGAATCTAAGTCTTGGTCAGGAGATAGAAGTGTCTCCTCTAAAGCATACTGATAGTATTACCTCTCTAGTTTTTTCACCAGATGGTCAAAGCATTATTGCAACCGATATGGACGCTTCTCTTGTGTTCTGGAATAGCAGCTCAGGTGATGTGATTCAAAATCATACACATAAAACTTCTGAATATAGAGGGAACTCTCCATTAGCAATATCTCCCACGGGGGATCAACTAGCTATTCGAGGTGTGACTTTTATTAGAATAATTGATATTTCATTTAGCGAAATAACTAGAGAAGTAACCTTACCATTCGGTACAAGTCCAACTTGCATGGTATTTGCACCTAATGCACAAATATTAGCATCTGGTTACGACTTTGGATCTGGTTATGACTTTCTCAAGCTTTGGAATAGTAGTTCTGGTGATTTAATTGAAAATCTGCCTCAGGGAGAACGTGTGTACGCAGTTGATTTTTCACCAGATGGCCAGTTTTTAGCCTCAGCAGGAAGCGATGGGAACATTACACTCTGGGATATGACCAGTAGAGAGAACATCAGAAATTTTACTGGCCATGTTGGAAAAGTCAACGACGTTGTTTTCTCACCTGATGGCAAAATCTTGGCGTCATGCTCCAATGATTTAACAATTCGTTTGTGGAACGTAACGGATGGAAGACAAATTCGTACGTTAAATGGACACACTACTAGTGTATATTCCCTAGATTTTTCACCGGATGGTACTCTTTTAGCTTCAGGAAGTGGGGATAATACCGCCAGAGTTTGGAACGTTGTGCAAGGAGTAGAATTACAGGTATTATCAAGCTTCGCAGAACCAGTGAACACGTTAAGTTTTTCAGCTACTGGTGAGACGCTAATATCAGGGGGAAATGATACGGAAGTTATTCTTTGGGACTTATCCACATCAACTCCTAAATCATATATTATTCCCCCTTACCATAGTGGGGGAATTAACTCAGTAGACATATCTTCTGATGATACCATGTTTGCAACAGGTGGTGTAGACTCGAATGTTTTTGTTTATGATAAATCAACTCGAGAGCCCCTTTATAAATTAACAAATCACTCTGGACAGGTATTTTCAGTAGCTTTTTCAAAAGATAATACTCTACTTGCATCAGCAGGTGCAGATAGCAATATATTTCTCTGGAATCTGACTAATGGGGAACGAATTCCGACTTTCTTAAACCACACTGAAGCCGTAACATCGCTAGATTTTTCACCAGATGGCCAGCTGCTCGCCTCTGGAAGCAAAGATAAAACCATCCGGCTGTGGAATGTTTCTTCTGGAATAGAATATTCTATTCCAGTTTTAATCGGTCATGATTTTCGGGTCAATACCATTGCATTTTCACCTGTTGATCCCACGATTCTTGTGTCTGGTAGTCAATACGGTATTGAAACAAGTATTATAGTATGGGATATTCTGAATGGAACTCACCTTCCCCTTACTGGTCATACAACTGCGGTTTTATCGGTCACTTTCTCCCCAGAGGGGAATATTTTTGCTACCAGTAGCTATGATGGAACAATTAGTTTCTGGGACACTTTTACCGGAGAAAGGTATATTACTTCACCAAAAGAACCGGATCCTATCCGATCTATTTGTTATTCCCCTCAGCACGGAGTTTTTGCATCAACACGGGATACCGACATTATTTTGTGGAATATGTCTGATGGACAAGTTCCTACTGATTTTGATAATGATGGGATGCCTGATTCTTGGGAACTATCAGTAGGTTTAGATCATGGAAATTTCTGGGACAAGTTTTTAGATATTGATAATGATGGATTAATTAACTCCTTGGAATATTTCTTAAACACAAGTGTTATCATTAGGGATTCTGATCTGGATAATATGCCAGATGGGTGGGAATATTTGATGGGATTAGATCCTTTAAAAAATGATGCACAAGATGATCTTGATGGAGATGGTATGCCTAATTTATGGGAGTATCGAATGAATTTACATCCTTCTTACAACGATGCTATGGCAGATAAAGATGATGATGGAATGCCAAATATCTGGGAGTATGAAAATGGGTTCAATGCAACAGACTCCGCAGATGCACATATTGATTCAGATGGTGATTGGATAAGTAATCTTCAGGAATATCGTGGAGGGAGTGATCCCCATGATTTTTGGAGTGTACCCCCATTAAGTCTGAGTGTTATTCATTTTAGCCTGATCTTTTTGATAATTATATTTTGCTTAGGTACAGGTGTAATAATACGCCATCATCTACATAGGAGATTAATTCAAAAATTGGATGCTCCTAACTATAAAATAGCAAAACAAATCCATCAAAGTGGATTAAAAGACTACACGTCGTATATGCAGGCTGTAACCAATGCTAAAGAAGATTTACTAGAAGCAAAAAAGATATCCATGAAAGGAGATTTTCCCACTGCAATTTCGCAATTTAAATCTATATTAACCACAGCACAGCGCCTTAATAGGCCTGTACTACAAGCTGAAGTGATTTTTAACCTCTCTCAAATCTATAAAGATTTGGGAGAAGTTTCATCAATAGCGGTGATGTTACCCTTATTTCCGCAATCTAGTAAAGATTCAAAGATTCAAGCCTTCTCTGATATGATTGAGGCATTAATAGCTGAGGCAGCAAAAGACTGGTTACAAGCAAGTAAAGCGTGGCAAGCAGCTCTGTCTAAAAATCCCGATCTGCAATATTATAAATTATGTAAAGTCAACCTTGTTATTCTAGAAGGTAAACAATGGCTGAATAATCCAACAGATCCTATTCCAGAAAATTTGATATCACAAGTAGATAGTTGGATATATATGTGTCAATCCGATGAGCAATACAATCAGTTATGCTTGTTATATCTTTTACGAGGCCATATTGCATTGGCATCTTTTGAACTGGAAGAAGCAGAAAATTGGGTAGAGAAATGTTTTGACCTTGCTGAACAGGAACAGCTTTTATTTTATTTGAAATTAGCTAATAAAGAATTTAATCGTTATAAACAGTATAAACAACGCTTAACATCGATGGTAGATAAAGAAACGATAGTATCTCCTGAAAAACAGTTAGAAGTAATTCAGGATTATCTTAAAGATGCCCTTGTTATAATTAAAAAAGAACATAAAGATGAATAATATTCTGCACTAGAAGGTAGAGGGCATATTTTCGGTTCGAAGATGCTTTGGAGAACTTCATGTCAGTTGGGTGGCCAACTATTCTTTCTTTTCTAAGGCCCCTAAAAATATAGTTACAAAACTTCCCCTCCTACGTATTTGAGTTCTCTAAAGGTAAGAATGTTTGAGGCATCTAGAAAAGCCACATACTAGCAAGTTAATGTACCTTATAAAAAGATGGAATACAGAGTCAAAGAGTGACCCCTTATAAAGACTTAGAAAAGCATGATTCTAAAAAAATATTTAGCTTTTCTTACACTTAAATTGGATAAGTCATTTTTGATAAACTAAGATTCGATTAGCTTTTAAGGCATTAAGTGATAGAGCAATGAAATTATGAAACATTTGCTTGATTAAGGTTGAGAGAGGTCATTGAGTCTCAAAAAAGTTCAAAAATCTCTCTGGTTAAACGAAATCGACCAAGCTCTCCATTTGATTGAAGATTTACTAAACAAAGATAATATAAATGGTTTAATTTATAAAAGTCTCATACTAACTCAAAAACAAGAGATTACTAACGCATTATCAATCGTTGGAGAAATTTTGAACAAAAAGGAAATCTCATTAAGTCTCACACAAGACTTTGGTGTTAAATTAGCAAAGATATCAGCATTAATGAGGGGAAACCAATTTTTTGAAGCATTCGAGGAAATTAATGCATGCTCTGAATTGTTAACACAGATGGATCTCGCTGAATTTAAAGACTGGGAAGGAATGTTCTTAACGATCAAAGCAGGATTTCAAATGATGGGAGGAAATATTAAGCAAGCTATTGCGAATTTTCAAAAAAGTTTGAAACTATTTACCGAAATCCGATATTACAAAGAAATACATAATCAATTGAACAATCTGGGGTGGATTTACAGAGTTCAGGGTAAATTGGATCAAGCACACGATGCTTTTCATAAACAATTGGAATTTAATCAAGAGAGTAATAATGAAAAAAGTATAGCATGGTCTAAATTCAATCTTGCGTACATTCATTTTTACAAAGGAGAGTTAACTCAAGCAGCTGATTATGCACAAGAAAGTAAGGCTTCTTTCGAAGAATTAGAAAGCCATACTGGCCTTTCTTATATCTATACAGTGATTGGCTCAATTCATAGAGGGAAAGGGGAATTAGAGAAAGGTCTTGACTACTATAACAAGACTTTAGGGATTTATGAAACTCATTTAGAAGAACACCGACCTGTTCCCCACTCGGTGTGTGTTGCTTTACGAGACTTGGGAATTGTTTTCTTCCAGAAAAATAGAATTGAGCAATCAACTGAGTGCTTTAAGAGAGCAATCGAAACACACAAATCTTTATGTCTGTTTAAGAACACCATCAATGATTTTGAACTCGCGGTATCAAATTATTTTTTAATATCTATCTCTATTGTTTCTGGCTTTCCCAATCCTGTAGATGATTTTCTAAAAGAGATTAACCAGGTTACTACTCGCTGGCCTTGGTTGAAACTATTCAGCAAAGCAGGTGAAGCTGTAATATTAAAGAATCGGCCACGAGCCATAGATAAGATTAAAGCTCAGCAATTATTCCAAGAACTTCTGGAAGAGCGTTTTGATTATGAATTAGAATTCAATGTTCAAGTTAACTTATGTGAATTGCTCCTTGATGAGTTAAAATTTTACGGGGAGGAAGAAGTTATACAAGAAATCCAAAGTTTATTAACTCGAATCTCAAATACAGCCAAGAATCAACGTTCTATTACTACTTTGGTTATATTGTATTCTCTTCAAGCAAAATTAGCTTTGATTGAGGGAAATATCGAGTATGCAAAGAGTCTATTAACTCAGGCACTCTTACTTGCAAATGAAAAAGGTTTAGAGTTTCTTTCAATACAGGTGAAGAAACAACAAGATCTTATTATCAGTCAATTAGAGGAATGGAGGCAGTTATTAGCCCGGAATTCATCTATCCAAGAAAAACTTGAACTCCTGGATCTTAAGAAGTACATAGCTGGGGCGATAAACGACGTTCTTGAGAAGAAATTCCCATCGATAAAGAAATTCGAATTAGTCTACAAAGATCTGCTTAAGGCTGATCCTAAGGTACCAAAAAGACAATGTAGAGTCGGTGTAGCTCAAATTGGTGTTTCTCAGAGTGGTGATATTCTATCAGATTTCTATTATGAAAAATCATCTGGTTTTTTTCGTCTTAAAGAAGAAAAAGTTCAGACTGTACTAGATACCGTTAAAACCTTGGTTGAAGCTGCTTCTAGCAATGGTGTTAATTTTTTACTCTTTCCAGAACTAGCCATCGATCTTAATTACCCTCAGCTTTCAAATGCTCTTCTAGATATGGCAAAACAATATGATTTGTATATTGTTCCTGGTTCGTACCATAATCAGAACACAAGACAGAATGTTAGCTTGGTTATTAGTCCAAACGGAGTACTATGGGAACAAGAAAAACACATTCCAGCAATAATTCATTTTGGTAACAAGCGAGTTAAAGAATCAATATATATTGATAAACACCCTCGTAGAACGTTTATTTGTAATACTGAGTATGGAAGGATAGCAATTGTCATTTGTCGTGACTTTCTTGATCTAGATTTAAGGGTTGAATTAAAGAACTTTGATCCTCCAATTGATATTTTATTCAATCCAGCTTTCACCCCTGTAGCGGCTGACTTCCAGGCTGCTCATTTTGATGCTCGGAGATCCATTTATTCTTATTGTTTTTTCGCAAATATTGCTGAATTTGGTGAATCTCTAATTTATACTCCAGAAAAGGAACGAACTGTACAAAGAATTCTTCCTAAAGAGGAAAAACTTATCTATAAAGACATTGATATTTTTAAACTACGTTCAGAACGTAAAAAGTGGGAATTGGAACAAAAGAAAGACAGATCTTTCATACAGAGTACTAAATACTAAATTCAATCTTGTATTTGAATTGAAATTTATAGAAAGCTGGCTTTAACAATTATAATGTGTGTTTGAAGACATTAACTCCGAAGACTAAACTTTCATGAACTAATTATTAAAAACGTTAATACCTTAAATTAAAGTTGTTTAGATATTGATTGAGTTAAAGTATGGGAAGGAATCACACCATTTCTTCCATTAGTCTTCACTTTTTGATTTTCCATTGCATCTTTGAGCTTTTCTAGCGATTGTGAAAAATCAAGCGGTTTTCCACTATAATCAAGCTCTTTTAGCGCTTGGTTTTGATAAGCATTGAATAGTTCATTGGATAATTTCTCCCAATCCCTACAAATCTTAAGTGTTTCTTCTTCATTAACTAATAGACTTTCGTGGGACATAATACGGAGAAATTCTGTTGCAAGTGGTTCAACAATACTTGCATCAGCACCTTCAAGTAAATCACGAACAAACTCGTCCGCAGAATACCAATCAATCACTCTTGAAAAATCACGGTGAATTTGCGTCAACAAAACACTTCGAGGTCCTTCCCATAATTCCATAACCAAAGAGTCTCGATGATAGCGTGGAAGAGAGAGGAAATCTTCCATAATTCCATGTCCACCAAAAAACGAGATGGCTAATCTGGTCATCGCTGGAGCTTCATCAGCTACCACGATTTTTTGGAGCATTATAAGCTCCCGTAGTCGAAACCGTCGTTTACGCTCATTTAAATCATCAATTTTCTCTAGCTCTCTTATTCCACTAATGAGTTCTTCGCCAAAGTGAATGTATTCAGAATAAACTTTGAAAGCACCTGCTGCTGATCTCATCGCATACTGTCGTAAATCGTTAATTTGATTGATCATTAACGGAAAAGAAGCCACTGGAATACCAAAAGCTGTTCTAAATTGAGTATAAAGTATTGCATCGCGTACTACCCTAAGAGCGCCCGCTGCTAGACCAAAGGCAACATGGAGCCTTGATAATGAAAGAACAATACCAACCACATCAGCAAGACCTTTTTCAAGCGGTCCGATAGGATATGCTACTGCACCTTTATAGGTAATCTCAGCTGTCGGGAGTTCAGCAGTTCCAAGTTTTTGTTTAAGGCGATCGATAGTGAAAGAGTTTCTAATTTCACGTTTTTTATTCCCAGGCAGCCAAGAAGGAACAACAAATGCAGCAACTCTTGTTGATGAAGGAGTACCTTTTGGTTTCGCTGTAACAACCGCGTAATCAGCTTGTATGGCTGAACAGAAAAATTTCTGTCCATAAATACGCCAACAATTCGAAATATCATCAGGACCTTCTGCTTCTTCAAAAACTGCTTCAACAAGATTGGCAGGGACATCACTACCTCCTTGGATTTCACTTACGAATTGTGCACCTAAGCCATATACGCTGTCTTCAAATCCACCAAAACCATTCCGAACCGAGCTAAGAATTTTTTGAGCCTGTGGATCCAATTCAGTTTCATATTTTTGCATCAGCCATATCATTCCATGGGTACAAGCTACGGGACACATAACTCCAAATTCACCAAGTTCATAAAGCAGAAATATTTTCATAAATCTGCTCCAAGCAGTGTTTTTCGCTGGATCAAAAAGACCTAATTGAAAGATCTCTCGCTCAAGCTTTTCTGTCTCGGCTGCTCGTTTAATACGATCGATTCTATTGTTGTAAGCGTCATAATGCTGCACAATAGTACATCTTGTGCGATTATCAAGACGTGTTGTTTCTTCAACAAGATCCCTCCATTTATAGGAGACCTTATCAGATAGTTCTCGGAGCTCAGCATCAATTTTCTCGAATTCATCACCGGCATACTTCTTAACTAATGCCTGAAAGAACTCATCGTCCCTATAAAAGTTAAAACTATTCCTAACGAGTAAATAATCGTCAAAAGAATAAGAATTATCTCTATTTCCTTCTTGATCATTCAAAACTAATTCACCTTCTAATTAATGCTTATTCCCATGCATCCTAATCCAAGAGTTGAAACTTCAAGTCCACAATTTCCCAATTTTCGCTTTAACATTTTATTATCCTTTTTCATTTAATAATTAATTCTTTTAAAAAAGTGGTTTAGTAAACAGGTTTCATTACTTCCTGAAAATCTTTTATTATATCTGTAATTTTGATGTTTTGTTCACATACCGTCTCGCATTCCTTGCAATCAGTACAGTCAGTTGCGTTGCCATAACGAGTTCCTACTGCATCATACACCATATTCTGCCATCCTCCAGCCTTAAACATTTTACGATTATTATATAATCCAATATATACAGGAATGGCTAATTTTTCTAGACATACTTTTTGGCATTCTCCACAAAATGTACAATTATTTGGTGATTTTTTGTTAAATATTTCTTGTGCTTCTGTAATCAATTGTTGTTCTTCAACATTAAGTGGTGTGAGCTGATCAAATGTGTTCATATTATCTAATAATTGTTCAATGGTACTCATTCCTGATAAAATCAAAAAAATACCATCCAAAGATGCAACCCATCGTAAAGCCCATGCAGCAGCGCTAATATTGGGATTATATTCCTTAAATTTATTTTCAATCTCATTCGGAACATTTGCTAATGCCCCTCCTTTCAATGGTTCCATAACAATAACTTGCTTTTTATGTTTTACAACAGTTTCATAGCATTTTCTAATTTCAATACCGCCATTTATCCAATCAATATAATTTACAATTAATTGAACGTATTCCATTTCAGGATGATTGATAAGTATCTTATCCAATGTTTCTGCAGTATCATGGAACGAAAATCCAATATGCCTAATTTTCCCTTCCTTTTTCATCTGGTTTAAAAATTCAAACCCTCCTAATTTCTCACTTGTTTCGGTACTAGGAGAACCTAAAGCATGAAGCCAGTAATAATCAAAATATTCCAATCCACACCGTTCCAATTGTTCATCAAATATTTTCTGATAATCTTGCCTTTTTTTAATTAACCATACAGGCATTTTATCGGTAACAGTAAAAGCATCACGAGGATGTCGTTTTACTAACGCTTCTCTGATGGCAGTTTCGCTTTTACCACCATGGTAAACGTAACTTGTGTCAAAATGCGTATATCCTCTTTCTATGTAGATATCCACCATTTTTTTAAACTCTTCAATATCTATCTTTCCATAATCATTCTCAATTAATGGTAATCTCATTGCACCGAAACCTAATAATTTTCTTTCCATTTTTTTCACTTTTTTTTATTCTTACTATTTCTACTACTTAAATAGTTAATTTGATTGAACCTAATCTTTTAACGATTTCTGGAACTTGATGGGAAAAGAATAAACTGACTTTTGTATCTAATTGAGCCATCTTTTTCATATCTTCTAGTTTTAATTAAAAACAGTGAAGTTCTCCAGGATTCTTTCTTTATACCCTGATTGTGGAATAGCCACAACACATCTTTGAATAAGCCAACGGAGTATAACTTGGGTTACAGATTTATTATAATTTCCTGCTATTTCACTTAAAATTCCATTTTGGGACATATTATTTCTTCCTTCTGCAAAAGATCCCCAAAATTCTATTTGAACAGTATAATCCTTTATAACATTCGCACTTTCAATCTGTTGTCAAAATGGATGAGCTTTAACTTGATTAACTGCTGATGTGATTTCATTATGAAGAATAAGATCAACTAATTATTTGTCAACTAAATTACTTAAACAAATGGCGCTTATTTTTCCATCATGATTCAGTTCTTCCATTGCTCGCTATGAACCGTATACATCACAGAAAGGTTGATAGATCAGGCATAAATCAATATAATCCATTAGGTTTTTCCTAATTTGATTTAGCGGTACCTAAGGCACTTTTCTTTTCTAATCCATTTAAAAATCTTTTTGGTTCTAAAATCCCTAGCATTTTGCTTCAGAGTTTATCCTAGATTCCAGAAAGCTAACTTTAATAATTATAATTAATCTTATACGAAAGCAATTTTTAAAATATTTTTTCTAGTACTTTATAGGGTAAGTTAGAAATATGAATCTTGATATTGGAATTTTCAGTGATAGCTTAGATTGAATTTCTTGAAAACTAGCTTTAACAATTATAATTGCAGATTGACGACCTTTTCTTTCTAATTGGTTTATTTTAATTTTGATTATTTGGTCATATTACCAAAAATCTTTATATTTTTAATAACTGATGAAACAAAACGAATGAATTTTGTCAACAACTTTGGATTTGATATAAATGGAATTTAACTTACAAGAAGCTATTGAGATTTTATCTCGAACACCTAAAATACTACGGGATTTGTTGGATGGACTTGATGATAAATGGGTTAATTATAAAAAAAGAGAAGACGCTTTCTCTCCTTCAGAAGTGGTAGGACACCTTATTGCTGGAGAACAGACTGATTGGATTCCTAGAACAAAAATAATGCTTAAAGAAGAAGGATATAAGGAATTTCCACCATTTAATCGTGAGAGTTCTGGTGAAGTGTTAAGTGTAGAAGAACGATTAGATTTGTTTGAAAGCCTCCGAGCAGAAAACATAGAAACATTAAAAGTATCAGTGACAGAGAAAGACTTTGAAAGAACTGGAATACATCCTGAATTTGGTGAGGTTAGTTTACAACAACACTTGGCAACTTGGGTTGTCCACGACTTGACACATTTATTTCAAATAATTGAATCCTTTGCTTTACGATATAAAAATACCGTTGGCCCTTGGATAGAATATTTACGGATTTTGAATATTAAAAATTAAAAAATTGACTGTGTAATGAAAATGTAACACAATAATATAAAGCAGAGATTCATGAATTATGGAACTGGATAAAAATTCTAAATAAATGATTTGTTTCATGCTATGTATTAAATTTCTCAAATGCTAGCTTTAACAATTATAATCGTTGTTTGAAGACCGTCATGAAGATTGATTTTCATCTCTATAATCCTGTTCTTTTTTCGAATGTCTCTGAAATTATAGAAGAATAATCGATTATTCCTACAAATTCAGATCTTTCTGTAATTGAACAGTTACCATTGAGCTTTAACTTAGTAAAGTGGAAATTTGAATAAATCAACTGATATGAGGTTACCATCAAGTATTCTCTTGTTTCAATCTCTTAACAAATCCATGTTTCTTAGAGACCTCTTTAAAGCCATATGCTGAATAAAGGTTAATTGCAGGCTCATTTCTCACACCAACTTCGATATATGTATTTCGTTTGTCTAAATTAATTAAGTTAGAAAAGCACCTATCCATAAGGATCTTACTCAATCCTCTTCCTCGATATTCTGGCAGTATTCCAACGGGGCCAAATTCCATAAACTCCCCATAATCTCGGGCTCCAATAAATCCTATAATATTCCCATTACATTCTAAACCAATAGAAGATTCGGTTTCCGTTCCTAAGTTAAAGAAATCCCAGTATGATTGCTCCTCTCTATTTAAACTATTGATAAAATCATCCAAAGAATTCTCGAATACTCGATTATAACAGTTCTGCAATTCTTCTTGAGATTTATCACCTAATCTTGTAATAGTTATATCTGGAGGTAGCTGAACATTTTTTATATCCGATTCAGAGAGAGTATGTTCCATACAATAGCAGATATGTGTTTTCTCCATTTTTACAGCCTCATATAGAATTTGAAGGTCCTGAAATTGTTTTTCTCTCTGTTTGACAACATCAACAAATACTCGAACGTTGGAGATACCTTTATTCCGAGTAAATTGAAAAGCTTTGTCCAATAACTCTTGAGCAATTGTTTTTTTAGCTTCACCAGGCATTACCAAGGGATGCCATTCATATAAAATCATCAGTGAAGGATTAACTTCTATCAGTCCTAACCAGCCATATATTTCACTATTCACATAAGCTAATAGATGATATTGAGCGTTAGCTAATAGATTATCCACATATTTGTGAAGTACATTCTTAGAAGGGATTAATTCTGGATTCTTCCTACTTCTGAGATTCATAAATTTCTTTAAGTTATTTCTATTAATATCTTCACTTTTATTGGCTATAACTTCTACCAAATAACCACCTGAATACAAGAAGTGAGCGGTTATCGTATAGAATTTTTATTTTTCAAGTATCAGATTGTGGTAATTTGAAATGCAAGAGATATACTTGGCTTATTAAAATGATATAGACCTAAGACAATTGAATATGAATAATATATGGAACGTTCGGAGGTAGATCTATTTCTCACGAAGGGGGAGAGGTAGCTCTTTATCAGGATCTTGGGCAAAATATGATTTGAGAGAGTCTTGGATGGTAGTGTCTGCATCAAAGCGTGGTTGATATCCTAGTTTCTCCTCTGCTTTGGTCGAATCAATCAAATAATGTGTACCTAAAAGTTTCACTCTGAATATAGTCATTAGGGGACTTTCTTTTTTCCTTCTAAGTCTTGCAAAGCCTTCTGAGATAACAGCAAATCCCCACGCGACACGATAAGGAATGTGTCGAAAAGTGGACTTCTCGGCCAACAACTCAGCATAGCGAATGTATAGCTCCTCTGCTGGTAGGTTAAAACTTGTTACATTAAAAGCCTCACCTCGAGAATTAGGATGTTCTGCAGCAAGACGTAAACAATACGCAGCGTCACGGGCATGGACAACAGATTGAACTTGTTTTCCGTTTCCAATAACAACCATCTGCCCTTTTTGAATGGCATCCACAATAGTAGGGGTTGTATAGTGATCACGAGATCCAAGGATGAAAGGAGGCCTCACGCTGACAATGTCCATTCCATATATTTCTACATAATCATCAACAATCTGTTCTGCAGCCCACTTTGATTTTTGATAGTCACCAAAAGGATTTTTTGGAAAGTCCTCTGTGATCGGTGTATCGCTATTCGGAAATCCGTAAAGAGCGCAAGAACTCGTATGGGCTATTGTAGATATATCTAACTTTCGAGCTGCTTCTAATACATTACGAGTACCTTCTACATTAACAGGAGCAAATTTTGACCAATCTCCCCAATCCTCCATAATAGCAGCATTGTTGAAAACTACTTCTATATCCCGCATTGCAGAAGTAAGCGTTTCAGCTAAAGTAATATCACCCACAACTACTTCTATTTTGCTTGGTAATTGCGTTATGTTGCTTGACTTTCTTGCAAGGACTCGTACGTCATAATCCGCTTCAACTAGTTCATCAACAATGTGACTACCTAAGAAGCCTGTACCTCCTGTTACTAGTGCTTTCACTTTTTTCACACACAACCTGGCAATTTTTCAACTATGAATTAAGAGTTTCATCACTTCTAGAATCAGAGAAAAATTAGAAATAAATCAAATATCAGTTCAGAGTTGTCCCTATAGGGAATCAAAGGTTTTTATACATAACATATATAATCGTCTGTTGTTTTAAAACTCACTATCATCTTTTCTTATAGAATTGATACCAGTGTCTAAGTGTTGCTTGTCTTCTTCTAATCCCAATTTGAATTAAATCCTTTTCAAATTCTTCATTCAAGGTAATACCTCTCTTTTCAAACAATTCATAATCTAAAGCCGTGGTAGGAGCCTTAATTTTACTTAATTTAATTCCTTGGGCAATTGAATCGAGTAATAAATCTCTAAGGTTCTGATAAAAGTCTAGAATATTCTTTAATTCTTTTTTATTTAGTATAGGTCCATGACCAGGGATTATTGTTCTGAGGTCTTTTTGGAGAATATATTTTACTGCTTGAATCCATTTATCAGGATTTGAATTGCCAGGACTCCAAGGAAAGGGTTGTTTGAAACCTGAAAACACCAAATCCCCTGCAAAGATGACTTTTTCAGATGGAAGATAGATGAAACAAGAATCAGGAGTATGCCCTCCAACGTGATGGATTTCTACCTCAGAATTTTGATCTTTTAATATCAAAGACTTGTTTGGTTGAAATATTTCTTTTTTAGGAAAATTTTTGGGAAGAAAAGGTTCAGTTTTTTTATTAAAAACTAAAGTGGTTTCATTAAATGCTGTAATACCATTTATATGGTCAGGGTGACAATGTGTGATTAAAAGATAAATAATTGGACAGTTGAATTGTTTTTCAAGTGAATTCCTCAACTCTTTACCATTTCCCATTGATCGTCCAGAATCAACTGCTATTGAATAATTCAAAAGTTTGAATCCCCCCATATTTACTGTATCGTTTTCAGGTGTGGCCACAAATACATTTGGAGAAATTTTATACAATTTAATCATTTACAGAAACCAGATTGTACTCTTTTAATGATATAAGGCTTTATACATCTTAAGTTATCTTCTTTGTTCAAAATGTATTACATTCAGAGCTAATTTTGTTGTTAGTCATTAATCCAACGTTATACGACATCAGAAATCGGAAAAATACATTAGAAAAAGAGGAGGGGAAAATTATCCAAAAAGTTTTCGTGCTCTCTCTTCAGGTTTCATTGCAAGATCATCAAACTGTTTTCTAATGAATTCTGTAAATTCCTGTCCTTGAACTGTTTCAGAGATTTCCAAATTGTCGCTTAGTGAGGCAAAAGTTTTAACAATCTTGTCAGCAACTATTTCAATCCTTTCTTGGATGATCTTGTGATTCCTTCCTCTATCGCAAATAACATAGATACTTGCTTCTTCTTTGAATAATTGCACTTTTGAGAAAAAAACAGCAAATTTTTTCATAGAGAAAGATTGGGTCTCATCTGAGAACGTTGAATTGACAAACTGTTGAAGAGCTGTTAAAAAACCGGCTGTCATGAGTGGGTCTCCACTAATTCCAGGTCGAAAATCAATATGGATGACTGGGAGACCCGCACTTGATATTACACCAACCTCATAAACCACCATTATACGTTGTATCCCCTAGTCTAATCGATTCATTTTTTTTTATTTCTTCTGTTTCTATTTACGATTTTAGTTCAGATGGAAGAAGTTTTTATAAAAGTACTGTATTTAGTTGTACTCTCATCATTTTGGGATTTTAGTTATTATTCAAATGTCCTACAAATATTCTTTCCATTTTATGATATTCACTTCAGTTGCAAAACTAAGTACACAACTTATTAGTTAATCAAGAGTAAGATGATTAATATGCATTTATTGGGATAAAAATATCTTTTACTCCTCTTCTTCTCTACTTTGCTGTAGATTACAGAGATTTGAAGGAAATAAGCAATTTTATAGCAAGATAATTATCAAAGGATGAAACTTCTATGATTAAAAGATCACTCTGACAAATTTTAGTTACAATATCCACATCATACAATTTAGAAGTTCGAATGGATAGTTTACAATCATTAGAAAGCATTGAGATCTATATGTTCTTTCACTAATTTCTCTAATAGATTAATTTTCTCTGTTTCATCCTTGGTGAACATTATCTGCATATCATCAATTTGTTTAGCAGTAGCAAAGGTATCAGTGGAGACCAATAGTAAGGGGATGTTTGCCATATTAGCTTTTGATTCGATAATTGGATCAGCAGGTAGAATATTGTTTGTTAGTACAATCCCAGCTGTAGATGACTCCAAAGCTGCTATAATCATATCTGGCCTATCACCAGGGGTGATAATTAATTTATTCTCCAATGCCCAGAGGGGTCGTTTAATGACTTGAGCAGCAGACATGGCTCCAACGAAAATATGTTCGACTTTATTATCTAATCCTTTCTCTCCTGCGAGTACCTTGGCAAATATGGTCTCGTATAAGTACGCCATTGAAAACTGAGTCAGCTCTTTTTGATAAGGAATTATCCCTAGAACATTAACACCAAGTTCTTTAATAGAATCTAAATAGAGATCCTTAAAGTTCTCGACATCTTTAATCTTGTTGATAATAACACCTATCAATTCGATGTCTTTAGTGTCAACACAGTTCACCAAGAAAGTAATCTCATCAATAATCTTTTCAGCTGGACCACTGAGGATGAGTAGAAGTTCTGCACCAATATTTCTCGCTACTGTTAAAGCATCAAGATGTACTGAAAGCCCATAATTCAAGTTCTTACTGCCTTCAATAAGGACAATTTCTTTATCTTTCCCTACATTTTTTAATAATTCAATTAGCTTTTCTTTCGTTGATGCTTTATCATACATAAAGCGTAATTTAGAATGTGCAAAACCAATTGAAATGTTTTCAGGTTGTTCTTCTAACCCTAAAATGTTAGTGACTAACGCTGAATCATAATCCCACAAACGTTTCTTCTGATAAAGAAGATGGTCACCGAAAGGTTTCATATATCCAATTTTTTTATTTAGAGCTTTAGCCAAGCCAATAATTAAGCTAGTTTTACCAGCTCCTTCGTCTGTACTTGCAATAACAATTTTTTTCATTTAAATCACCTCTTTTTTTGAGGGGGGAGTGAGTAAAATTCGAGCATCAACACATAAAACTCCTCTACCTTTTTCAAATACTAAACAAGGATTGATTTCAATATCTGAAATATCCAGTATTGATTGAATAACCTTACCTAGCTTCATGACAACATCAACACAGCCTTCAATATCCTTCCTTGCCTCACCTCTAACTCCCAATAATAGTGGGTATGAGCGTATCTGTTTAACCATTTTATTTGCATCCCTCCAGGTCAGGGGTACTGCTCTGAAAGCAACATCTTTTAATACTTCAACATAAATACCACCCAGACCGAACATAACGGTTGGTCCAAAAATCGCATCTATACGTGCCCCAATAATGGTTTCTAACGCTTCATCCATTTTTATCATTGTGACAATTTCAACGCCTTGTAATAATGCATCTGGTTTGTAATTATGACAAGATCTCATTATAGCTTCATATGCGTCAATTACCTCTTCTCTATTTTCCAA
Organism: Candidatus Hermodarchaeota archaeon; assembly: GCA_048886185.1. Lineage (GTDB taxonomy): Archaea > Asgardarchaeota > Heimdallarchaeia > Hodarchaeales > Hodarchaeaceae > Hodarchaeum. The sequence goes on from JBHLKY010000007.1 coordinate 32,544, forward strand.
GTTGAGAGCCACACCACCCGCGTCTGATTTATGGATTATATCTTTAGAAACAATTTTCATTACAACTGGATAACCAATCTCTTCAGCATATTGAATAGCTTCTTTGAGATCCTTAGCAATATAGCTTTTAGGCATAGGTATATCAGCTGCTTCCATTACCCGCATTGCTTCAGAAACTAATAAGAACTGCCTCCCATCCTTTCTGACCTCATTAATCACTTTCTGGATAGTTGCTATATCGATTTTTACTTCATCTTCATCAAGTTCCTCATTATCGGTTGCATAAGTTAAGGTTCGATAATTTGAATAGACAGCACCCAAACATGATACAGCTTGATAAACATCTGGAAAAATTGGTACACCTAAACTTTTAAGGCCAAAAAGACCTCTTTCAAATTCAGAACCACCGAAAAAAGAGAAAACCAACGGTTTAGCAGGTTTTGTCTCTATAAATTTTCTTTCAACGACTGCTGTTAACTGATTACAATCAAAAATAGCGGTTTCACAGCCTAAACATATAATAGAATGAATATCATCACTATCTAAAGCTGCCTGCAAAGCTTGCTCATAAAATTCATTTGATGCGCCCCCAGTGATATCTACGGGGTTCTTTGTTGATCCAAAAGATGGTGTAACTGGCCCGAAGATTTCAGTAAGGACTTCTTGATCATCGTACAGATTAATTCTATACATCTCACATGCATCTGTTGCAAGAACGCCTATACCACCCCCGTTTGTTACAATAACGGTATTTTCCCCTTTTGGCAGATCTGTTTGAATGGATAAAAACTTTGCCCAATCCAGAGCTTCCTGTACACTTAATGCCCTGAGAGCTCCAACTTGATTAATAATATCGGAAAATACATTATCCTCACCTGCTAGAGAACCTGTATGAGAAGCAGCTGCGAGTGCGCCCCTTTTAGATCTTCCTGATTTGATGATTATTATTGGTTTTATCTTAGTTGCCTGTCTGAGAACATGAATTAGTTTTTCCCCCTCTTTAATACCTTCAATGTAAAGCAAGATGACCTTTGTTAACTCATCAGACATTAAATACTCAATAAGATCAGCTTCATCAATGTCTGACTTATTTCCAACAGAAACGATAGCTGAGAGACCAATGCCTTCTGTTTCTGTCTTTCCTATCATTGCAACACCCAATGCGCCACTTTGAGTCACAATTGCAACTGAACCAGGTTCAATGTCCTTTGCACCAAAAGTTGCGTTTATTGGTGATTTATTTGAATAAATTCCGAAAATATTAGGGCCTAGAACACGCATCCCATTCGCATGAGCAAATCTGACGATTCTATTTTCCTCTTCAATATCTCCAATTTCAGAAAAGCCTGATGTGATAATAGAAAGGAATTTACAGTTTTTTGTAGCTAATTCCTGCACAGCATCAAAAACATATTCTGAAGGAATGCAAATTGTCGCAAGATCTATATCTCCATCAATTTCGTCAATTGATCTGTATAACCGATGTCCTAGGATTTGACCCCCTTTTGGATTAATAGGATAAATCGTGCCCTGGTACTTGCTATAGACTATATTATCAAGAACTTTATATCCAATCTTATTCGGATTTGTTGAACATCCTACAATTGCGACAGAGCGAGGTTCAAAGAGATATTTGATTGATGGAACTGTAGTTTTATTGGGACTTTCCTGCAATTTCCTATAAACCACCAGCAATAATCCTGTGATCAAAATCTATTGATCAATATGTTTTCAATTATAAGATGTAAGAGTTAAACAGCTATTTCTTTAAGAAAGTCAGTTTGATTTCTATAAACATTTTGGTGAAATTTTTTAGTTGAGAATGGTTTAAAAATGCATTCTTAACTCATAAACTCCATTAGTAATTCTCTTACTGAGATCTGGGAAATTAATTTCAAACAAATGAAGCATATCCCGATTTTCTACAAGAACCTCTGCTGTAAATCCTAACAAACCAGTTGTTCTAGCCAAATAAGTAATATATTTTATCATTTCAGTCCCAATCCCCATATTTTGATGATCATCTTTAACCACAAAAGCTACTTCCGCGGTATGGGTAGATTCATCTATTCCATATTGTGAAATCCCTACAATTTTTTCTAATGCGCCTTTTTTTGTTACTGCTACAATAACCATTTCTTTTGAGAAGTCTATTATACAAAATTCTTGTAAGCGAGCATGGGGTACATCTTTTCGGACTGACATGAACCGTCTATACATTGATTGATCAGTTAAATCATAGAAGAAGTCTTTAAGTAGTGGTTCATCACTTATCTTAACTGGTCGGAGTAATATCTCAACTCCTTTTCTAGTAGTTCTCCATGTTTCTAAGTGCTCTGGGTATTCACCTTTCTCACCAGGGACAAATGCTTGATCTTTATAGACTAGATTGAATTCTTTTGCTTTTTGAATCAATATTGATCTAAATTTAGGATGAGCAATGGATATTAGTTGCATAGCCCGCTCCCGGATATTCTTTCCATGAATATAAGCAATTCCAAATTCAGTAACAACATAATGAATATCTCCACGATTTAGGGTAACACCCGCTCCTTCTGAGAGGAATGGAACAATTCGGGAAATAGTTCCACTAGTTGTTTCAGCAGTAGATTGAAGCATTAATATTGATTTACCTCCCTTAGCCAGAATAGCACCGCGCATGAAGTCCGCCTGTCCTCCAATTCCGCTATAAAAGGTTCTACCTATTGATTCTGCTGATGCCTGTCCTGTGAGGTCTATTTGTAGGGCACTATTGATAGCTGTTATGTTATCATGACGAGCAATGATTAAAGGATTATTTGTATAATCAATTACCTTGAACTCGATTGCAGGATTATCATGAATATAATCATAAGTCTCCTTTCTCCCCATACAGAAAGAAGCGACTGTTTTTCCTCGGTTAATTGTCTTTTGTGTATTATCAATTACACCTTGCTTCATTAAATCAACAAGACCATCTGAGATTAATTCTGTGTGAACTCCGAGATGTTCTTTATCACGCAGATTCGCCATCACAGCGTCAGGAATTGAACCATAGCCAACCTGAATAGTATTACCACTTTGAATGAGGCGAGAAACATAGTTCCCAATCTTTGCCACATTTTTAGCGTATAAATCTTCGTCTGTAGGGACTGGATTATACTCAAGAATCGGTTCATCATAAGGCACTAAATAATCAATATCTTCAATATGGATGAATCCATCACCATGAACTCGGGGCATGTATGAGTTAATCTGGGCTATAATTAACGATGCATTCTCTATTCCAGCTTTAACAATATCAACTGAGACTCCTAGATTAAGATAACCATGAACATCAGGAGGAGAACATTGAATCAAAGCAACATCAACAGGGACATGCCCATGGAAAAATAAACTTGGCGTATTAGACAAAAATACTGGAGTATAATCAGCTAATCCTTGATTAACAGAATTTCTGGTTGGTGTTGCGATGAAAAATGAGTTATATCGAAAATTTCTTTGGTAGCGTATATCAGCATAGGGTGCGACTCCTAAATTCCACCAGGATAATACTTCAGTATCAAAAAATGCCTTAGGATGTGATTCTAAGTAGGCCGCAAGAGCTTTTATTAGGTATTGAGGTTCAGCACAAGCACTCGAGACAAATATTCGATCCCCTCGATGGATATTTTGAAAAATTGCTTTTTCTGATGCAAATTTTTGAGGAAAAGTCTGCCTTAGTTCCTCATATTTTTTATTATTACCACTCAAAGACACCAGACACACTCCAATTTATAAAATAATAAAGATTTATTATATCAAATCATTACTGTTTTTAAAAGTGAATTTAAGCTATATGATAGTCTTCAATGTGACAATTTAAAGAGACACATTTAACAATTATGAACTTTTGTAACTTTGTACATCCCTTTTTATATCATAAATGACTCAATACTACAAAAAGATCATATTTTCGTCTAGTTAAGTGGCAAGTCAAGATCTTTAATTGTATATGGGAACAAACAGAACATATAATGTCTTATTATTAAAAGAAAATTAATGATTTAATAAGTATGACGAAAAAGTGTATATTAAAGGATTCGATATAAGTGCATTAATATAGATTTATGTCGAACAAGGTACAGGGCTCAGTAAAAATTCAGAATTAGATCAATAATTATGTTCTTATTTTATCCCTGACCGGGGAAAAAAGTCATATTACCCCCACAGAAGAGACAGTTTTTAACCCCTTGTTCCTTCATTTCATTATAACAATTTACACATATGCCCCTAAAACAATTAGAACATTGATAGTGGGCTAGGGAAAACGACAAATCTTCATTGTGGACTTCACAATGGTATTTATCAGAACCAATAATTAAAACATCATCATCTATGGTGTCATAAGTGCCTCCTGTTTCGATGAATCCTTGGAGTGATTGACGACTAATTAATCGACTTATAATTTCGTGAGTTAAACCAACCTCTAGATTTGCTATCTTAGCTATTCTTTGAATAGGAATCTGGCTGTTTTCTTCTACTTCATATAGAGTTGAAATTGAATCGATAACCAACTTCTCATTTTCACTTATTGATTTCTCATGCTTTCGATAGTCTAAATAGTTCTGGGTTTTAGTCTTTAGTGAAGAGTATGATATCCTATCTCTTAGTTTTAACGACTTGAAATCGTCAATAACTCTCCTTGAAACCGTTTTAATTCCTTGTCGCGACATGTTATACCTTTGAACCTTGTAATATTCACCTAATGATGTTTTTAGGTCCTTTGGATTGTAAATCGATTGAACGTCCGATTCTTTGAATATTCGAGGAACTGGAACAAGAGACCCATTACAATAAGGACAAGTATTTGTATTTCCTTTTTGATAACAATCGCTGCAGATGAAACGGAGGCAACGGGTACATTGAAAGTGAAGTTCAAAAACGTCATGTTCCATCTGGTCGATCTGACAGAAAAAGAAGTCCTGATGGAGGACGAGGGTATCATCACTAATATCATCGGGAGTTTTATTCCCTTCAATATAGCCCTCGATTAGCCGTTGTTCAATGAATTCTTGGATTATAAAAATAACGTCGTTTTTAGGTAGTTCTACTTGTTCTGCGATAGCAGCAATCCCTATTCGCCCTTTGTGGATTTTATTAAGATTCCCAATAGCAATGAATGTTCGCTTGATCGGATGGGTCGAGATTTTATATTCTTGGTCAAAATTTTGAAATTGATCAACTTCATCTTCGACTCTCTTCCGTAGTGATGCCTTGACTCGATCTGTAAAGCTTTCATTGGGATTTGGCACTTTATATTCCCTGCTATTATTCATCCATTCGGAATTATCACAAAATTTCTAAAATGTGAGCTGTATTTCAGATATATTCACGTTTTAAGAAATATTGGCCATTATTTAAAGATTATAGTAGGACCGAAAATATATCTTTTCAGACACAATATGATAAAATGGTTACATTCAATAATTCAAAGAATATAAAATTTACTTTAGAGGAGGATTAATTGAAATAAAAAATGTATATGCCTGTTTTTATATTTTCAGTATAATTACAGGATTTATCTAGCATGCTTGTCCTTGGTTTTATGTCTATAACTATTCTTACAGTGATACTTGTAGTTGTTAAATAAAAAAAACAGGGATTAATATGTAGATAAACCTAAACTTAGGAATCTTCATATTATAAAGATTTACCCAAAACTCAAGGAAGAATAAATGTACTGCCCTCGCTGTCGTTTCCAAGGTAAAATAGTTAAAATGAAATCTTCTAAACGTAGTTTTCACAAGAAAATTAAATGGTTATGTCCTGATTGCGGATTAGTGAGAATGGAAAAACAATGAGAATCTCTATTTCCTTTAACATATTGTAAGGTGTAATTTCGAATTGAATATTTCTTTAGGTATTTCATTTGCATATTCAAGATTCATGTCTCAAGAGAATATTATGATAAAGTTTCAGGAAATCAAAAAGAAGGAGATAAATGCAATTGAATTTGGATTACTTAATTGTGTCCTTGGTACGTCAAATATCCCTGGTACTGTTCCTTACCCATCTGAAAAACAAATAAATTTGATTTCTGATGTAGTTCCCTCTGATCAATACTATCTTTCGATTCATGCCCCCTACCGTATTTCTGCCACATCAGAGGATCCCAAGAAAATTCAATACTCGAAATCAAATCTATCTAAGTCATTATTAATTGCTGATTGGCTTGGAGCTCATCATGTGACTTTTCATGGCGGTAGCTTCAAGCGAAAGCACGAGAATGCTCGTGTCAAAAAAGTATTGGAGGACTGGGAAGCTTGGAGGCAACATAAGGAGTATAATGCGAAGATGGCTCCAGAAGTAGGGGGGAAGTACAATTCTTTTGCTGATTTCTTCACACTAATTGAGATTGCAGGAACCATTAACAATTGTCTTATCACATGGGACATCAGTCATGATTTCGCCCGAGGCGGTAATATTACGACCGAGGGTGGTGTTTTGAATAGACTCAATCTCCTTGATCAAACATTTGATCTAAATAAAGATAATCGTTTACCAATACACTTTTCGGGGATGATTGTGGGGAAAACAGGAGAGAAACATCACACTCTTTTAGATCATGGGACGGGAGTACCTTGGAAACTTGTTTTCTCGGTTTTAAAAGAACAAAATTACTTAGATAAAGTTAGTATGATCTGTGAAAGTAAGGTTCCTAAGAAAGAAAAGTTTATGGGAAATTCCTTATCAGATGTAATTCGTGTGAGAGAGTTTCTTGAATCTGATGAGCTTGTAAAGACTTACAAAGGAAAACCTGGTTATTTAGACTATTACTTCAAATGATTGGGGAAAGATTATTAAAGAAAACAAGATCTTTGGGTTGGTTATTAAGATGGTTATTCTCAAAATTCCTAAAAGTAGATTTGAAGAGCGTCAAGAGAAATTTCATAGAATTCTAGAAGAGCTTGACTTGGAGAGTTTTATTGTTCTGAGTCCAACATCAATATATTATCTAACTGGTTTCTCGATGATACCAACTGAACGCCCCTTTATACTTGTGTTTAGGGATTCAAGCCTAAACTTTTTTGTCCCAGAATTGGAAAAGCAACACGTGTCAGAAGAAGTTCCAGAAGCTAAAGTCGTAAGCTATTTTGAGTACCCTGATGTAGTACATCCTATGAGGCATTTTAAGAATTTTATCAAAGACGATTTAAAGATTTCAAATAAGCTAGGAGCAGAAGGAGGGGGAGCAAGAGGAATGTGGGGATATAAAGGCCCAAAATTTGAAGAAGCGTTGAAAATGAGTGTTGCTATTCATCCTGATCTGATCGTTGATATGAGGATCATTAAGGATACAGATGAAGTAGCTTGTATTCGAGAATGTGCACGCTGGGGGAACTTAGCTCATCAATTACTTCAAGACTATACCGCTGTTGGGGAAAATGAAATAGATGTTTCCTTTAGAGCAAGTCATGAGGCATCTAAAGAAATGCGTGAAACACTTGGTCCAGAATATTCTCCCATAGGTTGGGGAGTACGACCATGTAGCGCTGGATACCGAGGCCAAATTGGACCATATTCAGCAATTCCTCATGCTATGACTCGTAATGCAATTTTTCAAAAGGGAGATACACTCGTTACAGGTGCAAGTGGTAATATTGCTGGTTATAAATCAGAGTTAGAACGAACAATGTTCATGGGAGCACCAAACGAAAAACAACGCGGATATTTTGCTATAATGATGAAATCCCAACAAGCCGCTTTTGATACATTTGGGCCTGATGTTCCACTCTCAAATATTGACAAGGTTACTCGGAAGGTATTCAAAGAAGCGGGGGTAATGAATCTAGTCCAACATCATACAGGACATGCTATTGGTCTTGAGGGGCATGAACGTCCATTCTTAGATATTGGTATGAATGATTTGATGAAACCAGGCATGATTTTCACGGTTGAGCCGGGCATTTATGATCGTTCGATTGGTGGATTTCGTCACTCTGACACAGTTGTCATAACAGACGAAGGAATGGAAAACATCACTAATGATTACCCTCGTGATTTAGAATCTCTAATAATTGATCGTTAGAGGGTTAAAATGGATAAGAATCTTGAAAGAGGAATAGAATTAATAAGAGCAGTTGAGAACTCTGCTGCTATACCATATTTACAGAAGGCTTTGAAGAAGGATCCTCAGAATCCAGAGATCTTCCGTCATCTTGGATTAGCATATTTTAATCTTGGAAATTATATAAAAGCTCTAGACAACTGGAAAAAAGCAATTGAAATAGATCCTACCCATCATCAAACACATTGGAATCTGGGTCAGCTTTATGAAATCGAAAAGAGATATACTGATGCTTATGAAAGCTATACTCAAGCAGGAATAGCAGCAGAAGAGGCTTCAGATCAAGTAAAAGCTATGCGATATAGAGAATGGGCTAATAGAGCCAAAAAGTTATAACAGTCATCTTTTTTTTCGTGTGAATGTTTTCCACTTTCTCCCCGATAAATACATTTATAAAGTAAAAATAAAATGCTGGAATCATTAATGAAAAGAGGTGTTTACTTGCAATGAGATATGAGTGTAAAGAATATACAAAACTTGTTTTTAGAAAAAGTGAGCAAACACCAGCAATTGCTGCATGAAGCAGAGATTTTGAATAATTGTTTTGTTTTCGCTTCTTCTTAAACAAGCATAATCTGCTGAGTTGTTGTGATAGTTTAAAGAGATTACTTCTTACTTGGAAAGATATCTTCATAGTAAGAATAAAGACAATCTTGGCCTCCATAGTCTTTAGTGGAGACTCTCGAAGATATATACGCTCAGTGGACACTCTAAAACTTAAATTTCAAAAATCCCTCTTTTCTTGAAAAAATGAAATGGAAGATTATAAGATTGAGTACAGACCATAATCAAAGACTTGGATTTGGTAGATATGGGAAAACTACCCATGGTAGAGAAGAATCTCGTGAAAGTCGGAAGACTAAGACTAAAAGGCAATTAAAGGAAGTCACAATAACTGAAGCTAAAAATCAACTTCTAGCTACTGGAGAAATACAACAAGTCCTTGCAGTAATTGGTGGTGGTAAAGAGGCAACTATTCTTCTCGCTGAAAATACAGAAGAAGAATTAGTTTGTGCTAAGGTTTTCCGATATTTTACAAGTACAATCAGGAAGCGCCTTCGTGGGACGATACATCTACTTGCTGATGATATGGCAGCTTTAGCTGCAAAACAGGAGTACTGGAATCTACATGAATTGTTTAACAGAAATATTCCTGTACCCGAACCACGATTACTCACCAATAATATTGTTATCATGGAATTTATTGCTGAAGAAATAGGATCAACAACTCCTGCTCCTCTTCTTCGTGAAGTAAACCTGACTTATTATGATCCAGAAGAGCTATTATATGATTCAATTGACATTCTGGCAAATTTATTTCTAGAAGGTCACTTTATTCATGGAGATTATAGTGAACATAACCTCATGCTTACTCAGAAGGGGATACTCTTTACAATGGACGTTTCTCAGTCGGTTCAATATAACAGGAAGACCTTCATCAATACTCCTTTACGAATCAGAATTGACAAAGCTATAGATCTCCTTGAAAAAGATATTCACAACATTAATCAATATTTTAAGAGAGTTTACAAAATATCTGTCAATCCTGATGAAGTAATAGAAACCATTATTAAAGAATTACCCCAACATTTGCAGGATTTCTTGAATAAAAAGACTATGCAGATTTATCCCTCCACTATGTATTCTCCCAAAATATATTTGGGGAAGGAAGGATATCGTGATGAATTAGTCTTTCAGAGAACGGGTAAAAGTCGTCAACGACCAAAATAGGAGATTGAAAAAATTAGGAATGTTTGGTGAGTTGGAATAGTGAAATCGCGAAGAAAAGAGTCTGAAATGGAAACAAATTGTCATATTTCTGATCAGATTTCAATATTCATTAATTTAAAAACGAAGAATGATTTTTTTGATAAACTATATACAACACCTCTAAGTAAGGTAGAAGAGGATGAAATATTCATTTATATTATCAAAGCTCAAGAAATAGTCACAAAATGGAATGAAGGACAAATAGAAGAATAACACCTGAAATAGGAGAAGAAATGATAATGAATTTTGAAAAAATTAGCGAACACCTTATCTGGACGGATGTAGGATATGGAAATAGCATAGCCATTGATTTAGGAGGAAAAATTTTTGTGATTGATTCTATGTTGAATTGGGAGCTTGCTGCAGAATGGAGAAAGGTGATTGAACAATATTTTGATAGTTATCTCTCTGGATTGATTCTCACTCATCACCACTGTGATCACACTTTTGGAAACCAGGTTTTTTCTGATTTACCAATCATCTCGAGCTTTGAAATAAGAAGGATAACAACTGAATTTGAAAAAAACATATGGAATGTTCAAACTCCAGATGACTTGGATGAATGGGAAGCAGGAGGATATGGGGTAAAGGATCTTCAGTTAACACATTCTAATGTTTGTTTTGTAAATAAACTTTATTTATATGGAAGGAGGACATTAGAGCTTATTCAAGCTGATGGCCATACTAGTGGTAGTACGTACTTATGGGAACCTGAAACTAGAACGTTGATTGCTGGCGATTTAATCTTCAATAAGCAGTTTCCTTATGGGGGAGATGAAACATGTGATATAATGAAATGGCAAAAGGTTATTGAGGATTTAATAACTCTGGAACCCAAAATTATCATTAGTGGTCATGGCCCTGCAGCCACAACCGATGATCTTGATGAAATTAATGATTTTTTTGCCAGATGTATTGATTATATGAAAAATAAATCTATTGATGCTCTAAGAGTTGAGAAAATAGCACAAGATTCTGATTTTCCAGAATATTATTCTCATGATCGTTTGGAACGGAAAAAAATATCGATAGAACGTTGGATTGAATTTTTCAAGTAAGAATAAGATAGGAAATAAAGTATGAGCTCAATTAAACTTGTAACAAATCTTCATAACTGGGCTGAATTGAATTTAGACGATTTAGCTGAATTTTCATTTAAGGCGAGACAATCCAGGCCTGAAACTTTTAATAATAAGCGTACCCTTGAACGAGAAAGAAGAATAATTAACCTACAAAAACAATTTTCACCTTCTTTTGTTGTAGTTACCAGTAAAGGGAATAAGATGCTTGGGTGGTTATCCTTTGATTTAGAATCTCCTAATAAGGTTGAAATTGGGAGATGGCTTCCAGCTGTTCTTGAAGGAGAAGAAGAAGATGAAGTACTTGCTGCGCTTATTGAGGCCTCTAAAGATTATTGCAGAAAGATACATTATTCTAGACTAGAAGTTTCGTTTAACATTCGGGATCAAGGGGAGAGGCAGGCATATAAAATCTATAGAAGATGGTATGAGGCACATAACGTGCGAATCAAAGATGAAGTAATCTATATGTTTCGCAATCTTTCTGAGAATGATAATACTGGGATTTCCACCCCTGAAGCATTTGAAACAAAATCAATTTCGGAAATCAATGACGATGAATTGTATCTCTGTTATCATGAGGCATTCACTAAATCAAAAAATCGTATCTTTCAAGATCAAACTGAATCTGAACGTCGTGACTATTTTTTTGACTATTACAGTAAATCGAAGCCTTTCATCAAAGAAGCATCTCTTGTCCTTAAGAAATTAAAAAAGCGAGCAATTATCGGTGTGACAGTGGTACGTCCGAGAGGAGGTGATGCTCATCTATCTCTTCTGGCTATTCATCCAGATTATCAAAGAAGAGGATTAGGTAAATTTTTGCTGAAATTAGTCATCAAACGGGTATTTAAACAAGGATTCAAATCAATTAGTCTCGGCGTCGACATAGAAAATCCGGCTATAATACTTTATCAAAAGGTAGGATTCGTTTCAACTTCTCACATAATAACTCATTCTTGGAAAACTAAATAGAGCAATATAAAAAGCTATTTTTCTAGGAGAAACAGTCATTGAAAATAAAAGAACTCAAATTTAATGATTTTCATATAGTTCGTTCCTTATTCACTAAATCGGAACATCTTGAGTTCACTATTGATGCCGTTATTGCAGGAAATAGTCCAATGCATATTTGGGTGGATGAAACTACCGCTCCTAAAAGTGCATTCTTATGGGATAAATCCCACTGTTATTATCTTGTTGGAGAGACTGAAAATAGTGAATTCTGTGAAGCAATTACAACATTATTATATGATACAATAATGCCTGATGTAATTGCTAGGAACCATGATATTTTTAAAATCGAGTATTTCCCAAATGAATGGGAGCCTATTCTTGAGGAAATTTTAAGAGAAAAGTGTCCTATCAAAGCTCACCGTAAATTTTTCATTCTGGATAGACCCCTGATCTCTCAATGGAAAGATATTGTACCATCTGACTTTAGTATCCAGAAAATTGATAGAACTCTCCTTGAAAGCGATATTGAAAATGTAAATACAATTATTGATGAAATAAAACTATGTTGGCAATCTGTTGATGATTTTTTACAGAAGGGTTTTGGTTTTTGTTTGATTCATACCCTTAAAGAAAGGAAAGAAGTTCAAGGTTGGTGTACAGGCGAGTATTTTAGTGAAGGTAAGTGTGGAATTGGTATTGAAACCTTTCAAGGCTATCAAAAAAGGGGATTTGGAACTGCAATGGCTTTAGCTTATGTAGAACATAGTTTATCAGTCAAAATTCAGCCATATTGGGATGTTTCTACGAATAATGACGCTTCTATACGTGTAGCAAAAAAAGTAGGTTTTAAAAAGATTCAAGATTATACTGTATTTCTTGGTTCGTTCACTAATATTGAAAGTTTTCAAGGTAATCATTACTATCAGGAAAAGGATTACGAGAAAGCAGCTAAATGGTATGAAAAAGCTGCAAAGTCAGATCAAAGGAAATTCTATAACTACTATAATGCTGCTTGTTCTTGGGCATTAAATGGGAACATTGACTCGGCTCTAAACAACCTCAATAAATCACTCGATTTCATGGACAAGTCCCTAAAACAATTTATCGATCGTATGAAACGAGATACTGATTTGGTAAATTTATATGGAACAAAGGGGTGGAAAAATTTTCTTAAACGATTGAATGACATTGAGAAAGGAACCAAACAGAATTAGGAGGTTAAAATCTTTGGATAAGATGTTACTTGAGTTACCCTCAATATTAGAAACAAAAAGGTTAGTTCTACGACCATACCAAGCAGGTGATGGTTTACATTTCCTAGCAATGTTGGAACGGAATAGAAAATATTTAGCAGAGCTCCTTGGACCAATAACGGAATCAACAGAAATCAATGAGATTGAAATCTTCTTGCGGAAATTAGCAGCAGATTGGGTTGCACGTAATCGATTCGTTTTAAGTTTCTGGGAAAAATCCTCATTAAAATACCTCGGTCATATTTGGATTGAACCACTTGATTGGAGAATACCTAATTTTGAAATGGGCTGGTTTATTGATAAGGAGTACCAAGGAAGAGGGTTTACTACTGAAGCTGCCAAAGCGGCAATCCTTTTTATATTTAAGAATATGAATGCTAATAAAATTACTGTTAGGGTAAGAAAACATGGCTCTTATTACGAGAAAAGTAAAGAAATTGCTAAGAGATGTGGTTTCATTGAGGAAGGGATTCTTCGTAATTCTGTAAGAACTCATTGCGATAATATACTAGTAAATGAAATATACTTTGGCCTTCTTAAAGAAGAAATGAAAGATCTCTTAAAATTGAGTCAATAAAGAATATCAACTAATTTCTAAGACATTAACACCAGATTGTGAATTAATCAGCAATTATTTCTTTTTCCCGACAGTTAAGAGATATATCACAAACTGATCTATTCCATCAAGATTAAGAACCTTGTTTAACTCTTCATCTTCAAATGCTGCAATAGCGCAAACGCCACATCCAATATTTTCTGCAGCTAGATATAAGTTTTGACCAGCATGTCCCGCATCCATATGTAGGTAACGATACCCCCTTTCTCCATACCGCCATTTCATTCTCTCGACAATTGCTACTAATAGAAAAGTGACATTACTTTTTTTCACATGGGATTGATCAAGAGCTGCCTTCGTAATCTTATCAGCAATACTTTTCTCCAAGGTTATTGGCACGATTTTATGATCAATAGCTAAAAATCTATAGAGGCCTGGTTGAAGTCCATCTACATTGTTCACTAATAGATAGGTCTCAAATGCATGACGGGCTCCTGCAGAGGGGACTGTACGGAGAGTAGCTCGGTTACCCATGGCCTCTTTCACTCCTTGAGTACACCATAATAACCAAGATAATTCCATTAACGAAAGTGGCTGATCTGAATATTTACGAATGCTCTTCCGAGTTTCAATCGCTTGTCGTAAGCTTATATCATCTATAGAAATATCTTGAGGTTTGGGAATATCAATTACTTTTGAACGATCGTAATCTAACTCTAATGATGGTTGAGGGGAACCTCTACTTTGAGCTGAAGGTTCCATGAATTTATACTGAGTCTTTCTCATAAAAACTTTACCAATATCTTCTGTCATTTAGAATACACCATTTTCTTTCAGTATATTACCCATTAATAATGCAGACAACGAATAAATTCATGTTTTTGTTCGTCAATGGTTAATAGGCGGTTATCTTAAAAATTTGTATGAGTATATGTGTTTAAATTTGTATTTCACTCAAAAAGAATCATTTTAAGGTGGAATACAATTTATCAATATACTAACTGCCTATACCACTATGAGCACAGGTATTGGAAGATATCTTTCTCGGAAATAATCAAGACCCATTGGGATATAATGACAGATTAGAGTGGGGGATGAAGGATGTGGATCACCTCTTAGCATCAGAATGATTTTAGAAAATTATTGATTGAAATTACTGATTGAGTCGTTAGAACTCATTTTATGTATATATTTAAGTTCTAATCTTTTCATTTTCCCTTTTTTGTACTCTATGAGTCACATGAAACTTAAAATAAGGATTAAGGAGGTTTTCTTTCTCTAAAATAATCAATTACGAGTTATATAAATCATAGCAGATTCTCAAACTACTTCTGTATTTTATAGATTCAGAATGCCTTCAAGAAAAGATTTAAATACTATTATCAATTTGATATTAGTTAAAGTAATAACATTAATAATACTATCAGAGTTGACAATTATGTCAATAAAAGAACCTTTAATGGATGATTTAACGAAATGGGTAGACAAGGAAATTAAACAACTTGAGGGCAGCGCTCTTCGCTTAGTATTACTAGCAATTATTGAAAGGCATCAAGCAACAGGAATTTATGGCTACAATATCGGTGAGGAGCTCTTTTCATACACTGAAGGGGAATTGGATGGATCAAAAGCTACCTTCTATGCGATCCTCAGACGATTGGAGAAAGATGGCTTAGTTAAATCCGAGCTCCAAGTATCTCCTGGTACTGGCCCAGCAAGAAAATATTACCGTCTTACTTCTAAAGGTAAGAGAGCCTACAATGCTCTCTGGCAAAACTGGATATATTATTATGGAATTCTTGACCGTCTAATCGAAAATAAATAGGAAGAATAAAAAATGAATAAGCAATTAGAAACAGTTGAACAATATTTAGACCAAGTACGTGTCCATTTAGCGCCCTTAACTGATAGAGATCAGATTATTAAGGAGTTACGAGCTCATATCTGGGATCAAGCTAATAAATTGTCTGAAAAAGGACTTTCAGTCCAAGAGGCATTTGATCAGGCAATACTGTTAATGGAAGATCCTAAAACCCTCGCAGCTAAATTTCTTGAAGAAGAACCAAGTGATTTGGCATCCGATTGGAAATCACCCCTTAAAGTTCCTGAATCTAAAGTTCAGAACGAACAATTTCTTGTCTTAGGGATCATTGGTTTTGCTGCTGTTCTTGTAATGGCTTTAGTAATACAAATAGTTTCCAATGATCTTGTGATAAGTTTAATTGCAGTTGTGATGGGATTAGTCGCAGTCGGGATGTTTACGTTTGGATTATATCTTAGTGATGAAAAATTATTCCAGGAACAATTATCACGGTTTCGTGCGATTTTTCAAAAACCAATTAGCCCCATTCGAGGAAAAAAAAGTGTTTCTTCAGAAGTGACATTTGTTAGGGAGAGACATGTAAGAGAAGTAGGATTTTGGAGTGCCTTTGGTGAACATTTAGGAGGCTTTTTTGGTGGAATTGTCATTATGTTTGTTATTGTTTTGATATTTATTCTGGATACAACGAATTATTTACCCCTGTTCAATACTAATTGGTATATTATTGGTGCTCTGGCTACTTACCTCACCCTTGGGACTGGTTTAGCATATTCGGCATTTCTAGTGGTGTTTGGCAGGGTTCGAGTAACACGATTGGTTTCAGCTGGGAAAAACATAATTGGGTTAATATGTGCTGTAATCCTAATTTTATATTATCCATTTACTCTCGAATTAGCTATCCTTGCTCAGAATATACCCGAGATAATGGGGGATCCTGATCTCTTAGTTTGGATAAGTAAATCAGACCTCTTTCTACGTTGGATAATTGGCATAATTGGAATTATTTCGGGGATTTCAGCCCTTTATGATGTGTTTAAATTTGGTGCTTGGCAACCATCAGATCGGAGATCTTTGATCTGATTTTATTTCCTTCTTTTTTTTTTATTTTCTAGCTGATAGATTCAACTGAAAGCATATATTACGAAATGAGTAGAAGATTTAATGGAAGCAGAAAAGGATTTAGTAACTTTAGAGGCGTTTTAAAGTGACTATGCTTAAAGTATCAGGTTATTCCGATCTGTAATGAGGATGGATTAAGATGAATAGTAATACATATAGACAACGCTTAAAAAAAATTGTTGGGATAATTCGTGCTTATGGATATCGTATGTTTGATGGCTTGACTTCAGAAGAATTGCTATGGCGGCCCGAAGAAACCCAAGCACAAACAATTCAGAGTTATCTTCGACATATAGTGAATGCTGAAATTTATTGGCTTAAGACTCTTGATGATAATACTTTTGTCTATCTTGGGAAAGATGCTTCTTTTGAAGAAATTATGATGAAGTACAAACAACTTGAAAATCACTTGGTTCATTCGATTATCCACGCATCAAAGGATGATCTACTACTTCGAAAACCAGTATTTAAGGAGAAAGAGTTACAGGAAAAGGGAACTCTTGCTTGGATGGTTGAAAGAACCTCCCTCCATGCAATTCATCATCTTGGTCAAGTAGCTCATATTCGATATTCTTTAGAAAAACCTCCTCCTACCGAACCTATTCCTTGGGGGGAAGTTATGGATTCTTTGATTTTTCTTTGAGAGAAAAATTATTTTCAGAAGCAACCAAGGTTCCTGGCGATTACGAGCCTTTGGATCTCGCTAGTACCTTCCCCTATCTCCAATAAGCGTTGATCACGATAGAATCGTTCAACTGGATATTCTTTCATAAGCCCATAACCTCCATGTAATTGAACCGCTTGATGAACCACTCTTTTTGATATCTCTGAGCAATATAACTTAGCCATTGCAGCGAGGTTCTTGTATTCATCTCGACCTTGATCAAAAAGCCAAGTGGCTTTATAGAGAAGATTTCGTGCTGCTTCAATTTCAATAGCCATATCAGCGAGTTTAAAAGCATTAATCTGAAATTTGGATATTTTTTGGCCAAAGGCTTTTCTTTGTTTAGCATACTCTAAAGCGAGTTCAAAGGCTCCTTGTGCACACCCTAATCCCATGGCACCAATAGATAATCTACCTTTATCCAGCGTATCAAGCATTTGATGGAAACCTTCACCACGTGATCCAAGCATATTACTTTCTGGGACTTTGCAATCTGTAAAGTAAAGTTCAGATGTAATTGATGCTCGCCAACAAATTTTCTTGTGCATTGTTCTGGTTTCAAATCCTTCAGTCCCTTGATCAACTAAAAAGCAAGTGTATTCACGTCCACGGCCATCAACTCTTGTACCAGTGACAGTCTGAACAGTTGAACCTAGTGAAGCTTCTGTGGAGCCGTTTGTTATAAAAATTTTCGAACCATTGATAACCCATTCGTCTCCCTCTTTTACTGCTTTTGTTTTTGTGCCTCCTGCGTCACTTCCTGCTTCGGGTTCGGTTAAACCGAATCCCCATAATTTTTCCCCTGATGCTAGTTTTGGGAGATAGTGTTCTTTTTGTTCCGTTGTACCAAAATAATATATTGGCCCAATACCTAGGGAATTATGAGCAGCAACAGTAGCAGCTTGAGATCCATCTACTCTTGCTATTTCTTCGACCGCTACGATGTATGCAAGGTAGCTTAATCCACTTCCTCCATATTCTTCAGGGATACTGATACCCATTAACCCGAGATCTCCCATTTTTTTAGTTAATTCGGGAGAAAATTCTTCTTTTTCATCAAGTTCTGCTGCAAGAGGTTGGATTTCCTTTTCAGCAAATTCACGAACAGCATCTCGCATCATCATTGCTTCTTCTGGCAAGTCGAAATTCAGTGTCATTTGGTTTCTACCTCAAAGTTTTTAAGAAATTCAATCTCAATGTAAATTGAAATAAAATTAAATTCTAAAAAACCTAATTGGTAATCCCATTTTAAACTTTCATCTAAAACTATAAAATTAAGGAACTTGTGGAAATAAAAGAATCTTATGAATAGAAAAAGAAGATGAATCAATTAAAAGGACTTTGTAGTTTTTTCATAAAACCATTTCAGTTCAATAATTCGAAATAACAGTTTTAGAAAATTTATTGTGTACATAAGAGGAAAAATTTTTTTACTCAATGCTAGTTGTAAAAAGACATTCTTATTAAAGGATAGGAGAAACAATAAAAAAGAGTAACCAATCCGACTTTTATAAATTAGTGAAGCTTTGAGTTAGCTTGAGGGTTACGAATGGAAACAGACACGCGGTTAGTGATTATATCAGCTGGAGTCGATCTACATCCCTTAATTTTGGAATTTCTCCAAGCTGGTCTGAGATTTACAATTATTCTGAATACTACCGCTGATTTCTCGTTATCTAATAATCAATCAAAAGAAAACGAAAAAGGAGTGGAGATTTGGTATTCACATGAAATTGTAAGACTTGCGAATGCAATTGTCCCAGATGATCTAACAAAAAGCCCTCTTGCCAAACTTTTTTCACAACCCATTGCCCAGACTCGTATTCCCTTGAGTGATGCAGAGATGTTTTTGGTTCAGTGGATTAGTGAAAGAAAAAAAGCAGATCAGAGTTTCCATGAATTTTTCAAAGCATTAAATGAATATGCTGGCTTGTACCTTGAGATATTTCCTTTAAAATTTCCAGAAGAAGTTGTCACGATAAAAACAGAAACATCTGAGGTACCATTAAGATATTTTCAAATCACAGGATATGTCGATAGAAAAGCAGAGCAAAAGACTGATATCGAAGAGTTACAGAAGCTGCTAGTGAAGAGTCAGGAAAATAAAGATAAAAAGAAAGTTAAGAAGCCAATTGATATTGTGGGATTAAATCTAGAGGCAGATATCTTTATAGAGGCAACCAGAAAGGTAATCACCGAAGCTGATGCCATTCTTTGGTTAGCTGGAGATCCCTGTTCATTAGCTCTTCTACTCTTGCATAAAGAGTTTACAAAGGTTGTTAAAGAGTCTAAAGCACCAGCTACCCTAATTTGTCCCAGTCAATTTAGTTTTCGGGAACAGTTCATCCTCCAATTACTAGGTGTAAAACCAACTTTATTGGGAATTGCTGAATTATCCTCTGGAATTGTGGATCACTTGGTTGTTGGACCTGATGAAGCAAGTGAGGTCACATCCCTCCGTTCCAAAGGTTTCAATGTCATTATGGAAGATATTTCCAAAACAAAAGGGAGGAAAGGATTATCAGTAATTCTAAAGAGTATGGGGATCTCTAGCAAGGAAATTTCAATTGAACCTGAAGAAACTGAAACAAAACGGAGTTTAGAGGATCTAGTTACTCAACTTTCATATAAAGTGGAAGAAACACCTATAATTGAAGAATCTGATAAAGCTGATATAAGTATTGATGTTTCAACCAAGGCTGAAACTCCTAAAGAGACCCCTAAAGAAACCCCTTCCTCATCTGTAGTACTTCTAGACACAGAACAACGAAATTATGATTTTGATGATTCCTCCCTAGCTTTAACACAAGAAATGATTGAGGGATTAATGCAGGAACTAACGGATGAGTTTCCAAAAACAGGCCAACAACCTAGCGGTGTAATTGATGAGGTCGCCTTAAATTCACCCATAAAAGAAAACGAGAAAAGTGAGCCCACTATTAAATATGAAAGCCAAGAATCCTTCACAGAGGCAATTCAAACACTTTTAAAGACTGAAACGATCAATTCTGAGAGTGAATTAGTGCAAGGAATAGGAGAGGCGATTCAGAAGAATGCAGACATGGCGACTTACGCTGCCAAAAAGCTAACTGCAGCCTTGGAAACACAGCATATTAAACTAATTCCAGTTTATCTGGAATTTCTTAAGCCTAGGCCATTACCCTTTATTAAAGAACTTTTGGATTGGTTGATAACGGATCTGGAATCTCCTGATTTTGTAGATTTTGCTCATCGAGTTTCTGTTATTATTTCAATGACAAAATATGACGTTCAATTCATAGAACAATTGATTAAACAATTAGTGGACTTTCATGTTTCAAAATCCCTCCCCCCTGTTGAAAGGGAACGCGTCAGAACCCTTATTGGAATGATTACAGCACGAAATATTACTTTGCAGCGCCGTGCAATCCGTACATATTTGGATTATTACGAGGTCCCAAATATAAAAGCTGATGAATTATGGCTTGGATTAGTTAAATTTGACGCCGTGCTTGTTTCGCTTGAAATTATTGAATATCAAAGTGAATTGGGAGTGAAACTTGTACAAGATGCATTAACACGGAATTTAGGTTCTTTTGGGCATGTTATTTATGATGTGTTTCATGCATATCAAAAAGGTGACCTTCAACGTGTCCTAACTATTGCAGGAACCCTATCTGACACGCTATTACGAAAAAGACAAAGGGGAGAATTAGCTGAAAAAATTAAAAAGTTTGGGAGTGTCCCAATTGAAACACTTGCGAGGAGCGTTGAAATCGATCCTAAAGAGCTAGAAGAACTCGTATATGAAATGATTAATGAGAATGAGATTAATGCAAAAATTGATGTTGTTGAAGGACGTCTTTGTATTGTGCAATTGATCGAGAAAGAGAAAAACAAGGAAGAGGGGGGGACTGAGGAGTGATAATTTTCTAAGTCTGTGGAACCTAATTTCTTAATAATATGAAGATTACTACTAATAGAATGGTCACAGTCAAAATCCAAATAATATTCATTCTTCTTACTTTATCAGATTGTCTTTTGGAGAGGCCTCTACTCTTAACTCCAAATATCCAGAACACTCCTGTACAAGACAGGTTGATTGCTAGGATGTTAAAGAGAAGAAGACCAGTTGCTGGTATTGCTAAACTAACTTCATTTAACGCAATTAGAATTCCAATGGTTGCTGCAGGAGGACATAAAGAAGCTGCAATTGCAACACCAACAATTGAGACATCTAATCCTCGTGCAACTATTATTCCTGCAGCAAGTCCTCCTAACAATGCAAGAGCAATTGTTGGAGCCTCTAGTCTTGTACGATTAAGTAATTCCGTTGTTAACTCAATATCTTTTGCTAGGATACCTAGAACGCTAAGATATTGAAAGATTACCACCATTAAACCTCCTACAACTACTGTGACGGAAATTCCTGTGATTTCAGCAAGTAATCCTCGTTTGATGAAAGATGTTGTTTCAAGGCTTAATAATCCGAGTGAAGTCAATACGATGGGAGATAGGAGAGGAGCTACAATCATACTGGCAATGATAACAACAACATCATTGTTAAGAAGACCAAATGCTGCAAGAGCCGCTGCAAGACAGTTCATAAGGATATAAATACTGGAGAAACCTGAAATTTCACCAAGTGTTGCAAGAATTTCCTCTTTATTCACCCCCGCACTTGCAGGTAAGATATCTTCTTCCTTTCTACTAGAAATAAGTAAAGATACTGGTCTAACGACTATATCACCATATGCTACGCCTATTCCTCGGGCTTTGAGTTCTTCTAAAGCATAATTAGTTTGATAATCCTCAATTCTACACTCAAAACGAAAGGACTCCCCAAAGTCGTAGCTCGTTGCTTGAAGGGAAAATTCTTTCAAAAATTCTTCCATTAGTGTTTTACGATCCGTGGGTAATGTAACCTGAATTTCCTTCATCAATCACACCTTCATAAGAATAATTACAATTAATAACTTGAAATTTTATGAATTACTTGCTGCTCAACCAAAATTCTAATCTTCTTTCCTTGTTTAAATTCAGATTTTTAGAGAATTGAATAAATTTCATCCCCTTTTCTAAGTTTAAAAAAATAAACCTATATTTGGTTGAATATCATCTCTCCAGAATCACTTTAAAGTAGATTAATAAATATAAATGATTCCTTAGAAGAGTAAAATAAGTCGTTGTTAACTTCAGTATATACCTAGACCCTAGTAATCGATTATCAGGTCAACGAATGACAATGATTTCTAGTACATATCGTCAACAGCTGAAACAATATCAAGCTAGACTTATTGAACTTGTTTCAAAACCTAATGTAACTAATCTATGGTATTTATTTGTTATACTATTCTTTCTAACTCTTGTTTTATTTCCAACAATTTTTGTTTTGATATATGTTATCTTAGAATTCACTGTTATCCAATCTGAAGTATTATCAAATCAAATTATTATTTCTGGGATTTTTGAAGCATTAATGTTTTCAATTACTGTATCTATTATTATAACATTAGTAGATTTAGTATTTGGCCTTCCTATTGCTTGGATATTGGTACGAAGAGAGTTTAGGTACAAATCTATATTAAACAGCTTCATTGAATTGCCATTAGCAGTTCCTACAGCTGGTCTCGGTTTCTCTGTAGCAATTTTCTGGGGTGTAACTCCACAGGTAACAAACAAACCAATTCTTGCCCTCAATTTCATACAAGATGCTCTACCGATACTCATCTTATTTCATTTCACGACAACATTTCCATATGTCGTACGCTCCCTCGCAGCAATCCTAGAAGAGATTGACGTTACAATGGAAATTGCTGCAAGAACATGTGGAGCTAGTAAGTTTACGGCCGCAAGAACTGTAACAATTCCGCTATTTCGTTCTGGTGTGGCTACTGCTATGGTTTTAAGTCTTGCCAAAAGTCTAAGTGACACTGGTGGGGTTATGACGTTACTTGCAACCATTGGCAGCCTAAAACAAACTGGAACGACATTAATTGGAAATTGGAAACATGAATATAAAGAGTACACCCTAAATCCTGATATTTATACATCTCCATCTGATTTATTGATGCCAGATCCTACAGCTTTAGTGCCCAGTATGGCCTTTCTAAGTGTGATAATGATCCTTGTCAGCCTATTATTGGTTTTCCTTGCAAAATTTATGGCAAGAAATGCGAAATTACCATTTCGACGAGTATTTCCAACTTATGAATGGAAAGTTAGTGATGGTGTAGCACCTAAAGGCAGGTCATTCTTATCATTCGGCTTTCTGGTTGTCTTCGTTATAATTCCCTCATTTTTCCTGGTACTTTATGTCTTCCAAGGGTTTTCTGCTATAACTGCAATTAGTATTGACAATTGGATCGTCTTTGGTCAAAGTATAGTCTTTTCTGTTTTTATTGCAACTACCGCAACAGTTGTTAATGTTTGTTTAGGAGTACCATTGGCAATTTTAATTACTCGCAAGAGTCAACGATTTTCTCGAATTATGGATGTTCTTGTAGACATCCCTTATGTTGTACCTAGCTCTGCTTTAGGTTTTAGTGTTGGTTTGTTTTGGGCGTCACAATTTTTCTTGCCTGCAAATGAGCTTTTTTTTATCATAATGGCTCATATTAGTATGACATTTCCTTTCATTGTAAGAAATACAATTGGTGGATTGGAAGAACTCGATTCAGCTTATGAAGATACTTCTCGCAGCTTAGGTGCCAGACCAATCCAAACATTCCGACATATAACCCTCCCAGCTGTCAAATTCAGCATAGTGGCTGGAGGAATAATGTCATTCACTAGAAGTATTGGAGAAACTGGCGCAACACTCGCAGTATCACCTCTATCTACTACAGCGCCAGTATTCATTGTGAATTTAATCAAGGAACAGCAGGATTATTTCTTCGCTGCACTAACAACTATCATATTAATCATGATTTCTTCATTATTGATTTTTTTCCTTAGAGCGAATGTAGTTAGAAAAGGTAAACGCTTAACCTAGGAGAGTTATTCATGGCAGAAGCGCATATTAGAATAAAGAACTTGACTAAACGTTTCGGTAAGCTTTATGCCATACAAGATGTAAATTTAGAAGTAGAGCATGGTGAATATATAGTAATTTTAGGGCCCACTGGTGCTGGAAAAACGACTCTTCTTAAGCTAATTGCAGGTTTAGTTAAACCAACATCAGGGGAAATTTTTAAAAATGGTGAACTACTGAATAATATCCCTCCTGAAAAACGAAATCTAGCTTATCTTCCTCAAACCGAAGATTATTCTCTTTTTCCGTATATGTCCGTATGGGAAAATACAATTTTCTCCCCTAAAATGAAAGGTAATAAATCATGGGAAGAAATAGTCTCATTAGGGGATGAAATCCTTGATCTTGTCAATTTACGGACTCGTTACAATGCTTATCCTCACGAGCTCAGTGGAGGGATGAAACAACGTGTAGCTTTAGCCCGAGCAATAGTTGCTGATGCAGATATTTTCTTATTGGATGAACCACTAAGAGCTCTTGATGCAAGGTTACGAATTCGAATTCGAACTGAGATCCGAAAATTAGTTACTGATCTCGGTAAGACAACCTTTCATGTAACCCACGATCAGAATGAGGCATTAGCAGTTGCTGATAGAGTTTTAATTCTAAATATGGGGAAAATTGTGCAGTTTGACATTCCAGAAAAAATATATTCTCACCCTTCGACTATTTTTTCGTCATATTTCTTTGGTACGACGAATTTGATACCTGCAACAAGAAAACAAAGCGATAATGGATTAGTATGCCAAGTGGGGGAATATAATTTGACAATTCGGGAAAAAAATGATATTGGTAAGTCAACCGATCATAAAGAAATACCAAATGGTGAAGTTGTTCTTTCAATCAAGGCAGATCAAATTTCTGTAAGATCTCTCAAAGAACTCGAACCAAAAACACAATCTGGGGTTAATATTCTCGATGGAGTAGTCGAACGGAGTTTCTTTCTAGGAAAATGGGCAAATCTTATTGTGAGGATTGAAAAGTTTGGTGAAAAAAGCCTGCATGTTATTATTCCCTCCTTAGATCTTCATGAGTTCAATCTTGATACAAGAGTTAGATTAGAAATCCCTTATGATGTGATATCTTGTTTTCATGAACCTTGGGACACAATTAAAAAATTGGAGATGATTTAAGTGCCAAATGTTCAGTTAAAGGGTATTTCTAAGTATTTTGGACGAGTTAAGGCTCTGGAGGAAATTGATTTAGAGATTAGAGATGGGGAATATCTATCGATTCTAGGACCTTCCGGATGTGGGAAAACAACGTTAATAAATTGTATTACTGGAATCGTTGATCCTACTCATGGAAGCGTGTATATTGATGGGGTAAAAGTAAATAATCTGCCTATCGAACGAAGAGAATTTGCTATGGTTTTTCAAAGCATCGCTATATTTCCACACATGACGGTTGAGCAAAATACAGCTTATGCACCTTTTGTTAAAGATATTTCAAAACAAAGACAAGCTGAAATAAGTGAGGAAATGCTCGCATTAGTCGATTTACTTGAACAAAAACAACTACATCCCCGTTCTTTAAGTGGTGGAGCAAGACAAAAGACCGCTGTTGCTAGAGCCCTCGCCAATAAGCAGAAGCTCTTGATTTTAGATGAGCCAATATCTGCATTGGATTACAAGGTTCGTGTTTCATTACGATATGAATTGCAAAAATTAGTAAAGAAATTAGGTTTAACGGCTATTCATATAACCCATGATCAGGAGGAGGCCATGGCAATCTCTGATCGTATCGTAATTATGAGAGCAGGTCAGATTGTAGAGATCGGAACCCCCCAACAACTTTATGTAAACCCTCGAACATTATTTTCAATGAATTTTGTTGGGGAGAGTAATTTTATAGAGGGAATGATTCAAAAGAAAATTACAGAAACATCTTATAGAATAGAGTTTAGAAATCATCAATATATTGACATTCAAGGCAATGAACTAAATTTCAATTCTGGTGAAAGCATTATCTTGGCATTTCGTCCTGAATCGCCCAACATCAGCTTTCAGGATCAAAAAGATGCTTTAAGTGGAACAGTTCTTAAAAAAAGATTTAGAGGAGGATATATTAGATATGAAATTGAACTTCAAACTGAAGATGTCATTATTATTGATACACAAATTACTTTGGAAGAAAACGAAAAGATATTTATCCAAATTGACCCCCATGAAGCACGCTTTTTTGCTGCTCCAGAATATGGTTTAAAGAAGGTATTAGCACTTGAATAGCAAACATGAAGAAAGCAGTCTCCTACACTGGTTTCGTCAACGTCGAAATCAGATTATTTTGGAGAGTATTGATTCACACAATGAGAAAATACTAGATACTCTAACTGCGTGTGAGGATTTAATAGAACACATGTCTAAACCCGAATTATCTAGAGTAGAAAAGCTATACAATCGAGTAAGCATGTTAGAACGGTCTGCAGATCACATACAGGATGACCTAGCTAATGAAATAGCACGAGGAGTTCTTCCTCCTGAAATTCGTGAGAAACTATATCGACTTGTACGATTAGCTGATGCGACTGCAAATTGGACAAAGACGGCGAGTAAAAACATGGTCATGCTCGCAAAACTAGAAATAGATATGTCCCAATTTGAGGATCCGATATTAAATTATTTTACCGCAATAAACAAACTTACAATAGAATCTGTTCGTGTTTTTCGAAAAATGTGTTCAGCTTTAGGGCGTGATGATCAAACTATAATTGCTAATAAACAAATTATAGAAGATCGCGAACGAGAAGCTGATGAGGTGCACTTTAGAGCACGAGAAGAAATCTTGGGTCTTTCTGATAACTTTGGATATTCAGTTCACTTCCTTCTCCACGACACAGCAAAAAATTTTGAAAATGCATCAGATGCCATAACTTCTGCAGCTGATGTCCTTTACACTATTGTATTACTAGGGACTCCCACTTAATGAAATACCTACTTCTTGAGATATCCTTTATTGTCGAAAAATTTATCCATTTAGATAATGCATTTGTTAATACATGGAGTCACTAGATAAAAACATTATCATTACGGTTCTCACAGGAGCAGGCTTCTCCCAAGCTTCTGGAATTCCAACTTTCCGAGGAAAGAATGGACTCTGGAAGAACTACGATCCTTCTGATTTAGCTACTCCCAGTGCATTCGCAAGGGATCCTGAACTTGTGTGGGAATGGTACAAATGGCGTTTAAAGGTTGTTTTAAATGCAGCTCCCAATCCTGCGCATTTAATTCTAGCTGAAGTTGAGAAAAAAGGTTTTGATATAGTTATTTTAACTCAGAATGTAGATGATCTTCATGAAAGAGCGGGTTCTGGTAATGTTATTCATTTTCATGGAGAGATCCGTGAAGCAAGATGTGTCAGTTGTGGGAGAATGTTTACATGGACAATAGAACTCCTTTCTACTGTTGGTGATATCCCAAAATGTGAGACCTGTGGTTCATTCTATCGTCCTAATGTTGTGTGGTTTGGAGAGGGATTGGACAGAAAAGTAATTCAAACAAGTATTGATCGATTGTCTTCAACAGATATATTAATAGTAGCTGGGACATCAGGAGTGGTATATCCAGTAGCTGAGTTTCCATTCCTTGCTAAAAGCCAAAATCCCTTGGTAAAAATCTTTGAATTCAATCTCGATTATACTCCAATTTCCAGTATCGCATCCCAAATATTTCTAGGTCCAGTAGAAAAAACACTTCCTAATTACTTTTCAAGCTGACAACTCTGTATTTCAAATCAAAAAAAAAGGTAGAATGAAATGGAGACTCTAAAAATCACCTAACTTGGCCAAGCAGGTTTTCTTTTACAAGAAAATACATCTTCTTTACTAGTTGATCCTGGTAACAAAAAATCTGGTGATATTCCTGGTGATTCTGTTTTTGTGACTCATAATCATTTTGATCATACAAGGGGAGTAGACCCTTTTTTGAAACGCAATCCCGAAGCTGCGCTTATTTGTAATGAGCAAGTAGCTAAGAGTTTTAAGAAATGGAGTGATCAGATAGTTCTTGTAGAACCAGGTGAAGAGATTCAGCATAAAACTTGGAAACTGAAGTTTATAAAAGGACGTCACGGATTATTTTCTAGCGTTAAAAACACGGGAGTGATTGTTCGCACTTCAACTATAAGTTTTGGACATGCAGGGGATTCAGTTGATTTTAGCGGGGTTTCTCAAGAAAAATTGGATTATTTTGCAATCCCAATATGTGGAATCTTTGCTGCTTCTCCTAAGAAGGCTTTGAAGGAACTTGAACGATTTAAACAACCTTTACCTACCATAATTCCAATGCATTGGATTTGGAGAAATCCCCATGGTTTCTGTCATCAGTTTTCAACAGTTTTCCCTGAAGGTCAATGTGTTGTTCCAAAAAATGGTAATACTGTTCCTATATAGTCACAGGTTTGTAGTCCAGAGTTTTTCTATAAATTCATTAAATTTTGTTAAATCTCCCTCTAGCGCAAGGGTAACTGCTTCAGCTTCCTTCTCAAAATAATATGCTATATTTGATAACAGAAATCTGTTTAATAGAGCTTTAATTGGTATGAGAACTGCTTGAGGTTTCTCGACTAGATTTTGGCAAAAGTCGAGCGTGACCTGTTCAAGATCATCGATGGCACAACGCTGTGAAACAAGTCCAAATTGTTCAGCCTTATCGATTGAAATCCTCTCGGGTATCATAGTAATTTTTTTAGCTTGTCTTAAGCCAAAGTTAAACAAAGCTAGGGTTAATGCACCAGTTGCAGGAACGATCCCAAGATCTATTTCGTTGAGAGAGAAGAAAGTTTTTGGATTTTCTCCAGCTATCACAAAATCCGCAGCTAAGCATAAAATTGTCCCCCAAGCCACCGCTGGGCCTTGAACTTGAACAACAATTGGTTTTTTTGAACGCAACATTGTCAAAACGGTGTTATTTCCATATTGTAGTAATTTAGGAACTTCTTCAGGATTAAGTTGTGTTAACATGTTTAGATCCAATCCTCCTGTGAACGCTCGATCCCCAGAGGAATTTATTCGAATTACATTAACTTCAGGATCATCATCAGCGGTTTTTACATATTTAATCAGGAGATTAAATTCCTTCATACGTAACGCGTTCATCTTTTTAGGGCGATTAATAGTTAATGTTGCAATATGTTCTTTTTTGCTGAACAAAACAGTATCATGAGATTTTTGATTATTAGTATTGTTTTTATCGTTCATATTAAACACCAGTAAAATCCAGATATAGCAACACCACTTAAGTAGTTATAAGAAATTATCTATTATTCAAAATAGAACTGTCAAAGAGATGATAAAGATGGAAACTCCACAAGAATTTAATGAGAAAACTCATAAAAGAACATCCCAGGATTATCGTGAAACTTTGATTCAAATGAAACCAAATATCTACATTAATGGGGAAAAAATTGGAAGGGATGATGAAAGGCTGGAAGGAGCTATTAATATCATTTCACTTACCTTTGATAAAATTGATGATCCCGAATTTAAGGATTTGTTAAGTGCAGAGTCTCATATTGATGAAGTTGGGCGAATTAACAGGTTTACCCATATCCACCAAACAGTAGATGACCTCCTGAAAAAACAAGAGCTTACAAGGAGGATATGCCGTTATGCAGGAGGATGTATACTACGTTGTATGGGTATTGATGCGATGAATGGCTTATCAATTGTAACACATCGAGCTGAGATGATGACTGGACGACCATATAATCAAAGATGGCAAGATTATCTTAAATATTTCCAGAAAAACAACATAGTTGGATGTTGTGCCCAAACTGATGTAAAAGGTGATAGATCATTAAGACCTCACCAACAAGCTGATCCTGATCTCTATCTTCGTGTCGTTGAACATCGTGATGATGGAATTGTGGTACGTGGAGCTAAGAACCATATCACGGTTGCAGCTGTTGCTGAAGAGATTATTGTTACTCCTACTCGGTTTTTAACTCCAGAAGAGGATGAATATGCGGTAGCTTTTTCAATACCAGCAGATTGGGACAAAGTCTATTTAGTTACTCGGGCTGAAAACGTCAGGAAGCGTGATCACACCCCCTGCCCCTATGCTGAACATGGGGATGTTGAAAATTTCATCATTTTCGATGATACTTTTATCCCGAATGATAGAGTATTTTTAGGAGGATATGAAGGAGAACATCAATTCGGTGGATGGTTAGCGTTATTGTTTGCACTCTATCACCGTCATAGCTATACTGGATGCAAAGCTGCCTCTACAGATATCAAAATGGGTTTTGCAGCTCTAGTATCCGAATATAATGGAGTCGAAGATAAAAAGCATGTTCAATCCAAACTAGCTGGTATGATAAGTAATGCTGAATTAGTCAATGCAGCAGGCATAGCAGCAGCCCATAAGGCTACAAAAGATGAATCTGGGACAATGATTCCTGACCCAGTATTTTGTAATGTCGGTCGAAAACATGCTGGTTTAAATTTTTATCATGAGGCTGAAGTTTTAGCTGATTTAGCAGGAGGGCTACCTGCTACCCTCCCTTATGAGAAGGACTTTTTTGACGAGAAAATTGGGCCTTTTCTCCAGAAATATATTAAAAGAAAGGCTGATGTTCCAGCAGAGAACGTATATAAGCTATTCAGAACAATTTCTGATGCTCTTTGCTCCTCACTTGGAGGTGTGGTTGCTGTCGCTGGAGTCCACGGTGGGGGTAGTCCTGCAATGGAGGACATTGCAATCCTTAAGCAATATGATATTGATGAAAGGAAGAGAATTGCGAAGTACTTAGCTGGGATCTCAGACGATTAATCTGAATAATGAAAATAAACCGTTAGATTTTCTCTGATAACCTCTTGTCTATCTGAATAGTTACTAAGGGGCCAAAAATCTCCTCAGCATCATTAATGGCATCCTTAAATGCATTCATATCCCCCTTCCACGATGGGATTATGTCCTTAAATTTCTCCTCAAATGTCTTCAAGAATCTCTGAAGAAGACCGTGTAACTCTGGATCATTTTTGTTTGCAAAAATTGCAGCTGAAAGTCCCATTCTACCATCATCTGAGATGATGAAATGCGTTCCATGACGTACAAGACTGAGACTCGCTCCTTCCTCTCCAGTTGCCTCAAGCATGAATGAACCTACAGCTGAGAGAGCACCAGAAATTAATGGTAAATCTACTTGGAGTTCCTTTTCTTTCCTGAAATCATAATGAAAAATAGGCATTCCGGCGTCATTTATCACTAATAATAGGAAAAATTCAAGTGGGGGAAATGAATCCCCAATCCAAAATAACGGTGCACTAGCAAGGATAGCTATTCCTAGTAGGATAAAAACATTCATAATCAATGTAATGTCTAATATTTGCTCTGAGACAAACAAGTAACTTACTGGAAAGCCAATGTAAATCCCTAAACCAAGTGATTGAAAATTAAGGGACGAATATTTTCCAATAGAATCCCTAGGAGTCAAATCCACCCATAAACTGCCATCTAAAGCTGGATGGATAAGCGCGAATGACACTCCAATTATTAAAGCGGAAAGAAGATATGAAGTAGAAGTTTCAGGTAACAAACCAACTATTAATGAAGCAAATACTATTCCATATAAAGCTAAAATGATTGACGTTTTCCTTCCCCAACGATCAGTAAGGAACCCCGAGGGAAGACTGAATAAACAGCTTCCAATAAGTACTGCAAGCCAGAAGGATTTGTACCAATTATGAAATATTGAACCAAACCCCAGAATTATTCCAGCTTGAGCTAAGGATCCTATAATTAACCCTAGCATCAGATAAATCAAAGTATGTGTCCAATAATACGCTTCAACAGATTGTCGTTTAAGAATTCGAATAAGTGAGGTTGGCCAAGGATCGTTTGTCCAGAAGGGCCAATTTTGAGTATTATAATAGAAAATAATGCCAAAAATAATTCCAAAGAAGGCAATAAAAGAAAATATAAAGAAGAAATCTAAATCAAAGATATTAGTTACGAGAAGCAGAATAATACAGGTAAAGGTTCCTCCAAATATCGCCCAAGAGTACCCTCTCCCACGATGAGTCCATTTTATTGAAGCACCATATAAACTATGAGCTGTAATCGTTAGGATCCCCATGAAACTACCGAGACAGAAAACTGAAATCACCAATAAGAAACCATTAACTAATTGTAACGCAAGCATATCCAAAGCAAGAAAAGATGAACTTCCGATCAATCCAAGTGTCGTGAATCTCCCCAGATGTTTTGGGTATCTATCTATGACCATGCCAGAGAAAGACCCAGTAATTCCAGCTGGAACCGCCCAGACAATCATAATAAAGAAATCATGGGCCCCAGGAAAGATGTTATTTACATTGATATAATCTATCATGTCAAAAGAGAATATCAAAACAAAGGCAATGAGTAATACCCATGTAAAAAGCGAGGGCACTAGAACAATTATATAATAAACGAATTTATCATTTTTCAGGCCATTATTTGGCAATTCCTTCCTTATCCTGATTAATTTATTTCAAGCCACTCTGTAAATACTACTATTTTACAGCTAATGTTCTTATGCAAGTACAAGTTGTGTTAAAAATGCATTATCGCAATGAAAAAATTGGTTGATTAACCAAATACATTTTAGCCCCTTTAATGTTAAAATTTGATTCATATATTCGCTCTACAGCCTCATCGAATGGTGTATGGCGTCGTGCTGCCAACAATTGGCTAGTTCTCATCTGCAGAGATCTTCGTTGTAATGGTTCTACTTCTTTTTCACGTGATTGCCAATCAAGAATTTTATCCACATCTGTTATTGCAATAGCACCAACTACTCGTTCTTGATTCCCATTTACACTGATAATCATTTGTTGTCCATCTTCTGCCATGAAAAACAGCTCTTCTATCAATACTTGATTATCACCAAAACAATTACTATACAGCGTCGATATTTCATGATCTAAACCGTTGAAAAATGAAACAACTTTACTAGGTAAATCATTTATTGGTTTTGAGTAAAATTTAGTAGTTGTTTCTTCAAAGTCAGTCTCAAAAGTTCCAGCTATGAAATAATTCTTCTCTCGGACGGTATCAAAAAGCTCAAAAAGATTTATGTCACTAACCGCATCAACGGTGATACCTTGAGCTATAAAAGCGCTTTGAGTCATGAATGGATCTATTCTAACCTGTTTTTTATCTTCTTTCATCTTAATAGATACTCTAGGCTTTATATGCTTGGGAGTTGGTTTATCATCAATAATTACTTCGGGTTTTTTACCAAATATTACTCGCTTGATTTTAGCAAAGAAACCTTCTTTTACTGGAGGGATTTCTCCTTTTTTTACTTCTCCAACATCAACAGTCTCTTTTGGTTCTGTAACTGGTACTTTTATTGGCTTAATCACTGGTTCTTCTTTCACAGTAAATAATGATTTCCAACCATCTTGTTCTAATCCGCGAAGATGAAGAATAGTTAAAACTCGGGAAAGATTAAGTTCATCTGCAGGAGTTTGAAGAATAAAGATCGGTTTAGAAGTTGTAAATGGATCTCGAACGATGAAAAAGTGTTCCATTGTATTTAATATACTCCCCCTTAGAAGTATTAATTGTTTTCCCTCAATATTTTGAGTTAAAAATTGCGAAAGAGAGGGTAATTCAGTCTTGAACTTCAAAATATTTGCTGGTATTGTGTTCCATAATGAAACTAAAGCTGTTTTTTGAGTATCAAAGAGTAATATGCTTTTACTCTCTTCTATGTTTGGTATAATAGGAGTTGGATTTGTTTCAATGATTTGTTTTTGCTCATAATGGACTAAAAGATTCCAGATGTATTCAGTTAATATCTTATAAGCAGTATATTCAGGAACTTCTTTAAATTGTTGAATTTCATTATCTGGATACATTCGTTTTAGTGCAGCGGATAAAATTCCAAGCTCCCATCCACATGGGCCTTTTCCAAGAATTTCTGAAGCAATAGCTAAATAAGGTGTAATATAGCTATCTTTTAGACGAATTAATGCTGCTTTACGTGATAGTCCTCGGCCAGCCATAAATAGGTCTTGGCGCCGAATGGTGGTAGCAATTTTATATGCAAGGTAGAAAATTCGCATTAATGAATCTGATGATGAACATCGAGAACGACCTTGCATGAATGAACGTATGATTGAGCTATATCGTTCATTATCCGTTCCTCCAGAGGGAAGTTCTGAAACTGTAACGATAAAATCGGCAACAAAAAGGGCACGGACAGCATCATCAATCTCAGTTAATCCTTGATTAGAAGCAAAGGCGATTAATTCAGATTGACTTTTATAGCGATTTAATCTATTTAGAAGATCATATTCCTCTTCTATTTTGTGAAGTATGTTCTTGAGAACTTTTTCATTGGGTATATTCGGCATCATGACCCTCACGGCTGAAACCTGTAATTAGCTGTTGAGCAAAAAAAACTGATGTTATTGAAATAAATGAAATCTTTTGAAATTTATAAATGCTGTTGAAAATAACAATAGTGGTTTAATTTACGTCTTATTTTTACCATCTAATTTGGCTTCAATATTAATTTCCATAGTCTGATTCATGAGGAAAATTCAACAGCTTTTTGAGGTGATTGTACACTTCTATTGAGTCGGGATTACATTTATCAATTGATTTAAGAAAATTATAGACATCTCTAGTATCTATATTGAGGTTAGTTAATGTTTCTATGTTATTTTCCATCCAATTTTTAGCTCGATTATGAATTTTTTGATCATTTTCTACAATAGAATTAAAAACTCCTTGAATTGCTTTTACAGTCAAATCAGGATTAAAATGTTGAAATAATGAGATGAAATTAAGATACATTGAATTATCAGGAAGTTTTCCCATCCATAGAAAAAGTCGAGCTGTTCTTCCATAAAAATGAGTAATCTGACGTCCTTTTTTAATGCTAGTAACAATTTGGATGTGATCTTTTTCCTTTAACTTATTTAGATGGAAATATACATTAGAAATCTTGATTTGAATAGAGATTCTCTCTTTGATTAATTGAAGCAGCTCTTTGGCAGAGAAAACGTGTCTGACCACGATGAGATCTCTCTCTTCATCGTATTCTTCTATTCCTTCTCTTAATATATCAAGGATGGCTGATCTCACTTCTTGCTGAATTAAAGTCTCTGGCATTGGTTCTGGTATTTCTTTTATCATAGCGATTTTTTTCCAATGCTCAATAATCGTTTTCCTGAGATCAGGATCAGAAAAATATTTAGGAAATTTTCTTAATCGTTCCTTCTTTGTTAAGGAATTTTTAGAATGGGAGGATTTCATTATAATCAACCTAATTACGTTTTAGTATTTTGCTAAATTGTTAATGACTTGGAATAAGTGATTAAATTACTTGATGGCGCCTTATAGATGCTAACATTTTAGATTTTCTATTATCCAATATATAGGAAATGTTATTTTTTAATACTAATTGCCAGATCACGAAAGTATTTAAACTAACGGTTTAGTATTATGCTGAATCGTACTTGGAGAAAATAATTTTGATTGAAAGTAATAAGGCATCAATAGAGAATAGAAACCATATTGAACTAAAATACAATCTTCGGGGATACATTTTTTTTTGGATTGGACAACTAATTTCTTTATTGGGATCAAGTGTTGTTCAATTTTCTATTATTTGGTGGATCACCGTTGAAACTGGGAGTGAATTCATCTTAGCTTTATCAACATTCTTAGGTTTTGGGCCTACAATGCTTATTACTCCGATAGCTGGTGTTTTTGTCGATAGATGGTCACGAAAGAAATTAATAGCTACTGTAGATTTTTTCCAAGCAATAGCAACAGTTGGTTTAATTCTTACCTTTATAATTGGAATTGCAGACATATGGTTTGTTTTAGCAATAATAACTTTAAGAGGCGTTTTTCAAGCGTTTCATGCCCCAGCTGTCCAGGCAATTATCCCTTTATTAGTACCTAAGGATAAATTAAGTCGAATGAACGGGATAGATTATTTGTTCAATGGCGTAATTCTAATGGTAGGGCCTCTTGTTGGTGCACTACTACTAAATTATTTTATACTTCAAGAAGTTTTGTGGTTGGACGCTATTACCTTCATGATTGCTATAATTCCCACTATTTTTATTTCTATTCCTTCTATTAAAACATCAACTTTAATAAAAGAAAAGACACCTTTCTTTAATGAGATATCTGAAGGATTTAGTTTTATCAAGAATCAACAAGGTTTATTAGCCTTATTGGCTGTTTTTACTGCAGCTAACTTTTTTATGCGCCCCCTCTACGTTTTATTACCCCTTTTTGTAAAGGATTTTCATCTTGGTGGGCCAGAGGAATTAGCACTGCTTTTTGCAGGAGCACAAGCAGGGATTATTGGTGCTTCAATGATCATGTCATCTTGGAAAGGATTCGAGAATAATGCCTATGGAGTAGCTTTAGGTATTTTCATAATGTATTTCGGGTTTGTTATCTGTAGTATAACACCCCAAGGGGTATATCCTTTACTTATTCTTGGAATATTCTTAAACGGGTTTGGTCTTCCAATTGCAAATGTGTCTTCTCAAACTATTTGGCAAAAAATTGTTCCACCAGAGAAATTAGGTCGTGTATATTCAGTACGTTTGACTATTGCACAAGGATCTGGGCCAATAGCCATCATTCTTTCAGGAATTCTTGGGGAGCTACTCGGAATTACTCCAGTCTTGGTTACTGCAAGCTTGTTTGGAATGGTATTTTTAGGCTATTCGTGGTTTTTTACAAGGTTCCGATATGTTGAGAAAACAGTTACAACTATTGAAGCGGTTTCTGGTTTCCCTGTTCCTGATGAACCACTTCCCATATCAGATTAAAATTTGATGCGAATAATATAAGAATAGTAATCATCCCTTTAAGGATCATTTTTACAGAGTAGTAATGAATACTAAAAGGATTTGATAGAAGAAATTGGGGAGAAAAACACAATTTTTTAAATCACACCCCTTCCAAGGAAATTACGGGATTATTCATAAAAGAATACATTCCAAATTGAGGAAATGTCAAAATGTCACGAAGAGTTTATGTTAAAGGAAAGAGGACATACGCAAAGGGCCAAGCCCCTGATTTATCAAAATCTAATCGTTTTCAAAACATTATCAGCCTCATGTCTATCCGAGTAGAAAATGTTCATGAAGCTAGTCCAATTGATAGAATAGGAGAATATTATTTTGAGGTTGGAGGTAAAGGAGCCTTAAAACATGATTATCGGGTTCCCCATCAAGGAACGATTAATATAAAAGAGAATATGACCTATAGCACAAAACAGGACTTTACACTATGGCTTGAATTCGATGAGTCTGATGAAGCAAAAACAAAACAGATTCCAATTAAACTTAAAGAACGAGATGCTACTAGAGACGATGTTGTTATTAAATCCGAGATTCCAATAGTTTATGGAAGTGGGACTAAATACGAGGTCTTAAAGGGAGAAGGCATAGCTGTGAAGATCAAAGTCAGTTCACATAAAACTCGCTTTTAAAAGTAGCAAATACCATTCTTTAGTAAAAATGGTGGTGCGTAAAATATGTCTAAGGATGAAAGATCAAGAAAATCTCGTAAATTTTTAGATAAAATTAAAGAATCTGGAAAAGATTTTGTTGATGGCGTAAAAGAAGAAATCCAGACGGCTCAAACTACTACAAAAGCAAAGGCAAAGGAATATTCTACTCAAAAAACACAAGAAATAAGAACAACCGTCAAAAAAAGAGCAGCTGATACTAGTACTGCCGAAGAAATATATTTTTCTACCTGGGCTTGGTTCTGGGCAATGATTTTCAGCTTTTTTGTCTGCCTTTCAATATTCATGTTCAGTATTGTCAATCCACGCTTCATCTTGGTAGGATTTTTAGCACTAATTGCCCTTCCCTTTATAACCGTCTGGTGCCTAATACATATGGTTCCTACAATTAAGATCTTTGGATTCACAATTTTTGATAGACGTAGATTGTCATTACGCCGACAGTTGAGTTTAGGTAAAGAAATTGCACGTTTGTTTTCCCGTGAATTCTTACAGGAATCTCCTATCATAGCATTTTTCATTTTTGCATTTCTCGTTATATTTCTCTTATCACTTCTCTTTGCGTTTATCTCTGCTTGAATCTGATCATCTTGAATGAATTATGGGTCCATTTCAATGGAAGTATTCAAAGTATCAAATATGGAGCCACCCCTCCCTTCAACGAACTTTGTATATAAGAAAGGATCTTTAGCACGGTTGGGTGAGACATTAAAAGAAAATAGTAGAAAACAAAATAGTTCTTTTAAGCAAAATACCAATTTTTTCTTGGACTCCAATCTCCTAACTCAGTTGAGTATTAATGATTTTCAAATTCTCTCACAGAATGGTTTAATTGAACTCACAAAAAAGGGGTATATCTGGAATTTCATGCCAGTATTTAGCGATAATCTCCTATTTTATTGTGATTTACCAAAATTCAAGACATTTAATAACTATGTTTGGCTTTCAGATAAATTCAGTGGAGGAAGTTGGACTTTTGCTCGGTCTTTACCTGTGAATAAGGGAGATCGTGTTTTAGATCTAGGTACTGGGACTGGTTTACTAGCGTTGATGTCCAGATTAAAAAAAGGAACGGTTTATGGAGTGGATATAAACCCTCGAGCTGTTCAGCTAGCTCAATTTAATCGAGATTTAAATGGTTTAAATTCAGTTGAATTTCAGGTACGTAATTGGAATTCTGTAGATAAATATCACTTTGACATTGTTGTTTCACAACCCCCATTCGGTTTTTCATTGGGTCAGTTAGGTTTAGCCTTCAATGGTGGAGGAGACACTGGACTAGAAGCTACGAAAGATATAATTAGGCGCTTCTGTCCTCAGGATGATCAGATTCTCTGTCTTTTCGTACACGCTTTGGAAAATGATACACATTCTCGTTTTTTACACCTATTACAGGAGTGGATCGATGATAAATCTGTTCTAATAGATCTTCAGCCACAAAACAGCTACTCAAGCAGAATATGGTGGGAAAGATTATTAAAAAAGCAGTGTTTAAATCCCTCCTATCCTTTCCCTTCCGAGTTTCAGTCTTATAAGGAAGTAGTTTCTTATTTTGTATATTTATCAAGGTAATATTCATTAAATGTATAGATAACAACAGATACAAATAAAGACCGATGAAATTTTTTTGAAGTGATTAAGTTGCAGCCATTTGATTTATTTCCTTCTTTAATCCAAAAAAATCTGATTAGGCTAGAGAAACGAGACAGAAAAGAGCGTGAAGAAGGTTTGGATCGTCTACACAGACTTAGACAGATTCCTCGTGAGACTGGTGAATTTCTCTTTCAGTTTCTAATAACATTCATCCCCCAATTCCCAGAGTTTTGGGGACTCGAAATAGGAACATCAGGAGGGTATTCCACATTATGGCAAGGGATGGCTTTAGTAAACTGTGGTCAGGGAAATCTAATTTCTTTAGATCACGACCCTAAAAAGTTTCAACTAGCATCTGCAAATATTGCATCAACAGAGGTTGATAAATATGTCACTTTGGTTCATGAAGACGCACGAAAGTATCTTAAAACATCCCAAAACAGATTTAATTACGTTTTCATGGACTGTGAAAAGGAGGATTACCTCTGCTTCTTTAATCTTCTTGTTAGTCGGTTGAAACTTGGGACAGTGTTAATCGCTGACAATGTAGTTAGTCACGCGGATGATATGGAAGAATTTCTTAACCAAATCAAAATTGATACACGAATATCAAGTGCGATATTGCCAATTGGGAGAGGTTTGGCTTTAATTCGATGGATTTAACGTTTATTCAAGAGTGGGTGTAAATTCATGGGATTACGCAGCATTTTATTAATTTTGTGCTTAGTGATACCCAAAAATGTGATTATTCAGAGTACATTATGCCTACTTTCAGTTTTTTCTTGTTTAGCTAACGCTTTCTGAAATCTTCTACCTCCACGGATCATCTTTAATATGGAGAAACCCCTGAAAACCTTACCATTTACATTACAACTAGGTAATCCATAAAGGATAACTTTCTTACAACTATCTTCGATATTTGTGCCAATATATTTCATAGCTAAAGATCTATCAGATTGGAAAATTTCTGGTGTTTTCCACCCTTCTATCACCTTAACATTTGTGTGTAAATTTGTTTGAATCATCCCTGGTTGAAAAATGTTAATTTTTATGTCATCTTCTCTTTCTTTTAATTCAGTTGCTAAACATTTGGAAAAAGCAATTACCCCACCTTTTGTTGCGGAATAAAGCGTCATATAGGGGACAGGCCGATCGCCCCCTCCACCTCCTAAAACTATTATTCTTCCATATCCCTGATTAATCATGTAAGGTAATATAGTAGAAACTGAGTTTATTACTCCAATTAAATTGGTTGCAAGCATCACCTGAATATCAGAAACTATTTCTTCCGGATTGTTAATCATGTGTTCAAATGGACCATAAGATAAATTTATTCCAGCATTTGCCACGAGAATACGAATGGATCCAAAATTATTGATAGTTTGTTCTACCACTTTCTTCATCGATGTGACATCAGAAACATCACACACACTACCAAATACTGAGTCACCATATACTTCCTGAAACTTGTTAACGGTTTTGTTCACATTTTGTTCAATTCGTGAGCAAATGGTTACTTTACATCCTTCTTTTAGAAATAGTTCAGAGATTTTTCTCCCAATACCGCTTGTTGAACCTGTTACAATAGCTGTTTCTCCTTTCATTCTCATTAGATAAGTCTCCTGTTATATGAGATGGTTATTCTTTGGATAAACATCTAACAAAATGTTTTTCCTAAATCATTATGTGCAAAATACTGATATGATTTCATTTAAGGAGTCCTTAAATTGACAGTAGGCAAACCTCTTATCCGAAAGGATGCATGTGTCAAGGTGAGGGGAGAAGCGCGATATATTTTTGATCTGAGTTTCCCTGATGAACATTATCTTGCAGTTGTACGCAGTCCTTATGCTCATGCTCGAGTAAGAAAAATAACAATAGACAGTGATAAGATAGGAGGCGTCACAGTTGGAACAGCGAAGGATATCCCTGGAAAAAATATTGTTCATGTTGTTCAAGATGATTGGCCTTTATTAGCTGAAAATGTGGTTCGTCATGTTGGTGAACCAGTAGCAATCGTAATCGCTAAGACTCAAGAAAAAGCGTACACTGCCGCTTCCGCAGTTAATGTTGAGTATGAAAAACTCCCAGCATTATTTACTCCTGATGAGGCTAAAGACCATCCGAGTATTCATATCCATGGAGACAATAATATCATATCTTATTGGCAACAAAAAAAGGGAGACGTGAATAAAGGACTTAAAGAATCAGATATCATTGTTGAAGGAGAATATCGAACACCAGCACAAGAACACGCATATATTGAACCTCAAGGGTGTATTGCTGTTCCCTTGGGACATGATGAGATGACTGTATACGGTTCAATGCAATGTCCCTTTTATGTTCAACGGGCAGTATCTGATGTACTTGGTTATCCTTGGTCGAAGGTAACAATAATCCAAACTACCACTGGGGGAGCCTTCGGTGGGAAAGAGGATCAACCAAATCAGCTTGCTAGTCTTGTTGCTCTGGGCGCCTATCTTACTAGAAAACCTGTCAAATATGTATTATCTCGAGAAGAAGATATCGAAAATACTTCAAAACGTCATCCTGCAGTTATTCGGGTGAAAACGGGTGCATCCAAAGAAGGTGTACTGACAGCAGTTCAGGTGGAGCATCTTATGAATTCAGGGGCATATGCAACTTTAACACCAGCTGTTCTTTATCGTGGATGTTTGCATGCTGTTGGCCCTTACCGTTGTCCAAATGTTGATGTCCAATCTTATGCTATTGCTACGAATCTTGTTCCATTTGGAGCTTTTAGAGGATTTGGATCCCCTCAAGTCCTCTTTGCCTGTGAGGAGCAGATGGATAGAATCGCTGCACAATTGGGTTTAGATCCTACTGCGTTTCGTGAGAAAAATCTTCTGAAAAAAGGTGATACCACTTCATTTGGGCAAACACTGAATCAATCGGTTGGAATGTTAGAAACATTGAAACAGGCCAAGGAGAAAAGCAATTGGAAGGAAAAATGGAAACCAGCACCTAATTTTACTGATGTAATGGAAGAATCTAAGAGGGGGAAATATTTAAGGAATGGAATCGGTGTTTCTACAATTTTTTATGGAGTAGGTTTAGGTTCAGCAGGAAAACAGTTATCACGGACAGGAGCATATGTTCAGCTAGAACCTGATGGGAGCGCACTGTTTGCAGTTGGAACGACAGAGATAGGTCAAGGAATGATTACGGTTCTTTCACAGATTGTTTCGGAAGAATTAGGATTAGAATATGAGAAAGTCAGGATGGCGCCTGTTGATACAAGTCGTGTACCTGATTCAGGGCCTACTGTTGCTTCTCGATCGACGACATTTTCTGGACGAGCATTACAGAATGCATGCCAGCATATTAAATCATTAATGTTCCAAATAATTGCCCCACATTTAGACACTAAAGCTTCAAATCTGCAAATAGAGGAGAATTACATTATATCTGTCTCTAGCGGTAGGAGGATGTTGGTAGAGGACGCTATAAAAATTATGTATGAAGAACGAGAACAAGTAGCATTTGCAGGATGGGATGTAGCTCCACCAACAGATTTTGATAATGAAAAAGGCCAAGGAAATCCATATGTCGCATATGCCTGGTGTACAAATATTGCTGAAGTGGAGGTTGATGTACAAACTGGAACTGTTTATGTCAAAAATATTTGGGCAGCTCATGACGTAGGGCGAGCTATCAACCCTCAGACTCTCGAAGGTCAGATAGAAGGGGGTTCATTACAGGGAATGGGTTATGGCCGTTATGAGGAGATTTTATTTACTCCAACAGGAGAGGTTTTATCAAATAATTTAGGAACATTCCTCGTTCCAACAACAAAAGATACTCCTAAGATTCACCCTATTATTGTTGAGGATCCTTGGGATGGAGGTCCTTATGGTGCAAAAGGTTTCGGTGAGCAACCTCTGATGGGGATAGCGCCTGCAATTACAAATGCTATATTCAATGCAATCGGTGTAAGAATATCAGAAATCCCTG
Source organism: Candidatus Hermodarchaeota archaeon (assembly GCA_048886185.1). Classification (GTDB taxonomy): domain Archaea; phylum Asgardarchaeota; class Heimdallarchaeia; order Hodarchaeales; family Hodarchaeaceae; genus Hodarchaeum. The sequence continues at coordinate 75,933 of JBHLKY010000007.1, forward strand.
CTACACCAGAACGAGTTTGGCGGGCCATTCAAGACAAAATTAAGGAGGAGTCACAATGATTATTGAAATCTTTGTCAATGGAGAACTCTACAAAGAAAAAACTTCTCCTGATCAAAGACTTCTTGATTTCTTACGTGATGATTTGGGGCTGAAAGGAACAAAAAAGGGGTGTGATCAAGGCGAATGTGGCGCCTGTACCGTTATTATGAATGGAAAGATGATCAATTCTTGTTTAGTATTGATGGTTCAAATTCCAAAACGTAGTGAAATAGAAACTATTGAGTCCAAGGACTCGCTCGTTTTATCCCTCCAAGATTCGTTCATGGAAAGTGGAGCAATCCAGTGTGGGGCCTGTACTCCTGGGATGATTATGGCATCAGCAGCACTCTTGAAAGAAAAACCCAATGCCGATATTCGTGAAATTCGAGAGGGATTAAGTGGGGTAATTTGTCGTTGTACTGGGTATCAGAAGATATTCGACGCTATAACAATTACTCAGCAGAGGATGCAGGAGTGATAAGGATGCGGAATGACTTCATTAATAATTTAGCTAATCAATATCAAAAAGGAGGGATTTTTGCTCTTGTTACTGTAGTTGATGTTAGAGGGTCAGCTCCTCAACAAGTGGGAGCTAAAATGCTTGTTTCTTCTTTAGGGGAATTAATTTGGGGAACTGTTGGGGGCGGAGCGATTGAAAAAATTGCTCTTAAGGATGCGCAAGTTCAAATTGAAAAAAAAATATCTCTTTTGAAAGAATATGAATTACAAGAAGAGGGAGAGAATTCTACAGGTATGCTTTGTGGAGGATCAATGAGTCTTTTTTATGATATACTAGGAGTGAATTCTAAAGCATATATTTTCGGAGGAGGTCATATTTGCCAAAGATTAGTTCCGCAGTTAGTTACATTAGGTTTTCATACAATAGTTATTGATGATAGGAAAGAATACCTAGAAGAACATTTTAATCATTCTAAAGCAGTTGAAACACTCGCAGGTCCATTACCTCAGATTATTGAGACAATAGAATTTGAAGAAGATAGTTACATAATTATCTTGACCTACTCTCATGACTTAGATGAAAAAATTCTGAAATATCTCTGTACAAAAAGACGTCAAGAACTAGATACCTGGAAATATATTGGGATGATTGGGAGTAAAAGAAAAGTAAAAGAGATTTTTTCTCGTTTAAAAACTCAACAAATTGATTCGAATATCTTGACAAAAATTCATGCCCCTATTGGGATACCAATCGGAAGTCAAAACCCCGAGGAGATCGCAATCTCCATTGCAGCTGAAATTATTAAAGTAAAGAACTTGAAGGAGTAAAGACAAATATGTACGATTTCAATATTCATTCACCTTCAACCTTGAATGAAGCGCTGGAATTAAAAGCTACTCATGGAGTAGATATACATCCTTTTGCTGGAGGAACTGATGTCCTTGTTAGTCTGAGAAACAATCGGGTCGATTGGGGTGAACGTCCCTCTCTTTTAAACCTGAATAAAATTCAATCACTTCGCTTTATCAAAGAGTCCTCTAAAACTGTTGAGATTGGTCCTCTTATGACTCATAGTGAGATATCTAAAAATCCGCTTATTCAAAAACATATTCCTGCTTTAGCCAAAGCAGTTTCATTTATTGGATCACCTCAAATTCGCAATCGAGGTACTATTGCAGGTAACATATGTCATGGAAGTCCTGCTGCAGACTCGTTACCTATTTTATATTGTCGTGGTGCTGAAATTGAAGTTCAAACCCAGACCAACATCACTTTGACTCCTATCGATGAATTTCATATTGGCCCAGGTGATATTAATATTGATGAATACGGATTAGTAACAAAAATAATTGTCCCTAAGCTTCCTTATTACGTAAGTGATTATCTTACTCTTCGCCAACGTCAAGCTCTATCCTGCAATGTGGTATCAGTTGGAGTTGAAGCTCTTATATCTGACAATGGAAAAAAAACTGAGGATATACGAATAGCTCTTGGTGCTGTTTCTCCTACAGTCGTTCGTGGAAAGAAGACTGAGAATCTTTTAACAAGCAAAATATTAACTGAAAGTTTGATTAATGTGGCTTCTAATCTAATTAAAACTGAATGTATTCCTATTGATGATGTTAGATCTAATAAAAATTATCGTCAAGCTATGACAGGGGTTTTATTGAATAGATTTCTTCACAATCTTCTAAGAAATACTTAAACATCACTCTTTTTATTTTTCTCGGTTATGGGTAATTTAAAAACAAACTTGGCTCCGTGAGGTTTGATATCTTCTATCCAAATCTTGCTTTTATACGATTGAAGAATTTCTAGGCTTATTGAAAGGCCTAATCCGCTACCTACTTTATCCTCTGAGCCAATACTAACGAATGGTTTGAAAATTTCATCCTTGATTTCCTCGGGTACTCCAGGTCCATGATCACTGATACTACATACCCAAAAATGATCCTCCTTATTCACAGAGATCTCAATTGCATCATCTGGAGGACTCCATTTTAAAGCGTTGTCTAAGAGATTATTAAAAACACTACGAAGACGGAGATCTGCAAGGGTGTAAATTTCGGGGTCTGAAGGCCAATTAACATTAAGATTCAAATTCTTGGCTTTAATTGCACTCTTAAAACTGGATATTACCTCGCTAATGGTTTCTTTCAAATTTATTAAGGACAGATCCTTAGGTTCCCCGAAAGTTCCCATTGTTTTCAGGTAGCTACGAACATCTGTTATGATTTCTTGCATTTGGTTTGCCTTGGCATCAATTCCATCCAAAAATTCCTTTAATTCATCATATTTCTGAACCAGTGTTAATTCTTTTCTTAAAACATCAGTAAACCCTTGAATAACCATTAATTGATTTTTCATATCATGAGAGATGACAGTTAATAGAGAATTTTTAAACTCAATACTCTTCCTAAGAAGCGTTTCAATTTCCTTTTCTAAAGAAATATTTTGCACAATGTAAATGAAACCAATGGTTTCACCTTTATCGCGTAATGCTTGGAGTGTTATCCGAAAAAATTGATTTCGTGGTCGGGGTAGTTCAAATTCCATCTCAAATTGAATGGGTTCCTCAAGGATTTCTGTTAACGAATGTTCAATATGACGTATTCCATCGTGATATGGTTCCAACCTTTTTTCTGAATAGAGAATTGAGAACAGATCGCTTCCAATGATATTAGGACATTCTCTTTCAAATATGTACTGACAAGCTGGTTGATTTATCTCGATGATTCGATTATCTTTAGTTGTTGTAATTATACCAATTTCTGCGAGATTAGTAATAATGAATTGATGTGCAAAAGGTACTATATCAAGAAAACTTATTTCGAATATAGCATATGTAAACACAATATAGGCAATTACAAATGATATAGGTGTTAGATCTATATCTATGGTTGGAATTAAATAGAATATTCGGATGATATTGCCTATAATAGGAGCCGTTGAACCAATTATTAAAACTAGAAGTTGTTTTTGGTATAGTGGGTTGGATTCTGATGATTTTATATATGTCTGAACTAGTAGATAATATCCAAATGCGAGAAGTAAGTATGAATAAACAACATTTGTGTAGAAGAGTAGTCCATAGGTTAAATCTAAGCTTGAACCAAAACTTGAAGATTGTACTCCAACTGATACATAAAAAAGGGAATGAGATTCGTTTGTTAGCAAGAAAAAATAGTGGACAAGAGAGGGGAAGAAGAGGAAGGCTAAAATTGGTTTGGATATAATTTCATGCCGATGGGTAAATGCCAGAATAAATAAAAGAAAAAAAGGAGGAAGAGTTAGAATCCCCAAGTATTGGATGAAATTCCAAAACATCATTGTCGCTTCATCAGTAGCAGCCAGCTCAAGAAAGTATCCAATACACCATAATACTGTACTTGCAACCATTGCCAAGAAATAAATGGCAACTCGAGATTTTTGGCGGTAATAAAGAGGGTAAAATAACAAAAATAGTGCAAGAATCGAAATTGTTCCCATTAATAACGCATATGGAGATAGTTCATAAGCCATCAAAGATACTCCTTTTTTTGGATATTATGGATTTTGGCAGAATTTTCTATTGGTAAATAAGTCTATTGAAGTAATATCAAATACTTTGCAAAATATTAATACTTCTAAATTGTTATTACTCTCTGTTATTAATCTTCCTCACATCTAAGACCATGATTTAAAAATTCCTCTAAGAATTATAATTTGGGGTGCAATATCGATTTTCTTGATTCAGGCAGTAATACCTTATTCTGTGTTATGTTAGTGCTTGTGTTCTTGGATTGATTTTAATACTCTATCAGGAGTATAAGGAGGTTCAGTTATACGAATACCAATTGCGTCATAAATAGCATTAGAAAGACATGGTAAAGGACCGCTAATATTTGGTTCTGCAATTGATTTTGCACCAAATGGCCCTGATGGCTCGTAAGTCTTTACAATAATGGTTTTTATTTCAGGTAAATCAACTGTTGTCATAATCTTATAATTCCCGAATGAAGGATTTAACATCCTTCCCTGAGAATTAAAGTAATAACGTTCGCTTAAAGCATAGCCCAATCCGTTTACCAATGCGCCTTCAGTTTGGCCAATGACTAGTTTAGGATTTATTGGCGTTCCACAATCTATTGCTGCAACATATCTCAAAACTTTCACTTTTCCAGTCTCAAGGTCTACCTCTACTTCAGCAAAATGAGCGCAAAATGGGGGAGGTGATTTTCGTGCTAGTTCTGAAGCGATTGCACCAATCTGTTGTTGATTTTCAGTATAGAAGGCTTTTGTGCCTATTTCAGTAAAACTCAATGATGCTTTAGTTTTAGAGTGAAATACAGTCTTATTTCTTAGTTCAAGTTCATTAACGGGAAGATTCATTAGTACTGCAGCATAATCAAGAATTTGTTGCTTTATCTTTTCAGCTACATTCTTAACAGCCATCCCAGATAGATAAGTCGTAGATGAGGCGTAAGCTCCTTTATCGAAAGGTGTAATATCAGTATCCGAAGAAAGAACAACGATATCCGTTCCAACATCAAGGTTTAAGACTTCTGCAAAAATTTGAGCTAAAACAGTATCACTTCCAGTTCCAATATCTGTTGCTCCAACCATAAGATTGAATGAACCATCGTCATTCATTTTTGCGTAAGCGCCTGCCATGTCAATATAAGGGATCGCAGAGCCTTGCATAAGGCATATTAACCCAAAACCTCGTTTTTTCGTTTGAGTATTGTATTTTTTCTTATGTTCTTCACGAGACCACCATCCAATGGCATCCGCCCCTTGTTTTATACAATCAGAAAGCCCACAAGAATCAATTGTTTGCGCATGGCCTTCAGTACCTTCACCAAGAGCTTTGAAAATGGGGGAGGTCTCACCAGGTTTGATATGGTTCAATAACCTAAACTTGGCTGGATCCATACCAATTTTTCTAGCAAGTTCATCCATAACAATTTCTATTGCGAAAGCAGCTTGTGTTCCCCCATATCCTCTGTAGGCTCCTGCTACAGGTAAATTTGTGTAGACAGTATCACCAACAAAGCGGATGTTGTCACAGTGATATAATGGTAAGGTCTTGCCTCCAGTATTACTTAATACTGTTAATCCATGAGTTCCATATGCACCAGTATTACTAAGTACTTTCATATCTATAGCAGTAATTGTGCCATCTTTCTTGACCCCAGCCATCAATCTTATTGTCATTGGGTGACGTGTTCGGGCGGAAATAAATTCTTCTTTTCTTGTGTACTCTAATTTTACTGGTCTCTTTAATTGAAGTGTAAAGGAAGCAGCAATTATTTCTGTAATGATTTCTTGTTTTGCACCGAAACCTCCTCCTATTCGGGGCTTTATTACCCTTACCTTAGCAATTGGGAGATTCAAAACTTGAGCTATTATTCTTCTTGCATGGTATGGAACTTGAGTAGCTGACCGTACAACCAACCGATCATGTTCATCTAAATATGTAATTGAAATATGAGGTTCTAAAGGACATTGTTGGCCATAATGATTCCTAACTATACGATCTACAATATAATCAGCTTCAGTAAAACCTTGGGTAATATCCCCTACCTCGGCGTCTATGTGAGCTACATGATTGTTGGATGAATCATAAAAAACGGGAATAAGGTATTTAGAATCACCTTCATCATGAATCACAATTTTATTACCTAAGGCTTGATCCCAATCGAGAATAGGTTCTAATACTTTATATTTCACTTGAATGAGCTTTATAGCTTCTTCAGCTATCTTTAGTGATTCAGCCGCAACTGCAGCTACTCGATCTCCTACATATTTCACTTTTTTGTTGAATAAACGTGTATCATATGGACTTGGTTCGGGATATCCTTGGCCTGCAGTTGTGTGAAGGATCTGAGAGCAATTTTTGTGGGAGATTATTCCTAATACTCCTGGGTATTTTTCTGCTTCACTAGTGTCAATATCAGTAATTATAGCGTGAGCGTGCGGACTATATAGTAGTTTTACATGAACAACATCCTTAAAGTCCATATCATCCGTAAATAATGGTTTTCCCATCGCCAAACTGAGAGCATCAACTTTAGGAACGCTCTTGCCAATTATATTACCTTCAAAAATCTTTGGATCCACTATTTTTCACCTCTCATAATTGCAGCAGCGTTAAGAACTGCTTTAAGTTGGCCAGAATATCCAGTGCATCGACAAAGATTTCCATCTAGTGCTTGTTTCACTTCATCTTTGGTTGGGGAAGGATTTCTATCCAAAAGCGCTTTAGCACTAATTAAAATCCCAGGAATACAAAATCCACACTGTACTACTCCCTCATTAACAAAGGCTTGTTGAAGTGGATGGGGATTTTCACGAGTACCAATTCCTTCAATTGTAGTTATTGAACCTTCATGGGCTTGAGCCGCAAATAATATACATGATTTTACAGCTCTTCCGTTCAAAATAATGGTACAAGCTCCACATTCTCCTTCTGCACATCCTCTTTTTACCCCTTTATATCCCTCTTTTCGTAAAACATCTATTAGGAGGTCATCTGATTCAATTACCAGAGTTTTGGTTTCACCATTAATAGTTATATTAATTTCCATTGTTTTTTTTCAACCTTCTATCATTTCTTTCAGCATTCGCTTAAAAAACACACCTAAAAGATGTTCTCGATAAGCTTTTGAACACCTATAATCCGCTACTATTTTTACTGATTTCCTTAAGGTTTTAACGGCGGCATCTGTATCCAAATTAGAAAGTAATTTCCCCTCAAGAAATTCCTCTACCTGACTCACTCTTTGAGCTTTAGTTATTCGAGAAACTGCAAGGTGAGGATCAATAATTCTTCCTTTTTCATTCTTTGCTGAAAAAGCCATTGTTAGCCATGAATAATCTACTTTAGTTGATGAAAACTTTTCATATCGACAAAAATAATCGTTTTGATAAGGAAAAATAACTTCTGTTATGATTTCTCCTTTCTTTAATTTATTGATCATAAAATAATCGTTCGCAGTAACTTTTTTAGTTCCTTCTAGAGTTTTTATTTCAATTTCTGCATCTAACACAAGTAAAACGATTGGTAGACCCACCCAAGGAAAAGTTCCTGCAATATTCCCCCCGAAAGTGATAACATTACGAAGAGGAGTGTCTCCAATGAATTGGCATGCTTTCGTCAATATTCCATTACCAATTTCAGCTATTATAGGTGATTCAATCATTTCAGTAATTGTAGTTGTACTACCCACTCGTATAAATTCTTGGTCTTTTTTTATATAATTCAGTCCTAATCGTGTAATATCAACAAAATTCGATATAGTTCGATTTTTTGAAGTAGTTAGATGAGTTCCACCTGCAACAATGACTGTAGACTCTTTTGAAAGCAGATTAAGTGCCTCTTCTAAGCTAGAAGGATAATAATATTCTTGGGTCATATTCTATAAACCTCCGCCGAGCGGAATGGTAATCCAGAGATGATCACCATCTTGAAGCTCATAATCCATCGATGTTCTTCTTCCATTAACAATGGGAATTAAATGATTCAATTCTTCCTTAAGGAAACCACTTTTTATAAGTAATAGCCTCACTGATAGCTCAGGATTAAGCTCAGTGAGTTTAATTTTTCGTTTTTTGCTCGGAAATGGATTTCGAACCGCAGCCATCAGTTCTATGGTTATTGAGATCATGTTACATCGTTTTTACTTTAATTTATGAAAGAGATAGCTTGTTTCATAAGAAATTTTTTAATTTCTTTGCATCTTTATCACTCTGCCAAACTCTCTATATAAGTATAGTTTGCACCAAAAATGAGAAATAATTTGTAAAAGGAGCGAAGAAGTAATTTTCGCGGCTTTTTGTAAAGAGTTTTTCATTAATAATTCCCAATTTTGGATGCAAGGTTAGTTATATAAGAAACACTCTATTTCGTAAAGAATTTCTGGAGAATTTGATAAGATTCTTTTTTTATGTCTCTAAAAAAGATTTTAGCTTGATTAAATCTTCATGCTTGTCCACATCAAGAAGAATTTCTGGTGAATTAGTAGAGAGAAAGACTATATCATCTATAAACCTAGTAAGGATTTCTTTCATTCCTCTTTTTTCTTCTGAAATATTTTTAACATCTTCAAAAAGCTCTGAACTGATTAAAATAGGATGACCTTTTTGGTTCTGAAAGGTGGGGATAATTATACGAGAGATATGAGAATAAAAATAATCAATAAGTTGGTTAAAGACCTTAGAAGGGATTAAAGGTATATCAGCAGGAGTAATCAGAAGTGCATGGCTATCTAACGATAATTCTAACCCTCGACGGATGGAGGATGACATACCACCTTTTCTATAATCAGGATTAATCACAATATGAAGTGATTCATTAGATAGACCTTGAACTTTCTTACTGAAAAAACCTGCTTCATGACCTAAAACTACTACTGTACGATCTACTCTTGAGGCCGTAATAGACTTTAGAAGAAATTCTAATATTGTGATATTCGGTTTGATTTCAAATAGTAATTTATTTCCTTGGAATCGTTGAGATTCACCAGCAGCTAGTACAATACAGGTAATCATGATAATAAAGTCTCCAGATATTTAACTTCTAGAAAAATTAATTGTATTTTTTCCAAAGAAATTACATTTATAAACATTAGAAGTGTTAAAGATAGGTTTTAGAGTTATATTTGGTCACAAATTAACTAAATCAGCTGTTTCATTTAGATCAAATCAGGTAAGAGGAATTAAGATATTGAAGGCTATATGACTCTCTTCTCTCTTTTCTCTCTTTATAATTAGTATTTCATGATTCACATATTTTAATATTCAGAGTGATGTTTTTGTTGTTCTTCTTGTTGGTCATTCATTTTTTGATCCAAACGCGAGTGAAAGGATTTCTGTGATGTTTTCCCATTCTTCGTCAATTTTTTCCCATGTTCGAAATTCTCTAAATAGTCGTTTACGAAAAGGAAGGATCATTTGAGACATTAATGAAAGTTTCTCGTGAGTTGGATGCGCTAGGATTTCCCTTTCGATATTCTGAAGCGATTTTTCATCCCAATCTGGATATAATTTTCCAAGTTGTTCACCTAAAAATAAACCAAGCTCTAATCCCGTTAGAATCCCAGAACCACCTGAGGGGTTAACTTGTCCTGCAGCCTCACCAATAATAAAGCAATACTCTGAATAGATTTTCGATACTGGTCCACCCATGGGTATTGTTGTCTGAATTACGTCATAGAATCTCCAAATATGTATCTTTTTCTTGATTATAGGGCTTTTTAATACTACATTCCAGACTTCCCAATAATTTGGTAAGGGATCAATAGACACTTCTGGGAAAATAATAAACCCAAATTCAGCATTTTGTTGTCCGTGAGGAAAAATAAAACTTGTACCTGCTACATCTAAATTATTATCAGAGAAAAACAGAAATTCCATATCATTTTCATCATATTCTCCAAAAAAGTGTCCTCTAATAATTGGACAAAGTGGAGTTGGTTGTGGTAAGTGCAGGAGCTGAGCTGTAATACTTTTTGCTCCTTCTGCTCCTACAATTACTCGTGAGGTTAAAGTGATTGATTTATTTTTTAACAGATCATTAATTACTAATTGTATTCGTCCATTTGGTAACGGTTCCAAGTTTATTACCTTAGAGTTTACTCTAAGAAATACATTATTCAAGACCACTTGTTTTGCTAGTTCATTTAGAAAAAGCCGGAAATCTATCCAAACTCTATTAATATCATCTTCTAGATGGAATGATTTATTTCCTGATGGAGAGTAATAATTTCTCCCAAAAGGCTTTATTTCAGTAACAAAAGCTTTTTTAGCTTGATCTTTGGGAAAGATTTTTGATAAAATTTCTGGCCGATAATGAATTGATTGTCCTTTTAGTTGATTCCCAAGAGTAGATTGCTGTTCTACAATTAGGACTTTTTCTAGACCATTTCTTTTCGCTCCTAGTGCTGTTGCCAAACCAGCAGGACCAGCACCGATTATGATTAAATCAAAGTCATTAACCATTTGTGATCGCTCATTTACTTGAAATTTTTATTGGATTTCTACAATTCTTAAAGGATTCTTAAGATCAAAGAAAGTTCTTTATTCTTCAATGATCTTTCTGTATTTTATGTTATTAAAATGCTGTTATTTATACTTAAACTGGAATTTAATAGTTTTGTTCCAGTAGGAACTCTTCATTTTCAACAGATAAACTGTTGGGAATAGAAAATAATATTAAATAAGAGTACTGATTGAGCGTATTACTATAAGATTTTTCATTAAAGGAGTTACCTTTATGGCAACAATTGAGTTAGATAAGGTCAAATCCCCCGCTATTAGTGGTCATTCAATTGAGTTGAATAAACTTGTTTCCGATTTGGATTCAAATTTGGAGAAGGGCATTTCTCAAGAGGATGCTACAAAAAGACTTTTAAAATATGGTCCGAACGTAATTCCCAAACCTAAACAGAGTTTCTGGCAAGTATATCTCGCTCCATTATTAAACACATTAATAGTCATATATTTAGTCATGACTGGTTTTATACTTATTCTTGCACTCATTTATTTACTCATAAATCCAAGTGATCCTTCTATATGGTTTACAGCAATCCAATGGATAATAATTGTAGGGGTGAACTTTCTAATTGCAATTGTTCAACAAGCACGTGCTCAAAAAAAGATAGAAGCACTGCATAAGCTAGCGGCACCCGAAGCACGTGTTATTCGCGATGGATCAGAATTCGAAATACCTACTGAGGAAGTAGTCCCTGGTGATATCATCAGAATCGCTCAGGGGGACAAAATTCCTGCTGATGCCCGTGTTGTAAAATCCAGCTCGTTACAAGTTAATGAATCATCTTTAACTGGAGAGAGTGTTCCTACTACCAAAGTAGAAACGGGTGAAATCATCTTTGATGCTGATACTCCCATTGGAGATCGAAAAAACATGTTATTCAATGGAACTTTTGCGACTATGGGTTCTGGATTGGCACTAGTTGTGAATACGGCTGGAAACACAGAATTTGGAAAAATTAGTCTTGAATTGGAAGAATTGAACACTGGAGACATTCCTATAAGGCAAAAAGTTAATGTTATCGGCAATTATCTGGCATTTGGGATGTTAGTCGTCTTTAGTATGTTAATAATCTATCAAGGAGCAAGAATTCTTGATAAATTAGAGCAAGGATATCTTAGCTTTAATGAACCAATCAGATTGCTTGGAGAAATTATTTTCGAATTAAGTAATATCATTATCAAAGCGATGAGCGTTGTTCCCATTAATATCCCCTTATTGACAACAATCATCTTAATTACAGGCGTTCTTGCCATGGCTAAGCATAAAGTAATTATTAGGAACTTAGCTTCAATTGAAAGCTTGGGTAGAATCTCCATTCTGTGCTCTGATAAAACAGGCACCATTACTGCTGGTCAAATGACAGTTAAAAGGATTTGGGATGCCACCACAGATAAACATTATTTTGTTACTGGCTTAGGATACTCTCCAGAAGGAAAAATTGTTGAATTAAGAGAAAACTTTGAAAAGATAAAAGAAAATGAGGCAAGAGATCTTACTGCGAAGTCAGTTGAGTTAGACTCCTCTTTGGGAATGTTGATTACATCAGGCATGTTGAATAATGATAGTGAGATTATTGAAGAGTATATTGAAGCCACAAAGAAGTATGCTTACACTGGAACAGGAAGTCCAACTGAAAGTGCACTATTGGCTTTATTTAACAAAACCCAGATAGAAAAAGGAAAGGTCAAAGAGAAATTTGAAACATTACGAGAATATCCTTTTGATTCATCATTGAAACGAATGAGCAAGGTTTTCAAAACCAATGATTCTAAAATTATCGTTTTTACCAAAGGGGCTACTGAAGTTCTCTTACCGATGTGTGAGAGGATAGGATACGATAAAAAGGGAGGAAAACAGTTATCCAAAAATGATAAACAGAAAATATTAGACTCCACAGAGAAGTTCGCAGGCCAAGGTTATCGAATTCTATCTCTTGCCTATAAGACTGTTGACAAACTTCCTGAAAAGGGAGACGAAGAACGAGACGAAATTGAATCTCATCTCTCATATCTTGGTTTTGTTGCAGTTTTAGATCCTCCTAGAGACCTCGTTGACAAATCCGTTGATGAAACAATAAAAGCTGGAATTGTGCCAATAATGATTACAGGAGATTCTCCTGTAACAGCTTCCTCCATCGCTAATAGTATTGGAATGGTTTATCAAAAGGAACATCAAACACATGAAGGAAAGATGGCTTCAGAGCTAGCTGATAAAGATTTTGAAAATACACGTGTTTTTGCGCGTGTTGCGCCTCAAGATAAACAGATTATTGTTGCACGTTATCAAAATAGAGATCGTGTGGTTGCAATGACTGGTGATGGAGTAAATGATGCTCTTGCACTGAGTATGGCTGATGCAGGCATTGCTATGGGGATTGCTGGAACAGAAGTGAGTAAGCAAGCAGCTGATCTTGTTATTGCAGATGATTCCTTTAACTCCATTGTAACAGGTATCAGAGAAGGTCGGGCGTTATTTCAACGAATCAGAGTGATAATATTCTTTTACGTATGTGTAAATTTAGCTGAAGCAGGTTGTTACATAGGTGCTTCATTCATTTCTGGTTTCATTCCAGGTTTTGAACTCATGGATCATTTGCAACGGGCTTATATTTTTGGTATTGCACACACATTTCCTCCACTTGCATTGATCATTGATGGAATCCCCAAAGATATTATGGATCGTAGTCCGATTGATACTGCTGGAATATTTAATAAAAGGTTAGGTTTAACGTTACTAATTACTTCGATTAGTCTTGCGGTCGTTATTTATGTAGTTTATTTTTCAACATATTTTGGTTTCTTCTTTCCTGTAAATTTGGAATTTGTTAATAATTACTACATCCCAATTTTTCATGACGATCCCTCTGTTGCGGAAAATAATCTTAGACCGCTTTCTTGGAACCACGCTAAAGCTCGAACGTATATGCATACTATCTTATACCTTGCTATCCCTCTGATTATTCTATCAATTCGTCGCATAGATAAAAGTCTCTTTAAAGCAATTAAAGAGGATTCGTACTGGTTCACATATGTCCTTGCGTTCTCAATAATTCCCATACATTTGGTTTTAATGTACATTCCACTCTTTCAAAATTTGATAGCAAATTTTGGGCTTTATGTAGATATTATTGCACTCGAGGTTAACGATTGGATCTTATGTATTATCGCTGCATTAATACCTCTATTTGTGCTTGAGTCACTAAAATGGTTTAACAGAATAAGAGGGCAGTATTATTAGTTTGAAATGACTAGAAATCAAGAACTAAAATTTGTTTTTTGATCGATTTCTCTAATCAGTTTTTTTACAAATTCTTCGACATTACTGAGGGTATCTTTGTCTATATTTTCAATAGTATCTGTTTCCCAGTGCCAATTCGGAGGCACATCATTTTCATTAAGAGCTAAGAATGATAAAACTTTATATCCCCTAATGATTGCAACAGTTCCATCAGTATAACCTGCGCGGAATGATCTTTCTTCAACATTTAATTCAGGATGATTAATTTGTATCTCACGAGCTATCTGAAGCATCTCGGGATCAGCTTTACGAGAAAAGATCATTCCTTCTATCGGGGCGAAAATTGGAGTACCAGCTCCAATATTATCCAAATTAATGAAATATGCCTCACGAAGATCCTTCCCAAATTTCTTAAGGAATTCGATCATACCCGTACAAAATGCCTCCTCACAACCCGTAAAGACCGAAATAATCTCAGTTTCTTGTAATGGTTCCTTTATAAAAGATTTTACTAGTTCTAGGGCAATAGCGACTCCAGAAGCATTATCATTTGCGCCAGGTACTAATTCATTTCGCCATTCCCTTAAAATTAGTAACAGACTTGAATAGAGAGATGGAATAACTAGAATTAATGAAATTGGCCAGATTATTGAAGGAATGAGTGGAACCTCAATAAATTCAAATAATGCTCCTACACTATAGAGCCCAAAAATCAAGAATAATATAACTAGATTCATAAGCGCAAGTTTTCTAAAGGATGCAACTCTTTTGGGATGATGTGTAAAATCAGCTTTCGATGAATCATAGTGAGCAATTAAAACAACCTTTTTTACTGGTAGTTGTTTTGTTTTTATCTTTCCAATCACGTTTTGACTCATACGAGTGTAAAATAGCCGTGAAATATTAGGCCGATTATCAGTTTCAAATAAAAAAGCAAATACCCCTATTCCTGCAACGATTGCAGCTAAAGTAGGCGAAATAAGAAAGATCAATATAGCTATCTGGGGGAATAACCACGAAAAAATGTTTGGCCAGGACCAAGTTGAAGTTCCACGAAAAGATTGCACAGAAACCTGTACATCTGAGCCTAAAGATTCAAGATAGTTCTCTAGATACTTTGCAGCTGTCTTTTCTCCGCCACTAGTGGGAGCCCGAGGGCCTATATCCTCTGCAAGATACTTAATGTGTGTTAATGCGTTGGTCAAAGAGTATCACCACTTATCATCACTTTAATGTTGTTTTAATTTAGGTTTTGACAATAGAGTATTTATAGAATCCAATCCTGTTCATTATCTTATTCTGAGTTACTATTTATTTTAACATGAAACAACTATAAAAACACTAATTTGAACAAGGCGCTTAAGATGGAGATAAAAGAGACAATTTCATTACTTTCTGAACTCATACAAAATAAATGCGTAAATCCTCCCGGAAATGAGCTGAAATCGATCCAAACAATTCAGCGTTTCTTGCAAGAGCGAAATATCCAATGCCAAGTATTTGAGTCGGCTCCAAATAGGGGAAATTTAGTTACAAAGATCTCTGGAACAGATAACGGGCCAAAAATGATGTTCGGGCCTGCTCATGTCGATGTAGTACCAGTAGAAAATCCAAATGAATGGGAAGTTGGTCCATTTTCAGGAACTGTTAAGGATGGATATGTATGGGGTCGTGGTGCGTTGGATATGCTTTATATCGTAGTAACGCAAGTGCAAGCTTTTGTTAAACTTCATCAAGAGAAATTCCAACCAAAAGGAGATTTAATCTTATTAATAGTTGCGGATGAAGAAGCTGGGGGCCTCTATGGTGCTGAGTGGATGTTGAAAAATCATCCTGATTTAGTAAAGACAGATTATCTTGTTACAGAGGCAGGAGGGATTTCAATTGCTCCAGGAAAAGTAGCTTTCATAATTGGAGAGAAAGGAGGAACTTGGAAACGAATTTCCTTCAAAGGAACCCCTGGTCATGGTTCAATGCCATATGGCAGTGATAATGCCGCTGTGAAAGCTGCAGAAGCGATTAAACGCATAACTGAATACACTCCTCCTGTCACAAATGAATATCTGAGCTATCTAGCACATGGATTGGATCTTGGAATTGTGCAGCGCATTATGTTGACTAATACACATGTTCTCTCATTTACTCTTAAAAATCTTCAAAAAAGTGATCCTATGATGGCCCGTATGGTTCATGGTTTAAGTAGGATGACAATGTCACCAAACATTGTTAAAGGAGGAATAAAAGTTAATATGATCCCAGCTTTTGCTTACATTGATGTAGACATACGAACATTGCCAGAACAAGATGATGAATATGTGGTGACCCAGTTGAAAAAAGCTCTTGGACCATTAGCTAAAGAAGCAACAATTGAAGCTTTATCCCCTGAGGAAGGAGGATTTACTTCATATGGGAATAGTAGCCCGGCATCATCAGAATTTGTTGATGCTTTAGAACAAATTGTCCAAGAAATACTACCCAATACCTCTCTTGTCCCTTTTATCATGCCTGCTGTATCAGATTGTCGCTTCTTTCGTGAACGAGGGGTTGGTGCCTATGGATTTTCACTTTTTGATCCAGATACCCCAATGAGTCATTTAGCAAAGTTAGCTCACGGAACAGACGAAAAAATCAGTATTAAAACTCTCGAGTTAACTCAACAAGCTTATTATAATTTAGCTAAGATATTTTTAAAGAGTTAATAGCGTTTTAGAAATTTATATATTCATCTCCCTAGAAAATATTTAAGAGTTTTTTTCTTTCAATGTTTCCTTCATTATGAAAAAACTGAAATGTGTCTTCATAGACATGATTGAAGACCGACAGAGAAGATCACTGGCCTTAGATGAACCCCTCCCTCTCTATTCTACCTTTCAAGAATATTCGTTTGATAAACACATTGGAAGTAGAGTAAACCAATTATTTGGTTGGACCACAGATCTAATAAAAAATTCCTTTTATGAACTTAGCATTCATGTTATTACATCAGACTACCTTAATCGACATGGAGTAGCTCAGCATTTCTACTCACCTCATGGCCCCAAATATGATGATAAATACTCCTACCTCCATGGAATGAACCTTCTTGCCTTTGAGGGCTATAATAGAGTCCATCTGATCTATACTATTACAAAATTAGACCAGATCTTCCAGAAAAAGCAGGTTACTTCTGATTCCAGAAAAAAAATTCAACTTCAGCGCCTAGCTACTGATAGGGCTGACCTCCCTTTTCTTGTTCCAGTAGATCACCCCAGAATAGGCATTCTAACACCATCAAAGAATCTTAATTCATTCTGGGTCAATCAGTTAAGGAATCAAGATAAAAACGTTATTATCTCTGATAATTTTCGAGATTTAGTACCTGATATTGAACCTACTGAATTTGTGGATTTTTCGCTCTCGAGAAGTTACAAATACTCACTAGATGATTACATTCCTCTTTTGGATTCAATTATTAAAATGATTTAGGATTTTATCTTCAATTTTAAGGGATTAAAAGCGGTGTGATCTCCGAGTTTACCAAGAAACAGTGATTGCGTTTTCAGGGCAGGTTTCTACGCATTTCATACACCGTGTGCATAATGATAACCAAACAGCAGTAATTTTCCAAAATTGTGGATCAAGAGGATTTTGCTCCTTTTTTTCTAATTTTAGATCTTGGTGTCTTAATAAAATCGCTGGATCACAAACCTTAAGGCACTGAGAGCACTCTCTTGGATCTATGCCCCCATTTGGACCACATTTTGAATAATCAAAGGTGATTTTTGTCTTACCCATTGCCATCAATCCATCAATAATCTCCTTTTAGTACCGGGATCTCCTCTCGTGGTATTAGATTAAGTGCGTCATGCTCGCAGACATGTCGGCATACCCCACAACCAAAACATTTTTTCTGATCAACTAGTACCCTCTTCAAGGTTGGACTATACCAAAGGGCATTATACTGGCACATTACTACGCATTTCTTGCAGCCTTGACACTGATCGATATTTAGGTCTATTACATACTCAGCCTTGTACTGGACCTTCAGATTGAAATCTTGTCGTAAGCGGATCATTCCACATTGAGGCTGTTCACATGAACAGATCGCGTTAATGTAAGGAATAGGTTGAAACGTTACCATTGCCACCCTTCCTTTTCTATTTTGTTCCTCAATGGCGGCTACTGCCTTATCACGATCCATTCTAACTTTTGTATTCTCAGGAATGAATCTGGGAAGTTTCTCTATTACTTCAGATAATACACCAAAGTTTATGCAACACACATCTTTCACTCCCCGCTGCATCATCCGGCACATGCAATAGTTTTGAATAATTGGTTCTGCAGCGAGTTCTGAGAGAATAAGCTGGGCATCTTCTAGCGGAATCACTTGTCCGAAGTGGCCATCAGCTCTAATTGGATTGTTATAAGGGAACTGCCCATGAATCATCCTTTCGACGTTCCATCGTACAATTTTTCCAATGATGGGCATTTTGAGCTTATATCCTAATCCAATACTTGATAAGCCCACAATTTTTCTTATGAATACATTCTCGAAATTTCTCCACTGTTCTTCCAGATATTCTTTCATGTTTAGCTCTTTCGCTAGTTCATCACTGTATAGTTTTGCGTTCATGTACCATTTCCCTCCAGCACCATGTTTCATGCACCACTTACACAACTAGAAATCACCTGAATCTAGAGTGAAAATCTCTGCTAATCCTATTTTTATAAGCTTTTTCTTAACTCGGCCAAATAATCGCTATTATATGTAAAAGATTAATTTCAATGAGACAAATTTGGAGTAGATCTCAGAGAGCTGTCTCAATAACTTTATTCTTCTTCTCTAACACAAAGAATTCTTGAAACACGAAGAGGAATTTTTTGTTCAGTTTTATTCAAAATAACCGTGATTTTTTCTTTATCCCTTTCTTTAATGGTCATAACAACCCCAATTCCATGAATATCATAATATTCTAGCTCTTCAGCTGTGTCCGCTGTATGGTTGTTAATTTTAGTTAAAACTACTTTTTTTCCTACTGGTATTTCTGTTAAACTTTTATTATCACAGCCCGAATCCTCTACTTCTCCCATTGGAATTATATCTCCGAAAGGAGTCTTTTTTTCTTTCAGTTTTTGAAAAATTAGCACCGCAAGGCGATCTGAAATACCATGCTCGATATTACATGCCTGCTCATGAAGTTCTTTAAAGGGAACATTGAAGATTTGGGAAAGCATGGCTTCAGCAAGCCTATGGTTCCTAGCAATTCGCTTTGCAACTTGGAATCCCTGGTCAGTTAGAAGAATCCCATCATAAGGTGTATAATCAACAAATCCCTGAGGTTCTAATTTTCGACGTACAATATTTGTAAGCTGTGTTTTAGCTAGCTCTTGTCCAATTTTATCTAAAATTTCTCCCATTTTAATACGTTGATTTTCTTTTTTTATTATAGTGATGTCGAATAAAACTTCCATAATTTCCTCTTCGATATCTCGAAGATCATGCTTCTTTACGTGCATCAGAATACGCCTAATCCTCCACTTGAGGAAGAATGATATCAAGTATGCTAATTCCCCCTTTTTATGGTTTTGATTTTAAAGTTTTGACTAATTTTAATAGAAAGAGTACCAATTCACCAGAGGTCCACTATTTCTAAAATTGAAGTAGGTTGAGTCCGTATTGAATAAAGGGTTGCGTTGAAAGAATGAATATCAAAATCAGGGTAATAGAATAATGTTTTACATCATCAGTTGAATTAAAAGTAAGTAGAGAGAGAAACGATTTTTGAATTAATCAGTATAATCATAGATAATGAGAAAATAGAATAGATCCTTTTTGTATGAAGAAATATTAAGAATTCAGTAAGCAATGAAATTATTGATATGGGGTGAATACTGCTATTAATCAACTTGAAATTCATAAATGGTTTTGATCTCCACGAAAATGCAACCATAAAAAAGAACAAATATAATTGGTTTCCATTTTGTCACGTTCATGTCATCTTTTTCTCTTATTCGTATTTTAGTGTATTTTTTCTTTACAATTCTTGTTTTAATTGTTTCTTTCTTTCCAGAAGGATGGTTAATCTATTTATTAGTGACTACTTCTAATCTAGATCCAATACACTATATTCTATCTCCGTTATACCTTTTTCTCACATATTGTTTTACTGTTCTTTTTTTTGGGGTTATTCATTCTCAGCTTGTGGTTCGATTGACTTTACCATACCGTGTCAAACCTGGAAAATATCCTCATCATTCCGCTATGGGACGTTTAGTTGCAGTAAGGATAACTGCCGATGGTATTTTTAAATCCATGTTGAAAGTTTTTACTTTCATTCCTTTTATATGGGGTGTCTTCCTCTTCCCCTATGGTTTACGATTATATGGTCTTAAATGTGGGAAAAACGTCCATATTGCTACCAGAACTTATATTGAAACAGCTGGTTTAGTTGAGATTGGTGATAATTCATTTATCGGATATAATAGTGTAGTTACTGGGCATGCTAATGAGGATCGCTCCATAGTTGTTGATCCAACGAAAATTGGTAAGAATTGTTTAGTGGGGACTTACTCAATTGTAGCGTGTGGTTGTGAACTTGGGGATGGGAGTACTTTAGGAGGAATGAGTGGTTTGCTTAAAGGACAGAAAATTCCTCCAAAAGAAATCTGGATTGGGATCCCTGCAAAGTTTTTGAGGAAAAGGGGGGATACAGAGATTACTAATAAACTAGATTGATTAAATCATCTTTTATCTGTTAATTTTATTCCCAATTTGGATTAAATCTCCTAATTTTACTTGTTGTCACCCCATATTTCAGAAGTCCCATGCTGATGATCAATGCACAAATGACTCCATCTAAAACTGGAACATCAAGTTCTTCCTGTAAATGTTTGTCTAAACCTGTCATCCCAGCACAACCTAAAACAATGACTTCAGCCATATCTTTCTCGATAGCAAGCTTTGCGATTGCTAAATACTTTTCTTCTTCATTTAGATTAAGCATATCCTCCTCAGGTGCTCTTACCGAAGCTAAAACATCTTGAAGGTGATATTTTCTTACTAAACCTTCTTTGATTGGAATTGAATGTTTAGAAGTTGAAACAACCGAAAATTTATGTCCCAGCATGGAGGCTATTTTCATTGAAGCTTCTCCAATTCCTACAACTGGCTTATTAGTGATTTCTTTCAAAACATCTAGGTGAGGATCGTCGTGACAAGCTACAATAAATGCATCATATACTGGATTTTCTCTTATTAACTGAATCATACCTTGAGCAGCTTTAAGTTCATCTTCATATGTTTCGATAAATTTAGGAGCCCCAGGTGTAGCTTTACATGACACCTCAAACTCACCATAAATGAAGTCAACTGCAGTTCTTTGTATTGATTCGGTCATAACTAGGTCGCTATTCGGATTAATAATTAGTATTTTCATGGTAACACTTCTTTGGTTAAATTATGTCTTTTTTTATTTAGTAGCAGGATATTCTTTGGCCAGAGCTCTAATATATTCTATTGTTTCCATTATATCTTCTGCTTTAATACGCTCATTAATAATTACTATACGTAAAGCAGTTTTATTACCAATCTTTGTCAATGAAATAGATCGTTTTCCTTCTACTTTTGTTCTCTCATAAACATACTGTTGAAGTTGATCCAGTTGCTTTTCAGGAAAATCCTTAGGTATAATACGAATACAAAGAATTCCTAAATCTGGTTTATGGCATAATTCGATATCTAGACTATCTAAAAGATTTTCATACACAGTTTCGACTGCTATGAGAGGAGAACGAAGTCTTTGAACCACTTTTTCTAAACCAAGATAACGAATAGAGGTGACAAGAGGGAGGGCAGAAAAAGGTCGGGTTGTTGGAGGTGATTTTAATCCTGGGTTAGGTTCAGGATCTCCTTCACGGTTCCAATAATCTCCATACATTGCCATTCGGGTAAAATCCTTCTTTCGACGTACAAAAAGGAGAGAATTAGGTATAGGCACCCCAAATTGTTTGTGAGGATCCCAAGTGATTGAATCCGCAAGTTCCAATCCAGAAAATAATCGTTTACGTTCTGGAACTAAAGCATAAGCCAATCCATAAGCACCATCGAGATGTAACCAGATCTTAAATTCTTTACATAATTTTGCTATCGGTAAAATTGGATCTATTGAACCTGTTGAAGTTGTTCCTGCAGTAGCAATTACACAAAAAACAATCTTTGTCTCCTGTATTTCAGCTAGAGTTTCCTGCATATACTTAAGATCGATACGAAAATCATTATCCACGGGTAAAGTCACGAGACTTTGTTCCCCAAGTCCCATTATACGTAAAGCATGTCTTACAGAAAAATGAGCTTCTTGTGAAGTCACTACAACTAAATGAGAAGGATCTTCGAATCCTTGTAACCCTTTCTTAACAAAATTAAAACCATGCTGCTCTGCAGTCCAATGAAGAGCCAAATAAAGGGCTGATTGATTAGAATAAGTTCCACAATACATGAACGTTGCGTCGGAATCAGGAGACAATTTAAATAACTCACATAAAGATCTACAACACAGTTCCTCCATCATGACTGCTCCAGGAGAAACCTGCCAATTTGTCACTCCTTGATTATATTGAAGCGCAATTCTTGCACCCAATTCCGCGCCTTGTTCTGGGAAGAAGTTAAATAGAGATTGAAACTCTGGACGATCATATTCTATAAGATGAGGAACCAGATATTTTCTAATCATGTGTTGTAACGTTTCTTGGGATATCCCTTGGTTTTGGAAATCGAAAAAAGGTTTTAAATCGATGGCGATCTTCTTTGGTGAAGCACCTGAATAAATAGGTTTTTTTAAAGAGTCCTTCATCAATATCACCAAATTGATTTACTGTTTAACCGAAACACATATACCATCTCCAATAGGAAGTATTGTTGAAAACACTCTGGGATCTGAAAATGCCAGTTTATTGTATGCTTTCACCCCCCGTGTACTCGCCCTTTCAGGTTTTGATTCAATAACCCAGCCATACCATAAAGCATTGTCAGTGATTAGAAGGCCTCCTTTCCGTAATCTGGGAACAGCTTGTTTGAAAGCCTGGGGATATTCCTGTTTATCAACATCGTTAAAAATGATATCAAATTCCCCCTGAAGCTGATTGATTACTTTTAGTGCGTCTCCCACTATAAATTTGATGTTTGAAATAGCCAATCTCTTAAAATAAGAGATTGCCATATCCTTGTACTCTTCTGAGGTGTCAGTGCATATTATTTCAGCTTCATTAGAAGTAGCTTTTGCAAAATGTATAGCGGAGTACCCATAACCCGATCCTAATTCGAGAATCCTTTTGGCATCAATTATTTGTGTATAATGAGTTAAAAACCGGCCCACTAGAGGTCCAATTATCGGAAAATCGTGTTCGTATGCATAGTCTTCCATTTCTACGAGAACAGCGTCTCGTTCTGTACCTAATAAATCTAGCAAATAATTTTGTATTCCTTTCATGAGAATTTCCATAGTTTGCACCATACGAGTCAAATTAGTGAGAAATCATTACAAAGATGAGAATGTATACTAATCAATTGTATTTTTCTTTGTTAAAAAACAAAGAAAAAGAATAACCCTCCAAATAAAACAGAGACAGAGTACGTTAATATAGCTATAGAAGGGAGTGGTTGTTCAGGTACCATTTCTCCAATCTTCAACAACCTTGTTTGCCTCTTTGGCGTACTCTAATTTTTTAGTATCTAGCTTGAGATTATCTTCTTTTTCAAAAAACTCAAAATACGAACATTGATGACATTTTGCGTAAAGTAACAGCCTAGGTATAGTTTCAGGCACTCGGACAAGACGACAATGGTTAATTGATCTAACAAAATCTTTAAAAGTTTGTGAATCTACATTAACAAACTCTAGTATATCTATATTATTAAAATTGATCATCATACTCGTTCCTGATAAATCCAAAAGATCTTCCTCTGTGATTGTAAGCTGCTCTTGATGATTGACTGAGATCTCTTCCTGTCTCTTTATTAACTTTCTTAAACTGTTTGCAGAGAAGTCAGGAAATATTCCATCAAATTTTAAGACAAAATCTTCCATTAGGGAGGTAAGAATTTCTCCAGGATCATAATTTAACTTTTTTGATAAGTTATAAAAATCGTTGTATAGTAATTCATCGATCTCTTTGATTAAAATGCTTAAGGATTGGTCATTTAAATCATATTTTCGTATCCATCTGTTATGTGCTTCTTTAAGGACATCAATCTCGTTGAGAAGAATTTCGCGTTCAAAAAGAATTTTCTCTATTAATGTTTCCGTTTCCTCCTTCGTAATTGCTTTTTTCTGGACTTGATTACGATACTCCTCAATCTCTTTCGATAACTCTGACCTTAATTGAGTAGGATTAAATACTTTGATACTCATTAAATCACAACCATATTTAGGTAAAGAATGTCAATCAATCTTCAATTGAAGTATTCTTGAATGTCTCTACCTCATAAACATCAATACGATCGCAAAATTGCAGCTTAGAGTACATGACAAGTTTAGGAAAGATTGATGGTATCCTAACGGTTCCACAATGACTAATACTCCTAACATGACGCGTAAAAACTTCTTGAGTTACATCAGGTAGAAAGGTGAGCTGATCAATGTGTAAAAAGTCAATCATGGCATCTGCTTCTTCAAGGTCGGCACGACCAATCTTAAGTCGGTCATAATGAATAATACGTATCCTCTTAAGTTCAAAACGATCAAAAGTAGTCCTTGCACGTAATGCTGGAAGATGATCCAACGAGTCATTTAAATCCACAAGAATATCCTTCATCATTTTAGTAATTGCATCTCCGAGATTCATTCGTAGATTCTTTATCTTATATGAAAATTGTTCATAGATTTCACTATCAATTCCTCGGATAGTGACATTTTTTAATTTGGATTTTATTTCTTCCCAGTCTTCCTTGTCAATTTCTGGTTCTTTTTGGACATTTTCGTCTTCGTTTTCATGATCTCTTCCTGATTCATATTTATTCATTTAATATTCCTCAAAATCTAGGTATATTGTTTGACGCGCTATATTTGTAACGCATGTATGACAAGTATGACTAAGCTATAAAAACCTATTCTTAAAGGTAAGATTAGCCGCGCAATATAAATTTTTCATCCAATTATTTACTCTTATGTTGTTTGGAGGTACTCAGAATAATAGATTTAAATATCATCAACGCCAAAGTCTTTCTAGAAGATAGCCTTGTAGATGCAAGTTTGGGTATTGATCAGGGGAAGATTGCAATAATTGGTAAAGAAGATTCTCTTCCTAAAGCCCAAGAAACGATCAATGCTTCAGGAAAAATAATTATCCCTGGTGGGATTGATGTACACACTCACATTTTAGATTTAAATTTTAATTATAGAGAAACATTTGTTACAGGTACTAGATCTGCCGCTGCAGGGGGAATAACAACTGTATTAGAGATGCCCCTAGGTATTGAGGGAAAAACAGCTCTCGAAGTATTTGATATGCAGTTTGATATCATGAAAAAGAAATGTTTAGTGGATTTCGGGATAATTGGGTCAGCTGGTTATTCAAGCATTGATTATATTCCTGAATTAGCACGAAGAGGTGCGATTGCGTTTAAAACCTTCATGATTAACCCCTCAGAAGAGGAGGCGGAATTAAAAGATCTGGCTCCACAGGATGACTATTTTTTAATAAAAATCTTTTCTGAGATTGCTAAGACAGGACTTGTTAGTAGTGTCCATGCGGAAAATGATGCAATTATTAGCAATGAAATCAAGAATTTAATTTCTAAAGGAAAAACAGACTTCAAAGCGCACACAGCTTCAAGACCTGCGATTGCTGAAGATGAAGCTTGTATGAGGGCCCTTTTACTGGCTCATCATGCTAATGTTAAGCTCAATCTTGTCCATATGAGTTCAAAAAACGCTTTTAATTTTATTAAGGAAGCGAAACAGAGAGACTGGGATGTAACTTGTGAGATAACACCTCATCACCTTTTTCTCACTGATGAAGATGGTGAGAAAATAGGTTCATGGGCTAAAGTAGATCCACCATTACGCTCAAAAGAGCACGTTCTTGCCGCATGGGAGGCACTGAACGATGGAACAATCGATATGATAGCTTCTGATCATTCTCCGTATTCTAGCGATGAGAAGAATGTAATAGACGATAATTTCTTCGAAGTTGGATCAGGAACAACTGGTTTGGAAACACTTCTCCCTCTAATGCTTGATGCAGTTAATAAAAGGAAGATTTCGTTACAGAGACTTGTCGAATCAACATCTACTGCTCCTGCAAGACGATTTGGGTTATTTCCCCGTAAAGGGACAATTGCATTAGGAGCTGATGCTGATCTTCTAATAATAGATATGCAGCGGGAATACACTCTAAAAAATGAAGAATTATTCACTAAACCCAAAGTGACAGTATTTAATGGAATGAAGTTAAAAGGATCAATCGAGAAAACGTTTGTGAGGGGGAAATTAGTGTACGATACTGGAACCTTTCATGTAGAACAAGGACATGGAGAGCTCGTATCTCCTCTTTGACTTCTTTTTCTTCAAAATGCTTAAAACAATTTCACTAATTCGTATCTAAGCCGTAACTAATATATAAAATATTGATTATTGAATTGAACCTCTAAAAAAATACAGAGAGGAGAGTCTAGAATTCAATTATTATCATTAAATCGAAATGGATTGATCCTATTAATTGTAATAAATACACTTTCAAGTTATAAACTGATTAAATTGAAGGAGTTTAAATTTATGAAACATAGAAAAATTTTGATTTTGTTGGTTTTTAGTTTGTCTTTACTGAGTTTTGGTTACAGACAAAATATGGCTTCTATTGATTTTGAATCCAGGGAAAAAATTTCTTTAAACAAGAGCTTACAATATGTTTCACAAAGTCCTATCTATATTTCACATAATGACAACTTCTCTACATACGCAATAAGTGGAGACGGGGGAAAGAATAATCCCTGGATGATAACAGGCTATAATATTACAAGTAATACGAACATATTAATACATATACAAGATACGACCGATTATTTTGATATTTCAGGCAATCTTTTAGACGGAATAGATAGAACTTACGATGGTATTGCCCTCTCAAACGTTGTTAATGGATCTATCTCAAATAATACCATCAGAAATAGCTATTATGGCATTTTTCTTAACAACTCTGTCTATAACATTATTTCAAACAATTCAGTGTATTATAACCACGAAGACGGTTTATATCTACATGACTCCAGTAATAATGCCATTATTCATAATCTTATACATAATAATGGTCAGAATCCAGGTGGTAGTGGTATCTTCCTTGATCCCTCAAATCATAATCTAATTATTAATAATACCATATTTAACAATAGCAAACATGGTATATTGCTTAATCGTTCTGATTATAATATAATATCTAGTAATAATGTATCTCATAACCATGAACATGGCATGTTTCTATATTATTCCAATTATAGTATTCTATCTTGGAATCAAGTCCATAGTAATGGTGAAAATCCTGGTGGTAGTGGTATTTTTCTTGATCCTTCAAATCACAATACTATTTTTAATAATGTCATATTTAACAACAATAAAACTGGCATTACTCTTAATGCCTCCGAATACA
Organism: Candidatus Hermodarchaeota archaeon; assembly: GCA_048886185.1. Taxonomy (GTDB): domain Archaea; phylum Asgardarchaeota; class Heimdallarchaeia; order Hodarchaeales; family Hodarchaeaceae; genus Hodarchaeum. The sequence goes on from JBHLKY010000007.1 coordinate 103,322, forward strand.
ATATAGTTTCAAGTAATAATGTGTCTTATAACCATGAGGATGGATTATTCCTAAAAGATTCCAGTTTCAATGCCATATCAAACAATTTAATTCACAATAATGGTGTCAATCCTGGTGGTAGTGGTATTTTTCTTGATCCATCCCATTATAACACAATTGATCACAATTCCATCTTTTCTAACGGTCTGGCTGGGGTAAACATTAGTACCAGCTCTGGAAGTAATCAGATAGTATTAAATAATTTTATTAACAATGGTCCTGGAGGCGGTGAATCTCAAGCCTATGATGATGGGCTAGACAATTCATTCCAGTTTAATTATTGGAATGATCATACTAATACTGACAACAATCAGGATGGCATAGCAGATACAGCATATAACATAAATGGTACTGCAAACAACAAGGATGAATATCCAAAAGTCAATCAATTTGTACATCCTACTCCATCACCGTATTTCATAACCTATACAACTACTGTGACAGTACCATTCGGTGAAACTGAAACATCAACAACAAAATCGACAGAAAGTGTATCAACAAGTTCTGAAGAACCTATCGAAGGATGGCCTTTAGCTCTAGTATTATTTTCAATAATAACACTACTTTTCCTTCGTAAATTTAAACAGAGAACTCATTGATAAGATCTAGGTTAATTTCATATCTTTAGCTAAAAAAGGGTAAATGAGTTTTGTTACAGGTGATTCTCGAATTAGAGGTATTTAATTTTGCTTAATCGTTTTTTATCCCAATTAATCAGAGATAATAAAGAACGAGAAACGACTAAAGTAAAAACTCTCAAGCAGATTGAACTGTTTATATTAAAAGATACACTCAAAGAGGCTCTACAAGAAGTTGACACTCTATTCTCCAACGTTGAGTTAAATGAAGCAGATAAGTTGCAGATTCACATTCTCAAAAGTTTGATTCTCACTCAAATAGGAAACTTTGATACAAGTCTAGAGCTTGGTGAACAAATATATTTAGAATGTCAACGATTGGAAAACCCCATATTAATTATTGATGCAATCATTTCACTTGCAAACACTAATTTTAGGCTTGATAAACTTGATAAGTGTCTGGATCTAATTGACAACGGTGAAAAACTACTTAGTACTATTACCAAGGGAAATGAAGAAGAAATTATAGATAGAACTGTTGCATTAACATATCTAAAAGGGAAGGTTTTCTGGAAAAAAGGTGAACTTGATCAAGCTCTCAAGTTTATACAGGAAAGCTTTTCTTTTAAAGAAGAAAAGAGTACTTTATATGAAACTGCTGACTATCAAAACATCTTGGGGATACTTTTTGTGGGAAAGGGAGAGTTCAATAAGGCATTATATTATTTTCAAACCAGTCTTAAGATGTTCGAAGAACTCGGTATGAAATCCTCAATCGTTAAGTCCTATAATAATATAGGATTAATACTTTGGAAAAACGGTAACTTAAGGGAAGCTTTAGGTCATTATAAAATGAGTCTATCCTTAAGTGAAGAACTCAAAAACAATCAGTTTATCGCAGTTACATCATTGAATATAGGTCTGATTTACTGGAATATGGGAGAATTAGATAAAGCTTTAAATTATTACCAGAAAAGTTTGGAAATAAGTGAAGAAATTAAAGATAAAGATTCCATGGCATCTTGTTTTAATAATATAGGAATTATATACCAATTCAAGGGTGAATTGGATCAATCATTAGAATACTACCAGAAAAGCTTAGCTTTAAATGAAGAACTAGGCATAAAACCAGATATAGCCCTTTGTCTTAATAATATTGGTGAAATATATCACATGAAAGGATCCTTTGAAGTTGCGAAAGAATACTTCACTAAGAGCTTGATTTTATTTGAGGAAGTTGGTGATAATTATAATACAAGTTTAGCTCTTTATAATCTGGTTTTGGTTTCCATTGATAGTGGATTAACAAAGGATTCACAACTATATCTTCAGAAATTACAAGAGATTTACATTAAAGAGGATAAAAGGCATATTAGTCAAAAATTTCGTTTAGCCAAAGCAATCTTACTAAAAGAAAGTGAAAGGGTAATCAATATTGCTGAAGCTCAAAAATTATTGTATGAAGTCGCTCAAGAAGAAATGATTAGTCTTGAAAATAACGTCACTGCAAATTTAAATCTCTGTGAGCTCCTTTTACAAGAATTACGAGCTACTGGTAATGAGGAAATACTAATGGAATTGAAAGAGGTAGTATTTCGATTGGTAAGTGTTGCAGAAGGACAAAATTCGTACATCTGGCTTGCAAAGACCTATTGGTTACAATCAAAAATAGCCTTACTAGAGTTTGATTTAGAACGATCACAAGAATTATTGACCCAAGCAGAATTAATCGCTAATGAGAAAGGACTAACAAAACTTCTAAACAAGATTTCAAGCGAACGTGATATTCTATTAAATCAATTTAACAAATGGGAACATGTTCTTGACCAAAAACCTTCTGTCAGCGAAATCATTGAATTGACCCAAATTGAAGCAATGGTAGAGCGAATGATCCAGAAAAAATTAGACACTTCAGATGAAGAAGTAATGCAGTATGCGATTGAATCTCGACGTTTGGTTGACATGTGGGATAAGCATTAAATTATTTACTTGAAGAGTTCGATGGATCCAAGTTTCAATACAGCTTCCCCAGCTTCATTTTTAGTCTCAAAACCAAATACTTTACATGTTTCATTTTCCTCAAGTAACCATGCTTCTGTAGTAAGCGTATCATTCATAAAAACTGGCTTTGAAAACCTTGATTTTATTCTCTTGACCTTCCTCGGATCACCCTCAGCAAGATTATCCATGATGGCTTGAGTAGCAAACGCCAAGGTACATAAACCATGAAGAATTTTATCAGGAAGTCCAACCGACATAGCAACATCTCTATCTACATGAATAGGATTATCATCGCCAGATGCAGCAGCATAACGTACAGATTGATCCGATGTGACTTTCATCTGCTTACAGACTATTACTTGTCTTTCCTTGTCTTTTTTTGTCTCTTTTCTTTTTTTAGATTCTTTTCTTGGTTTTCTGAAGAACAATCCAGCTCGCATCTCAAAGACAAGTTCCTCCTCGACCTTTCCTGAACTTTTAGCCCATAAAATATCTCCTGACTCTTTTATATCGATCGATTCTAATTTAATAGAAGTATTTACTTGGTCATGTATTTTGAGTGGGCGATAATAAAGAATCTCGTGTTCACCATGGACCATTCGGAAAATGTCAAGATTAAGAGAATCATCCAATACAATCCTTTTCATTGGCTCAATGAGCATTGTAACTGGAAAGATGGGTGGAATTAATAATTTTTCAATATCCGATTCAAAATATCGCGAATTGGTCTCATTGGTTGCTTTGGCATAAGCTATTACTTTATCAGGGTCTACTATTTCTATCGATCCCTCATAAACTCTACCAACAATATTAGGGTCAAGGCCACTATAAGTAGACTCAAATGAGTCGGAATTCTCTGGTACCATAATAACTTTCACCTATTTAACAAAGAATTCATAAAAAAATTTAATGGTTGCTAGAAAAAAATTTCATCTAGGGATAGTTTCTTATAGTTTGGGTGGTAAAATTGTCAACACAATTATTAGAATGGATTGATAGAAATCGAGATCAGTTCATTACAATTAGTAACCGAATCTGGAATTTAGCTGAACTTGGATTATTTGAAACAGAATCCTCAGAATTATTAGCATGTAATCTCGAAGAAGCTGGTTTTACTGTCAAACGGGGGATTGCAGATATGCCAACAGCCTTTGTGGCTAGCTATGGGACTGAAGATCCTATCATAGCCATACTAGGAGAATTTGATGCATTACCAGGGCTTAGTCAAGTGGTGGAACCAGTCAAGAAGCCCCTTGAAGAAGGTAAACCTGGACATGGTTGTGGTCACAACCTATATGGTGCAGCTTGTCTGGCAGCATGTTTGGCTGTCAAAGAGGCAATTGAATCAGGAGAAGTAGTAGGAACCATTCGATTCTATGGGTGTCCCGCCGAGGAAAATGCGGATGGAAAAGGGTGGATGATAAATGCTGGTGCATTCGATGATGTTCATATTTCACTGACATGGCACCCTTGGGACATTAATTTTGTAATGGCAAATAACTTCCAAGCGATGTACAATGTTACTTTCCAGTTTAAAGGGCAAACAGCTCATGCTGCGGGGGATCCGTTCAATGGAAGATCTGCTCTTGATGCTGTAGAGTTAATGAACGTTGGATGTAACTATCTTCGGGAGCACATGATTCCTGATGCTCGCGTTCACTATGTTATAACAAAAGGAGGTCAGGCACCTAATATTGTACCTGATGAAGCTGAGGTATGGTATTTTGTTAGAGGGCCGAGGATTGCAGATGTTAAAGCTCTATATTCAAGGGTGCTTAATGTTGCGGAGGGGGCGGCTTTAATGACAGAAACCAAAGTTACTGTAACTCTCCTTGGTGGTTCAGCAAATCTCTTACTTAACGAAACATTAGAAAATTTGTTACATGAGAAAATGATTGAAATTGGGCCACCTAAATATTCTGAAGACGAGTTCGTATTTGCCAAACGAATTCGTGAGTCTTTTCCTGAAAATTATTTTGATAACACACTGGCCGTCCTCCCTCAAGATGCCAAACCTTTCTTAGAGCGATTTAGAAATATGGTGTTTTGTGATACCGTTATTCCGATTTTTGGTAGAGGTATTACCCTTGGTGGATCAACTGATGTTGGTGATGTCTCTTGGATTACTCCATTGGCGCAATTTGCCACTGTATGCGGGGCAATTGGAACTCCTGGTCACTCATGGCAAGCAGTTGCACAAAATGGTATGAGTATTGGACACAAAGGGATGATATATGCTGCAAAAATTCTTGGACTTGCATCGTTAGAGCTAATGCGAAAGCCAGAGTTGGTTGATAAAGCGAGAAAAGAGTTTGAAGAGAAGATCAAGAAAACTCCATTTGAGAGTCCCTTACCTGAGGGTGCTAAACCTCCTATTGAATATTACAGAAGATTGTATAAGCAATGATACATTGAGTTTTTTTTGAGCAGAAACTTCAAGAAGTAACTTTTTAATAGAGCTCCACCCCTTATTGTAGGAATGAGTCATGGTTTCTAGTGATTATCTTAAACCAACCTTTTTTATTGACAGTAATTCCGACATTGTGACGGAATTAGCACGAATGCTTTCCAAAGGAATAAGTAAGAAAGATGTGATAGCTATTAATACTTTTAACTTTGTAAGAGATGAAATCAAGTATACAATTGATATTACCCAGTATCACACTCCTGAAGATATGAAAGCGAGTACGACTATTGAGCGAAAGATTGGTTTTTGTATCCCAAAATCAATTGCATTGGTCGCGCTTCTGCGTGCGAATGAAATTCCTGCCAGATTGCATTTTGCGGACATAATTAATCGTAGAATTCCATCACACTTACTAGAGCTCTTACAAACCAATGTTATGATATTCCATGGATATGCGGAAGTATTCCTTGGGAAATGGATAAAATTAACACCTTCTTTTCAGACTCCACTTTGTGAACGTCATAATTTCCCGGTTTGCTTCTTTGATGGGAGGAATGATGCTACTTTCAAACCATTTGATAATGATGGAAATCCATTTGTAGAGTACATAAATGATAGAGGGGTTTATGCTGATCTTCCATACGATGAAATCTTCACTGCTTTCCGTGAGTATTACGGATATCTCTGATATAAGAATAACATTTCTAATTCTTTTTGTTTTCTAAGCATTTTATGTCTGGAATGGAAAAGTTTAACCTCTGTACTTGAAATAATAGACTATCTTGAGAGAAAAAGGAAATTAATTTTGGTAAGATTTAAAAGCAATAAAAATCTCCAGAATCTCTTTTGAATACAAAGATTAATGGTAATCTTTGAGAGATGAAATCTATGAGAAGGGATTGAGGGAAGATTGATAAATATCAGAGAGGAAATATAATTATAGCAATAATTATCACTAGAGATAAGAGGTTTTCTGAATGAAAGATCCTGCAAAGGATGAAGAATTTAGGAGAAGAATGGAAGAATTACTTCCTTGCATGTTTGATTATGTTGATCATTATGCAAAAGAAAAAGGTTCATCTCTCGCCCTCATTGAGTATGAGACGGGAGAAGAAGTGACTTGGAAAGATTTTGCCACAAAAACGAAGGCATTTGCAGCAAAATTACTTTCTATTGGATTGAAAAAAGGAGATATTGTAGCGACCTCTCTTCCCTTATTAAAAGAACATATCTTTTTAATGTACGCTTGTTATCGAATAGGAGTTATCATTGCTCCATTAGATCTAAGATTGAAAGCTCAAGAAATAAACCGTAATTTTGAGAAGATTAAGCCTAAAGTATATCTCTTTTTAGGAAAGACAGAAAATGTTGATTTTCGTCCTATTATTGCTGAAGTAATGAAAAACCATAAAAACACGTGTAAATACTGGGTACAGTTTCAACGTGAAGAAGACCTGATCATGGATGGAGCTGTGAGTATAACTGAGTTTGTCAAAGGTATTAAAGGAACATATGTTAAATCATTGATAACAAGAAGCGTTAAAAAAGCGCAGAACCAAATTGCTAAGAATGATCCCTGTTTAATTATCTTTACTACAGGTTCAACTGGTTTTCCTAAACCTGCCCTACTTTCTCATGAGAATATTTTAGTACAAAATATTGGCCTTGCTTTAGGTTTTGGTATGGATGAGAATGACATAATGTGCGTTAATCTTCCTCCCAGTCATGTCGGATGCACCACAGAACAATTAGCTACAACAATATACAGTGGGGGTATAAGTGTGATTCTACATATTTTTGATGCTGAGAAGACATTAGATGCAATTCAAAAATACAAAGTGACAGTACTTGGCCAAATTCCAGCCCTATTTGCAATGCAATGGCGTCTACCAAATTATAACGAATACGATTTATCCTCTTTGCGATTTGCCATCTATGGTGGGCAGGCTGTAACCCGCCCATTCCTTGAACAATTATCTACAATGGCTCCAGAGATGGGGAGTGGTTTTGGCTTAACTGAAAGTTCAGGTTTCATTACATATACTCCTCACGGTGGAACAGTTGATGATATTCTTGCTAGTATTGGTTATGCTTTTTCCGCTAGTCCCATATCAATTAGAGATTCTATGAAAGCAGATGGTTCCGCTGGTGATGAAAAGGCTCCTGGAGAAGTTGGAGAGATCTGCTTCTCTGGCCCCCAGGTATTTCTTGGGTATTTTGGTGATGAAGAAAACACAAAAAAGGTTATTTCTACTGATGGAATATGTTATTCGGGTGATCTGGGTTCTTATGACGATAGAGGGCTTCATTTTGCTGGAAGAGCTAAATTTATTATAAAACCAAAGGGATACAACGTTTTTCCAACAGAAGTCGAAGATTTTATTGAGCATTCATTCAAAGGGAAGGTTGGTACAGTTGCTTGTGTTGGTATCTCCCATGAGGTCTTTACAGAAGGAATAATGGCATTTGTCGAAGTAGTTGAAGGATCCACTGTCACCCTAATCCAATTGGAGGAAGCAATGAAGGATATTGCAGCTTATAAACGACCAAGTCATTTTGAGATAATAAAAACAGGAGAAATTCCTCTAACGCGGATTGGTAAAACAGATTATATGATTTTGAAACAGAAGGGAGAGGAAATCGCCCAAAGACTACGATCTGAAGGAAAATGGGATTCCTAATTGTGTATCACCCACATCTTAGAACTTAATTCTATTTTCTTTTTTACAATTTAGAGAACTTATTTTCCAGAAGTCTATTATCAGATATGATCAACAATGTTATTATTCAATAATGAAATTGACATTACAGATACCTCAGCATAATGGTGACGCAATGTGACCCCTGACATACTTCTATCCAACGATGATGGTATTTATTCAAGCGGAATTCGCTCATTCGCTTGTGCGATGCAGGAACGTAAATGGGATGTTACGATAATTGCTCCCCGTTCCCAGCGTTCTGCAGAAGGGAAAGCAATTACTTTCGATCAACCAGTGAGAATACAAGAGGTTCCATTATCTTACCTAAATGGGAAAGTTGGATGGCGGACTACTGGTACTCCTGCTGATGCCGTGATTCATGGAGTCTATCAACGAGCGAATGGTGGTAAACCCCCCTTTGATCTAATTGTTTCTGGTATTAATGCTGGAGAGAACACCAGTCTTCATTCTATTTTAACATCAGGAACCTGCGCGGTATCATTTGAAGCAGCTCTCCTTGGATTGCCAGCTATTGCGTTTTCTATGGATGTGGACGAACGTCTCTTCTTTGATGATTTCGCTGATCCTCTTGGCATGAAAATTGCAGCAAACACTGCCTGTGACATAATGGAAAAAGTACTCAAAAATAATGGACTTCCTTCTGGTGTTAGATTTCTGAATGTTAATTTTCCTGATACAATTTCGGAAAGTACACCAATTCAAATTTGTCCGATGGCCATGACAAAGTATCGTGATTATACAATTCGTCGTGAGGATCCTAGAGGAGTTCCTTATTATTGGATTTGGGGAGAAACGCTAGATATCCCCAAAAACACCGATGCTTATGCAGTACTGAAGAAAAAAGTCACAAGTATAACTCCTATTACATTTAATTTCGATGGTCGTGAAAATCCAGCTATTAACCAGTCTTTGAATTTCTTAAAGCGAGAATAGAGGAATTCTATAATAATTCTTGAGTATTTATTCTAGCCTATGTAACATAAAATATCGATATTCCTACAAATTATAACCGAGCTTTTATATATATCAATAGAAAAATCATGCAAGTACTTAATATTAAAAACGATTGGTGGTTATTCTAGTTGAGTCAAAAAGGGTTTTTAAGCAGATTCTCTTGGCGTGAATACCTTCTTATTGGAGGATTACTAATTATATGGGCAACGGTTGGTTTCTTTTCTTTTCAAGCTTTTGGTAACGACGATATTGAGACCATAGGGGTTGCTTTGTTTCTTGGAGTCATATGTACTGGAGCCCTATTGATTCTTATAGCCCTTGTTGAAAGAATATTTTAGACCCAAGCCATTCCATATTTAAAATTATTCGTTTCCACTATTCATCAGTTATCATCCTACCCATATTGTAGTTATAATCAAGCATTCTGGACTTTTGTACAAGAAGTATTACTAATATACATAAGATTATAATGACATCTTTTATCCTTCTGGTACTTTCCTGTTTGTTCACTGTTGTAATCATCCCAAAGAAAAGGAAATCTGGGAGAAAGTAACACTAAGTAGAGGATTGAGAGAATAGTCCAAATAGGCTAAGTTATTAGATCTTTTACAGTTTTTAGCAAAAACTCTAGGTCCTTTTCTAATCTAGTCTTTAAAGTAAAATCCTTCATGTATTGCATGTTGAGATGTTTTAATTTTCGTAGTTAGACGCTTTTTGCATCTTCAAAGTTTTGATTTCTATCAGTTTGACCTCTAGCATAGTATAATTTAAAGACTATAAGATCCTCAGGGATCTGTAAAAAAGCCTTATTATCTTCTGTCTCGAAAACTTCTTGATTGATCCGCTTTTTTAAAGAATTCTTCAAAATCAGTATAGATTGTCAATTAAATCTCCTCAAGTAAATTACATAAAAAGGACAAAACGAAGTTGTTTGAGGAGTTCCTTTTCGTTTGCGTTAGGATTTTCTTTCTTTATTTTTTTAAGTAATGAATCCACAACTGTTTTTGTCATTGATGCAGCGATTTTTGACGATGAACCACCAATGCGTTGAAGAGCCAGAATATCGGTATATATTGGATCAATTATTCTTTTTTGCGGTTTTTTCGTTATTTTCCACCTATTAGAACTTAGATGCTTTTCACATCAAGATGCACATATTATCCCATTTTGAACCACGCTTGGAATGTATCTGCAGTTAAACTAATAAATAGTTTTGTGAATTTATACACCTTTCCATGAAAGACCTTAACAGTTTGACATATTTTCAAATTCAGATAGATAAATCAGGAGGATGATGAGAGCTTTGGTTAAATTTGGCAATAATAACAGCATAAACAAGAATTTATTTTTTCTATAGGGGTAAAAAGAGAATGATTCATCCTAAGAACTTCCATGATGTTGAAAAAAACCTATCATTTCAATATCATTGCAACGCAAACTTAATTTACGTACTGGTATTCTATAGATGACAAGAAAGTCAATGTATCAGCGTTCCCAGTCTTAGATTTTCCTCAAATTACGTAAGCCAAGACGAAGTTTTTAATGGAAATTACGAAAGAATTCAATAATTTCGAATAGATCTAGCATTTAATGGGTTTGATTTTCATGAAGATAATTAAGGTTGAATTATTTCACATTTCTATCCCACTTAAATCTATATTTTATCCATCGTGGATACCTGGATATCCTCAAACACATAATCGTTTTACTCTCCTTCGTTTATCCACTAATGTTGGTATCACTGGAGTTGCTGCTGGGGTGGCTTTTGGTGAGGAACGTGAGGGGTTAGGGGGTCTATTGGCACCATATATTTTAGGACTGGATCCTTGTGATCTTGATTTAGTACACCAAAGGATGATTGAAGCTTCCTTTTTAGGTTGGCGAAATTTCTGGATGGAAGCTGCTTTTTACGATATAAAAGCTCAAGCAGAAGGTGTTCCAGTTTGGAAGATGTTAGGTGGAACAGACAAACCCATTCCAGTTTATTGGTCTACTGGGGCAACGTGTCAGTCAAAGCGTCATTCAAAAATAGTCGAACAAGCTCAAGAAGCAGGATACAAAGGAGTGAAACTTCGAGTCAAAACAAAAACCATAGATGAAGATGTTACCGCTATCAGAGAAACAAGATCCCGGGTTGACCAAGATTTTCCTCTAATGATAGATGCAAACCAGGGTTGGTTGGTTACTATTGTTGACAGAACCCCTGCTTGGGATCTTAACCGAGCTCGACGATTTGTGGAATCAATAGAAGACCTCAATATACACTGGTTGGAAGAACCTTTGGAGATGCACAAATATGAAGAATTAGCTGATCTACGAAGCTCCAGTTCAATCAGAATCGCGGGTGCTGAGTTAAATTCTGGGTGGCATGAAGCTAGGATGTTACTTCATTTCAAGAGTCTTGATCTCTATCAACCTGATGTTACTGTATTCGGTTTCAAAGATACATTAAAGGTTATTGACGCTACAAAACAACAAGGATTGGGATTCAGTCCTCATACTTGGACCAATGGAGTTGGTTTATGGACCAACCTACACACAGCTGCATTAACTAATCGAGAGTTTCCATTAGAGTATCCTTACGAACCTGGATCATGGACCCCCGAATATCGAGATGGAATCCTGAAATCTACAATCGTTCCAGATAAAGAAGGCTGCATTGAGCTCCCAGAAGAGCCAGGCCTTGGCCTAAAAATCGATTGGAGTAAGGTGGAAAACTTTGGAAGAAAATTCTTTTCCATGACAGAAGGAGAATTACGAAAGAAGGTAATGAAAGAAAAGGGAATTATTTCTGCTCTAAAATTAAAACGTAGGAAAGATAAAGAAGCCAAACAAAGCTAATTATGAATAAAGATCTTCATTTATAGTCTTATAAATTTGTTATATAAAAACGACAACAAACTCTATTATCAAGAAAAAAGAAAGTAAGTCTGGAGTCAATCTATTTGAGCTTTCGAGAGAGATTTACTTGGAAGAAATTCTTCTTATTTGCTGGTTTAATTATCATTTGGGTTATTGCTGCTTTCGCTTTGCTTCAAGCATTGAGTGAAGTTGATATCCTAACAGCTGGCCTCGCAATCATTGTAGGGATTGTATTTTCTGGGATTCTTTACATTCTCATTAGTATAATCAATAGACTTTTGTAAAAATGAGTTCATTTCCCTTTACCCTGCCAGTCCGAGATGAATTTTGTGTCCCTCTAGTAGTAATCAATATCTGGAGAATTTGATTTGCAAAAACTGGTTGATAAAATTTTAGAAGGTAATCGTCGGGCTATTGCACAAGCTATTTCTTTAGTGGAAAATCAACCAGATAAGTGTGCCAATTTTATTAAAAAAATTTTTCATGCAACTGGAAATGCATTCATTGTTGGCATAACTGGCCCTCCAGGATCAGGAAAGTCAACTTTAGTCAATAACTTGGCCGTTGAGTTTCGTAAACTTCAGAAGAAGGTCGGTATTATCGCAGTAGATCCTACTTCTCCTTTTAGTGGTGGTGCTTTGCTAGGTGATCGAATTCGGATGGATGATTTACAAACAGATCCAGGCGTTTTTATAAGGTCAATGGGTTCCCGTGGAAGCCTCGGGGGATTAAGTCGAGCAACAATGGATGCTGTTCGTGTCCTTGATGCTGCCAAATATGATATCATCTTGGTTGAGACTGTAGGTGCTGGACAGAGTGAGGTGGAAATTGTAAGAACTGCTCACTGTTGTTGCGTGTTAGGAATCCCTGGTACGGGAGATGCGGTTCAAGCTATAAAAGCTGGTATCTTAGAAATTGCTGATATTTATGTTGTTAATAAAGCGGATCGCCCTGGGGCTCAAGAGATTGTTAATGAGTTGCAACTGCTGTTAAGTCTTGATCCTCTTGCTGAGGAAAAGGGACGATGGAAAATACCCGTAATTTCTACCTCCAATGTTGAGAAGACAGGAATATATGATTTAGTAGAGACTATACTAAGATTTCAAGACTATTTAATAAAAGCTGTAGAATTTGCACATGAACGAGAGTTGATCCGTCGAAGAAATGAGATATTGGAGATTATAAAAATTGAATTTTTTGAGAATATTTTAGAAAATCTCGTGAATAAACAAAAGTGGGAAGAACTCCTAAATGAGGTCATTACAAAAAAGACTGATCCCTATTCAGCTGCAAAATCCATAATGGATCCTCTCTTTAGGTAGTCTTATGAAATTAATCAATTATTTTATTCATTTCACGGTATATATAAGTATTAACAAGAATTTCACAATTAAGTTTGTTTTAGCAAATAGAAGGTCTACTATAATTTGTTTACATGGGTAACCATTGCTTCAATAATAGCTTTTGTCATAAGCGTGTTTTTATGGATTTATGATGATAAAGGGGAGAAGATTCCTATAAAAATAATCATGCCTGTAATGGCTTTAACTGCAATTACTGCCTTGTTCAGTCTGTTATTTATCGCTTCTCCTAGTACTTTTACTCATTCTGACGTACAAATAATGATTGTCCTATTTTTCACTGTTGTTTTTACCTTTCTTACATTAGCAGAAGAGGAAAAACTTCGGGTAATTCTTTTCGGCAGTGCCCTCGCTGTTATGCTGATGATTATATTTCTCAACCAATTATTACCTTTAGAGTACTTAAGAAGGCTTACTGATGAACAATTACATAGTATAACTGCGGAGTATTTATCAGAGGAAATTGGTAGAAAGCTCCCTCTCACTCTAGAACAGCTCATTGAACTTGCTGAGGCTCCAGATCTCTTTTTTGAAGTTGCTTTATTTGGTTCATTTATTGAATGGGAAGTTATTTCTATCGTTTTTGGGATGAGTTTGCTTGTTGCAGTGCTTTCAGACACTGGTCTCTTTGATATGGTTTCCATTCGTACAATTAAAGCTTCTCAAGGAACACCCAGGAGGCTTTTAGTATTGGTTTTTTTCCTCACACTAATATTATCAGCCTTATTAGATAATACAACAGCTATTATCCTGCTTAGTAGTATTACTATCACAGTCACGCGGGGATTGGATCTAAATCCAAAACCCTATATTTTAGCAGAGGTTGCAGCTACAGTAATGGCTGGAATAATAACAGTTATAGGTTCTTTACCAGGTATTCTGATTGCCAGTAAGAAAGCAGGTGATATACCATTCATGACATTTACTATTGTTAATTCTGTATTTATTGGGGTAGCAGTTATGATATCGATCGGATATATCTTTATGGTCTTTAAAAATGAGTTATCTGTCACAGAAGATATGAGAATCGACCCAACAGTGGTGAGTTTTTTGGATGAGTGGTCTGTGGTGGACTCAAGGAGAAAATTGTACCTTGGATCAATAGTTTTAGGTGTAGTTATCTTTGGATTGGTACTATCAAGTAACATTGGATTATCAGTAGGATTTGTAGCAATAACTGGAGCCATACTTGCAATCATCGTCACAAGAGCCGATATTGATAGCGTTATCCATGAAATTGAACTTGATTCAATATTATTTTTCATTGGATTGTTTGTATTGGTTGGTGCCTTACAAATATCAGGTGTTCTTGAGGTTTTAGCTGAAATTATGCTTGAAATATCTGGAGGTGATCCTCTTGTACTTACAATTATTATTATAACAGCTATTTCTATTTTAAGCGCAGTTGTAGCAAATATCCCCATAACAATTGCTTTAGCAGAGGTTATTCGAATCCTTCTTACTGATCCAGAATTCGCTGGACAAGCTGTTTTTGGATTTCCTGTAGAAGGTTTATTATGGTTTACTTTACTATATGCTGTAACTTTTGGTGGTGGATTTACTCCATTTGGAACTGTTACAGGAGTTATAGGTGTTCAAGTCCTACAGCAGGAGGGTCATCCAGTAACATTTATGAACTATGTAAAGAAAATGGCTCCATTGAGTGTAATACTTCTAGTTCTAGGTTTTCTCTATTTGTTAATTCTCCAATTAACAGGAATTTTACCATTATTATTAGGCTTATTATAAGATAACTGATATTATTAACAACAAAAACTCTTCATTGATTATTCTCCGAAAATAAACGAAAAACGTATAGACCAAGCTACCAATCCCTTAAGCCATCTGATCGGTTCGTTTAATTTCCACAAAGACAAAAAGGACGAGAAGAGCTAAAGCCCTTGTACAATGAGTGAGAGTCAAGAGGCATTATTTTAGATGGCATGAGAACTCCTTCTTTTGGTTATCTGCTGAAAGATTTTAGGAAAAATCGCCATCTCTCCGCTCACCTCTTCTTCCTTCAGTAGGAATATAATAAACTTGTAAAAGCCAAGTAACGAGGTAAGCGATAAGCAGAAAATATACAACTGCAACAATAGCTTGGATAATGTCTTGAAGTATCATGAGTAGGGGAGGAAGAAACCCAAAGAGTACACTACTAACAAAGAGAATAACCAAAACGAGTCCAGAAAGAAGGAAAAGCCCCTTTTTGGTAAGAAGTCCTTTCCATTTTGAGATTTTGAGATCTCGCATTTTTTCCCTATTTAAGACAGACCCTTGACTAATAAAAAGCTATCGAATGGTAAACTCAATTTTAGGAAAAATCTCACTTTCCATAATTTCTGAGAGAAATGAACCTGGGTGTGATTAGTGGGAATATAATTCGCCAAATCAAAGATTTTGGGAAAAATGAAATACAATTTATAAAGGTAATTAGGGAGATCTACATCAAGCTCTTGTACGATTAGTGGTTTAAGACGTTGAAGGATAAAGTAAGAAAATTTTTGCAGAGAAGAATAGGGAAAGAAGCTAGAGAGAAGCTTTTTGCGAATTCGAATGTTGAGGATAATTCTGTCCCAAGACTCTGGCAGTGGATTGAGGAATGTTTTAGAGAACTGGAGTTAGGGGAACACGCAGACAGAGCGAAAGAGATTGACAAGTTTACAATGGAACTATTTGGCGCCCATACTCAAACCAAGCGGTGGATAGAGGATTTTGAGACAGTAACACAAGTGCGAAATCTGGGAACCATTTACAATCTGATAAGGGAATGTAATTATTCTGTTCCGTGTTGTACGGAAAATGTATTGAACATACGAAGAAAATTTTTTCAATTGCATCGGCCAACAAAGCTTAGGTTTTATTGTATGCAAGGCCCCTGTCCTTTGTACGAATCCAAGACACAGTATTGTAATCATCACAAAAGCTTGTACATGGAGATCTTTCACTATTTAGAACGAAATTTACCCTGGAAGTATTACGAGGACGGGGAAGGCGTATTAGTTGCAAATAATACAGAATGGTTTGATGCCTGAACCGATTTTCATCTGAGGAAGGAGCCAACTCCAGGGGAGAGTAATAACCAATTAAACATGGTAAGTTCTGACGAAAGATGTCGGGAAAAATCTTAATTACCACACAGTTAGCCCTTGTGATTAGAGCTGCTATATTAGTGTTTGGAAAACTCTTGATGAATGGATCACTACTAATAATTGCGAAAGAACCAGCATTGGTTCTGTAGTGATCACTCAGGCTGACTTGAATCCTCCTGATAAAAGCTGAAACATAGTACCTAAATTAAAGCTGAATAAAAGAAAGAAACGAGGTAATTGAAAAGAAAGGTATCTTCTCTGTCTCCGAAAATGGATCATAGCATAAGTCAAGAGAAAAATCTTTCGAAAAAGGAGATAATTAAAACTCAGATATTTCTTTTAGAATATTCCTGATAATAAGAGTATTTATAGAACAACTAATAACACCTCAGTAACAGACCCAATTAATTTAATATAACTTTTATTCGAATTTGAGGTTTTTTTTATGAATTTTGATCCACGGACAGTTATTAGTATTCGTATCATTGGTATTTTGGGAATCTTATCTCCTATTATAGCTTATAGTGGTATTATAATTGCCATTTTATTAAATCTGGATTGGTTTAGTTGGACGGATAGCGCATTGTCTGATTTAGGACATTATGGTAACTTAGGACTCCGAGCATTTATTTTTAACGGTGGATTATTTATTAGTGGTATTTTCGCTTTAATTTTTTGCCTAGCTTTTTACCATCAAGAAAAAGAAAAGTTTAAGGATGATAAAATCGGGAGATTGCTTATAATTATTGGAATGATTGCGTTTTTCTTTGCTGTTCTAGCATTAATTGGCATTAGTATTTTTTCAGAAGATTTTGGGGCTATTCATAGGTTTGTATCAGAAGTCTTTTTCACCTGTATTCCCTTCGCTATGTGGTTTTTTGGAGGTGCATTTTATCGCCAAAAGAAATTGAAAGTTATGGGTTTGTTAGCACTTCTTATTGGCACCATAGCAGGTATAACATGGATTTCTTATTTCATTCTCCATTTATTTTCTGGAGTGGCTATCCCTGAGGCTATTTCGTCAATTGCTGTGAGTTTTTGGATTGTTTTACGTGGTGTACAGTATTACTGGTATGGATAGTCAAAAATCACCATAATATTGCTCATTATGGATCCTTTCAAGGTTTAAAAACTGACAAATAAAAGGAGAAAAATTCATTGTGTTTATCATGGTTTCTTTTTCCTTCCTCTTGTTATTAGCATAAGCTTTTAGATTATCACACGACAGAAGCATAAATCATCTTGAATTCACGAACTGATAATAAGGAGAATCCATTTTAATCCTTCTCTATGATTAGTTCATCAGGGAATTTCGTAAAGACAAATAGAGCCACTAACATTGGGATAAAAGCAAAAGCTCCCATGAGTAAAATTGGGCCTACTGGGTCATAGATGTAATACGGAATATCTAAGCCAGTTCCAATATAATCAGGATGCGGAATGATGTCAATAACAAATAGACCTAGTATGAGTCCTTCTAAAAAGATAGCAACGGCAATAGCTAATTTTTCTGTGAATTCTTGAAACGCATAATACATTGATTCCCTTCTAAGACCTAATCTTTTCTCCTCCTCATCCACAATATCCCCAACAATGGTTGGTGGAAATATCCATAAACCACCCATTCCGAAACCAATAGTACAGATCATAATGAATGCAATAAATAGATTCTTGGGGAAGATAAGGAGTAGGAAGCTCAATAGTAAGGGGATTGTGAAAACAATCATAGAAATAATGAATGCTCTTTTCTTGCCCAAATATCGAGGACTTGAGAGTTTTCCCCAGATAGGAAAACTAATAATCGCTACGACAATCCAGGGTGCTGTTAATACCATTATTTGATCAAGTTCTAGAGCAAGAACACTTACTGCGAAGAATGGCATTACTGCATTTAGAATTCGGAATGAGAACTGCATCCCAATCTGATTAGTCAAGAAGATTTGATAAGCCTTGTTCTGAACACTTATCTTCAATGATTCCAATAATGAGACATGGGGTTGTTTCCTAATTTCATCACCAGGTAATTCTTTGATAGGAAGAACGGCAATGATTGTTAAAAAGACAATAATTCCTAAAATAGTGCTTGTATTTGAGAATCCAATGTTATCATACATGATTGGAGCAATTACAACACCAACAATATTCGCTAAAATCGCGAAAATGTTACCCCAAACTGCTAATGTTACGCGTTCACCTGAGGTAGGAGCAATTTCAGGTAAAAGTGCATAAATGGGAACGAATACAAACGTAAATAGAGCATCAAAAATAGATATTATAATAAAAAGATATAGTATAAGAAGTAATTCTCCCAACCCATCTGAAAAAAGAGATAGTAGAAATATTGGAGGATTGAAAAGAAGTATAAAACTTAAAGTCATAGGTAGAATTCCAACAAGAACGAATGGTCGACGCCGTCCCCATCTTTTCCATCGAGTATTATCAGATAACCAACCCACTAAAGGATTCACGAAAGCATCAACTAATCGTCCAACCATTAGAGCAGCCCCTACCAAAGCTCCGATTACCATTGGATGGAGGGAAACGCCAGTCATTCCTTCAGTTAAATAGAAAAATAGGACAAATCCTAATATTGATGCATTTATTATAGAAATTCCAAAATTAGCTGTGGAATAAAGAAAAATTTCCTGTCTTGTGAGTTTTCTTTGGTGAAATGTATTCATCAGTGGAACCTCTTGGCGTAAAAACAGGATTATTGGGTTTCAAACTAAAGAGAAATTTAACTACTTAATCCCTGCTACCACCAAAGAGGTAGATAAAAATCAATAATAATTCTTTTAATAGATAAATTATGTCATAAAAGAGCCACAGTGCCATGAGAGCTGGTGATGAGAATGCTCTATTCTCAAGACGAGCAAAATCAAGGAACATATATATACTGAAAATGGCTGCTCCGAATAGACTGATTATCAGATAAAATACTGGATCCGCACTGTAAAAGAAGAGCCCAAACAATAAGAGGATGAAAAAGCAGATAACTAAAACAATGACTAATTTTGTTATTTGATTGATCCTTTTATATGTATGGCCTGAGAACAAGTACGCTGCCAAGACGACAATTGTGGTTGTACCCACTGCCCCGACAACTAAAGCAACATCTAAAGCAAGAGCTATATAGACAAGTAATGAAAGGGTTATGGAACTACATACAGCAAAAGAGTACAAGAGGATAGTAGCTGTTGATTCACTAAATTGTGTCCTAAATAAACCTGAAAACAACAGAATCATGATGATTATAAATTCACCTGCGCTTCCTACCCAATAAAGAGCTAATGGAACATCTAGCCATAACATTATCCCAACAGTGATAGTTGCTAACATTAAAGCAATACCTAGATGTCTATAGGCTTCTATTTTTATATCATATCCTGTATATTGCCTCGTTTCCATTCTATAATAATATGACACCTTATTTCACCTTATTTCATTTGGGTTTATCTCCACTGAAATCTTTCATAAGGTCAATCGCTGAGCTTACTTCATCAATGCTAGCCCCATCTTCAATTGTACTTAAATCTCCGAGGTGTTTTCCTTCATAGACACCTTTCATGACTCTTCGCATTATCTTTCCACTTCGAGTTTTAGGAAGCATTTTGACAACTTCAACAGCTTTTGGTGCAGCAATTGGACCAATATCCCTACGAACAATTTGAATTATTTCCTTTTTAAGTTCATCTGAAGACTCAAATCCTTGTTTAAGTACTACAAAAGCAATAACAACAGTTCCCTTAACTGGGTCCTCGACCCCAATGCATGAAGTTTCAGCAACAGCATCATGAGAGGACACAGCTTCCTCAATTTCTCGTGTGCCTAATCTGTGACCTGCAATCTTTATAACTTCATCTGCACGTCCTAAAACCTTAAAATATCCCTCCTCATCTCGAATAGCATAATCACCAGTGTAGTAGTATTGTTTTCCTGGGAATATTTCCCAATAAGTCTTCTTGTAACGATCATCATCACCATAAATAGTCATCAGAGTTCCTGGGGGTAATGGTGGACGAGAAACAAGGGTACCTTTCTCTCCATTAGGGATTTCATTACCCTTTTCATCTACTACTAAAAGATCATACCCCATTGCCGCTACACCAGCAAATCCTGGTTTTACAGGAATGTCTTCAATACATCGTCCTGTTAAAATACTCCACCCAGATTCAGTCTGCCAATAGTGGTCTACTATCCGAGTATTGAGTGTCTCCTTTGCCCAGTAATACGTTGGTTCATCTAATGGTTCCCCTGCTAGAAAAAAGATACGTAAGGATGACAGATCTCGGTCTTTTATCCATTTGATAGGGAATTTTCTAAGGATTCGTAAGGCAGTTGGTGCAGAGAAAACAACTGTGACTCCATACTTCTCCATTACCTTCCACCATGCATCGGGTTCAGGATACACAGGTGTTCCTTCAAAA
Organism: Candidatus Hermodarchaeota archaeon; assembly: GCA_048886185.1. GTDB lineage: Archaea > Asgardarchaeota > Heimdallarchaeia > Hodarchaeales > Hodarchaeaceae > Hodarchaeum. The sequence goes on from JBHLKY010000007.1 coordinate 123,766, forward strand.
AGTACTGTTGGAATCCCAAGAAGTAATGGTGCATAAATGATATATGAGTGTCCGACTACCCATCCTATGTCGCTAGTCGAGAAATAGACATCTCGATCAGGTTGACAATCATAGATTTGGGTCATTGATGCATGTAAAGCTACCATATAACCTCCAGTGTCACGAAGAACTCCCTTAGGTTTTCCAGAGGTACCAGATGTATAAAGAATATAAGACGGATCTGTAGAGTCCATAATTTCAGGTTCTACAAAATTTGATCCTTTATTATGAAGTAGTTCAAGCCAATCAAGATCACGATCTTTGGTTTTTGGAAAGTTAGGATTCAATCCTCGATTCAAGACAATTACATGTTCTACTTCGGTGGATGCCAACTCAAGTGCTTCATCAACAATTTCTTTTAGTTTAACTATTTTTCCGTTACGAGATCCAGCTTCACATGTGAGAATCAATTTTGGTTTGGCATCATCAATCCTCCCTGCAAGTGATTCCCGACTAAACCCCGCAAAGACTACAGAGTGAATGGCACCAATTCGAACACATGCTAACATTGAGATATGTGCTTCAGGTATCATTGGTAGATAAATTATAATTCGGTCCCCCTTTTCAATGCCAAGATTCTTTAGTACACCTGCAAATCGGTTAACTTCTCGATATAAATGATAAAAAGTGTAGATTCGTGATTGACCTGTTTCTGGGCTTTCCCATATTACTGCAGCGGTTCCTCGTTTCGATCCAAGAGCGTGGCGGTCAACTGCGTTATAACAGAGGTTAGTTTTACCTCCTACGAACCATTTGAAAAAAGGGTAATTGGAATCATCCAGGACTTTATCCCACTTCTTGTACCAATGTAGTTTCTCTGCTTCTCTACCCCAAAATACTTGAGGATTTTTAATCGATAAGTTAAGAGCTTCTTTATACGATTTCATTGATCCAGACCGACCTATTGTAATAATATAAATTCAAGAGGTTATCACTGGTGCTAATTGTTCACAATTTAAAAAGAATTTTCTTTCGTCAAAAGAAAGATAACGAAATTCTTTTCTGTTATAAAGGAGATTGATGCTAATAACTAGATAGGATGAAAATCTTCGGATGAGGTTATTTTCTCAGTAATAGAAAAGTGTGAGGCCAAGCAATTGACTATAAAACTAATAGCTATTTCTGATCTTCATCAAGGTAATCCTATCTCTTTTCACAGTAACATCAAAGTGATTCCTCAAGAAAAATTAATCTTTAACTTAATAAAGAGAAAACCAGATGGAATTCTGGTTGCAGGTGATCTTCAAGATTACATGTGGAATCTAGGAGTAGACGCTGGAAGTGTTAGTGAAATTAAAGTACAACTGAGAAATGATCCAGTATTTAAAACACTTAATAAAAGTCCTGTTCCTGTTTTTTTTATATGGGGTAATACGGATATTATGGATTTTGAAAAAGAATGGTCTGAAACAAATGTTACAAACGAGTTACGTGCATGGTTTTGCGACGAATTCCAAAATTTAAAAAACTGCCACAATCAAGTTCAATATATCAAAGGAGTCCCCTTATTGGGATATTCTGATGCTAACAAAACTACAGATAATCATAGTGGAAAATGTTGGGATGAACCAACGATCCTTAAAGACTTTCAAAATAAGCTTCAAGATTTCAAGCTAGAAAAGAAACCCCCAATTTTTATGACACATTGTGCTCCTAGGGGAGTTCTTGACTTTTCTAGCTTAGGTGGTCGTCACATTGGTTCATATTATTTAAGGGAGCTTATTGAAACATACCAACCTATTCTTTCAATATTCGGGCATGTGCATTATTGTGGGGGGTATTCTGAGTTTATTGGTAAAACCCAATGTATCAATGTATCTTCCTTTGGTATTGTGGTATCTCATGAAATACTCTTTGGACAGAGTGCATTCGAACTCCACATTGATTCCAATCCCTACCGAGTTAGTTCCACAAAGATGATTGTTTCACATTATTGGGAAGGAAAACAGAAAAAGGCATTTGTTGAGTATCGTCACTGTCAAGTTTGTGGACGTCACACACCATTTGCCAGAAAGCAGTTTAAAACCTGTCGTGTTTGTTTAGCAGCACGAAGAATTGAGGATAGGCAAAAACAACAAACTGAAATTACTTGATTCTTTGGAAATCTTCTTCCTCTTGCTTATGTGAATGAATATTCATCTAGCCCTAATTCTTTTTGTATTATAAGCAGATCTTGAAGGACAGAGGAACCTATAGGAATTCCTTTCTTTGTACGTTCGATTTCCATTTCATATTCCTTCTCGCCAGCAGTATAAATTCTTGATTCTCCAGGAGCTTTTTTCGATCTTCTTAGTTCCCGTAAAATATTACCTGCAATCTTTTTAAATACTTCAAGAGGGATGAAACTTTCAATATTGATAGCTAGAAAGAAATGGCCGAGTTTATAGCCCTTTTCTAATGTTAAATCTTTCATAAAAGGGCCTCCTGTTAATGCTCCAGCGAGTATTTCAACTGCAGTTCCATATCCATATCCCTTATGCCCCCCTAAAGTTTCTCCTGCACCTCCTAATGGTAATAAGGCAGCAGTTCCTTTTATTAATTTATTTAGAATTGCCACGGTATCTGTAGATTGTTCTCCGCTAGAATCAATGACCCATCCACTTGGTGAGGGGGTTTTTGTCCTTGCAAGTACTTCAATTTTTCCTCTCTGAGTAATTGAGGTAGCACAATCAATCAAAAAAGGAAATTCCTCATCAGTGGGGCATCCAATCGTCAATGGATTGGTTCCAAGCATTGGTTCAACACCGAATGTCGGTGCTATAGACGGACGAGCATTTGTTAATGTTATTCCAATCATTCCTTCCTGGATTGCCATTAGTGAATAATATCCTGCAATGCCATAATGGGTTGAATTACGAACTGCAACAGCACCTGTACCATATTTTCTTGCTTTTTTAATGGCTAGGTTCATTGCATTATATCCTGCAACATGACCCATTCCATGGCCTGCGTCAATCAATGCTGTGGTTTCTGATTCTTTTACTATTTCAAATGTAGTAACTGGTTTTTGGAAATTGGCAAGGATTCGGTCATAGTACATTTTTAATCGTTGTACACCATGGGATTCTATTCCACGAAGATCGGAACTGATTAAAACATCAGCACAAATTTTAGCATCTTCTTTTGGCACTTTAAGGCCAATAAAAACATCTTGCATGAAATTATGTAAAGTTTTAGCGTCTATGCGAATAATATCTTCAGTCATGAATGTTCACACTCTTTGAGCTGAGACACCAAAGGAGATTCTGTTTAATGATTGCGATAAACAGCCCTATAGAATTATTCGATATTAATTTAAGGTTAGAGAACCTATTTTAAGTTATTAGCTGCAATTTTATCTAATTCATTTTTTAGGTTTTCATCAACAGCTTGTCTAGGTGGACGTTTGCTTAATTTAATAGCAATTTCTTTTGCTCTGTTACGAGCTGATGTTTCACCACCTTTCCTCCATTGATCACGGGTCTCTCTATTTATGATCTGTAAATTTTCAACTGTAAAAGGGAAATAAAGCTCTTTTCTGAATAAACTTAGCGTAGTTGGGTGAGATAGTAATGAAATATTAGCATCATAATCACTAAGAATATCTTGAGCAAATGGTACGCCATGATCTGTGATCCCTTGAAGAAGATGTTTAACCATTCCTGCGATTTCATTATCAATGATTAATTTCTCGAAGCTTTGAGTTGATTCGAAATCCAGCATACCAGGCCCAGAAATCATATTGATTCCAGCGAGACCAGCTAGCAATGCCCCCATGCCTCCCTCAAATCCTGCTTGAGCATCAGGAACTTTTGAGTCAGATAATGTCATATATGCATGTGTTGGTAGATTTAAGAACTTTCCCATTTGAGCATCTGCAATATTAATCATCATTGTCTCAATTGCCCCCATGGGGGTCGTTCCATTCCTCATATCAAATACTGCTGGAGATCCTCCCCATATAACAGGAGAATTTCTCTTGGCTAGTTGTGAAATTACAAGTCCTGCCAAAGATTCAGCGGTATGTTGAGTGACACAGCCAATTAAAGTTATAGGAGCTGTTGAACCTGCAAGAGGCATACTAATGAATTCTGATGGGATTCCGCTTCGTGCTGCGTCAATTACAGATTGAGTAGTTAGATTTGACCACATCAAGGGGGGACTTGGGCATGCATCAAAAATCGCCAAAGGTTTTTCAGCTAGTTTTTCCTTTGAAGTTCTTGTTGCCTCCAATAACTCTTGCATTATAGAAAAGCTTTCTATTCTAAAAGTGCCTGTAACAATCGGTTTGGAACAATTAATTAATGCGATGTACAAACGATGCCAATCTTGAGCATTATTAGGGACATCAGAACAAACAAGTGAGGTTGATTGAGCTGCAAAATTGGGTAGATGGTCCACAATTTTTGAAAACATTATGAAATCTGAAGATAATGCTTCTCGTATTGTCTTTGTTTCTAGATCTTGTACGAAAATTGCAGCAGATCCAGGATCAAAGTGAATATTATCTTTTGAGAGCTGGATTACTTCTCTTCCTTCTCTATCATATAATTTGATTTCAGAGGGAGCGTTGGTGCGTAGCTTTTCAACTAGATCCTCTGGTATAAAGTACCTTAAATTTTTATAATGGATCCCTTCCTCCTGTAATAAGCTTTGAGCATCAGGATTTTCAATTATTACTCCTTGGTTGTGAAGAATAGCTTTAGCTTCATTGAATATCTTTTTCATGTATTCATTGGTCAATAATTCAGTTTTGGGTCTTAAAATTGTCAAAAACTATCATCTTCCAGTAAGTTCGTCAATAATTTTGCGTAATAGGTTAATATGGTTTGGTTCAGTACCACAACATCCTCCAACAATTTGGCCATCATAATCAAGAATATGTTTGATATCTTCTGCAAATGTCTCAGGGGATTGTTTGTAGACTGATTTTCCATTTTCTAGTTTAGGACTGCCAGCGTTTGGTTTTATTGAAAGTGGGATATCTGGAGCAGCAGCTCTCATAGTTTTTATCAGCTCAAGAAAATCATTACTACTAAGAGTGCAGTTCGCTCCAACAACAGTTACTCCTGAATCAATTAATTCAGAGACACAGTCAAAAACAGTGTTTCCCATAATAGTAAAGAATCCCCTTGGGGTTCTTTGATAAGTCATACTAGCAATAATAGGTTTGTCTGATTCAGTTTGAATAGCTAATATTGCTGCTTTCATCTCTCGGATATCAGAGAATGTTTCAATGTGCCACGCATCAATATAGGGTGCGAGCGCTTGTGCTTGCAACTGAAAGCTCTGTTTTAAATCATCAATAGATATCTTACCTACTGGCGGAAGGAATTCTCCAGAAGGGCCAATATCACCTATCACGCACCTTCCTGGAGGACAGACACTTCTTAATATTTCAGCTGAGCTTTTATTAATGTCTTTGAGTAGGTTTTGAATACCATAGTTTTGTAAAGCAATATTATTTGCTCTAAAAGTAGCAGTTTGAACCAGATCGCTCCCCGCTTTGTAATATTGATCAAAAACTTCTTTAATATCATTAGGACGATCTAAATTCCATTTATCAGGAGCTTCTCCTGGTTTTAATCCTCGACGAATTAATTCGGTACCCATAGCTCCATCAAACAGAAGAATTTTCTTTTCGCGTAATAAGGAGAGAAAATCCACGAATTATCTCACCATAATAGATTATTCAAGACCTAGTAACTGTATAGCTAATGTAACTGCAGCTACTGCATTTTCAGCATAACCATCTGCACGACACTCGTCTACCCACTTTGATGTAACAGGAGCACCTCCTAGCATTACCTTGAATTTATTACGAATGCCCTGTTCTTCGAGTAACTCAATAATTTTCTTTTGTCCTATCATTGTAGTAGTCAGTAGAGCAGATACACCAATAAGATCAGCTTGCTGCTTTTCTGCCTCTGCGATAATGGTTTCAGCTTTCACATCTGCCCCTAGGTCAATTACATCAAATCCATTAGCTTTTAACATTGTGGAGACTATTGTTTTTCCAATGGTATGAATATCACCCTCAATTGTGGCCATAACAACCTTACCTTTCGTCTTTCTTTCCCCAGAACCTTCCATATGGGGCGTAATAATATCGACAGCTTCTTGCATCACTTGCGCACCTCGCATAAGTTCTGGAAGAAAGAATTCACCTGCATCCCATAAATCACCAACTTTTTTGATGCCATTACCAAAGCCTTTTTCAATTACTTCAAGCAATGGGAGGTTTTCGTCTAAAGCTTTTTGTGCAAGGCTTTTTGCTTTGTCCATATCAAGTTCCACAACACTATTAGCCATCTCTTCGTAGATTGGTTCCATTCTAAACACCTTTTGAGCTAGGAAACAGAAATTTCTTTGCTAACATAAATTTAACACGAAATAAATTTAAATTATGACATTTATTATTAGTTTTCATAATTTACCTTTTTAACAGTAAGTTTTAAGTAATAACTTTGCTAATGAAAACGTCTTTTAAATTCTTTCATCTGAATAACTTTAGAAGTCAATCGTGCCTCTTCTGCAGCAAAAGCCATCATATGGCTTTCTAGTGAAGATCTGGCACTAGTTAAAGGTTCTTCTAAACCGAATTGAATTGATTTAATAAATGACCGAATCAGCCTTGGATCTCCTCCCCCATGCCCACTACCAGCATTTAAAAGTGTTTTTTGATCCATAATGATTTCTTCGGTTTCCTTAAGATGATCATAGAGAACTATTTTCTCCTTTGTTGTAAGGAACTCTCCAATCAAAGTCCCTTTTGTCCCATCTATGCGAATTGTTCTCCCCTCTAAATGTGAACAACCATGCATTGTGAAAGTAGCTGTGACTCCATTCTGAAATTCAATTATTGTAACTTGGTGATCAACAACATCATTCCCTGCAAAATAGACACACCGCCCGTACGGTCCAGTTTGTAAAGCATCCCACTTTCCTTCTAAAGATAAGTTTTCTGTAATGGTAGAAACCGGCCATCCTTGATATTCATACACTTTTCGAAAAAGTGGTAAACTTTTAAGCTTTTTAAATAATTGCGGATGGTTAATCGCTATATTAGCAATAAATTTGACGTATCCAGAACCTGCCTCTTGTGCTATACGAAGAAGGGGAACAATATCAATGTAAATCCGTGGGGCAAAGTATTCACAGCAATTAGCTACAGAACATCCATCTAAACATCGTTTTGTGGCTCCGTGAGGTGCTTTTTCCTCCTTAAAATGCTTTAAACTTCCAAAAGAACTAATTGATTTAGGAAAACTTCCTGCTATCCAGTATAGAAGGTCTAAATCATGTACACTCTTCGTGAGTATCATCGGACTGGATTTAGACAAATTAGCCCAATTTCCTCTAACAAAGGAATGACTCATATGCCAATATGAGACGTTTTCACAATGATCGATGGTAATGATGTCCCCAATTTTACCTAATTGGATTATTTCATGAATTTTTTTGAAAAAGGGGGCATATCGTAATACTTGTGCTATACATAATTGTGACTTGACTTCATCAGATTTCTGTACTAGCTGGATACACTCTTCAGGTTGGGTAGCCATGGGTTTCTCTAATAATACTTGATAACCTAAGGCTAACGCTTGTAAGGTTGGAGCGGTGTGCATTTGGTCTTGAGTACAAATGATTGCTGCATCTGCGAGTTTTGATTTTAAACCCTCTTCCCATGTTCTGAATTGATGAGTGGAAGGAATAGCGTGTGCTTGAGCAAAAATTTTTCTTCTAATGGGATGGGGTTCAGCAACAGCTATGATTTTCAATTCGTGAGGATGATCTAGAGCATATTGTCCATATACATCTTTCCCACGATTCCCAGCTCCAATCACTATCGCTGTTAAGCATTCTTCTGAATCAGCCAATACTATCTTCTCCTTAAATTGACAGTTATCATCATTATAGAAAAATGAAAAAAACTTATGTTAAAAATCAATTCTTACTTTAAAATTTCAAAATATGAAGAATGAAATGTTTGAAGCTATTAAGACAAAAAATAACATACTATATTCCACTAGGCTCTAAATGTAAATTTTTGTCCTTTACTTTTGAAAAAACTTCTAATTTATATAGGTAGGGCACCATTGATTCTGGTTATTTTAACTTTCATAAACTTTTTATAATATTTTAAGTCAATTCTGGTTGTATTTCAGGATACAGAAGTTACGAGATAAGAATGCAAGAACTAAAACATGTAATATCGAAACTAACGATTTGCATCATATTATGTATTCTCTTCTTTATAGACACTGTAAATGCTCATATAACAGGTACTTTTAGATTTTCTGGTGATTACATGATGACCCTAATTGCATTTGGAGGAATAATGTATTATCTCATTCATTTTATTATAATGATAAAAAGACAAAACTTCTCGAAGAATCAAAAAAATATGTTATGAAAAACATATTAACTGGATTTCTATAAAGGAATCTTGATTTTTCCGACTAATTTGATGAATAATGGTTTCTGAATTATTTGAACCAGCTGAAAAGATACTTAAGGTAATTTTATCCTACACGGGGACTATTTTATGCCCTAAACAGTATCATTTTGTTATTGCGGTATAACATAAGTACCAAAAGTGTATTTAAATCTACCTTGAGCCTTTATAATTTTATAAATCCAAAATCATTTGGATTAACATCATAAGAACTAATTGTATCACTACAACAACTTGGAATCACTCCTAATAAAATCATGAACAATATAATACCAGAGAAAGCCCAGATCAACGTATAGATTTACAACTCACGTTAATCACGATTGATCATAACAAATCAGACTAAATATTTTCAGAATAAGGTATTTATTCTTACATCTACAGAAGTCTATAGGTTTTTAGTTGATAGAATATAATTAGGATCCTCTTATTACCTTAGAATATTGAGATAAAGCTAAACTTTCTTCAATTACATTTTTATAATAATTTTAAACCTATTGATTGATATTAACTTCGTAAGTTACTTTTGGTTTAATGTTTTTTCCAATCACACAGTATTTTGGGATTAATTCACACGCTCTCTCTAAAAGAAAACTTTCACCATGAATATTAATTAAACATTTTATTACAGAGAAAAAGAAATCGTTATTTTCCTTATTAAATTCAAGTGTGGCTTTAGTTGTGACTGAAAGACTTTTTGGAGTAGTATGGAGGCTATCACATAAATGGAGGATTGTAGTCAAAGTGCAAGTTGCAATAGCAGAAAGAAATAAATCCTCTGGAGACGGTTGGTCATTACCTCCAAAGACTGGAGGACAACTAAAGGGTACAGGCTTTTTCCAATTTGTTGTGACGAAAAATCCTTCTTTCTTTTTCTCCCATATTGCTATTGTCTGCACGTCCAAATTTTTAATATTTGATTTGAGCATAATTGATATTTCCATTTGAATGTTAATAAACGACCCTACAATCTTGACAGAATATTAGTATTATGTTCAATAGTTAAATGTGTTTTATTTCTGTTTTGAGTTTCTACCGAGTAAAATCCTATAAATTAAAAATCAATTAAGTGAAAGAACATTTAAGGAATGGATAACAGTGAAGGAAAATTTTTCTTTGAATTCTGTTACCAATGAAAATTGTTTGCAGTTCATTCAGAAATTACCTGATAAGTCTATTGATATCGTACTTACAGATCCACCTTACGCCATATCTTCGGGTAATAAGTTGTCAATGAGAAATATTAAAAAACAAAAGGGATTTGGTGGAGATTGGAACATTATTAATGAAAAATGGGATATTTTTTCATTTCAGGATTATTGCAGATTGATAGAAAATATGTTGAAAGAAACGTACAGGGTTTTAAAACCAACAGGAACAGTATTTATCTGTGGAACTTACCATAATATAGGAATTATTAACTATTTTGCTCTTAAAACTACTTATAATATTATCAATGAAATTATCTGGTTTAAGAGGAACGCTTTTCCAAATTTATCCCAAAAATGTATGACCGCTTCTCACGAGAACATTTTATGGTTAAGTAAATCAGATTCTTGGAATTATAATTATGAAGCCATAAAAGAAACAAGTTATCATTTTGATAAGATAAAAGAATCTGATAAGCAATTACGGTCCGTATGGGATATTCCAAATAATAAAGAGAAGGATGAGCTATTATATCGGACGGTTTTTACAGATCAATCATATTGGATTAAATCCCAAAAACCTCTTAGACTCATTGATAGATGCATAGAACTGGCTTCCCAACCCGGAGATATTATCGCAGATTGGTTTAGTGGGTCAGGGACAACCCTAGTTTCAGCCTCAAATCATTCTTTATCCTTTATTGGATGTGAAATCAACCCCAAATATGTTGAAGTAATCCGTTGGCGATTAGAAAGAGGAATTTAAGGTTTTTTAATTAAAACTGATTTACTTGATTTTTTATCTTTGATTTCATTATATTTAACTTACAGATATTAACTCTCTTCTATTTCTATTATTTTGGATCCTTTTGTATATTACTTTTTATCTAGCGACATTTAGAATCGTTTCTCTCATTAATAATGGAAGAAGACCACTTAGAAGATAAACTGGGGTAAGGGGAATATAAAGAAGAATGATAAATGAATCACGATCAATGGAAGGTATGTTAATTGTTAGAAGAGCTAAGCTGATGAAAAAAATCATTTCTACAATAAGAAAATAAGAAATCTGTTTCAATTTTTGTGGCCAGGAATAAATAATAAAGTTTTTTGAACCCAATTTCAGCTCTATTGTCTGATCTACCTTATGTTTGCTTGCAAAGTGAGCGAAAACTAAAAAATAAACTAATTCAAAGTGGCCATCTAATGTACCGATTATTTTAGCCAACAGTGAGTTATAAATAGGACTAAGGTCTTCATATGTGAAAGAAAGGATGATCGTTCGTTCGCCTAATGGCTGAAATGGCCATAAGAGAGTTACTCCATCAAAATAAACCATATCTAGCGCCACATGAATAAACATTCCAGCTGTTAATCCCACAATAAATGGATAATATATGATTGAAGCCGATTTAAAATAAAAATTTGTCAGATAGCCAGTAATAAGGATTATGGCTATTATCACAAGACTGTGGGTCACTGAACGATGGAATGCAATTGCCATCTCTTTTTCAGCGGTAAGAAGGAAGATTAAGACACTACCTAGAAGGTCAAGATCAGGTATGACAGAACCCGCTACTAGCCCAATTTTAAGATATTTATGATTCTCTCCTAGTCTGCTTGCCAAAAATAATCCTAACAGACCATGAAAACCTGTCGGAGCCATAAAAGTATTTCTTCCTTTGTTTTATACCATTAAATTTCAAATCTTATTGTAAAGTAACTACGGAAACTTTTACTGGTAACTCTTTAATTAAACGCGATATCCTAATTATCTAACTCACCTTAAAATCAGGAGCTTGAAAGGGTAAAATTTGGAGAAAGATTAAGTGACTATTAGAGCAACTGGTAGAATAACACGCGTTTTAAAACAAGCAATGCCACACGGTTTTAGGGGAGTCTATAAAATTAACATTGTTGGCTCAACGGGGGCTGGAAAGACTGAGTTTCTGCGATATTTATTAAAAGATCTATTTGAACCCAGTACAGAAGCACCAAGACGTTCAAAAACCGAAAATACGGTAGATTCAACACACACTTGGTTTCATATTGGTCCTCAGAGCAAACAATCGACGACAACTATAGCTTTAAACCCAGTAGGGATTTTATTAGTGCGGACCTTATTTAACTCCATTGAATTCCATCCAGTTAATAAAGTTGACGAATTGCTTTTGCGTGATGACATTGAAGAAATATGGCAGTTAATATTCTTTGATAATGCTGGTCAAGAAAGATTTGACTTTATGCCACAAATCACAATGCGTGGTGCTGATGCGGTAATAGTTCTAGCAGATGGAACCAATATGGCTAGTATAGAAAAGATTTCATATTTTTTAGAACTTATACAAGATGAAGAGTACAGAGCAAGTGGTGGATTAATTCGGATCCCCGTTTTTATTCTTTTAAATAAGAAAGATTTAATTGAGTACGGTTGTTTTATTGGCCTTAAAAGTGTTCGGCATATGATCGGTTCCTCTGATGAATATGATTTTTATGAAACATCAATGAAAACTGGAGATGGAGTTGATGATACAATTAGATCACTGATCTCCCGCCTTCATGAAAAAGCTATTGAAAAGAGATAATATTCCCATCGTAGGATTTATTCTTTTCTTAATGCCTCTACTGTATCTAATTTCGCTGCTCTCTCGAAGGGATAAAATCCTGCTACCATTATATTTCCTTCTTTAGGATTATCCAAAGTTCCTAAACAGTTAAGTAATGTATTTTTTCCTGATCCTGAAAATCCCATTACTACAATACAGTCTTCTTTTTTCACCAGTAACTCTACACCTTGAAGTGCATTCACCATCACTCCTTCTCCTAAATTGTATGTTTTTCGTAGGTTAGTGATTTCAATTGTGAAGTCAGTTTTCTTTTTGTGGAAGGATTCACCAATAAAATGTTCCCCTTCTTGATTTTATTGGTGGAATATGCTTATTAGTGCAGAAATCATAATACTTACTAAAAGAAATAGTAAAATTAGTGTTGGAATGAAAAATGAGACCTTTAGGTTATTTAAAAGAGCAACACATTGAAGAAATCTCTCTGCTAGAATAACCATTAATGCTAATATGATATTCATTCTTGAATCAGTTAAAATACCTAGTAACCCCAAAATCCCATAAAAAACCATTATAATGGGAATAACGGCCGAAATTGGATATTGAAGGATATTAACAGCTGATTTGAATAATCCAAATCTCTCTGCAAGTGAAAAAAGAGTCAGCTTAAGAATAAGATAACTGAGATATCTTCAAAATCAGAAATCGAATCTGAAAATTGATTAATAGTCATCTTCTATTCTATATCAAAATCTATCAGTTCTTATTCCTTTCATTAGGCTCTTCATTGATGATCTATTTGTCATTTATTCTTATAACGGGGATTTTCTGCTTCAAAAATTATTCGTTCTATTGTTTTATCAAGGTGATAATTCTCAGGGTAGATTTTGGAATTTTTTGAAGGAGTTGCTTTTTTACCAACTTGTCGTGAAAAGGTAAATTTTGTAATATCTTCTCCTGTTTTATCTACATACCGTCGTAGTGTTTTAAGGTTTGGAAAGTTATCATTTTCATCAGGAACACCATTTAGACGATGATTAGCTATATCCACATACTTTTTGACTATCTCACATCCAATAAAACGTCGATTATTATTTTTAGCTACAACTGCAGTAGTACCAGATCCTATGAACGGATCTAGAACAATGTCATTTAATTCAGTTGTCGAAAGAATAATACGTGTAACTAAATCTTCAGGAAACTGACATGGATGTTCTGTCTGTTCTTCGTGGTTGTGTTTGACATTTCTAAAAGCCCAAACGTCTCCTGGGTTCTTTCCACGAGGGTCACTAGTAAATTTGCCGTAGTCCATACCTTGGCGATAATTCTTCTTTTTAGGATAAATTTGTGGCACACGAATGTCATCTAGGAAGAACTTATAGTTATCAGATTTGGAAAACCAAAGAATTGTTTCGTGACGGTTCGAAAATTTATGTTTCGCATGCGTTCCATGCTGACGAATCCAGATTATTCTATTCCTTGGAATGAAACCTAATTTAACAAAAATTGGAAAAATAACTGCATCCCATGGGAAATGAGCTCCATTGTTTCCAACATATGTTCCAACTTGATAGAAAATGGATCCTGTGATCTTAAGTATACGCCAACATTCAGTTAAAACCTTATTAGACCACTCTAAGTATTGGTTTAAAGTTGTTTTTTTCTCATACTCTTTACCTATTCCATAAGGGGGAGAAGTGACAATCAGATCAATAGTTTCTTCTGAAAGTTTTTTAGAGAATTCAATAAAGTCCTCATTATAGATTCTATTGTATTTAATCATAAGAAGATATAACCTCGTTAAAATGATTCAGTTAGGTTGAGTTGAACGCTGTTGGGTGTGAGCTTGTCAATTCTACCAAAACCTATACGTTCAAGCTGTATTATCTCACCTACCTGAAATTCTAAAACTGATTTTTCTATAAATCCACTTTTAATTGTTAAAGAATTGGGATTAATCTTACCATCTATATATAAAGGACCTGGCACATTTATTGATAGATCAGTACTGTATTCTTTTGGTACCCATTGAATTTTTGGGTAATTTAGAGATGGATCTTCAATATAGTGGGCCTTAATAATATACCTTTTATCAGTCAATGTTTTTATTTCATAAATTTCAATATTAAAAAGATCCTTAAGCCGAACAAATTCCTTTGGCTTTAATAAATTTAGATCACTAAAACTAATGTAAAAAATTTCACTATAAGGGATTTTTCGCATCCCCAAATCAGTATTTTTTGGGTGATATGGTATTTTTACATCCTTTCCTGGCACATCAGCAACTTGTAGTTCAATTGGATCGACAACAGAAAATAATCGTCTTGTACTGTCGTCAACAATCTTCCTATTGATTGCTAATAAAATTGACATATCCAGCTCTGATTGACCTGTACTTAATTGCATTTCAAAAGCCAATTGACGAATAGTTTCAGGAACAATCCCACGTCGACGCATTCCTGAAAGGGTGCTTAGCCGAAAATCATTCCAATTTGAAATAATGCCTTTATTTATAAGTTCACGAATTCGTCTTTTTGCTACTGGAACATCAGACAATCGAAGTCTTGAAAAATGTACAAAAATAGGTGATCGCAGGCCAAGAACGTCTCTAATGTAATTCTGCAAAGGAACTTTCTGAACAAATTCTTCCGATCTCAAAACATGAGTTATTCCAAGTATTGAATCCTCTATAGAAACTGCAAAATCATATAGAGGCCAAACACGATATTTATCCCCTTGTAAACAATGAGATGCTTCTATTACTCGCATTATAGTAGGATCACGCAATGCAGCATTTTTGTGAGACATATCTATCTTTAATCTAAGTGATAATTCCCCCTCAAGACTATCTTCAAGCATACGTTCCCACAATTCGAGGTTATCCGAAGATGTTGAAATTCGATGAGGACACTCTTTTTGTTTGTGCCTATTTTCGCGAACAACTTTTACGGGGCAGCCGCATACATACGCATTTCTTTCTTCTATTAATTTCTGAACATAGTCATAATACAATGGGATTCTATCGGATTCATTAACTTCCTCATCCCATTCTATGCCCATAAACCGAAAATCTTCCCTGATGGCATCATAATACTTCAGTTCAACCTTCCGGGGATTGGTGTCTTCAAAACGCAGAATCAGCTTACCATTGTATCTCTTCGCATAGTAATAATTTATGAACCCTGCATATCCGTGTCCTATATGTAAATACCCGCTTGGTTCAGGTGGTAGTCTTGTACACACTTTACCATCAATAGCTCCTTCAAGCGGAGGAAGTGTTGTCTTTTTTTTCTTAATTCTTTCTTCTTTTTTAAAAAACTCTGGATATTTTTCTTGACAGTGCTGTTCGATTTCTTTTGGACTCAAAGAGTTAACAAAAGTAATTTTAGATGAAGTTAAAGTCGCGATCTCCTTTACTTGACTTTTTAGCCCTGGAAAAGCAGCAATTATTGCTCCCATTACAGAACCAGTTTTTGCTTTACCGTGTTTCATGGCGTTTTCATAAACAAATTTGTCAATAATTTTTTCAAGATCCAAAATATCCACACTTCGTTGTAAAATGTGTAATGTTCAATTGATCAGTAAAAATGATTGTATTAAAGCTACTATAAGTAATTTAACTAGGGGAACAAGTAGTTTGTGAAACTCATTTGGGGGAATATGATAATGGAATAACAATACAAATTTTATTAATTATTAACTATTTTCCTCAGATGAAAGGTTCACATCTAACTGGGTTATTAAAATGCAAAAACTGACTCTAGAAGACATCATTAATCAGGATATAAATGATTTTAAGAATTGTCAACAGCTTCATGATTGTGAAGGGTGTGAAAAGCCCACCTGTGTTATGATTGTGGCTATAGCTGATTTTCCAAGTAAATATGGGCTTTTTAAGATTGTAGGTTTCGTTAATAATAAGGATCAAGAAGAACACATTGCTATAATTAAGGGGGATATTTCAAATAAAGAGGGGATCTTAACTCGTGTTCATTCAGCATGTTTAACTGGAGATGCTTTAGGTTCTCTACGATGTGACTGTGGTCCTCAATTGGGGCAATCTCTAAAAAAGATCGAAGAGAAAGGACTAGGTGTAATAATTTACATGCAACAAGAGGGCCGAGGGATAGGACTATTGAATAAACTCCGTGCTTATGCCTTACAAGATGATGGTTTCGATACATATGATGCGAACATTGCACTGGGATTTGGTCCAGATCAAAGAGATTATGAGGTGGCTGGAGCGATGTTAGAAAAGTTGGGTGTGAAGAGTATTCGTTTAATCACGAATAATCCAGAGAAAATTAATCAACTTGGTAAGTTTATCAAAATCATTGAACGAATACCGATTGAATTACCTGCAACTGAATATAGTCTTAACTACTTACAAACAAAAAAGCAACGTTTTGGGCATTTATTAAGGATTCATTCGAGAGGATAGTTCTCTGAACGTTTGGAATATAAAAAGAACATGATATCTTAAACAGGTCCAAAGAGTAATTAATTTTAGCAGCAGTTTTTTTGGCATATAAGCAAAATGAATTCTATATTGTTTAACATAAAGGATATCTGGTATGTCTATCTATTGTGCGATCTCAATCTTTAAGGGTGTGGCATTACTCCAGAGTTCTTGAAATTTAGGTCTTAATTCCGATGCCAATTTTTTTTGCCAGACAAAAATCCAAGCAAAAAATTCATCAGGGTTTACTGGATTCATTATTTTCAAAAGGATTTTCTCATTATCAATAATATCAAAAGCTGTCGGGGTCTGCTGAGTTCGTTTTACTTCAACTCGCTCTAAGTAAATGAAATAGTGTACTATTGAAGCTAAATATGACTCTTCTCGACTTCCTGGTGTAATACCACTAAGTAGAATTTGAATAGATACTCCTTTCTCTGTTAATAATTTAATAGAAGCAATTAGATTTTCAAGAATCTCCTTCTCTGGTATACGGGCTGCTACTCTGATATTAAGAATTATTTGTAATTCTTTTTCAGTTTCATTGATTTTTTCAATATACTTACTGATTGCTTTTTCACCAAGAGCAACGCTCCAGAATAAACTATCCTCTGGCTTTGTAGTTTGCAGATTGCTTAACTTCTCTTCAATCAAAGCTGCTTTTGTAGTTAGGATTTGAAGCTCATCCTTTTTCATTTTCAAAAGGTTATTTAGAGCAATTTTTGGTTCTTTCCCAACATATTGTTTTGGTCGAGATTCTTGCGTATCAGCGAGACCTTTGTCCTCTAAAGAGCTGAGAACATCATAAATTCTTCCAAATGGAATTTTTGATTCAGTGGCTATTTCTTTTGCGGTTCTAATCCCAGCTTTCAACAAAACGAGATAAGCGCGAGATTCATAGTTTGATAATCCCAGCATTTCAAGTTCTTGAATAGTACGTTCCTCAACATCACTAAATTTATTCACCCAAAGAAAAGATATTTTTTCAATTTTATATAGTTTACAACTCATTGTTGTGAAAATGAGAGTGAAAGCCATTTAATCACCCCCCGTTGAGTTGTTAATTACGATAATCGTAATAAGGAAAGTTGGAAAATGAACAGAAATCTTCTATTAGGATTTAGTCTCTCTTTGATCGGAGCTGTTGTAGGAATGCTAGGTGGTATGGTAATTTTTGTATTCACATACGAACCTTACATGTGGTGGGAAGCACACAGTCCATTGGCAGAAGAAGGATGTAAAGTCATTATTGAGGAGATTCTGCCTATTATCTCTGATCTCAGCATCATTGGTGGATTATTATTTGCGGTGAGTGCTTATGGATTCTATACAGAGGAGGAATGGTCTGTTTCAGTTGCAATAGTAGGTAATACCCTCTGTTTATTAGCTGGTTTTTGGCCTACTATCCCTGCGATGCAAATGGGGTTGATACCAATCTGGGGAATTATTTTTCTTCCGAATTTAATTATATTTTTAATTATAACTCATTATGTAGCGGGTATCCCATGGATTACTGTAATTCTTGCACTTCTTACTGGAATAGCTTATGTAATGTGCTTCTTAAATGGTGTTGCAAGTACTAATCGCATGAAGCTATTCTTACCTTATGAAGGAGCAGACATCAGTACTATTGCAGATCCAACTGTAACTATTCACGCGGTTTTCAGAGCTTTACAGAGAGTCAGTTGGGCTGCAGCTATTGGTTGGGGGATTACAACAATTGGAATCCTACGTCGTCCGAATGAGGATTGGGTACGCATTGTAGCTCTTGGTTCTGGTATTTTAGCTATAGTAACTGGATATCCTGTAGCTGTTGCGTCATCGCTTAGTTTTGGGAAATTTTCTATGTTCTTCATGGCACCAATTCTCTCAACTTTACTGGTAATGGTTCCATTTTTCCCACGGATATGGAATCGACTAGTTCTTTCTCCTGAAAACCAAGCTGCGAATTAGCATTTATCTTTGAAAAAATGAAATTAGCTCAGACTTTGGGGATTGAGAAAGCTTTTCTCATCCCCTTTCTGACTTTTTCTTCTTATTCTGAACTCATACATTAGTAAAAATCCTGAAGAACCATTAAATGTTTGATAATATAAAAGGTGAAAAGAATAATATATTCTCAAAATAGAGTACTTCCTTTTGAAGCTATTTATGGAGTACCAATGATTATTTTATGGATTGTTACATTTTTGTTCTGTATTATCTTGATTGATGCGAAATTGTTGACTAAAAGAGTGAGATTTGGAATTTATGCATTAAATATTGTAAGTGCAGGTATTTTGTTAGGTGGAATACCCAATGCAGTCGTCCCTATACAAGAAGTTATTATAACAATTGGTCTTAGAGGTGATTTTGGCTATCTTCTCCCAGCAATTATAGTTTTAAGCGTTTTATTGATTTCATCTGTGTTCGTAGGAAGGATTTTTTGTGGATTTGCATGTCCTTTAGGAGCTTTACAAGAAATCATCTCTGGAATAAACTTCAAATCTAATCTAAAATCACACAAACAAGTGAAATATCGAATTGATGTCTTCTCTCCTTTGCCAAGTATAATCCGATGGATTTTTCTTGGTGTTATAATTCTTTTGGCATTTTTGGGTGTTATTCTTCTTCCATTGTTTAATCCTCTCTCAGGATTTGCAGTTATAAAAAGACAATTTGAACTTGCAGTGATAATTCCTTTCATCAGCTTAATTTTTGTAAGTTTCGCGAGTATTTTTTTGTATCGTCCGTGGTGTAGGTTTATATGTCCTTTTGGTGCGGGATCCTCCCTCTGTGGACGGTACACCAGAAAAAAATATCGTCGAACAGAAAACTGCACAAATTGTGGGGCATGTGAAGAAATATGTCCTACTCAAGAAGCAGGAACTGATAGTAAGAAGGGAGAGTGCTATTATTGTAATCGCTGCATAGAAATATGCCCCCATGACGCTATCACGCTTAATTTAGGGTGATTTTTCTTCATCTAGTACTTTAATTAATTATACCTATTTCTTAATTAACATCGTCCTATATGTTTCTCTGTGACATGACTGAAAGAATAATAGTTTGTTTCCATTAAAAGGAGGATAAATTTTATTGAATCAAGCAAACATACCAGAAGAAAAACTCATGCAAATAGTGAAAGAAAAACATGAACAAATACCTTCCATAATGATGGAAAATGAAGTTGATTGCTGGATTATCTTTATAAGAGAAACTGAAGCAAATCCTGATCCAGTTTCGGACTTGGTTATAGGAGGAAAAGTCGTTTGGGAATCTGCTTTCATATTTATTAACAAAATGGAAATATTTTCGAAAGTTGCAATCGTGGGAAATTTTGATGCTCCAGCAGAGACGAAAAAAGCAATTTGGGATGAGGTTATTTCATATAAAGAAGGTATTGCTAAAAGTTTAAAGGAAACCATAGAAAGATTTGATCCCCAAAAAATAGCTCTAAACTTTTCCGAAGATGATGTAGTGTCCGATGGACTTTCCCATGGAATGTTCTTAAAAATTTCAAGCATACTAAAAGATAGGGCTGAACATTTTATTTCTGCTGCACCAATAATTCAGGCCATCAGAGGAAGAAAAACAAAAACTGAAATTGATTTAATTACTAAAGCCTGTGAGTTAACTGAGGAGATCAATCAAACAATAACTCCTTTATTAAAACCTGGTATGAACGAAACTGAGATTCAAAAGTTATTTCACTCTGAAATGGATCGATTAAGAGTAGCTACAGCATGGCAACGAGTATCTTGTCCTGCTATTGATGCAGGGCCAGATAAGGAAATAGGGCATATAGGTCCGGCCCCAAACCATATTACAAAGAGAGGGCACACTTTACATAATGATTTTGGGATTAAACTACAAGGATATTGCTCTGATATTCAAAGAATGTGGTTTTTTGGTGATAATATACCAGATGAACTGGTTCATGCTTTCAAAACAGTTCAAAAGGCCATTATTAAAGCAGCTGACTACATTAAACCAGGTGTAACTGGGTATTCTGTTGATAAGATAGCCCGAGATTATGTGAAATCGAGAGGGTACGAGGAGTATGCCCATGCCTTGGGCCATCAAATAGGAACAAAAGCTCATGATGGAGGAATAATTCTGGGTCCCCTCTGGGAAAGATACGGCGATACTCCTAGAGGAATTGTAGAAGTAAATAATGTATTTACTTTGGAATTACATGTGAAAACACAGAATTATGGTGTAGTCTCATTAGAGGAAAACATACTAATTACAGAAAAAGGTTGTCGGTTTCTTATCCCCCCACAAGTGAACTTCATTTTGATTAAATAAAATTAATTAACAAATTGTTATTAATAGCCAATAAAAGAATAACCACTCACTCTAAATTTTCAAGAGATTCTTTGATAAAAAAGATTTTCCTTATTTATCTTTCTTGGTGATCATATGGCCTTCCTCGAAGGATTCTTTGAACTTTTATCTGATCTTTTAATTGTCTACATAATGATTGGCATTGGGATCATCTGGCGTTTTTCAAAATTTTATAAACCAGAATATGGTGAATGGATCACAAAAATAACAATTTGGGTTTTCTTTCCAATTAATATCATTTCTTCGTTTGCTTCTATTGAATCTTTTGCAGGTGAAACGATAATTATTGTGACCGTGATAGCATTCACAGTACATATAGCCAGCTTCCTTTCTATTCATTTCATCTCTAGAAATAAACCACCAGAAGAAGTGGGAGCACGGGTTCTATGCAGCACATTCCCCAATTCCTTATTATTTCCATTTCCGATTATTTTGGCAGTATTAGGGGACTTCGCGTTGCTCTATGCCTCGATATTTGTTTTTATGGCGATGATACTCCGTAATAGTCTTGGAGTACTGTTAGGAATTTGGTATAACCCAGAAAATACTGATAATAGTGTATTAAGGGAATCACCATTTTTAGATGCCAAGAGAATTTTACTCAATCTTCTGAAGTTCCCTCCTTTTTTAGCAGTAATTGCTGGATTTATACTACATGCGACTGTAGGGCCAGGAACAATAGGTGCTTTCCCTGGATTAGAGATAATAAAACCAATATCATTATATGGAGCTTTGATAGTCGTTGGAATTTCATTCCGAGGGATAGAACAACTTTATCCAAGGAGTCTTTTCTCAAAAGAAGTATTCAGGGTAAGTTCTGTCCGGTTTCTGATAGCTCCTCTAGTAGTATTGATCTCTCTAGTAATACTTCAGGTTCATGACTCCTTTGTAGCTATTACGCTTATGATTCAAGGAATGGCCCCGCCAGCAGTTATTAATATTATGTATGGAAAATTCTTCAAACTAAAAGAAGATGAAATAAGCCTCTTGATAACTAGTTTAACATTACTAGCTTTGTTATTCTTACCGTTTGAACTAATTATTTTACTTATCTTGTTTCCTATCCCTAACTTCTCCCTGTAATGACATTAATCAATATTACATTCGCCAAGAAAAGTACTGTTCAGAGGAAAGCCATCAACTGTTCACTAGTATGGTCATCAATATACTTTTCAGTACGATAGACTTTTTTTGTCGTGACTGTGTAAAGAGCTCCTGTTGGTGTTACTTTTTCGTCAATTGCTTTTAAAACGCTAATTATCTCTTCTTCACTTGGCCAGTGAGCCCATTCAAACGCATAATCAAATTCTCCGATAAGAATAGAGGACTTTAGTGTATCCAATGTATTTGTGGGTTCCATTTCCTGAATTACTTGCTCAATAGCACGAACAGCTTTTGAAAGACTTGGCCCATGAATTCGTATGAAAGAAAAAATTGTATGATGTGCTTGTTTTCCCATTTCTGCTGTTACTCGGTTAGTGTGGCGACTTTCAGATGTTATAGAATACTTTGTTGGTAAACCAGTTAGAGTATCATCAATTTTCTCTAACAACGTGAATATTTGCTGATGTTTCGGATCCTCAATCCAGTGAAATACAAAATCATATCTTCCAAATGTAACTTCCCCTCTAGAAAGAGGAAGCTCAGATTTAATAGTATCAACAAGGTTCGATAACCGATCAAGGGCTTGTGGAATTTGTGGGCCATAAAGTCGAACATTAGACTTCATTATAGTTAACCTCTCACTTATTATTATCAGAATTATTCTAAGCAAAGTTTTTTAATCTTTGTTCTTTGATTAGGTGAAATTCGAAATCAATTTTTTACCTAAATAACAAATACATATTTGACAAAAAACAACCCACATATGAGCGCGGGGTTAAAACCAGCAGAGCTAAGACATATAAACTCCTCACGAATGGTTCACTTTCCGAGAGCTTAGTTACTTCCGTTTATGACTTTGTGTAATTAATGAATTTAAAGGTTACCAGAACTGTTAATCTCAAGAGAATTTGATAATTTCTTCTTAAATTAATAAAATAATAGCATAATTACGAGTGTTGGTTAAAAAATGGCGGATATTAAAGCTATAGCCTCCTTCATACCTCAAAATAGGCTCTCTATTGAAGAGTTGGTCGATAGCTATCACAGTTTATCTACCCTGAATTATAAGGTTGCCTTACGAAAGCTCAAACAAACAGTTAATCGCTTTCGTGGGAAGACTTTGCGTAGTGTTCGTTGGGTATATAATCAACGGTTAATGCTTCGAGAAAAGGTTGTTCCAGGTCCTAATGAGGATGCACTAACTGCTGGCACTCAATCGTTAATATATGCTATACGTCGTGCAGATATTTCTCCGGATGAAATTGACGCGTTATTTGTTGTTTCAGAATCTTATCCCTATGCTGTAAAATCAAGTACCGCTATTGCGGGAAAAGCTGGTTTAACTGATCTAAAGTATGGTGTTCGTGGAGAATTTGCCTGCAAACCCTTCGGGGAGTTTCTCGATATTGCAGCTGCACTTATTGATTCTGGGAGGTGTAGGTATGTTGCTGTTACTGCAACAGACGCTAGTCAAGGTGCTCCAGGGGATGATCTAGAATTTTCAGCATCTTTCTATTCTACTAGTATTATTCTTGGGAAAGAAAAGGGTATTGCTGAGATCAAAGGACGGACATCCATTAATTATGATTTTTCAGATTTTATAAGGAAAGAGGGAGAAGAATTTCCTGAGCATGAGGGTCAGGGTACCTCACTAGCGTTCCGAGGAATGATCCTTTCTACATTAAAGAAACATCTAGAACGCTTTCCAGAAATGGATACTAGTTGTCTTTCAAGAAAGACTTGGGTAATTCATTCTCCCAATGGTAGTTTTCCTAATGAGGCATTATTAGATATTGGGAACCATTTTGGAGTTACTTTAGCTGAAAAAGTCTTTGATGATGATGGTACTTTGCTAGGGATTGAACCTAGGGTTAATGTCTCAAATTTAGCTCCTGATATTGCTAATGGTTATTCTGCAACTGTACCAACCGCATTATGCAATGCTATGGAAAATGCGAAAAAAGGTGAAGAGATTATGGCTGTTCTTTACGGTTCAGGAGCAGGATCGGACGTAATTAGCATTAAACTTAAAGCAAATGGATCACAAGTGGCTAATAATGGAGTTCCCACAGTACAGGAGCAGATAGACTATAAACAAAAAATCACTGTTGACGACTATTTCCGCTTTCGTGATAGTCCAGATCAAGTAGCGAGAAATATAGCTTTGCTCGAAGTAGACCCAATATCCAAAGAATATTATCAGATGGAGGGGTGTCCTGAATGTGGTGCTGTGTACTTTGGTGATAGTTGGACCAAGGGGAACTTCCCTGATTTTTCTCCTCCTGAAAAATTTGACGAGTTAGAAGGTCGATGTTTACGTGGGATTCAGAAAAGAGCTGGCGATCCTAAAAAAATATGTGGAGCCAAATTAAAACAGGTGAAAATTCCTAAAAGGGCAAAAATTAGAAATGTACACTATTATGCTCCTTCAAAAAAGTCCCCTGGCCATCCTGAAAACCCTTATTGGGCAATGTTTGATCAAAAGTATGTTAGGGGTTTTAATTACAATCCAAAAGTCTGTAGTTTTGCTGAAGGAGAGGAAGTAAAAGCAGTTATTGGTCGTTGGCGTCCTGCACCGAAAGGATGGGTACCAATATTATATGTTCCTATGTATACTCATCTAAGGCGAGATTACCAACAATCATCAAATTAATCTATTCCATTGGTCAAGTAGATTAATGAGTTTCTGGTTTTATTATTTTTGACATTTTGAGCAATAGAAGGTACTTCTGTTTTTCTGAGTCATCCGACTTATATGAGTTCCACAAACAATGCAGGGTTGTCCCTCCCGATTGTAGGCCATATGCCATGATTGAGCATCCCCAGTAGCGCCTGATGGTAGTTCATAAGGCTGAAAATTCATAGAGCTCCCCTTATCTTGCAACGCCTTCTGCAATATTTTGCTAATCGCTAGTCCTAGCTCCTCTCTTTCAGTATTTGAGAGCGTGTCTACTTTTCTTAAAGGATGAATCTTCGCGCAAAATAGAGATTCAGTTTTGTAGATATTACCAATTCCAGCTACAAGGCGTTGATTAAGTAATACCTCACCAATCGGTTTATCTTTAAAATTTATTTTACTAAGTCGAGTTAAAAACTCTTCTAATGGAAAAGGAGAGGCTAATCCATCAATTCCTAAAAATCGAATTGGATCGTACTGCATAACTTTCTCATAAGAGGAAAATACTTTAAATTGGCCAAAATTACGGATATCATCGAAAATAGCACATGGGGGTGTTTCCATCTGTACAATTACTTTAATGTGGTTTGCGGTTGAGGGTAACTTATTAGTATCAGTATAAAGACACCACTTCCCTGACATGCCTAAGTGATTCAAGATGACTGCGTCAACCCTCTCAAAACACCAAACTAAAAATTTCCCAAAACGAACAATATCTTGAATTGTTTTCCCTTTAAATTGCTCAAAAAACGGCTGTTTATTATTATATTTAGCATATTTTTGAGACAATGGAGTCAATTGAATCCTTTTGACTTTCTTTGAAATCAGTTGACATAATTCTCGTCTCACACTTTCTACTTCAGGACCTTCAGGCATTTTTAATTACCATTTCTGATTTTAGAGATAACTCCCTAATTTCTTAACGATAAACAATGGTTTTAAGAAAAGCTTTACTCTTTTCGTTCTTTACCATTAAAACTATTCTAGCAACCTGAATGAGCTGATAGTCGCACTTATAGTCATTGTACGCTATCTACAAACATATTACTATATAAACAGGCTTCTGTAGAGAAGATTTGAAGAATGAATAAATTAAAATTTTCCACTTCAGTTATGGAAATTATTAGACGACGCTATTCTTGTAGAACTTATAGTTTAGAACCCCTTGATGAAACAATCATTGATAATTTAAGAAAATTCCTCCAAGAAGACTATAGTAGCCCTCTAGAAGGTGAAATACGGTTTGAATTATTGGAGATGTCAGATTTAGATCCTAAAGTAAAGAAAAAACTTGGTACTTATGGGTTCATCCAAGGAGCTCAATATTTCCTTGTTGGAGCAGCTACAAAATCTAGGTATGATATGGAGAATTTTGGGTATATTTTTGAAGAGTTAATATTAATTGCGACTGATTTGGGTTTAGACACTTGCTGGGTTGGCGGAACTCTTCGACGTAACAGATTTGCAGACCAGATCAACATCATGGATAGTGAAATTATCCCAGCTATTACTCCTGTCGGATATGCAGCAAAACATCGTAGTAAAGTTGATAGATTGGCACGTTGGGCAGCTCGGTCAAAAAATCGCTACCCTTTTACAAATTTATTCTTCGAAGGAGACTGTAAGCATCCGCTTACTCAAGAGAAAGCAGTTCCATACGATATACCATTGGAGATGATACGAATTGCTCCCTCGGCATCCAATCGACAACCTTGGCGAATTATAAAGGAAATTGATAGCCATCATTACCATTTCTTCATTCTTCGGAATAGAAGCTGGTACAGCCACTTTCTCTCATGGCCTGATTTTCCAAGGGTTGATCTAGGAATCGCTATATGTCACTTTAATTTAACTGTTCAAGAATTATGTCTTCAAGGAAGGTGGCAATTTATTCGACCTAAATTCACCATTCCAAATCATCTAGAATATTTCATCTCATGGATTAGTGAGTAAAACTTTTTTAAAATAAAGAAATATTTACGAAAGCTATGTTAACAACTCACTCATTTAAGAACTACATCAATCAATTTTATTCAGAATTAGCCCTAATCAGTATAACATTTCTATTTTTCTTCGAATTAATATCGGATTTCGTAGAGGCAATTTATGCCCTCTGTCTTTTGACTCTATCCCTCAATGAGAACATTCTAAGCATTATTTTTCTCTTTTCTCCTATACTTCTAGTATTCTTAAGGAAAAACTTTTCAGATAAAATTCTCATTATTGTTGGGGAATTAATGGTTGTTTCTCGAATTCTTGAACCATTATTAAGCAATTACACACAAATTAGGATGATAGTTGCTGGTTTGGGCGTTGCTTGTTTTCTTATTTTTTTACCGTTATTTCTCTACCGAAAATATGGGTATGAAGAAGAGCAAAGTGCTATAACAATTGGATTAGGATTGAGTATTGGATTAGCATTATCAATTTTGTTTAGGACAATTGGTTCATCAATTGATATTTCCACTTATAGCTGGTTTCAATCGATTGGTTGGATACTGGCAATAGTCGCAGGTATCATGTTTCTTGGCTTGGTAACAAGAGAGCAAAAGGTCGCTAACTCATTAAGTCTAGGAGACTCTATTAGTATTTGGAGAACAGTAGGGCTCACAATTGGCTTAATTGGAATTCTAATGATGATATATTATACTTTTGCTAGTCCTACTGTCGTTTCTAGGTGGACTGAAGGGAATTACTTTCTTATTGTCTTCTTAGCTATTATTATGCTTACTCTCTTTGTTGTTATTGTAATAATGAAGCGTGATTTATTGAAGAGATTAGATCCTTGGATAATTTGGTTAGGGAATGCCCTTTTTGTTATATCATTAGTCTTAACAATCATGCTAAATCAAACAGATTTTTCAAGAAATGCTTATCCAATTGATGCCCTTCCGACAACAATACTAAATCATATACCACTAATCTTGATGATATTTCTTTTCCCAATAATCTTAGTTGATTTTATGTTAATCTCTCGTGAGGTAATAATTAACAAACCAACATTGGGGAAATTAGCTGTGGGTTTCGCTCTCGCATCGATGTTTTTCTTACTTATGATCTTTGCACATGTTTTTACGACAGTTTATGACTACATTGATGTTGTTGGCCCTTTTTTTCGTGACATGTTTTGGTTTGTGTATTTAATCGGGGGATTGAGTGTTGCCTTACCAGTATTTTTTGTGAGAAGGGGAGCTTTCATTTTCGATCCATTCGTTCTCGAATTCCGATCCAAGATAGTTGCTATAGTTATTATGACCATTACAATAGGAACTATTTTTGCTGCGTTTCTAACCGCCCCCACGCCTCCTACTCTTGGAGAAACCCCCTCAATAACTGTTTTGACTTATAATATTCAACAAGGATATAGCGAAGATGGCATTAAAAATATTGATGGTCAATTACACGTAATTAAAGCAATTAATCCTGATATTATTGGATTACAGGAATGTGATACAGCTAGGATTGCTAATGGAAACATGGATGTCGTTAGATATTTTGCTAATAATCTGAATATGTATTCTTATTATGGTCCGAAGACAGTTACGGGAACATTTGGGATTGCATTACTCTCAAAATATCCAATCATGAATCCTAATACTTTTTTCATGTCTAGTGAAGGTGAACAGGCAGCAACCATTACAGCACAAATCAAAGTGGGTACGATTCTTTTGAATGCATTTGTGACACATCTTGGTAATGGTGGCCCCCTTGTGCAACAAGAAGAAATACTTGATCGGATCGAAGGAAAAAACAATCTAATTCTGATAGGTGATTTTAATTTTAGACCAGGTACTATCCAGTATAATAAAACCATGAGTAATTTAAATGATTCATGGTTAATCTCACAGACTTCAAATCTAGAATATTTGGATGATATTGAATACAACATTAATCGAAGGATAGATCACATCTTTGTATCTTTCGGAGTAGCTGTTTCCGAATGTGAATATATTGTAAGTAAAGAATCAGACCACCCAGCAGTTTGGGCTGAAATCATACTATAGGAATAATCAAAGAGAATTAAAAGAAACAGAAACAAGATTTTGAATAATAATAACGAATGGAGACTCACTTTTGTCTTTGAGGACAAAATCAATGTCTGATTATGGTTGTCAGTCAATGATAGGAAAAATGAGAAGGGTGTTGATTAAAACTCCAAAAGATGCTTTTATTAGTCAAGATTACTTGTATAAAAACTGGAATGATTATAACTACTTATCCTGTCCCAGTTACGAGAAAGCATTAAAGGAATATGAAGCTTTTGAAGGAATACTAAAGGAGTTTGTACCAGTGATAAACTATCTACCTTATGACCCAGAAGTTGGTTTGGATTCGATATTTACTCACGATCCAGTGAAGATCACAAAAAAGGGGGCGATCTTACTAAATATGGGTAAAAGAGGACGAATGAATGAGCCTTATGTAATAAATAAAATACTAGAAAAATTAGGCATTCCTATTCTTGGTTCAATAACAGGAAAAGGGACAGTTGAGGGGGGAGATTTATTGTGGTTAGACGAGAAAACACTAGCTATAGGGAGAGGATATCGGACGAATGATGAGGGTATCATACAAATAAAAGAAATCACAGCAAATATTGTAGAGAAATATGTGATTGTGCCTTTACCCCATGGAGATGGTCCAGAAGCATGTCTTCATCTGATGTCCATAATAAGTATGATTGCTGAAGACTTGGCAGTAATTTACTCTAAATTCATGCCTGTTCAATTTCGTGAATTATTGATTACATGGGGGATAAAATTACTCGAAGTTCCTGAAAAAGAATTTTACACATTAGGATCCAATGTACTAGCTATTGAACCTAGAAAGTGTATTATGGTTGCAGGTAATCATAAAACAAAGAAATTACTCGAAAATGAGGGTGTTGATGTATTTGAGTATGAGGGAGAAGAAATATCACTCAAAGGTTCAGGGGGACCAACTTGTTTAACCTGCCCTATCGTTCGGAAGTGAATTAACCAAACTATTCAGAAAAATAGCTTTTTCAAATCTCATTAATCGTTTCTCATCTTCTTGTATTGTACATCATACTTTTCTTATATAAAGAAGAAAAAACCATAAAAGATTGAATTCAATTCTTCTGCAATAAACTTGGTAGATAAGCATGAGTAAATGTATATTTTGTAAGATTGTCAGTGGTGTGGAACCTGGGATTTTTATTTATGAAGACAAAAAAACATTGGCAATTTTAGATATTTACCCAATATCTAGAGGGCATACACTTGTTATTCCTAAAAAACATTCACGAAATCTCTTTGACATTCAAGATGATGATGTCGCAGCGATTGGAATAACAATTAGGCGTGTAGCTAATGTATTGAAACAAGTTCTCCAATGTGATGGAATTAATATTCTTCAGGGAAATGAAAGAGCTGCATTGCAAGAAATCTTTCACACACATTTTCATGTCTTACCACGGTGGTTTAATGATAAAATTATCTTTGGAGCACAGCGAGAACGACTTAAGGAAGATCCTGTATTGATATCACAACTAAAACAGGGATTTTCTAAATAATTTAAAGAGGTGTTTTCTTATCTCTGAATTTCAGAACACAATACTTCATGGAGATGCATTTAAACTCATTGATAAACTTCCAAATGACTCAATTGATACTGTAATCACAAGTCCCCCATATTGGCGGCAAGTAAGATACAGTGAATCTGATAATGAATTAGGCCAGGAAAGCTCTGCTCAAGAATACATAAATAAAATATGTCTTCTCTTCAATAAAATCAAACACAAGCTTAAGGATCATGGATCACTCTGGGTCAATGTGGCAGACAATTATATAAGCAATAAAACGAAAAATATCCATTCCCTGAGTCTAGCAGCAATCCCTGAGCTTTTTAAATCGACCATGATTTACACTTATTCTTGGATCTGTCGAAACGACATTATCTGGTATAAACCAAACGCTAGACCGAGTGGTGGAGTTTCAAGTCGGTTCGGAGTTGATTATGAGCACATTTTTTGGTTTGTGAAGAGTCCATATTATTATTTTGTTACTCAACGTCTTCCTCATGAATGGATTGAAAAAGATAATCTTTCTCTGATAGGAAAATCAAGTAAAGCTGATCTTCTCGAGCATAATGAAAAGAAAACTGTTGGGATGCATGAAGCATTAAGCTTACGGGGGAAACCACGGACAAAAAGATATCATCCATTGGGGAAATTGATGCGTAGTGTGTGGCCCATTGAGATTGAAAATGGCGAACTACCATTTATTATCTATCCTACCATCTGGATGATAAACACAACTGGATATTCAGGAAAACATTTTGCTCCTTTTCCCTCTCAACTTGTACATCGTGTTTTAACCACTACCTGCCCCAGAAGAGTATGCAATCTTTGTGGGAAACCTATATTCGATCCGTTAGTTAAGGCTTATTATCCTAAAACGACTAAGAGAATCCTTTGCACTTGTGGAACAGTTTTGGAGTCGGAAGAGTCGAACCCAGGTTGTGTTTATGATCCCCTTGCAGGAACTGGGACAGTAGCTAAAGCAGCTATTGAATGTGGTAGGAATTTTATTGTTAGTGAGATACTTCAAGATAACATTAAGCAAATTCATGACAGAATAAAGACCGCTGAATTTAAAGACTTCTATATAATGGAATTTTTAGATTATTCAGATAAATTGAAGTAGAATTAATTGTTATAACCTGCAAATAAAAATGATATGGTAAGAATTATGTCAACTCAAAAAGGAAAATTCACAATTGGGATCGGTGCCATAATTGAACATTCTCAAACAGGTAAAATTCTTCTTCTCCATAGAATATCTTCAATGGATTTTGCAGCAAATCAATGGGATGATGTTGGCGGCAGAATGAGGCAATTTGAAACTCCAGAGGAGACTTTACGAAGAGAAGTGAACGAGGAGACTGGAATAAGAAGTTTTGAAGTCGTAAAACCAATAGATGTGTCACATTACTTTCGTGGAGGGGAAACTGCTGATAACGAAATGATAGTCATAACTTTCTGGTGTAAAACATCATCTAATAAAATCATTCTCTCTCCTGAACATGATGACTATCGCTGGGTGCTCCCAGAAGAGGCATTGTTCTTGATTGATGATCCTCCTCTAAAGCGGAATATCCAGAGATTCATTGATGAAAAAAATGCATAAAAATCAGCCTTTCATCTTCAGATCTGCGTGTTTTTCCATATTACTCTATAACCACCGATTAATAATCCTCCTATAATAAATAGTACAATTGTGGGAATAACTAATGCTCCAGCTAATCCCGTGAGATCAAGAACTATTCCTTCTGGTTTTGAGGAATAATAGAGAACGCTATTTTCCCCCGTTAACATGTACGAGAAGACTGAAAGGACAGTGAAAAAATCAAGATACATTACTAGCTCAAAAGCTTCTGTTTGACCAATAAGGGATTGCACAATTATTGTACTAGATAGAAAAAACATGAATGATAATAAACCTGCATACAATCTTCTTTGGGTCAGAGAAGAAAACACAAGTATAATGCTTGAGAGAACTATTGTTAAAATCTCAGTAAAAAAGACAACTCCACAAAGGACTGGAAAAGCTACAAGGATATCGACTGAACTTCCAATGCCTATAATCAATAAGACCCATTCAATGACACAAGGTAATGTATAGAAAAGATTACCGAAAATAAGAAGAGAACCATATTTTCCGAATAGATATTCATATCTACTTACTTTTGAATCATAAATCTCCGAAACCTTATATCGAAGATCATCCGATATTAGCCCAGCTCCCATGATTACTACCCCAATCAACATCAAAATCGAGAATCCTGTGTCGAAAGTTGGATCTGTTTCGTCAGGAGCCGTTATCATTACTTGGAATCGGGCGAAATTGCGAACTGTACTCCATAAGTGATCCTCTAAAATCTCATTGGACGTTTGTGTCTCTAGTTGAGTGTCTAATCCTACAAAAAGAAACATATTGGGAATGATTAGTATAAAAAGAGTAACAATGATTAGTATCTTGATAATTCGTGAACGATGCCATTGATGGATCATATTAAACCATGAGATTGACCATATTCGCCATAGTCTTCCTCTATGTGTCCCCTCAAATGAACGAAATCCAAACCTTCTAACATATGCCTTTTCATTCACCTTAAACACCATAAAACATGAAAATAATAACTAGGATTTATACACTTAACAAATTGGTCTCGTTCAAACTTTTTATTTTATCTACTTAATCTATTTAAAAAGATGTGATTGGGGATGCATATGGTACAAGATCAAACAATAATTGAAGAATGGACCGATATAGAGCCCCCAGTACCACCAGAACTTGAAGAAGTGACTGTTGATGTGGATTCAACAGCGCTACTTGTATTAGATTTTCAATATTTAAATTGCAATCAGGAAAGAAGGCCTAGATGTGTATCTAGTCTCCCTAAAGTACATAAATTGATCTCGAATGCAAGGGAGAAGGATTTGTTTATCGTTTATGCACTAATAAGGTCTTCAGCTGTTGAAGATATTCGTGAAGAAGTCAAACCACGAGGAGATGAACCAATAGTAAAAGCAGGGGTAGATAAATTCTATAAAACTGACTTAGAAGAGATTTTGAAGACGAAAAATATCTCAAAAATCATTATTGTTGGAACATCTGCTCATGGTGCTGTATTACATACTGCTGTTGGGGCAGCACAGAGACAGCTAGAAGTAATCGTTCCAATTGATGGAATCTCTGCAAGTGAGGTCTACGCAGAACAATATACTATCTGGCATTTAGCGAATTCTCCAGGAACCAGACGAAGTGTGACATTGACAAAGTGTGATATGATTAAATTCCCCTTGTGAGATAAAACAATGGAATTAAAACATCTCTTCAGTCCTCATAAAATAGGAAAAGTCCGAATAAATAATAGAATCATAAGATCAGCTACGGCAGAAAACATGGCAGAAAACGGGCACCCTAGTGATCAGCTCATTAATCTCTATACTGAGCTAGCAGAAGGGGGAGTTGGATTAATTATCACAGGAGGTATTGCAGTTGATCCTTCAAGCACTTTTTCAAAGAAAGGAACCAGTTTACATAGTGATGAATTTATTTCCAGTCATCGGAATTTAGTTGATATTATTCATAATTTTGATACAAGAATTGCGGCTCAAATTGGTCACACAGGTCGTCAAAGTTCGAATCGAAGATATGAGGCGGTCGCACCGTCTTCGATACAATATCCTATAACCAAACGAGTTCCACGGGCACTAACAACTGAAGAAATCATTAATGTTATCATACCCTCATTTGTTAATAGTGGTCGAAGAGCTTTTGAAAGTGGTTATGATATGGTACAATTACACGCTGCTCATGGATATTTATTGGGGAGTTTTCTGACACCTTATACTAATCGACGAGCAGACGAATTCGGAGGCAGCATCGCTAATCGTGCAAAAATCTTGGTAGATGTATATAATGGTCTCAGGGATGAAGTAGGGAAGGAGTTTCCAATTATTATTAAATTACAAACCCATGATGGGGATTTAGTTGGAGGATTACGCCTTGAAGAGGGATTAAAAATTGCTAAAATAATATTAAAAACAGGATTTGACGCTATAGAACCTAGTGGGGGTGGTGGGGATCTTTTTGAAGCTGATAGGTGGTTTCCAAGTGTCCAAATTGAATCTCCTATAGACGAAAACTATTTTCTACCAGTAGTGAAAGAAATTCGTACATTTAGCAATGATTGTACGCTTATTCTTATGGGCGGAATTAGAAATCCTTTACTAGCAGAAAGTTTCGTTCAAAAAGGGATAACGGATTTCATATCAATGAGTAGACCCTTAATTTGTGAACCAGATCTCGTCAATCGGTGGAAGAGTGGTGATCACTCCCCAGCTCTTTGCGAAAGTTGTAATTCTTGTTCTTTCTCTATAATCAATGGCCCCCTAGAATGTATTCTTAACTGAAAAGATGAAGTATTATATTTCATTAAATCAATAATAATTAAATAAATGTAAACAATATTAGAATCCATTTTGACTCACCCATTATAGACTATTCATGAAAAGGACCTGATTTCCAAATGAAAATCCTTCCAGTTGAACTCTCTCTCATTCAAGACATTATTGTCATAATTATCTCATTTATCATCAGTATACTGTTCTTCTATTTCACTGATTGGATAAAAAAGAAAGAGATTGCCTCGCAATACTTCACTCGTAAACTGATACACCTTGCTTTAGCCCCAATTTTTTTATTCACCTTTCTATTCTATTCAGGGGAATGGTTTAGTCCTTGGATCGCCGTTATAATTCCTATCATTTATTTCATTGCAATTCTTTTGATTAATTTTGACATTATAAAATTAAGCCAGCTAACAACAACAATGAGTCGTTCTGGCGACCCACGTGAACTTCTCCGTGGTATCGCTTACTATCTGGTTGTCGTGATCGTTGTTTGCATTATCGGGTGGACATCTTACCCTCTTATGACATGGTATAGCCCATTATCCATTTTTGTAATTACTATCCTAGCAATAGGAGATGGATTCGCGGACATTATTGGTCGCAAAGTAGATCGGTTAAAATTTAGAATTTTCGCTGATAAATCCATCCCTGGATCCCTAGCAATGTTTTTCTCTTCCCTTGCTGGTTGTCTGGCATTTCTAGCTGTTTTTGGCTACAATGTCCTAACTATGACTTTTCTTACTGTTTTAATTGTATTAATTGCTACAATCGTTGAGGCATTTTCTCTTGGTGACTTGGATAATATAACGGTTCCCCTCAGTACCCTTATTGCTTTTTTAATACTGTCTCCAATTCTTGTACCTTCAGCTGAATGGTCTTTGTTATCATTACCTCTACCTTAGTGATTAGCGTTATTACTACCTATTAGTCTTTCTTAGAGTTACAACTTTTCGAAGTCAGAAGCATTCTGCTTTTTATTTTCTCATGAAATCGATCAAATGTGTGGAATGGATAATCTATGGATCAGAATAGACAAGCTAATCAATTAGCTAATGAAACAAGTCCTTATCTTCGTCAACATATGTATAATCCAGTCGAATGGTATCCATGGGAGGAAGGTTTGGCGAAAGCAAAGCAAAAAAATAAGCCATTACTAATCTCAATAGGTTATGCGGCTTGTCATTGGTGTCATGTCATGGAAAAGGAATCATTCGAGGATCCTGAGACTGCTGTACTAATGAATGAGCTATTTATCAACATCAAAATTGATCGTGAAGAACGGCCAGATTTAGATTCATTTTACCAAAAAGCTGTTTCATTGATAACTAGAAGAGGGGGAGGATGGCCTCTTACTGTTTTTGCAACACCTTCAGGTGAGGCATTTCGGGGAGGAACATATTTTCCTAAGAAGGCGATGTATGGACTTCCGAGCTTTAAACAAGTACTTAAAAGCGTAGCAAGTGAGTATCAAAGAAAGAATAATCAAATTCAAGATATCTCACAAAATGTTATTTCAAATCTGAAAATGCAGTCAAGTACCGCAGCTGCAACCGATATATCACCTCTGAGTGATGTTCTCGATTCATCAATGATCCAATTAGTAGATCAAATTGATAATATCTTTGGTGGGTTTGGATTTCAACCAAAATTTCCTCAAGTGACTGAATTACGATTCTTACTGCTTTCCTATTATCGGCATAAAAAAAATCGAGAATTGCTTAAGCCAATCACATTAACTCTCGATAACATGGCTGCAGGAGGAATTTATGATCATTTAGGGTATGGTTTTCACAGATACTCAGTCGATCGAAAGTGGTTAATTCCTCATTTTGAGAAAATGCTTTACGATAATGCTCAACTTATTGACTTATATTTGGAAGCTTATCAAGTTACAAAACGTCCTAGATATGCAGAGATCGCTAGAGAAATAATAGAATATCTTTGTCGTGAAATGAGGCATTTTGAGCATGGCGGGTTTTACTCCTCCCAAGATGCCGACTCAGAAGGAATCGAGGGGAAATTTTTTATCTGGAAGCCCCAAGAGATCCTGAATATCCTAGGTGAGAAGGATGGAAGGGAATTTTCTACTTATTATGGGATCACAAAAGATGGTAACTTTGAAAATGGTTATTCTATCCTCCATGAAACAGTGGAACTCGGTAGTGCTATTGAAAAGGGTATTTCGTGGAACAAAATTCAGCAGTTAAAACAGAAGTTATTCTTTCACCGTGAAGAACGTGAAAAGCCCTTTGTAAATGATAATATTATTGTCTCTTGGAATGCTCTAACCATTCATGCGTTGGCGAGAGCCTCATTTGTATTGAATGAACCTGATTATTTGATTATGGCTGAAAAAGCACTTAACTTTATTTTAACACACCTAAGAGATGAATCAGGAAAACTTTTCCGAAACTTTCGTGAAAAAGTGAAATCCTTAGCTTTTGCAGAGGATTATGCTCTGATGATAAGATCCCTCTTGGAAGTTTTTTCTAGATTAGGAGAGAAAAAATATCTCGATGAGGCGCTGAAGCTACAAAAAATTCTGGATAAAGAATTTTGGGATCCAACTGATTTTGGGTATTATATTAGTGGTAGCCAGCAAAATGAATTAATAGTCCGCGAAAAACCTGTAGTGACGTTTGCTCTTCCTAGTGCAAATGCAGTTAGTCTTAAGAATTTACTTCGTCTGTATCATTTTACAGGGGATGAAATGTTCTTGGAACAAGCAGAAAAACAGGCCCATTTTCTTCTAGGCTGGTTTCAAGAGCATGGTTATTTGAGCGGGGATTCATTAATTGCGTTGGATATGTTTCTTAATAAACCCCTTGAGATAATCGTTTTTAATGGAAGCGATATTAATGATTCAGATTCAACCGAGAATTTTCTTCGTGCAACATATTTACCTCAATCAGTTTCCATCTATGTTAAACCTGATACGCTCAATGAGTTAAGTCAGCTTCCTTTACTTGAACAAAGGCTTAATTCACAGGATTACCATGAATGGTTTAATGGAACTACATTCATCTGTAGAAATTTCACTTGCTCCCTCCCTTTAAACAGTGGATTAGATATCGATTTCTATTTAAAAGAGTCTGGATAGGATAAACCGTAAAAATTCTATTTTTCTCTTCTCTACTCTGATAACATCAATTCGAACAGTTTCATCACTCCTTTTCAAGATGACATGAAAGGTACTTATTTTTACAAGACGATCCTTGGCAAACAATAACACTTCTTGTTCCTAAAAGAGGAATTCTTCCAGTGATCAGAGAGACTTTTCCATCGTTGAAAGTACTTTATACAAAGTACTCCGCATTACATAGTAAAGTACTCCGCATTACAAAGCTTTATAAGATCTGTTATATGCCAATCTAATTGTGAAAACAATGTCTGAGTATCATAAAAACGTTGATTTAAAGGAGATTTCACAAAAAGTATATCGTAACGAGTATATAGACGGTTTTATATTTATTTTTCTTGGTATTATGCTACTTCTTGCCGCAGGTATAATTAATTTACATCCTGTGTTCTTGAACTTGTTAGTTGCGGTATTTATTGCGTTTTTTCCTATAAGTAAAGCATTACGTTCACGTTATACCTATCCACGACTTGGATATTTTAAAGTAAAAACTGAAGACCTTAAGACTCTAGTTCCAGGAATGTTTTTGTTTTCTTTCTTGGTCATCATTCTATTTCTCGTGCTGCTGATAATTTTTACTGGTGATGATCCCAGATCCTTTTACGACTTTGAGAATTGGTATAGATTTCTACCCATTCTTTTTGGTCTTATTATGTTTGGCCCAAGCTTAGATCTAGTTGATAAAACAGGCCAAAGAATATATTATGGTCTTGGAACGTTTTCAACCATTTTAGGTTTGATAATAGTCTTGTTGAATTTTCAAAATGCCAAATTTGGCTTAACAATCTATTTATTACTATTAGGCAGCATTTCTTGTATTATTGGCTTTATAATTTTCATTAGATTCATTAAAAAGTATCCAATAATTGCAGATACAGAACTTCTGGATATGCAGGAAGATTCCGATGACTCCTAAGAAAAAGGCTAGTATTTTTCCAATCGATATGAAAACCATTGACAAGATTGACAGGACTTTACACGATCCATCTCGGTTAAAGATCATTGCATATTTATATTCATTAAAAGAAACTGATTTTAGTTTTTTAAAAAATCAGACTGAGTTTAGTTGGGGGAAATTAGCCTCCCACCTAGATAAACTACAAGAGGAGGGTTATGTCGTGCTAAAGAAAGAACTCGTTCAGAAGAAGAAAAGTTCAAAGAAAACACCTAGAACTTTCATTAGCTTGACAATTGAAGGAAGGAGAGCATTTGACAAGTATAGAGAGTCTATGCAACAACTCTTGCAATTGGACAAATGAAAAAACTGAAAGTGAAACAGAAATGAGAAATTCTATACAACATGAAAATGATATAGTCTTAGAAGTGAGTAATTTAACAAAAAAGTTTGGCCAAACCATAGCAGTTGATCAACTTGCCTTTAAAGTATTCACTGGTGAAATTTATGGTTTATTAGGACCGAATGGGGCGGGTAAATCGACTACCATTAAATCGATCCTCGGTTTACTTAAAATTGATTCTGGAAATATATCTGTGTTTGGAGATGACCCTATTAAGACTCCTTCC
Organism: Candidatus Hermodarchaeota archaeon; assembly: GCA_048886185.1. Lineage (GTDB taxonomy): Archaea > Asgardarchaeota > Heimdallarchaeia > Hodarchaeales > Hodarchaeaceae > Hodarchaeum. The sequence continues at coordinate 163,129 of JBHLKY010000007.1, forward strand.
AAAGTTAAGAAGAACATTGGTTATGTTCCAGAGGAGTTTTCATTATATGAATCTATGACTGTCGCTGAATTGCTTAGTTTTATTGCCTCATTACGAGGATTAAATCCAGAGATAACTTCTCAAGATGCTGACGAACTTCTTAAATCACTGAATGCGAAAAAGTATTATAATTCATTATTAGCTAGTCTTAGTCAGGGGAATAAACAAAAGATACAAATTATCTGCGCTTTACTACACAGACCAAATTTATTAATTCTCGATGAACCATTCTCTGGATTAGATGCACGATCTACAGCGATCTTGAAAAAATTATTTCAAATTCATATAAAAAAAGGGGGATCTATTCTATTTTCGACGCATATTATGGAACAAGCACAGATTCTATGTACAAGAATTGGCGTAATTAATCAAGGGAAAATGGTTGCTGAAGGAACGTTTGAGGAACTTCAAAATATAGCCCAATCTATCGGAGCTACATTAGAAGAAGTCTTCTTGAAATTAACAGATCAGGATGAGGTAGCCAATGGAATCATTGCGAATTTAGAGAGACTCGCGGAGAAAATATAAGAAGGTAATGTACTTGTCAAATTTATCTCGCAGTGAACTCTGGCAGTTCTCAAAAAAAATTCATGAGGAGATCTACTTTCAGACACAATTAGCTACAGGAATTTCTACAAAAGTGGAAACTATTGAGAAATATGAAAAGAATCTTAAATCTCAAAGGAGATTAACACTTCTTGGAGGCTTGTTTATTTGTTATATTTTGGGAGTTGTTACAATATTACCGGCAATCGGCATCTTACAATTGGTTTCAATAGACATTACTTCTATTAACTTTGATGTGGTCGTATTTACATTTAGCTTAATACTATCGGTTTATAACTTGTATATTTTGTTTATTCTATTCATGGCTAGTTTAATGAATTATGTAACCTTTATGAGAGGAGATTATTTCAGATTATTACGATCTCTTCCTTTAAGCTCTCATGATATGATCCAGTTAACCCTCTTTGTTTTCTTTCGTATGAATGCTATTCAGCTTATATTCATCCTTTTTGCCCTTCCAATTGTGGGATTCATTCTGACTCTTTCACCGTTATCTTTTTTTATCCTATTACTAAATAATCTTATTAATTTAGGATTCATTGTACCAGTGCTTGTAATAATCGCTTGGGTATTGGCTCAAAAAGTTTTTAATAATGCAGAGAAGTCTGCAGTGGGCCCAATTATAACAGTTCTTACAATAGTGGTGTATATATTAACAGTGATCCCGATATTTTTCCTTATGTCATCTTTATATCATATAATCAATATTTTATTCAATTCTAGTCTTATCACGGGAGAATTTACTCCAGAAATCAATTTTATCCTCACATTAATCCCATTCCCTTTTTCTAGCAGTTATTTAACGACAATACTATTATTATTGCCCCCTAGTTCACTATCTCTGTCTTTAATACTGTCTTCTAGTTCTGGTGTTTTCGTTCTTTTGGGTATCATAACAATCGCTTTCAGGAAAGGGAGTTCATTAATACAAAAATTAGCATTTGAGCCATCTGTTGATAGTTATAAAGTTATATCAGAAAAAGACATTAGCATACAACTTAAAACTTCCCATCCAGTGTTTACTTTCATGAAAAAAAATTTAAAAATGGTCTTTCGTGATTATGGTGCTTTAACACTATTTGTATGTGGCTTGCTAATACCATCAATTCTTTTTATGTACTCAATTACGATGCCTAAAAGATACATTGATAGCAGTGGAGGCCAATCTTGGTTTATATTATCAATGTTACTTCTTATGCCTGGATTCCTGATATTCATGTTTTTTAACAGTTTAAGACTATCTGAAAGGAATCTAGGAGGATTACTTTCCACTTTACCCTTTGAAGAAAAGGATCTTTTTCGATCTAAGCAAATTATTATAACAATTGGATGTTTACTCCCTGTTCTATTCATTTTTCTAATTCTTCAGGATTTTATGACAATTAATATGTATTATGCATCCATTAAAATCTTCTTTGCTAATATTATTGCTGTTTATATTTTTCTTATTCTATATGCTTTCTTTTTTGGTAAGATAAATAATCGTTATACCTTCACAACAGAGAACACTGAAAATCAAATTCTTAAATGGATAATAATCATGGTGGGCTTAAATGGATGCATTTTGTGTTATGTAAAACTCACTGAGATTGTTTCAGAATCTTTCTTGCACATTTTTAAATTCTGTTTCATTCTCTTGATTAGCCTGATTTTTATAATCATATTAGAATTTATTACAAAATGGATCTTTCCCCAAGAACCTTTGGTGAAATCAGTTAAGGGGATAAAACCATCTTAAACTAAATTAAAATTGATTAAATTACGTCCTATATCCTCAAATGCTTATTTACATTATTATCAAGATTCATATAAAATATTTTAAACATTCAATTTCGGTAGGAAAAGATTTTACTAGAATTATAAATCTAGACTAGGGATTCAAAACTTTCAAAAGATCACTTTACTAAAAACCTGCTAATAAAGGAATTTATTCTCCACCAAATGTAATCAAGCCAATCAGCAAATTGGTTGATAATAGGTACCTCCATTTTCTCAATTAAAAAAGCAAGTAATATTGTTCCTATAAACCCTAAAACTTTAGAAGAGACATCATGTCCCCAATAAAATGCAGCTTCAGCATCCATGTCGAAATATAACACTAAAATTGTTATGGACCAGAAATGGAAGGTTATTCTGAATACATTCATGAAGAATAATACGATAAATGTTATTATAGTCGCTTTTAGCTTTGAGGATCTTGATGTTTCGGATACAAAGATAATACTAATGAGTAGAGCTCCTGCCTGCATCGCTGTACATGTTTTAGAAATATAATACCTACCATTTGTTAGTGGAATAAAAACTCCAGGTGTTTTTTCCGTTGCTTCTAAGAATGGGAAGGATCCTCCTCGAAGCTCCATTGGTATAATAAATTGTCCATTGAAGGGTATAGGTTCACTAACAATACCCAACAATGAGAGAAGGAATTGAACGAGATCTCTAATAGGATATTCAAGAAAAACCCAGTCAGGAACAGTATAAATTAGAAATGTCAAAAAAGAAGCAACAGTAATGGATGTAAGCATAAGTTTGTCATTTTGGAATCTTCTATGTTGATTACTCTCACTATTTTTTGTCAAATCCATCAATATCCTATTTCTCTGCAAATATGAAAATATCTTCAATTTTACAGTCAAATAGACGTGCAATCTTGAATGCTAGAGTAAGAGAAGGGTTATATTTTCCTTTTTCAATAGCGATAACGGTTTGTCTGGTGATGTTCAACTTATTGGCCAATTCTTCCTGTGTTAAACTATTTTCTTTGCGTAATTCTTTCAAACGGTTTTTAATCCTCATCACCGCGGATTTCATGACAACATATTGTACTGGATAAATTCTACAATGACAAATACAATAAAAACAGTATTCGTCACAACGAAAAAAGTGTCAAGAGTGCTGATAGTCACTTCAGTCAGAATTTCCACTAAAGCAAGTTGAGTGAGTATAATAATTCCTGCAACAGCAGAAATGAGATATGCTTGTTCTGCAAGCATTTCAATTCTTTCGTCATCGACTCTTCTACTCTGGAATTTGGCTTCATATATTTTAATTGAAGTAAATACAAACCCAATTCCTGTAAGAATAGCACAGGAGAAAATAATATCATTTCTTTTCATCAGAAGAGCCCAAATTGTGATCCCAAAAAATTCAATGAAAATTAATAAAGAAATGCCTAATTCTGCCTTCCATCGTTTATTAAACGCCATTGTTCGTTCCTACCAGTTGCATTACAGAGTTTTCTTAATAAAATGTAAAGGCCCCTTTACGTAAAGCTTCCTTTACATTGATATTATAAATCTTCCTTTAGAGGTTTTAACATAAAATATAATCAGACAACTTGTAATTATACGATCACACTATTGGCAACATGGGGATAATGCGATATCCAAGACGACTAGTTTGATGGTAAAGGTTCTAGTAAGTTCAGTTAAATCACTTGTACTCGAGATTTTTTCGAGTGGACGTATGTAAGTGGGGAAAGGGAAAAGAAGGAGAGTCTTGGAGAATTTTGGAGAAGACATACACACAGATTGATAGCCTCAACACTTCATTACTTTTTTTACGAATCTGCCTATTTTATGTTCCTTCGAGAATCAGCTTAATGCATTGTTTTGTAGACGTGTTGATAATCTAGAGGTATGAGTTAAATGCTACTTTATTTAAAAATTTTGTAAATGCACTTGAATCAAGTGGGTGGGAGGGATTTAGCAAGAACTTTTCTTGATTGAGGATAATTTCTAGTGCTGGTGTATTCAGAATTCTTTTTGTTAGTAAATACTTAATTCCTTTCACTATCCCTGAAATATCTTTAATCTCTAAGGGGATTCCATGTTTTTCACAGTAGTCTTTTGTTGCAATGATAATTTCTTGTGTTCTAGTGCAATAGAAACTATTTTCTAAATTGGTAGTTGCCTGTGCAAGTCTTTCGTTAACTACAAGTGAATGGCAATCCCCCATCTTACATCCTTTTTCAATCATTACTGGTTTGGACATTTTACTTACATAGAGGATTACCTGAAAGGTCCTTTTATCCTCCGACATTTTTTTTTCTCCTTAAGATAACTATTGTATTATCTTAAATTTCGGAACGTGCCGTTTTTTAAAAATGTTATCTTTCCTGCAAAAACAAGTATAGAAAAGATTTAATATTAAATAATAGTTCAGAAAATACTTAGACACTGAGGGAAGTGGTTATGCTTATTCAGGGCCAATAAAGCCAAAAAAGAAATTGCCATAGGTTTTCTCATATGTTTCAGGGTCAATAGAATCCCTGACATGATGTTTTATCTTGGTATCTAAAAATTCATAAAAACTGTCTAAAAATTGTTGTTCTCTATCCATTGAATAGAATAATAATCCGATTACCCTAGAAAATCGATTTTCCTCCATTGCTTTCTTTTTGCTTTCTAATATTTCCTCATTTGTTGTATTCAGAGTTTTCCTAATTTCAATTTGTATTAACGTTAAAATTGTGAAAAGTGAGAATAATTTTATTTCTCTCGGTTTTTCCATGAGTTCTTCTCTCTTTTGAAGGACTTTCTCGAATTCTTTGCTAATACGATATTTCTTCAGGATTAAAGAATGTTTTACAGTAATTTCTTCAGCTTCAATTAAACCTGATTTTAACATTTCTTTCAAATTATAATACATCTTGGTTTTTTTGAAGTCAAGAACTTTTATGAGTTCTTTAGCAGTAATTCCTGGTTTCCGGAAGATTTCAGCCCAAATGGCTATTCTTGTAGGGTTCGTCATCAATTTTTCGAAAGCAGCTATATTCGAAGGCAAATCAGTCACCAATCTTTACAAAAGTTGGCATTTACTTATTAGTTTTTTAATGAAGGAGGTTATTGGGTAAATAAAATTTCAAGAATGATTACATCTAGTTTCAACTATGATTTTATATCCTTATTCAACTAATTAATTGTTTTCTTTCTTTAAACATGATAATAAGTCCAGTTATTATAGAAATAATTAAGAAGAATCCCATTAACATTATCGTTGCTAGAAACATAAACTGAACGTATATCTCAAAAGTTGAAACATAGTTATGCTTGGGTTTTGGTAAAATAGGAGATGTATGATCAATAATTCTATATGTACCTGCAGCACTTGTAGCATTAGTCCCCCAAGTGCTTAATGTGATCCTCCACGTTTGAAATTGATCCTCAAAATTTCCTTTACTAGTGATTTCGTCAGTGATATCATCACTTATTACTGCATGAATCAGTAGTAGTGGTCCTCCTGATGATAACTCTATCTCTACAGTTACTTTACGAGTCCATTTTTCAAAAATGATTTGATCTTCAGTAGCTGCTAATGAAAAATTTCCTTCTGTAATTGAATAAGGCAGAGGAGCAAAATAAATTACATTTATAATAAAATAATAAATTATTATGAAGAAAAAGATAATGAGAGTAAGTTTTATCTTTGTTGAGTTTTTCATTTTAAATTCCTTAGTTAATGTAAGACTATTCTAAATTTGCAATGGAATAATTCCTTAAATATCTAATTATAAATGAAAGAAATTCCATAAACAAGTATTCTCAAAGCGAGGACTAATAGATGATTAATATATCCACAGATATTTCAGTTACAGACATTCCTTTTTTATTAGAAAATAATTATTCTATTTACAGAAGTAACTTCGCTCCCATTATATCTACTAGCCAATAAAAATGTTGGATTTTTACAAAAGGGGTTTTTGCGGTTCTTGCTTGTAAAAATGATAGAATAATTAGCCAAATGTGGGGACATCCTCTGCGAATTTACAAGAATCTTAAGCAAATTAAACATGCAGCTAATCCATCTCGGTGGTGGGGTCTTTTCATATGGTAGAGATGTATATTCCCTAGTATTCACTAAACCTTTTTCATCAGCAAAAAACTTCGCATATCCACATTCTGTACAGATGTAAACCTCAAGATCTGCAGTTTTAAAAAATGCTATTGGTACAGACGATGAATGCGGTCTATGATATTTCAACTCTCCACGGATGTCAGATGCTCCACAATTTGGACAATACTGTACAAATCATACGTTTACCATAATTGATTCTATAGGTTAATATTTCTAATGATTCTAGAAGAGTACTTCTATACTAGTTAACTAAAAATTTTGATTCAACATCCTTTTATTTCAATTGCGACACTAAAAATAAGGATGAAACAGTATGATTGATTTGAATGAGTTCATTAAGTTACTAGAAAAGCGATTTCAGTATATTAGTGGTGTGCCATGTTCATATTTCAAGGAATTTTTAGCTTATCTAGCTTCTCACGAGACCGAGACTCTGTTGAAACACATTTACGCCACAAGAGAGGACGAAGCAATAGGTATTGCGTCGGGAGTGGCCTTTTCGGGAAAGAGAGCTCTCGTGTACATGCAAAATAGTGGTTTAGGAAATATTGGTGATGCTTTAACGTCACTTGCCCAGTTATACAAGCTTCCCATGTTGATATTCATTAGCTACCGAGGATTAGATCCTGATAAAGATTTTTCTGAGCATTCAATAATGGGAGAGGTTAATGAACCTGTTTTACAAGCTTTGAATGTTCCATATTGGATTTTATCAGAAAATATGTGGAGATCAGATATAACAAATGCTGTAAAGGAAATGGAAGAGACTTCCTCTCCAGTGGCTCTACTTGTTAAAAAGGGGGTGTTGTGTCGATGAAAGGTTTTGAAGTGATCTCTGCTCTGAGAAAATTTATCAACAAGAATGATATAATTGTGAGTTCAAATGGAAACATTAGCAGAGAAGTTTATAATATCCTTCCTAAACCTCAAGTCTATCTTAGGGGATCGATGGGTTTACCAATTGCTGTCGGTTTAGGTTTAGCCTTTACCAATCCTAATAAGAGGATCATAGTAATCACAGGAGATGGTAATTTTTTGATGGGGTTGGGTTCAGCTATTACTGCGGCATTTTACAGACCTAAGAATCTGAAAGTACTCATCTTAGACAATGCTACATACTATACAACGGGTGGTCAGAAAAATGTTTCTTCAGCAATTAATTTTTCGAGATTCTTTGAATCACTAAATATCGAATATTCCTCTCAAGAAACCACTCAAGATCCAATAACTCATAAACTATTAGCATTTCTAAATTCAGATGCTTTCTATGTTCTTCACTTGGTTATCGAGGGGTTTAAAATGGACTTAACGAATATTCCTTGGCATCCAGAAGAAATCTCAAAACAAATTTTTGTTAAACTGAGTTAATTGATATAAGAGATTCTGTGTTTCCTCCAAAGAAAAGATAGGTTTTACCTGAATAATTACCATAAGCAACTGAACTTTTGGTAAAATCGTCGAATCTTTCACCATTAACATCGCCAAGACCAGCAATCCAGCGTCCAAGGAAAATTTTACCTGTTTTTTTACTTTTTTAACTTGGGTACAATATCTCCAACACGAGATGACAGAAGAATGAAAATATGGTTATCAAGATCTATAAAACCATCGATATCAACCTCAAAAACCTTTTCTGATTGTGGTTTAGATTGAGGCTTGATTACCTCTCGTACACTTTCGGTCAATTCATTCAATTTTTGAATAAATATAGGTCCCTCATCCTTATCTAGTAAGAAGAGTGTAAATAATCCTTTCTCTCGAGATTTTTGCTCTTGAATTATATTCGTTAATTCTCTAATTTGAACATTAAAGATTGTTCGTGTAATTTCTCGAAAAATGAGTAAGATGTTTTGAATTTGAGTTATAATTTGTTGTTGTTCATTACTTGGAAGTTTATTTAGTTCATCACTTTGAATAAGATTTTCTTCAAGTTTTATATTAGGATTTAGCCTCCAATATTTTTTTGATAGATTTTTTACCTGTTCAATTCGTGAGACCTCGACTAAATTCGCATCCTCCATCTTTTTTAAGCTTCTAGTCACTGTAGAGAGACTTTTTCGGGATAATCTCGAAATCTGTGACGCATTTAGTTCTTTATAAACAAATAAGTACCAAGAAATTAATCCAGTTGTGGGACTGTCAAATAATTTCAATATGGAAGGTGCTTTCATAATTTTGGCTCCTAACATTACCATTTAGGAAATAGTTATAAAGGCATTCGTTTGCATATATGCAAACGATAAGATTTATGAAAGTGAATTATGATGCAAGGAAGTCAAGGACTCAAAACAATAACTGGATTATCCGAAACAAAACGATCTCAATCTGTAGTAATCATAGGTGTGATTATCGGAGTGTTTATGAATTGGCTAGCTCTTTATCTAAACGTGATTTTAGGACTATTATCCGTGGGTATTTCGAGTTTTGTAGTACTTTTGATGGTAAAAGTCTTACTCAGAGATAAAGCGACATCTGAGAATTTAACCTTGGTATCTGTAGCATATGGCGCAACTTCCTCTGCAGAAGCAAGTGTTGGTTTATTATTCTTAATCTGGTTATATAATAATGCTAGAGTGTATGGCCTTTCTTTTAATCCACCAAGTTGGCTATTACCAAGTCACGAAGTATTATCGGAACGTGTTGTTATAACTGTCGAATGGATTATTCCACTATTGATTCATTACTTCTTGATGTTTATTCCAGGCATAACTGGGTTAATTTTGGGTGCCTATTTGGCCCCTAAATTTATACATAATGATGAAGAATACCCATTCCCTGGAACAATCCAACGTGTGAAGACTGTTGAGGTTCTTGTAACAAATCAGACATCTAAAGTAAGACTATTTAAAAAATTTCTAGCTATTGGGTTTGTTAGTGCATTTATTACCTTGTTTGTACCAATTATCGATTTATCTAACCTTGACTCTGGAATGATCTTTGGAATTATGCTAGGAACTATTGGAATTACGATGTTTACGCTTGGAGTTCTAATTAACTCCCCTAAAATTACAATTCCTACTGGAATTGCATCTATTCTTACTTATACATTAATAGGGCCATTATTGTACACTAGAAGCGATTTTCATAGTAAAGTTAATCAGGGCATTTTTAGTAACGATTTTTTTGGCTTATATTCCTATCTCCTCCAAACAAAGTTTCTTTCCTTTCTTATTGGATTTATTCTATCAGCTGCTCTCATTTCTCCATATGTTTTTTCAATGATAAAGAGAGTTTATAGACGTCTCAGATCTAAAACAACTGAATCTCTAGAAGAAAATGTAACTGCAGAAATTCAAAATAATAATCCCATAGCACATCCTACTCCTAAAAGTAGTGAAAAAACAAGCCAAATTTTCAATAAATTAAAATTTCAAGGTATAATTGGAAAAAAAGAATTACTTCTTTTCTTGATGTACACACTGAGTTTGATTGGTTCAATGTTCTTCGTTATCTATTTAGATATTCTCCCCAATACAAATTATCTGCTAATTTTACTATTATTAATCTGGATTTTGTTTTTAGGGTCATTGATTCAGGGTTTCATTACAGTGACGACGATTGCAAAGAGTGGAACAGCAGTAATTCCTCCTTTCCTTTTTGATAATTTACCACTATTTTTTGTTGGAGCTAGAGGGATAACACCATATGTTGCTACACCAAAAGGGGAGGTTGGGGAGACCATTAATATTGTTTCAACCTTGAAGTTCGGACAACAAATGAAAATCAACCCACGACACATTCTACCAGCATATTTTGCTGGATATGTGACCGCTGCCTTATTTACTCCGATTTTCACTCTATTTCTATGGAAAGCTCTCGGTATTGGGACTGTTGATTTCCCAGCGCCAGGATTCCCGATTTCAATTGCTTTGATTGGTCCCTTTGCAGCAGGAGCGATTGATGTATTTTTGAATATCGTTGAATTGATAGCTGGAGGATTTATTGCATTATTATTCCCAACGATTGGTGTTAGCTTAGCTATTGGGATGTTCTTTCCTCCTCACATGGCAGTTTGTATAACACTTGGAGGTTTAGTTGCTCTTATTCTCGAGAAAAAGAAGGGAAAAACATGGATGGATGATAGGGGTAAAATGGCCGCTACTGCAGTACAAGTTGGAGCTACTTTAACAGTGCCTATCTTAATTCTTATGAAGCTATTTTTCTAAAAATCGATTAATTGAGAAAATTATCTGTCTACAAGGACTGATAGAGTGTTATGGAACTCTGGTGGCTCGTGTTTTGGTACAACACTTACTACACGATAATCAATTCCCTTTTTTCGCTGAATAAGACTCGCTGAATGAGCACCTATAAATCTGGATCGAACAGAAACCCTAGATCCAATCCACAAGAAAATCCTTTTTATAGTATCATTAATGAGAATATAGATTTCATTCTCCTGTAAATCATCAAAATGATACTTTAACGATTTTAATTCCTCAGTTTCGGAATTTAATTGGAAGAAGTGCACATCACACTCTTCACTTTCTTTCTGATGAGGAAATTTTTCGTTCTTGCTAGATTTACAGATGGGAATATGTTGAAACACGGTTGTTTCCTCAATTTCCTGAGAAAAAGGCTTTCAAGAAAATCATCTTTTTGACCTTTATATATAATCGAAAGATGAGCAGAACATCATTCGTAACGTCAAGCTAAGTAGATGGGCACACTTGATGAATAACTTCCTGTGATGATTCAGCAAATTTAAAAACGACAATCTAACTAGTAATTCTTTTTAGAAATCTAAAGAAAAACGCAATAAATAATAATAAGATTCCTAACAATAGTAATATCAAAATAAAAGGAAATTGATCAGACATTATTATACCAATAATTCTTTATCAACTTGTGATTCTCTTAAGAAATCTCATGAGAACAGTTACAAATAATCCTAAAATGAATAAACCAAATACAAAAAGCATTATTAAGAACCAGATTTCCATGAGATGATTCACCCAGATTATGAGAACACGTTCTTAATTTGCTTAATAGGATTTTTGAAATTTTTCTAATTTTCTATCTAATTCTTCTAATTTAGATTCCATTCCTTCCAGTCGAGTACTCATTAAATTCTTAATTTCCTTTAATTCAGAAAGCATTTGTAGTGGGATTGATTCTAGGGGTTCTTCCTCACTTTTGGTTCCATAAGCAGCTTGAAATTGCCGAAGTTGCGTGAGAATGTAATCTCTTACTTCACGAAAAACTTTGATTCCCTCCAATTTCTCTTCTGCGGTCTCATCGAGAGAGTACCCTTTTCCACCAGCTGTTTGGATTTCAATGGTTCCAATACCAAATAACCGATCAAAAGGGCCCGTTTTCATGTTGATGTTGGTCACTGTACGATAAGGAACATGTTTTTCCGATTTATTGATTAGTCCTTTGTGAACCACGATTTCATGGCCGTGAACGATGAATAACATGGATTTGACGTATAGCTGCATCCCTACTATATAACAGATAGTGATGACAAACCAGATCGCTAAATAAATAGCCCCCATCCAGAAGAACGCCTGAAATAAAATCTCTCTCTGTGGTTCAGCGAGCTCTGGGCCTAACCAGGTGCCAAAACCACCAAAAATAATTATTAATGCAGCTGTGAAAATAATAAACACGATAACATATAGTAAGTAATTTTTCCATAAGAGATTTTTACTTGGGCGAATAATTCGGGGTTTCCCGGGTGGAGGGGGAATATCAGATCCCTTGATTACCTTAACTTCATTCATGGTTTTTCTCTTCTAATGATTTCATTAAATGTATCTTCAAATTGTTCTCGGGTTAATTTATCACTAAATGATTTTTTAAGTTCATGTTCTTCTCTAATAAGATTAAGAATATCTTTACATTGATCTTGGCATTTAATATTACAAACATGCTCTTGCCAGAGAATGTACCCATCTTTTAGGGTATAAAAAATGTAGACTTTTCTATCAATTCTAAAATCATGGCCATATAAAATACCATTTTTTTGAAGTAATTCTAGATTTTCCTCTTCCAGATTATCTTGAATTGAAAGATCTAATCGAGACGTTTCAGCAAGTTCTATAAGTCCTTTACGGATTTTCTTTAGCCCTACTGATTTAAATTTTGAGATAGTCCGAATATCTACTTCCTTAGGCTCACGAAATCGCTTATCTTTCTTTCCTGTTTCTCTTTCCCGTTCTTTTATCCATTCTTCCCTCTCTTTCTCTAATACAACCGCGATTTCGTCTAGACTGATGTGTGGATTCTGAAAAATTTCTCGAATAACAACTCGCTCTGAGTCTGACAATTGAGTAGTCACACTAACAGCCTCTAGAAAGCTTTTACTGGCCAAGTAATGTATTAGTTACTAATTATAATTCATTACTAATATCCCGTAATCTCTTTTTAAACCTTTCGTTTCCATAAATTAATGTAATTTTTTAACTCATTTTTGCCAATATTCTCTTCTTCATAAGATACTTCCTTTTCAAATGAAAGAGTTGACTTTCTTAGCTATTTTCCTAAATATAAACATTTATAAATATGTGACCAAAAAATAGTAACTGAAGAAAAAATGGTAACATTAGTAAAAAAGTCTATTGCTGATGTTGAAAGGAGCATAAAAATTGCTTAATCAAGAAACAAAAGTAAAATTTCTGATAAAATTGGTTATAGAGCCTGATGGAGGTTCTACATAATGGCATGGATAGGTGGTGTTGTTGCTGCAACGGCAGCTTGCAATAATGGACGAAAGCGGAAAAAACCTAAGCTATTTGTATTGATTACTATGTTTTGTCTCATAATCGGAATTTTTGTACCTTTGGTATTACTCCTTGGCACACAAGGCAATCGTGAAATAATGCTTTTTCCATTAATCCTTATCATGATAATTGGAATCATTGTATTTATCGCTGCTAGTTTTGCTGAATCCCTGGATTATGATGATGAAACTACAACTCATCATTATAGGAAATCAAGACCTTATCAAACTGAATCGAGATCAAACCATACTTCCTATCGTAATCCTGTAGCTGTAGAAGATTATTATTGGGGATCTGAACCAAAATCAACCTCTTTTTTCTGCATTAATTGTGGTATGCGATTAGAGTCAGATGATCGGTTCTGTGCTTCCTGTGGATGGAGAGTAAATTAGATTACATGGTGTAAACAAAATGCAAGTACAAGAAACTATAATTGAAACAAAACAAACTAAAAAAGTTCTTATCCGCACGGATAAGTTATCGAAATATTATGGAAAAGAGATCAAAGCCGTGGAGGAGCTCGATCTTGAAGTATATGAAGGAGAAACATTCGGACTTCTTGGTCCTAACGGAGCTGGAAAAACCACGACAGTTCGTCTTCTAAACTGTATTCTAAAACCAACCAGTGGTACTGCTGCTGTGAATAGCTACAACATTCTAAAAAATCCAAGAGAAGTAAAAGCCATTTCTGGGTTGTTAGCGGAATCCCCAGGATTATATGAGAAGCTTAGTGCTTATGAGTTTCTTGAATTCATGGGAGCCCTTTATAATATCAAAGGAAATATCCTAAAAGATAGGATTGAAGAGCTTTTAAAGCTATTCGGTCTTATAGAGAGGAAAGATTTTCTCCTTGAAGGTTTTAGCTCTGGAATGAAACAGAAAGTGTTAATTGCCGCAGCATTAATTCATGATCCTTCTATCATATACTTCGATGAACCTACAGCAGCACTGGATCCTCGTGCCGCTCACATGGTTAAAGATCTAATTAAGGGATTAGCTGATCAACTTGGAAGAACTATTGTGATTTGCAGTCATATTCTTCCGATCGTTGAGGAGCTATGTGATCGAATTGGTATAATTAACCAAGGACGACTCATTGCTGTGGGTACAGTTGATGAAATCATTGCTCAAGCAGGAACTGAAACACTAGAAGAAGCTTTCATTGTCTTAACTGGAGGAATTGATGAAAAAGAACTCCTAGCTTGGAGGAATCACAATTGATTTCGTTCCGAAACACTCGTTGGTTACCAATCGCTAAAACCGAATATCGTGTAACAACGAGTCGAATTCGTGAAATTAGGCCTTATCTTCCCTATATATTAATTGGAGGATTGGCTATTTATACCTTTTTCATAGCTCCTTATATCATTGATATGTTTGTCGATGAATTACACGAGTTATTGCTTTCAGCTGTAGCTGTAGCTCTTATCGATGTGTTCTTTTTCGTATTTTTTGTAATGTTTGCGTCTTTTCCAATCGCGTCAACTTTACAGGATATTAAAACAGAACATATTGAGATCTATCTTTCTTCTCCTGTCCTATCTAGTGATATTTTGATTGGTGAATTCTTGGGAAAAATCCCCTTTTATGCTGCCTTTGCAGCGATCATTGGTGGTACTTTTACCGCGGCATTGTTCCCCCTTGGTTTAGACATCTTCCAGATTTTCATTATTCTTGTAGTTTTTATAATCCTCTTCCTAACAGCTACTTGGGTTGGAAACCTAATAGCTGCGCTATTACGATCAATTTTAATGAAATCAGCTCGAGGAAGAGATATTGGTAAAGGTTTAGCAATAATCGTAATCTTACCATTAGTTGCTGTAATATATCTATTAATTGGTGGATATTATGAAGTTCTTAAAAATCCTGAAAACGCAAAGCTTGTCCAGGATCTGTTCGGATTCTTTCCATGGGGATGGGGATCAGAGACCATCGTAGCTCTTGCCCAGAATCCTGGAAATATCTTGGATATTGAATTCACAACAATCATACAATTCAGCACATTAGTAACCTTCTTCTGTGCTTCTCTTTTGATAGGTGGATTTTTAGCCAATCGTTTATACAATCTTGAACCAACTTCTTTTTCCGCCTCTAAATCAAAATCAGACAGTTTCTTCTATAACTCTATCACAAAGCTCGGTGGTGGTGGATCATCAGGCCTTCTTCTTTCATTAGGGTTTAAGACCTATTTTCGGAAAGCAAAAAACGTTGCGTGGATAATCTATTGCGTGGGTTTAATTGTTGTAATGAATATCTTCCTAACACAGCCTGATGATCCAGAGAGTGCCTTTGTTATGTCTTTATTTATAGGCCCTCTTTTAGCGGCTTTCGTTACTTCTGATATCAGTCTACAGGGAAAAGAAAACCTCTTACTCTATAAGCAAACCCCTACGATGACAAGAAAATATTTGAGGATTAAACTGTTTCAATATCTATTAATAATTCTACCAATCGTATTAATTGTTGAAACTACTGTCAACTTACTTGTTCCAGAAATAACATTGGATATACTGTTTCTTAATGTTATCTTGACACTCCTCATTGCCACAGCAGCTATTACTTTTACGTTTGGTTTATTTCTAGTAAATCCCGCATTTCATGACAAAAGTGGTGAATTCATGATTAATATCCAAATTTGTGTTTTTGGAGTCATGATTCCATTCTTTATTTTGATGATTTTCTTGGATCCGATTCTGTGGGATGTATTTGCCATCGCAGATGCACTCTATCCTGTGGCAGTAATTTATTCTGCTTTACAACTGATCTTTGGTATAATCATGGTCTCGCTAGGAGCAAGAAAACTCAATTCCATGGAGTAAAGGTATCTCTCTCTCTTCTTTTTTATTTTTTATTATATTATGGTGAAAAACATGAATAAAACATTAAGAATAATCCTGATTGGTTTTTTTATTTGCACATTTATTGGAAATATAATTCTTTGGGTGTACTTTGATTCAATGCGTTCTTCTTACAACCAAGGAATGTCTATCAGAGGCGCTGATGTTGTTTTCTTTGTCGCAGACGGATTTTCTGAGAGCGATCTTCTAGGAGTAAAAGAATTTCTAGATCAATGGCATGGGAAAGTAACCATTGCAGGATTGTCTGAAGAACAGACAACTAGTGAGGGTTCATTAGTCACTGGTATCCTTATATCAGACATAGATGAGATAACTCTATACGACGCGATAGTTATCCCTGGAGGAGAATCAGCACTAGCACTTAACGTAAATCAGGATGTGGCAAGTCTTCTTCATGATGCGGATGATCAAGGACTAGTGGTTGCAGGAATAGGGATCGGAACACTTGTTCAAGCAAAAGCTGGTTTAATTACTGGGAAAAAGTTTACTTGTGATAGTTCCATAGTTACTAATCTGACTGCTGCAGGTGGTTTTTATGTTAATGGGGCCGCAGTAGTGACTGATGGCACTATCATTACTGCATTTCCTCCAAATTATGAGGAGATATCCTATGCTATTGCTAATGCACTGGGTTACTCCTATACTCTTGTTGTTGATATTTCATTTGAAAAGGAAGATGATGGATGGAATTATTCATTAGTTCTTAACCCCTCTGACAAACATATAGTTGATAGTATCGATATTAACCTTTCCAAAAAGGAAACAACTGGTGAAAAAACACTTATCAATTCTTACAACTTGATGAAAGAAAAAAATGGTGGATTTTCTATAAATCTCGGAATATTAGCCAATGGTTACTATATTGTGGACATTAAGAGTGTGAGTATCTACGGGAAGATAGAAGTTCGAACTAATGTTAAGGAATTTTCTGTTGGCAGCAATTAGTCGTATCTATCCACTTAATCTTCTCTTCTTTTTAAAATTAGGGACTCCCCAGCTTTATTAAACATATTAACTACTATAATTAGAGACTTTCTCTTTGATTCAGACTAATGTATGAATAAAAAAGCAAGAATTTTTGACAAAAATCATAATTCTTGAATATTATGTTGGAGTGTTTGAAAAAGCTCATTTAGAAGCTGAACATATGTAGGATGGATAGAATTAACACATTTTAGAAATTCATACAACAATCCCATGCTTAATCTCTTTTCATCAATAATTTCTTCGTGTACCAATAACCATTTCCCAAAGATTCTAAAGAAATGTTCATCTGAATCAATATAACGTTTTGGAATCTCTGGATAATTATCAGGGAGTTTAAAACCAATAATGTCAGCGAATTTCTGAAATTCCTCGAATTGTTCTTTATAGTTTTCAATGCTGTCATCACTGCTAGTAATAAAAAGATTCCTTGCAGTTCGACCGAAATACTTTGTTTTATTGCGTCTATAAGGGCCTTCGTGCAAAATAGCAACTAGTTTGATTAATCCAAGTTCAACAAGGACATCTAAGTGAAAATAGAGAGTGGATTTACTCAATTTTATATCTTTCATTAATCCTCTTTTAATTTCAGAAACATTCAGAGCACGACGTACCTGAAAATTTCCATCAGGTGATTCCTCGTCTATTCCTTTCCTTAATAGTCTTATTATGTCTCTTCTAACAGGATGAGAGTAATATTTTTCCTTTGAAACATTAACAAACTTAGATGCTGGTAGATTCTTCCAATATTCAAAGAGTTTTTGACGATCTTTTGTCATTAGTTGTCTTTCCACTGCTTTCATACAGATAGTACTTTATTATTTATCAGTGTTTATTTCATTTTTGATTATTTTGTCATAAAGGAAAGATATTTAGACCTCGGGACTTCTCATTACGTTTCGATATGATTCGAATTGTCACGATTCGAACTTAGTCGAAACGTATCCAAAAGCATCTATTATGATACTACAAATAGAAGATGTGATAGAATGAAATACAAACTATTGGGAAAAAGCGGATTAAGAGTTTCAGAACTTAGTTTAGGAACAATGACCTTTGGAGAAGATTGGGGATGGGGGAGTTCAAAAGAAGTAGCAAAACAAGTTTTTCAGAAATTTTCTGATAAGGGTGGAAATTTCATTGATACTGCCTGTAATTATACCAAAGGAACAAGTGAGAGATTTATTGGAGAATTCAGTGAAGGCGATCGTGATCGTTATGTAATTGCTACCAAATACACTTTACACGATTATCGCTGGAAAAAAGATCCTAATGCAGGGGGAAATCATCGTAAAAACCTACTCCGAACTGTTAAAGAAAGTTTAGAAAGACTTCGGACTGATTATATTGATTTACTTTACTTACATATGTGGGATTATACCACACCAGTTCATGAGGTCATACGAACACTAGACGACTTAATTAGTTCTTCTAAAGTTAATTATATTGGTATATCAGATACCCCTGCATGGATAGTCTCTCGTGCTAATACTATGGCGGAAATAAGAGGATTAAATCCTTTTATAGCTTTTCAATTTCCATATAATCTTTCTTTTCGAGACCCAGAGAGAGATATCATCCCTATGTGTAATAAATTAGATTTAGCTATGACTACTTGGGCACCTTTAGGTGCTGGTTTATATACAGGAAAATATACAAGAAAAAATCAGACTCCAGGAAGATTAACGGAGGGAAAATGGGGTGTTCCTTCAGAAGACAGATTGAAAATTGCTGCAGAAGTAGATAAAATCGCTGATGAAATAGGATGTTCCTCAGCTAATGTTGCTCTCAATTGGATAAGAAAACAGGATGGATTATTTATCCCTATATTTGGGGTAACTTCTTTAGAACAATTGGAAGATAACTTGCAGTGTTTAGACTTTGAGATAGCGGATGAACATTGCAAACGCTTGGCTGACCTAGTTGATTTCAAGTTTGGTTTTCCCAAGGGCTTTCTCTTGGGGAATAAGGATCTTTATCACGGGGAGACATACGATTTGTTACATAATCATCGTGGATATGAATAAAAGGTGAGATTATGATCAAAATCGGAAAAACTATGGTAGAGGAGTCAGTAAATAGAGAAACTTTCATAGCTATAATCAAAGAAATGAACTTAAAACCTCCTGTCGTCATCAAACCTAATTGGGGTTTTTCCGTCTGTTTTACTGAAGCGATGATTTTAGATTGGGTTCTTTCTGCAGTCAACAGCGAAGCACTAGTGGTAGAGAGCTATGGATGGGCGAGAACTGAAGAAGCTCTTAAAACAGGAGAATGGGGTTCTTTTAAGCAGGATGACCTCCGAAAGAGCGATCAATGGTTTCTGGAATACTCTGGTATCGGTAAGGTGCTGAAGAAACATGATGTGGAGTTCTTGAACATAACAGAGGAGAACTGGGGGAATAGAACAACAGATCCTGATATGATTAGAGACATTGTTGAAAAAAAGTATCCTCCTCTTGAGCGGACCGAGTTCTATAATTTTGTCCCTGAGAGACTTTCCGAGTTGAGGGGAGCCGATCTAATTAGCCTTGCTAAGCTAAGACTCTTGGAGGAACCAATGATAGTGTCTTTTTCTGTGAAAAACTTCTTTGGTATGATCCCAGGCCCAGATCGGAGCAGATTTCATGGGAAAAAGCATAGTTTGTTAAACCAAAGTATTGTAGACATCTATAAAGTCTATGATTCTTTATTCAATATCTATGGGGTTGTCGAAGCCATATTTACAGCATCTTTGAGAGACCCTAATACTTTGGAGTGGGAAACTCACGAGAATCCTGGTTTTGTTTCGGCATCTGCAGATCCCATTGAGTTAGACGCCTTTGTAAGCTCTCTTTTAGAAATAAATCCAGACAACATTGGATATCTCAAGTTAGCTGCAAAAGTCTTTGGCGGATGGAGCGAGGAAAGTGTCACACATGGCTTGGATAGCGGAATTAAGGTTCTCACAACATAGAAAAACAGGTGAATTTTAACATGATTATTTACAGATTTTTAGGAATCCAAGATTTGTCACAAGAAACGAGATCATTATTGAAAACCTTTTTCTCTTTTACGTTAATTAACTCGTTATTAATGAGCATATCGGGGACATTTTTTACCCTATATGCTATAGATAAGATTGGTTTCGCCTTAACAGGGACAATGATGGCAGTTGTACTGTTAACCCAATTCATTTTTGATTATCCTTCAGGATCACTTGGGGATTATATTGGTCAGCGATGGGTACTAACTATTGGTTATTTTTGTTTTGGGTTCGGTTTTCTCATGCTCAGTGTTGCAGAAAATTTTTCTCATTTCCTAGTTATTGCCATTGCCAATGGTTTGGGAAATGCTCAATTTTCTGGGGCCCTAGACACTTGGTTGGATTCTAATTATAAAAAAGTTGATTCTATTGATACTGATCGAAAAATCTACGGATTTGCTCGTTCACAAGTAAATACACTAAACAATCTAGCCTTGGCAGCAGCTTTTATGGTAGGTGGATTTCTCTCTACGACTTTTTCTCGTAAAGCTGTTTTTTCTCTTCAAATTTGGCTTTCTTTAATAATGGTTATTATTGTTTTAC
This sequence comes from Candidatus Hermodarchaeota archaeon, assembly GCA_048886185.1. GTDB lineage: Archaea > Asgardarchaeota > Heimdallarchaeia > Hodarchaeales > Hodarchaeaceae > Hodarchaeum. The sequence continues at coordinate 183,726 of JBHLKY010000007.1, forward strand.
TTAATATCAAAGATATTTCGATGGTAAAAAGCGAAAAAGACGTTCAAATTCCGAAGAATGAGAGTACAAATTCCTACCTCACATACCTCAAAGGAGGACTGCGATTTATGTTGTCAAGTAAAGCTGCGTTCTTTCTTATTTTGGGTATTGGGATTCTTACTAGCACTTGGTGGATTTGGGGTTCTTTAATTCTTTTTCCGCTATATTTCGGGTATACTGGAGATGATATGGGTGCCAATTTCCTTAGAACGATTATTATGCTTAATGGTGTACCTATCGGATTATTCGTCGCAAAATACAGCAAAAAGTTTTCAAGTGATCATTATCCAAAATTTCTTTTCACATTTTTATGTTTATTTTTTCCAGCCATAATCAGTCTTCTAGTCCTTGTTCCTTTAAAAAATGAAGTTAGTTTAATTGGATTTTTGTCTACAGTAATTATAATCAATATAAGTGTCAGTACGATATATCGAATTGCAGAAGTCCTTCGAATGCGCTTACTGGTAGATTTGGTTCCATCTGAGTATAGAAATTCAATCTATTCTTTGATTCCTACCGTTACTTCGTTGTTTGGTATTCCTCTGCTTCCCATTTCAGGCCAAATAATCGATAATTTTGGTTTACTTGCAGGTGTTTTTGTAATTCTTGCAGTATTTAGTACTGGATTCTTGCTAATTTCCTTGGGAATTCGTTTTATGAAATCAAGCGCAAGCATCTCTCACTTAGATGGTTCAATAACGGTAGAAAAACCTGAACAATTTGAGGCTGTTAATTGAAACCTGTTGAGATAATCATCTTAACTGGGTTACTAAAATGTAAAGAATAAAACACTAAAATACGCTAATCCGTTTGTGTCTTCCCGAAGGAAAAGGCATCCCCAAGCATATCCCCAATCGTCCAATATTTGTTATCAGGTTGCGAAAATGTAAACGGATTAATTTTCCTTATGTCTAATCTTCCCTCATGTAAATATTGTTCTTCTGTGTAAGCAGCAATAACCTCACCAAGTACTAAAGCTATTCCAGGTAGTTCAATTATGTCATAAACACAGCATTCCAAAGTTAGGGGACATTCCTGAACCATTGGTACTGATTGTACTTTCCCATAAAAGATTTTGAAGAGCTTTGATTTATCAACCTTCCTTCCAGATACAATACCACAATAGTCAGCTTTCTTTGCTAAGTTTACACTAGGAATATTAATACTAAAGGTTTTATTTTCCCTTATCCCCTTGAGAGTATATTGCTTCTTTCCAAAAGCTATACCCCAGATTGGTGGTTTATTATTAAGACGATTAAACCACGCAACAGTCATAAAATTAGGATGATCGTCTACAAGTGCTCCAACAATCGCGACAGGCATTGGAAATGGGGAAACAGTTGGCTCTATTTTAATCTTTGACATATTACTCCACCATTTAAACAACTAATTGTATTTAGTCTATAATATAATTTGGTATTTATTCATATTCTACTAATCAAAGGTAGTAATATGAAAGTTTGGAAACTAATTAACTAAATTTGTTTATCGTCGTTTTCTTATTGCTGCAATGATTGGTAAAAGTATTCCAAAAAAGATCGGAACTAAAATAATTATGGGAAAATCCGATTCATTAGATGTGGAGCTTGTTCCTGAGCCTCTCAGTTGAAATCCAATAAAAAATAAAATGAATATCACAATACCGACAAATAATAAGAATATTCCCGTAATGATCCGGAATTTATTTGGCAAATCGCTTCAACTCGAGAAATAACGCATTTACTAATTATGAATGTTGATGTAGTTATCAACTATAAAAAAAGAGTGGTTACAGAATAGATTGATTCTAGAAAATTAAGCAAATTAAATAAATACATATGCCAATTCCTTGAATTGCAGGTATTAGTACTGAAAAAGATGATAATCAAATAATATTGTTCCTTACTTTTAATTCCAACAGATTATTTTTCTACTTGATTTCAACCACTAATTTCCTACATATTTTATCATTAAGGTATAATTTTTGGATTAATCTTTTCAATCATCAACGTTATATTCCAATTATTGGATTCATTTCTTTAGATAGCTGTAACAGTAGAATCAGTTCAATAGAAGTCAAATTATTCACGATTGCCCTTTAAGAAAGATACAGAAAGAAAATTATTACTCATATTAAAATGAGTTAATGGAACAGAAATAGTGTAATATTCATCAGAAAGGAGAATATTATGCATTAGAAGATGTTTCATAAGGTGAAATGTATATGGCATCAAACGAGTCCTTTCTAGGTATTTTATTGATTTTTGGAATTTTATTGTTGAATTTGTTTATACTCGTGCTAGTAAAGTTTATTAGAAAGGTAACTAGATAGTTAAACGCTTCACAGGATTGAAAAGTGAATGGACAACTTAATTCGTCGTCTAATACTATTTGGAATTAGTTTAGTGCTGTTTATCATATTCTTATTTGGATTAATATTATTTAATGGGTTCAGGGGGTCTTAAAAAAGGAAGAACTAATGTTTAAAAATTGTATTCAGAGAATTGAGTATTAGTAGTCAATTGCATTAAAGGATAAATTATAATGTTTGCCGAAATCAGGCGATAGAAGGATGAATAAAATGGAAGAACTCCCCAAAGGATTAGCGAATTCTGGCGCAATAGAGATTGCAAAAAAACTGGAATCAATTTCGGGAGGAAAAATACTAGATGTGGCAACTCAAAGCGGTGGTTTTATTAACACTTTGATGAAAACGCTGAAAAATTTTGATTCATTTATTGGTATTGATATATTGTTTAAAGATGTCGAATCATTAGAGAAGGAATTTGAGAACAAACCTGTAGAATTTGTAGAAATGAATGCTGAAACCCTAAATTTTGTAGATAATTCCTTTGATACTGTTACAATATCTCATTCTATTCACCACCTAATGGAAAAAGAGATGGTTCTTTCAGAAATGAAGCGTGTTTTAAAACCTGATGGTCACTTTATTATTCAAGAACCTTTTAGTGACGGTGAACAGTCTGCTGCTCAGCACAGCGATATTCTTCAGCATCATTGGGGGGCAAAAATAGATAAATTACTTAATATTCCTCACAGAAATACTTTTACTAGAACAGAAATCGAAGAAATAATAGCAGAACTACGATTGAGAGACCTAGCAGTTATAGAATCGACTCATTATGTTAAATGCCTTTTTTGCAACGATAAATTTGAATGTGAAGATCCAAAGAATGAAAGAATTATTAAATTCATAATTTCGGAGATTGATAGTGACCTTGAACGATTAATAAAGATAAAAGACCACCCAGAATTTGAAGAGCTAAAAGAGGAAGGAGAAAGACTGAAGGAACGTGTACAGAGAATAGGATCAGCTTCAGCTTCTCATTTGTTCATTATTGGAAAAAAGTAGATTCTTCTTCCCGTTTTTAAGGTGTCCAAAAACCAATACCCATCGGAGAGATAGTGATGCATATGGGAGAAGTTGAAGAATTCATTAAGGATAAGATTAGTCAGCCAGAAAAGGTTCAAACTGATACTTACTATTGATGAAAGGTTGAATACACTTATAAAGTAGTTATCGTGACCGAATTCATGTATTATCTGGATAATCCACCATATAAGTACAAAAACAAAAGGATGATTATAATTAATGATAACAGTAAATTTATTGATGAGACACCTAAAGAAGACTCAAATGATCCTTTACCCTTTTAAGATAGATTGACCATATCAAGAAAAGTTTAATTAATCACAAAAACAATATTTCTTATACTCCGTACGAGGAATGTGTGGAAAAGAGATGAAGGATAAAGATAGAGTAAAAGAGAGATTAATACTATCAGAGACAGACATGAGTGTGTTAGCAGATCGTGCTCTTATCTTACTATCCTTTAAAGATACACATACTCAAAATTTAAGGTTTATTTTAAATCTCTTGGGAATTCGGACTCGTGAAGATAAACAGGCAATCTTAAACGAGATTTTTCGGCTTATCCGAAAAGGTATTGTCTATATTCCCGCGGGATTGCCCCAATTAATAGATCAAAAATCTCAATTCAATATTGATGGACTTAAAGAGATTGAGAATATTGATCTGTGTCTTCTTTGTTCTTATGATCAATTGATTAAAGAAATTGAGAAGGAGATAGCTAAATATCACCCTTAAAAGAATAGAATGTTACGGTTTTCTCTTACTTTTCTTTTCCCTGAAACATTATTTAACAACTCTTTTTGTTTCAGGAATCCTTCGAAAAAAGAAGTGACTTAATCCAACGATCTTTAGGTTCATAACTGCCTGATGTGAAATAACCACTCAAAAGAAAAAATGCTGACATAAAGATTGAGGAATTTATTACTGTAATGATTGTTTATAAAATCGATGTGAGAGGATCATTCAATCCTTCGTAATATGTGGTATTGCAATATCAAGAACCACTTGTACTATTTGTAATAGCAGTATAATGTAAAACGATGTGAAAAGTTAGAAATACTTTCAAGTAATCGAGATAACGAATATACGATGAAAGTGTCTGAAATCCTTGTTAAATAACTCTGTTGATTGCTCAACAGACCATTTGTTATCTTGTTTTTGAATTAAAAGATTTTTTTACTATCATCAACCATTATATTCTTGAAAATCCAATATTCGTTCCTAAGGCTATACAGCAACTGAACTTGGTTGTACTGTTTTTGATTTCGCCTTGTACTGTAAATTTGATTTATAATAGTAAATACCAAAATAAATCAATATTGCGCCAGCTATACCGACACCAAATGCAGTCGCAACTCCAATTATTATACCAGATTTCTCAATGAAAACTCCTGATATTGGAAGTAGAAAAACTCCAAAAATTGAGATTAGACTTGGTATCAAAGAATAAACTGCATTTCGATTTTCAGGTGGAATCATATCAATTAGGATTCTCTGGCGTAAAGTTGCCCCCAAGTCAAATAAAGTGGGAATTGCTCCATTCATTAAGAGAATTGTACCGATGCATGCCAAAATATTTAATTCGTTGTTTAGAGGTGCTAGAGAAGTTAGTATAATAAATCCTGGAAAAAATATTAAAACGAATAAAAATGTTACGTGTGGTACTTTATCACTAGTGAGTCGTCTGCTAACTTTTGCCGTATAAAGAGAAATTGGTACTCCAATGACAAAAACAATTGTACGAAGTAATGATGCTAGACTATCTGAACCAGTATATCCAAAATAAATCGGAAATAACAGTAAATTCCCCCATATGGTAAAGGAAGAAAAGAAAATTGCAGATCCTATTATAAAGAAAAAAGCTGCCCTACTAGCAAAAAGAAACTTGATACCACCAACAAAATGTTTGAAATATGCATTTGAAGATTTATCTGGAGTTTCCGATAGGGTTCCTGTTTGGGCATCTTTAATAAAACTAAGTATTAGAACTATCATGAAACCAGCCATAAATGCTTGTACCCAGAAGACAAATTGCCTAGATATATTGGTAGCCAAGGTTCCTCCTATCAAGAAAGCAAACGTTGAAGCTACTCTATTTGTTGTCACTATTCGGGCACGACTAAATCCATAAATCTTTCTTTCAGGATCAGCTTCTCCAACCACTTTCTGATAATTATTGTCCAACCAAGCGTTAATTGCTCCTGAAGCTTGAGCATTTCCCAAACCATTAAAGAATGCAATTGTTAAAAAACTAGTAAACGACTCTGCAAAAACTAGCATGAAAAAGGCGGCACTATAACAAGTATATGCAATGGCTAGAATCCAACGTTGTCCAAGCCAATCCCCAAGCGAACCACTAGGATAATCTGTGATTAACTGGACAAGTAGCATGAAGGAGACTGTAAGGCTTGCTTGAGTAAAACCAATGTTATCAATTGTAAATAGGATGAAAAAAGTGTTTGAAAGAAGTAAAACAAATGTGTTAAGCATTTGAAAGACAAGAAATATATGAATAAATCGTTTTCCCATTATCGGGAGTTCAGTAATGCCCAAAAATTCGTTTAATAATCTCATTTTCTGTTCCCCATATCTTTTTCAGTGAATATGATTGTAAGGTGCATTTTTTACCATTCAAATTATAATTGAATGGGTATCCATTCAATTCTTATTAGAATGGAAATAGATTTAAAAGATTTGGGTTGCGGTAATAAAGAATCCTTATAAACATGAAAATTAAACCAAAAAATGAATCGTACATAATTCAAAAACTATATTTGGAATAAAATCTTTATTAATATCATGTGTGAGCCATTCAACTTAACTTTTGAATGATTTTACATTTTACATTGGTATCTTTAATAGGAAATAGATCATGGTAGATCATCAAAATGAGTCATCAGTAGTCATTTGTCGGGGATCATTCAAAGATTGTCCAGAGTTATATTCTTTTCATGAAAATATGCCTAAATTCAAATTTATCGATACCCCCAAAGATACGAATGATTCTCATCCTGTACGGCCAGCTATCATGGCGATTCTTCGTGAAGGTGTTATTGATGCTGGTACCAATGATAATGAAAAACCACGTCAGCGTTATGCACTCAATGCTCGTGAAATTAAAAACTTATTAGGTAAGAATAGAAACTCGAAAATTAGCAAAATTAGTTACACTAACCTCTATTTCCACTTAAACACGCTTAAAGATGTTGGCCATATCAAAGTGGTAGCTGAAGTAATTGAACGGAATCATCGAATAGCTTATTATGGGCGGACTGCTCGTGTTATCTTAATAAGTGATTCTGAAGCTGAAAAACAGAAATATAAGAAAATTTTTGGAGAACTTGGAAAGCTAGCTAAAACTCTTCAACCTGGAATCAAAATTGAGGGCCTTAGAACTCTACATAAAGATTTTCAAGCGTACAAATATACAAAAACGAAAGAAATGGCTCTTTGGCTTGCTGAAAATGAAGAAGTAATTCGAAAAGAAAAATTAGATATTTCTCTCCTCTTCAATGGTTTGAAAGTCCTTGACACGCTAGATCCTGAATATAGGATTCTGTTGGATATTTTAATTAGGATTTTTCCAAAAGAATTGACTCAAGTTTAACAAAAACATGAATAACTCCACGATAGGAATTTTTTTACCTTATTAATGATTTTAGAATATATTATCTAGCTATACTTTTATGTGCCATTAAATACTGAATAAAAACAGTCTATAGAAATATCGTCTTTTCTTTTGAACCTAAAGGAAATAAAAAGTGTAAATAATATGGATAAAAGGAATGAGCTTCATCAAGAAATTACATTAACTGAGGCTGAAATGAATCAGTTAGCAGATCGTGCTCTTATCCTTTTGTCCTTTAAAGATACTGACACCCAAAATCTTAGGTTCATTTTAAATCTATTAGGAATTCGTACTCCTAAAGAGAAGAAGGCAATTTTAAAAGAGATTTTCCGCCTTATCAGAAAGGGTATTGTCTATATTCCCGCGGGGTTGCCTCAATTGGTTGATTCTGGATCTCATTTCAATATTGATGATCTCCAAGACATTGACAACATTAATCTATGTCTTTTATGTCCATATGATAAGTTAATTCTTGAAATCCAGAAGGAAATCGCAAAAATAAGAGAAAAATCTACTGAACAATAAAGACATATATCCAGAATTTCTTCGGTATATTTTTAAGATGAAATCATCTTCATTTTGATGTTTTTATAGATAGTGATTTTAATGGAAGAGTACCGCAAATTTCTCAAAGCTCATGATTGGGATGAAACTCCAGATTTAAGATCTGACCAGCAGAAAAAAGTACCACCACCTCCATTTCAGAAACCGTGTCCAGAAATAAGTGTAATTATTGACTTGATTTCCCCAGTGAAGCTCACATTGAGGACTATATCTTTGTTTACAGCAGTTAAAAATCGAAAAAGTCGTCGAAGCTTCACAAACGAGCCATTATCCTTAGAAGAACTATCTTTTTTACTTTGGGTTACTCAGGGAGTTAGGGAAATTGATTTAGATCAGCGTCATGGAAATATTAAAACTACAAAACGCACAGTCCCCTCAGGTGGCTCACGACATCCTTATGAGACCTATTTAGCAATAATTCGAGTTAGTGGCATTCAATCAGGAATATATCGATATCTCGCAATAGAGCATAAGCTTTGCTTGATCTCTCTCGCGAACTCTGACCTTCCTGAAAAATTAACTGAATCGTGTCATAATCAAAAATTTGCGGGTAGGGCAGCTGTTGTATTCATCTGGGCTGTGATTCCATACCGAATAGAGTGGCGTTATAGTATTGCTGCTCATAAGGGTATTGCTATAGAGGCTGGGCACATCTGTCAAAATCTATATCTTGCTTGTGAAGCAATTAATGCTGGAACTTGTGCAATAGCAGCGTATGATCAGAAAAAAATAGACTCTATTATTGGTGTTGACGGAGAGGATGAATTTACTGTTTATATAGCTCCTGTAGGAAAAATTAAACAACATAAATGAGGCAGACTAGTTGCGATTTTAATGAAGGTCAGTTGATTTTTTGATTTTTCTTTTGAAGAATACTAGAGAACTAAATAAGATTATTATTATGGGTAAATGATAAAAGGGAGTTATTTTTGATTGAGATGTTAAATTTTTAGAAGTGATAAGTATTTGATATGAAGTAGATGAGCTAGCAATGGTTGTTGGGGGTATATCCGAGGTTTTTGGAGGAATATAACCTACTGCTGGGATCCATCCAAAGTATTGCTTAAGTTTTATAATAATCTTCTTTCTAAACACTTTCCCTATGGTGAGAAAAATCGACAAATATGATTTGATTATTCGTAATGGAACGATATATAACGGAAGTGGAAATCCTCCATTCCTTGGAGACATCGCTGTCAATAATGATCGGATCGCTATTATCGGATCCGTGGATCAAGGTTCTGCAAGGCTTGAAGTTAATGGTACAAACTTAGCAGTTGCTCCTGGATTCATCAATATGCTCAGTTGGGCTACTGACTCTTTGATTGAGGATGGTCGATCTTGCAGTGATCTGATGCAAGGGGTTACTCTTGAAGTTTTTGGGGAGGGATGGTCAATGGGACCATTAAATGAACCTATGAAGCAAGAGATGGTTGAACGGCAAGGGGACATTAAATACGATATTTCTTGGACAACTTTAGCAGAATATTTGGATTTCTTAGAAACCAAAGGAGTTTCACCCAATATTGCTTCTTTTATTGGAGCTACCACAGTCCGAATTCATACACTGGGGTATGAAGATCGTGAACCGACTCCTGAAGAAATGGATCAGATGAAACGATTAGTCAACCAGGCTATGCAAGAGGGAGCTCTTGGTGTTGCTTCTGCCTTAATTTATCCACCCGCGTTTTATGCTACTACTGAAGAATTAATAGAATTGTGTAAAATTGCAGCCAAATATGATGGATTATACATTAGCCATCTTCGTAGTGAGGGAGCCCAATTTCTTGAGGCTCTTGATGAATTTATAGCTATTGTAAAAGCATCAAATGTTCGTGGTGAAATCTATCATTTCAAGGCTGCGGGGAAAAATAACTGGCGCAAACTTGATTTAGCCATTCAGAAAATAGATAATGCGAGAAATTCCGGGCTTCAGATCACTACAGATTGTTATACGTACACTGCTGCATCCACTGGATTAAACACATTGATCCCTCCTTGGGCTCATGAGGGAGGATATAAAGAACTGATTAAACGTTTGAAAAATCCAAAAAAGCGGAAGCAAATCATTGAAGAAATCCTAACTCCCACAAATAAGTGGGAAAATCTTTATTTAGAAACTGGTCCAGAAAGAATTCTTCTTGTATCGTTTAAATCTGAAAAGCTTAAACCATTAACCGGTAAAACGCTAGCAAATATAGCAGAAGATTATAAGAAAGCTCCTCTTGAAACGGTAATGGATTTAATTATAGAAGATGAAAGTCGAATAGGAACAGTTTATTTTATGATGTCTGAAGAGAATGTGAGGAAGAAAATACAGATTCCATACATGTCATTTGGGTCTGATGGAGGTTCATTAGCTCCAGAAGGAAATTTCTTGAAATCAAATCCCCACCCGAGATCGTACGGGAATGTTGCGAGATTACTCGGAAAATATAGTCGTGAGGAAAAGATTATATCATTGGAAGATGTTATTAGAAAATTAACTTCACTACCAGCCGATAATTTGAAGATCAAAAATAGGGGAGCCCTGAAAAAAGGGTATTATGCTGATATCGTTGTCTTTGATCCATTGAAGATAATAGATCACGCAACTTATGAAAATCCCCATCAATATGCTTCAGGGATGATTCATGTATTTGTTAATGGTGTTCAAGTGTTAAAAAATGGTGAACACACTAATGCCACTCCCGGAAGAGTAGTCAGAGGGCCCGGTTGGAAAGATGATTAAGTGTACAGTACGATATCCTGAAGAAACAATTTGAATGACTCATTCAGTTACAGCATCAAAGTACGTTCGAGGACGGCCTCGGTGTTTACGATCCTCAGAGTAATCTTTCACATACCCCTTGACCGTCAGTCGCATTAAACTATCATATAGTGTTGAACGTGCGATTCCAGTAATTTTTGTCAGTCCACTTCGTGTTATAGGCCCTTCAGCTCTAACAATATCTAAGATTTTCCGATCTATCTCATGGATAATAGCTGGTCGTTCTTTTACTTTCGAATCTGTTAATTTTGAAGAAGATAGATCCTTTCTTTCTACAATTTTCATCATTTGATTGCTTGACATTCATAACAACCTATATTTTTCATGATGAAAATGAGATTGTGAATATTACAAATAGTATAAAGATGTTCGAAAATGCCATTTTCCTAGTGAATCTGTCATAATTCATAGAATATGAAAGGTTCATCATGAAAAATGACATCAAAGCTTACCTTCCACAATCAAAACTCTTATATATTTGGTAAATCTTACCTTTATACGGTAAGACTAAAATATGCAAAGACCTGATTTTCTCTCGGATTATGAGTTTGAGGTACTACGGCTAACTAACGAAGGAAAAAATGCCGACGAAATCGCACAATTATTGAAAAGGAAGAATGCTGGTAGTATCTATAAAACAAGAGTAGTAGTCTGGAGGAAAATCGAGGAACAGTTGAAGAATATTGCTAAGAGTCTACGATTAGATCCTGATCTGACTCGGATGCCTAAAAATTCTGGATTGCTAGTTTCTTACGATTGGACCAATGATACGAAGGTATATATCATTTTTACAACTGATGAAGGAATTTTAGCTTGGTATGAGCATCACTGTTCTAATAAATGCCAACCTAAGTGTCAACAGACTCTTGATCTGATTATAAGAGAACGAAATATTGTATTAAGCAAAGAACAGACTTCTTTACCTATTCTCGAACAATTTCGTTTCGTTTTTTCAGAGATTCAGGTGAAAGGATGGGTGATACAGCAATCCAAGGTTCACAAAGGTGATTGACATCATGAATGAAACATCTCAAGTTAAAATTATAAAAGGAGAAGGAACATATCCAACACCTGAAGTACGTCGAATCTATCCATCACGAGCTCTTCTGTGGAAATTTTATCTCACTACATTCCTCATTTGGATTATAGTAAGTATAGGATTTATCCTACTCGGATGGTTTGTACAGTTTGTGATGGACGAACCTAAACCCACGAATTTCCAAAATCTGTTTATAATGATCTATTGGGCTATAAGTATTGCTATTATACTCCCTTCAATAATTCTTTTACCATTATATGTTAATAGAATGGAGTATATAGTTCATGGTAACGAAGTGATTGTTAAAAAAGGATTAATCAATAAAACAGTCAAGTATTGTCCTTATCGAACGGTTACTAATATCTCAACAACTGCTGGACCTTTCGATCGTCTTTTTGGTATAGGGTGTGTTAATATTCAAACTGCAGGTAAGGGTGGGGCAACTGGTCCTGAAGAAAAGTTGGAAGGCTTACCACTATATCATGAAATTCGTGATTATATTCTAAGACAGCTTCGAATCTATTATACAGCTATCTCGGGAGAATTAATACCTACCGCCAAAGAAACAGATTTATTAACAATACAACGAGAGATAATCAACGAATTGAGAGAGATAAAACAATTATTGAAAAATGAAAAGAATTAGGTGGTTAAATGGTGAAAGAAAATACAATTCAAAATGGAAAACCATTCTATCCTGTTTCTGCATTCAGGAACAAATTATTCTTGTATATTATAACAACATTCGTTGCTATAACAGGCGTAATTATAACTTTTGGAGGAATAATTACATTTTTTGTGAGTCTAGATAATGATTCATCTGAGGATAACTTTGGAAAATGGCTAGTAGAATACAGTCAAGATCTCATATTATTGTATTTAATCATCAGTATGATGTTGATGCTTCTTACTGCTATCTTAGTGGTATATTACGTACGAAATATAGAATATATTATTGATGACACTGAAGTTATAGTCAAAAAAGGAATCATCAATAAAACTATAACACATGTCCCGTTCAGAACGATTACCAATGTTAGCTCTCGCTACGGACTCTATGATCGAGTTTTTGGAATAGGTACCTGTGAAATAGAAACCGCAGGAAAGTCAGGACAACAAACTGGTCCTGAAGAGAAAATTGAAGGGATAGTTAATTTTAAGGAAGTAAGGGACGTAATTCTGAAGGAACTTCGTAGGTTTCGGGGACAATATGCAACTACGACTGAATTTGAACATCCAGATTACCCAGAGGAGTCAATCGGAGATATTGTCCTTCAGAAGGAGATTCTCGACGAACTACGTCATATAAAAGAGATTCTCTCTAAAAGATAATTGATTGTTAGGTGATGAAAAATATGTATTCTGAAGAAATTGTAAAAGGAAAACCTTTTTATCCGCTTTCTGCTTTACGAAACAAGTTTATTCTTTATATATTGACCGCTTTCGTAATAATCACAGCAGTTATTGTGGGATTTGCTTTATTCATAGGATTTATGGGTGGATTTGACAGTGATCCCTCTGGGGATGATTTTGGACGTTGGATTTCAGCTTCTTGGCCAACAATTTTACTAGTTTATCTTCTTATATGGTTTATATTGATTCCAATTCTTATTGTCTTGGTAGATTATTACGTAAGAACAATGGAATTTACGATTCTTGACAATGAGGTTATCGTAAAGAAAGGAGTGATCAATAAAGAGGTAAAACACATCCCATTCCGCACTATTACAAATGTTAGCTCTCGCTACGGGCTCTATGATCGAATCTTCGGTATTGGTACCTGTGAAATAGAAACTGCTGGGAAATCAGGACAACAAATGGGTCCTGAAGCCAAGATTGAAGGAATAAATAATTTTGTGGAAATCAGGGATCTCATTTTAAAAATACTTCGCCAATTTCGTGGTCAATATGCTACAACAACAGAACTAGAACCATCTTCTACATTACCACCCTTACAAAAAGGATTTCATGGAGAAATGCTAGCTGAATTGCGGGAAATAAAGAGGATCCTTACTGATTAGTTGGACTCTCCACTACATTCCGCATTAATTCTCTTTAAAAATTAAAGATTTAAAACCTGAATAGAAAACCAAGAGTACTCAAATTCACCTTTATGATATTGTTATATGGTAGATTAACGAAAAAGGTTGATTCTCTCAAATAATGATAGTATAATTGGAGTGTAACATTTGAACATCATTGAAATTGAAAATTTAACTAAAAAATTTAAAAATACCATAGCACTTGATAATGTCTCTTTGACAATACAAAAAGGAGAGGTTTTTGGATTATTAGGGCCAAATGGAGCTGGTAAGACAACACTAATTCGGTTATTAATTGGTCTGATAAAACCAACCTCTGGTAATGCCCGTATTAAATACAATGGATTAGGGCCCTTTGACATTAGGAAAGACATAATGGATATCAGGAAAAAAGCAAGCTTACTACCTCAGGAGGCTGAAGTATATGAAAATTTGACTGCAAAAGAGAATATTATGTATTACGGTCAAATTTACGGCAATGTACCTAATGGAGAAGTCCGAAGACGTACTGAAGAATTAATTGACATGATTGGTCTTCGGGGTCGAGAGAACGATGTCACAAAGGAATTTTCTGGAGGGATGAAAAGAAAAGTTCTGGTAGCTCGCGCTTTAGTGATGGATCCAGTTTTAATTTTTCTAGATGAACCTACTACTGGTATTGATATATTGGGGGCTCGTACGGTACGCAACCTAATTAAAAGACTGGCTAAAGAACTGCACAAGACAGTTATCTTAACAACACATGATTTAACGGAAGTAGAAGAGCTCTGTGATCGTGTGGGTATTTTAGTTAAGGGAAGACTTGCTGCAATAGGAACACCTGATGAACTTGAGGAACAATTTACAAAAGCTCACTTAGAGGATGTATTTATCGGATTAACAACAGGAGAAGGTGTTTTAGAGGAAGCTTTGGATGAGCCAAAAAGGGGCTTCTTTTCTAGTATTTTAAGGAGAAAGTGAAAAATATGAGTACAGTCAAGCAAATAATGGCTTTAGTTAAACAGGAGTTACAAAGTGCACGACGTACACGATATGTGATCTTTACGTTTGTCTTAATGCCACTTTTTATGTGGGGTATGCAGGGTGGAGTACAGATGCTCCTAGGTTTTGTAATGGGCTCCTCCCAAGAAGGAGTGACTATTTATTTTGTCAATTATGATGAAGGAAATGCAACTTTTGATCTCAATCTTGGAGATCAATTTCTTGATAGACTTCTGAATTCTACCCAAACTAATACTTCTATTTTGTACAAGGCTAAAATCAATCATACAAAGTATGCTAATATGGACTATAATGATTTATACCAGAAAATCCACAGTTCTGAAACAGCTAGTGATTATACTCCATGTATTATAATTCCTAAAAACTTCACACAGGTATATTTGGACTTTAATATTACAGAGGGTGATATTCCTCCTGTTGTAGAGTTATACTCTCTTCCAGGTGGAATCCTTGGATCTTCTATGCTTGAAGCTGGTGTATATTCAATAGTTTCTCAATTTAATATTGTTGAATATCATAAACTTGTAGGTTTTGCCCCTTCGCCTGTTCTTTTCGCAAAAGAAGAGGGGGCTGCTTCTATTTATGGTATTGGATTTGTTGGAATGATATCAATTATGGTAGCTGTTATTGCGCCAGCTCCATTCGTGTCGACATCTTTTGCTGGAGAAAGAGAAAAGAAGACAATGGAATCACTTCTTGCTTTGCCTATTTCTCGTTTTAATATACTTTTCTCAAAGCTTCTTGCTGGAATGGCCCTTATTGCAGTTTTTTCATTAATGAATATTCTTGGATTGTTTTTATTTTCAGCAATGATTGATGTTGCTTCGGGTTCTATTGGTTCAGAGGAATATTCCTCCATCTTTGCAGTCGAACCATCACCAATTCTGTTGGTTCTAGTCGTTTCTATGATGTTTCTTTCGGCGTTTGTTGCCATCGGGATAGGTATATCCTTGGCAAGTTTAACTAAGGATGTACGTTCCGCGGAATCTATGTACAACATGTTCATGATGCTTCCTGCTATAGGGGTCGGTATGATTGCTATGTTTGGGGGAATCCCAGAACGAACTTTTGGTGGTGCTGGGATCTTTCTATACATCATTCCTTGGGCTCACTCAATTGCTATTTTGTCTAAGGGATTATATCCTCAAACTTATGCATCTAGTGCCTTAACACGTAATTTACCCGGAGGTGGAATTCCTATGGATCTAGTTATCCACTTTGGATTCTTGGTCATAGTGATTCTAGTCTGCTTATTCATTGCGTCTAAAGTATTTGAGCGTGAGGGGATTCTAACTTAATTCTCTTCCCCCTCTTTTTTTATATAGAAGAAAACTTATTTTTTCTTCAAATAATTGTAAACAGCATCGAAAGCGTCGATCCATGCTGAAATTCCTTTTTGTCTAAGTAAAACGGTTAAACCATACTCAGTTATGCCTCCTGGAGTAGCTAGGGTGTCAAGTATTACATCTAGATCTTTGTTTGGTTCATTTAATGCCATGTTCACAGTACCTCGTACTGTTTCAAGTACTAAGTTTCTGGCTATAGATTGAGGTACACCTTTGAGAGCTACCCAAGAAATTGTTTCATTCAATAAAACAAACATCCAAGCATAAAATGCTCCAATCACGCTTGCATGAGTAAATTCTGATTCATTTTGGAGTATATGAACTGTACCTAAAAGACTAAATATCTCTCGAGCATATACATTGTCTGGAAAAAGTAATGTTGGACTCTGATTGATCGCAGCACAAGATATAGGTAATGCTCGAATAACTTTAGCTGGTATTGTTACGGATTCTAACTTCTTAAGTGATAATCCGATTGCTACAGAGATTACTGTTTGATTAGTTCGAAATTTGAGGTTCTTTGCAACTTTTATGGTATCATCAGGACGAGTAGTTAAAATAACTATATCAGAACTATTAACAACTGATTCATTATTCTTTGCTACTTTTACTCCGAATTGGGTCGCTAATTTTGAGGAAATTTCTCGATTCCGAGGTGAGAGAATAATTTTGATGTCTTTTGATGCTTTCTTCAGACCTTCTACTAAATAGCTAGCTAGATGTCCTACCCCAATGATCCCAACCTTTTCAATCATTTGTTAACTTCCTGAGCACATTCAATTAATATTTTTAACATATCCTCTATATGATGACAAACATGTACTCCTAAATCCTTCAATTGCTGTGTAACATCAATTGGAATGCTTGTTTTATCATCATCAATAATTTGGTTTAGCTTCCCTCCTATAAAAATTGGGATATCTAATTCAATCAACGCCATCTCCTTGCATAGTGCCTGTGAATAGTCAAGGGCAATTCCGTTGTATGTACTGACGGCAATGAAGTCTGAATCAGCTTCTTTGGCTCGCTTGGCAAGAATATTGGGATCAACACTGACCCCAACGTCAATTATAGGAATTTTTAATCGTTTTAGGACTTCTACAAGAAGAATTTTTCCATATTCATGAACATCAGTACAAGCGACACAGATCTTAAATTGTGCCTCGTTTAATATAGCTTTGTCAGATGGATTTATGAGAGCGAGTAATTTTTTACTCTTCTCCTCCAATTCAGCTATTGTAGAAACTTTTACAACGGGTTTTCGGTAACGCAACATGTGTTCATGGGGCTCTCCAGGACCAAACAATTCTTCTAACCGTTTGGCTCCAATTCGACGGATGGACAGAAGTAATTCGAAAGGGTCATTAATATCAATACCAGCTTTGCTCAATCCATCTAAAACTCGTTTTTTAAATTCTTTACCTGCCTTAACTAGTTGGTTTGTTATCCTATCCACCCTTTTCATATCAAATAAGTCTTGAAATCCATCCGATCGGTGTATTAATCGGTTTGCAAAAAGATGTGCGTCGATAATTTCTTTAATTTCAGGGATCCTTTTTGCTTCTGTCACAGGAATAGGATTAATTCCATGGCCAGTTGGGAGTTTAAGTTGAGCAATGATATCGACTAATAAATAACTTGCAAGATTAGCATAATTTTCAACTTCATTTTCAACAAAGATGGTTGTATTGCCATATATCATGCTTCCAGGTGTTTTTGTAACCTTATAAAGTGCCCTTTGGAACGCTAGCCGCTTTTTAGGATCTGAAAATGTGTGACCATAACAATGAGAAACCTGACCTCCAATAAGGTCCTCAATGATATGCCGTTCAATTAATACTGCCCCAATACTACAAGCCATATCACAAAAGAGAGCAGCAAATCCATCATCCAGATTTGAATGAATCATAACTTCAACTGGTTGAGCTGCACATAGAGCTAAAGCCTTAATTGTCTCTACTGTTGTACTCACGTCATCATCCCACTTTGGCATACGAAAGGTGAAATATTGGCCAATATTCCCAATACTAGTTGATCCTGCTTTCAGAGCAGCAATTGTATTCTCAACTGCTGCTGGTGTTCCAATAACAAAGTCTCCAAAATGAGGTGCAACTGGTGCAGAGTGAGTTAAATCAATGAAGCTTTCAGGTTTGCTTAGAATTAATCCTGTTCCTCGAGGCATGTTTTCTCGGAGATTTAATGGGTACCCCATACTCCAATCCAAACAAATTCCATAACGATCTATTCTATAACCAGCAGTAGAAATATGATTATAGATTTTCGTGTACGCTAATTTAGTCTTTGTAGGACTACGATATCCTATCTGTCCGTGAAGCATGATTGACCTTTCAGATGTTTGCTGGCGCTTATAATCACTCTCTGATTGAACATCATATTTAGTTAAGAAAGGGCAAGAACCAACTGTTACTGACTGACTTAGTTGTTCTGCTTCCCCTAAAATATCATTTATATCAGGTAGCTCCTTTTCTGGAAGGATTTGAGTTCGTTCAAGATTTCTCATATTGTATTACCTTTATCACGATAGTTCGATTTTGAATTTTAGTGTTGTAGTAGTTTATTATCTTTTTATATTGAGGAATTTGATATATTAGAATAAGAGATAATTCTTATCATTTTTAACTTTCAAAACATTCTCTTGAAATTGACTTTTATTCTACAGGTTATGTTTGGTACAGATTGTAATCCTTCTGAGCTGTTCATGAACAACCATATCTCCCTTTATTAAGCTCATTACTAATATCGCAAAGTAGAGTTTAATTACTTTGATCTATGAAAAGAAAATGAAATCACTACTTATTCTCCTGGTGAAAATCTTATTGAGAAAACTCCAATATAAATCCATTATGTTCTTTGTTACATTTTTTGCTTTTTTATTATTTAATGTCCATTTAGGGAATTTAAAGACATCTTCACAAGCTGTTATTTCAGAGGCTTCCTCTGAACTTTACTTAATTCAATGGAACACAATCCTTATCATGAGAGATCTGCAAACTCCTCGTTCTCTTATCCAAACAAATGATGGAAATTATTTAGTTATTGGAAACAGGTACCCCACTCCGTCTGAATCATGTTGTCCTCTTCCTCAAAGTGATATATTCCTTATGAAAATAGCATCAAATGGGATGATAAAAGAAATCAACATCTATGGAGATGATAATATTGCTATTGATTCAGGTAACATCGTCATCGAAACAGAAAATGGATGGGTTATCGCTGGGCATACAAATGCACCTCCAGCAGTTGGAATGGATTTTATGCTTTTGAAAATTGATCTTGAAGGTAAACAAATGTGGAAACGTACTTATAACAGAAGTACGGAAGGTGAGATTCGTTCATTTATACGAACTGCGGATCAAGGTTTTGCTTTGTTGGGTTTATCCTCACCTAGGACTCCAATCCCTACTGATGAAACCATGTGGCTGCTTAAGACCGATAATGATGGTGTAGTTCAATGGAATCGAACTTATGGTCAGAATTTTACTGAGTATACTAGTATGATTCAATCTGAGGATGGTGGATTTGTTTTTACAAGCTATGATGGATATCTAATGAAAACAGATATGAGTGGAGAGATTCAATGGCAGAAAGAGATTGGGGGAACCTTATTCTCTTTAACCAGTGTTGAAGATGGAGGTTTTGTCCTATTTGGTTCTAAATTTAATCATCCTTGGCTTATAAAAACAGATTCTTTAGGAATTATGGAATGGAATAAAACTCTCCCATTTAGTATTGAAGGTGAGTATGTATTTAGTAAAAATAGAACTAAAATATTGAATATTATTTCTTCTTCTGACAGTGGTTTTATATTAACAGGTACCAGTGTTCCTGTTCCTGATGGAGGGATTATAAATAATTCAAATGTATGGATAGCAAAAACTGATAGCAATGGAATCATAGAATGGAGTCATGTATTTGAAATAGAGTCTTTTGCTAGTATCCAAGCTGTGATTCAGAATAATGAAGGCGATATCGTATTGACAGGTGAAAATAAGCGCTATCCTTGGATTATAAAGATTGACCTTCCCCCATTTGCGCCTATTAATCCTTCTGAAACAGTTAATATTGCACCAACGATCTCTCTAGATATTGATCATCCAACAACCACTAGTACAAATCTGAAATCTGCAACAATCTCATTCCCAGAGATCTATCTTATTCTTTTAGTTGTTAGTATCATTGGGTTTTGGAAAAAGAACCACAAGGTTTAATATCTTCTTAGAAATAATTATTTTCATTAATGGCTCAAATTTTCAGAAGATCTTTCTAAATGATCAATTTGGCAACATAGATTTTCCTAAACGGCTTTATTATTTGTGTTAATTCTAAAGACTTTTATTAATAAAGTAATGATAAAAAAATTGTTCAATGGTCGAATCTGAGGTTATGCATAATTCTCTATTCTTTTTCTAACTTCCCGTAATTTTTCAAAACTATAACTGGTAATATTATGTTTTAGGTTGTCGTGTGATTGAATTTTTTTTATTGCTTCGTCCATTGAAGGGGCGATTATATTTCTTCCACACATATTACAGTGGTATATTTTTGCCATTCTTTAATCTCATCTTCTGGAGAGTGATATCTCCAAATTAATAGGTATTAATTCATGTATAAAAATCTTTCCATTAATGAAATTGGGTGAATAACAGATTCCCATTATTATAAGAAATTTTTATACTGTAAATTAAATTATATATTAAATTATAGCTTTTAGATAAAAAATAGGGAAATTTATCAGTTTATAACAGTTATTTCATTTTTGGATTGAATTTCCTATTTCCTCATTTATTTTCAACCTCCTTAATATGTCTTTAATCAACCCCTTATGTTTGTAAAGAGAATTAATAGAATTAAAGTTAGTTGATATCATTTAATCCAACAAAAAATCATCCTATACCAAATTTTGTTTAGTAATTTTTTCGATTAAATCGATGAAGAATTGGCTTTCAATTCCTAGGTCTCCTAGTTCTTGGATGAGTAATCTATATGTTGGATGATTTGGCTTGAAAAGACCATTCAATCTTTGAAAAAGCTTCTTCGAGATAAATAACGACAAATCAGAGTCTATTAAAGCATTATGCAGGTTTTTAATTGCTAGAGTAACCCCATTAATTAGTTGAACCTGATTTGTTCTTTTCATAATGTATGTGACCTTTTTACTTCTTGTAATAGCCCATCCTGGATATTTAGGGTTTCTAAAGGGAGATTTTTGTCGTTCGGAGTCCTCTAAATTTGACTTGGACAATTTATAAAAGCTTGGTTGAAACAAACCAAAGTCAATTTCCTTTAATGTCTTTTTGTGTGCATAAGATACAATTAGATAATTTCCACAATGACGATCCCAAGAGCCACAAACGGAGTCAAACACCAACATTCTACCAAGATTTTCGGCATCATCTCTGATCAATTCTTCAATGTCATTTCTTGTTACTGCGCAAAAACTTATACATGCAGGAGTAAGTGGTTCAATCAGAAGATCCGAATTTTTAGCAAAGGATTGAAAAATAGATGAGCGATTGTTAAAAAGTAACAAAGCATGTCGAGGAACATTTAATCCAATTATTTTTCCGATCTGTATTATTTGCAACTCTAGATTAGGATTATCTATATATTCTTTCTTTGGTAATGCTTTTACAAATAATCCTTGGTTCTTAAGAGATGAAAATAAGAAATAAGTCGGATGAAAACTATCCTTATTTTCTCTGAAAAACAGTAAACGAGAATGCTTCCTCGAAGGGATTAAGGATGAGACTTTTTGAAAGAAAAAGATGATACTTTGATAATAACTTAGTGATTTTTGACGCATACTTAAAACAAGGTAAGAGCCAATATATCCATGAATTAAATTATATTTTTTAAAAATAGTCATGTCGTGTGCAGAAATATGATTCATATCAAGAAATAATGCAAAAAAGGAAGAATAACTGCTCCATTGAATAGCAAAATGTAGATTTTCCTTGGTTTTCTTCCCTGAAACTTCATTGAGAGTCAAAAATAATTTTTTTCGAAAATATCTTTTATTGGTTAAAGGATTACTGTTTTCAATTCTCATGCTTGTTGATATCTTTTGGGGGATGGAGATATTTTTCAACTTCATAAAAATGCCTTTAGCTTTGATGTTTGATAGAAAACCCTGAGTATTTTTTTCAAACTCTGTTTCCCTCATTAAATTTTTCATTTGATTTTTTTCTATAGAACGATCCATAGGGCACAATGGTTTTTGTTTCACCCCAATATCCAATAAGCCTTTTATATTTATTTATTTGCTTTACAAGCACTTTTGACTGTCCTACCTTAAGAATTACAGGCTAATTATTATTAGATTAATTTATCCATTATTTTGTGGGAAACTGCCTTTTATTTTGTTCTTATTCCGATGAAAATTTATTTATTCTTGAAAATTTCTAATTAAAACAGTCATCCTTGATAATGTACATGGAATACTAATCAGTAATACAAGTAATCCGGTTTACCGCTTATCCCTATTAAGAATATACTACTATTATTGAACATAAATATTTCTTACTTAAAATCATGTCTAAATCCCACTCTAAATTGATCATATAAATAATAGGAAGAATAATTCGATGAAATCATTATTAAAACACTGATAAAAATAATGATCCAGCTCAAAAGAGAATAGGAACGGCTGTATTTAGAATTTATAATGATGAACCTTTTTTTAATCCTGGAACAATTCCTATTTACATTTTATTTATCATGATTATAATTATATTTTCTTTTATTAGGATTGTTTTATTCATAGAATTCAGATAAATTTATAGGTTAATATCCTGAAAGAATTTAACTATAGGTTGGATTAAATGTTGATTAGATCAAGAAAAGCATTTGCTGGGGTATATATTGTTATCTCAGACTTATGATTTCATTGCCTTTACTTTCTATTTTCACTTTTTGATTTAAAAAGCCTGAATGACAATAATCTTTCATAAGTCTTCTTCTTTTCTATAATAGGCTGCGGTTGTTCTAAATATAAGTTCATAAGATGAGTAGAATCCTTTAATCTCTACCAACCTCCCTTTCTATCAGAGTGAATACACGAGAGAACCCAACCATTGAAATTGCCATTAATTTTCATATTAGTGCATCAAACACAGTTGTAGGTCGTCCAGTGTGACTTCTCTTCTCTTTATATTCAACTACAAATCCTTTCGCTATCAATCGTTGTAAGCTATCATAGATTGAGCTACGTGCAATGCCTGTTAATTGAACCATTTCAGGACGAGTAAGCGGGCCATAAGCGACTAAAATCTGAAATATATCCTGATCTAAGTCTTTTGTTATTTTTAGTTGTTCTTGGGCTTGTGAAACTTTTTGTTTAGTTGATGTTAAATTAAATAACAGAACTTTAAGAATAAGAGAATCAGGACCAATTCCTAGCGATGCTAATTCTTGCAGAGATTGCCTTTTAATCATGGTTATAATATCTAGCATAGGTGTTGTTTCAGGTAATTTAAAGAATTGACGTAGGGTATTTATTTCAATATAAAGCTGATATAATCGTTTAAAATCAATCTTTATTTCCTGTATTGCATCCTCTGTAAGCTTTTTTGCTTCTTTTTCCTTAGTTCCTAAGCGTGATATCGAATCAGAGGCGTATTTCAGTTTTTCACTGGCATTCTTTAGATTTTTTTCTTTGATATCCGATATTGCGTCGTCGATGATTTTTTTGATGTCTTCCTCGTCCGCAGCAAAGGAAAGATTTACAACATTTTGAATCTCTATTAATTTTTGAAGGAAATAATAGTGCTGCTTAATGGGGTATAAGGAGGGAAGTCCTAAATCTTCCTGCATTTTTTGAAGAGATTTCCATGTTGTAAGAACATTTTCTTCAGAATCCATACCTTTTAAGCTTAACAGGTTTTTTAGTTCTTCCAGTTCTTTATCAGACGATTCATCAGATTCTGATGATACGATTATGTTACTGGGCATGATTTCGCATCTACTTCAGATTTAGGCCATATTATCTTCTCAAAATAATGCAACAGGACTTTCAAGGAATGGTATAGAAATGACTATAATAAAATTTTCTTTTTAAAAGGTTGTCTTTACCCAAAATTAATAGGGTATCAAACTGTTGTTTCATTGATTGCAAAATATGAAAATTTAAAAAAAGCAATAAAGAAACGACAGCTCTACTTGTAAATGAAAAATTGTGAAAAATGTAATCCAAACCAAATTACTGAGTGAAAAGGGATGGAAAAAGGAAATAATAGGCTAGTAGTTCCCCTTATTTATATAGAGTGATTTCTATCTTCCACTAATGTAATTAGGTAGGGAAGTTTTGTTTTTTCTGTTTTTAGCCTCATAATCGATCCTTTGGTTTAGTTCGTGCACTTTGTGTTTAAGGTTTTACCTTTACGATGATTATATTATTTTTCTCACCCGGCTTAGTCTTATTTTTTTTGTTACAGTGATGGGGTGTGTTTCACTGTTTTTCTTTTTTGAGGTTGTAAGGAAAATGAAGAAATAGAAGTAGCAACTAAACTAATTCTTATGTTACAGATCTACAATAATCTACGTTTAACGCAAAAAAAAGTTCACATATGTCGTTCCAATCTCTTTTTACTACTTTAAAATGGAAAAAATAAATCTATAGAACATCCATTAAAAGTATTTAGTGTGTACTCAAAATATTAAATGAAAAAAGGTTAAAATTATGTTTGAAATAATTGATGGTTTTAAAAAGGGATTTGAAACCTGGAAACTAGTTTGGGTTAGACAAATATTTGTCCAGATGATTCTAGGTTTTTTAGCATTTTTTATAATTACACCTTTTGGTTTTTTAATAGCAATATTTGGTGCAAATGAAAGTTTTAGCTTGACTGTAGAGAAAGGTACCTTCATAATCCCTGTTTTTATCGAGCTGCTGATGGAGAATATAGGCTTTTGGGTCTCAGTTTTCTCAACATTCTTTGTATTAATAATTATTGCAACAATTATAATTGGTATAATTCAAAATACAGCTCACCAAAGAACAGAAAAAGACGATGTTAGGTTTGAAGATAATTTTAAGGAAATTATCCCATTAATCGTCCCATTAGCGATTGTTGCTTTCGTGATGATCATTGTCATCGGAATTCCATTACTAATTACTAGTGAGATTTATCACTTACTTGATGATCCTAATGCACCTATAGTATATAGTTTTCCATTATTTGATTCAAGTGTGGATCTTACTCTTTTAGATATCATTGCTGAATTAGCATTTCTTGTTTTAATCATTCTATTAATTGGTCCTTACTTTCTTGCAATTAGTAAAGTTGTCATAGATAAAGCAGGAATAAACAGTATAGTTGGAAGCTGGAAATTATACTTTCAGAAATTCATTACTGTTATAATTGCAATGATTCTTGTTTTAATTATTGGTTTAATTTCCTTTGTTGTTATTCTCTTACCTGTAAACGGTATTGTTGTAGCAGGTAACACAACACCAACAGATCTACCATTACTTTTTTCTAGTATCTTCTTGATGATGATATTAGGTGTTGTAATACTATTTATTGTCACCAACTGGCTTGTTACATCGTTATACTGTTTTTACAAGGAACTTACAGAATAACTACCGCGAATGAAGAGTAACAACTGAATATTAAATGTAACTGAAGTAAGATACAATAGGGAGCCATCTTAACTTCCACGTGGGAGTATACCATCATAAGGAAAGGTTGGATAAATGGTTATCCCATATTTTCTTCTTAAGATGAAATATAATGGTGCAATTAATTTTATTTTTGTTTCATGTATTCATTAATAAAAATAACTTCATATCTCCCCGAATACATTTCAGTGACTATTTTACATCCTTTATATTAAAAAACAAAGCTTCATAACTGCTAGTGTCCTTATTCAGTTGGCCCTAAATTACTTAAGCTAAGAAGAAATAATAAATTAATAAATTATTGAATAGAGTTACATTTCTTAAGAAGAATCCCAGACAATTATAGGGAATTTGAATCAAACAAAAAAAATATGTTCATTTTCTTTTATTAATCTAGATTGAAATCAGGTGTTGATATATTTGAGGTATTTGAAACTTCCCAACCAGAATGTCTATACTTTTCTTGAAAAATTAAGATCCCACGGTGAATTTTTCGGGCCAATTAAAATCTCTGAAAAATTCTATGATTTTAGAGAAGTTGAAGATGTTAGTTCAGTCGAATTACACTACAATCGAACAATCACACCTCCACGAAAATACTTTCATCCACCACAAGAAAAAATGTTCTTCTTTAATAGAGAGAATGTTGAATTGCAAGATATTTTTCAACCTACAACTAAGAAAATAGTTTTGTTTGGTCTTCATCACTGTGATATTGTTGGATTACGGATAATAGACACTAGGTTCATTGATGATCAACCTGATCCATATTATCTTCAACGTCGAAAAAATGGAATTATTATTGGATTATCCTGCTTACCTGATGAATACTGTTTCTGTAATGTACGAAGAGTGGATTTTGTAGATATTGGATTCGATCTTTTTCTCCACGAAGTTCCAGACGGCTTTCTTTTAAGAGTCGGGTCTGTACGTGGACATAAAATTGTTGATCCAATTGAAGAGTTGTTTCAAAAAGTTTCAAAAAGTGACGTCGTGAATTTAACACTTTTTGAGCAGAAAAGGGAATCTCTTTTCACTTTAAAGGGCAATTGGGACAATCTAAGATACTTGCTCGAATTGAAGGCAGACCATTCCTTATGGTCCAGAGAAAGTGAGTCCTGTGTTGGATGTGGAAATTGCACCCTTGTATGCCCAACCTGTCGCTGTTACGATGTAAAAGACATTCCAAGTTTAGATGGAAAAACAGGTGAGAGAATAAGATTTTGGGATAGTTGTCAATATAGATCACACGGATTAGTAGCAGGGAACCATAATTTTCGGGAGACAAAAATAGATCGTTTTGAAAATCGTTATATGTGTAAAAACGCGTATTGTAAGGAACTCACAACTGCCTATTGTGTGGGGTGTGGTCGTTGCACATTTTTTTGTCCCACGGGGATTAACTATAAGGAGAATTTAGTTGAAATTAGATCGTCTATTGAGGATGTACATTAAAGATGACTCAAATCTTAAAAAATCCATACCAAACCTACAAGTCACGGTTATTACGTGTCTATAATCTTACAGAACATGAAAAACTCTTTCTCTTTAGATTCGAGGATGAAAAAATTGTACTAGATTTTCATTTTTTACCTGGTCAGTTTGTTGAATTTTCCTTACCAGGATTAGGTGAAGTTCCGATTTCAATCTGTTCGTCACCAATGAGAGTTGGATTCTTTGAGTTGTGCATTCGTAAAACTGGTAGAGTCACTGAAAAAATACACGAATTAAAGCCAGGAAATCTAATTGGTATTCGTGGACCCTATGGAAATGGATTCCCAATGGAACAATTCTGGGATCGAGACTTATTACTTGTGGCTGCTGGTCTTGGCATGGCTCCTCTGCGGTCAATTTTCCTTTATGCGATTGATAATAGGTGGAAATTCGGTAATATCACAATTATTAACTCCGCAAAACTAGGGAAAGACTTACTTTTTAAGAAAGAACTTGTGGCAATGAGGGACATTGCGGAAGCTGAACAAATACAGATAATTCAAACAACAACCAGGGATGATTCTTGGACTGGTTTAAAAGGTCGTGCGTCTGAACATTTGGAAGGAGTGAATATTAATCCTAAAATATGTTCAGTGGCATTATGTGGGCCACCAAAAATGTACAAATCAATGTTTGAAAAAATGATTGAACTTGGATATAATCCTAGGCGTATTTTTGTGACTCTTGAACGAAAGATGAAGTGTGGGACAGGGAAATGCGGACATTGTAACATCGGTAATGCTACATCATGGAAATATATTTGCAAAAATGGCCCAGTGTTTGATTATTATGACATAATTTCAACCCCGGGGTTGTTAACATGAAGATTTCTCAAGATACACAAGTAAAACTGAAGTTTGGGATTTATTCTCTTACTTCATGTTATGGTTGTCAATTAAAGATCGCGACACTTTCACGAATACTTGATGTTGTTAATTCAGTTGATGTTAGATGTTTCTATATGTTGAACTCTGATAGTTCTATCAATGAATCGGTGGATATTGCGGTCGTTGAGGGATCAGTAAGTACAGAAAAAGATCTGGTAGAATTAAAGGAAATTAGAAGTAATACAACAAGATTGATAGCAGTTGGCGCTTGTGCAATAAATGGGGGAGTTCAAAGTTGGGTGCATAATGAAAAATCTTATGCAGATTTATATAACTGTGTCTATGGGGAAGCTCGGATCAAATATCAAGGATTAAAAGCCCATCCTATCGATAACTATGTAAAAGTGGATTTCTATTTACCAGGATGCCCTCCAGAAGAAGGAGAAATTATGTATTACCTTAGTACTTTTCTTTTCGGTACATGGCCAGAAACAAAGGATTATCCAGTATGCCATGAATGTCGTGTCGCTGAGAATCCCTGTATATTGATAGAAAGTGGAGAACCCTGCCTTGGGTCTATTACAGTGGCGGGTTGCGGAGCTAGGTGTATTAAATACAATATCCCTTGTGTAGGATGCCGTGGGCCAGTTCCTCATGATAATGCGTGGTTTGATTCTTTAGCACGAACCTTCAAAGAAAAAGGATATTCTGAAGAATATATTTACGATCGAATAGCGATTTTTAGTTCACACGAACCAAATTTTAAAGGAAGGCTGGCCAATTTTTCCAAAAAAGGTGTAAAATATGACTGATCAGATAAAGATTACGAAACCCCTCAAGACCGATCATATTGCACGCATTGAAGGAAAAGCAGGTCTCGAGATCAAAGTTAAAAACAATAAAATCCAAGATATCAAGGTAAATGTAGTTGAAGGTCCACGTTTTTTTGAAGCAATAACAATAGGTAAACCACTTGAAGAAGCTGTCTCTGTTTATCCAAGAATTTGTTCTTTTTGTTCTGCAGCTCATAAAATCACAGCAATAGAAGCTGCAGAAGCTGCTTTGGGACTAGAGGCAACAGATCAAACAAAAAAGCTTCGAGAATTGATGTATATTGGGGATCACATTGAGTCTCATACTTTACACCTATATTTTCTATCCTTGCCGGATTTTTTAAATTATCCCTCTGCTATGGATATGGCAAAAGATTATCCAGCAATAATATCCGATGCACTTATCTTAAAGGATATAGGTGCTGATATCCAGAAGAATATTGGGTCTCGTTATATACATCAAGAAAATGCTTTAATAGGGGGTTTCGGTAAACTTCCATCAAGAGACTCATTATTAAAATTAGTCCAAACACTTGAGTCATTCAAAAAATTACCTGAAAATGCATTAAAAGCTTTTTCTCGCCATTCTCTCTGGTCAGAAGTGGCACGTGAAAGAGTTCATCTTGCATTAAAACCTTATACCGACTATGGGATTTTTGGAGATACAATAACGATTAATAATGGAAAATCATTTCCAATAAATCGTTACAAACATAATCTCATAGAAAAGGTTGAAAATCATTCATTTGCAAAACATTATTTTTACAATGATCATTCGTTCATGACTGGTGCCCTGTCAAGAATAACACTATTTGGAGACAAGATGTTTGGTCGTGCGAAAGAGCTATTTAACTCTCATAAAGAATTTCTTGATCCTGCAAATCCGCTTTCTAATAACTACGCTCAAGCTATTGAATTAATATATTTTCTTGAAAAAGCAAATATGCTTGCTGAAGATCTGGCGTCAACATTAAACGAGAATGAACCTCGTATAAAACCTAGTTTTAAAAATATTAAGAACAACTCAACAGGGATTTCGGTTACAGAGGCACCAAGAGGTCTATTAATATACACATTAGGAGTTGATAAAAAAGGAATAATTACTACAGCTGATATTATTACTCCAACAGCAATGTTTTTAGCAATTCTTGAAGAAGATGTTAAGCAAATGGCCCATGCATTAAACCAAAAAGAAAATACAGATCAAAAAATAGAAAGTATTAGTCATAAACTTGAAATAATTGTCAGATCATATGATCCTTGTATTTCTTGTAGTGTCCATTAATGACACGAACTCTCTCATTCCTGTTGGTATTATTCTAAAAAGCCCATTTTTAGAAAGTGCATTTTTACTACCTATAGCTTCAATTTTACCTGCAAGCTCATGCCCAGGTATAGGTTGTCTTTGTTTTCTAAGACCAAATATTATTCGTACACCCATTCAATACAGGGAAGGAAATGAACCACTACTTCGAGCTATCACACCCCCTGCTGTTACCGTTGTAGCAAATATTTTGATAAATACTTCATTATTCTTAGGAGTGGGTTTTGCTACTTCTTGAAGCTGAAGAACCTCTAGTGGTTCTTATTTTGTCCATAAAATCGCTTTCATAAGTTTTCTTCAATTTTGATATTAGATAGACACGAAATAAATTGTTCCCTAATAAAAAACAATGATTTTTTAATAAAGGTGTTAATCCAGCCTAAAAAATAAAAATTAACGGTAGATTTGCTTAATCATTTATAAACTATTGATTTCCCAATGCTTCATTTTGATTGATTTGTCGTCTATGAACGATTAGATGAAAATTATTTTAGTTCTTTTTATTTAACTCACCCGTGTTGATTAGTGGTTTGGATTAAAAATGAATATCCCAAAGTCCTATCTATTATCCGCTAAGAAAGAAAAGTTTATATAGCCATATTGTATCTGAATTCAGGAGTACCACAATATTGGAAAACATCAATCGTCTAGGTAAAGAAAATTAGAAGAGAGGAGGTATATAGACCCTAAAGGTTTCTATTTAATTTTTCACCCAAAGAGACCATATAACGAAGATTTCTGCAAATCCTCTCTCTTTATTCAAAATCTTTGAAGACGATATTTAACAGCAAAATAAGGATGATTAGTGGATGGGATTGAAATGAAGCAAAAAAAAATAATGTCACACTTATTTATAATCCTATATCTAGCAATATGCTTTTTACTATATCCAATTAATATTACCCCAATTCAAGCAGCTTATTGTACAGTAACCATTGATAGTCTTTATGTTTCACAACTTCCGTCTGGAATCATTTCTCCTAATCAATCAGTGACAATAAATGTCTCAGGTGCCGTTAGTATAGATGGATTGTTTATTGGATCAGGTGTTGGAGCAATTTTGATTTATCGTATTAATAATGGATTTGATCGCGATATAGATATGGGTTATGAGTGGGAAATTCAAATTGAACATTACAATTATTCATTTTCTGCAGATATTGGACCATTTAATTTAGGTGATACCATAGATTACCGAGTTGGAGTCGGAGTAGGTGCTATAGATATAGCGGGAGAAGCTGTTGAAGAATTACGTTTAAGTAGTGTTTATAATTTCACAGTTGATGATGTTCCTCCTACAATCACAGATGAAATCCGATTTCCTTCCACTCCTGACAACGTAAAACCTGTTACTATAAGAGCTACAGTTATGGATAATCAATCTGGTGTTAATAATGTGATTCTTCATTACTGGGCAAATAATAACTGGAATTCTATTGCCATGATTGCATCAGGTAGTAGGTATACTGGTGTTATTCCAACACAAGCTTATAATACTAATGTAGACTATTACATCCAAGCTACAGACAATGTTGGGATTGTACAAACATGTGATACTTTTAGTTACTCAATCAGTGATGGTTTGGGCCCGAAAATTTCTGCTGTTACTCAAAATCCAGTAAATGCTGATAATAGTCAACCTACTATCATCAGTGCCACTGTAACGGATGATGAAACTGGAGTTGCTTCTGTTACTCTCTATTATCAACTTAATAATGGTACATGGCAACCAACCTCGATGAGTGGTTCGGATATCTTCACAGGGACGATCCCTAACCAAACTTACAAAACTCAAGTTCGTTATTATATCGAAGCAATTGATAATAGTAATAATACGGGATTATATTTTAATCCTTTATTGAATGGTAATTTTGAATCTGGTTCTTTTACACCTTGGATGGGTGGAGCAAGTGTAACAACTGATAGTTATCATATACATAGTGGAGCTTATGGGTTAAGCTGTGACATATATGACAGCTACTCTCTTCAATATTTACCTACCTATATACAACAGGATGTTTTTATCCCAGTTGACCTGCTTGAGGAATTTACATTTTATATGAAATCAAATGAAAGTCAAGTAAACGTTATTATTACTTATGATGATGACACACGTAACAACATCACCTTTGATTCAAGCAGTTCTTGGGTTCAACGTGTTTTTTCTCAAGAAAATCTTACATCTGGTAAAGTAATAATTAATGTCAAATTTGAACGACTCGGATCCCCTATTAATTCTACAACTGCAATCGATGATATTTTAATTTCTTCGTCATTTATTAACTATGTTGTCAATGATGGTTTATCACCTGTAATCACTGATATTATTCACAATCCTGATAACCCAGAAGACAATCAAAATGTTACAATTTCTGCAATAGTCACCGATGCTGACAGTAGTGTTGATACAGTTATTTTGTATTACCAAGTTAGTGGTATAAACACCTGGCAAACTGTTATCATGAGTGAATCTGACAATACCTATACTGGAGTTGTGCCAGGTCAATCATATAATATGGTTGTATATTACTATATTGAAGCTAATGATATGGCAGGGAATTCCATTCAATCTGGTATTTCTAGTTTCACCGTTGGTGATGACATTGTTCACACAACTGATTCAGAAACTTATACAGTAGAAACCACCATTACACCTTCAACAGAACCTACAACTATTACTACATCAACAGCGGAAGGAACAACCACAACCACAACGGAAGAGACTCCTGCGTGGACTTTCGTCATTGTCTTCTTTTCTTTCCCAATTCTATTCTTCTTCAGAAAGAAGGGAAAATAATAGTGACTTGATGACGGTGTAAACTTTTGAAATTTAAACCAGCCTTTTACGACTTTCTGAATTTATAAAACAAGTTTAAGAAATAGTGAATTAATCAACTTTAGTTTACTCACATAATGAGTATAATTTATGGCAGTAAGCTCGAAGAAGATTTATTATTAATGGATTAATTATAGAAAAAAATTGTGAGAAGAGTCCAATTCTCTTTCTCAATACAATTTTGCTTACAAAATAGCTGTTTTTCGTTGAAATAGGATTACTCCGATGATCACTCCGACAATACCCCAAAGTAGAGTCAATATTAAATTTTGGCCAACAACATCAAAAGAGACGATTCCGTGTGTCATTACACTCTGCATTGCTTCTACAGCCAGTGAAGTTGGGAGAAAGTCTACAATAGGCTCATCTGAAAAGCTACCTCCCAAAAACTGAAGGGGTAATATGATAAACCAGGCTAAACCTGTAGCTGAACTGCTACTCTTCACAAAAGATGCCAATATTAACCCAAATCCAAGTGAGGTAAAAGTAACTAAGAACGGAATGACGAATAGTAGTGGAATATTCACATCAGGATGAAAATACACTCCAAATAAAGCTGCCATAATAATTAAAATAACTATTTGAATAGCTCCTACCATTAATTGCGAGAATAACCCTGAAAAAAGAATCGTTAATCTTGAGACTGGCGTTGTCGTTAAACGTTGAAGTGTTCCTAATTCCTTTTCTTCTGCGAAGTGTGATGCGAGCTGTGAAATTATTACTATAGGCCCAGTAATTAGAAGGCCTGGTCCCATGATTTTGAGTACCTCGGATCCATAAGCTACTGATAAAAGACATATAAATAGCATAGGATATCCAAATAACCAGATTAGCTGCGATTTTTCCCGTATCATTGATTTAAAATTTTTAATCACTAAGTACCATAGTTGACGACGTTCTTGTGTTATAAAAATTCCTGAATTCATTAATGCCATTAGTTTCTTAGCCTCCTGCCAGTTATATCAATAAACACATCTTCTAAAGTGTTCTCTCGGACTGATATGTCCTTCATCTCGACCTTCACCACATCCATTATTTCTGAGATTCGTCGTAAACCATCGAGAGTATTTAGGATGATCCGTTGTTTTCCAAGCTCTTTTCCCCAGCGTACAAAGTCTAATGTCCTGGTTCGTTCAATTATCTCTGCTCTAAGTTCTGGATGGCTGACCTTAAATTCGATATTATCACCCTCGCCTAATCTACCTTTTAATTCACTTGGAGAACCTCTAGTAATGATTTTCCCATAATCAATTATTACCAACTCATCTGAAAGATCATCCGCTTCTTCCATATTGTGAGTGGTTAGAATTATTGTACTATCATTTGCCTGAAATCCTTTAATAAAATCCCAGACAACTCGTCGTGACTGAGGATCTAATCCCGCAGTAGGTTCATCAAAAAAGATTAATTCAGGTTCATGAATTACCGCCATCAAAACATTTAATCTCCTTTTCATTCCTCCTGAAAAAGTCTTTGAAAGGTCATTGGCTCGTTCTAATAAATTCATCCGTCCAAGTAAATCATCAGTTCGCTCTTTATAGTCCTTTCTTGAAAGACCATGCATCTGTGCGATTAAGTGTATGTTTTCTCTTGCTGACAAACGTGGGTAAATAACCAATTCTTGTGGACATACTCCTATTTTCCTTTTTAGAGCATATCCATTTTTTTTCAAATCCATCCCTAATACAGTAACTTCTCCGTCTGTGGGATATAGAATACCTGACAATATTTTGATAATTGTTGACTTTCCTGCTCCATTTGGTCCAAGCACTCCATATAAGGATCCTTTTGGAATTTTTAAGTCAATACCATCAACTGCTTGTATTTTTCCGAAGTGTTTTTTCAAATCACTTGTTTCAATTGCGTATTCCAATTTTTTTTCTTCCTTGAATTTTTTAGTGATCTTTTGATCTGAATAACACTAGAATTTCCCTCCTTAAAAAATAGGACTAGTTGGTGCTTTTCCAAGCAATTTACAACGCAAATATCTTTGGATTTCAAACCGCTTTGTAATACAAGCAATATTAAGAGTTTAAAAACTAATGAATCTAAATCTACTTATGAGCGAAATCCCTATCTCCAAGGAGGAAATCAAACAATTACTCCTATTTATGAACCGTATCAAGGTATTTGAAAAAATATTCATTATTCAAAAAGATTCCATGACTAGATTAATATGGGGGTTGTTTCTTTTTGGAGCAGGTTCGCTTAGTTATGTTATTACCGAAATGGTTTATCAAACAGAAAGCTTCGGAATATTAACGATTGTACCCTGGATTTTAGCGATTTTTTCAGGTTTAATCATCCAGATATTTTCTGATAGACATATAGTCAACATTTATAGTTGGGAGAAACCTAAAAGAGAGGCTAGTAGTGATACTCTTTTTCTAATTCTCGGATTTGTTCTAATGGCTGTATTAATTTCTTTCTATAATATAACTGCATTGCATGTTCTCACGTTTCCATCCGTAGCTTTGATTTCTGGTTTCATGGTGTTAGTTACGGATCGAAAATATTATGAAACAAACAAAGAGATTCTAAATAATAAACTATTCCTTATAACTCCTGTATTTTGCTTATTAGCAGCAAGTTTAATGATTTTATTAGTCTTAATAGACGAATCCATTTTTATTTTCCACAGTGTGATCTTTGGGACTGCTTTTGGGGGAAGTTTTTGTATAACAGCTTATTGGAACAGGAAAAACATTGACAGTTTCCTTGAAAGGGGAGATCTACCTTCCAACAGCTAAAACATAAATACATAGGATTGAACATGCGTTCTGATTGCTTTGACTCCCGAGATCCTCGAAAATGATAGTTTTAAGGCAATATTAGAACTTGACAGTGATATTCACAATCCCGCACGTATGTCTGTTTTAATGTATCTTCTTCCAAGAGGACGTGCCACCTTTACTTCAATACAAAAATGTCTTAACCTAACTTCAGGAAATTTATCTTCACATATTAAGAAATTACAAAGTAGAGGCTTAGTTGATGTTAAAAAGACGTTTATTGATTTAAAACCCACTACTGAAGTGTATATTAGTTCTAAGGGGAGAGATTCTATTATTGACTATGCTAAAAGTCTTTCAAATGTTTTTCAGAGAATGCTTAAAGAATGAAGATTCTCTGTATTACATGACTCAAACCTCAAAAATTATTGATCTACTTTACCTATTTTCATTATCATGTTCTTCAGATTCTACTAATATTTTCTTATTATTTATCAATCCAGCCTTTTACGACAATTATCAATAGAGTTTTAACAAATATACAGAAAATCACCATTTGTCATAATAATACTTTTTGAAAATTACCCCATTTTTTCTTTACCCGTCCTTAGTGGCGTCTATTAGCGTTTTCCTGATTCTAATGAGAGAAAATGTTAAACGGGGAAAATGAAAAAAAACCTAATTTTCTTGAAGAAGCCATTAGATTCAAGATTGACTAGTTGCTCAATGTAAATCAGGGGAAGGAGGGGGGAAATTGATTGAAGTTGTATAACTCCTGTTAAACGACATGGATCATATATAAATATTTGATAAAGATTCAGAATCAGACATCGTTGGTATTACACACGAACCTCCGTATGTCCACATAATTTTAAATTTGAATCACATTTCTGAAGTTAAGAATTCTGTGGGTGTTTGAATCCCATATCTTTTTAAAAGTGAGCGGAAAATTTTTATCAAAGATAATCAATGTAGGTATGTATTATGAAATCATCAATTCGGGATATATCTGATGAAGCGCCAATAATCTTAAAACCCAAATTCCTAACATCAGTTGTATTTTTAAAGGCAATACCTGGAGCTGTCTTTCTGGCTATTTTTGGGGGGATAACTGTGATGATGTTGTCCCCTATGGTGACTGGTATTATCACCGTCGGTGATGATGCCGATATTAACACGGCAGTGATGATGTTTGCTGTGGGTGCGTTAACCTTTTTTATATTACCTCTGATTCTAGTCATTTGGTATAAAAAAACAGCACTTAGTCATATCGAGTACCGTATTTTTCCTAA
The DNA here is from genome assembly GCA_048886185.1 of Candidatus Hermodarchaeota archaeon. Taxonomy (GTDB): domain Archaea; phylum Asgardarchaeota; class Heimdallarchaeia; order Hodarchaeales; family Hodarchaeaceae; genus Hodarchaeum. The sequence continues at coordinate 220,507 of JBHLKY010000007.1, forward strand.
TCGTATTGAGTATTTTGAGGGGTTCTTTACCGTGGAACAAAAAACCATCAAATTTATCGATGTTATTGAGATCTATTTACGAAAAGGGATGCTGCAAAAACGAAATAACTTAGGGTCAATTTTTTTAATGTCAAAGGGCATGATGGTTCCTATGCTTGGGATGATGAAAGGAGGGATGCCAGGAGCAATGATTCTCCGTGATATTGAAGATCCCGATGCGATTTATCAACAGCTCAAACAACTCAAGGATACAGAACAAGCTTAACGCCGTGATTTGTAGAGTGATATTTTCATCCATTAATGAATTCGTCTCTACTCATCCTTTATGAATTTTAGAATAATTAATCTCATCACATTCGTATTTTAAACAATTTAAAGGATTGTCCCGAGTTTAAATGTTGTCATCTTCAAATAGAAAAAGAAATCTAGTTAGAATTGATGACAATGCTATTAGATTCACGTAGATATCTTAAAAGAAAGGTTTTACAATTTGATTTAAAGTGTCAATTTCGGCAAAAGATCGCACTTCCCTGTAAATATCAATTGTTGGATCTTGTTACGTATGAAAATCGCGTGCTTTTGAATGTATTAGTTGAAAAATTGAAATGGGGACGTCTAATGTTGGTATTTTTCTGTTACTGACAGATGAATTAATGTTTGCATATCAAGATGAATCAGATGTGCATTATACATTCTACATTTTTTACTTTCTTGAAAACAATAGTGATAAGTGATTTGGGAGTTAAATTTAATTAGTTATTATATTATAATACTCTATATTTGTAAAACACTAGATAGGAGGTTTTTGGTTCAATTGTTTTATCCAATTGTTTTATCCAATTGTTTTATCCAACTTGGTTATACGTAGAAAGTTTGCCCAATCGGTTAAGGAGGCGTTTTCTATGAATTCAGTTACTTACTTAACGATAAGTAAGTTTATAAATATCTCTACTATTATAATAAATGGACTAGCTTATGAAGACCACGCGCGAAAAGATTGTCGAAGAAGCATTAAAAGGTTTCTTAACGGAAGGATACGAGAGGACATCATTGAGAACGGTATCTGAATCCGTTGAAATCTCAAAACCTGCCATTTATCATTATTTCCGCGACAAGAAGAAACTTTTATTCACGGTACAGGAATTCTTGTTGAAAATTTTCGACCAGCAGTATGAACAGCTGTTTCAACAGGAAATATCGCTTGAAGAAATATTGGAGTATTTCTTTACATCCGTGAAAAATGTTCAGCTAATGTTTCAGGAATTAACAGGATTCAAGATTCAAGATAGGTTCAATTACCATCGGTTTTTCTTCGATTGTGTCGATAAGGGTGGTGCTCCGCTTATTGAAAAATCCTATCGAGAACAGGAACGTCTACTCGCGGAAAAAATTAAAGATGCGCAGGAACTAAAACAGGTTTCAAAGGAGTTAGATGCAGAATCCCTTGCATTTACTATCATTGCACTACTTGAAGGCACGTATCTCTTGTCTCTTTACCTCCCTTCACTGGATATTGATATAATGGCTCAAAAAATGCTCGTGAACGCGAAAAGGATGATCTTCATAAGAGATCAGGAGTATTCCAAGAAATTAAACGCACGGTAATCAATTGAATACAACCTGGATATGGTGATTCAGAAATGATTGACAGCACTAAAGAACCAGAATTTCTAAAATTGAAAGATGGTAGAAATCTTGCATATAACATTTACGGGAATCCTCAAGGATCCCCCGTTTTCTATTTCCACGGGTGCCCCGGGTCTAGGTTAGAAGGACTTCACATGGATGAACCTGGAAAAAAGTACAGGTTTATGATCATTGCACCTGACAGACCCGGAATGGGAAGATCTGACTACCAGAAAAAACGAAAATGGCTTGACTGGCCAGAAGATGTTCTCCAGCTAGCCACTCATCTCGGATTTGAAAGGTTCAGTATTATGGGTGCGTCAGGTGGCGGACCACCAGTTCTAACTTGTGCTTTCCAGATACCAGAAAGAATAGATATCGCTATTGATATGTGTGGTTGGGCACCCAACATAGGAGGTAAACTGTACAAGCATCTCGCTCCTATGGACAGGTTTTTTAGCCGATTAACACCGGTACCGCTAATTTTCCGCTTTTTTTTCAGTATGATGGGTTTTACTGTTAAACACCGGTCGGGAAAAAAGCTAATGAAGACTTTTGAGAGTTCAATGTGTGATGCGGACAAAAAAATGATGGAAGACGAAGAGGCAGCAGTTTTTTTCGCGAATGATGTGAAAGAATCATTCAGACAAGGATCAAAGGGCCCAACACTCGACGCACTGATCCAGTACCGCAAATGGGATTTCGAACCAGCTGATATTTCCATACCTGTTCATTTCTACCACGGAACAGAAGACAGGTTCGTTCCTCACATTTTTTCGGAAACCCTGCAAGGAATCATCCCGAATTCAACGCTGAAATCTTATCCAGGAGAAGGACATTACTCACTTATCAACAAGGGGGAAGATGTTTTCAGAGATATGAGGTCAAAGCTAGATCAAAGTGTTAATCGCTAACAATTCCTGCTGAAACCTCTCTAGAGAAATTCTTTCTGTACCTCGAGGAAAACAATGCCTATTCGGTGGGCTTTTTTCTTGACTGCTTTTAAAATCTTGCTGGAGCTTTCAACACGGATCGAGAGAGAAAGTGATGCAATCATTCTTACCCTGAATGGACAGCAAGATGCATCAGGAAACGATTTCATGGCATCCGTGAAAGAACTTGAAGACCTCGTTGGTTCCCGTCTCGTGATTGAAAAGAGAGATGCTAGAAGGGTTAAACTATCGCCCTTAGAGTGATTTTCAAGGTTTGTTCCCTTTTTCTATGTTTATACTCTCGTAAACTCCCTTCCTGAAATTTCCGCATCACGAGAAATGAACAGATGGTTTTCTCTGATTACTGAAGAAACTACAGTTGATGACCCGTGATTCTATTGCTTGTACATCCGTTTTCACTTTCCCTTTTTTGTTGTTTTTTTTTGGTAGTTATGATTATGATGGAATGGATGCCCCTACACACCCATTCCTTGGGAAAGTGATTTCACGAACAGTAGGGGTGGGCTAAAAACTGTTCGTTCTCACTTTATGTTTGGTTTTTTATGGGTTTGCAATTCCGTTCGATGTTTTTCTTCCATGTTTCATAGTCTAAGTCTGATTCGATTAAAGTTCTTACTGTGTTTTCGTCCATTGACATGATAATCGATGATTTAGATATGTCAATTTCGAATAATTTTTCATTTTCTTTTGTTGAAGGGATAACAACATATTGTTTATTTCCTTTTACTAGACATAACATGGCTATTCCATCTTTAGGGCCGATTGTGATAGCAGAAAAATCAATTCCGTTTACTCTCATAGAATATTTTCTATTTTCTTTTTTGGCCAATGCAACGTCTCTGTCTATTTTTACAAATGAATTCATTTTATTCACTTTTCTTCTTGCTTCTCATTCCATCGCCTTGAACCACATTTTGGACATTTTTTCGGGAGTCTTTCCGTTCTTCTAATCCACTCTTCCCCACATTTTTGGCACACAAGCTCAAAATCTTTAGTAGTAAAAACAAGTGTTTTTTTTACCGTCTTCATCTTTTGTCTTCCCAATTTTACTATGATTGTTTTTGTCGTCATCTTGAAGAAATATCAAAGTTTTTTCAATTTGATAACCAGCAAACAAAACTTATTTATAAATGTTGGGTTAGTAAATAACTCCTTTCTTTATCTATATAGCGTACATGAAAATAAAACATTTTTTAATCATTCTATTATCATTAAATAAAAAAAGAAAAGAATTAATATCATTAAATAATAAAAAAAATGAATTAATATAGTCGGCAGCTAGAGTGTATTCATAGCTATTGACAGGCCCAGATGAAAAAATGAGAATATGCAACAAATTGCATATTCTAGTAAAAAACTTGAAAAACGAAAAGAGAAGAAAATCAATCATTTATTGCTGTCTCTCCTCCTTCTCTTCTTCTAACTTTTCGATTCGTTTTTCTAGTTCTTCTACTTTCTTTTCTAAATTTTCTAGTTTTTCTAATTTAACAAATATATGCTGAAATGCATCTAACTCAGCTCGCTGTCTTTTAGATAGTGACAATTCATAAACAACCATACTCCAGTAAGTTTTCTCATTTTATGATTATATTCAATTCATGTCTAACATCTCGAGTATATAAGTCGCACGGTCTAATAAACCGACCTTTGAAGAAAAAATAATACGTTCATTTTTGAAACGAAAAACTCATCTTCTTCAAGAGGAAAAATGATCAACGTATGTGTCTACACCACAAAATTTCGGGTGTATATATTTCAATCAAGATTTATAAACTCGGTGTATACATTTAGGGATAGTACGTTGGTTATACTCAAAAATGACTTCAAAAGTGAAGTCATAATTTTTGAAAAGTCCTATAAATTCTTCTAATCCTTTTAAATTTGTTTACAAATGCCAACACTATACTAAATAGGTATATCAGAATATTAATAACTATCACTAGTTTTCTTGCTTCTTTTTTTTATTTGGTTAATTAATAAGCTGTCAGTGAACGTTGGTTAGTAATTGGGACAATATAATAGTATAGCACCGATTCTTGTACCGATAGACCTCGAAAGGAAATACCTTTAGTTGGATTTTTCTTATTGTTTTGATTAACCATTGATATTCGTGAAATGATTTGAGCTTGTAAGTACTGAGCTAGAGTATGTTCAAGCACAATAAATTAATTCTTGCAGAAATGGAAGGATATATATATAACAATTATAGTTACAATAATAGTTTGCATAATAGAGGTTGTCAATTGAATCTTATTGAGAAATGGCAGGCAGCTTATCGCAAAGGATTTGCAAAGCCAATTATCCTAAATATTCTTTATAATGAGGTAGAAAGCTATCCATATCGAATAACTAAGCAAATATCCGCAAATACTCATGGACAATTAACAATTGCGCCATCCAATATTTATCCAATTCTTAAAGAGATGGTTCATGAGGATTTGATATATGAAAAAGGTGTTGATGAAAGAAGGATTATTTACAGTATTACTAAGCGAGGAAGAGCATTTTTTGAAGATCTTAGTAACCATCTGTGCGAATTTTTGTCTGCAATGCAGAAAAATTTTGACAATCCCAAAGAGTTGAAGAAGGATGAATAAAGAAATGGAATTAATAGATGATTATATTCAAGAAGTTAATATCTGGTTACCATATCCAATGAATTTGAAATCTAAGATTCTAGAAAATCTCAAATCTGATATTCTAGAAACTATTAAAGATACAGGTGAAAAAAATCCAGTATTAGCCTTTGGTGATCCCTATCATGTTGCTAAAAGTATTAGTAAAGGTCAAGACTGGGGAACAATTCGTGCAGATTATGGAACGCGTTTTTGGGCTTATTTATTTGACCAAGTTATTATTTTTCTAGGAATACTGATTGGTATTTATCTATATATCAGCATCTCCCTGAGATCAGGGTTCAACTCATTATCCTTATTTTTTACTGCATTTTTTGTGCTGCTTCCATATACCCTTTTCTGGATATATGGTTATTTCGTTATCTTAGAAAAAATATTTGCTGCAACACCTGGAAAACGACTATTAGGTTTATCAGTTTGTGATGAATCAGGGGTTCGTATAACGTGGCTTCAAGCAATAATAAGAAATATTACGAAATTTGAAACTACATTATTGTTGTTAGATACTATAATTGCACATTATCAAAAAACAAATTACCAGCGATTAATGGATACTGTGGCCAAAACCATTGTGGTTAGAAGAATTAATTTTTAGATCATGATAATTGCTTAAATCGGTTAACACACTATCCGAAGGATTTTAGCTCGAATAAACGGTTGAATAAGCAACAGCTGGAATTTAGGTGCTTAATTATAGCTTACTCCTGTGATGATCTAGCACTGATTTTTGGATAGAGTAATCTATATAGAACGTTCATTTATCATTGATATACAATATTCAAATGTCGTCAAGCAAAAATTATAATTGTTAAAGCCAGCTTTTGAGAAATTTTGACTTGTATATATCAGAATTTGTCGTTTAAGTTGGTTATATTCAAATGTCATAAAATGTCATTGATCGTTGGTATTACACAAGAACCTCCGTATGTTTATCCAATATGAATCCCTGATTGTAGAGAACAATATTGATCTGACCTCATTTTTTTAAATTTATGGAAATTATCGACAATATTAATCCTGAAAATATTCAAATCCTCAAGGAATTGCAAGAAACTTTAAAATTTGAATCATTACCATGAGAAGATCAGAGCTGGACACTTTCATAGGTCCCTAGAAAAATCCCTTTCTTCTAGAATCAATATTCTCTCCCTTATTCATATAAAGTTATCTTGTACCACAGTAAGTCATTTTAGGTTAAGAATATGTCGGAATCAAACCACCAGATAAATTCTGGTGAAGAATCGAATTAGATAAATGGGCGAATTTAACAGAAAGAAATGCCCTTTTCAGAGATTGAATCGAACAAGCTTAAATTAAAAATTATCTTAAAGAAGCCCAGGAGATTGTACGATTTGGAAGGTGAGTGTTAATTCAGATCAAAGAGTTAGATCATTTTTATGATAGAAATTTCTTGTTGAAATCGAAGAGGGGTAGTGGAGAGGATCTGTTTTCCATTCTCTAATGTTAAGGATTTTATTTTGTCAAAAATATCCAAAAAATCATTCATTGACAAAATGCGAGTATCTCAAGAAGTTCCGTAATATTAGTGCTTAAAAGGAAGAATAGAGAATGATATGGTTGGTTATGTCTGTTAAAGAAAGTGGATTTTACCATGAATGAATCAAAAGAAAATAGAGAAAAGAATAAATTTTGGTTTAAAG
>JBHLKY010000008.1:0-122946 GCA_048886185.1 Candidatus Hermodarchaeota archaeon
TTTTGATTTTCTTTTAGAATAATGTGATTAATCATGTCTGATAATTTTCTCAGTACTGCTACAGAGGCCGCAACAGAGGCTGGAAAATTACTCCTCGATCATTATGGGACAACAACCAGAAAATTCAAACGTGATCGAAGTGTTGTAACTGAGGCTGACTTAAAAGCAGATAAATTGATTAGATCCATCATTTTAGATAAATTTCCTTCACACTCAATTCTTAGCGAAGAATCTAGTGAGACAATCAAAGATCGTGATTTTTTGTGGGTAATAGACCCTTTAGACGGTAGTACCAATTATAGTGTCTGTAATCCTTTCTTTGCAGTTTCTATTGGCCTATTATGTAAACGACAACCTTTGATTGGGGTGGTATACTTTCCCATACAAAATGAATTATTTGTTGCCAAAAAGAACGAAGGTGCATACTTGAATAACGATTTGATTAATGTTGATATGAAGGCTACACTTGAGAAATCCTTCCTATCATTCTGTAATGGTAGGGATTCTACATCACGAAAAACAATGATTCAAATATACAACAAGATAAAAATGAAAAATAATGTTCTACGGCATGTGGGGGCTCCTTCTCTCCAACTTAGTTACGTAGCATCAGGACGTTTTGGAGTATTCATTATGCCAGGGATAAATTCCTATGATATCGTAGCAGGGGCTCTAATTGTACAAGAAGCAAATGGTAAAGTTACTGATTTTCAGAATAATCCCTTTACAATAGATTCCCCGAATATCTTAGCATCTGCACCTTCAATGCATCAAACACTATTAAAGATACTAGGTCAAATTCAAGATTAATGATCCTGTAAAAACCAATTATTAGAAAAGTGAGGTTCTCATTCCGTTTATCTCTAATTTATAAACGATTATATGTAACAAAGAATTCAAAAATTAATAGATGAAAGGGATCAATTTTTTCGTCTTTTTTTGATACTCAAGATACTCCTCTTGGAACCTAGTTATAAGCATCTTTTCTTCGTTTGAAATTCGGTAAATAAAGCATGGAATGATAAATAGCATTAGTACAAACCCTAACATGCTGGATAATGTTATGGTGATTCCAAGTTGAGCAATAATATCACCAGTATAAGCAGGATGGCGGACATATTTATACAATCCAGTCTGTATAAGTTTATGTGTGTCAAGAAGTTGCAATCGATATGAAAATTGTTTTTTGAGGATTCTACGGCAATAAAGTCGAATGCCAACTCCAAAGATGAAAAACACCATTCCAATAAACGGAAAAGGGAAATCTAAATTCATTTCTTGGATGAAAATAAAATCAATTACTGAAATAAAAAGAGAGGTTACCCAAACTATAGAAGCTGGAACAACAAACTTCCAATCCCACGAATACTGATTTTCTCCTTTTTCTTCCATTGTTTTCACATTTAGTAATGAATAAACATGTTGTTTAACACATTAGAAGACTTAATAAAAACTGATTTTCTATCATTACTAGATGCGATTTTAGCAATAACTGAAAATATTTATTTATAGATTTTTGAAAGGATTAACCTTAACCTATTATTTTCTAATAACGCTCTATCTTCTAAGATCTATATGAAATTTTAAAATTCAGAGAAAAATATTCTTTACACTTCTTCTTATCTGATCTTTATTAGGGTTTATACCTGTGCATTGATTAGATGTTACTTCAATATTATTCTGCTAGACTAAGATATAAGTAGCCAATTATTAAACCAGCTATTCCAACAAAATACAGTGCAAACCATACCTCATATATGATCAGACTCGAAAAGGTAAAGATTATAACTATTCCTGCAATCTCAAGGAGTCCTGTTCTTCCTCCAGTGTATTCTCGTACTACTGTATACACCATAAGAGTAAAAAAAAACATTATTCCCCACACAATTAAATGAAAAATAGTCAGAAGAGGAGTAAATGTCCCTCCAAATAATTCAAACTCGAGAAAGAGAAACCCTAGAAACGAGTTTTGTAATTCAACCGGGAAAAAAAGGAATAATAACTCCAATAAGGAACATATTGAGAATATTAAAGTACCCAGGATTAAAGTTCGTACCTCTTTTGAGACCCACAGATTTTGATAAATAGTTTGAGCCATAAATCATCTAGCTCCTTTCAGAGTTCCCAAATGGTTGCCTCTTTGTGTTCATTTTTAATTTTTTGTTTTTTTTATTAGAATTCTTACAAGGATTCCTTCTCATTTTAAGAAAAGAAATGGTTACAATATGAGAATCAAGAAAAATAAAAGAGGATTTAGATAGTGTCTCAGTAAGAACTATCTAGAGGATGATTAAAATGAAACTGGATCCATTCAATCCTCTAAAATTTATTATTTCAGTCTATAATTATTCTAGAGAAAAGTAACCATTTGTTATTTCTAATTAATAAGACACTTACTGATTCAGGTAAGTAAAAATGAAATTAAAAGCTAATCTTTATAAGTGGAAGAAATAGGAGGAAGATGGTGAAGGTTTAGAATAAAGCCTTATCTACATTTAGAACCAGTGTCTCACGATTGGTAGAGTGTTCGAAGAGGACTGTAAGCTTAGAATTTACTAATTTAACATCAAGTTATGCAACCATCAAGACATTTATGTGTATGAATAAAGACTTTACTTATTCAATGAGGTCTACATAATGAAAATCGTCCTGTTAGGCCCCTATAACAGTGGAAAATCAACAACCGTTCAGAAGATATGTCGTGGCTCAGCAATTTCAATTGATTATGGCGGAACCACTGTCGCGTTAGATCATTGCCGAACTCAAATTTATGGAGTAGAAGTTTTTCTATTTGGAACTCCAGGACTCCATCGATTTGAAATAATTCGAAAAATTTTAAGCAAAGGAGCAGATGGGATCCTTTTTATTGTGGATTCAGTGAATGTAGCCTCTTTTGAGGAAGCAACGAAGCTTTTACGTGAGGTCTATGAAGTTTTACCTGGTGTCCCAATTGTACTCTGTGCCAACAAACAAGATATTAAAGGCGCAAAAAAGCCCCATGAAGTAGCAGAGGCAGTTTTAGGTAAAAATAAAGAGAATATATCAGTAATTGGAACTTCAGCTAAAACTGGAGAACAGCTTGAACATGCTTTAGGCCTTATAGTACTTAATGCGATCAAACAATACTATGATATACTCTTAGCGGTTAAGAAATCAAATGGAGAACTTATAGATATCGCAAAAAACATCAATAAATCCGAGAAAGAGGTTCATTCCCAACTTCAATTCGCTTCTTGGAGACGTCTGATAATTGCAGATTGGGATAACCTCAGATTTAGCTTGACTAAAGGAGTATCGAATATTACTGACATTCTGGAATTTGGGCACAAACAAATTTAAGCAAGTGTAGAAAGATCATTCTAGAAAGGAGTTGGCATATTTGGTTGAAAAACCTGATGTCTATATTTGTCAAAATAAAAATTGTGGACACCGTTTTCAAAAAGCGAAATTCATCACTGTTGAAGAAGACGGGGTCTATATTACAAAGCCTAGCTGTCCAAAATGCGATACGACAGATATAATCTCTTCTGCTTGGTTGTTAAAAGAAGAATAGTGAGAATTGAGAGACACCTCACGGCTGTAGAACCCTTCCAACCCTTGTGTGATATTCTTGAGCTTCCTGATTAGCTCCCAACGAACCTTCGAACGTGACGCTCTTTCTGAGGCATATTATGTAATCTCTGACATTTTAGGGTATAATGTCCGTCCCCTTAGATCTCGGGTTCCAGGTTTATCAATTTTAAGGTTAAATGAGGATATCAGTCCTATTAAAGTTATCGAAGGCATCCAGAATTATATACAAAAAAAAGGTCCCCTAGTTGCTTGTTTGAAAGTTGTACCGCTCGAATTACTTATAAAGACAGATCTTTTACAAATTACTGAAAATGCAGTATCTCTCGCAAAAGAGAAGATTCTTCCGACAAATTCATGGAAAATCTATGTAAAAAAACGACAAACTACTTTAAGAACTATCCAAGTAGTTGAAACAATTGCAGAAAAAATCAACTGGGGAATGGTGAATTTATCGACACCTGATTTTGAAATTCGAATTGAAATTGTAAGAGATCTGACTGGAATATCTGTAATGAAGCCAAATTCTTACCTTAGTATGGCTAGGATAACAGGAGAGAACTAAAAATCTACCCTGTAGACTTCTCATTCTAAGGCTAAAAGAGCTATCTGTTGAAGGACTGCTTTCTCAATTTCAGAAAACGTGAAATTAGCACTGGGGAATCCATTCTTAGCCAACATATCGATAAAATATTGTCTTTTAGATGAATAATCATTTAAAAAGTTGATGTTGGGTATCAATTCAAGTTCTGCTTTGAGGTGATTATTACCATTAATGACTTGATGGGAGTTTTCACCAATTAACAATCCGACAACAACTTTTGTTGACTCCCTGATCCCTAGAAGAGTTATGGCTTTCTTAATCTGTCTTTGAGCAGCTACATATAGAAGAACTTCCATTGAAAGGCTTTTGGAAATCATTTGATTACTATTCTTCGCATTTAATGCATGCCACACAGCGGAGTAAAGATGACGATAACTCCAAATGTACCGATTATCAAACAATTGTACTGCTGATAAACTATATTCTGTTGAAATTTGGTTTAAAATCGTTCCTACATTCAAAGGGGATAAATTTATACCAAGTGATCCAGTGAAAACTAATAAGGATAATCCATCAACTTTATCGAGGATGTAATTCTTGTTTTGGTTGATTTATACAACTCTCCATAAGCAAATGTATAGTTCATGTTTTTAGATTTTCTTTTAACCTTTCCCAGTATTTTGGGAATATTATTGTATTCTGGTTTAAAGTGTTGATCTAAGAAGATGACTAAATTTAGAATAGTCAGTTGGCAAGAAATAGACCACCTAGCACGAAATCTTTTTCATTTAATAAAAAATGATGGATTTGAACCTGAAATCATCTTAGGTATAAGTAGAGGAGGGACAATCCCCGCAAGATTATTGAGCGATATGTTTGATGCTGAGATTCCTTTTAAAAAAGGAGGAAATATTTCAATACTAGCTTCAATGCAAATAAAATTTTATACTGGAATTGCAGAGACTCATACGCGACCTGTAGTTGCTCAAGATGTAACTGTTGAAATACAACAAAAAAGAATTCTATTAGTGGATGATCTTGTGGATAGTGGGGAAAGTGTTCAATGTGCTCTCGATTATCTTAAGCTGAAAAATCCAAAAGAAATTAGAATAGCTACCCTTCTATATAAACCTTGGTCTAAGGTCACCCCACACTATTATGTCGAAGAAAGTAACGAATGGGTCGTTTTTCCTCATGAATATTATGAATTTATGACAGAGCGGACGTTAAGCAAAGGTTATGATACGGCAGAGGCATGGGAAACCTTTACCAAACTAGGTATCCCCGATGCAGCTGTAAATTTCTTTGTAAAGAATTTCTTGACATAACTCAATAAAAATCAAGTAAAGCATACAGTGGGGGAAAAGTACTTTTGAATAGTAAAATCTTAGTTATTTTGATATAAAATACGTTGAATAGGATATTGTGGTTACTAATGCAGTTACTGTTAGTTCATTCAGATGGATTTAGTTGGAAAGTTAATGAGAATGCAATAAGTAATCCAGAATCGCTGAATGATGATATTTTGGGAGAATATAAAACAAACGATTCTGTTATGGTTATTTTTATTGGTATAGAGGGAGGTGATACTGAAAAACCTTCTCAAATCATTGATAGTGCTACTTTAGAGATTCATCAAGCTCTTCGAGATGTTAAGGAGACTAATATGATACTATATCCATGGGTCCACCTAGTGAAAACGACCCCAGCAAAACCAAATGACGCCTTACAAATTTTACAAGCATTAGAAGTGCAACTACGCAAAGAACTATCAAATTTTCATATTCTTCGAGCCCCTTTTGGGTACTATAAAGCTTTTTCTTTGCAATGCAAAGGACATGCTCTTGCAGAGCGCTCTAAAGAGATTATAGGGGAAATACAAAAAACAGAAGAAAAATCCACAGTAGAAATCACTGCAGCAATCACGGCTGAAGATGAGATGAAATCTAAGTTCTTCATTCTTACTCCAACAGGTGAATTAAATTCATGTGATTCATTCAATTTTAAAGCGCTAAAAGATTTTCAAACATTTGTTAGTTACGAAACTGCAAAAGACAGAACAGTGAGCTCTCCTCCTGAACATGTCGAACTCATGAAACAATTAGAATTAATCGATTATGAAGAAGGAAGTGATGCTGGTAATTTTCGTATTCTACCAAGAGGTTACATCGTCAAGCATTTGATTGAAAAACACGTCCTTGAGATGGCAATCGAATATGGGGCTATGGTTATTGAAACTCCCTTAATGTATTCCTATGATCATCCTTCTCTAAAAAAATATCTGGAACGTTTTCCTGCTCGCCAATATGTTGTTAAATCGGGTCAAAAAGATTACTTTCTTAGATTTTCAGCATGTTTTGGTCAATTTCTTACTTTAGCAGACTCTATCCTTAGTTATCGTCAGCTGCCATTGAAGATGTTTGAATTATCTAATTCTTTTAGACGGGAACAAAGAGGTGAATTAGCTGGGATCCGTCGGCTTCGTGCGTTTACTATGCCCGACTTGCATACTGTGACTATAGATATGCCAATGGCTAAGAAAGAATTTGAGACTCAATTCTTACTTGCGCTTCAGTATATGAATGACATTGAGGTTAATTTTGAGACTGCATTCCGGATGACGACTGATTTTTTTGAGGAGAATAGGGATTGGATTATATCTCTGATAAATAAACTTGAAAAACCTATTTTACTCGAATTATTTGACACAAGGTACGCCTATTTTATCTTGAAATTTGAATTCAATATCGCTGATGCCCAAAGAAAAGCTGCGGCCTTATCAACGGTCCAAATTGATGTTGAAAATTCAGAACGATTTAATATAAAATATATTAATGACCAAGGAGGGGAGACATATCCTCTGCTTCTCCATTGTTCGTTATCTGGATCTACTGAACGAGTAATTTATGGAATTCTTGAGGAACAAATAAAATGTATAAAACAAGGTATCAAACCTCAGTTACCCCTATGGCTCTCTCCTGTACAAGTTCGAATTCTACCAGTCACAGAGAAACATCTTCATTATTCTGAGCAAATTGCTGAAAAATTAGAACAGAGAAACATTCGAGTGGAAATTGATGACCGTGATCTCTCACTAGCAAAGAAAATTCGAGCTGCAGAAAAACTTTGGACCCCCCTGATATTTGTAATAGGTGATAAGGAATTAAATCAGAATAAAATAAGTGTTCGTTATAGAAAGGAAAAAACCCAAGGATTTGAATCCTTAAAAACACCTATAATATATATTGAAAAACATACTGCAGGAAAGCCCACATTTTTAAGAGCGATTCCAAAACTGGTGTCTCAACAACCCATATTCACACGAGAGGTTTAAGAAATAGTTTTTAAGAAACCACATAAATCATTAAATAAATAAAAATAGCTAATATATCAACGAATACAAAAGCTAAAATGTCTTAATCAGAATAATTTATATCAGATAAACAGTTAATTAACATATTGGATCGTAGTAGAAGTATTCCTACCATTAGAGTGATTTAGCCTTAGTTAATGTCTGAAAGTGAACTTTTATGCCTACAAAACTGTTTGGTCGTGAAATTGAAAATCAAATCGCCTTTGTTGGATTAGCAAATGCAGGAAAAACCACATTAGTCAAAAGACTTAAAGGAGATGAAAATCTAGAGACCGTTCCAACAATGGGAATGAATATTGAGACCTTAAGAATTGGTAACATAGAAGTAATGGCAGCAGATTTAGGGGGCCAACCTACCTATCCTACTAGCTTGTGGGAACCATTTGTATCAAAAGCATCAGGTATTGTTTTTGTGTTTGATTCTGCAGACAGATCAAAGGTTGAGAATGCGGGAAAATGGTTGAAAAATGTTATTCAATGGGCACCGGAAGACTCTGCTTTCCTTTTTTTAGCAAATAAACAAGATTTATCAGAGGCAATGTCCCTTGAAAATATTATACACACGTTAGAACTGGAGAAAGAGATGTCTGCAAGGCCCAGAACCTTTGCAGTCTATCCTTGTTCAGCGTTAACGGGTGAGGGTGTCGATGAACCGTGGGATTGGATGAGTGATAGATTTCAGAGTAAAATTCCACGAAAGTAGGTACCCTAAATGAGTTTCCTTTCAAAGCTTCGCGCAAAATTTGCTAAAGAAAAATTAACAGTGAAGATTGCGTGGCTGGGTCTTGATCAGGCAGGAAAAACAACACTTGTCAAAAGGATAACTTCGGGGGAATTTGACAGCAGTACTTTCCGAACACTAGGTATGAATGTTGATGAATTCAGCTCTGGAAACGTTCGGTTTATCTCGTGGGACATTGGAGGCCAAGAAGCTTTCCGTGAATCATTATGGGAAAGCTATATGTCGGGTAGTATGGGTATCGTATATGTAGTTGATAGTGCTGACCGAGCACGAATCAAGGAAGCTCAGACAGAATTATGGAAATATGTCTTAAACAATGATAAAGTAGAAAATATTCCAATTCTGGTTCTTGCTAACAAACAGGATCTTGAAAATGCCGCTTCAGCAGGTGAAGTTGCACGTGGACTTAACCTACACAAAGTTACAACTCATTCATATGCAATTGTTCCTACTTCAGCTAAAACTGGTTTTAACGTCGAAGAAGGACTGGAATGGCTTCGTCAAAGAGTAACTGAAAAGATTGAGCTCTTATAGCCAAATTTCTTTTCATTCCCTTTAATTATCAATTTTCTAGATTAACTTAAGATCTCTTTTTCATAACCATTTTCTCAGAGACCTCCCCAACTCGGTCACAGAGCATAAGGAATAGATCACGCATTTTCTCCAAATCTAAGTCTTCGTTAATCCGTGCATAAACACGAATTGATGGATCTTCAGCTGAATCCACTGAAATTCGAACAACTACTTTACGAACACTATGAAGTAATTTCAATAGATTTCTATCACTAAGAAAGTATACTCCCGCTCGTTGAGAAGTTGCTTTAAGCAAGAAAAAGTCATCTAATTTTTTTACTCCAAGCTCTATCTCCTCAAGCTTAAATAAGAGCTCTTGATGCTTTTTTATTTGACCCTCTTCATGTTTGGGAAGAATTTGAATTTTCGTTGGAATTTTTCCTTTCTTGGAGTTCGCTTCTAAAGCAATGTAATCACTAACACCGGTAAACCAAGAAATAATAACAGAAAGCATAAGATGTCTTTCTTCTAAAGCAAAAATTACCCGAAAGTCTTTGAAGGATCTATCTACTGATTTCTTGTACTTTGGCAACAACATTCCGCCATTTGAACTCATCTCTTCCATAACAAGATCATCAAATTCTGTAAAGACTTCTAGCAAAGCCTCTCGTGCTAAATTCATTATTTTATGATTCTTTCTTCTCCCAGCCCATAAAAGATAAAAAGTAAAGAATAAAACGGTTCCTGGGCCTAAAAATATTATTATATAGTCAACCAAACCATATGCATTTTGGAGGTAAAACCGAGGTAAATATTCCAGAAGAAAGTCAAAAAATCCCGAGGACGGCATCATTGAACTCATGATCCAGAACTAGCTGAGAAATTTATTTGTTTTTCTTTGGATTCTTACCACTACAAATTCCCATCCAATATAAAGATGTTCTTTAAAGATACCTAATAATCTCATTTAAAGCAGAAATTTTTCCCCAAGTGCATTTCCAATAAAGGATTTTTCCTTATTGCTTAATATAACTAGCAACTTCTTTGTACCTAAAAGGATCTTTACCCTCTTTACCTACAACTTGGAAAAATTTGAACTGTGCAAGACCCTTCATATCAATCATAGCTGGATCAACCACAAGTGCAACAGAAAGATCATTATGAAGCTGAAACGAATAAATATGGGTATTAATATCTGTTTGAGACAAAAATAATCCGTATCCAGGATGAGAATGCCACCATCCAAGGCAATGATTATCATTTTCTAATATTTCTTCAAAAGCATCAAAATCATTATCAGAAAAAGAAACAGACACTTCATCACCTTCAGATACAAAAAGGATTTTAGATATTATCAGTTCATTGGTACGCTGCTGCTTTCCGCCTAGTAAGCCAATGGCCTCCCTAGGTTTGGATTTTATTGAATATTCAGTCATTTCACGTAGTAAATGTTTTGAGATAGTTACTGATTGAACCTTAGCAACTAATGAGACGAGCTCGCCTTTGGATGTATCTGGTTTCTTAAGAATCACCTCGGATGCTGGTTTAAATATGACTTCTGTCTTTTTTTTGGAATTCTCTCCCTTTAAATCCTTTTGTTTCTCTTTTCCAGACATATATCATTCACAATGCCTATGGTAAGGAATGTTCATTGGGCATGTCTTTTAGTCCATTCCTCAGCGATTTCCCAAAATCGATCAAAATCCTTTTTCATAATTTCTCCAGCTTCAGGATTAAAAGGATCATTTGGATCAACAAGATATTCAGGAAAATCAGCATCCCCAGTTGCCCGATAAACATCTAGCATCATTTCGATATGTTCAAAAACACTAGGAAGAGTGATTGTTTCTTTCCATCCACCTAGTTTTCCAAGATTATTCCAATTAACTAGACTAAGGCAGACATTAGAGCCCCATTTCCATTGTGTATTACCAGTTGCAATGTTAGGATGATAAATAGGAGTTAAAAAGTTAACAATAGGAGGTTTGAAGGGATACTCAGGAGGTAAGTCAACTGTGATCTCCCATCTACCCCCGTTATAAGGAGAATCCGCTTTTCCCTTAATTGTCGCCTTATAATGATGTAAGTCATTATTAACAATTAACCATTTAATATGGCTTGTTTTTGGTGGGTAAGTTTTCAACATTCGCTTGAACTCTTCTCTTAATCTTCTAGAGTGTAAATCCTGCACGATGGTATCATCCTTCCAAGTTTATTGACTTGATACCCATGGTAATTTATATTCAATATCATTAAGGGCTAAAGATAATTAATAATTTTTTTACAAGTTACAAATATTTAAAGCTGTGGTATAGAAGCTTTTATGTGTGATAGAATAAGTTACTTTTTTAAGGACAAGAGGCTGACTATTCTTGCACAGAAATACCTCACATATTGGGTGATCAAGAAAAATGGAAGATATCCAAACTGATGTTTCTCAATGTAGTGGTTGTGGAGCTCCCCTTCCTATAAGACCAACATTCCAACATCCTGTAAAATGTGAATACTGTGATCTTTCAAATTACTTGAAAAGAGCTGCTGTTACACCGACAGAAGCGAAAATGATGGACGCAGAGGAGGAAGCTGAAAATTACTATCTTATTTACCAAGAATCACAAAAAATTCTAGAGAATTTTCCTGGAGAATTTGTTGGTGATGAAGTAAGTAAAATTAGAATAAAAATGCAGATTCATGAATTTGCTTTGCCTCTTTTACTCGTGTTGGACGATTTACCTGATCGACCCTATATAGATGGCCCTGCAAAACTTAGGGAAATTTTAGATTGTGAACTTAATGATTTAAAAAGTATGAAAACTTGGATCCCTGGCTCTAGTTCAGTTTTGGATGTTTTGGAAGAAATATATCAAAGAGCAGATAAAAGGCTCCCTGAAGCTATGGGAGAACCGGTTGCTCTCTCTGATACCAGTTCTGTTCTTCAAGAAGAACGTGATCCTCTTATACGTCAAATTCTCGCGAATTATGACGCATCAGCGGCTAAAAAAGAAATAACTGTAAGATTTTATGCTCAAGATGGTGAGGTAATCAATTTTATTATCAAAAGAAAGAAGAATTTACCCATAGGTCTTGAAAGTGATATTCTAACAAAATATCCACTAATCAGGGGTCCGTTAGAAGATTATGCAAAAGGGAGGATAGATATTCTAACTACACTTTCGGAAATAGAACGAATGTTTTACTCTTAAGATAGAAATTTAGGTGAAAAATATGAGCAAAAAGGATGTTATTTGGGATTCTGATAGAAGAAAACCCTCTACTGATGACAGCATTGAAAAGATGATTAAAGTGCGCTTTAAAGACCCACAACTTCCTCCAGATCAAAATATCCGTGAAAAATACATTAATATTAATGGAACAGTCTTCCAGGCAATTACTGCGGCCCGTGATGCCTTTAATATTCCTGAAGTTGTGCCAATCGCTCTTTTATTCAAAGGAAGAAGAATGAACCCTTCAAATAATCTTTCCTCCTATGGAATTGAGCAAAATGCAATTCTAATGATCGTTCCAGACCAAATTAAGGGAGGATAATCCTCTCACAAAAAAGTTTCAAAGATTTCATAAAGGAATATTTCATGTATGACACAAAATCTCCCTTTTTCTTCTAAATATGACAGGCAGGAACGACTAGACCTTTGGGATCAACAAATTATTGAGAAAAGTGTTATATTACTTGCGGGAGTCGGAGGAACTGGTAGTGAGCTAGCCAAAAACTTGGCTTTGTTAGGAGTTGGTACTTTAATTCTTGTTGATGATGACACAATCGAGTTTTCAAATTTAAATCGCCAAATGTTATTCAAAGAGGAAGATGTGGAGCAAAAGAAAGCAGAGATTGCTAAAAAAAGGATTCAAGAACAATTTAATCCTGATATCATAATTGAGTCTTACTCAAAAAAATTGCAAAACATTCCCCAAAAGATTTATCAGAAGGTAGATATCATTGCTGGTTGTGTAGATAACTTTCTAGCACGACAATATCTCAATGCGATGGCAATTGAATTGAATATCCCTCTAGTGGATTCAGCTACGGATGGATATTTTGGTCAAATTCAGTATATAAAACCAAGGATAACGGCATGCCTGGCTTGTGAAACACCCCCGCCACCAGATGAAACTCGAGTTTTAACGGCCCCATGTACTTTGGTTGGTGTACCTCGTATGAGAGAACACTGTGCTTGGAAAGCTCTGTATGAATTTAACACAATCCACAAACGACAACCTGTAGAAGCATCACCAGAGGATATTGCTGAGCTCACAAGAATCGCAAATCAGTTTACTAAAGAGTATAATTTTGGGCGTTTTGAAGAAAAAGAGCTGTCTCAGCTAGTTCTTTTTCATGTGCCTAGTCTGATCACTGTTAACGCAGTAACAAGTGGGATACAGTCTCAAGAGATAGTCAAATCTCTATTTCTTGAGAAAAAAACAATTATGAAAAAGTCAGAACAGAAAACTTTAGAAAATCTGTTGAAAGAACATAGATTTCGCATTCCTCCATTTTCTATTTATTCAGCTTTAACAGGAACGATAAATACATTTGATCTGGTTCCTGATCCAGATTGTTTAGTATGTGGAAAGTCTAATTCTGTGATCAATGTAATAAAAACATTAACAGTGGATCCTAAATTATCTTTTGCATCTGTACTTAATCTTATTGGCCAAGAGAACAACAAAGATTACGCAGGATTCCGAGGAAATTTCCTTCTTCCTGAAGATGAAGTTATTCAAAATCTTCTTTCAGATGGAGACCGAATAACACTTAGTTCCATAACTGATAGCGAGGAAATCCGTGTACAAATCAAATACAAGAATTAGAATAAGAAAGGTTTTTCACTCTTTATAGAATAAACGTATCTTGTTTCTTCTTTTGGGGATAATTGGTTCGATTTTTGGATTGAGATAAGGTTCTTTGAACCCCAGATCTGGGATTTTATCATAAGTCAACTTCTCATAAATTTTTCTTGTTATTTGATCCCGTGTTTTTTGTGTTGTTACTGGTTTCTTGTAGAATTTTCGAGCAACTCGTGGACGATGTTGAGGAATAGTCATACGTTTTCCACATTTGGGACAATACCAACTTCCAGAGACAGGAAGATCTCGTGGAATATAACCGCAATTCGTACATTTAAATGTACTCTGAGACAAAATATTCTTTCCTCAAGATTTACTCGTTGATTTTCTATTCTTTAAAAGAGTAAAAATTTTTTAATTAAACATTTCTTATTTTCGATAAGAGGATTAATATTTCTGAATAATTATACTTATATTAAGAATTCTGAGTGAGACTAATGTTTGGGAGAAAGAGACAACAATGGTTCATGAAGGCTCAAACAGCTACTGAGCCCATTGATTTGCGTGAGATAGCTCCAAAAGATATCCTAGAGGATGTTGCTTCATATTTAAGGATGAAAATTGGTTCTGAAGAACTTAATGGTTTTGTTAGTTTCGATGACGAGAAATTCATCCCTACTATATACCTCCAACAGTTACTGTCCCGTGAATTGGCAGAAAAAGGATTTATCGATATTTGTAGCATTATTGACACAACTAATCTACCAGGTGAGTTATTAGAGGCTCAAATCAAGGTAAACGTTCAAGATATCGATGGTTTCTTTGATGTCATACATAGGAAATTTTTTTCTATACAAGGAGCTAGGAATGAAATTAAACAGACTTTAGGTGCTACAACCGTATTAGACTTAAAATTTCTCCTGAATAAGCTTTTCTGGACAGAGGAACACCTAGAAGGCATTTTGGATCTTTTGGCTCAAAATAATCAATTTGTTGGGTATATTGATCCGATAAAACAACGAATATACAATTTTACTCCTTTAATCTTCTCCTCTCCATCTGACTTTCAAAGAAATATCAAGTATCTCAAACGTTTCATCAATACAAGCTTTCAAATGGAGTCACAAGTATCTTTAAAGCATATTAGCAAATTAACAAGGCAATCCGAAGAAAAATGTCTTGAATTTCTGGAAAAAAATCGAGATAATATCAATTTTATATTTTCCACTAATTTTGATTACCTTTATCCATCAATGGATATTATAAACCAGATTTTAAAGGATATATTCGTTTATCGTGATATTCCTATTAAATTCTGGCTTCAACGTCTTGATGTAGACAGAGGTGACCTTCTTAAAATAATTAAAATTCTAAATCAAAGTTTAAAGGGAACCTTATCATCAGAAGAGTTTATCGCTCCATCTTTGGAAGAATGGTTTGAAAATGGTATTGATATAGAAAATTTAGCTACAGCACTGAATTTAGATCCATTAAACCTACTGAATCAAATTTATAAACTGGCAAAACTCCTTGGTTTAAGCATTATTGCTGGGGAAAGTTCTGATCCCTTTCTAGTTAAAGGAGTAAAACAATTTGAAATATTTTGCCAAGTAGACACCTCTTCTTACTCTAATCCTCATCTTTACTTCGAGTGTCAAAACTGTAGGCGAATCATGTGCTCAAATTGCCGTTCCGCAGGAAGTAAACATGAATGTCCGTTTTGTCGAAACATCTCTGCATTTATTATAGATCTACCTAGACATTGTCTGTACTGTCACGTTAACTATACACATTCATATAACTTAATTGACACAGAGGAGTGCTATTTTTGCAAAAGAGGCCCTTTAAAAACAGGATGGATCGAATTTGTACCTGATTCATCTGAAGCCTCTAAAATAACCCCAGTTTTATCAAAATTTCTCAAACAGACTGTTGAACCTGATATTCCGCTCCAAAAAATTATCTCTTTATTAAAAGGCTCAGATAGTGAAACGATTTCATTATTGGAAAGTTATATCCTACATGGAACCATACAAGGGAGGATAAGTATCCAAGATATGTCCTTACAATTAACCACACAAGAAGAGAAATTTACTTGTGGTATTTGTGAACTATCCTTTGACGAATCTATGAGATATTCATGCTCTTCATGTAACACAAAAGTATGTATGGGGTGTTTCAAGGAAATGAGCAGTGTGGGAATGATCTTTTGTCCTGAATGTGGCGAAAATCTTGAAAAAGAGATTCAATAGATAATTTAGTATAAAAAGGGTCAGATTTATACCTGTTGAGCCCTAAATTTTGCCAACTTCTTTGAATACTTATCCGTAAGTTCTTTGTACTTTTCCTCGTTAAGTTTACCACTTAGAAACATTTCATCAGCTTGTTCAAGCATTTGTTCATATTTCTTAATTTTCTCTGTAATATTGTCTAAATCCTTTCTTTCTTCAGCTAATTCTTTTTGTTGGTCCAAAACTTGTTTCTCAATCTCATATGCTAACAAAGCCTGATATTCATCAGGAACCTTAAAACCCCCGATATCCAACCCAACCAATTCCAAACCCCAACGAGATGTCTCAGGACCGAGTTCAGATCGAGTTTGAATTTCCAAACTTCTACGCTCTTTAAGCAGCTCTGGTACTGAATAGCGTGACATTACATGTTTCACTGCAGCAATGATTGTCTGTTTAACCCAATTCTTTAATTCATCTCCAGAATAATATTGTTTATGGGAAACAATGTTCATAATGAAATTACGAGGATTGACAACTCTCATACGAGAAATACCATAACAACCCACCATGATGTTGTCTGATGTATAAACTCCAGGTGTTCCCCATTTGATGATGAATTCACGCTTTGTTACCCAGATAATCTCACTTCCAGGCCGTTTAGCACTTTTGTCAAGTTCATAGATCCCACTCCCTGCGACCCCTACTAATGATCCTGATTGCAATAATATTGCATTTTCAGGGTCTTTAACAATGAATCCATCATATTTCCGAAAACTATCATGATCTTCAGATTTTAATCTACTAATTAATGAACTTTTTGTTTCTGGGCCAAAATTCGAACTCAGAATTACTTTTCCTTTAAATTTTTTTGTACCAATGTGCATAGCATCGCCTATTCGGCGAAATAATCCACCAAATTTCTCTACTTCAGCCATTATTTTTCACCTACCAGTCATTATCCCCATATAATCCTGGAAAATAATATTGATCACCTGAATCAAGAGATGAAACTTTTCGAGCAATCTTTTGATCAACTAGACTCTCAAGAACTCTAACAACACGTTGTTGGTCCCATTTTGTACCCAAAATAACCTCTTCCAAGGTGACATATCCTTTATTAACTGCTAAATCAAAAACCTTCCTCGCATCACTACCAAGAGTCACAGGAACAAATTCCACTATTTTAATTCCTGATCTTTTTGAGATTCCTTCAATTAGGGATTGTTTTTGAAGATTTTTACAGGTTTTTTCAAGATCCTTTATTGAAAAATCGACATCAGGAACTTGAGTTTTCAAAGCTGTATAAAGGTTTGCAAGCGAAATATATCCACCAGAACTTGCACGAAGATTCTTACCATGTTCAAGAACAAGGTTTTCAAGTGTTTCTTCAAATCTTCGCTTCCCAAATATTTTGGGCTTTTTTGTAGTATCTAAAGCAGTTATAGTTAATGCACGGCCTTCTTTTCGCAGTAATTCTCTTTCAAGCTGTTTTATTCGTGTATCGTATTTTTCTTGCAAATCCTTAATGCTTTCTGTTGAAACAGGAGCTCCATCAGCTAATTTCTTTTGAACTTGAATAACATCATGTAATTTTGTGACATTCTCACGAATCTCACGAATCTCCTCTCGAACATCCAGCCCCTCCTCACCAAAATCGAGATCCTCTGCTAATTTTAACGATTGATCTGCTATCCTCTCGCAAAGAATTGAAGCAAGTAGTTGTGCAACCCTTATTTCACCGCTCGATTTAAGATTAGATTTTGTTTGGTCAGGATGAAGAATGTAATCAGGAATAGTTTCTGTTTTATATCGAATCTCTTCGAATTTTGTGTAGATTTTTACTGTAATGTCAGCGACACTCCGAGCATTAGTGGAAACACTATTATTTAAACGTGTTAATGCAGTACTGGCCTTTAAAAAATATTCTTTCATGTGTTCAAGCACCAATCTTAGAATGATTTATGGGTAACTGTTTATGACATATTTTCAGTAAGGAACCTTTATCCAATAGCAAACAGGCTCTTTTTACAGATTATCCCACTTATATTTACATTAGCCACGTTTTTTATCCTTTTAAAGCTTTATGTTTGGGCTTTTTCTGACATTAACCTTAGCCATTCAGCCTTAGCTGACCGTAAAACACTTATCATCGAAGTTGTTATCAAGCTTAGAGTTACGATTTTTAGATTAGACGTAACATTCCTCAGATTATATGAAATATTCCTTCAGCTGCTTTTCAAAAGAAGTAGATTGACTTTATGAACAAGAAAATATGATTTCATGCTAATAATTTGTCATTATTTAATCAAAACGGTCAATTATTTTTAATTCTATCGATTTTCCCTTATGTAGGAAGATACTTTTCTGATATCCTAATCTTCTCAAACCCATGTGAAGATGCACATAAAAGATCATGAGGTTTCGGTAACTTTTTGAACCATTAAATAAGCTGATTCAAAATCACGATAATAATGACGAATTTCTTTAACAATTTCAAAGCCTAATGATTTATAAAGATTTACAGCTGCGGTATTTGAAACACGAACCTCTAAGAAGAGTTCATTCACGCCTTGTTTTATCATCGCTGCCATAGATTCCTTTAATAGATGCGTGGCAAAACCTTTTCTTCGATACTCTTGTTTAACTGCGATACTTACGGTATGACCCTTTTTAGCTCTATGAAAAATAGAATAATGGCTTAATCCTTTTTCAATTCTTGCCATCGTATATCCAATAAGCTCCCCGTTCACCTCACCAATTAAAAAAGCAGAGGGTAGTTCTGAATAGATCGTTCGAAAAAAACTTTCTGGATAGTTTTCGGGTAATGTTTGTCTATTAATTTCCATTACCTTATCTAAATCCCTTAACTCGAACTTTCGGATGATCATTGGGGATTGTGTAGACATAATCAACTCTTCTGTTTCGCTAGCTCTTTCATTCTCCGTCTATAATCAGCATATTTATCATATGGAGAAAATTTTGGTGGATGAGCACTTTTATATCGTTGCTTGCAAATATCACAAAATTCTCTAGATTGATCAATAGTATAGCTACAATTACACTTTTTTAACAGGCGCATTCGTATCTCCGACTACTGTAATATAATTATTGTCTTTCAAAAGAATATTCAGCATCATAAGGCCCAAAGAATTGTTGTACTTCGTTTTGAACATCCTTCCAAATGCCTTCTGCGGTTCTCCAATCCCCACTTTCGACAACAATTCGATAATCGGGTGGTGAAATGATCTGAACATCTATTTGAGACCCTCTATACTTATTACTGGATTT
Organism: Candidatus Hermodarchaeota archaeon; assembly: GCA_048886185.1. Lineage (GTDB taxonomy): Archaea > Asgardarchaeota > Heimdallarchaeia > Hodarchaeales > Hodarchaeaceae > Hodarchaeum. The sequence continues at coordinate 19,068 of JBHLKY010000008.1, forward strand.
TTTATTGAAAGATTTGAAAAAATCCTTTAAGAGAACTACTCCTTGAGCTTCATAACAAATAATCTTCAAGAGTCCTGTCAAACGGACAGTTGGAGGTTGAAGTTCTTTTTGTGCTAGCTGATATATTTCCTCTGCTGCAACTTCAGCAATACCAATTTCTGTAAGTACATTCACACCCTGTTCTCTTGCTTTAATTAATCCTTCGTAAATAGACCCAAATTTTCCCAATAGAGATTCTTCAACGTTATTCGCAGAAACTTCAACATTTTCACATGCGACAGCTACAATTCCACGTGCTCTGTTTTCCTGTTTAAACTCATTGAGCTTAGATCTCCGCTGTGGCTCAGATACTCGCCGGATGGACATATCTATTTCCCCCCGAGCTGCATCAACCCGAAGGATCTTCGCAACAGCTCTTTGTCCTTCCCGAATATGACTACGAATATTTCTGACCCAGGTTCTACTTAATTCCGAAATATGAACAAAACCGGCTTCTGAACCCAGTTTTTCATAATCAAAAATCTCAAAATATGCTCCATGAGGAGTTAGTTTAGAGCAGGTACCGATTACTAATTCACCAACTCGTGGGAAGCTTGACTCCATATTATCGCCTTATCTCAGTCTAAAACCTCTATTACTTCCCCATATAACTTAGTTATTCCTCCACTTGGTTCAGCTAATGTCTTTCCACAAACTCGACAAACAACGACCGTTGTAGCATGTGAAAAGACTTCTTGCACATTTCCACACTCACAAGTTACTTTCAGAAAATGTGAACGGGGTTGAGGTATATAACGCCTTTTCATAACATTTCACCTGAAATTTCTTTATTTTCACTAGTTTCTATCACTCTGGCCATTCCTCTAGCAATTAAGGCTTTGGCGTTTTCAACAGGTACCCTTACAATATCATGCCTTAAAAATGGCCCATATCGTTTATCATCCAGCCCAACGAAAGCTTCAACATCGCCGAGGATCCTAATAATCAAATTTGTTGAGGTAATGTGAATACTGTTATTATTCTCTTCAATTTGACTGGATTCTACATCTGAATCGTTCGTAGGGGGAAGATTTTCCTGAGTATCTAAAATGTTTGGTTTCTCCATGCCGAGCGTTTCTATAGATTTTTGTAAGTTCTCAATTAACCGCCTTTCTCCCCATGTTGTAACTCCCAAATCGACAGGAACATCTAAAAGTACTGAATTAAGTATTTTTGTTAATCGTAGATGAGCGAGATCCTTTCTCAGATATTCCATTCTTACGATAATTTCATCAGCCAGCTCTTCCCATTCTAGATTTTGTATTTTTCTATAAAGTTTGGCTAATTTTCCATCCATGGAGATATAGAAATCAGCTGGTATCTCTAGGAGCGTAGAACTAACCTTTTCATCCAACCATAATTTATAAAGGCTTTTATAATCCAAATGACCGCCTCTTTAGCCAGAAAAAGATATATACATTTAATGTAAAAGAATGAAAACCTAATAATAGATTGTGACTTCTTTTGAGGGAAGCCATTAAATATCAAACTCCTCTGTACCAAGTAATGACAAAGTACTCATGGAGAATCTTAAATATTTTATACATGTCTACAAAGATTTCAAGTATCTAACCATCTTAGATTCAACCTCACCACAGTTATAAGCAAAGAGAAAACAACGAATGGAGCAGAGATAATTAAGGAAAAAGTTTAATAGATATTATTCACATTATGATATACTATCTTAAGAACTTAAGGTATTTTAAAATATATAAAGCCACTGGTGGGAATTTCATTGGAATTTTCGCGAAAACTTCCAATTTTGAACCCACGACATCCTCCTAACTGTTTTTCTCCCAATGTCTGAAAGAAAAATACCAAGGAGGCGCTATAACCGGGCTTCTCTATCTGGAAGATGCAATTTACATTAGCCATCTAACCAAAAACTAAGCCACAGTGGCTTTTATTTTAAGGAGTCTTCATCAAGGCATTCAAAGATGTTTAAATTTATATAGTTCCTTTGCATACATATTGGATTCTAGAGATTTTTTATAGTTATGTTTTTCTTGATTCCTGTACCACTCTGACATAAAAGAAGGTGACCCACATCATATGATCAGATCAGAGCTAGAATTTATCCTTCTAATTCTTACATTCCTCCTACTATCAATAGGATCATGGCAAGATCTCAAAACTCGTGAAGTAGCTGACTGGATCTGGTTTACAATGATTAGCATAGGAATTATTATACATATATTGCAAATAATCTTGCTGATATTGACCAAAGAATTGTTTATTGGATATGTTACGTCATTAATTTTAAACTTCATATTTGCTTTAACCATTTCTTTATTTCTAACTTTTTCAGGATTGGGGGGGGAGGCTGATCGTGTTGCTTTCATCGCTTTAGGAATTGTATCTCCAATATCTCAGCCAATTTTTGTACTGAATGATCCAATTTACGAGATAATTATCGAATCTACTCCAAGAATCCTTGGAATTTTCTTCAATTCCTATTTAATGGCCTCTCTTATTCCATTAATCATTTTTTGCTATAACTTATCCAACAATTATCTAAATCCTGATCTTTACCTTCTTTCGAGTGAATCTCGGTGGAAGAGGCTTTTTATCCGCTTTATTGGGTACCCCCGTCAAACACAGAACCTTATCAATGAATTGAAAGAAAAACCATGGCATTATGATTTCCTAGAAGAATTTAATGAAGAAGTTGGTTGGTATGTGGTATTTCGTGCGCGTCTTGACACACCCGAGATGGATATTTCAAGAAAAAAAGAATTAGTCTCAATAATTCAATCCAAAGAAAAAGATTTTATTTGGATGCAACCATCTCTCCCTTTTATTCTTATTTTAACGATAGGTTACTTAACAGAAATCTTTATAGGAAATGTATTGTTGCTTTTTATGGTTCTCCTAGTGTAATTTTCTTGAAAACACTTCAGCTGATTCGATTTTCCTCAGAAACCAATGAGCTAAATTTATTAATAATCATTATAATCTTTGAAGTGTAAAGAAGAGAAAGACCTCAAAGACCTTAAAACAGATATATAAGCAAGGAGATTTCAATGTGATAGATCCCAGAAGATTTGATACCGTTCTTAGTAAAATCATCAAAAGCGAACCGGGTATTAAGAAGGTCATACTTGTCGATCGAACTGGTCTCACTATTGCCCATGTTTCTAAATTCAGCTATGTTAGTATTGATGTAGATGGAATTGGAGCCATTGCATCAGCTGTTTTCATGGCATCGGCTGAACAAGGATTAAATCTGACAATTGGAGGCCTAGATATTGTTACTTCAGAATTTGATACTGGGAAGATCTTTGCAAGCACATGTGGGCGTGGTATTCTGACTATCATTTCAGATGCCGATGTGAACATTGGCATGATTAGGCTATTAATGAGAAAAGCCAATGAAGAGCTCAGCAGTATTTTGGATGAATTTTTAGCGGGAAAACCAACACGATCAATAGGAGGGGTGGCTTCAGCGGCTCCTGAGGTTCGTACAAGCCTAGAAAAGGATGAATTAGAAGCAGCGTTACGTGAACTTGAAAAGTTTTAATTAAATCTAAGAATCCCGACTCCTGACCTGCGAAGGAGACTTATTACTTGAGAAAGGACGCGGAAGGTCGTCACCGATTCAAAATAGTTTTCTACGGTCCATCTCTAGGAGGAAAAACGTCCACTCTTGCCTGGTTATACAATAAAGTGGATGGACTGGAAAAAGGAAAATTCACACAATTAGCAGATCCAACAGGACGGACACTATTCTTTGATTTTGTACCAATGCAGGCAACTACTGGTGTTGTGTTTGACGTATATACTACTGCTGGACAAGAACGTCATAAACACCAGCGGAAAATAGTAATTCAAGGAGTTGATGGGCTCATTTTTGTAGTTGATTCAAGTGCATCACAATTTCAGGAGAATATTGAATCACTTAATGAGTTACAGATGCATTTAGGCGATCAACTGGGTACAAGCATCCCTTTGGTTATTACACTTAACAAACGAGATGTTCAAGATGCTTTACCTAGATCAGAGTTGATTCAAAGGTTGAAAATCCAAGATTATCCTATCTATGAAACTGTTGCAACCACAGGTCTTGGAGTGAAGCGCGCGTTTCAATCTCTGGCTCGTGAAATATTAATGATCCAACTTTACGGGACAAAAGAGTCTCAAATTACCAGAACTTAGATAAGATCCATTGAAAGGGATTTTTTTTATTGGTTAAGCACTAAATTTTAAATTAATGAAAAATCGAAAAATTTTGTCTATCCATCCTTCAATTCCCTTCTTATGAAGAAGCTGAAAATATTTCTTCCTAATAAAGAATTTAAGGCTTTTTTAGGATCTTAATTTTCAATCAAAGCCAATTTGTTGTTTTCATGAGTATTTACAGCATCTTCAGATAAATAAATCATATGTGGAAACATTATATATTAAAGAAAGATGAATTCAATAAGATTTCATTGATGGTTAACTTTCTTCAAAATTTGATGATCTGTAATTCGCATTATAATATCTGCATGTTAGGCACTAATTTTTTTCCCTTCCTATATTTTTATCCTAGATCTGCTTTGATGGTTAGAAGAAGTTGTTTCTTAGGAATCATGAATCCTGTAAAATTTTTGGGGAAAAGAATTCACAATGTTTTTAAGGTGTTAAAGCAGAAAATTCACATAAGTTGGCTAAAGCGAGAATGTAAAAAGAATTTATCTACTACAAAAATATCAGAAATCTAAAATAATGATCTAAGAATGACGAGTTTTAGGGGTGTAATGCTTGTACATTCCAGATAGCGAAACAGATACCCAGGTTCATAAGGAAATAGCTGAAGTGCTTGAGGCTTTTGTGGGTAAATTACCAGCAATAGATTTTGCCTCAGTAGTGTCTTTAGAAGGGCTTCCAATTTCATCTTGGCCACCAACACTCCCAGCAGGCTTGGATGATGTGCGAGTAGCCGCTATGACAGCTGCCATACTAAGCTTAGGCGAGAGAGCAGTGATGGAGACAGGAAAAGGGGAAATGACTCGTATCTTAGTTGAAGGGGACAATGGTTATATGATTTCTGTACAAGCAGGAACAAAAGCTGTCTTGACGGCTTCAGCAAGCCGTTCTGTTAAGCTAGGACTTATTTTTTTAGATATGAAACAAGCAGCTAAAAAAATAGGGGATATACTTGGATAATAATACTTTTCATTTAGGGGGAGTAGAACTCAGAACAAGAAACGCACTTTAAAGCTCATACAGTCTTTCTTTCATTTCTTGTGCTTTTTGACGATAGAATTCATGGAATTGATATTCATTTATCACTTGTGCTTTTTCAGCTGCAAATTCAAAGTGCATCAATGCCTTCTCATAGCTCCTTTGGAGTGCTTCGATCTCCCCTAATAATCCATGGGCTAATACTAGCCCTTTTAATTCCTCAAGGGCCTCAAAGTGTTGGATAGCTTCTTCAAGATAATATGAGGCTTGAGCAGCACTAGCACTATCCCCTTGCTTTACATATTGGCCTAAAATTTTAGCCATATTTACCTGTGAAACTGCTAGAGAATAACGATCTTGTCGAGACTCAGCTAGAGAACGAGATTTATCAAAATTCTTCATAGCTTCGTCAAATTTTCCCACACGAAAGTAACATTCGCCAATATTACAATAAGCATTAACAACGGCTCTATGAATGTTCGCTCTTTTTGCACGTTCAAGTGCTTGTTCAAATTTCGTGATGGCCTCTTCATAAAGACTATTTTCATATAAGAGAATGCCCTCAGAAGAGAAAATATTCTCCTCTAGCATTGGGTCTCCCAATTGGCTTGTGAACTCCCATAGTGCTTCCAATCGATTCTTAGTAAAATCATAATTCATGGAATCAAGCGATAATTCTGATTGGGCAAATACAGCATGAAATTTACCATTTATATCTGATAAAATGTCGAATATCTTGTAAGCTTTAGTAAAATTCTCCATAGCTTTCCTTGGATCTGTTTTCATAATTTTTCTACCTTGTTCTATTAAAAGCCATGGTTCCTCTCCAATTATATCGCTAATAGTTTTCCATTCTTTTTTAGGTTTAGCTGAAATACTAATTTTGCTTTTCCATAAATCAGGCTTGTCAAACAAATCAGAAACTAGGTTTAAAAGAAGATTACTATCGCCACCAGCTTTTTCTGACAAGCTTTTGGGACCCACTCCACGAAGTCTTAAATCACCTTCAGAAAACTCAAAAAGGACTCCCAAAGGCACACTTCTTGTTTGAGATTCTCCCCACTTCCTACCTACAACAACAAAGAAATTGGTTGGTGGAAATAACACTTCATCTCGTGTAACTGATTTTAATCCTTGAATCCAAGTATAATCAGTTTTAAAAAAACTGGCTATCAATTCCCCTTTAAATTCAGGATCCCAATCGACTAAGGTTGCTGCATCAAATAGCTCGATTTCTTCATCGTGAGGACCTAACGCAAAGCTAACCTTCCAACTAACCATAACCAGCTTCACCCTTATATTTGACAAGGGATAGGTATAATCTTCATTTATAGATTATTAAATTATCCTAAAATTTTTTTTATATATTTCTTTAGTGAACTTATTCACTTCTATTCTATTATTGTTATTATAATTATATCAGCATGACTATTAGACTCAAATAGTAATTGGACTTTTATATATAGGATTGATTCCGATTTTTCCTCCTAAATAAATTTACCATCAAGATCAAGTACAATTATAATACTCATGGCTCTAGATCATCAATGGAAAGTTTTCGATCTCCACGATATTTTGGGTGATACATTTTAATGGTTTTTGGCGGAATACGCTTTAACTCATCCTCGGGAAGATCTGATAATAAATCCCAGGCTAGTTCGAGCGTAGTAAAAATTTCTCTTTCTTCATAATACCCCTGTTGTAGAAACTCATTTTCAAACCGATCAGCGAAATCTAAATACTTTTTATCCACGCTTGTCAAGCTTTCTTCACCCACCACGGCCACAAGATCTCGTAAATTTCGGCCCAAAGAATATCCTGCGAACATCTGATCTGCTACTGGCTTATGAGTCACGTGTGTCCGATTTCGACCTATTCCTTCACGCATCAAACGGCTAAGGCTAGGCATTGGGTCGATAGGTGGATAAATACCCCTTCGGTTAAGGTCACGATCAATGATTAACTGCCCCTCTGTAATGTAACCCGAAAGATCAGGAATAGGATGTGTAATGTCATCAGAAGGCATTGACAAGATTGGGAGCTGTGTTATTGTACCTTTCTGCCCTTTTATTCGTCCAGCTCTTTCATAAATAGTAGCAAGATCAGTGTAAAGATACCCTGGATATCCTCGCCGACCAGGAACTTCTTCACGGGCAGCTGAAATTTCACGTAAAGCTTCTGCATAATTTGTCATGTCTGTCAAAATTACTAAGCAATGATAATCATATTCAAAAGCCAAATACTCAGCAACAGAAAGAGCAATTCGAGGAGTAATCAACCTTTCTGCAGCTGGAGAATCTGCAAGATTTAAAAATAAAATCACTCGTTCAAGGGCGCCTGTTTTTTCGAAGTCAAAACGAAAAAATCTAGCCTCTTCGGTTGTAATCCCCATGGCAGCAAAGATCACAGCAAATTCTTCTTCTTTTCCAAGTACTTTTGCCTGTCTCGCAATTTGTGCTGCAATATTGTTATGAGGCAACCCACTTCCAGAAAAAATTGGCAATTTTTGCCCTCGAATAAGTGTATTCAGACCATCAATAGATGATATTCCAGTTTGGATGAACTCTCGGGGATATTCTCGTGCATAGGGATTAATAGGGGCTCCTGTTATGTCGAGATGCTCTTCAGCGAAAATTTGAGGCCCTACATCAATAACCTTTCCACTTCCAGAAAAAACTCGGCCAAGCATATCTTGAGACACTGCAATTTTGATAGTTTCTCCAAGAAATCTAACAGATGTCTTTTGAGTATCGAGACCTTGTGTTCCTTCAAAAACCTGAACTACTGCAATATCTTCGGATACTTCTAACACTTGTCCAGTTCGTCGTTCACCAATTGGAGTTGTAATATTCACAATCTCACCATAAGAGACCCCTTTGATTTTTTTCACGAAGAGGAGAGGACCAGCAATTGATGAAACTGTTGTATAAGTTACAATTGAAGAAAGAGATTCATCTGTCAAAGTTTAACACCGAAAAAACGACTTTTAACCTAATAAAACTCTCACTGAAAGTTTTTCAAAATTGTTTCGTTCTTTTGTGAGAAGAGTGTATAAATGTTAAATACTAGAATAATCTTTAGATTTAATGAAATAATACAAATATTTGTTTTTCATTCCGTTAATTCAGAATAACTTCTCCGTACTCTTCTATTCAGGGTTATAATTTCAAATGCCCTTCCTTAAACTTTTTACATCATCTTACGTTTGTTTTTCTATATTTCTTCCCAATAAGGGAAAAATCCAGCAGAAAACTCTCGCATTAACACTTTTGCTGCTTCTACTAGGTTTGGTTCCCCGCCTCTTAAAACAAGTCCACGTTTTTGCGCAATATGAGTAATAATCTCTTCATTATTGAGTGAAAGTGATGGAATAGCATAATGTTGAATGAATCCTTTGGTATGATTAAGTTTTATTCTTTCAATAAAATAGAAAGAAGTAGCCAATGGATCTTCAAGATTATCGATAGAAATAGCTCCCATAAAGGCTTGAAGCTCTTTTTCTGGATGATCGAATGGAATGATTCCAGGTGTGTCATATGCCAAGATTTTTCTTGAAATCCGTATAATTTGTAAATGTCTTGTAATACCAGGTTTTTGTCCTGTAGAAACAACATGCTTACCTCTTAAAATATTTAGCAAGCTGCTTTTACCTGTATTTGGGATTCCGACAATCGAAAGAAGTGTCTCTGGTTGATTTCGGGAGAATTGGATAATTTTTTGGCGAAGGATTCTTGTACCTTGACGATACCGTGCAGAAATATACACAGTTGGAAACTCACGATCAAATATCATCTTTGTTCGTTCACAAATATGCCTTGGAACTAAATCACATTTATTAAGAACGATCAGGAGGGGAATTCCCCTTTCCTTCAGGATTTTCTCGATTGTTGACACCCGACTGAGTGTTGGTAGACGACCATCAACTACTTCAAGAACCATATCGCTATTTTTTATCATTTCGAATACTTTACGATGTTCTTTTCGGCGTTTCATGTCAAACAGCGGAATAAGACTATTTACGGAGAGGATTAAAAAGGTAGTTGGATCCGCTCCTGTCAAGAGAAATGAAATGAATTATAGTATCTATATCATTCTAATACCTTCATTTCCAAGGAATCTGGATCTTTATGACAACAGAAAAAGATTATATCTCAGCACTTAATCGTGCTCGGAAAAATCTTCCAGCACATGTGTTTGAAAAATCACGATTTCAAATCCCAGAAGCAGACGTATTCAAAGAAGGAAATAAAACGTGGATAACGGATTGGAACAGAATCCTGAAAGTATTAAACCGAGAAAATGATGCAGACCATCTAGCAAAACATTTAGCAAGAGAATTTGCTACTTCTTCAACTGAAGAAAGAGGTCGGTTATGCTTACAGGGCAAATTTTCTAGTGGGATGATAAATCGTGAGTTGGCAGCATATGTAAAGGATTTTGTACTTTGTGAGGAATGTGGGAAACCCGATACTAAGCTTACTAAAGAAGGACGAATATTAATTAAAGTCTGTGAAGCTTGCGGTGCACGTGTTGCGGTCAAATAAATCTCCTCAGCAGGTAATAACGCCTAATCGCGTGTATTTCAAAATCCATCGAAAAGATAATGTCGAAATCTTGGCTTTATGTGATGAAGTGCTGCTAGGCCAAGAGTTGTTTAATGAAAAAGCACGAATGAGAATTCCAGCTGATTTTTATCGTGGTAAAGAAATTTCAGCATTAGATGCTCTAAGATTAATGCGAAATTATACGAATGTAAATGCTATAGGGTCTGTACTCGAACTTGGTATTCAAGAAAACCTCATAAACGAAGATGCCATCATTTGGTTTACTACATCAGAAGGAAGAAAAATCCCACATTTACTGATATTCTCTATTCCCCCTATATAGTTATTGGATGGCCTACAATGGCTAATTTGGCATCTCAATGCATTTCATGTGGTTCACGAGAAATTTTTTTCGAAAGACTATGTCAACGATGTTACTTGGAGTCTTATCCAGTCTTAAATCGAAAAAAAGAATTGTATATAACTGCTTGTGAACGATGTGAATTGCTTTCAATTAGGGGGCAATGGTCAAATTTCTATTTAGCTGATTTAGGTGAATCCTCGATTAACACAAAGCTTGCTATGCTTCTTTTACAAGAATGGGAATTTTATTATCGTCCAACAGAAATTCAAATTCGTGAAATAAAAGTTTCTTCTGGAAATGAAGGAGTTTTATCACGTATAGATGGCATAATTGACATTCATGCCAGCCCAGATGCCTTTGTTCCTCTGATGACAATTTCAGAAGACTTTATAATAAATATTGAGTGGGGAGAGTGCTCTGAATGCCGAACTCGCCTCACTGGATCCTATTCTTCTAAAATTCAGATTCGATCACCTAATGAGGTTGAAAAAAAGCAACTCGAAGCTTGGAGTGTTGAGATAGAAAATATGAGTCAATCCTATCTCTTAACAGATGGAAAAAATCCACTCTTCAAGATTGATTTTCTAAAATCAGGCTTAGACGCATTATTTCGATCAAGAAACACGGCTAATTCTGTAGGACGAGAATTTGCTAAAAAGTGCGGGGGTGTCGTTAGTGTTACCACAGAATTTTCAGGTTTTGATAAATCCAAATCTAAAGAATATCCAAGAAAACCAGTCGTTTTGATCACGCTACCAGATTTTCGTCCTGGAGACATAATGATTTTTAATGATAAGCCGATTCTAATTTTAGGATATGACTCCAAAGTGGAATTATGGGATTACAAAAAGAAAACTAAGGAAAAAATTCCCCTTAAAACCTTTATAGCTGCCAAACCAGAGATTTTACAGGAAGAGTTTGAAGAGTTTCAATTGATAAATTTTGAACAAAAAGGAACTCTTGCACAAATCATGAACACTAACAATTTTGAAACATATTACATTGAATCTATTGAGGTTTCAGATCTTATAGAAGGTGCAACTTTCGAAGGAATACTATATGATGGAATTTTACTCAGAAAACAAAAGAAGGCTTAAGTGTTACAGTAAAGCATAGGAAGACTCGAAGTGAATAATTATGACTTTTCTAAAGATTTAAAGGTCATTATCGAATCAGCAGCAACCATAATATCATATTATGAAGAAAAACAAGTGTCCTTAAGAAATGCTATGAAAATTCTACCTAATTTAATTGAGCACTTACCTCCTGATACATATTCACACATTCATGCACTCGTTTTTGAGACTGTTAGACATCAGAATGTAATTAATCGGATTATTCATCTTTATTTTCACCGCTATCTTTCAGATAGAATCTCTTCTGAGCTTCGTAACTTGCTACGTGCTATTACATATCTTTTGACTCTTTCATCTAACAGTACTAGTTACCATCTTTGGGAAGAAATTCGGGAAATCACTCTTGGTTCTATTAACGATCCAAAAATTGTACCTCTAGTTGAAAATTACTTTGAAATCCTTAGGAATTGGAATTTCGATTCACTACTAGATACTCTGGATGATCCTCAAGAAAAAATGGCAGTTCTTTATTCTCATCCTACTTGGTTGGTACGTGATTGGATTAATTATTATGGATTAGAAACTACAAAAAAAATCTTAGACTCTAATAATCTTGACCAACAAGTTTATTTGCGGCTTAACTTACTAAATCACCAAAAAATCGAAATTATTAACCAATTACAAGAGGAGGAAGTAGAAATTGAGCAAGATCAACATCTTTCTGATTTGTTAAGAGTAATTTCTTGGAAAAATCCAATCCCCCGTCTACCTTCCTTTAATAAGGGATTTTATTATATGCAGGATAAAGGATCAGCATTAATTTCTCATATTCTAGATCCAAAGGTTAATGAGGTTATATTAGATGCTTGCGCCGCACCAGGTGGAAAAACCCTTCACATTGCTACACTACAACAGGACTCTGGAACAATAATTGCCTTAGATAACCATTTTCGGAGATTAATGGAATTAGTAAAAAAAGTTAAAATGTTTAGACTGGAAAGCATTTCACCAATCCTTTATGATTTACGCTTATGCCTTAATTTTAATATTAAATTTGATAAAATTCTTTTAGATGCTCCCTGTTCTGGATCAGGAACCTTTGCATCACGACCAGATGCTAAATGGCGAGTAGATCGTCATCAAATCAAATGGTTAAGTAAATTACAATATACCCTTTTATCAAACACTTCTACTTTACTCAAGCCCATTCCTAGCGCATCTTTAGTCTATGCTACCTGTTCTCTTCATCCTCTTGAGAATGAATCAGTAATTAATAAATTCCTTACAAGTCACCCAAACTTCTTCTTACAACCACAGAAGATCTTTATTGGGAGACCCATCCCTGCATTTCCTCTAGGACAACGTCTTTTCCCTCACATTAACCAAACTGAAGGATTTACGATTTTTAAACTTGGATTAGAATCTGATTAACCAAAAAATTCCATTAGATTTACCTGTCCTGAAGCAATTTCATTAACATCAATATCTAGAGCTCCAAATAACTGGTCAAAAATAGAATCTACCATGGACTTATACGCTTTTACATCAAATTTGGATTTATCAGTTATCAAAGCGAGTGGTGTTACACGATCCCCTGTCTCTGTTTTAACAAAATGAATTAATTGCCCTGCTTTTACAAAAGGAGTCTTACTCTTTTTTCCCTCATGTTTCGCTTTATATTGCTTTTGATATAGATTTTCCAGCTGGTTAGCAGCCTTTACGTGTTGTGATCTCACTTTATACCTAGCCAGCGGTTGTGTTAATTGCATGGTTATCGCCAAGTCTTTTCCCGAATAAGCTCCTTTTTCTAGTTTCTGATAGATACCTCTTGCGAGATCTTTAACATTTTTTTTGGCTGTATCAAATTCTTCTCTTGTATTAACTTGCGATAAAATATCTAGGACTTGTTTGAACGCTTCTTGCAAAAATGGTGGAGTATTTCTTTTTTTCCCCATTAATCCTTTGACATCAACGCTCGAATCTGGGTAAACCCCAAAATAATTTTTCTTCCGTTCAGATAAGACAACATATCGATATACCTTTTCCATTTCCAACCTCACTTCCAACTCTTCCTGACTCCATTGAATTAATTCTTCAATTTGCTTTTTTGTGGGTTGGTGTAAGAAAATCGAATCTGTATCACCATAAAGAACTTTAACTTTCAATTCTTGGGCCTTTTTAATAGTTCTTTCAATTGCATCACGACCGTAGGCTGTGGTAGAATCAGCAACAGGTAGACAGTAGAGTGGAAATCGATCACTGCCTAGAACCCCATAACTTGCATTGATTAAGACTTTCAAGCTTCTTTCCAAAATCTGATAATATTCTTTATTGATTGTGTCCTTTTTCGACTCAGGTTTAAGCCACTGAACTCGTACATCCTTTATAAAACCAATTATATCAGCCATGATCCCACGATCCCTTTTACATACCCAATAATTCGTTTGAGGAACTAAATTATCCTGGCATTCTGTGTGAGGACACAATATCGTTTCATAGCTTAAATTGAAGGTCGAAATTATAGAGGGATAAAGGGAGGCGAAATCAAGGACAGCTACATTGAAATGAACCCCAGGAACAGGATCAATGACCCTTGCACCTTTATACTTCTTCCCTTTGATAATTGCTTCAGAGCTAGCTTGAGTACCCTTTTTTAATTGGATATCTTCAGGATTAGGAATAAGGTAACCTCGCCGACGGTGTTCATAATAAAATAGACTTCTAACCCAAGTTGACACGCTGGTCCGGACTAAATCATCAATAGGAATTCTAGAAATCCTAGCCAATATGAATATTAAATTCAAAGGGGTACGGTGATCGAACAATAGGAGATCCAAAGTAATTTTTGCATCTCTTGAACAATAATAGATGAGATCCCACTCTGGTAAGTCAAAAATTTCTTTATCTAATGTAATTTTCCCAACCCCCAACAGTGCTTGAGCTATCGCGTCCAAAGTTTCTTCTTTGTACCGATTGCCAAAGGCATAGGTACGAATCGCAACATTATGATAAAATCTATACAAATCTAAATGGATCGCTAATTTGAAATTACAACTCTTATCTCTTCGATTCCATTGGATAGGACTATGAACACCAATTTTCAGATGTTTTGCCCGTTCATGAAGATAAGGTAAATCGAAATTATCACCATTGAAGGTAGTGATTAATGAGTAGTTTTTCAATAATTCAAAACTTCGCTTTATCAGGTCTTCTTCTGCATCAAATTTTTCGATTTGAATATGGAATGGAATATCCTTGGGTTTTTTCCCTTTATCAATTTCATCACGATTCAATACGAGAGCAATCTCTCTTCCAAGATTATCAGCTAAACAAATACAAATCACTCGGAATTGTGGATCAGCAGCTTGAGGAATTTGTCCTTCTGTTGAATCAGTTTCTATATCACACGCAACTATCGGCATTTCAGGAATTTCTTGGATGAAATCATCCCGAAAAATCTCATGAAGATCACCATACATTGACAATTGTTTAGTTACTGATTCTGGAATATCCATCCCATAATTTTGACTTTGAGAGGGAACAAACCTATTTTTGCTTAAGTCCCAACAATATCTTCTACCTGGCACGATTTGAATATCATAAAGCCAATTTTGATGATATTTAATCCTAGATTCCCATGTTTCCCCAACTAGATCTCTGACTTTAGGCACTTCACTGGGGGTAGGTGTAACAATTCTTGTAAGATTGTCATTAGTCTCATTTAATAGATTTCTTTTAGTTACAATATCTATTCGCTTTACAGTATTAGCAGGAAAATCTATTGATTGAATCTTTTGTTGAGACTCGCGACTATAACAATAGGGTTCATGACCGTATGTATCCGTAATATAGATTACTTTTTTGGCCTCAACGTCAAATAATTTGATACCAGCTCCATTGGTTTTGGCATCATACACAGTACTCAAAACAAAGTAGTCCTTATTTTCTTTTATCTGTGTTGAATATGGTTTCATTTACTTTCCTTACTTTGAGCTATATTTGGCACTATAAATAGTACATTTATCTTGGTAATTTAACATAGAGCTTTTTTGCACAATAACTTTTTAGAATTTTACTGAATTTTTATTAGGACTGGTATATGAATATTTATCTAAACCTCATTTAATAATAGAACTCACATCTCATCATTGCTAAGAGAATGAAATTAATATGTGAAATGAAATCATCGATATAATGACTCCCAAACTAGTGCTAGTTTTTTTAATAGATATTATTACAAATATCCTAAAAGCTATCCGCATAATTTTTTAAATCACTCAAGCAATAAATTCTCCATATGTGATATAAATGGCAATGGAATTTTCAGTTGAAATAAATGCAAAAAAGATTCAAACTTTAACTAAGGTTGCAAAACTGCTTAGAGACCAAATCCAGGAGCAAAATAGGAAGATCGAGAAGCTTCAAGAGGAAATTGCCAAAATAAAAGAAAATTTAGACAAAATATCTGCTTCAAAGGTATCTCCACTGAAAGAAGATATAGATCAAATCACCAGCTCTTCCATTCAGCAAAAACAACTCCAAAAGCAGCCACAAATATTAGAAATGACTCAACTTAGGAAAAAAACTTCCGATGATAAAGAAAAACTACTCAAAGCATTAAAAATCATTGATGAATTATAAGAGTATTATTTTCAAATGAAAATGTAAGTAATTATTAACGTAGAACATTACGAACCATCTGTCGAATTTCTAATGGAACAAGCTCTTTATTCCCCAAGAGTGTTGTGATGTAATCCCCTATCAGGTCAGATTTCTGCAACCTATCTATCTGATAAAGCTCTTCTCCCCCAGCAGAAATTTCAAGCTTTAAGATATTCCGATCTACAAAATCATTCAGTCGCTTATGAAGATCCATCCGTTTTTCTGCAGGTATTCCCAATATCTTGCGTATTTGTTCTTTAGTAAGAGATTGGTTTGCCAAAATGAATAAAATCCAGTTATCAGGATGAGCTAAAAATGTTTTAACTAGCTGACGAAGATCAATATCAACACCAAGGGGAGTGTATTGTTCTGATTTCATTGTAATTTCTTGAGTCACTTTATAGCTTAACTCT
The DNA here is from genome assembly GCA_048886185.1 of Candidatus Hermodarchaeota archaeon. Classification (GTDB taxonomy): domain Archaea; phylum Asgardarchaeota; class Heimdallarchaeia; order Hodarchaeales; family Hodarchaeaceae; genus Hodarchaeum. The sequence continues at coordinate 35,332 of JBHLKY010000008.1, forward strand.
TTACCAGGTGAAGCTGGGTGACTGATCATAGCTAATCTTTCTTTTAACAAATCCACATCTTCTCTTAATTGAGCAAGATCATCAACTACAAGTGGTTCTGTGACATTCTCATAAAGTAGTGATTCTTCAGGGGTGATGGTTCCTCTTTCTCGTAGAATTCGTTTTAATTCTTCATTTTCGTGTCTAGTTTGCCTAAGAATGCGTTCAAACTCTATAAGTTTTTCTGAAAGATCATCTGCAAGACGCTCATCCATAGCACGAGACCATGTTATCTTTTCATCAATCCGTTGTGTTGTCCCAACAAGCTGATATTCAAGATCAACTTTAATGCTTTCTAATTCCGCGATTCGTGCTTCTTGGTTTTGAATTTTGTCTTTTAATCGTGAAACGACAGAGTCAGATTTTAAAATCGCCTCATTATCTTCGGTTTTAGGAATTTCATAAACTTGGACAAATTTACGATCATCAATAATGGATCCTATTTCATATTCTACTTCTAGATTCTTCAGCAATTTAACAATTTCTTTAGTTTCGTCATTATCACGAAACATATAGAGGTTCTTTCGTTCACCATTGTAACGATAAATTCGTGAAATCTGGAGCCATGTAATCACAAAATCTAAGATATCCTGTTCATCCTTACATTTAGCAACAGAACGTATGACCTTGGGAACAGTGGCTTCAAATTCTCCTGTGAACGCCCTGACTAAGGCTGTACAAATCTGCACGGGAATTTTGATATAATACCCACGTTGATTTTGGGGAATCTCTTCTTCGCATAAACGGACATCGAAAACTGATTCAAAGGTTTCTATAAGACTATCTACTTTTTCACGGTTATCAGTCTGATATGTCCCATTAGAGAACACATTTTTTGTTGTAACAAAATGAGCTAATAGTTTTGTAAGTGAATTGCTACGAGTTCGTATTGGTAACTTTATGGGCAGTTGAAGCTTTTTATTTCCAATAGTTGTGACAGTAAATGAGGTCATAAAAAGCTCGCGTTCATCCCCTACTAAAAGACGAATTGTGGAAAGTGGAATTGACATTTCAGGATTAGATCGATATCGGGACCATTGTGCTCTACTAACTAAGGGTTCCAGGCTTTTTAATACAACCTCTTTTTGAAATATGAATCTACGTCCTCGTGGAGTTAAATTTACACGCGTATCATCAGGAAAATCTGCTAATGTTAACCATTCTCCTATGTCATAATCCATGTCGAGTTTAGATTGAAACTTTTTAATGGATTCATGTATTTCAGTCTTGTCCATTATGTAATCTCCGCAGTTTTTCCTTGATTCTATAACAAGTTTAAACTAATTATCTCTAAATTAATGACATGTTTTATAACATGAACCTTTTCTTATCACCTATGGAGCTGAGAAATAATATATAACTTTTGATATACAATTTAGAACGACGTGTTTACAGCCTATTATCTAGTTTCAAACTTTAAAAGTAATTAGGAATTCAGTTTCCTGCCTCTTATGATTTAAGATCTTAATTTTTTGATTCAAGATGTTTCTTTTTTAAAAATGGCATCAGAAGAAATTGGTAAAATAAATAAGCAGAACCTAAAACAACTACAATAATACCTAACATTACATTAAATTGCGTTGACCCAGCATCAATAAACGCTTGTACCGCAGCTGGATCATTTATAATATCTTCTAAGCTTCCTTCGTACATATTTGATCCAAGCCAAGCGTAAAAGACACACCTAACGATGGATCCAATTAAAGTAGCGAAAAAGTAAATTCTGAACCGAATTTTTAGAAATCCTGAGGCATAAGAAATAGGATCAAACGGCATAAAAGGGAATGCTCGGGCTATGATTATAGCTCCGGCACCGTATTTCTTAATATAATTATCTATTACTTCTAGATTTTCTTCTCCAAGAAATCTCTCCATCATTGGCCGTCCCCCAAGAACCGCAATATAATAAGTTATAACCCCTGCTACCATTGAGCCCAAGATTCCAATGAAGGAACCGAACTCAAATCCCCAGAGAAGTCCTGAAGTCAAGAGTACCAATTCTGATGGAATCGGAATTAAGATTCCTTGGACTCCCATAAAAATAAGGAAAATGATCCACCCCCATTCTTCTAATCTAATTATAGGCTCAAGAAACCAACGGACGACCTTATCAAATAACCAAGTGTCTTCATGAAATTGAAAAACCAAAATGGCAACACTTACTATACAAATAATTACAAAGAATATTATCCAAATCCACGTAGATTTGGTATGACCAGTAAAAGTGCGTATAATTGCTTCTTGTATCCAATCGAATCCTTTTTTAACTATATTCTCCGATTCTGATCTTTCACCACTAGATTCGTCCGAATCTTTTCGACCCATGTCACAAACAATTCCTATAAACAAAAAGAAGAACTAATTATAGAATTTCAATGAACCATATTAATTAGTATTTTGGGGGATAAGTTACGACGAAATCAGAATCGCATCCACAGTTCCATTCTGTCCTGGCCGACTAGTTACTCGTGCAGTTCCTATTTTTGTACGGATTAAAGCTCCTTTTGTGATAATCTTTCTTCTAGCAAAATCTCTATTGGCTGGATTCTCAAGGACATCTTCAATTTCAACTTTTTCTGTGGTCTGTTTATCAGAAGAGGATACATTGGCGTAACGACAGCTTTGTAATCTAATCTTCTTGTTGCCACCCCGTGTGCGTATAGCCTTTTTCCGTGTTTCCCCAAGCATTGTCAGCGCCGCAGGGCGTGCTAAGTCGCGTTTCTTCTTTTTTATCGCAACTCGATATCGTCCACCAGTTGATTTTCGCACAGATCTCTTTTGTGATCTTACCATCTAAATCTCCACTAAAATTATATCAATTAATCAGATTAAATTCTCAGTTTTATTGTCTTCTACATTTTTAAGTGTGATCATGATAATTTTATATATCAACTTCTTGTTGTCTTCTTTATTTTGGATTTTTTATTTTCCTCCTCCTCTCATGATCCTCTGTAAATATGCATTCTTCATACCGAACCATATTAAATGAGCTCTTAGGAGTCGAAATCACAACCCAAGGATTTCGTGTTGACCCAATAACTTCAAGAACCTCTCCAATTTTCCTGAAATGGTTATTTCTTTTAATTTTTGCATGTGCTCCAATCTTTGGAAGATTTTTATCAGCTAATTCTACCAAGATCTTTCCTTGGATTTTAATTGAACATTTTCCAATTTTACTTGGCAAAAATAAACCCATGGAATTTTAAATTGTTATTTTATTAATTCATTTTTTATTGAGAGCTATTATTTGGTTAGGTAATTATGTTTTAAAATAAATACTTCTGTACAATCTTGAGAGTCTATTTCATTTACAAATCATAGGAGTATTGAATAAATGACTATCTTTGATGTCCTCGTTGTTGGTGGAGGCCCAACTGGTTTATCAGCAGCAATCACAACAGCGAAACTAGGTTTGAATACGCTTGTAATTGAAGAACATACCACAATAGGCCATCCACTGGCTTGTGGTGAAGGAATTTCAGCTGAAAAGCTTATTTCACTAGAAAATATGCCAAAAAAAGACACCCAACTAGATGATCATGCTTTAAAACTCCAAAGACATAAATCCTTTATCGAAAGGGTAATAAATGCTCAACGATTCTTCTTTGGGGAGAAAGGAGTAGCTACCTCAAAAATTAATACTGTAACAATCAATCGGCCTCTATTCGATCAACTTATGGCGAAAGATGCTCAAAACGCGGGAGGAGAGATACATTTAGGAACTCAAGTAATCTCAATTGATCGTGAAAAGGAGAACTTAATAGTCAAAACTACAAAAGGAAAATATAGGGCGCGTGTTGTCATAGGATGTGACGGTCCAGCTGCTCATAGCGTTCGAATGATGGGATTACAACCTCCTACTAAGTATGTACAAGGTGTAGAATATAAAATTCAAGGAGTCCACACAGATGCTTTAGACTTCTACTTTAATTTCAAGCAATTTAAGAAAATGCATTATGGTTGGGTTTTCCCAAAAAAATCTCAAACAAATATTGGAGTTGTAGTTCAACCAGCTTCTAAACCCATGAATATCTTGAATCAGTTCATAAAGCACTTAGGATTCAACAATATTAACGATGAAGAGATAATTCAAAAGATTGCTGGAATCATACCTGCTAGTGGACCTATTCCTAAAAATTATTGTAAAAATTTCATGGCTGCAGGAGATGCGGCAGGATTAACGAATTCGATATTCTATGGAGGTATCTCTATTGGAATTCACTCAGGTATGCTTGCTGGACAAACAGCCATTGAAGCTCATGAAATTGGCCAATTTAATGAGGAACAAATGAAAAAATATGCATTAAAATGCCAATTATTTCCTTACACAGATCCAATTATTCAGAAAGCTCACAAAATACTATATAATAAATTCTCTGCGGAGGATATTGAAATCTTTGGTTCATGGGTTGATGGATGGGATATAACTACTCTTAATGTCTTCCAGAAATTACGATTGTTTGGGAAATCTCTTTGTACTCCTTCGATGTTGAAAAAATTTGGTGATGCTCGAATTATCGCTCATGGTTTCAGCAAAAGCAGAGATTGGGGCTTTTAAGAAGACCAATTTTGATTTATAGGAAAAATATGAATCAGAAAATATCTGTCTTGATTTGCTCAAGATTTAAGAAGAGATCATAAGTGCACAGTTTTACGTCAGAACTTGGTTTTACTTCCGATTGGCCATAAATACAAAGGATAAATAACAATGAAAAGCAACGCGAAAGCCTTTCTAGCGTTAGGTATTGGAATTATTTTATTATCTATTGCTATTTCCACAAATCAATTTGAAATAATTCAAGATATTATTCAAGAAATTACAGAAAGCGCGAAAGCGGGAATTCCAATACCTTAGGTGATCTAAATGTCATGGCATAAGAAAAAAAAGACAAATTTAACAAAACTCCGCTTATTACGTACTTTTGTGCAATTTATCATGTTCATCTTAATGAACCTAACCTTCTTTCTCCTTGGCGCAACATGGCTAGTTTTACCAGTCAACATGCCCCGATCACTATTTTCAACTTCCGAAGGAGCCTTTTTCCTATTACAGCGCATGTTGACAATGGCTATTGTGCCTTTAATCCCCCTAGCTGTTTTCTTTCTCTTAGGTTCCATTTTTGGAAGACTTTTTTGCGCATGGGCATGTCCTTTTGGTCTTTTCCAAGATATTCTCGGATATATCACTTCATGGGTTAGAAAATATGAACCAACACAAGAAACAAATTTAAATCTCCGTCAAATTGGTGAATTTATTACAGGGGCAACTTTGTTACTTTCAACCTTCATTGGAATCAATGTGGCTTTAGGTGAGAAAGCTGCAATGAAAGCATCTTTCGATGTGTTTGTTGAACAACCATGGGCTGTTTTAAGCCCCTCTGTTTTCTTATTCACAGTAATTCCTTTATTATTTTGGTGGGGGGGATTTGAGAATTTTATTATATGGGAAAAATTCGTTTTAATTGACATCATTTTTTGGTTACGTTTCTTCATTTTCATTTTTGCCATCATTGTTGTCATCTATGTCCCAAGAGGATGGTGCCGTTGGTTCTGTCCAGTTGGCATAATTATGGGTCATCTAGGTAAAAATTCTTTGTTAGGAATAGGGAGAAACATCTCAAAGTGTAATCACTGTGGTTTTTGTGAGGATGTTTGCCCAATGGGAGTGAGAATTCTTTCCTATCCAGTAGAGAAAGTAAGAAGTCCGCAATGCACAAACTGCCTCGATTGTGTTGCGAGATGTCCTGAAGATGCAATGGAGATAAAGATTTTCTGAATTTAGAAGCTTGTTTTCTTTCTATCCTCAAAATCCCTAGAATATTTACCCCCAGCGTAATCGTTCTATCTCACGATCTTTTTTCAGCTGCTTTTTAATTTTACGGTAATGATCGGCACAAAGGTGCACTTTAGAAACTTTGTCTTTTATATTTAAGGTTAACCCTGCTTCTTTAATTGCGTTTCCTGCCTTTTCTCTAGATACGGTTTTTTTGGTCACACCAGAGCACTCTTCGACATCACAAGGCTTTTTCTTGGCTGCCATAATTGTCACTTACTATAATGCAGTCAACTAAAGGGAGTTAATTCAATATGACCAGGTATTGGACGAAAAATAAACTCTGTATTTTCGAGTTCGGCTAATGACATACCTGGAACCTTTCGTATCTGTAACACTTCCTCAGGAGCTACTTCCTTCTTCTCTTGTGTCCGTTTTTCCAATCTAATTACTCCATCGCAATAATGTTCTACCGCTTGAATTATTCGTGGCTCGTGAACATCACGATGTAGGGTAAGTATACTGACAACACCCATTTCTTTGTCAGTGGCAATTTTATGTTGTAAAAACGCCATTGGTGCCTTCAATGTGTCAGAGACCAACAAAATAGTGGTTAATGAATCAAGAACACCACGAATCGGTTGATTCCGAACATGTAATAATGAACGTCTAATTTGATCAGTTACAAGACGAGGTTGGGTAATATCTCGAATGATATTTTCTCCTGCTGAACCAGGTCTACCTTCGGCATATCCGAAAGGATTAGTAAAAGCATCCAAAAAAACTAACCGCTTAGTTTCAAAAGTAACTTCTGAGATATTATAGGGAACGAAAAGAGGTGAATAATGCGAGAAGAGATGTTCTGTAGACAAGACATAGCCATATTCACCAGTCCTTAGCCCCTCTGATAAAAATTGGACTAAAACATGCTCAGTATTGATACCAACTTCGTCTTCGACTAATATAACAGAGCCACGAGGCACTCCACCACCTAAAGCATCATCAAGCAAAGGAATGCCAAATTTTGCACGATCTTCCATAGCCAATTTATATTTCTCCTTTTAGTAATCAATTATTGCGAGAATAACTTAAGTTCAGAGTTTCATTGTCAAATACATCAAACTTAAACTTAAAAGATTGCCTGTTCTACTCACCAATTCAAGTTAATAAGAACATTAAATCATGTTAAAAATTATCCTTAATGTGAATTGCTGGAATTAAGCACCATGAAAATAGAATTCTATGGAATAAGGACTCCTCTTATTAATGCAGCAGACAAAAATATTTCAGATATAATAATTAAGGCTTTGGAGTCCAATAAAATCGAATTACACAATGAAGATATCATTATCATTGCGAGTAAAGTAATTTCAATCACCGAAGGATGTCAAATTCCATTAGTGAATGTTACTCACATCAGAAAAGAAGCCCAATCTGCAGCAAAAGCCGCTGGACTCGACCCCCGATTCGTAGAGATAGTTTTCCAAGAAGCCGATGAAGTTTATGGCACAGTACCAGGAGCAGTTCTAGCTTTACGAGATGATATTTTACAAGCCAACGCAGGAGTTGACCAAAGTAATGCTGGAGGGGATGATTTTCTAATCTTGCTACCAAGAAATCCCCTTAAAAGTGCAGAAAGAATACGCAAAGAGATTAAACAGAAGACCACCAAGAACGTAGGAATTATCATCGCAGATTCAAAAACACACCCTTTAAGGCGGGGAACCTCAGGTTTTGCTCTGGCTGTATCGGGTTTCAGACCTATAATTGATGATATTGGTACACCTGATCTCTATGGACGTCCTATGCATATCACAACCCGAGCTGTTGCTGATAACCTAGTTAGCGGTGCAGAGATCCTGATGGGAGAATCAAAACAAAGAGTCCCTGTAGTTTTGGTGCGAGGATGCAAAGAAATCATTTTTGAATGGACAATGGATGCTAAAAAATACAATCATATGATGAAAATCTCACCACAACATTGTATTTATATGGGACCTCTCTGGTACAACCAAAAATCTGTTGTGGAGAAATAAAGTATGATCAAAGGAAAGTTAGCAGAAATTGATGTTGGTGACAATTTTAAAACTCGCCTTATGGCTATTATAAACCTCTCACCAACTTCTTTCTTTAAAGGGAGTATTAAACATTCTGAAGTGGACATTCAATCTTATCTTGAGCAAATTATTGAAGAAAAAGCAGACTTCATTGATGTTGGGGCCATTTCCAGTGCTCCAGCGTTTTTATATGAAGATAAAGAAAAGATATCTCATTCTATTGAAATTAAACGGCTATCTTATTTCTTCAAAGTATACGATGATATTGGAGTGGACATTCCTGTTTCTGTAGATACTCAGTCATCTAGGACAGCTGATTATGCTCTCTCTCAAGGAGCTAGAATTATTAATGATATTTCGGGATTTAAATCCGATCCCCTCATTCCAAATGTTGTTTCCGAATATTCAGCGTCAGCTATAATTATGGCTTGTCATCAGGTTCCTGGAGATGTTTTCTCTCTGCGAGAAGTCTTATCTGAAATAAAAACTAGTATACAATTAGGTATAAATGCTGGTATTGATAGATCAAAAATAGTAATCGACCCTGGACTAGGCAGCTGGGTACCTCAACGGAATATAGAGAATGATTTCAAATTAATTAATGATTTACCAAAGTTTCGCGAATTAAAGCAGTGTATTCTTGTTGGAATCTCACGAAAATCCTTTATTGGTAAAATATTAAACGTTCCTCCTGAAAATAGGTTATGGGGATCATTGGCAGCAACTACAGTAGCCATAATGAACGGAGCACATATAATACGAACTCACGATGTCAAACCAACTAGAGATGTTTGCTTAATTACTGATTACATAAAAAGGATATTAGAAAAAAACCATAAGAATGATTGATAACACAAAAATTTAGTATCTATCACTCTATTCCTATTTTACTTAAATCTAAGTCTTTATTTCAGAGAATTATTGCATATGAAAAGGAAGTGTGGAAATTCATACGAATTTTGAAGAACGTTATTTTAATTAATGCTATTTAATATTTAAAGAATATTTTACTTTAAACAATGAACAGAACTCTTTATAATAATAAAATCCTAAATTATCATTGAATATATCAATTTACATAATATCTCTGATTTCATCTCAATAGTAATTTAATTAACCTTTAGAGAGAGATCAAGAAAATAACCCATATAAAATTAATATAGAGAAACAATATTCATAAAATTATAGATGATTTATTGATTTATAGGTGCTTTTCGTGTCCATGAAAAACATAGATGATTTCTTTGGGGATGATGAATCCCAAAATGTAAGAACATTAGTTGAAGTAACAAAAAGATTCTTTGGATTTGTTTCCCAGCTTGCAGAGATTGTTGATGAGTTATCAAATAGCTTCGATGAACTGTCAAGTAAAGTGGATCAAGTTCTTCAAAATCAAGCAGCAACACCCCCTCCAACATTAACCTCATTAAGTACCCCTCCTCCAACATTAACCTCACCAAGTACCCCTCCTCCAACACCTGTAACACCAATGGCGCCTCCGGCGGCACCAAGTGGACTTCCAGGACTTCCAACACCTCCAGCACCAGCTAGAGCCTTATCTCCTCCTCCAAGACCCACATCTTCGCCATCAGCACCAGCAGGGCTCCCTCCTCTTCCTGGATCATCTCCAACACCTCAACCAAATTTCGGCCAATCACCAGCAGCTCAACCAAGTTTTGGGCAACCACCACCTCCACAACCAGTTGCACCAGCACCTCGAGCTTCTCCAATGAGTCTAAAAGCTCAAATGAATATGGAACTCAAGGAAGCATTTGCTAGAATCAAAAAAGGTTGGGACGAAGACGGATAAGGCTTTTAATTCTTTTCAGACGACCTCTTCTTGATACAATAATGAACCCAGCTCACGAAGACGTTTTGTACCTCTGATTTCATATTCAAACATTGGTATTTTGATTAGATCGAATTCAGAGTATAAATCTTGGATTTTTTGAAGTGTTATTTCTTGGCTAGCAAATCTGGCTCTACAATATGCGCAATCAGGATTTTCTGGTTGAATTTGATTAATAAAGATTTGTGTGATCGGAAAAGCTACTTCAAATAACGCTCGTATTAAACGTTCTGTTTCCCAAACCGCCATAATTGTAGGAATAGTAACAGCGACAAATTCAGTCTCTTTTGCATCTGATAAATGAACTCGTGCGATTTCTACCTGATCTCTTAGTTTCTCGAGTTTATCAAAAGCTTCTTGTTCACTAGAAGCAGAACTTCCTCCAAATAGTGCTTTAAAACCAGCCATCATTCCTCCAAGTCGCCGTCTCATTTTTATAAGTCGGAATAACCAGCTCTGAGTCATTTCTGGTAATTGAAGTAATTTAAGTGTATGGCCTGTTGGTGCAGTATCAAACACAACTATGTCATATTCTGGATTTTGTATGTATTCTAATAATTGAATGAAAGCAACAGTCTCGTCTGCTCCTGGTGGTGATAAGGAAGTAGGATCATCGTTTCCTAAAAATTCTGAAATTGTACCAGAAGGATCTTGTTGGCTAACCATATCTGAATATGTCCGCATAGCATTTTCAGTATTCAGCTCAATAGCCCACAAGTTAACCACATCTTGTACCGCAGTATAGGATTCACCACCAATACTTTGATCCAAACTATCTGAAACTGAATGTGCAGGGTCAGTTGAAACTAATAATGTTCGGAATCCCATATCAGCTGCTCGTATTGCTGTAGCAGCTGCCATTGTTGTCTTTCCAACTCCTCCTTTTCCTCCGAAAAACAGAAATCTCTTTTCAAATAGGGAAAGTGACATGATAGTTCTAATAAGAAAAGCAAAACAATAATGTTTGGGAGGTATGATATCAATGAGAAATAATGAATTGAAACAAGAATCTTTAACAAGATAATTTAGAGGCGTGTAAATAAACCTCATTGGAGGTTAACTGGTGTATAAAAAGACGAAACGGGTATTGTTTCTATTATTCATTGTTACTAGTTTGAATATTGTCATCAGTTCTCTTAACCAGTCTGTAACGCAAATCAGTGCTACAACGCATGAATCAAATGAAAAAAATGCATCCTACCCTAGATTATTCGTCACAAAATACGCTAATAAACAAGAAGTGGCTATTGGAGACAGTATTGTTGTCACAGTAACAATAAAAAATTTTGGAAACAAAACAGCGCACAATGTCACCTTTATTGACAAATTAAATCAACCTTGGATCTTTAATATTTCTGGATTAACACAACTCTCTTATGGTCAAATTGGGATCAATGAAAGCCGTCAATTTAGTTATTTGGTTACAACAAAATCAATAGGAATATATCGACTTTATGCTGCTCAAATTGAATACTATGACTCAGAACTCAATCCTTCAAAATTTATAACCATAAGCAATGAATTAGTAATCACTGTTATTGAACCACCAGAGGATTTTTCGTTAGCTAATTTTAATACCGTTATAACGCTGTTTATTGCATTAATTATGCTTGATATATTCTTAGTTATCAGGTTATTTGCGCCAAGATTTAATAGAAGGCCGAAAGATAATTATGAGTGATTTTACTTATCCTCGGGAAGAAGGACATATGGAGCTCCCAGTTCCAGCTCAAGTTGTAGATAAGAATGTTATTGTTTGGAACCCAGAACAGGGCAGTTATATCTACCAATTAGGTTATTTCGGCAAACCGGTGGGAATTAGAAAACCAAAATCCCCTAGATTTGATCGTCCATTAGAGTTAACTCTTTTAGAAGCTGTTTTTTTACAGGAAAAGAATATAATTTCGATTTATGATGGAGAATTGAAGCTTTCAAAGGAAGCTTTTCTAGAAATTTGCAATGAAAGATTTTCCAAGTTTGAGGACTTTTATGCGGTTTATTTAGATCTTCGTAAAAAACGTTACATCGTTCGTCCTGGGTTGAAATTTGGAACCGATTTTGCTGTTTATCGTAGGGGGCCAGGAATAGATCATTCCCCATTTTTAATTTCGATGTTTCCAAGAAAATCTCGGATCGAACCAATTGATTTAGTACGTGCTGGCCGATTAGCGACCTCTGTTAGGAAAAGATATGTCATTGCAACAGTTCTATCAGATCAACAAATCAGATACTATGTATTTCAGTGGAATAGACCCTAAAAACAATTTAAGAGTCATTAAAGGCAGATGAATATATTCCAGCTTTAGGTTCAAAAAACTCCCCAGATTCTAACAATTCTGTAATAGCGTCATCAATTTGAACCTCATCAATATCAGGAAAATTTTTAACCAATTGATCATATGTAACCCCATGTCCCTTGTCTAATTTTTTAACAATTTCCTTAATTTTAGCTTTCAAATCTTCTATAGAAGCAACACCTCCAAGTTGAATTCCTCCAACTGTTGCAGACTTGACTCCAATTGAGGTTGTATGCTGAAGCTGTTGGATGATTTTCAATCTATGAACTAAGAACCAGTAATCATCTAAAACGTATTGGACTATATCAGGGGATAAAAAAACATCTATATCTTCATTTCTCTCTGTAATCTGTATTTTTCCCAAAACTTCGATTTTATCCCATTTCTGAAATTGATCAAGTTTCCCATCCCATGCTTTGACTACCATCACCCCACTCCCATCCTCCACTTTTAAACCCACATAGTTGTTTTCACCAGAATATCTTTCAGTGATAATTCCCATAATCCAAATTCGAAATAAATACATCCCTGTTGGTGTAACTATTTTCCAACGATCCTCATCATCTTGAATAACTTGTGAGCGGACTATATTGTCAATTCGTATTCGCTTATAGGCATTACGTCGTTGGATTAAGCATTCCTCCTAATATTATACCTTCATTTTACCCAAGCTTCATTTGTAAGCTCATATTCCACTAACTCATCATCATTAAAGAAGATACCAAGCTCATATTGAGCCCTTTCAATCGCGTCAGAAGCATGCACAATATTCTTTGTTAAATCAAGACCAAAGTCTCCACGAATCGTTCCTGATTCAGCTTCAGGGGAGTTTGTAATCCCAGCTAGCTTTCGAATGACTTTCACAGCATTTGTGCCCTGAATTGCAATAGCAACAACAGGCCCAGAGAGAATGAATGATTTTAACGATAGATAAAAACTTTTTCCAATATGAATATCATATAATTGGTCTACCATGGAATCATTTAATTTTAAAATTCTTAAACCAACAATTTTAAGCCCTTTTTCTTCAATACGTGAAATAATACGTCCAATTAAGGCTCTCTGGACTGCATCGGGTTTGATCATTAAAAAGGTGGTTTCAGTCATCCTTTTCACTCAAAGTTATTGATTAGGAATGTGTTCTTGATTCTAGTCGTTAATTTGAATCGGATTTGTTAACCAATAAGAAGATTCCGAAGAGATAGTTTTTGAAATCACCATTTCATTAAATAATTAAATTATTGACAAGGTGAAATTATCATAAAAAACGCAAACTAAGAATTTTGAACCCAAAAGAGGAAAAAATTATTTAAAATTTTTAAAAGTGAATTATAAACCGAGTTGTTTGAGCAGAGCGTCCTGTTTCGGCCTACCTACAAACAACTATAACACGAAAAATTAGCTATACCTCAAACGAGAATTTAATATTCATTAATAACAACCTATATCCTAGCAGATGTTGAATATAAGGTTCTGAATAGATATATAAAAAGGAAAAGTGGAATCATGTTCACGACATTTATGCAATTAGACATTTTTGCACAGTTGATCCTTATTGGGGTCATCATTGTTGCTATTATAAGCTTCATCTATTCTTGGTGGTTAAGACAAGATGTAATGAAGCAAGACACTGGAACAGATGAAATGAAAAAAGTCTGGTATGCCATCAAGGAAGGCGCTGATGCATATCTTTGGAAACAATTAAAAACTATATTACCAATTGTAATAATTCTAACTGGTGCTCTCTTTCTTAGTGTATATTTAGTTCATCCTTCAAGAGCAGCGGAGGATGAATTTGCTGCAGTTGGACTCGATCCTGTATTGATGATAGCTATTGGAAGAACAGTGGCTTTTATGTTAGGAGCTGGTTTTTCCTTGATGGTTGGTCAATTTGGTATGAGAATTGCTGTTCATGGTAATCTACGTGTTGCTGCAGCTGCAGCAGGAGCCATGGATGAAAATGGTAAACTCTTAGATGTAGACAGGCGTTATAACAAAGCACTTTCAATAGCTTACCATGCTGGAACTGTCACAGGAATGTTAACTGATGGTTTTGGATTGTTAGGGGGTACAGCTATTTTCATTGCCTTTGGAACAGCTGCTCCTGACGCACTCCTAGGTTTTGGCTTTGGTGGAACTATACTTGCTCTTTTCATGAGAGTAGGTGGTGGTATTTATACAAAAGCTGCTGATGTTGGAGCTGATCTTGTGGGTAAAGTCGAAAAGGATATTCCTGAAGATGATCCACGAAATGCTGCTGTGATAGCAGATTTAGTTGGAGATAATGTTGGTGATTGTGCTGGTATGGCAGCTGATATCTTCGAGTCATATGAAGTTACAATTGTTTCTTCTCTAATATTAGGACTTTTCCTCTTCGAATTGTCTGGAGGAATAGTAGACGGCCATATTGTTGGTGATCTTGTCTGGATTATGTTCCCACTAATCGTGAGAGGAATTGGGGTAATTAGCTCAATAATTGGTACTTTTGCAGTAGCTTTATGGAAAACACCTGACGCAGAAAAAGCTATGTTTAATTCATATGAATTATCAAGTGCAATTACCATTACTACGTCAGCAATATTTGCTATCTTCTACGTTGGTGATTGGAGGCTTGCCCTTCTTATTGCTACAGGTGTTATGCTTGCTGTATCATTTAATCCTATTACCGCTAGATTTACATCTAAAGAGCGAGGCCCTGTTAAAGAGGTGGTAGATTCAATGCATGGTGGGCCAGCAACAACTATCCTATCAGGATTAGCTCTGGGTTATGAATCCAGTGTATGGGCTGTTGTTGTGATCTGTATTTCTTTTGTAATCTCAGTAGGAACATTCCTTTTAATACCTGGAAATGAGATTTTTGGAGGATTTCTTGGTATTAAAACATTATTAGTAATGAAAGAAGAGATTCTTCAATACATGCTTTATGGTATAGCACTTATCGGTATTGGTATGCTATCTCATACTGGTAACAATGTAGCTATGGACTCTTTTGGTCCCATCAGTGATAATGCTCAAGGGATTGCAGAAATGACATCAATGGATAAGGAATCTGCAAGTGTACTTGAAGAGTTAGATGCAGTCGGTAATACAACTAAAGCGATCACTAAAGGAATTGCTATTGCTTCAGCTGTTATAGCTGCTGTGAGTTTATTTGCATCATTTGTTACGGATGTCCAAGTAGTAGTAGATAATTTACAAGAGGCTGGGATACAGATAACGAATCCATTATTAAATGGCCTCCGTGTGAATATCCCTGCTGTATTTGTGGGACTTCTCTTAGGTGCCGCTTTACCATGGATATTTGCAGCTTTCAATATTCGGGCAGTTAGTCGAGCTGCTAGAGATATTATCGAAGAGGTGAGAAGACAATTCAAGATTCCAGGTATAATGGAAGGAACCAAGAAACCAGATTATGAGCGAGCGGTTTCTATTTCTACTAGCGCTGCTCAAAAGGAATTAGTTAGTTTAGCGGTCATTGCAGTATCAATACCGATAATAGTGGGCATTATCTTTGGAGCAATGATCATTTTAGGGTTAGATATATTAGCAGCCGATCTTGACGCTGCATCACGTGAGACGATTCGGTCGACAATTGGCTCTGGAGTGGAGGTATTAGGTGGGTTCCAAGCTGGTATCATCGCTTCTGGACAATTGTTAGCCGTATTTATGGCAAACGCAGGTGGTGCATGGGATAATGCGAAGAAAGCGGTAGAAGATGAGCCTAGGGATAGCGATAAGAATATGGGGAAAGGCTCTGAACGTCATAAAGCTGGTGTTGTTGGTGATACTGTAGGAGATCCGTTGAAAGATACTGCTGGTCCAGCTCTGAATCCAATGATCAAGGTTGTCAACCTTATAAGCCTGATCCTAGCCCCACTGTTAGTTGAAGCATCTGTGAATTCCGACCTTAGCGTCATTTTAGTGATTGTTGCTATAGTGCTTTTTGTGCTATTTATTTGGGCTTATAGAAAGAGTAATCGTAAAACTTCTCCTCTTACAACATAAGACTCCCGAAAAATTTCTTTAACCTGTGGATTACTCCCCACTTTTTTATTTTTTATTAATAGGAGTTATACGATGCATATTGAGCTTTTAAATAGCCTTATGTCTTTATCCAATTTATATGATATATTTGTGACCTAAAAGAAATTCATAATGCAATTGTTTTTTCTTCAACGGAAAGCAATGTGATATTTTTCACAGCATCCTATTGATTTTACAGCAGAAAGACTCAATAATCTAGCGAATAAATTCCAAAATGACCTATTTTTTAGTTGTTGCAGCACTAGGGCAGGCTATGTTATGTACTACCTAACTCGAATCCGTGAAACTGTTCGTGTTCCCCCAAATCGATTTGGTGAATCGATAGAGAACGTTATACTTGACATCTCGCGCACCAAAAATGAAACCACCATTGGTTCTGACGTTGGAATGATTGTAGCTGTTCTCTCGATTCTCGAAGTTTCCCCAGGACGCATAGTCCCAGGAGATGGAGCTACATTTCATGATGTTGAGTATGAAGCTATTACCTTTAGGCCTCTAGATGATGAAGTTTCAGAGGGAGAAGTTGTTGAAACAACTAAATTTGGTTTCTTCATGAGAATAGGCTGTACTGACGCATTAGCGCATATTAGTCAAATCGCTGATGAATATTTTCAAATATCTTCACGTTCTTCAGGCGTCTTAGTAGGAAGAGAATCAGGCCGCACTATTAGACCTGGAGATCTGGTTCGTGGGAAAATCATCACAGCTACAGTCGATCATGTAAGTATGAAAATTGCAGTCACAATGAAAGGGGAAGGCCTTGGTCTGAAAAGCTGGCTAGATCAATCTGAGACAAAGGAGGCAGCTTAATATTGGTAAAACTTAAAGCGTGTAAGAAGTGCAATAGCATTGTTCATGGTGAGGAAGTATGCCCTATCTGTAAAACACATAATCACCTATCAAGATCCTTCGTTGGTATGGTCATTATCAGAGATGTAAAAAGTAAAATTGCGCACAAATTAAACGTCACACGCCCTGGGAAATATGCCATTAAAGTCCGCTAGAGGCTTCTTCTTGGGATATAAACTACCAGAAAAACTTCGAGTATCCTTACGTACTCCAATTGGAAAATTATTTACAGGATCGGGACAAAGGGCAGCCAAAGATGCAAAAAGCTATATAGAAAGAAATAAACCTTTAATCACAATAGCCATTGGAGATTTTTGCACTCGATCATTATTTGATGTCGATTTCCTCCCTGATATTGTAATTTATGATGGAAAAACCCTCAGAAAAAACAAAATTAATCTTAATCTTGAGCTATATCACGACATGAATGTTGAAAATCCTCCTGAATGGATCTCGAAGGTCGCGTGGACGAAACTTGAAAGTGCAATTAAACAAATACAAACTTATACTGCAGGTAAATACCGCGTCGCTGTCAGGATTAATGGCGAAGAGGATCTTTTAGTTATCCCTGCTATTATCTCATTACCCCTAGGAAGTATGGTCGTCTATGGTCAACCCCCTATTAATACTGATGAAGGAATCGTTGTAGCCCTGATCACTTCTTCCTTAAAGAAACTAGCGAAAGAGTTATTAGATAAATTTGAAGTTTATGAGGAAATAATTGATGGAAACCACGATAATCGAGGAAAAGTATAACCCATTAATCGGTCGAAAAGAGGTTGATGTTCTCCTTACTCATTTAGGTGAGGTAACGCCAACACGAGAAGCCGTTAGATCAAAAATTGCTGCTCTCTTAAATGTAGATCTAAATCATGTTATCGTACAAAGTATTGATGGACACTTTGGGGAGCCAAGATCACGTGTGACTATTCATTGTTATGATAATGCAGAAGATGTCTTTGTTTATGAGCCAAAATACCGTTTAAAACGCAATAAACTTACCAAAGAAGAGAACAAAAAGAGTTGAGAATAATGAATCCACGAAGAAACCCTACGAAAGCATTTTACGAAATTGATTATAAAAAAGGTACGATAAAACGAACTCACAAATTCTGCCCTCGTTGTAAAGGATCATTTATGGCACGCCATAAAGATCGTATTTCCTGCGGTTTATGTGGATATTCTGAGTTTTAATTTTTGAAAAAACCCTTTCTGATATTAATATGAAAACTAATGAACCAATTATTTTAGGATTTGAAGGAACCGCGCATACAGCTGGAATTGGTCTGGTACAAGGAAACCAGATTGTCCAAAATATATCTGCTGTTTATCTTCCAGTAGAGGGAGGAATTCATCCAAGACAAGCTGCCGAATTTCTCGCTAAAAGATTTCCAAAGTTATTAAAGCAGATTTTCAACAAAATTCCCTTTGAAGCAAAAGAGATTGATGCAGTTGCTTTTTCTCAAGGCCCAGGATTAGGCCCATGCCTTAGAATTACAGCTACAATTGCTCGTGCGATTTCTTTATTTCTAGAAAAACCATTGATTGGCGTGAACCATTGTATTGCTCATGTAGAACTTGGTAGAATAATTACACCAGCTCAAGATCCAATGGTTCTTTATGTAAGCGGAGGAAATACCCAACTTATCACTTTCTTGAATGGAAGATATCGTATCCTAGGGGAAACCTTGGATATTGCTATCGGTAATGCATTAGACTCACTTGGAAGGAGTTTAGGCTTACCACATCCTGGAGGCCCTCACATTGAGCAACAAGCAGAGGAGGGGCAAAGTTTGCTTTCTCTTCCATATGCGATCAAGGGAATGTCTTTTTCTTTTTCAGGAGTAGTAACTGCTGCCCAAAAGCTTATTCCAAATCATTCTATCCCTGATATTTGCTATTCATTTCAAGAATATACTTTTGCTGCGCTGGCTGAGGCAACAGAAAGAGCATTATCATGTACTAAAAAACCTTCCATTCTACTAACTGGTGGAGTGGCAGCAAATAAAAGACTTCAAAAAATGATACATGGAGTGGCATCAGAACAAGATTCCAAATTCTTTGTGGTTCCAAAAAAGCTCGCAGGAGATAATGGAGCAATGATTGCTTTAGCAGGAGTGAATATGTATAAAGTGAAGGATTTTATTTCCGTTAACCAAAGTCAGGTGAAACCCCGCTGGCGAACAAACCAAGTGGATGTGAAATGGATCCATTGATAATAGTACAAAGAGAAATTCTTGCTAAGGGGGCTGAAGCAACAATATACCGCGGCGAATTTCTGCAAATTCCTGTAATTCTTAAACATCGCCTTCCAAAAACTTATAGATTGTCACAAATTGATCAAACAATCCGAATACATCGATTAAGAGCAGAAGCTCGTATTATGATTGAAGCGTGGAAAATTGGTGTTAAAGTTCCTGTTCTTTATGGAATTGATTCGATGAATTACACTCTAATAATAGAGGAAATAGAAGGAATAATTCTCTATATTTTAATGAGTTCAACTCCTTTAACAAATTTAAAGCCTATTTTTGAAGAATTAGGAGAACAAATTGGCCTTCTTCATAGGAATGATATAATCCACGGCGACTTAACTGTTTTTAATGTCATTATTAAACAGGAAAACAAGTCTTGGCTGATCGATTTTGGCTTAGGACAGATATCAGACGAAATAGAGAAAAAAGCTGACGATTTACTGACATTTTATAGTACATTAAAGGCAATCACGGCAAACCATTTAGTATTGTTTGAAGTATTTCAGCTAGGATATTTTAAGGTATATGAGAAAGGTAGGAAAACTATTGAACATATGAAAAAGATTCAAAGTCGGGCCAGATACATCGCAAGGGAAGATCGACTAGAATGAAAAATACATCTGGAGCTGTCATTCATGAAGTTCAAAATTTTTATTGAGCAGCCTGAAATTTTAGATCAATGTCATGTTTTTATAAGTGGATGGCATGGACTAGGAGAAATAGGATACATTACTGTTTCTCATTTTGTTCAAGAATTGAAAATGCAACGAATAGCAACCATTATGTCAAGTGGGGCCCCACCATTTATTTCTGTACAGGACAATCAATTGAGATTACCATTTGAAATTTATGGAGATGAAGAACTGGATTTTGCTGTGTTTATTCCTCATCTTCAACCATACCGTCATGTTCAAATTGAATTTTCAGAAAAACTCTCAGAGTGGATCTTGGGCAATAAAAACTTTGAAATTGCTTATTTTATAGGAGGAGTAGATAAAAATCTAAAGGTTTCAGACAATCCACTACAATATATTCCAAGCCGTGCGCTATATTCCTACTCCAGCTTACCAGATGGATTTACAGAAGAAGTAAAAACGAATTTACTAGATTCCGGATTATTTGTTGCTGGTCCACTTGCCATTATGCTTGGATATCTTGACATGAACATGTTTCCTGCAATTGGTCTTCTTGCTTATGCAGAACGCGAACGTCCTGATCCATTAGGAGCAGTTGCAGTAGTAGATAAACTTAACATCCTATTGAAAGTGAAAGTTAAAACTAAAAAACTAATACGAAATGCGGAAGTCATTGAAGAGGAGATTAAAAGGCAATTGGCTCCAATGGAAGAGACCAACAAAGAAAAGATTCCTCTTGGAGATAGACGTATGTATACATAAATTTTTCAATTTACTAAATAGCCTTACTTTCCAAATCTGCGCTGACGTGATTGATATGTCCGTATAGCTCGCCACAGATCAATTTTTCGGAAGCCAGGGAAAAATACATCTGCAAAGTATAACTCGCTATAAGCTGATTGCCAAGTTAGAAAACCAGAAAGTCGTTCTTCCCCAGAAGTTCGAATGATGAGGTCCGGATCAGGAATCCCATTAGTATATAGATGACGTTCAACAACGACCTCATTTATATCGTCTACTGTCATCTCCTTTGTTTCGATTTTTTTTGCAATTGATTTGATAGCATCAATCATTTCAGCACGACCCCCATAACCAACAGCAATAATTAAAGTTGGACCCTTAGCGTCAGTTTTTGTACTTTCTTCTGCGTCCTTTATTGCCTCCTGAACTCGCGTAGGGAGAAGATGAGTTCTGCCAATAACTTTTATCTTTATATTCCGCTTTTTTATTTCAGGATGAGATACGATTTCACGAAAACTCTTTTCAAAGAGCTGCATTAATTCCTTTACTTCCTCCTCATCTCGCTCAAAATTTTCAGTTGAAAATGCATAGAGAGTTACATAATCAATTTGCAAATCATAAAACCAACGGAGGATCTCTTTTAACTTTTCACGACCCAAATAGTGCCCTAAATTACGTGGTAAATTCTTGGATTGAGCATAACGACGATTACCGTCCATAATTAGCGCAACATGTTTGGGATGAACCCCTTGTTCAATTCCATCCTTAATCTCGGCCCATAATCTCCTCTCATATAACCGATATAGTATTGAGTCAATATTAAATCTCAACTGCAGACCCCAAATATGCACAGATGCTTAACATGAACTTCTGAAAACAAATTTGCATAAAAAACAATGAATCTGATTTAAATTTCAATAGACATTACCTGCAACAAGCTACTAATGTCATCCAAGACATTTGTAGATGTTCTTATAAATAACTTTGATTCAAAATTCAGCAATTTACCAATTCGACAGTTCATATTATTGAAGGAATTGGTTCTCTACTGATCTATAGAGAGTAAGTTTTAATGTAATTATTTTTGCAATCTATAAAAGAAGATATTTTCAAAATTTTTTTTCTATACGATATGCATCATACGTTAATCATCGAGACATTGAAACTAATGAAAATTATTCTCCAAGAGTTATGTCATAGGCAACCCTATTCCTAAATGGGCATTAGTTATCTTTCAGAATGAAAATTAAGATGTTTTTAAAGTAGTAATATGCGGGGGGTGAGATTTGAACTCACGAACGCCTATGCGACTAGGACCTCAACCTAGCTCCTTTGACCTGGCTGGGAAACCCCCGCATTTGATAGTAGAATTGCCCACATCGTTTCTTATTTCATTTTTGCTTAACCCTGAGAAATTCACACTAAACTTTGCACTATCTATCGTACGACTATTACAAATTCTTTTAGAACAGTTTTAAATTCCTTTAACGGTGCACTAGAAAATATTCGAAGTATAAGACCCCCTGCTGAAAATGAGTACACTTTCTCGGCACCAATCGGTTTTGTTCGAAAATTTATGGCATTAAAAGCGATCTTTGCATTGGAATAGTCTAATGGATCTGATATGGAATCGCGAGGAATAACTTCAATTTCAAAGCTTTTCATATCTTCCATAGCAACTATTTTAGAAGGAATCTCGATTTTTCCCCTTAATCCTTTCTCCTCATCACGAAAATCGATTAAATAAAGATCATTATCAGAATCATGTTCAATTCGCATTCTTTCAGCCTGAATGATCATAGATAACCCCTTATTCCTCTGAACTTTGAGCTGACGCATATCGGTCGAAAATGGCGCGAACTCGGTCAGCTACAGGCCCCGTGCCCTCCACACCACTCTCTGAGACCCTGACTCGTTCAAGTACTACAATGAGGCCTGCTTCATCATACACTTTTACATCACCCGGACGACGGAAAATTTGTTCCAGTTCGTCTTTTAGTCCTGTAAGATCGAATGGAGCTTCCTCTAAATATATTTCCGATATTTGTTCACCATTCAAACAGATTCGATGAAGTTCAGTTGTTTCTCCTTCACGTTTTGCTTTTATCAGAACGCATGTAAGAGTCTCTGGATTTACTCCTTTTAATTCTCCAACATACTTTTTCTGATCTTTTAAAATGACGGCGACTCTCTTATTAACGAATGCAATGATTTCCTTTTGATATGATCTTTTTGCAGCACCGATCATGGACAACTCAAATGCCTCCAACATTTTAAGATGATTACTGAAAGCCGAGCATATTAAAATCTTGGCAATCCCAGTATCATTGAAGTATATTCAAAGAATTTTCCTTTCTACTTGGTTAGGTTTTAGGGATTAGGAAAATTACAATCAATTCGGAAGCTCTTTACGAGGTTTAAATCTCATTCTACATTCGAGATAAATAGAAAAAATCTATGTTTTGAATGACAGGTAATGAATTTCTTAAAAAAAAAGGAGAACTCAACGCGAAAAAGTCATTCCGATCAAGAAATTAAGATTTACTGAGTTTCCAATTCTTAACAGTCATTATATAAAGAATTCATAATTTATTATTTATCATTTTAATTCTAATTCACGTGTTTTCTTGTACAAATCCCAGTCAAAATTAAGTTTAAGGATCCTTTCATTTCTGAATCCTGAATCCATTTTTTCTCCAAAAATAATAATTGTGTCCCCAGCTTTTAAAGCTGGTACATCTTCTCCCTCGATCTCAAGTTCTAAGACCTCATGATCATCAGTAACTTTGATATTTTTTTCTTCAACACTCCTTACCTTAGCAATTAACTGAAACTTCGTACCAGATTCCACGTTTAAGAGAGATAGTACAGTAGTTTCCCCATAAGGTATTGAAAACTTTCTTTTCATATCATCTTCTTCTTTCAGTCTGTCTGATTTTAATGGAAATATAGATAATCTATGGATGTATAATGTTAAAAGCTAAATCGTGTATAGATATGAGGCTTGTTTCGGTTAAATATTTTCTTTAAAAGTCGAATTTCCATTTGAAATCTCTGTTTAATCTCATTATTTAACTTATGAGGACATGTTTTAAGTAATACTATAACTCTTTCAAATTCACCTTGGGCAATGGCTTGATAAACTTAGATGATGATCCAACTACTTTAAAAAAGTGCTTTATTTTCGCTTATTACGTTCCTTCGGTAAAAGAATGATGATGACCATGCAGTTTTGTGAATGTGGGGCTCTTCTAGTACCTGAAAGACAACCTAATGGATTAGTTCAAATGAAATGTCCAGCATGTGGGAAATCTATTAGCTCAAACTCAAATTCAAAAGCTTTTGAAATAAGTCAAAAGATCCAACATTCTGAACTTGAAAAAACTGTAATTATTGAAGAATCCCATGGAATTCAAACAATGCCAACAACGACTGTTAAATGCGAAAAATGTGGTTATAATGAAGCTGTTTATTGGCAGTTACAAACTCGAAGTGCTGATGAGGCTTCAACAACATTTTATCGATGCAAACAGTGCAAGCATACATGGAGGGATTATGGATGAAATTCCCTCTCTCAGACCTTTAATTGATCAGTTATGGCTTTTTAATGACTAATACGGCATGTTTTTTTTCAAAAGTATCAATTGAGCGATATTCTTCAATTCTTAATTCAAATTCTTGCTCTAATTCTTCCATCTGTCTGGAAAATATTTCATCAGGTTCTAGAACAACATCAATACTCTGTGATTTAACTGCTAAGATACCCAATCCTCCTGGTTTCAGAAATTCTTCTGAATTTCTACCAAAAATCTTTGCTTGGTCTGGTTGTGCAACATCCTGATAAATTAAATCAACCTCAAAGACGTATGATGAATATTCCTCTGGTCGTCTAGCATCAGCAAGGATCGGAATGAGGTTAGGTCTCTGCTCTGATAAGCGAAAGAATCTTCGCATTACTTTGGGTGAAAATTCAATACCATAAAGGATCCCTTGGTTCATGATATCAGAAAAATGAGAAGCTGTTGTTCCTGTTGAGGTGCCTAGATATAAAAGTCTAGTATTTTGGATCTGTGGAAGATTCTTCATCCCTGATAAAAAGGCAGCTGCAAATTTTGAACGATAAGGATCCCAAACACGATATTCATCACCATTGATTGAGAGTAATTGTTCACCATAAACGGATTTACCAGGTACTCTGTTTCGTGTTACTAGTCGAGATTTTTCATCAGTTATAGCTTGAAATAACCCTTCAATATATGTTTTTGTTAACTTCATTCTTCTTTCTCTCACGAATTGGTTATTTTCTTC
The DNA here is from genome assembly GCA_048886185.1 of Candidatus Hermodarchaeota archaeon. Classification (GTDB taxonomy): domain Archaea; phylum Asgardarchaeota; class Heimdallarchaeia; order Hodarchaeales; family Hodarchaeaceae; genus Hodarchaeum. Next base: position 60,179 of record JBHLKY010000008.1, read on the forward strand.
CCTTATCTGTTATTCTTGGCCTTCTACGCTTTTTCTGACCCGTGAAATCCTTTCCTCCTCTTTTGAATGTTGGTTTACGTTTTCTTTTCTTTTGAAGACGCTTTTGTTCTAACTGTTGTTCTGATGGCTCTGGAAATGAGGATTTAATATCTTCAACTTTTTTTTCGAGTTCCTTTAAAAGAGTAGTTCCAATAAATTCGCCACTAAAGAAATCTACTCTAGCTGCGATTGTTAATTTCGCAGCTAAAGCTCGCGCAATCTTCCCACGTTGATGTTTTTTAGATGAATGAATGTAAGAAGATTGAAAAATGACTCCATGCTTAGGTGGATCCTCTCCTGATCGAAGGTGCCGAAATAATGCTTTCTCAGCCCCCAAAACCTGAATAGTCCCTGAAGAACTTTTAGCTAAGTTTTCAAGACTCCCAGCAAGAGCTATTAACCGTGCACCAAGGAGACTTCCAACAATACACTGAATATTGGGAGCCACTTCTTTCATACTTTCCTCAATATATGTTTCTAAATCGTCTTTTATTTTGAGAATTTCGACCCCAAAACGTGCTAGTTGAGAGATGGGACTCATATCATAATTTGAAATCTCAGCTCCAAGTGATTGCTTTGCTGCTTGTAGAATTAGTTCACGTCTATTCTCAGATAAGTGAGATAATAGATCATCATCTAAGCTGGATCTAATCGCTCCACCTGTTTTAGAAATCAGTTTAATATATTGAGGATTGTCTCTAACTAGCTCCTGTAATTCAGGAAAATGAATTCCATACCACTCGGATAATCGAGCGTATATCAAATTCAGGATGGAATTCACGTCATCAATACTCTTGATTGCCTGCGCGATGTAAACATCTCGTGCTTCGACTTTTTCCCTCAGGAGTAACCGTGTTCGTTCCATTGCCTTTTCTCGGAGAAGTTGAGACACTGTAGTAGAAGTCCCCGTCTCCTGATTATTGAGAATAAAATCAGTTATTAAAGCGCGAAGTGGTGATAACTCCCCTGCAACAGCGAATCTGGCGTTATCAAACCCTTTTTGACGTAAAAAATCTACTATGTGGGAATTATCAGAAATAATTTCTTCTTGGGTTTGATCAAGAAGTTCCACAATCTTATCTCCTTTTTGATCAAGAAAATTCTCCAAGTTTTCATTGGTTATGGTGGTTTCCTCATCAAACCTTATAGATTCAATAATCCTAGAAGATTCTTCAGTTTTTTCTCCAAGGAGAATTCCAGTTGCCACAAATAAAACACATTTCAATTTAAAACACCTGATTCTAAGAATTAAGCAAGATGATCAAGACATATAACTGTTTCTTTTTTAACTGTTTAATGCTTTCTTGGTTTTATTAAGAATGGGAGCAAGAACAGGTACTTTCTCATATTATACCTATTGTCTCCTTTTGTAAATCTTAGCCAAAAAAATTCACTGTTTCTAAAGAAATAAAAAAAGTTAACAGTTCAGAGAAAGCATTTAAGAAATGGTAGAAATAGATTAAGAAATGAAGAAATTGGTTTGAAATAAAAATAGTGAGCGAAAACATCAATGACCCGTCAAAAACCTATAAGTATTAAAATTCCAGATCAAATATTGATATTAATTGATAATTTTGTACGTCTCGAACAGTACGAATCTCGGTCTCATTTTTTACGAGTGGCTATTGAAGAACTTTTGAAACAGGAGCTTGGGACATGGGAAAAATTAGTCAACCAAATAAGCGATAAGTGAGGAGAGAGGTAGTAATTTAAGATGTTCTCCTTCACGCAAACTGAAAAAAGAGATTTGATAATTGGAACATCAATATTTGTTTTAGTTGTATTGTCTACTGCAATTAATGATTTCAATACAATTTCAGAACTGCTAATTCTAAGCATACTTATCATCCCTCTTTGGTTTTTTCATGAATTGGCACACAAATTTGTAGCTCAAGGTAATGGATTAACCTCGTTCTTTCGACTCGATCCAAATATGGCGATTTTTTCTTTATTCTCAGTAATTCTACCAATAAAAATCATCGCGCCAGGAGTTGTATATTCTTCTGGTGAACATCAATTGGACACAGCAGGTCGCATTTCAATAGCAGGACCACTGACAAACATGCTTATTGCAGGTGTTTTTTTACTTCTCTCATCTTTTATGCCACCCGATTGGACTATGGTTGTTTTTTTGTATGTAAGTTGGTTCTCTCTTAATGTGGCTTTGTTCAATATGTTACCATTCTCGGTACTCGATGGTGCCAAGGTTCTCAGATGGAATCAGGAAGTTTTTGCTTTTATATTTTCCTTAGTCATAATTTTATGGTTATTTCACCCATTAGGAATTTTAGGATGGATAATTATTGTATAAGCTTACATATCAAGAGCAAATAGCTCTGATAATCGGTATAATTTCGGTGATACTAATTGTTTTAGAGGTATTATTTTTTTCATCTAATTTGATGACTCACACATTCTTCCTAGGTGGAACAACGACTATTATTTCTTTAATAATCATTTTTATCTTTATCATTCAACCAATGAAAGGGAAAATTAGGACTTCTCCTTATAATCAATATTATGTTTCAGGATCACCATCTTTCCGTCCAACTATAATCCCTCCACCCACAAAAATTAAAAAAACTACGATGAGAGGGGCATGTGAACATTGCGGAAAGAAAGAACTTATGGGGTTCACATGTAGTTACTGTGATGGCTATTTTTGCACTGAACACCGATTACCGGAGAAACATGCGTGTATTGGTATTAAAAGGTACTAATTTTCAATCAGCAAAAGCATGTAAGAGTTCAGATGACACCAAATTCAGTAAACTAAGTAGAAGGAAAACATAAAATACCACCTGTGACAAAAACATACCCCCCAATTCTAATCCTCTAAACAAACCCAAACCAATGATTATTATATATACCAATTCGGCCAAAAAAACCTTATCTAAAGGAATTCTTTCCCTTATATTAATGGAGCTTCTTTTTTGATCATCTAGCAAATTAAATTTAGGTGTTCTCTCAAATTCTCCTCCTTTCCTGATCAATCCATGTATAGTACCTAGTCCCATTCTAACTACTAATCCAGCTCCCCAAAAAAGAAATAACGGGATTAGTAAAATGTCTCTAATTGGTCTTTTAGCTCGGATTACTGAGATTGCATATGCCAATATTCCTAATATAGCAACAATAGAATAGAAGATACCAAATATAGCAAATGAATTTCCATTAAATTCAGGAAAGAAAAGTAAAATTGAACTTGTTGTCGTATTGATTAAAATTAATAGAGGTACCAAATATTGAGTTAAGTGAATAGTCCCCTGAATCCGTGATTTTCCTCTAGAATATCGCCAAAAACTAACGAAATTTTTCCTTATGTTTTGAGAAAATCCTTTTGACCATCTACTTTGTTGTATGATCCAACAGCGGATTGTTGGAGGAATTTCTTGAGAGTTGGTAACACCACTTAAATAAATAATTTCATAATTATTAATCTGGGCACGGTAAGCTAAATCTAAATCTTCAGCTAGCGTTATTGAAGACCATCCCCCGGACTCCTCTATTGCTGAACGTCTCCATATTCCACCTGTTCCATTAAAAGTGATGAAGGCATTCCTTCTCTTTCGGCCAGGTTTTTCGACAAGAAAATGACAATCGAGTCCAATTGCCATAGCTCGGGTAAAAACAGAGAAACGAAGATTAGAATGATCCCAGCGGGTTTGAATTGCACCAATACGATGATTATTCTTGAAATAATGAACACATTGTTTAATAAAAAGAGGGTTAACCTGAAAATCGGCGTCAAGAATTGCCACAAAATCAGAAACTCCGTGATTTAATCCATTCGCTAGTGCCCCTGCTTTATAACCTACTCTACTACTCCGACGAATCACCTTGATATTGAATCCCTGTTTCCGGAGAGATGAAATATTTGAATCAATAAGTGACGATGTTTGGTCAGTGGAATCATCAAGAATTTGGATGTGTAGTTTATCACGAGGGTATAGAAGATTAGTAAGATTAGAGAGAGTACGTTGAATAACCCGAGATTCATTAAAAACAGGCAGCTGAATTGATACATTTGGTAACTCAGATTCTTTGTAATATTCGTTTATTTGAGGATCTTTCCACTTCCGTGAAGAAATCGCAAGAAGAAACATATTAGCTGGATATGGAAGAAGTAGAATTCCTGAAATGATATTAATGACAAGGAGGAAGATAAATAGATAGTCCAAATCGCATCTAACCTTCAATGTTGGTGTAAATTTTAAGGACTTTGAATATCTATTGGTGGCAAGATTTTTCAGAAAGAATTGATTATTGATTATTCAGCATCTACAAACCTTTGTTATATGCGATCCGGTGATTAAAGGTGAATTCGGCGAGTATTTCGACGCTTCAAATGAGTATCATCGATGTTAACTCGGAATATTTTGGAGTAGATCGACTTCTTTTAATGGAAAATGCGGGAAGAGGGTTAGCTGAGCTGGCTTGGGAGGTATATAATTCATCAAAAAGAACAAATATTGTAATTTTTGCAGGAAAAGGGGGAAATGGTGGAGATGGAATGGTGGCAGCCCGTCATTTATCACAAAAACTCCCTATTATTCTTTATTTAGTGGGGTCACCCAAAGATATTTCAAAACGGTCCACGCTCCGAAATTGGAATGTTTTACTCAATATGACCGATACGGTAAGGCTTGAGAAAATTAATCAAATAAAAGACTTGGACTCATTAGAGATCAATCCTTCAACATTGATTGTCGACGCATTGCTTGGGACGGGGATTAAGGGGGAGATTCATGAACCTCTCATGAGTCTCTTAAATCATATAAATGAAGCCCAAAAAAAAGGGGCTGTTGTAATTAGTGCTGACACCCCCACAGGGATTGATCCAAATACAGGACAAAAAGCAAATGTCTTTTTAACCCCACAATGGACAGGGGTATTTCACAAACAAAAGCAAGGTTTAAACCCCAAAAATGCTGGAAAAATTCGAGTGTTACCCATTGGGATAGCAGCTGAAGCCGAAAAAATCATTGGACCAGGTGATTTATTGGCTCTAAAAAAGCGTTCTTCCTGGTCAAAAAAAGGTGATAATGGAAGAGTTTTAGTCATTGGGGGAAGTGAAACTTATTCTGGAGCCCCTGCGCTTGCTGCTATGGGGGCAGTTCAGTCAGGAGTGGATCTAGTTTCAATATTGGCCCCTCGAAAGATCAGCACCGCAATTCGCTCTTATTCGCCAGAGTTCATTGTTTATGATTACGCTTCTCCTCATTTAACTAAAGAATTTCTTCCAGAAGAGTTAATTAAGCAAAATGATGTGATTATCCTAGGACCTGGACTAGGTACAAATTCTAAGACCCGAGAAGCAGTCTCCAAAGTACTAGCTGCAACCAAACAATTCGAAAAAACAATTATTATAGACGCTGATGCACTTAAACTTCTTAACTTGTCAGAAGTCTCTTCAGAAACCATTCTAACACCTCATGCTGGAGAGTTTGCAAGGCTTACAGATATATCCCTTCCGGGGAATTCTCGAGAGTTTCAAAAACGTTGTAAATTAGTTCGAGAGGTTTCATTAAAATTTCCAAACATTTGGGTAATCAAGGGGCATTGGGATATTGTAACAGATAATTCTGGGACATTGAAAATTAACAAAACTGGGACACCTAAGATGACACGAGGGGGGACTGGGGATGTATTGGCTGGTTTAATTGCAGGATTTGTACCTCAGACGAAGAAGTCATATCATGCTGCTTGTATAGGAACGTACATTAATGGTCGAGCAGGAGAGCTAGCAGAAAAGGATTTTAATCTCTCAAATCTACTCCATCAAATTCCTAAAGCAATACAAGAAAGTCTGGACTTCATTCAAAGTGATAGTATACCTAGAATTGCACCCCAGTAACTTCAAACGCATCGATCTCTTCAAGAATCCCATAAATTTTGTGGATTGATTGGTAGACATATTCCTCTTTTTTCGCCCCAGTACACACAAGCTTCCCCGACTGAAAGAGAAGAAGAACAACCTTCGGGTCCTGCATACGATAGATAAGGCCAGGGAATTGTTCAGGTTCATACATAGAATGTTCTAATAATAAGGCAGCGAGTTCTAAGTTGATCCGTTTTCCTAAGGTGCCTGAGGCAACAATGTTTTGAACAGTAATTGTGGCTTCATGCTTAACATTATGGCCAGCTTGCCTGAGCAATTCGGAAATAACTTCCACTGCTTCTTCAATCATGGGAACGGATTTTGCTCCAGTAACTACTAATTTTCCAGAAGAAAAAACTAGGATAGAAACTTTAGGCTTCTTGATCTTGACCACAACCCCTGGAAATTGTTCTGGAATATATGAAACCTGCACATCTCCCGGCAGACGGCTGGCAGCTTTCTCTAACTTAATTTTGCATCTTAGGTCAACCGAGGCGACAACATTTTGAACCTCTGCAAACAAATCATCTCTATCTGAATCGTTAGACACGAACCTCACCAAAATGAATTCATTATAAAAATACAATTTCCACATAATATTAGGAACAGGGATTACTTCGACAAAAGGAAGTGAAGTTTATAAACTATTTAAAGGCTGCATGATATTTTTTCACAAAATTTAGCTGTTATCACTATAATTTAATTATTAAGATGCTTCGATATTCACTATTTCGAATGAATCAACCCTTAAAAGATAGATGTGGTAATTAGATGTATGGAAAGAAGAAACTTGCCATTGAAATCATTGCTTAACAGTTAAGAAAGGAGTCATCTCCTGCCCCAAAAAATTTTCAGTGCAATAGACATTTAAAAGCTTTTACATAGTCAAAAAACAAACTCTTGGAAATAAGTGTTCAAGCTCTCGGAGGGCCCTTTTTTGCCATCTATTTCACCCCAAGAACCCAAATGTCCTGAATGCGGTAGTAAAGATATTGTGATGGACTTTACTAAAGGGACATCTATTTGTTCTTCTTGTGGATTGGTATTGGATATGCAAATTGATATGGGACCTGAATGGAGAGCCTATGATTCTAGTGAGCTCGCAGAACGTTCCCGTACAGGAAGCCCCATTACCCCCCTCAAAGCAGAAATGGGTTTGCGGACTCAGATAGGCAATATCAGGAAAGATATTTCAGGTAAAACGCTCCCTTTTTCCTCGCAAACAAAATACCGCCGTTTATCACGAATTGACAACCGTACACGTAAATCAGAAATTCGTAACCTCAGATTTGCTTTAAAAGAACTGAAACGAATTAAAAGTCAGCTAGAACTCCCTGAAGATGTTGCAGAAATGGGAGCAATGATTTATCGTAAGGCATTGAAAAAAAACCTAATTCGGGGTCGCTCGATTGATGGTATGATCTCAGCCAGTCTCTATTTGGCATGTCGCAGAAAAAAGTTACCACAAACGTTAAAGGACATCGCTTCGGTTTCTAATATTTCATCGAAAGAACTTGGCCGCTGTATTCGGATTATTCTTCAAAAGCTTGACCTGAAGGTTTTTCCAAGCGACTATTCTGCATTAGTTCATCGGCTAGGTATCAATCTTCGTGTTACAATGAAAGCACGAAGACAAGCAGTAACAATTCTTAATATAGCACGGGATCAGGGAGCTACCGTGGGAAAGAATCCTATGAGTCTTGCTGCTGCAGCCCTTTATATTTCCACAATCCAGACTGGTGAGAGGCGGACTCAACAGGAAATTGCTAATATAGCTAAAATTACCCCTGTTACAATAAGAAACCGATTTAAGGAACTGGTGAAAATTCTGGATGCAGAGTCCAAGAAGACGGGGAATGATTCTCTTCGAACATTGCTTATTTAAGACATTTTGATCAAATTACTTCTTGCACAGAAGAAATCAACCCATCTTTGATATGAAAAATTCGTTCTGATTGATTAGCAATATTTCCATCATGAGTAACCAAAATTAGTGTTTGATTTTCATTTTTATTGACTTCCTTTAATAATCTGATTATCGATAACCCTGTTTCTGTATCTAAATCTCCTGTAGGCTCATCTGCTAACAAAATTAAAGGATGATTTGCTAATGCACGAGCTATGGCTACTCTTTGACGCTCCCCACCGCTCAATTCATCGGGTTTGTGATTCTTCCTTTCAAGTAAATCAACTTTCCCTAATAATTCTAATGCTCTTTCATTTCTTTCAGCTTTCGATTTCCCTGCTATCAGCATTGGAAGTTCGACGTTCTCTAGTGCAGTTAAAACAGGTAGTAAATTGTAGAACTGGAAAATAAAACCCACGCTCTTTCGACGAATTTCAGTAAGTTCACGTTCGGAAGCACTTGAGATCTCTTTCCCTTCAAGAAGCACTTTTCCTGAGGTAGGACTATCTAAAGAACCAATAATATTTAGTAAGGTTGTTTTACCACACCCAGAAGGGCCTTGGATAGCAACCATCTCCCCTCGTTTTATTTTCATATTTATCCCCCTTAATGCTTCGACCTTCACTTCTCCAAGAATATATGATTTTTTTAGATCAACGCATTCTACGATAACTTCACTACCATTAGGGGTCTTTACCTCTTCTACCACTATTGATTCCTCTTTAAATGTTTTTTAATTCATTAATTAAGAAAATTATGTTTCTGATCTGCATTTGTCCCTTATCGTGGAAATAGTTTCTTGTGTCACTCTTGTATTCTTTCTTATATTGCTCTTTGAATGATAAAGATGCTCGATATTCAGTTTATACGTCATTGTATATAAGTTCTCTTTTGGTTTTGTGGAAGTGAATCTTAGATTATACTTAATATACAAAATTGATTTTTCTTTCTATTGATGCACAATCGCAATATGATAAGTAAGTTTTTGGATAATCCAATTTCAATTCTAATATTGAAATTATTGACAAAAAAGCAGTTAACGATACCTCAAATTACTAAATCTTTACATAAAATGGATACTGATATACCAACAGTAATTGCAGTTTTAGGTGAGTGTTATCATTTTGGATTGGTAGAAAGGGTGAAAATCCAAGGTATAGAATCACCCGTTCAGAATCATTTCTCTCCAGAGATGGTCACAACACCTTTAGGAATACCATTACATGAATATGTTTCTCTTTGGGAAGAAGTTCTCCAGCATCCTGATCAACTGAATTCCAAGCAAATGCACGATTGGATCTTTTCAGTTCCTAGTTATCTTCGTAACGAATTAGAAAATCTAACAGAAGAGGAAATTCGTGTTATACTGTTGAAAAGAGCTTTTTAGTTTATCCTTATTATTTACTTGTTTCATTATTAATACTAGTAGTTATCTCAACTAGAATCATTCCTGTATTAGGAAAAAATGCTCTTTTTTCCTTCATTTTTGGCATGAATGTCATAGAAAACTTGAGATAATCATATTAAATATGAGTAAATCATAAACTTCCTGATTTCTTAGCATTATAATTCCGAAGGTGATTATTTCCGGCGAGAAATTACTAAAAAATACCAAAAAGTTTTTCAAGACGATTCAAAAGAGCTTCTACTCGGATTCTACATATTATCTTTTCTTTATTGGGCGATATTCTGTTCACAAAGGGAAATGGTTAAATGTATCGTCAAAATACAGTATTGAATGACTTTGTAAATTTCTTGAAAGCACGAGGGCGGTTCCGTGAAATTGAATTCATAGAAAACAGTGTACATGCAACCCCACGGATTCCTGACTTACCAAGTCTGGTTTTTTATATCGAAGAAGATCGTCAGGAACAATATTATACTTTGGAAATTCATGGTAATGAATCAACAGTTATGAATCGAGAGATCCAAGAATTTTTTCATTTAAATCAATTGGGATTAAAGACAATAAAGGTCAAATTCTACCTTACCACAGAGGGTGGTGATTCCCTTATTGTTGAAACTGAAGGGATTGGCTCACCATTTGATACCTTGGTAGATCAAATTAATAGTCTTTTTGACACACAACAATATTCTATCAATTCGACTCAAAAAACACTTATTTTCAGCTCTAATGTGACTAATTCTAATATTAGACAGTTACATTCAGCTCAAATCGCTGAAAAACAAACTCGAATACAATCAAAATCCCCAAAGAACTCATTAATTGAACCAAAAATTGAATTGAGAAGAAATACTCATGAGACTCCTTATCACCTCAAACAAACTCATCAAAATAACGAAATTTCACGAGAAAACAATAATGATCAATTGACAGATATAATAACCTCTCCTGAAGAAGTAATACTTTCAAATATAGAAAAGAGGAGAAACAAATCCTTGTCATTTTCCACTGATAAACCAAAATCTCCAGATCAAATTATCTCAAGTCTTCCATCAGAAGGACAAGAACTCTTTGATTTTAAAAAAGAACCTAGCAGTAAATCTTCACAGGAAGATGACCTTTTTGAGCATGAGAGCTCAATTGAAGATTTAGAAAAAGATCTTTTTCATCCTAAACCACCTCAGAAAGACTATTCAAGAAATATCAAGCCATATCTTAAACAAACGACATCATTATTCAGACGAGATAATTGGGAAGAAGATTTACCAACCGAACTCGAGATGGAAATCCTCGAACGTACATATATGCGAATAAAACATCGAACTAAACCAGAAATTCTGGCCAAAGACCTGAATATTCCCATTGATGATGCAGAAATCTATCTACGCTCTCTTATCGCGAAAGGACTACTTCGCACTCAGGTGGGCTGGTATATAATTAAGAAAAGCCATTTACCATTTTTTAAGAAGACCTTTAGTGATGGGGAGAAAAAAAAGAAGAAGAAAAAATCTCCTCGTATCTCTCGAGTAGGTGAAGGACTAACACAGGAAGAAATATCTACAATAAAAGCAATTAAATCTCGACCCAATTTAAAGGCTCAATCAAATCTCCTAACACGACCAACTGGTTTAAAGCAAAGTGTTCTGAAAGAAGTATTACGGAATTTGGTTGAGAAAGGTATTCTACGTGTCTCATATGGCTGGTATATACTCAAAGATAAGCATATATTAGAGCACAAAAGAGGCCCTATCACTGAAAACGCCCCTGAAACGAAATATAAAATTCCAAAAAACTTAGATCTCACTCAGTTTGAAGAAAAGGTGATCCAAGCTCTTTTACAACGACCCCATTACAAAGCACAATCAAATCTACTTGCACCTGATTTAAAAATGCCAAAAGAACAGATTAAACAAGTTTTACGAGATTTAGTTGAAAAAAATATTTGTAATGTAAAATTTGGTTGGTACTGCCTTAAGGATCCAAAACAATTTCAGAAAGCTTGAGGTATAGGTATTTTTATTACCTCTGTTCCTTAAGTAATTCATCTAGGGGAATTTTCTTTTCATAATTCTTTTTTTTTATGATTTTTTTTATGTAGTTCCTCTGAAATCCTTCTTAACAGTCCTTTCTGAGTATCTACAAAGAAAAAAGGATAGAATTATACAAAGGTTGGAAATCCATAGGACAAACAATATAAAAGAAGTTGCTTCAATTAACCCAAAATAGAAAACTCTTCTCAAATATACCCATACCAGAAAAAAAGAGAATAGAAGACGGAATCTTATGACAAGTGAAACACATTCAAGCCCAGCAGTCGGTTATCCCCTCAAAGTGAAAACACCAGAGGAGACATCCGCTAAACTAAAGCACAAAACAATGCCAAAACGATTTCACAACGATAAACTTATGTTAATGACTTTGGGTATAGCTACAATTATAACCTTCCTAATTTATACACTCCCAGATTGGGTGTTTATAGAAATTCCCACACGAGATATAATACACACAATACTGAATCTCATCGGCATAGAAAACTACATGATTCCCACTGCTGATCCAAGTTCTGTTATCCCTGAATTTCTACGAGGAGGTTCCTTTCCATTCCTAGAAGCAACACCACAAACTCCAGGGATCAAAATACCTTATACTGATCCCCTTCCAGATGGAGATTACTGGATTGTTAAAGCGTGCACTGGAATGCAGGCGGGAAGTCTTCTTATTGCCATTATTATGATAACAGAAGCTCCTTGGATTGCTAAAATCCGTGCTAGTTTTGCTTTTCTTGTTGTACTCTTTTTTGGGAACGCGTTACGCATTGCATTTCATCTTTGGTGCGTTCATTTTCTCATAACACAGTTTCAGATGGATCCAAACGAAGCTTTTTACTGGGCACATGATGTTTCATCAAAAATCATCGGGTTTTTTGGTACAATCCTATTTGCGTTCGTCATCGAGCGATTCGGGAAGGTTCCTATCATAGATCAATTCGCTGATTGGCTAGATTGGATGTGGTGGCGACTAACAACGATTAAATCAAAAATCCTCAGCTTCAGGGAGTAGAAAAAGTCGGGTCAGGTGAACTCAAAAAATTTGAAATTATGATGTGCTAAAGATTGCATGAAACGTCATTATATAAAACTTCATAAGTATGAAATGAGTTTGGATAATACAAGTACATTTTTAATTATATGCTAGAAGAGAGTGTCTATAATGAGTGTTCGAAAATCCAAGCGTCGAGATGAATCTCCAATGCCTGCAACTGGAGCTGGATTGATAAGATTCTATTCCGAATCAGATTCTCCGGGGTTAAAGATGGGACCGTACTGGACTGTTGTGATAGCGGTTGTATTTGTAGCCATAATCTTGATCTTGAATTTGCTCATACTCAACGCGTAGATCATTTTTTACGCTTATCATATCATTTTCTAATTTATTAATTGGGGAAACTAAAAAATTAGTTTTGAGTAAGATACAGAAAAATAATCAGTGAATAGGTGGAAACTTATGGTAAAAGATATTCCAATTTCCAGGATTATGACCAAGAGAGAAGATGTTGTAACGATGACCATTCCTGGGAATAGGGACATTCTATTGGATTCGATCCGTACAACTGGTTTAAGTGTATACCCTGTCTTGAAAAAAAATTCAGATGAACTTGCTGGAATTGTTTCACGATCTGATCTTTTTAGAAATCCCGACGAGACTCAATTATCACTCTTAATGGTTCGTGATGTCATTACACTTAAGCCCAGTGATAAAGCGATTACTGCGGCGCGGATATTTATTAGAGAAGTCTTTCAACGAATCCCCGTTGTAGATGAAAAAGATGGTAAATCTCTCGTTGGAATAGTTTCCCGTAATGATATTGTACGTAAAGTTATTGTACCAGCAAGAATTCAATTTGACATTGACAAATATTTTTCTCCAAACATCACTACTATATGGGAAGGAACACCCCTTCAAGCTGCAGCGACTATTCTTCGTTTGAGTCATCAAAAAGGTATTCCTGTGATAAATGAAACACAAATGGTTGGAATAATTACTCAACATGACTTTCTTAAAGTGGCTGAAATCCTTGATTCGCAATCGAAAAGCCGCACAGGCCATGGAGCAGAAAATGATAGCTCATCTTGGGACAGTGAATCTGTTTTAATAATAGGGGCCAAAACTTTGACATTACCTAGTAATATGACAGTAAGCGAGATCATGGAACGAAATGTAGAAGTTTGTTATAAAGGAAACAGTATTAACGAGATTTCACGAAAAATGAGCGGAAAAAAATTCGACCAACTGCCTGTTGTGAGTGCAGATGGTAAATTACTTGGAATTATCAATCAAAAAGATGTCATTAGAGCCTATGTTGACAGTTATTTTGAAGATTCTCTTACCTAATTATATTATTTAATACTTTTTCCAGTAATTGTTTATATTTAAACCAAAGATATTTTTTGGAACACAGATTTTAACGTCAGAAGTGAAATATCAAATTGTTACATACAATTGCTATTCCAGATTCGTCTGTTATTGATTGTAGTGATCTACGCTCAAAAACAGAGAAAATTTTTCAATTTGCACGAATAGCTGCCATTTTTAAAATTCAAGATATTTTGATCTATCATGACCCTTTTCTAAAACCTTCTCAAGCAAACAAAGAAAGACGCATTGTTACTAGAATTCTACAATACATTGAATGTCCTCAGTATTTACGGAAAAGATTGTTTCCGCTTTCTCGTGATACTTCTGCTGTTGGGGTTCTCTCCCCCTTAGCAACACCTCATCATACACGCTCTAAGGAATTAAAACCGAATGAAATCAGAGAAGCTGCTATTTTTATTAACCAGAAGCGTATCGTTGCTGATGTTGGCGGACCCCAGCTCCTTGAGGTAATTTCTTCTCTAAAAATGTCTTTAATGAACAAAACTATACGTGTAACGACAAAAATTTATAAAACTGAGGAGGGATTTAAAGCAAACATCCTTCCTAGGCCTCCTAAATCACTTTATTGGGGATTTAAAGTCCATTCTTCGGCAACAACTATAGGAAAATTTCTTATTAATCGATCAGAATTTAAAATTGCCACTTCTAAATCATGTCAACCTATCTCATCAATCTCTACTGATATTAAAAATAAAGCTAACCTTTTAGTCGCTTTTGGTGGGCCCTATCAAGGAATTCCCGAGATGCTTAAAGCTGAAGGAAAAAAAGTCAGTGATGTGTTTAACTGTTGTTATAATATTCTACAAAATTTTGGGACACGCTCATTAAGATTGGAGGAAGCAATGATGATTACTTTGAGTAAGCTTGAAGATCGACTTAGTTATAGATGATTCACTATTTAGCAGCTTTTCTATTAAAATATCTGAATAGTAGTATCAAGATCACAAACGATCCAAATAGCACAAGTAAAAATGGGAGTTCTGATAGGATAGTTGTTGAGGTGGGAATAGAACTACCAATAAAAAAGCTATTAATTTTTGAAAAAGAATAAAAAATAGACATCTTATATGGTTTCTCCTCTTTATCAGAATTACTTTGATAACATATCTTTTAAATTTAATCTAAAATAAATTTCCTTGAAAAATGCAGCTCTCGACTTGAATTATTGGAAATTTAATAGCTGTATTATTAAACACTATTGAGGTGGAAAGACACCCAGATTACAATTTTCAACTTATTGTGACTATAATCAAGATCGAATTTGGTCACTTTAGGGAAAAGAGGAGAAATTATTTTCCTCTGAATAATTCAGGAATAGTGCAAGATATTATTTAGTATAGAATGAATTCCTTGGTTACCTTGTCAGCTCCTTTATGAATGACTCCAAAATCTTAAATAAATCAGTATAAATGGAAGAATTGAATTATAGAAATGTTAATATCTCATTAATTGACTGCGGGGGTTCCCTAGCCAGGTCAACGGGGACAGTCTGCGGTTATTTCCATTAAAAATAAAAATGATCGTTGTGTCTAGACTCAAGATCTGTTCGCATAGGCGTTCGTGAGTTCAAATCTCACCCCCCGCACCAGATGACTTGCACTCCCCCCTTTACATCAATAGTTATGTTTCCCCTCAAGATGAGTAACTTCATTAAGTATGACACATATCAGAGTATTTTCTGAGGTCTTCCCATGAGCACAGAGAACATAATTCCTGGAATTACACCAACTCGTATGCAACTATTAGAATTAAAGCAAAGACTAGAACTCGCAAACAAAGGTTACGAGCTCTTGAGTGAAAAATTAGAGGCATTGACTGGAGAATTGTTCTCAACGGTCATGTTATACAAACAGAAACGTGAGAAAGTTCAAAAAACAATCAAAGAATCTCAAAATCAGTTAAATCAGTTAATAATTCAATTAGGAGAGAATACAGTCCGACATATAGCTATAGGTTATCCACGAAAGTATCAAATAGAGAGTATGAGTCGAAGATTAATGGGAATTTCAGTTCCAGTCTTCCAGGTACACAAAGAGAAAGAATTCAAAGAGAATTTAATCTATTATTCTCTTCTTGACACTTCTGCAAGATTTGATTCAGCTCTACCTATCTTTGAGATTACTTTAGAAGCAATAATGAATTTAGTTGAGATCCAATCTACATTAAATAGACTTGCCAGAGAAATTATTGAAACAAAACGTCGTGTGAATGCTTTAAACTATATTATCATCCCTCGCATTGAAGCAACAGTGAGATGGATTAAATTAACACTTGCAGAGCGAGAGAGAGAGGCTTTTGTGAGATTAAAAAAGGTAAAGAGGAAACTTTCGAAAAGATAAACAGAAAGCATCTCTTATTAGTCACGAATACGTCCACGTCGAGGCCCAGTTCGGCGTGCAGCAATTAACCCTACTTTTCTTCCTGGGGGAGCATTCCGTGACACAGTTGTGGGCCGGCCAGGGCGTTGATGAGCTCCTCCTCCAAAAGGATGTGACGCAATGTTCATAGCCACTCCTCGAACAACGGGGAATGCTTTGTGCCCTTTTGCACGCATAAATGCCCTTTTTAGTCCGGCTTTGATAAAGGGGCGATCCGGCCGCCCACCTGCTGAAATAACTCCAATCATTGCGCGAGCATTCTGGTTAATCGTCTTTGTTCGTCTAGATGGTAATTGAACCGAGCATCCTTCTTTCGACTGGCTTCTTACAAGTCCATGAGTTCCAGAAGCCCGACATAATGCACCTCCATCTCCAGGACGCATTTCAACATTACAGATCCATATTCCTTCAGGAATTTTATGTACAGGTAAGATATTTCCAATTTCTAAAGCTGCATTGACTCCTTGTTCACATTTTTGTCCCACATGAACCCCCTCTGGAGCTGGGAGAAAACACTCACTTCCATCGTCATATTTAACAAACATCACGGGAACACCCCTGCCACGCTCATGAATAAAATCAATGATTGTATATTCGATTTTGTCATTCCGTTCTTTTTCTGTAGATGGGAGATATCTTGCTTTTCCTCGCTTTCGATGGGCTAAAGATCGAAAGGTTGGTGATCCTCGGCCACGACGCTGGACTAATATTCGTTTTCCCATTGTTTACACCTTAGATGATACCAAACTCGGTTGCTAGATCTAACGCACTATAATTGGGAGAAAGCTTTATGAAGGCCTTTTTCTTACCACGCGGGGTTATAAGAGTGTTAATCTTCGTAATTTTGACTTTATAGAGTTCTTCAAACGCATTTTTAATTTCATTTTTTGTCGCCCGACGGTCGACAATGAAGACCAACGCATTTTCATGAACACTGTCCATTTTATTGAAGGCTGCTTCGGTAATTAATGGATATTTGATTATATCCTGAGGATGTCTGAATTTCACTTTGTTTACACCTCTTTTATCCAGATTAATTTGAATGACTAATTGGATTCCTGCTCACGTAAGAATTCAATGGCTGATTTTGTCCACAGTGTTAATCTTCCAGGATGAGTCCCAGGAGCAAGGTGCTCAATGTTTAACTGGCCAACAATTACAACATCAACACCTGGTAGATTTCTTGCTGCAGCACTAATTCCATAATCATGTCCTACAACGACTAAAACTGATTTTCCCCGCTTATATTTTCTGCCTCGTCTTTTACCTTTACCTGGACGAATCTGAGAATTACGCCTTTTAGCTTTAGCTAAATCGTAAGATAAACCTAAATGATTAAAAACAATCTGAACTTCGGTGGTTTTCTTTAATGATTCGAGTTCATCACTTACAACTAGTGGTAAATACTTAATATCCTCAATAATGTGACCGCGTGATTCAACTAAAATTGGATTAGCTGTTGCAGCTATCGCTGACATCTTTGCAATGAATTTCTCCTTCTTGTTTATTTTCTCAGTTAAATTCTGAACACTTTTAGGTGGGTGTGTTCGACGACCCCCTACTGCGAAAGGAATGAATGCTCCGCGATTTGCTGAACGGGTATGTGACCCTTTTACTCTTGGGATACGAGCTGCCCCACGGCCAACTCCCCAGCTCTCTGCAGACGTCCTTTTTCCAGCTAGAGGATCAACACCATATGGTATCTGACGATTTCGACGGCTAGCTAATACAGACCGCTTTATCACATCAGGGCGAAAGGGAGTTGAGAATATCGAGCTTATATTGATCTTATCGATTTCCTTTCCCTTCAAGTTATAAACGGGTACATCAGATGAACTCAATTTTCTCGCCAATTATACTTAATTCTTTGCCATGGTACTAATATAGGTGATCTGAAGATCTTCCATCTCTGTAAGTTTTGGTCTAATTGGATCTCTTAATCGTATCAGTCGTTTAACCGATCCAGGAACGCTTCCACGAAGAATACAATGTTTTCCAACTTTTCCATATCTTTTGAACCCACTTACAGGAGTAACTTCCTCGCCATCTTCACCTATTTTGAGAATTTGTTTATTATATTCTGTTCGGGCAAAATAACCTAGCTGACCAGCTCGGGGGACTGTCCACATTACTCGAGCAGGATGCCAGGGGCCAATACATCCAACTACTCGTCGGCCCTTTCGTTTTTTTCGAGGGAGAATTTTAACTCCATGTCGCTTAACTGGTCCTGCAAAACCTTTCCCTTTTGTTGTGGCAATTACATCAATAAAATCACTAGGTTTGTAAACATCTTCAATAGAAATTTTACGATCTAAAATATCTACTGCATAATTAAATGCCTCACTAATTGCACCTCCCACTTTAATTTCCAAAATATCAGGAACCTTTTGTGAAAAGCCAGCCTCTTTAGGAGTAGTATGAGCTAATACGCGAATTTCTTTTACTTCATCAAGGTTTTTTCGCACATCAGTGATTTGTTGAACCTTGTTCCCTTTTTCTTTAGGAATTTTTATACGCAAACTTAGATCTTTCTCAATGTTATCTCCCCATATTTGGGTCATAACTTGAAGTTTCTTTGTAATTCTATCTCCTTTATAAATCCGTATTCCAAAAATGGCTATTGGTGGTGTTTCAAGTACAGTTACAGGTACAAATTGTTCTTGTTTAAAGAATGGGGATCTTCTATCAGTGTTAACCATTGCTAGATGTGTCATTCCAGCTTTATACCCAGCATATCCTAACAATTTTGGAGACGAATCTGTTGATTCTGGCCATGTCCTCCATCGTGCTGTGTGTCTTCTTGCTTTTTTCCTTCTATATCCTAGAGAACCCCGATGGGGAGCATGTTTTTTCCTATGACCCATACTTACAGCCTCCTGGTAATTTTTTAGTATAAATGAGCTCTAGCAAACAGAATTGTTTGTGATGTTTAGTACACGTCGTTGTCGTCAGTTTTCGATAACTGATTTAAATCCTACGTACTCTTTTGTTCATTCCTCGTGACTTTGAATATATATGCTATAATGTCATTTGAGGAAAAATCCTTGAAAGGCATTATTTCTATTTGATTTCTTTATGAAATCATCAATATAACAAAAATTGATATTGTATAACTGTTCATAGACGTTATACTTCTTAGTTTATTATTATTTTGACAATTATTCTTTTTACATTGAAAATTTTGACGAATATCGTATATCTGACAGTATTTAACTTAAATAGCAAAAGAAACTACGGCTGGACACGAGGGCTCTGATTGTATAAATGGTGAAGAGAGCCCGAAAATAGGCTATAATAAAATTGATAACTTATATGGGTGGTAAGTAATCAATATGGCTGATAACCTCGATTCAATGGATGACGAAATTTCTGTTCCTTTAGTATATTTTGATATGGAAGGTTCATCGATAACGATCAAAGATCGTATTGCCCATGAAATCTTCGACAATGGCTATTTTGGTCAATGGACTTCAGAGGATTCTCTTGTCCTAGAGCCAGAAGAAATTCTTCTCCTTATGGATCGAAAAAGAATAGAAATCTTGAACTCCAAAACAAGTAGAAAAATCACCTCTTCCGAGATTGTAACTTATTTCACTAAAAAAAATAAAGATTTTTGGAGCCGGTACCTTGTTTACAAAGATCTTCGAAATAGAGGTTATGTTGTTCGTATGGGAACCCAAATAACCGCACCTTTTCGAATCTATTCACGAGGAGGAAAACCGGGAGAGTCAATTAGCAAGAAGGTCATCTTTCCTCTTACAGAGGGAGAATTTCTTGATCTTGATTTTTTGGATCAATTAGTGAATCAATCAAAAATTGATAGGAAAATTTTATTACTCTCAGTAGTTGATCACCTTGGTGATGTTACCTACTATCAAGCATCACAGTTAGAACTAGAACCTAATGAGTTAGAATATGAATACCGCGATGAGCTTACCCCAAATAATGAAAATATTGAGGAGGAAAACTAATGGAAGAGAGGAGATATTCATTAATCGCTGAAGACACTTTTTATATCCCTGATACATCAGCTATAATTAACGGGGGATTAAGAAATCTTCTCGATTCAAACAAAATTGAATCTGACTCCAAGATAATTATTCATGCATCATTAATTGCTGAACTTGAACATCAAGCGAATATGGGTAGAGAAAGTGGCATTGAAGGATTGAATGAACTGACGGAAATTCGTCGACGATGTGGTGAGTTGAATATTTTCTTAGAATATGGAGGACGAAGACCATATCTATCTGAGATAAAAAGAGCTCGATCAGGTGAAATTGATGCCATCATACGTGATTTTACTTTAAGTAAAGCTGGTATTCTTATCACATCAGACAAAATTCAACAACTTGTAGCAAAGTCAATCGGAATCAAGGTAATTTATATCCCAGAAAAAAAAACTCAGTATGAAAAAACTCTCACCATCGAAAAATATTTTGATCCAGAAACAATGAGTATTCATTTAAAACAAGGAGCCCCGGTTTATGTGAAACGGGGAACACCTGGAAACATTTTGTTTGAAAAATTTTCTGATGAAATACTCTCCAAAGAATCTCTAAAACAATTGGTGAAAGAAATTGTCGAGAAAGCTCAACTATTTGAGGATACTTTTATAGAAATTGAACGACAAGCTTCAACAATTGTACAATACAAGAATATTCGAATTGTCATTTGTAAACCTCCTTTTGCCGATGGCTGGGAAATTACTGCAGTTCGTCCCCTAGTAAATCTAGCAATTGAAGATTATCATCTTAGTTCAAGCCTTTACAAACGATTGAAAAACAAAGCGGAAGGAATCCTCGTTGCTGGCAGTCCTGGAGCTGGAAAAACTACATTTACGAGAGCACTTGCACTTTTTTATCAAACAAAATCAAAGGTTATTAAAACCATTGAATCACCTCGTGATTTAGATCTAATGGTAGAAATTACACAGTATTCAAAGAATTTTGGAACTAGGTCTGAACTCCATGATATTCTATTACTCTCTAGGCCAGACTACACGATCTTTGATGAAATAAGAGATACTGAGGATTTTAAACTATATACAGATCTTCGCATGGCGGGAATCGGTTTAGTTGGAGTAATTCATTCAAGTACTGCTATTGATGCCATACAACGTTTCATTGGGAGATTAGAATTAGGTATGATTCCAAGTGTTCTTGATACTATTATCTTTATTGAGGCTGGAAGAATTTCTCAAGTACTGGAGGTTAGGATGACAGTTAAAGTTCCTGAAGGTCTTGTTGTTAGTGATTTAGCTCGCCCTGTGGTGGAGGTACGAGATTTTGAGACTGGAAAAACAGCATATGAAATGTACACTTTTGGGGAGCAGACAGTTGTAATTCCACTTAAAGATGAGGATCTGTTTCCCAAAGTCGATGCTCGTGCTATTCAAGACATAACAGATGCTATAGAAAAACATACTAATCACCCTGTTGTTTTAATTCCAAAAGATCGATATGGAAGAAGATTTGAAATTCAATGTGCTCAGAATGATATTCCTGCGATTCTCGGAAGAGGAGGAGAAAACATTCATATGCTAGAAAGTAGATTCCAAATAAAATTAGATGTTAACAAATCAGAAAAAAATTCGAGTGCATTTGACTATGCCATTCTGACAGATAATATGCTTTCTTTTCGAAAAAAATATCTTTATATAAACTTTCCAAAAAGAATGAGAAACAAGAATATTCAGTTCTTTAGTGAAAACAATCTATATAATAATAAAAAACCATTTTTTGAAGGTACAACATCCAGATCAGGGAAAATTAAGCTGTCAACCCATAATGAAGCATATATTATCTTCATGGAAAAACTAGAAACAAATCAAGAAAGAATTTACTGGAAACAGAGCTAATAACTATTAAATCTCTTTAGAACTTGGTGATCCTCCCCGAATCATGCCCAACAATCACTTTGTCAGCTGTCCGACTGAACAACCCATTTTCAATAACTCCTGGAAACATATTAAGTTGTTTTTCTAGTGATTGAACTTCGTCAGGAGTGAGACAGTGATTACCCAAATCGATATCTACAATATAATTATGATTATCTGAAATTATTGGGCCAAGTTTACTTTTAGCTAAGCGTAAAGAAACTTTACCAAAAGATTCCAAGCGCTTTATGGTATGTTTCCACCCAAAAGGAAGAATTTCAACTGCAATAGGGAACATTGGAAGTTGCGGGATTACTTTCTCAGCACTAACAACCAATATAAATTCAGCTGAAGCTTCTCTTAGTATTTTTTCCCTTGTTAATGCTCCTCCACCACCTTTAACACACTGTTTTTCTGGGTTAACTCTATCTGCTCCATCAATTGTAATATCTAATCCCTTTGAAGGCAGATCAATAATATTAAAATTTTTATTATCGATATTTTGTAATTTAATAAGAGAATCTAAGGAAGAAGGTACAAGATTTAAATTATTAATGCCGCTTTCTGGAAGAAGATTTATCAACCATTGGATGGTCGTCCCACTTCCAATTCCAACGTTTTGATTAGGGGAAAGAAAATCGAGAGCTGCTCGTGCAGCTACAACTTTTGAGGTCTCTTTTAGATCCTTATTTGGTATTAATGATCCCTCTAAGGCCTATTCTTCCTTGAAAATTTCTCGAAGCCTTCGCAATTCCTTTAACATCTCTCCACGTAATTCAGCAATACTCGTTGATCTAGCATCTGCTATCAAATCAAGCGGGGAATCAGTTGAAGCTCCAGAAGCTGGTGGAGGAGGAGCTTGGGGAGTAGGAGCCGAGATAGGTACAGTACCTGGAGATGGAGGAATAGGTGGAGGTGCACGGGATGGTGGGGGTGGTGGGACAGAAGGAGTTCTAGATGGTGCGGGAGGGGGTGCAGCTACTTCGGCAACAGAAGAAGGAACTGCTTTGACTGCTGGTGTAACTTCTGGGGTTTCCCCTAGTGCAACATCAAATAAGGCCTCTACTTCATCATCACCAGAAACAAGAGGCCCCGCTTTTTGAATTTTAGCCATTCTTGATTTAATTGTCTGATTCCGCTCTTGGTACAGTTTAATTATTGCCTCATATACTCTGGGGCGAAATTTATCTGCTCTGACCGCTTCCTTGAACTGATTGACCATAGCTTCCTGGGATTCACTTAATATCTCCAGATAAGCTATCATCTCACTAGGAGTTGCTTCAATATCAGGTAACCGATCAACACTTTCTAACAAAGCCTCTGGACCACTGATTTCCTCAGTTTCAAAGTACAGAATCGAACAAATGAATGAAAGGGAGGAAATTACAAGAATAATTCCATACATATAATAAATGTCCCAAGTCACCTCAAAAAGTGTATTTCCAAGGAGTTCTCCGACAACTGACGAAATTTCGGGTGATTCTGGTAGGACAAGAACAGCAGAAATAATAATCGAGATTACTCCCAAAAAAAGTGTAATCAACCATATATATCGTAGCTTAGTAATAAATTCATTTGATTGTTTTGTACCCGCTAGAATTGAGCACATTAAAATAAAAAGAAGACCACCATATGCCATGAAAGCATACCAATCAGTATTAAGAACCACTGATTGATCAATTATTTCAAAATACACTAGATATGATCCTATTAAAAGTACAAACCCAATTAGTGCAACTAGGATCCATATAAATCGTAATTTATGGAGAACTCTACCAAAATTTGTACTTGCTGTGAACAGGATTGGTATTACTCCTAAATACAGCACTATTAAACCATTCAGAAAGAATATGTCCCAAGTAAAGCCAGGTAGGTCTAAATATCCCCCATAGATAATTAAACTTAAAATTTGTAGTGAAAGACCAACTAGTACAAATAACACGAAGAGGAATTTAAAATTCCATAATCGTTCACGATTTTCGACACCAAACAAAATTAATGACAAACCAAATATTATTAGAATTGCTGCAATAACGAAATAATCAAACCAGGTGTGATATGGATCAAAAATAGATAAATAATCTCCATAGACTAGGTTTGAATATATCAACATCAAAAATCCAATTCCAACAAGCAAAAGAACATGAAAATATAATTTCTTAACGCTTTTCTTTCCCCTAGTGTCTAATACAGCCAGTGATGGGAATAAACCGACTATTGATAAGAAAAATCCAAAAGCAGTTAAGACACGATAATCAAGTCCATAAAATAATCGATTCCATCTTATAGGATCTGCAGCAGTATCTACTGAGGAGGCTACTCCTGTGAAATATAGCAGAGCAATGAATAGACTCAATACCCCAATACCAGCGATGGTGAGAAGTACTTTTGATGATCTTGTAACTGTTTTTCTCAACAAAATGATCTCCTAATCATCAATATTATAAAACCCATTATTATGATTATATCAAATGTTTACTTAAAAAGTCTAGTGAAATTCTTTTTCTTCTTATAAATCAGGAATAAATAATGAAATTCTTCTTCTAAACGATCGGGGACGAAAATAAGTATATAATTATGAAATAAAAAAACGAGTTAACTCTTTTGAGCTTGTTACTCCGTTTTCTAAATTCATTAAGAATATTTAGAGTCATGATTGGGCTTACAAAGATCATCAAAATAGTGTTATGATGTATCAATGGGAACAAAAATTACCACACAGCCCCGATTTGATTCCTCAGAGATAGCAAGATTAATCGATGAACAAATCTAATACTTTTCCCACTCCCACAGGAAATGAAATACATTGAAATTTTTTAAAATTTAGCAGTAAATTAACTAAAAATGGTGGAAGAAAACTGATACCCTCGCTTAAGATTGTTTAGTAAGTAATGTAACCCTTTAAGCTTGATACAAAGTTTTCCTATTAGACTCAAGCCTGATGAATTGGTATGCGAATATCAGAACGAATTAGTAGTGAATAACAACTTTTTAAAGAAGCTAGTCTTCTTTAAATATTTCTCGTAATCTTGATAACTCCTTTAACATCTCGCCACGTAATTCAGCTATACTTGTAGACCTAGCATCAGCCATTAAATCAAGAGATGATTGCACTGGAGGAGCTGTTGATGGCACAGGTATAGGAGGGGGTGTTCCTGGAGATGATGGAGGGATTGGGGGGCCGCTAGGAGGCATAGGAGGAGATGGTGAAGGTGTTGTTATTGGTGGGGCGCTTGGAGGTGGGGTGGGAATTGGGGTTACTTTTTTATCTGGAATGGAAGGAGCTTCTTCGCTTAATGCAGCATCGAATAAAAATTTGGCACTACTTGGAACTTTCTCTCTATAATCATTGATCTTTGTTTTTATTAATTTATTTAGATCTTGATATTGTTTAGTTATTGCCTCAAATGTTCGTCCTCGAAATCTATCCTGTCTAAACGCCTCTTTGAAATATTTAATCATCTCTACTTGGGACCTATTCACAATCTCTAAATAAGCTAACATCTCGCTTGGCGTGGTATCGATACCAGGTAATTTATCGTCTTCAACAGCTATAAGTGCTCCAATATCAACACTTATTTCTTCAGATTCGAAAAAAACAATTGAACAAATGAATATGATAGAAATAAAAGTCATTATTATTCCATTAACATAATATACATCCCAAGTCATTCCTATTAACATTAGCATTCCATAAGTGTTTGGAAAATCGGAAATTGTCATTAGAGGGAGTGTTTCAAGTTGAGGGATATCAATGTATTCAGATGTAGGAAGAACGAGAACGAAAGAAATCAGTAATTGGATAGTTCCCACAAAAAGAAGCAATATCATTAAAAAACGGAGCTTATAAATAAATTCATAAGCTTGATCTGAAGCTGAAATTAGCAATAGACCAATTAAAATTGCAAGACTTCCAAATAATAAGAAATCATAATAATTCATGAACTCAAATACTGTTATGGGCAGAATTTCATTTAAAGCCAAGGTAGGAATAATATAAGCAATAATTCCAATTAATGCGATCAGGATAAATATAAAACGTAAGCGATGAATAATTGCACGGAAGTTCGAACTGGCGCTAATCAAGAGGGGAATCATGCCAATAAATAGTATAACACCTCCAAATAGATAAAAGGTGAGCCACATACTTTTTTCGATGTCAATGAAGGCTAATAAATCGAAATACGTTAATAAACTGGCAATCTCAAAGAGGATTCCAGCAAAAAAAATGAGGAAAAAAATAATTCTAAATCTCCATAACCTTGTGCGATCATGAGTAGCCAATAAAATCGTTGAAAAACTAAAAATTATTAATACTGCACCCAGAATATAATAATCAAACCATGTATGGCTAGGAGTTATTGGTGTAAGAATATGGGGAACTAAGGTTGAATAAATCAAGAAAATAAACCCAATTCCAGTTAGAAGTAGTAAATGAGGATAAAATTTTTTTACTGCTTTTTTTCCACTTGCATCCAATGACGTTAAGACGGGAAAAAATCCAATTAGAGATAAATAAAAGCCGAAAGCTAATAATATACCATAATTAAATCCATAAAAAAGTCCGCCTTCTATGCCTCCAGCACCTGAAAAGTATATTATACCAAGAATTATGGTTAATATCCCAATACCAGCGATGGTGAGAAGTATATTTGATGATCTTACAACTGTTTTTCTCAACTATTAGATCTCCTTATCACCAATTCGGAAAAATCCATCATAAAAATTATATCAAAAGCTACCTTAAAAAGTCTAGTGAAATCCAAGAAACATCTCAAGTCATAATTTACCAACAAAAAGTTTTTCTCATGACAATCCAACTTTTTAATTTACCGATTCTGATGTCATTTTAAAAATAATTTCTAAATTTCTGGTTTAATGCTAAAAAAGCTAAATTCTTCTTTAAGCTGAAGTTAGGAGAAAAAACGGGTGAAGATAATTATATTTCCGTCTTTTCGTTTAATTAATGACCAATACGACTTTTTTCTTTAAAAAATCATTATTGGTGTGATCGTAGAAAGCTTAGAAAAGAAAACATAAATAATATTCGAGAAATGACTCTCCTCGCCTAAAAATATACTTAATAGCAATTATATAGTCTTTCATCCAAACGAAAGACAGCTTCAGTTGCCGAGGTATTCTAGTCCGGTAGGAAGCATGCCTGGAAAGTTTGATAAAAGGATTCCTTTCTCTACTCTAGGTAGCATGTGCTCTTTGAGCTCGAGAGTTCAAATCTCTCCCTCGGCGCTTTTTTTATTACAAAATCTTAATTAATAAGCCTCAATGAATGATTATCTTTCAGGATCTGCCCTACAAAAGATAATATATACCCTCGAAACTCCCTTAGGATAAGAGTAGAATAACAATACTCGGATTTTCACTTAGTAGTATACATTTGATACTTTATTCGTATGATAAATCAAAGTAGGAACTCAACATGGAGTACAACCATCAATTAAGGATTGCAGGGGCCGATTGTCGAGGTGATTGGCTAGTAAGCTATGCACTCACTCAAATCAAAGGTGTGGGCTATCGATTATCATCCCAGATCTGTGAAAAAGCTGATCTTGATCCAGAAATGCGGTGTGGTTTTTTAACAGAAGAAGAAATTCAGCTAATAGAAGATATTTTGATGAACTGTACAGCTTTTGGGATACCCCCCTGGATGTTAAATCGGCAGAAAGACCTCATAACAGGTGAAGACATTCATTTAATTAGCAACGACTTAATTGATATTCTTCGAATAGATATTGAACGTGAAAAGAAAACACGTTCTTATCGAGGGATTCGCCATTATTTGGGATTACCTGTCCGTGGACAACGGACGAAAACATCGGGTCGAGGTGGAGCTACAATAGGTGTATCAAAAAAGAAGTTAATGAAGAAATGAGGTTTTTATAATGGGTGATCCACGTAGATTAAGAAAAAAACTTGTTGGGCCCCGCCACCCATTCAATAAATCCCGTATTGAAGAAGAAATGAAATATTTAGGTGATTTCGGGCTTAGAAATAAGAAAGAAATCTGGAAAGCTCGAACTATCCTTGGAAATTTTAGAGCTAGAGCAAGGGTATCATTGGCTCTTCCTGAACATCAACGTGAAGAAGAACGCCATATTCTTGTAAGAAAGCTTTTTCGGATGGGTATCATGTCAAATGAAGAAGGATTAATAGATGATGTTCTTTCCCTCACGATAGAACAATTTCTTAAAAGACGACTCCAATCAATTGTTCATGAACTTGGTTTAGCTAAAAGTCCTTGGCAAGCTCGACAAATGATCACTCATGGACATATCGCAATAAGAGGTAAGAAAGTAACTTCTCCAAGTTATCACGTTTTACGTGGAGAAGAAGAACTTATTACTTATGCTTCAAGTTCCTCATATAATGACCCAGCTCACCCCGCACTCACTGTTCCCTCTTCTAAATCTCCTAAAACTACTACCAGTACTCCCCGCGAATAATTAAAATCTTTTAAACGTGAATAAAATGTCACAAAGAAATCAAAATCCTCTAATGGCTATAGCTCACATTCTAAGCTCATATAATAACACAATAATTACTCTCACTGATATGACTGGTGCAGAGACAATTGCTAAATCTTCAGGGGGACAGGTTGTCAGAGCTGACAGAAACCAATCATCTCCCTACGCAGCAATGAAGGTTGGGCATGCAATCGCAAGTATAGCAAAAGAAAGAGGGATTAAAAAAGTTGTAGTGAGAGTTCGTGCACCAGGAGGGTCTGGTGCACGTAATCCAGGTCCAGGCGCTCAAGCCGCGATTCGAGCTATAGCTCGGTCGGGTTTACAAATTACTAGGATTGAGGAAGTAACACCCATCCCCCATGATAGCACAAGGGCTCGTGGAGGCCGCCGTGGTCGCCGCGTATAATGTAACTTCCATTTTTCTTATTTATTTCCAAGTTATTGCTAGTTACTCATAGGGTAGTAGAGAAACTGATTTTTGGGTTCAGAACTGCTCTTTATTCTTATGATCCTTTCCACATTGAAGGGTAAATTTTCTTTTTCATAAAAACTGTATTCGTATAAGCGCAGATCCCATTTGCTAATTCTAGTATATCCTTAGACTGTAAGGCTCCATGAGCAAATGCAACGAGTTCATCTTTCATAGTTAGGATAGCAACAAGTGAATTTTTTTTAACACCCTCAGTTACTCGTACAACTCCTGGAATTGTTAATGCCGCCCCATGACATATGGCGTCAACAGCAGAATCACGGATATATATTTTTGGTAGATTCTGGCATATAACTTCAAATGGTTGAATTATTTCTCGAATAAATTCCTCACTTCCTTCCATTTTGTAATAATACCAAGCATCCGATAAATCTTGAAGCGTGAAACAATTCTGTTCTGAAAATGGTCCAGTTCTAATACGACGTAATTCTTGCATATGTGCCCCTGTACCTAGGAGGAGGCCAATATCATGGCATAATTTGCGAATATATGTCCCAGCTTCACAATTTATATGAAGTAATGAGTATTGAGAATCATGATGTTCATACAAGTCCAGGGCGTAGATTTTCCGAACACGAAGTCTTCTTTTTACGTTACTCCTTAACGGAGGAGTCTGATAGATTTTACCTTGAAAATTACCAAGAACAGAAAGGAGCTTTTCTCGAGAGACAGGAGCATGAGACTTCAGGATACAAATGTACTCTTTCCCTGAATGCAAAAGAACACGTAAAGCACGTGTTGCTCGTCCTAACGCAACTGGTAAACATCCAGTTACAGCAGGATCTAGTGTCCCACCATGACCCGCTTTTTCTACTCCTAGGATACGTTTAACCCAAGCTGTTACTTCATGTGAGGTAGGATTTGCTGGTTTATCAAGATTAATAATCCCAAGATCCATAAGCTCATCTATACTTCGTTTCTGAGGGGATTTGCCAACATCAGGATCGCTTAGATAATGTGGAACTTTATCGTAGACCTTATAGTTAACTTGTTCCATTTCACCCTCACCTATTCAACACAATGGTTGAATTGATCCATTAAAGTGTTATCCTTAACGGGGTTTTTATTTCATTTACAATATTTGCTTTATCGATTGCTTTAGCAATATCTTCATCTTTCGCTCCACGTTTTATTGAGACACTGAGATCTAATGTGCGAAGATGTTTGATATTGCACCTACGTCGTTTTACTGGAGAAATTCCAGCACCTGAAATGAGAGCGAAATTTTGGTCAACTAAATCTACAATAACTGCTTTCATTAGCGCCTCGCGACCAGCAGTCTTAACGATGACTCTACCAACTTCTATCGCGGCCATCTTTGATTCCTTCTATAAATATCGCATCTTTGTTGAGACTTGTATATAATCAAGCAAAAATCACTTGAAGAAGTGTGCATGAACGGAATAATGCAAATATTTCTGCTTCTATTCGTTTGTAGCCTTTTTAAACAATGCCTCAAATAAGTTCCCTCGCGCGCCAACATTCAAAGAGATGACCTCACATTCATTTTCAAAAAATGTTTGATATAGCCAAAATCATTCTTCAATCCCATGAGGCTACCAAGAAAAGAATAAAAACCTTGAAATTTAATTTCATTAAATCTCCGCCATACTTTTACCCATACAAATTTCACACCGCTAAAGTTAAAACCATAAGTGGAAGTAACTAATCAGGCCGCTGTGGCTTAGTTGGTAGAGCGACAGACTCGTAAGGTGATTCTCTATCTAGAGAGAAACCCAAGAAATCTGTTGGCCGTGGGTTCAAGATATAAGTTCCTAATGGATCGTATATGAAATTCCCACCAGCGGCTTTTATAGTTCAAATGATTTTGTTAAATAAAAATCCAAAAACCTTTTTGGATAAACATTACAATGGGTTTTCTAAGGACAATAAACTTTGGATAAAATTACCAATTCATCTGAATAAAATCCTGATAGATATTTAATGGATTATCACTGAAATATTTAATCATTTCATTCATCTTCTCCATTCCCAATTGATAATCTCGTTGGATTAATTGCTTTAATTCTGAAGACGTAACAAGAGATTTTAGTTTCATGTAATAGTCCTTAAGTCGTTGTTTCCATTCCTCTCTAGTTCTACGATCTAGTCTATAAATTATAGGTGTCTCTATTTCAGTGACAGTGAGCTTGTTAACGGAAGTATAATGCCAAAATACAAGAGGAAATGAATACCCCGTTTCATTAAGGGTGCTGGGAAGTATTTCAGTCTTATAGCCCTTTAATCCACAGAAAGCATCCGTAAGATTCAAATTAAAACATGTATTAATAGTTTTTGTAAGTAACATATTAGTAATATAGCGATCTACCGGTACGTTTGTGTTTTGTTCCCAGAAACGATATGATTGATAGCGGCTGGTAGAGATTAAATCTATTCCTGGATTATCAACAAAATTTTCAAGTATTTCCTTAACACTGAAGGGAGCGTGTTGAAGATCTGCATCGAAAGTGATTAATATGTTAAATCTCTCTCTTGCTTCCCGAAATAGAGTGAGAATTGACCTACCATAGCCAAGAGGGCCATCATTGTGACGAATATATTTCAACGGATATATTAGAGCCAACTTCTTGTAGATTTCTTGAGACCGATCAGTACTTCCATCATCAACTAACAATACTCGGATATCATATTTTCTACAGTCTTTATCAAGAAATTCATAAAGAGAACTAAGACATTCAGATAGATAGGCTTGTTCGTTATATAATGGTATGCCAATTAATATTTTTGGAATCAAGAATTCCTCCAATTAGTAAATTTGCATAAATAATGAGATTATAATTGGTTCAATGTTTTTTCCATTAATTCACATTTAAAATGGGTTCCTATCCTTCTAAGTGTATTATTTCATTATTTCTTTTTTTGTCCCCAGAAAGTTAAACATAATTATTCCTATAGTTTTGACCATTAAAAGACAAAGATTATTGTCTTTTATAAAACCATAACGAACTATACATTACCATCTAATTAATAATTATTTGATCCTAAATTTTCAACACATCACTACTTTATCAAGTCATTGACTCTGGTAATCAAAAGATATATAGAATGTTCATTTTTTATTGAGCATTTTAAGTAGATCTCCTCCTCTATTTTAGAGAGAATAAATATTTTTAAGACTTACCCCTCTCGGGCAAATAGCAGTGCTCCAGCTAGTTTATTTCATTTGTAGTACGATAGGAGAATGAAATTATCAAATGAGTGATCCTGATCCTGAACTTCAAGAGATTATTAGAAAAAAGGCATCATTCTTGCAAGAACGAATAGAATTTTTCGATAAAGTCAATCGTGATGGTATTACGAATGTTATTGATACTAATATTGAGAGAATTATTCAATCGTCTCCTATACCAGTCCTAGTAGACTTTTCTGCTGATGCTTGGTGTAAACCTTGTCAAGTTATGGGTCCTGTATATGAGGAATTAAGTCATCAGTTTGCTAATAGGGTTCTTTTCGTGAAAATTAACACTGATCACAATCCACAAGCTTCAATGAAGTACAATATTTTCTCTGTACCAACGTTCATGATGTTTAATGCTGGAAAAAAGATTAACCAACGTACGGGAGCAATCCCAAAGGCAAAATTCAAAGCTTGGATTGAGGAGGTTCTTCACAGGATCCAAATATCAACCGAGTGAGTGATTATGAGGAATAAATGGAAAAAGAAACGCTTAAGAAGAAGAAAACGTAAAGAACGCCGAAGAACACGTTAGATTTCATTGTAATTTGTTCAAATTAATGAAACTCACTTCTTTTTACTATTTATACTGAGATCTAGAACACGATTATTGAAACAATAAAAGTGATAATTATATTTTCTAAATTGAATAACTTTTTGACTTTATAGACACCACAGACTACAAATTTGGTCTTCACCAAGGAAAAAATCATTCTTCAATGAGTAACATGTGAATAAGTTTTTTAATCAATATTTTGATTTAAACCCATTTGACTTGTGTGGTACCTTTTATAAGCTAGAATGTTGAACTTTTGCTATTAATCAAATAACAGATGCCTTAAAGAGAGATAAAAAAATGTTTTAAATATCTAAGGAGCAATTGGTGGATGATTATTGGTTTAATAGGCTCAAGAGGCACGGTACCTACAGCTGAGGTAGCAACAGTCTCGTTTTTAGTCGATAATCGATTCTTATTCGAGTGTCCCTCAGAAATAATCCAATCTTTTTATAAATTTCAACAATGTTGGAAGGAACTCCCAGAAATCTCGGTTCATCATAAAATAGTAGCTTTAGGAAAACCTACTTTTGGAAAAATAAGTCACATCATTTTATCGCATCTTCATTTTGATCATTGGGGAGGATTAGCACATATAATTCATCGAATAATTCTTTTAGAAAAGGAAAAAAGGGAGATAAATCCCCTTATAATTATCATTCCCAAAGATTCAACTGTTCCTTTTCAACAACGTATGAGGAAAATATATAATAGTATGGATTTAAATTTCACCTTACCAGACGATGAATTTTTCTATCGATTGCTTACAATTGAAGTGGGAGAATCAGTAAGAACAGTGTTACAGATAAAGGTTATCAATGATGGTGAAACAATTTCACTGGATTCTGATTATTCCTTATCTGCCAAAAAAAACAATCACTTTATTTTAGGTTCTTATTCTTATAAACTAGAATTTAAGATTACAAAATTAAACATAGAAAAAGCACAAAAATTAGGCATTCCCTTTAACAAGACATTAAAACAAATAGAGAAAAGCTTGAGTCCTATTCAGATAGGAAAACATAAAATATCTCGTTCTGATATTTTCTATGAACAGTGTACCTCTCTGTGTTATTCTGGGGACACACGGGTGAATCCTGAACTTTTTACATTCTTCAGACAGAGTCAGATTTTGATCCATGAAGCGACTTATCTTATGCAAGATGAGAGTTATCATCTTGATTCGCATTCAGACATTAGATCTTTAATAGAAGAAGCAGATAAACTAAAAACCCTGAAAGTTTTAATTCCTATTCATTTTTCAATCCGTTATACTGAGGAAGAGATTTCAAAGTGTTTAGAGGATTTTCCGAGAAAAAGATATGTTTTGATAAATCCAATAGAGGATTTAATTGTCCAAATAGAACCAGATAAATCGGTAATTGTTTTGAAGAGATTCAAGTCAGATGCTTCAGCACGTTTTTAACTGGAGGTATCAAAATTTCATTCTGTATAAATTAGGTGAAAAGGATGATTGAAACCACTCTGGAATGTTTTGATAGTTATTAGATTTTGCTATATTCTTGAGCAATTTAATAGTTCCAGATCCATATTGAATGGCTTTTTTCGGTCTATTAGTAAGACTATCAGATAAACCTATGGTCTTAGCTAATTTGCGTAACTGGGCTTTTCGTACAATATTTCCTTGAGACATGTAAGCAAGATGAGATTGAATGGAATAAGAATATGCATGTTCAATGATTTTTGGATCTAAAAACGGGTATATTAGATCTAATCCGAAGTACTGAGCAATCTTTTGTTCTCTGACGATCTGAGATTTTTGTAATTTTTGTAAATCAAAAATCATTGCTTTTTTAACGGCCTCATGATCCCCCATTTCATATAGCTGGACATATTTTTGGTATCCTACAAAAATTTCATCAGCTCCTTGACCTAAAAAAACGGTTTTGACATCAAAATCATGAGCTAGTGTTTGTAAACCTAAGAAAATAGGAATCGCGATTGATAGATCAACAGGGTTATAGATAATACTCATTTGTTTTAGTGTTTCTACCGCTTCTAACACAAGTTTCTGTGTAAGAAGGCATTTATGCAGCTTAATTCCCAACTCTTTTGCCCCGATGGTCGCATTATTTAAATCAACACTATCTGGTAAACCAACACTGACAACAGCTACAGAGGAGGGTGGTATTAGCGTTATTAGAATTTTAGCAATTATAGATGAATCGAGTCCTCCGCTATAAAGGAGCCCCACCGAATTTCTTTGTTTTTCAACAATATTTCTCAATTGGTTTTCAATAATTTCCACTTTGTTTCTTCCTATCTTAAGTAATACAAGAAAAACTTCTTAAAAAAAGCTCTCATATTTCATTGGAGTGAGATTAGTATTTGACCATTACTCTAAGTTATGTCAACATATGATTAGGTAGGAATATCTCAAAAATAAATCCTCAAAAAATTTAATACGTGGAACTAAGTTCCTTTGATTGCTACTAATGCTCTGATTTGGAATGTGTTACTAAGTTGGAAAATTCACAGCCTCCCAAAAAAGTAAGAAAACGTTATGAAGCATTTTTTGCACCTTTTGGGAGATTTCTCGCAAAAACAGGAATTTCTCCAAACATGATTTCAATTATGAGTGTCATAGCAAGCATTCTTAGTTGTTGCGCATATGCTTCAGGTTCTTTTCCTAACATTGGCAAAACTTTAGGATTAGTCACTGGAACTCTCCTTCTTGGATGTTCATCACTCTTAGATATGTTAGATGGCAGCTTGGCACGAGCTAAAGGAGTAGCAGGGCATTTTGGTGCTTTGCTTGATCGAACCCTTGATCGCGTTTCAGAGTTTTTCTTTTTACTCGGAATAATGGCTGGAGGATATGTCTACCCAGAATGGGTTTTTTTTTGTTTTGAAGGCATGATTTTAGCCAGTTATATCAGGTCTACCGCGGAAAAACGCGGTGGCTTAAATATGGACTCTACAACTGGAATTTTTGAACGAAAAGAAAAATTAAGTGTATTGGCTCTAGGATGTCTAATAGAGATTCTTATTTATGAAAATATCCTTGGATTAGGTGATTGGTGGTTCCTTGAGTTTGGAATCCTAGCATTAATAGTCCTAATCATTGGTTTACTCTCGAACATTTCAGCATTTCAACGATTACAGTATGCTAGGAAATTTCATGCTGCTATGGAAAAAAAGGAGAAGTAGATTGAATATTTACCTAATCAAGTATCAAAAGATCTAAAATGTTACTGATTTTGGTCGTTGGATTTTCACTTTCTTTTTACAGATTGGACAGACTCCCCTAATCTTAAGCCATTCAGCTAGATGTGAATAATGAGCTGGGGATCCACAATCAGGACACCGGACTAGGGATGATGATTCAGTTATATGCATACGACACACACTACAGAACTCTTCAACCTCTGCTTCAAAAATATCTACTGATGTTCTTTCCACACGGGGGATACGCCCCGCTGTTGTAATTTCTAATTTTTTCGCTCGCATTTTAAATGATTCAGCTGCACGAGATGATTGTGCTTTTTGGGCTGCCTGTTGGAACAATTTTGCAGCATATTGAGGATTCTCTTCCTCATTTGCTAGTGCTGCTTCAGCCAAAATTGGTGTTGGCGCCTTTTCTCCAAGACTGTCTAGGAGTTCATCGTAAAGTGCTATGGCTTGATTTGTATTTTTTTTTCGTAATATATCTCGTGCAGAATCGAGAATTTTAAGAAGACGATCATATTCGGTCATTCTATCTATTAATGAGTCAGTATCCTCCTTCAAAGATTGTTTTTCCTCAGGTGAGATTTTTTCAACTATATCTTTAGAGATACTGAGTGATCTTCTCATTTTCTCGATATTACCATTTTGGAGATTTTTCTCAACCTCTTGTAAATAATGTTCTATCGCAATGATTGGTTTACGTATCGTGGTTAAAAAGTGTTCAGCTTCTTTGACTCTTCCTTGTTTTTGCATTTCTGTAGCAGCAGCAATAATAACTGTATTGGCTTCCTCATCTGCTCCGATTGTTCGTAGAAGCTCTGCTGCTTCTATATACTTATGTTCATTGTACGCATGTCTCGCTAGATTACGAATAGCTTGATCACGATTATGAATGATTGAAACATTCTTATCGATGATTTGTATTGCCGCAGGAATATATTCTAATCCACCAAAGTCAATGTATACTTTAGCAGCAGCAAATGGTTTTTTTGCTAAAACAAAAGCAGAAGCAGCAGTGTGGGGATCTTTTCTACTTATATGTGTTCTAGCTAACTGAATAAACGCCTTTTCTATTTGCAGAGGAGAATATTTTTTTTCTAGCCGACGTAAGACCAAAATTTGTGAGGCCTCAGGAGTTCGTAACACTAAACTAGCTGCTTGTTCCAAAGAGTCACGTGCGTAATAGTCAAGGGCGTCAAGATGTCTCCCTTGTTGTTCTAATTCTTGAGCTTTCTGAACATGCTTTTCAGAACCTTTCCTTGTGGCGATAATAATTATGACTATAATAATTCCAATAATTATTAAGAAACCACTTTCTCCATTCATAATTATCATCCAAAGAGCTCAAATTATGGCCAGATGATCAATTGTTATTGAAATGTAATATTTGTTATGCTTGCTTTTTCTATAAAGATTACTTGTAAATAGATTTCGTTTTCGGAATGAAAGAAACCTATATAATAATGGAAACTGCTTATACTATTCTAGATAGCCTTCCTATCAAATTGTTTCCCATTTTAATTGCCACTCTTAATGAAATGGGGGAATCAGTCAAAAGTATGCCCTTTTTTGCAGTATTTAGCTTTACCTCTCAGGTTAATTTATTTTTCTTATTTAGAAAAAAAAGGTATATTCTATAGGATATATCCCCAACATATCTCTTAGAACTGTTTTTATTACCAATCCTCTTAAACGATAGTCTAATTAAAGATACCGACAAAAATCTGGCCCTATCAAATATTGATTTTTATCGGATAGATACAACGAGCATAATATCGTTCTATTAAAACTCAAGAACTATAGTTTTTTTGTCCTTGAATTCATAATATTGTACCAAAAAAAATTCTGAGCGGATTCCTATGTCCATATGGCAATCATTTTTCAATCAGCTTTCTAAACCTGTAAATAGAAATGACTCTTCATCAACATTAAACCAAATCTGTCATTGCGATGAAGGGGCTTTGTCCATTAATGGTGATAATTATAGCCCTCAAGGAGATTGTTCATTAAGTCTGGTTTGTTGTGCCATACAAATCGATAAACATCGCGCTTATGCCTTCAATAACCATTATATGGTTTCAGAAAAATCAGAAATAAGCTTATCAGAAAATCATGACTCTAGACTATTTCCCTTTGATACAATCCTTGATAGATAATCACCTGATATTATCCATCTTTAGTGTTCATACATTTCTATATATGATCCTGAGCAATTTTTGCGACAGCTTTCTCAAGTAACCTATTTGCTGCTTTCCAATTCAATCCTGTTTTACTCAATGTTTGACCCCATGTCCTTCCTTGTAAAACCCGGGCAATTAACAGCAGTTCTTGACTTGAACTGAGTTTCTTCACGTTTGATGAGACAAAATATTCAATGGACAACTCGTAAATCACATCTACCGCTAGTAAAAAATTAATTTGCCCTTTTAAGTAATTTTTCAGCCGGTAAACCCCGCTAGAGGTAATAGGAGGTTCGTAATTAGGAATAGGATTACAAGTCTTAATAATCTGTAAAACTAATTCTGGTTTCATTGAATATAATGATTGGTTAAGTAAAGCTATGAACTGTAGTAGAAAATCAGCAGAAGCTTGATTAACAATAGTCTTCGCAGAAGGCGATAACGGACTTATTACTACAATGTTCCACTCACCTGTTTCTGGAGTTTTGATTGGTCGAATATGAACAGCTTTAAAGTCAAATTTCTTCCAAAATTTCATTAATTTAACAGTTGCACCGAAACTTACCCCAATCCAGTCATATGTAGAGAATAATTGATTTTGAAGCTCTATTGCTATCCGTCCAAATCCTTTATCCATTAAACTAGGATGAGTCGCGATTCTCGCAATTCTTAAGCCACGAAGCTTTGCAAGCTCCTTAGAAAAATGTCGTATTCCAATTGTCGATATAAGATTCCCCTGAATAAAATCTCCAGATGTTACTCTAAGTATCTCTTGATCAGTCATCTCCCCCTCTTTTGCTAATTGGTTGGATACGAGTAGTTGTGTGGTGTTTTGAGAGTCCTTTCCATACATTCCTGTTAGAAAGTGTTTTCCAGAGTCTGTTAAAACTAGAAGGTCATTTGGTTGATTCCGATAATGGGAATAAACCAATAGTCCAAATAACTGCTTAAGCTGTGGTAAGCCTTTTTCTGAAAACAGATACACTGGATCTTCATATACTTGAAGATTAAAAGATTCTCTATCGAGGAATTGATGATCTATTTTTGACGATTCAAGGTCAATATTCAGAAGAAAAGACTGGTTTAGTAACTCCTCAATTAAATCATCTGATAAAAATCTAATCGGTTGAGACAAAGAGAATTCATCATAACGAATCTGCTTTTGTGTCTGTAAGTAATGCAGAAATTTGTATTGAAATCCTCTTCCAGCTCCCTCGTAACCATGTATTGTTGAAACAAAAATCTTTTTTGATTTAATTTTCACAGTGTCCTTTAAAATATCTACAGGGATTGCAGCCGCTTCATCAAGTACAAAAAGATCGGTTTTCAAGTTATTATCTATTTCACTTGGCCATAAATAGTTAATTTTTGCTCTAGAGGTATGAATCCCTGATATTAATCCCTCCTGTTTAATTATATGAAAACGTATATTTTTAGATAGTAATCCTCGTGATAGAAAATTAAACAATGTTTGAACGTTCATAGGATGGGGAGAAGAGATGATGACTTTATATAACTGTTTACCTCTTTCTGAGAGTACTTGCGATAATATTAATCCTATAGAAGCAGATTTTCCTCTTCCTCTATTGGCTAATAAAACAGAGCAGCTATTAGGGTGTTTTGAGTTAAGAATAATTCTGGTCATACTGTTAATTACATTTTTTTGTTCAGGAGTGACTGCAATGCTGTTAATTTGACTCTTTAGATTGATTTTATATGGCATTGGATTAAATTCAGAGATTACTTTAGAGGAGCTTGTATCTTTGGTTCTACACCGAGAGTTCTTCTGAATATTCTCAAGAAACCATCCTAATAATACAGATTTCATACGTTTTGCTGATGGTAGTAACATTTCTCCTTGAACAAAGCGATTTTTATTAACCGAGTACACCCATTCAGAATAAGGTAACCCTAGAATAAAGATAATCCCCCCTCCACGAACTGTTTCCAGTAGAATATTAATTTTATTTGGAATAAATTCTTCTCGGAGATCAATAAGAAGAAAATCTACAGTTTGACCTAGTACAGTAAAAACATCATCAAAAGTGATCTTTCTTACATTCTTTAATTTGGGTAAATAGGCTTTTAGGCTTTGAGAAATCACTGATTGAGACTTTTGATCATCAATTACAAATAATCCGGCAGGATCCATTCTCATTCTTTCTAGACAGTGCTGAAAAAATTCCAAAAGGACGGAATTAAGTTCCTTCTCATCTTGAAAGAGGAAAAGTGTTCTTTGATAGCTCTGAGTATAGGTCTGAGACAGTTTCCATCGACCTTACTTTTCATTTCACTTCTATTTTCTTGACCTTTTGTTTAACTTTCTCGAGAATCTCATTACATACCTGAAGAGCTATTTCATGCTCTTTCTTGATACTCTTAACTTCAGAAATAATTTTCCTTTGCTCAGAGTGAGATATCCTTGTATCGAGTTGTTTCTTAATTGTATTTAAACGTGGAAAACTACTACAGTTAAAAAGTTCTCCCGACTCAGATGATTCCTTTCTTGGTTTTCTGATTAATTCAGCAACTTCGGGGAATAGGGTATAGTAAAGCCTTGGTCTTCCCCTCCCTGAGCCTGGACGTATTTTTCCGACAACTAAATTGTGTTTCTTTAATACTTCTAAATGTCTAATAATTGATTGAGGGTGATCATCTAGTCTTTTCACTAACTCATTTACAAATCCTTCATTTAGGGCCAATTCAGCCAGCATTCTTCTGCGTGTTCGATTTGCCAATAAATAAAGAATATCATCTATCTCATCAATAGCTAAAACTTTTTTGTTCTCAATCTGATAAGAGAGGATCTTCAGTATCAATTCGATTTCGCTTAAAGGATCTTTACTCATCTCGACCTACCTCTTATACAAAGAATCGTGAATCAAAGTCTCCTTCACTTTTTTCTGCTTCTATTTCTTTTGAGGATTGCCTATATAATTGTTTAAATTCTCGGGATCTTCTCTCTAATTCGCTAAATTCCCCTTCTATTCCCCATTCTGCTGTTAAAACCTTTAATAATTCTAAAGAGGAAATGGGGTCGTAATCTGAAAAAGAATCAACCACTATGATTTCTATTGGAATACTTCCTTTATACCCCCAATATGTCAAGAAAGAACTAGCTATTTGACCCATTAAGGTGAAATTAGCTTTCTCCTTATTTGTTACATTGATTTGAAGATTAGATGAGGTAATTCGATGAACTTGTGGCCTTTTTTCTATATTTCGATTAAAATTATATGCACCATCCAACAGATAAATTTTTGAGACATTTTGATTCTTATAGAACTTATATAATTCCTCAGCTAACCTATAACCAATTATATCTGGTATTGCAAAACTACTTGTAGTTAGAATAAAATTTTGAGAGTTGATTTGTGATTGTAGAATAGTAATTGGAAGCAGGATTTCTCCTGATAATAATTGAACCATTTCATTGAAGTAATTAGAGAAGAACCCAGCCAATTTTTCTGTTTTTTGGCTTAATTTTTGAACCTCGTTTGCAATCATTCGATCAACGGATCCATAGTACCCCAACATTTCTATTACAACTGTCCTTTGAATAGAATTAGGTTTGAAGTCCTTTATAAATTTGATATTTCGTTCTTCATCGGCTTTCTCAAGCCAATCTTCGATTTCTCCAGTCAAGTTTCCTAGATGCACTGATATTCCTCCAAAAAATTATGTTCAAGTATTATCCTCTATTCACAACCTAAAATATTGAAGGGCATCATTCATATTAGATAATTCAATTTTTGGTTTATGACTTTCAATGAATACAGTCCTTTCTGATGGAGATCTTGTATCCAAAGCCTCTCTATTAGCTTCAAGAAACTGATTTATAGTAAGAAAAGTTGCACGATTAATAACTCCTTTTAAATCAGCTCCACTAAACCCCTCGGTTTTTTTGGCTATGTCAGAAATAGAAATCTGAGAAGATAATGGTTTATTCTTAAGATGAACTCGTAGGATTTCTTCTCGGGCCTTTTCATCTGGCATTGGTAGTTTAATGACTCGTTCAAATCTACCAGGCCTTAATAAAGCTGGGTCGAGAATATCTGGACGATTAGAAGCCGCAATAACGATAACATCAATTAATTCCTCCAATCCATCCATTTCAGTTAAAAATGTCGTAACAATTCGATCTGTAACCCCAGCGTCAGAAATATTTGCTTTTCGTGAGGGGAGTAAAGCATCAATCTCATCGAAGAAAATAATGCATGGTGCACTCATTCTAGCTTTCCGAAAAGTTTCTTGAACAGCTCTTTCACTTTCCCCAACCCATTTTGAATGAATTTCAGACCCTTTTACGTATATAAAATTTCTGGATGATTCACTAGCAATCGCTCTAACTAACAAAGTCTTACCAGTTCCAGGAGGACCTGTTAACAG
Organism: Candidatus Hermodarchaeota archaeon; assembly: GCA_048886185.1. Classification (GTDB taxonomy): domain Archaea; phylum Asgardarchaeota; class Heimdallarchaeia; order Hodarchaeales; family Hodarchaeaceae; genus Hodarchaeum. The sequence continues at coordinate 102,585 of JBHLKY010000008.1, forward strand.
AATCCCCCGAGGAATTTCAGCTCCCAAGTAAGTAAAGATTGATGGATATTTGGATGGCCATTCAATGATTTCTTTCAATTCATTTTTTATCTCATCCAAACCTCCAACATCATCCCATACCACAGTAGGTATTTCTACAAAAACTTCTCTAAGTGCACTGGGTTTAACTTCTGTTAAGGCGAAATCAAAGTCCTCTGGTAATACTGAGATCTGATTAATGATATCTAAGGAAATTTCTTCCCCCCAGATAATTTGTGGAAAAACACGTCTAATTGCTCGCATTGCTGCTTCTTTTGTGAGGAAGAGTAAATCCGCTCCTACAAAACCATGAGTTCGCTTCGCTAAAGCTTCTAAATCAACTCCTTCAGCTAAAGGCATAGATCGTGTATGAATTTCTAAAATGGATAATCTACCATTCTGATTAGGAATCCCAATCTCAATTTCACGATCAAAACGTCCAGGACGACGCAATGCTGGATCAATCGCATTGGGGCGGTTTGTAGCACCAATCACAATTATCTCACCACGACTTTCTAAGCCATCCATCAAAGCCAGCATTTGCGAAACAATTCTCCTCTCAACCTCTCCTGAATTCTTTTCATCTCGCTTTGGAGCTATACTATCGATTTCATCAATAAACAGAATACTAGGTGCCTTTTCTTCAGCTTCTTTGAAAATATCCCGAATTTTTTGCTCACTTTCTCCGTAGAATTTCGACATGACCTCTGGGCCTGAAACATCAATGAAATGTGAGTCAGTCTCGCTAGCTACTGCTTTTGCCAACAGGGTTTTGCCAGTCCCAGGAGGCCCATAAAGAAGAACTCCTTTAGGTGGTTCAACTCCCAAACGCTCAAATAATTCAGGATACCGCATAGGGAGCTCAACCATCTCTCTTAACCTTTGTATTGTGTCGTCCAATCCTCCTATATCCTCATAGGCGATTTTAGGGATTAGCTTATAATCTATAGCTTCAATATCCGAGACGACAGAAGTTGATGCAATTTCAATCGCTGTGTTTTGATCTATAAACACAGAATCTTGTTTAGGAGATATTCTTTCAACATTGTACTCAAAAAGTTTACCCATATATTCTAAACGTATTTTATCATCGAGGGAAAAAGCTCTCCCTTGAAGTTCCCGGTGAAGATATCCTTCTATACCCTTTAAGACATTTCCTGTTGTTGGGGTAAATATGACCTTTTCTGCTGCTGCTGTATTAGCTTTTCGGACTGTAACCAATTCATCTAAGCGAACTCCAGCGTTAGATCTTGTTGTTGCATCAATTGATATTACTGGAACCTTTTCTTCATCACTATAAGCAGGCCAAGTTATGGCAGTTGTTTTTTTACCTAAAGATCCCTCTATTAGAAGTACATCACCAGATTGTAGGTTTAATAGCCTCATATGTGCCTTTGAAATTCGAGCTATTCCTCTGCCAACATCACGATAATGTGCTTCCTTTACTCTTAACTGAAGTTCAGTAGACTTCATGAATTGGTCGAATCTCCATCGAGGCTAATTTTAAAGTCAATCAACCTTTACTTTCATTTCAGTTTTATCAAAAGAAGCATTTTTCTTTAATTCGACTTCAAGAACGCCATTCTTAAACTTCGCAGATGCGGATTCAGGAAAAACAACACACGGAAGATCGAGCTCTTTGTAATATTTCCGTTTCTTATCACCAGATTCAGCCTGAATCAGTAAACTGTTTTCAGTTGCAGATAAATCAATATTCTGTTTAGAAACACCTGGAATCTCAGCTATCACCCGAATAACGTCTGTATCATCAATTATATCTACTAATGGCTCTCTTTCTAGCGATGGTTTAAAACCAGCACCACTACTAACCTTTCGTGGATTATTTCCGAATCTTTCAACATGGGGACGCCCATCAGGACCCGTTGTCATACGAAAACCCCAAACAAATCCAGGAAATTTAGAACTATCACTTTCATCCATCAAGTCTCGAACATTGAGGCGCCGAAAAATATCCTCAATAAAATAATCCATTTGATCCCAAATGTTTTCAAAATTAAATCCGCCAAATTGATTCATAAAATGGCGAAAAAATTCATCAAATGGATTATCACGAGAACGTCGGCGAGGATGACGATCTTCATCATCATAATTGTCACCAGTGGGATCTGACATAAAATTTAACTCCATTAAATAATTGAATGGTTCAATTAAAGGAAATTAATTAAAATCACATAAAGCTTTCGCTTCATGTGAATAAAAACGAATGGTTTTTTTTCTGCGATTGAAAACGAAAATTTCATCCTAATAACACTTACGTAAATAAAGAAATCCATAAAACTTAAATTCATGAGTTATGAAATTAAATAATACTAATTTTTAAGGCATTTATAGGTTAATTTTCTTAAAAAAGCATAAAAAACAGATTAAATAGGAGGATATTTTTCATACAGATTCTTTTAATGTGGCTTGGTTCTTGAAACTAGTTGCTTGACACCATGATCACATTCTCAAACTACTACGTTAAAATTTTGACCTTTTGTAAACCACATAGATATATCAATTAGATATAAGGATTAAAAATCTTTTATTTCTATAAGCCACGAAGAATCTTCAAAAAAGCTTCGATTACATAATTATATAATGATAGCAAATCATAATATTACATACAATTACTTGGAGTACATGCCTTCAAAAAGGGAAATATGAAAAATCCTCTGAAGTCAGTATCCTATTGAGCGTTTTATAAGAATTATCAACCATGCTGAGAGTAGAAGAATCTAATAGTTGGTAGAGTGATTTATAAATATTTACATCAAGAATATAAGGAAAAATTATGGAGACACCCTTATGAGTATACATAAAAGTGCTGAAGAAATTCGAAAAGTGGAGCTCAGTCTAGAAGAATTAATAAACAAATTTCAAGGCCGAGTCCAGTTAATACGAGAAGATCTACGATCTCTTGTCACTGATATAGAATCTCTTCGAAAATATATTGATGAAAGACGACGCATGTCTAATGATTATACCAGGGAAATAAGCGATCTCACAAACGATCTCCAGACATTTCATAACGAAATCAGTCAAATCGAAAATGAAATATCCTCAATCCAAAATAATATTGATACAATTAATATCCAAGTATCTCAAAAACAATCTGATTTTTTGGCAGATAAAAATAAATTTGGAATACTGGACTCTGAAAAAACAAATCTTATGACCACGCTTCACTCATTAGATGTGGAGCTTTCCTCTTTAGAAAATACTCGTGATGAATTAAAACCTAAGTTTGAAACCCGTATGAAAGCTATTACCAAAGAATATGACCGATTGAAAAAAGAGAAAGATTTTCTTGGTAATCGATTTCAAGCAATTCGAATCCTCTGTTCCAAAGATTACATCCAAAGTCCTGAGGTTGGATTGGTAAAATTCTTGGCCAAAAAGCCGAGTCCGAATTCTACTTTAACAGAGATTCGTTCCGCATTAGGTATGGATCTGGATACATTGAATTCGGTCTTAAATGGATTAGCAGAACGAAATGTCCTAGACTTCAATAAATCAGCAGGAAATGTCACCCTCCTAACCAAAATTGATTTATTTGAAAAGGAGGTTTAATCATGGACACAGATACTTTAAGAGAAAAATTCATTAGAAGCGAAGAAGCTCTAAATCGCTTAGCAGATGATACAAAGCAATTAGTCTTCTCTCGTGTTCAGGATCTACGAGGATCTAAAGATTATCTTGATACTCTTATCAAAGAAAAGGAAGCGGTTGATACCCAGATTACAGAACAAGAAGCTAAAATATCGTCTCTTCAGGATGAAATTAACAACCAAGCTAACCTAAAGGACGAACTGGTTAAAAAACAAGCAAATGTAGCAAATGAATTCCAAACAAAAAAAAGTCGCTTGGAGGAAATTCAAGGGGAGAAAAACAAAATTGCTGAAACACTTCAAATGACAAATGAGGAAATTAACAGGTTGAAATCTGAAATCTCTCAAAAAAGAGAAAAAATCGCAATCCTCACAAAGAATATTCAAGAACTTGAAATTAAGTTAAGAACTGAGATTGAGACTAAAGAAGCTGAAAAATCAGTATTAAGGAGAGAACTCGAAACTCTGAAAGCAAATAATGCAGTAATTTCATTTTTGCTTGAGGAATCGGCAGAAGATATTCCTGAAGTAGATATTCTTGCAGCAGTTATGAAATTAGGTAAAACATCAAAAGAAGGCTTAAAAGAAACCCTTGAAGGCCAAATATCTCCAGTAATAATTACTCGCACTCTTGGTCGCATGGCAGAAAAAAATTTGCTAATTTATGACGAATCTAATGATAGAATTTCTATCCGATAAAGAGTTCAAGGTGATATATTCCATTTGGCAGTATTAACACAAGAGAACGAATGGATATTTTATAGAACCCTAAGGTCAGGAAAGGTGCAATGTCTGGCTTGCCCCAGACATTGTCAACTTACAGATAATGAAGTAGGCTGGTGTGGAGCTAGGATTTGCAGAGAAGGGATAATAGCTCCACGTACGTATGGTCTAATTTCATCAAAAGCAATAGATCCCATTGAAAAGAAACCACTCTATCATTTTTTACCAGGAACTGGAATTTTATCAATTGGATCTCATGGATGTAACATGGGTTGTCTCCATTGCCAGAATCACACAATTTCAACGAGCCGCGATATCTCTTATCTAAGAAAAATGATGCCAGAGGAGTTGGTACAAGAAGCTCTCAGAAAGAATCTTCCATCCATAGCATCAACTTACAATGAACCAATGATCGCTTTTGAGTATGTGCGGGATATCGCAGAAATCGCCCATAAACACAATTTGAAGATGATAGTCGTTGATAATGGATACATTACCAAGAGATTAGCTGAGAAACTAGGTCCTTTAATCGACGCAGCAAATATTGATGTAAAGGGATTCTCATCAGAATTTTATAGAGAAATTTGTAGTTCACCATCATGGAAACCGGTATTAAGAACTTGTGAAATTTTCCATAAGTTGGGAGTCCATTTAGAGATTACTAACCTAATAATTCCAACGAAGAATGACTCTATGGATATGATCAGAGAAATGTGTGAATGGATCTTAGATAGCTTAGATCCCAATGTCCCGTTACACTTTTCACGATTTCATCCTGATCACAAGCTTTTAAACTTACCATTTACACCTCTTAACACATTAGAAGCTGCATATGATGTTGCAAAAGAAGTTGGATTGAATTATGTCTATTTAGGAAATGTACAGACTCATAAAGGCAATGATACTTATTGTCACCAGTGTGGTAATCTCATAATTCAAAGAACAGGATTTTACAGAGTAAGAATTCGAGAAATATTAAATGGGCAATGCAAAAAATGTCAGGCTCCCATTCCGGGCGTTTTCTCCTAAAATAACATAAAAATTAGAACACGTTTTCCATTATCAAAAAGGGAATTTCCATAATCTTCTCATTTAAAAGCGTGAAAATCGCCAATTTAGGAGTAGATCCTTCGCCTCTATTAGAACCAATTAACCATAAATATGGATATGGCCAAAAACACATGAAATATTGATCTCTTTGTGAAGGATAAAGGCTAGCTCCTTTAGGATGACTATGAAATATCCCTACAAGAATCTCTCCCTTTTCTTCATGGATCTGAATCTCTTTGTATAATACTTCGTAATCCACAGAAAATGTAATTTCAGAATTATCTAAATTTTTCATCAAAACAAAATTGGTAATTCTGATCTGATTGTTTTCAAAGGTTCCAAATCCAAGGCCTACAATTTCATTTTTTGGATTTTCCGAAAGGAGATGCATTATCTCACGATAAACAGTCGGTGATAACAACACTTCCTTTATCAGCATATTGATCTCTCTTTTTTCAATCCAAAGAATGAATTTTCCAATGTAATAAAAATAGATATTGAGAATACTTCACTTCTTTTCTCGTGGATTTTCAGGGATAATTATATAATATTTCATGAGAGGATAATATTGTAGCTTTGTGTCCAAGCTCCTCAAGTGCACGATAATAGGCCTGTTGAGCCATTGGTTCTCCATGTAAGGCATAAACCAAGGATGGAGAGCTATACCGAACCATATCGATTAACCCATCAATTGAAGTGTGACCTGAAAATTCAAATCTTTTTACTTCTAATGATAATTTGATGTCATAATAATCTCCAAATCCATTATCAAGTGTTATATCCGTTTTACCTGAGGCAATATCCGAGCCAAGAGTTCCCTCGACCTGATATCCGACAATGTACAACCCATTAAGAGGATCATTTCCTCCAAATCGGAGATAATCATAAACTGGCCCTCCTTCAAGCATTCCTGAAGTAGTTAGAATTATACTTGGTTTGCTTTGTGTGACTAATTTTTCACGTTTACTCCCCCTCTTTCCTTTATAAGAAACTTCGTCAACTGTTCTAAGCCCTTCATGCTCGAAAGGAGTTCTATAACCTCTTTCCTCCAATTCTATGAGAATACGTGGTGAAACCCACTTTTTATTCAGATATTTTTGATAAACTGAATTCATATCCAAGATCATTCCATCAATATAAAGGGGAAATTTATGAAGAAAAGAATCAAAATCACTAGTAAGGTATGATTGTATTTCTTGGCTTCTTCCTAACGCAAAAGATGGAATGATTGCTTTTCCTCCGCGTGAATAACACTTTAACAAAGATTTAGTTAAATTTGACGTAGCAAGTTTCCTACTACTCCCTATATTACGATTCGCATTCGTGGTTTCAGTTAATAATACATCAATAGGATTATCTGGATCTGGGTAAACAATAGGGTCATGATAAGGAGTTTTTGCATCATTATAGTCCCCTGTATAAAAGATCAGGGTGCCTTCCCAATCAAGGAGAATTGCAGCACTACCTAAAATATGGCTTGCATCATAAAATTCAGCTGTAATTCCAGGCGCAACCCGAAATTTTCTATGATACTCATGTGTTTTAGTCTTCGCAAGGGCGGAATGTAAGTGAGAGATACCATAATGATGTGGTCCCTCAATTTTTAAGTGATCTTTCCAGAGAATGTCCACGATATCTTTGGTAGGGGTGGTCATATGTACCTGTTCTTTATAACCAGCCCGATATAAAGCAGGAATGTACGCAGAATGATCTATATGAGCATGAGATAGCACCACAGAAGCAATGTCTTCACAAAATTCATCTACTCCTTCTGGTGGAGTTGATAATTTACCTGTTCTACGGGGATGAAGCTCAATACCTGCATCTAAGAGGACACGTCGGTCTTCTTCATCGGAAATCATGACACAAGATTTCCCCACTGAATCCGCTGCACCGAAAACTGTAATTTCTAGCATTTTTAATCAATTGTGGGGCCAATGAATAATTAAATTTTGTATCTTTACCTTCTGAAAACCGAAACATACTAAAAAAGTTTTTTGGGGTTTTACAAAGAGAATCAAAAGAAAAAATTTCCTCTGGTAAAGGAAAAAGTAAGTTAACTTGAGAGTTATCCAAAAAAACTGTTCCATCAAGGAAAAGTCTAAAAGGTTATTCAGATGATTAAATATACCGAGTGAAAATGACTGTAGATCCTCAACAAGTTCCTCTTTCAGGAATACCAATCGGCATTTTTTTAATGTTTATTGGATCATTACTTGAATTTCCAAGCCTTTATAATCTAGGTTTTCTAATTTTTATTGTATCGGTCGTACTTGTCTTTGTTCAATGGTTAGCGAGTGGTGGCGCTGTTGAACTTCTGAATTGGCTTCCAATGATTATGATTCTCGCAATCATTCTAACTTTAAGCAGTGATTTCGTATCCCAATCAAGTGAAACTCAAACTTTTACCTGGCCCCTAATTATCATTGTGTTAATTATTATCATTTCTTTTTTTAGTACACAGGGCGGCGATCTAAGTTTTATTATGCCTTTTTTACCAATTTTAATTGGGATATGTCTTTTAGGATTTGTCAGCGGGTTTTTTATCTGGAATGACCCCATTCGAGGATTGGCTTATAGTATTGGGGTATTAGGTATCCTAATAATGGTCATTTGGTTAAGAGTGCGTAAATCGCAACAAATGACTCCTGTAGCTGGGGAACGAACCCACTTAATTGGAAAAAATGGGATAACTATCTCAGCAATAACTCCCAAGCAAGAGGGGCGAATAAAATTGGGAGGAGCTATCTGGAAGGCACAATCAGATATTCCAATTGATGAAAATGAGACGATAGTAGTTGTAGGGATTGCTGAAGATCAATTAATTCTAAAAGTTAAACCTGTAAAATAGTTAGTGAAAGAGTTTTTCCGCTCAGAATTTTTATTAGAACTTCATCTAATCCCATGAATTAGTCATATATCCTTATTAAAATATATTAAGGGCCGGTGGTCTAGCTCGGTATGACGGCTGCCTCACACGCAGCAAATCACTAGTTCAAATCTGGTCCGGCCCACCATGATTTTCTGTTAAAAGTCAATACTTTTTAAGAATCAAATGCTTCTAAGATATATGAGTAGATTTCCTTTTCTTCCCCTTTTGATACTTGTTGTAATCGTCGCACAATCAATTCTGGGGTTGACTTTGCATATTTATAATAAATAGGGGTTCGATTCACTATGAGTTCTAGATCTTCGGAAAGGCCTTGAGCCTCAATTCCATCAATTCGGAGTTTTTTCTTACTATGTTTAGCAATAAGTTGAGCCAGATGAGTCACAAATATCCCAACGGAGTCTTGAGATTGTTCTAATAAATCTAGAAAGGCTGCAATTACCCGAGCTGAAGCACCTGGTTCCGAAATACTCTCCATTTCATCAGCTAGCACAAATCGAGATTTAGGGCTCATAATCATGCGTGTTAAGGTTTGTAGTGTTGATTCAAAAGCGCCCGCGTCCATCTGCCCTGAGGTTTTTCGATAGTAATGCAATTCATTAAAACCACCAAGAACGGCCCGTTTACATGGAATAGGTAAACCCATTTGACCTAGAATTATCATTACTGCTAAAGAAACAATTAATGTCGTTTTTCCACCGCTATTTGCTCCTGAAAGAAGGATGATGCGTTCACCATCAACACGATTAGCAATCCTGCCAATTTTTCCTGCTGCATAGGATACTGGTTCTACCTTTAAAGCCCCTCGATGTTCTTGTTGAATTAGAAACAGATTGCGTCCTTCTTCTACTAGGATCCCCGTACCCTGTCCTTCAATAAGTCGTGGGAGAACCAACTTATATGAGAGGGAGAATTTTCCTATCATAAGAAGATAATCGAGTTCTAGCATATAATTTAATGCTGTTCTTGCTATTGACTCAAATCGCCGTAGAGATTTTGCTAGGGTCACCTTTAATTCAAATGCTTTAATTGCACGCATTTGCCGCAAATAATTTTTCATTCGATTAACTACATTGTCAACAGGATCAACAGGGTATCGCAGTTCTCTTGGAAAAATCCCCATAAGGTAATCAGTCTCATCACTTCTCAACTCCAAACTTTTGATTAGTGTTTCCTCAGCCTTAGTAATTATTTCTTCAACTGCTAGATACAGTTCATCATCCAGATACTCACGGAGCTCAGCTTTTCCACTGTCGCCAGAATATCTCTGATCTTCCTCAGACATCCCTTTAAGAAGAGCAAGGATCTTTTCTCCTTCTAAATGAACAGTTGTATCGTGAAGTTTTTTTTCTAATTCCTCATTCAAAGACAACAAGATTTCGCTCAATTTGTGTTCAAACGTTTGTTCGGCCCTTAGAAGACGGGAATATTCTTTGTTAAATCTGTGTGTTGGTTCACCTGACTCTTCAAGGTTTAAAAGCTCATTACCCATTTCTATAAGCATATCAAGATTTAATTCCCCTGTTAATACTGTTAGCTCTAAAGGAGGAAGTGTTTTAAGTAATTTGGCTAGTTCAGATATTGATTCAAGGATTTTTTTGTTCTGTGCAAAAAAATTAAGCATTTTCTCTGGGATTATCTGAGTTAAATCATTACGTTGAGATTCCGAAATCGTAATCGTGTTGGATAATCCGTCTTCAAGTAAGAAATCTGATCCAATCCAGATAACTTCATCATATCCTCCAATAACTTCTGAAACCTGCTCACTATCCTCAACAAAAAGAGTTTCACAATGATATCCAATCTCATTAGTTGTTATCTCTTCATAAATCTGCTTATCAGTAGTTACTATGACTCTGGATGCTGTATCAAGATGGTTGACGCGCTCCTTAAGAGATGTGAGGTTCCTGAGAAGGAGATCATACTCTTTAAACGAATGAGGGGAGTTCTTTATCATAGATACTAATTCTTTTGCCCTTTTGGTAGTATTTTGCCTCTCTTTGATTTTATTCACAGCTGAAAAAGGTAGTGGAAAAAATAAGTACAATTTCGATCGTGAGTAGATTGTATTGGCAAATTTCGAGATAATATCAACAATTCGATTGTAAATTAGGATCGCATCTTCAGTTTTAAGAAAATTTTGAATTTGTTCACCAGTTTCTTGAAAATGGAGGTTACGACACAGGCTTAAAGCAAACTTTTCGCCAATACCCTCTATAGATGAGATTTCTGCTATTCGAGATTCTCGTAATGCGATAAGAGCAGTATTTTCACTTCCGAAATATGCCTTCAGTTTTTCCTCCACCGAAGGGCCAATTCCACGGATGTCTCGAAGGTTACTTATACTCAAAGTAGGTTCCATTCACGTTTGGTTATTAATTGGAGAATGTTAGGATTTGCCTTTTTGCCTTTTTTCCAAATTAATTATTGATTTAGATTTTTTCGATTTTTTTTGCTGCAGCGAGCTTAATGAATTCATGAACCTCAGAATAGGAACAATGATCAGAATAAGGAAAAAAATGTACGTCAATACGTTTTTGGCGCAAGCGTGCTGCCCAACCGGTAGGGGAGATTCGTACAGCTTCAGACATTTTGTCTTGGTATTGCTTTTCTACTCCCTGAAAGTTCTCAACCATTCTACGACTACCAACAAAAATCCCTGAATCACGATCACTAGTGAAGATATCCCATTCTCCCCCAATCTCCTTATAAGTTTGGACTTTTTGATCTGATGCCCAAATTTTCACTTTCAAAGCATCACTAATTGTTTTGAGAAGTTTTTCCTTACCAATTTGATAAGAAGATATCCACACGTCTCTTGCTGGATAATTCCCTTCAGATAAAATCAATGTAATAATTTCTGAAATTATTTTTTCTCTCGTAGGAAATTGAAATAATGAATCATTACCATAAGTATAATCAACCCAAAGATGATCTGAGCCTTGAATTAAATCGAATTCATTAAGAATTGGTGTTCCAAACCTGAAATCACCGGTATAGACTTCTTTTAATCCATCTCTTGACTCAATGACATAAATCAAGCTACCCAAACAATGGTTTGCATCTAGGGCGTGAATAACAAAATTATCAAAGTCTAATGATTGACTGGATTTTAATGTGAGGCATTTTTCAGGAGGGATCTCATAAAGCACCTTTATAACTGCTGCTGTTTCCTCAGAGCAAACTATTGTGGCATCAGGATCAGATAAACATGATTTGAGACCTGAGGTATGATCAGAGTGAGCGTGTGATAGGAAAAAATACCCTGAAGATTTTTTCCTTCGTACTCTTCGTTGAAATGGGAATTCATCAAAATAACTTTGAGCAATCGTTGAAAATACCATTTAACTTCTCCAATCTGGCATAATACCTTATTTAGGGTTTAGGAATTATCTTTACATGATTTGACGAATACAATCTTTTTTCTTAATGTTATAAGACATGAAATCGTTTTTGAGATATCCACTCTTATAACGGGATTAAAATATATTAATTTTGGTCAACAATAAAATATTACTGTTTATATTTATTGAATCATGATGTAGGAGGAGAGGATTGTTAATAATATCAACTTGGTCAAATGAAAAAAGGATAGAAAAAACTTTTGATTGCGCCTAATAGTTAGGAATCTCTGTTTCCGGGTTCGGAATGAGACCGGGTGTAACCCAGGCCCTTTGGCCGAGCAATACTCAGCTTTTCGATTTTCCCGATGGCTCGCGCACAACAGTACAGACCGAAACGGAACCTAACTTAACTTCCGGCAGAGATTCGCAGGTTATTGGCGCACAACAGATGTAGTTGCAGCTACAACCTGATAGGAGCGCATTCAAGAGTCTTTAAATATTATCCGTTAACCTGAGATTTTTAGAATGAATTGGTCAGAATGGCAGAAAAGCTACTATCAGATAATTGAGCAATTAGATTTCGATATTGAGGCTGATAAAAAAGCAAGAAATCTATTAGAGAAATATTTTATCAAGTTAAATCCAATCACAAAATATCAAATCTTCGAAAAGCTGAAAACTACTCTTCTAGAACCTATAATAATTGCTGGAGCAGGCCCTTCTTTGAAAAGAGATTTTTCAAATCTCTTTTTAGGGTTTTATAAAAACAAAATTTTAACTAAGTTTCGGACAATAGCTGTGGATGGTGCAACAGCATTATTCAAACAAAATAAAATTATTCCATCAATAGTAGTAACTGATCTTGATGGTGATTTGACAGCGATTAGATGGGCTATCGAAAAAGGTGCTTTAACATTAATTCATGCCCATGGTGACAATCAACAACAGCTTTCTTTGTTTATTGACAAATATAATGAAATAATTGTAAACAATAATGTATGGGGAACTACTCAGTGTAAACCAAGACATATTCTCTTTAATTTTGGAGGATTTACAGACGGTGATAGAGCAATCTTCTTAGCATTTCACTTTCAATCTCCTCTGATCTGCCTAATTGGCTTCGATTTTGGTACTCAAATCGGTGAATATAGTACTCTCAACTCTCCGATAAAGAAAGAACGAAAGAAGAAGCTTGAAAAATTCCAAATTGCCCTTAACTTACTATCAAACTTTCAATCTCAACACCGAGGGCTTCGCTACAATATGACATATCAAGGGGAAGAAATTTCAGGATTTCTAAAACTATCTATTTCTGACTTCCTCCAGAATTTAATTTAATTGTGTAGCTAGCCCAATAAATAGGTGTTTCCCATATCGAAATTGTGATTGCTCCAATTCTTTCCCAAAAAATTTCTTTTCTTAACTTTTCTTCAATTTTTTCCCCTAATAATCGCGTTAATGCCTCTGTAGTGACATTAGTACAGCTCAGTAACTGAATTTCTGCCCTTGGAATAGAATAGAATCGTTCACCATATATAATTTCCATATTTTCCTTGTTTTTACGCATTTTCATGTTCTTATTCTTTGATGGAATCAACACATAATGATCCCATTCAGTTACAATCTGGATAAGAAGTTTCTCTAAAAAAATAAAGTCGATAATCAAATCATTATTATCTGGGATCCCTTCGATCTCCATTTCAACTAAATAATTGTGACCATGAAGACCTTCTTCATAATGATCTAAAATAAGTGCGTGTGAGGCACTAAAATGAACAGAAAGTTTGTCGATGGCAACAGAACTCGATCTACGTTTCTTGCTCAATACATAAATCAACCATTACTAGTTTCTATACCATACCAATCTCCACCCCTCATATCAAGAAAAGCAGATATCGCAGCAGTTGTACCCTCACCAACAGCTACTGAAATCTGGCCTTGTCCTGGAGTGATATCACCACAGGCATAAATCCGAGGAATATTAGTACGTTGTTTGGCATCAACTTTGATTAACCCCTCTTCAGTCAGTTTAACACCAATTTTTTTAGCTAATTCATTATTGGGGAGAATTCCAATAGCTATGAAGATTGCTTTCACCCTAAGATCATTTATTTCTCCTGTTTTATTATTCTTTATCGATATTTTCCTAATCCCACCAACTTCACTCCCATGAATTTCCGTCACTTCAGAGTCCCAAATAAAATTGACCTTTGAATTGTTTAAGATTTCTTTTTGTAAAGAATCTTCTGCTCGTAACCGGTCACGACGATGAATTAGATAAACTTCACGAACAACATTATCAAGATAGAGAGCTTCTGTTACTGCAGAGTTTCCCCCTCCAACTACTGCTACCTTCTTTGATTTATACAGCGGGCCATCACATGTTGCACAATAAGAAACTCCCTTTGCTTCAAACTCTTTTTCACCAGGTATGTTTAAGTGACGGTGAGATGTACCGGTAGCTAAAACGATCACTTTAGCTGTAAAATTACCCGAGGTTGTAACTAATTCTAATGGAGCTTGATTAGTCTTTATGTCAGTGACTTCTACTAGCTCACGAATCTCAGTCCCAAATTTTTCTGCTTGCTTTCGCAATTTATCAGCAAACTCGAGACCCGTGATTTCAGAAAAGCCAGGGTAATTTTCTATTATTGGGGTGACTGCCGCTAACCCTCCCACAGCTTCTTTTTCAAGTACCAGTGTTTTCCAACCCATACGTGAACCATAGATGGCAGAAGCCATACCTGCTGGACCAGCACCAACTATTACCATGTCGTAATCATTATTATCAGGGGTACTTCCCATGCTAGCTTACGCTCCACCTAAAAATGAACTAGGTGACTTCATTTTTATTGTGTTAAGTTCCAAATATTAAGTTTTTGCGAAGTTAATAATATTCAAAATCCTGATGAAAGGGAAATTTTGAAATGAAAAAGGGATTTTAAGAGAAATGATGCTACAACCCTACTTTTTGTCCTATAGCTTCAATGTATTTTTAAGGGGAAGTGCAAGATTTAAGATATAAGAATACTACGAATATATCAAGCCAAAGAGTATATTTTTTTAATTCAGATAAGAGATTCGCTCTAATCTATTTCACCCAGAACGGTTGCAAACTACAATGGAAATATTAAAATCTTCAACCTCAGACATTACCTTTACTGTTGATACTGAAAATGTATCTATTCATGAACAAGACTTCATTCTGATCATTGATTCTGAAAAACAATATTTAGCTCAAGTTTCACATTTAGTTCACACTAAAGGGGAGGAAATAAAAGGAAATGCAATCATCCTTGGGGAAATCAATCTTGACAATTATTCTCTTTCATCCTGTAGATTCCCAATATCCTCTCAAGCGCTAATCCAGCATCCACCAAAAGGATTAGTTTCAAAGATTATTTCTTATCGAGGAGATCAGGGGATATATTTGGGAGATGTAATAACTTACAGTAATATTACAGACCCATTTCTCATATCGCCACGATTCCTGGAACGTCATGTGCTTTGTGTTGCAAGTACTGGTGCTGGAAAATCGTACAGTGTTGGTGTGTTATTAGAAGAAATCATTATGAAGTTTCAATCCGCTGCTGTCTTATTATTTGACATTCATAATGAATATTGGGGATTAGCTCAACCGAATGATGGCCCAGAGACTGAAAACCTTGATTATGAGGGATACTCACCGCGAGGTTTTCAATCAAATATTCTAATTTTCGAAAAAGACTCTTTAGGATTAGGGATATACTTTGATTTACCACGATTACGACGATTACTTGATTTAACGGCGGCACAAGAAAACTCACTTTCGAATTTAGTTAGCAATCCCATTTCACTTGAAGACTTAATTTCATTGATTGAGGATTCGAATATCCATAGTTCAACACGAGATACTCTACTTTCAAAGATTTATTCTCTTAAAAAAATGCCTTTTTTTGAAAGAGAACTCGACCTAGAGGCTCTTATCTCCCCAGGACAAATATCTATTATTCGTTTGGACCAATTTGTTGACCAAAAAAAGCGTAATCTTTTGGTTAATGAAATTCTGAATCAAATATTTGAAAAGAAAATGCGTGGGGATTTAATAAGAGAACATGAAGTCATTCTAGTAATTGAAGAGGCACATCGCTTCACGGGGTCTAATGAAATCTTACCAAGAATTGCCAGAGAGGGACGAAAGTTCGGAATATATGAAATTCTAATCTCTCAACGACCAGCTGATTTCCCAGATACTATTATTGCGAATATGAATACATTAATTGCACTAAGAATAAGATCTGATAAAGATATCAATAAAATTCGCTTGATGGAAGGAATAAGTAGTGAAGTGGTGTCAAGATTACCTCATCTTATTCGGGGAGAAGCTTTAATTGTGGGACTACAGGGTGGTCCTGTTAAGATCCAAGTACGTCCTCGTTTATCAAAACATATTGATCCTCAAGAAGATAAGATGCCTGATACTCTCCCTCGATATGGTCTGCCAAAAAAAATTATCAGTTCAGAAACACAAACTGATCTTTCAGAAGAAGAATTAGATTTTTCGATGTCAGAATCTCCTATAATTGAAGATGATGAATATATTCCCCAAACAGGGGAGAGTGAGGCATTTAATCACAAGGATTTAACTAATTTACTTTCCTGTAAACATATTCTAATTCTTCATAAACGAACTGGAATCTGTATCCTCGAACATGGAATTACGATGTTGAAAATAGATCCTCAATTAGTTTCAGGATTTCTAAGCGCAATTTCTGGACTCTTTAGTGAACTGAAATCAGATCTCGTTAAGGAGCGATCTATTTTACGAATTTTCACAGAAGAGATAGGAGATCGTGCTTTCAAAATCATTACAGTAGAAGGTGCCTACTCTGTTACCGCTGTTATCCTAGATCGTACCCCAAAATATATCAACGACCTTAAACGACGCATGAGGAATTTTTCCTACATATTTGAAAAGGAGTATCAGAAAATTCTCGAAGATTTCGTTGGATTGATTGATGATTTTGCTCCTGTAATCAAACTTCTTGATTACCATTTAGGACTTTCTTTGATATCTCCCTTAAAAATAAATCAATCCTACAAAGGAAAAATACAGCATCAAGAATTATACGAGATTATCAGTGCACAATCAGACCAGCTTGCAAGAACTGAGGGACTTTTTGCAATAGAGATAGTTAATCAATGTCTTCTAGATTCAGATTATAGTTATCGAAGTATTATAGAAGCCATAATTTCCTATCTTCATGATAAAGTTCTTGTACTTGTTGATCAAACTAGGATTTTACCTTCCTTTATCTCTCCACTCATATCAGAAGATCTGCAGCAGCCAACACTTGAAGAAATTGTCTCAGAGGAACCAACCACATCTGATTCATTGACTGATGTCATGGAGTATATTACTGAAGGAGAAAATAAAAAAATAGGAGAAGATGATATTAAGTGGTTTATAGACCTGAAACAGGACATCCAAATAACTTCCCTATCAGAATCTCTTACATCAGATATTTTAGAACGTGATTTATTATTTGAATCAGATTCAAGAATAAGAGCAAAATCTGTACGTCACATGATCTATTCCAAATCAGATCTACAACGTTGGGCTGCCTTAATGACTCACAAAGGATTCTCACTCTCTAAAAAAGACAAAAATCCTTTGAATGGCGTAAAAATCGCCTTGAGAGCTGATAATACCACAATTCTATGTTCTATTGCCCAAATAGAGACTGGTGAATATTGTTTCATTATTGGTGAGGCAGAGTAAAGGTCTAGCAGAAATTATGATTTATGTACACTCCTTCAATGTCTTATATTTGGACTTTATAATGGCTATCTTATCCAGAGGAGAATAGTTCGTCAATTGTTTCTATATCACCTTTAAAAACATCAAGATCTCCTAACCATGTTGGAAGAGTTTTTGCATATTTGTTTTCAAAGTTTATTAGAAACTCACTTAGTTTTTTGCGCAATTCAGTAGAAGTGCTATCTGCAAAAATCGCAGCAAAAACCCATTTAGCATATTCAATGGTTAGAACCACATCACCATGGTCGATAGTTTTTAACAGCTGTTCACTCCGCACAGCCTCTTTTGCGAAAGATGTAATAGCTGAAAAGAGACCAGCTACCAATGCTGGCTCAACCTGAGATTCTGTTGCAAAAGTATGTGACAGAACAGCACGGCCGTCAAGCATCATTATATGGAGCGAGTCAATTGTAACCTCTTCATAAGAGTATGAGAATTCTCTATGTAAGACAGTAAGGATTTGATTGAACGGGACTTCAATATCAAAAGTTAGATCATCTAAGATTTGATAAATCTCTTTGGTACTCAACCCACTTCTTTTCGTTAACGCATCTAACGGTTTCAAAGTTCCAGTAATTGCATCATGTAGCTGTTGTCCCTTTTCAATCTCAGCCCAAGCTTCTTCCACTCTCTGGTTTATTTCAGGATTGTCAACGGTAGCTGCTCCAATCAGAATTATATCAGATTTTCTATTTAATTCATTTAAACTAGGAAGTCTTCCTATATCAGAATAAACCGATTTGTATTGAATTTTTTCTTCTCCTTCTACAGTGCTTTTCTGTGTTCGTATATGGAACTTCCGTCTCACTAAAAATAGAATAGTACCGTATGTCAATATTATGGCAAACGGATGTAAAAGATTATATGGAATTGAAAGAAGGCCGAGAAAAATACCACCCTCTCCTTTCCAAATTACTGGAATCCGATGTAATTCTGGAATAATGAAATGAACATCACCAAAGATACCTTCTTTCCAAATATTAGTATACCATTGCAACCGTTCTCCTCCTCCAGCAATCCCAGACGTGAGTGTGATAAATGGAGGTATTAAAGGAACAGAATTAATAATGAAAATTGGATTATTAAGATTTAGAAACGGTATAAGTTTATATAAAGCTTCATCATACCACAAAAAGAGTAATAGGCTGACGGAAGAAATCGATAAATAAGCAATCAACGTAGTTACAAGAATACTCCAATTCCATCTTCTGATTAACAGAATTAAAGCTGCACTTAAAAGAAAACTAAAATAATTTAGAGTAAACCAAAAAAATGTACTATATTGAACTGTTTCAATGTTGCGGGGAAATAAACCAGAGACGATGACACGATAGACCAAAAAACCGATTGCAAGTAAAAAACCAATAATCACTCCCATAATGCATGATTTTACGATATTTGTAGAATTTATTCTCTTAAAAGCTAATTTAAGATTTTTAAAAGACTCAATGAGCTTGATTAACAAATAAATTGAAAAAGGTTCGAAAATATCTAAAAAAAGAACAAAAAAAACTGAAACCATTATAAAATATACCACAAAAAAAGATACAACGAAAATTTGGTCAAAGTACTGAACTAAGAAGAGAATAACCGCGAGTCCTGACATAAACGCACCCACGGTCGATAGACTTTGAACCATAGCTACATATAGTTGATTTCCCAAGAATTTACCTTTTCTCGACAAACGACTTGCTTTAATAAGATAAACACTAAATACAATTGAAGCAATATAGGCAAAAAATATTTCTAGAAAATGTCCCATAGCAGTCCCTTGCAATAAACTCGGATTTTCGGTTTCTCCGAGTAATTGAAGAATTGTCATAAGAAGAAATAGTGTAATAGGGAGGATTGCAATGAGTACTTTCAATAACTCCCTTTCATTCCCCCAATCTTTTTCTTGAACCCGTTTTCTTATTTCTTGAAAAGGTGAGTCTTCCATTTCAAACTGAATCTCTTGTAATCTTTGAGTAACATTTCGTCCTTCTTTCAATTGCTGCTCTAAACCGAAAATATCGTTTTCTAGCGAGGTGATTTCACGATTAAGTACTTCTTTCTCATCTTCTCTTGCTACTTTCCGTTTCTTATTAAGGACTTTGAGCTCCTCAAGATTTTCTTTGATTAATCGTTTGATTGGTTTCTTTTCATTTCGATTTTCACCCCAAGTTTGATATAATAAAATTATCATTGAAATGATTGGAGAAATTCCAAAAACAAATGCGAGAATAATGATTGGATAATATAAGTAATTGACAATTGAATTTATAAAATGTTGAAACATGTACTTTATTAATAGGGGCATTCCTGGGAGTCCAATAGCTGTTAGAATGTCATTAATTGTTTCTTCATCAACGGCAGCTGAATCCCATACGGTAGTATACCCATATGTTCCTGAAACCGGATAATATTCTTGATCTAGATATTGAGTTGGATTTGGAACAACAGCATTTAAAATGCTGGGGAAAATAGAATATGCAATATAGAAGACGATAAAGCCTAAATATGCACGATTAAATATGATTGCGAACAAATTCTCGTCTTTTCGTCGTGTGAATAGGTAAGGTAAGAATAAGATAATTATAGGGGAGAAAGTTAATAGTAAAGACACAAAAAGATTAACTGGATCCATTAAAGGGTCTATCCAAGCCATAATTTTTCATCCTGCTAAGATTATTTTTGATTAAAAAGATCCTTTGTAGGAAATGAAGTATATTCATTCCTTTTAATATGCTACATTAAAAATTATACTTACAGTATGACATTGGAAACTTATCAATATTGTTTTTAAAACTATTCTAAAGCTAGTACGTACCAATAACTTAATTTATTATCGTATTTCAAGTGAAAAGGTTGGGTAATATCGATATTTCTATACCGATCAGTATTAGAAGAAAATATTAGTAGAAAGAGAAGAAAAAAATTAAAAAAA
>JBHLKY010000008.1:123046-220227 GCA_048886185.1 Candidatus Hermodarchaeota archaeon
AAAAAAATTAAAAAAAGAAGGAGGGGGGAGATTACTGGCGTCGTTTGCGGGACAATGCATATAGCGGAAGGATAGCTAATATAGCAAAAAGAATTTCGAATCCTGGTACACCATCACTTGGTTCTTCCCCAGGTCCACTTGTTTCTTCTGAAGATTCCCCATCAACAGCAGCCATTGCAGCTACAGCGGAATACGTGGGATCGTGGTAAATTTCTCCACCGTGCCAATCTGGAAACTCGGTTGCTGTAAAGAAGAGCATATCACCCAGATAATCATCAACGCTATCTGCTATACTTGTAAGCTGCAATGATAATTGTTTGGCCACCCAATCTGTGAAAAGATATGCCATACCAAATTCAACAATGAAGTATCCTTTGCCAATATCTTTGGTATCCCAATTACCCCATTGGGTTTTATCAATAATATGGACTATAACTTCATGATCAGTTGTCGGATCGAATTCAGGCCACAGATCATCTAATCCGAGAAGTTTATAGGTGTCTTTGTCCTCATAACGATGGAAATAATAGGTATTACCACCGGAATAGATGCTAAGATCTTTACTCGCAGCACCAGTATTATCATTGTAACCAGCAGTTATCTCTTCAGCTCCAAAAGTGTTTGTAGCAGTCGCTACTGTCAAACCAAATCCGTTTGCCATGTTCATCCGTAACTTGGCATCATCACCCACGTAAAATGCCAGATCAGGTAGCCCAACTGTAACTTCCACTGGGATAGTGAGGCTGATATATGGAGAGAGGTCAATATTTTGCAATGTTGTAGGAACAGTAAATGTATAACTAGGAGCAGCAACGAAAGGATTATTGGCAAATGGACCAGTAGGAATAGTGTCCTCATTCACTACTAGGAAATTAGTTTCTCCAATATAATAGTGAGTTGTTATACTGCCTTCGACATAAGTGTTTGCACCTTCAATGATGTCGGTTTCAAATTCATATTCAAATGCAAGATAATCGAGAACAGAGGCAGCTACAAGATCTTGGCCAAAAACAACTCCACCAGGAGCATCGTTGATGTAATTTGTGTTATCGAAAATATCGATTCCCCGAGGTTTCGCTTCAATATTTTGCCAGAGAACCAACATATTAGTATAGTTGATACCGAACTTGTAACCAGTTTCAGTCTCCGTGAAAGTAGGAGTGTAGTCAAAATTACCCACCCGATAGGGGGTCTTTCCTTCCAAGTTTTGATTTATGGCATAAATTAATTCTTGAAAGCTAAAAGTATAACCTAGGTAAAGATCATCAGAGAAATCCATTGTCCGATCATTAGGACTTGATGAATAGGCTATCAGGGCCATAAAGTTATTGGTAACAAAAGTATCTTGTTCACCCATAAACTCGGGGGTCGTGAAGTGTTGTACTAGCTGCTGAAAAGGAGCAGTGGCGTTTATGTGGAAAATAGTCTCATCTAATGCGGGTCGCAATCCTGCATTGAAAAATTCATCATAAGCCTCAATAGCAGTTACTACATTCGCTTTTAACAGATCACGAAATGTGAGATCATGTTCATATTTCTCTAATGCAGAATAAGCGGTTTCAATCCCCGATTGATTCATGTATGCCATAAGGAATTGCCAGTCTTCGTTAGGATCAGCTGAGTCATCATCAACCTCAGCACTGCTATCAACTAGATCAGTAATTAGTAGGGGGTCTTTTGGTTTTGGATAGAGATCTACTTCGACTGCAAAGGATGTTTCGCTGAATGAATGCCCTACGAAGTCTGCTGTTGAAGCTCTGGCTGGTGTTGTGAGAATCAGAACAATCAGTAACGTTATTACTGAAATTCCAATCATAAATTTCTTTTTCATATTTAAAAATCACCTTTAATTGAACCCTCGTCCATGAAACTCATGCCATTTTGCTATGAATTGCATAAGACGTCGAGTACTAAGTCTATGAACTATACAATTATCATCCTTTAAAAAAATGTGCGAAACAAAAATCCGCCAAAAAAAGAAATAAAGCCATCATAGTTCGTTAAGAATTCTTTTTTAAGCGGTCAACCAGGCTATCTAAGCACTAGAAGATGGATGCACATATTATTTATCGGCAAATAGGTTGTACAGTGGTTTCAAACAAACCCAAGAGGTTATATGAATATGAAACTTCCTTTAATTTAAATTATGCTTTAACTAGTGAACTTTACTTGAATTACTGGGTTTTCGTGATGATTTTCTTCTCTCTAATTCCTTAAAAAGAAATCTCTACCCCTTTTAACACGTTTTAAGACCATACAGATAATTAATAATCCCAAAATTCCTGAAGCTATTGGAATAGAAGTAATTTCACTCAATTTCGTTTTTTCTGTCGGAAGTGAAGCGTTTTTAACTGCAAATTGCATTAAATGCAAAGAAAACTGAATACCTGACCACTCTTTAACTTGAAACTCTTGCGAATATCTTGCTGAAATCAAATCTAATCTGGATTTTTCGACCAATTCGTTGGTTCCCATTATAGACACATTAGGATCAGAAATAAATCGTTTCACGCTTTCCACAACCATTTCATTTAGTAAAAAGGTTTCTTGTAAAAATAATGGATTATTAGCAAATTTATTTCGCTGATTCAATGAAATTACTTGTGTTTCAACGGGAATTAAGGATATTTTCTCAGTACTGTCTTCTTTTTGTATCGCAAAATTCCGACCCTTAACCAAAGCAGAGAATAATTTCTGTTGTTTATAAATTGCTGAAATCTCTTCTTTTACAGGAAAAGTACTTTCTGAAAGTCCGATTATGGTCTTGTTCTGGCCATCTACAACTATCTGAAGATTATTCACTGGCTGTGTTCCATTCAATACACCAATATTTTGAGCTGTAATGAGAGAAAAAGATATCTCAGGGAATAGTTTTAGTCGATCCCGGATATTAGACCCATGATACCAAGAAAATGTTTCATGAATTGGAATAAAATCCCTAAAATTATCTTGTATTTCGTACTCAAAAGCATTAATCCAAGTCTGATCAGGTGGTAGTTCCTCATTAATAATAAGATTCATCACATTCCCTATTGTAATTTCAGAGAGAGTTTCCACCCCTGAAGTTCCATAATGATCATATTTTCTTATTATGATTGTGAATATGATTTTTTCAAACTGAACTATCATTAAATGATCTGAAAGGTTAACAGCTGATTCAATAAAATCATCAAGGGCGATGCTATTGTTTTGAAAAAGAAAGGTGATGTTAGAAAAGGTAAGATCAATTTGAAGTTCGTTTGAAGAATCTTGAACCATAATTGAGGTTTTTACTGAAGAATCATAAGTGACATTTTGATTATCTGGAATTAAAAACTCCAAAAAGTCTGATGGAACATTAGCATATCCATATTGGTAATCTTCAAGATCTAAACTGCTTTCATTTATTTTAAGTGCCATTCCGAGAAAGTCTTGGCTTAAGATAATATCTTCACCTGAAGGAAGTGAAAACTGGTGTAAATACTTAGAAAATGGAACTACTGATTGCCAACTAATTAAATCGAGTATAATATCTTGAGTGCGATTTACTCGCTCTAATGCTAAAAATACGGAGTTTATTCCTTCATCCTCATGTCCTACCATATTTATAATATTATTATAATCACTAGCATTGGCTAAGGAGGTTTGTTTTAATAGATCAGCCAATAGCCGTAATGATTGGTCATTAGGATCATAATCGAATTTAATTCCAAAAAGGTCTTTTTCAAAGTAAGAGTCAAGTTGAATGAATTGATATTCTGTTCTTCCAACACCTGATAATACACTTCCTAGGGCTATGAAGATTAATGAAATGCCTAATAAACATGTTTTCCATGATAAATGACTCTGGATTTGTATTTAGGCCCCCTCCAAATGACTTTTTATCCAAGATAACCGCTTTGGACCAATTACATACCTAGATCGCTTTTTTTCTTGAAGCGAGATAATGATTCCCAATTCAGTCAATCTTTTGATATGATGTTGAACACTAGAGTGATGAACATCAATTTCTTGGGAGATCTTTGACAATGATAATGGCTTTCTCTTTCTAATTAAGACACGACAGAGTTCTTTAGCAACGTCACTCTTTAATGCTAAGGCAATTTCTGATATATCAACAGATTTTAAACCAACTAAATAAAAAATGTGATATTTACCAATTTTCTCGTGTGTTATTAAATGAAAATCGTCTAGTGCCTGCAAATGCCACAGTAAGGAAGAAATACCACACCCCACTTCTCGCTGGATTTCACGTAAATGAGCTCCTTGTTCCCCCTTCACCTCAAGGTAGTCTACAATCTCACTTCTTAGTTGATTTTCTAGGAGTTCAGTCTCGCTGATTCGTCGTCTTTGTGGTGAGTATGTAATATGAGCAATGAACAAAAAAACACTCATAAAAACTCCGACCACGATTTCACGAATCTTAGAAACAACTCCTAGCTTTATTAGAAGAAAGATGGAAATTAAACCTGTGATCAGCACAAATCCAATTGCTGCTATCTGTTCCATTCCTCCTAGTTGTGGTGACACATTAGTTTCTGAGGGTAATGTACCTAGTGTCAGCCGTGCAAACTGACCTAATAGCTCAATCATATTTTCAGGTGAATCTAAATCCATTCCAAGTGATTTAAATTTAAGTTTTTTAACATCTGAAGCCATATCAATAGAAAAACTTCCTACAATTACATGAGTATCTACAGCCCATATTCCTGACTTCATAACTCCCAAGACTGGTTCTTCTTCAGGTGGGATAATCTCTGCTAACATCTGTGTTTGGTTGTTTACCTCCACCCATGCCGTACTTCCTTTGAAATTAAAGGAGGTTGTACTTAGATTCAACAAAGATAATTGTTCTTCAGCTAAATTCAACTCGTGTTCCACATACGATCCATTAAAGGGGTATACTATTGGTGAATAAGCGGTAATTCCTAAATGGGCCAAATCTTGGAGAGGTGTTTCACTAAAATAGCGATTCAGTACAAACAATCCTCTTCCCATTTGTTTCCATTCATTTAAATCACTGATGAATGTTAAATCAATAGATAAAGGGAATTCGTTAATCCACCAGATTGAAACAACGCTTTCATTTTCAAAAATGAATGAAGGATCAGTTTGTATTGTTGTAATATTATAATAGTCCGCTGCTCTCCCTGTTACTCCCACCATCTCTTGGCTTAACTTTTTATCCGTATCTGATCCGAAAAACACTGCAATTTTGCCTTTTTCAGACTCTTCATTTCCTATTACTCCCATAACTATAAAATTGCAACTTATTAGAATAATTTCTATTATTAAAATGATTATTGTTACTGTTCGCCTATTAAATTTCAGTTTCGGCCAGTCCATGAACTCGATACACCAATAATTCAATACCCCTATACAAATAAAAAAAATCTTTCTGAATTAACTTTTCACAATCAAAAAAAAGATAGAAATGGAAGACTGAGTTTATACTTGAAAATTTAATTTAAATTCAGAGGATGATTTTAATGTCAGATCGACTATTCCACACCTATCTCACCGCCCCTTGGAAAAAGGAGTATGTTGAGCAAAAAAAAGACCCTCATCAGTGCATATTGTGCGCTATTGCCCAAAAAACAGCAGGAGTAAAATCTTGGGAAGTTTTTAGAGATGATCAGATTATGATTTTACTCAATCGTTTCCCTTATAATCCTGGGCATCTTTTGGTTTCCCCTTTGGACCATTATGAACAATATGAAGGAATATCAACAGAATTAGTCTCTCATCTTGCATTAGTGTTACAAAAATGCATAAAATTATTGAAATTAACTCATCAGACAACAATGTTCAATATTGGTTTAAATCTTGGCGAACTTGCAGGAGGAAGTGTGAAACATTTACACTGGCACGTTGTACCACGTTACCCTGGGGACCTTAATTTTATGGAGATGTTAGAAACTAGAGTTCTTGTTGAAACACTTGAACAAACAATGTATAAGTTGAAACAAAACATTAATGTTTTACAATCAAAATAAATAATCCTATTCTTTTTTTACAATTATTGTATGAATTTTCAGGTAATAAAGGGAATTACGAGGATTCAAAATAGATTACTTTTCCAATATGAAGATAATAATATTTCAATATTATGAAAAGTTTAAGTAATATGCTAAATCATGTTCTTACTAGTCAAGATTTGACATGATAAAATTTTGAAAAAACATTGGAGATAAAACAACCATGAAAATCCAAAGATTACTAAGAAAGAAACGTGCAGTCAGCCCTATTTTGGCTGCTATTTTACTGATTGGACTCGCCGTAGCGGCAGGTGCCGTTCTATTCATTGTAGTTTTACCCCTGATTTCTGAACCAGGCGGCTCGCTAGTATTTGATGAAACAGCGACGAAATTAACCAATAAAACAGCAAAAATAGCGCTTAAAAATGAAAAATTAAGTGAAGCTGCATCAATTACAAATATTACAATAATAGGTCCTGATAGAGCCAACTTCGCTTTTGTTGCATTCAGTATCAATGCAGGAAGTGGAAAAGTCAAGGATTATACATTCGATGAGGAATTATCAGCTGGAAAATACACAATCACAGTCACATTCGATATTGGAGATGCAACCGATCAAACAATATCAATAGATTTGACTATATGAGTTTAATCTCTTCCTTTCTTCTTTTCTTTTTTCTTTAAACAGACTCATGTCTGGGTTAACATAATATTCTAGCTAATGCAGCTCTTTCTTCATTACCATTTAGAATTCCAGCTAGAAGATACTGTTTTGTACGGTTCATTCAATTCAATCGTGAATCTTCTGCTTTACTCCGTACATACTTGTTGATAACCATTTTTCCATCTGTTAAGATTCTACGCATATTTATACTAAATTTTTTCCAATAATCAATTAATGTCTTTCGCTGTTCAACAGTTTCCACCATTTCAGTATTGAGAAAAAAAGAGATCTGATAACCTTCCTCAGGCTCACGAATCACCTTTAAACGTGCTCCCGCATTCCGCCATAATTCGTTTCGTATTCTGTCAAAAATAAATTCTTCTACTGGATCATTAAAGTGAAGTGTAAGGGAAAGAATTGCAGAGTTTCCCTGTCTTATTAATTGTCCTTCCTCAAAAGTAATAATTTCGCGAGAAACCCATTCACAGCCCTCACATTCAGGACAAAGAACACAAATAGGTTCAACTCCAGTTTTATCGCATGATACAGAGCGTAATATCAGATTAGATTCTAACAACGGCAATGAATTCTCAACCAATTCAGGGATTATTCAATTGATTGCATTCCCATAACCCTTTATAATAAATCGTGTTGGAGGCTAAGTACTATTGCAGTCTAAATTTGTGTTATGTTAAAATTCGCGTAATTTGAGCATTTTGGTTTTTGTTGAAGTCAGCAAATAATGCATTAACCCAAGCTTAACTTCTGATTTTGTGATCAGTACAAGAATGGTACTTCCTACCCTTGAAATTAAACCTAAACCCAGAGGAGTCTGAACATGAATGTAGTCTATTTTATTTCCTAAATTAAGTTGAACACAAGCCCCAGCAAAAGTACTGACAATTCCAGCAACCATTGCAGATACTAATGTTTCAACCTCATCAGAAATAGGAGCTGTTCGTGCAGACATTATTGGAAAGCCCTCATCACTTACCAACAGTGCTTGCTGAACCCCTTGAACAGCACCAAGTTCATCTAAAACTTTCTGGACTTTTTCTGTTGAGGAGGTCTCACTATCTTTATCAATTGCTATATGACTATAGGTTACCATTTTTTTCACTTTAGCAATCGCATCATACTTTTACAAAAATTCAGTGTTTAGTTTATTTTTAAACACCATAATATTGGGAGGTGGAAATAAAGAGAAGAATTTATTATGATTTATCTGGGCGAGTCAAATTGACACAGAGGTTTCCAAAATGAGTGAAAACATCCGAATGCAAAGATGTAATCCTTGTCAAGTTGCTGTCATGCCTAGTCAACATGGAACAACACGTTTTCCATGTCCATCGTGCGGAATGATCCCTATAATTCGTTGTGAGCGGTGTCGAAAGTTGGGGAATAGATATACCTGTCCTAATTGTGGATTCACTGGACCTTAATATTATTTTATTTGACGTAATAACAAATATCCCAAAATCAACGTTTTTAAGAACTTCCTGAGGAATGAAAATGGCAAACGTGTTATCGATTTTGAAAGTAATTCCGACTTCCCCCGAAGTAAATCGTGATGAGCTTGTTTCTCGTGCACAAACAGAAGTAAGAGAAGGTTTAGATTTAGAAATTTTAAAGAAGGAAGAGGAGCCACTTTTTTTTGGATTATATGCAATTAAACTCTTCGTAAAGACAGCTGACTCTGATGAAGGAACTGAAACACTTCAGAAATTTGAAGATCGCCTTATCGCTTTGGAAGAAGTTGATAATTGCGAAATTGAAGTGCAAACAATAATTGACTATTAGATTCATTTGATTAAAGGGGATTGAACTCATTTTTGGGGTTAAACTATTTTTTTTTATTTTCTGTTTTACCAAGTACATTTACCTGGGATTAAAAAGAAATCAATTTTAAGCAAAGAATAGGATACCTAAATCAGAATTTCGAAAAGAGCAGAATGATACAAAAGTTGAGAAATTTGACAAAAGAAGTTGTATTAAAGGTTGCTGAGGCAAGACAACGCGATGTTGGACGTGGAAAAATCCGCATGGATGATATCAATATGCGGGAAATTGGTATCACGACTGGTGACGTTGTTGAGATTCGGGGCCGACAAAAAACAGGAGCAATAGCTTGGCCTGCCTACATAGAAGATCAAGGGGCAGGTATTGTACGAATGGATGGAATTATTCGAAGAAACGCGAAAGTCTCATTAGAAGAAAATGTTCGCATCCGCAAGGCTCAGATAAAAGTTGCTAAAACCGTTAATATTGCACCAACTCGTCAAATTTCCCTTGATTATGGATTTGAAGCCTTTGTCAAACGCAAACTATTAGGATACCCAGTTTCTAAGAATGATACAGTACTCATCCCTATTCTAGGTAGGTCAATACCATTTGTTGTGAATTCGACAACCCCTACAGATATTGTACTAATAACTGACACTACCAAACTTAATGTTTCAGAAAAGCCTGTTTCAGAAACTGAAACTGGGATGCCAGGGGTTAGTTATGAAGATATTGGAGGCTTGTCAGATGCGATTCAACGAATTCGCGAAATGGTTGAGCTACCATTGAAACACCCTGAACTATTCAAAAAATTGGGAATTGATCCACCAAAAGGAGTTTTATTACACGGTCCGCCTGGAACTGGAAAAACACTCATAGCCAAAGCTGTTGCCAATGAATCTGAGGCACATTTCATTCCAATTCAAGGACCTGAGATTATGTCTAAATTTTATGGGGAATCAGAAGCGAGATTACGTGAAATTTTTAAAGAAGCGGAAGATAATGCTCCTAGTATCGTTTTCATTGATGAAATCGATGCCATTGCTCCTAAACGAGAAGATGTAACTGGAGAAGTTGAAAGACGCGTCGTTGCACAAATTCTAGCCTTAATGGATGGATTAGAAAGTCGAGGAGAGACAATTGTCATTGGAGCGACAAATCGTCCTAATGCAGTAGACCCTGCATTACGTCGTCCAGGTCGTTTTGATCGTGAAATAGAAATCGGGGTTCCTGACAAAAATGAGCGTTTGGAAATACTTCAGATTCACACTAGAAGAATGCCAGGAATAGAAGATGTTGATACAGAAAAGCTGGCAGTAATAACTCATGGATTTGTTGGAGCTGATCTCGCTGCTTTAGGTCGTGAAGCTGCAATGAAGAAGTTGCGAGAAATCTTACCTGAAATCAACTTAAGTGAGGATACCATCCCACCAACAGTTCTTGATAACCTAAAGGTTGAAGATCGACATTTTGAGGATGCATTAAAAGAGATTCATCCCTCTGCAATTAGAGAGGTATTTATTGAAGTACCAAATGTGAAATGGGAAAATATAGGGGGTATGGATTCCGTTAAACAAGAATTGATTGAAATTGTCGAGTGGCCGTTAAAACAAAAGGAAAGTTTCCAACGTTTGGGTATTAACCCTCCCCGAGCTGTTCTTTTATTCGGCGCACCTGGAACAGGAAAGACATTGTTAGCAAAAGCTTTGGCAACAGAGAGTCACGTGAATTTTATTAGCGTTAAAGGTCCCGAACTCCTTTCAAAATGGGTTGGAGAGAGTGAAAAAGCCGTTAGGGAAGTATTTCGCAAAGCACGAACCGCTTCTCCTGCACTTGTCTTCTTCGATGAAATTGATGCCGTTGCTACCCGAAGAGGATCTGGTGACTCATCTGGAGTCAATGAACGTGTAATTAGTCAGCTTTTAACTGAATTAGCGGGGATAGAACCTTTAAGAGATGTAGTGGTTCTTGCAGCGACAAACCGCCCCGATATGATTGATCCTGCGCTCCTCCGACCAGGAAGATTCGATCGAGTTGTTTATATTCCTCCTCCTGACGAGGAAAGTCGGAAATTGATATTAGAGATTCATACAAAGAATATGCCATTAGCTGAAAATATTGATCTTAATCGATTAGCTAAAGAGACAGAGTTTTATGTAGGAGCGGATCTTGAAGCCATTTGCCGTGAAGCTGGCATGATAGCTCTTCGAGAAGGACTTGATTCTAATATTGTTGAATGGCGTCATTTTGAGGCCTCACTCTCAAGAGTTCATTCGTCGTGCACTCCTGAAATGATGAAATGGTACGAAAATCAAGAATCCCAGTTCAGACGGAGAATAGCGATTGGTACACAGCCCACAGTACCCCTATTTGGATAACACTATCATATTATTCCTGTAAGTAAAATCTTGAATACAATTAGAAGAACATCATAAAAAGTAACAAAAAATTCATTAATAGAAGCAATAAGAATTTTATAGTGTTTTTACTATTTATAGCACCCTAGAAACTGCTGAAATACTCTCCTAATCGATCCATGATGCAAATAATTGCTAACTTCAGTCTTTATAACTCTCTTATAAAATTCCACTAGGTAAAAGAAGATGACAGTAAATAAACATCCATATTGGAGACCGTTTCCTTTAACTTTTTCAATTATGAATATTGTTGAACGTCGTGAGGGAGTATTATTAGAGGATGACCTAATTCGCTTATTAAAAAATGATGTAGGAGAATTTTCAGATCGTGAATTGAACCAAGCTCTGATGAAATTAGAGATAAAAGGTTTATTGCATATTCAGTCAATAAAAAAGAATCAAAGGATGATCAAAAGAGTTGACAAAGATCAGAAATTTCTTGCAGTTGGTGAGGATTAAATCCTTACTATAATTCTAAGGGATTTTCAAATCCATATTTATCTAGGAGCTGACAAATGGGACAAACCTCATGAGTGGATACTTCTCCACATTTTTGACATAGAAATGGAGGTACCGCTTCATTCATTTGAGGAAAGAATTGGGAGATTGAATCGTGAAGATTTACTATATTTCTTAAAGTACTCGGCCTCTTTTCTTCCATTTCTGATAGAAAGATCCTGATATTATTTCGCATAGCTGAAGCGGCATAAGGACAAGGATAAGAATGATAGTCTAAATTTTCAGCGAAAACATATTTAACAATTTCTGGTTCAGTTACGTGCACAAATGGCCGAATACGGGGAATTAATGTTTGGAACTTCTGAACAGGAAAACGAGAAAATCGAATGAATTTGTTAGAGTCTCCCCGTAGTAGATTCAATAATATAGATTGTGCTTCATCATCTAAATTATGTCCAGTGGCAATTTTTGTTACATTGGCCTGTCTAGCTGCATAGTTCAGAGCCCTGCGGCGTAAAATGCCGCAAATTGAACACGCTGACTTGGTTTGTTTCTTAAATCTACTTTCGTCAATTATCTGATCTAGTGTTCTACCATAAATATCCTTAAAGGACAGAATAATATGAGGAATCCGATACTTTTTAGCTATTTTTCGTGTAAGCTCCAAACATTCATCTCTGTATCCTTTAATTCCTTCATCGATTGTTAAAACACTCAAATTGCACTGAGGATGATTTTTCCGAAGCTTAGATAGAATGTTAAGAAGAGCAGTGCTATCCTTCCCACCTGAGTATCCTAAACCAATATGATCGTTTCTATTTAACATATTATAACTATTTATAGCCTTTCTCACTTTGTTTTCAATAAGTTCTATAAAATGTTTCTTACAATAGACTTTTTTGGATTGGAAATCCCGTGTGAAGGGGGGATTTTTACAACACTTTGAGAGTGACATACTCCTACTTCTAAATAGACTTAAAGGGAATCAACCTCGTATATTTATTATAAAGGGTGGACAAAGTTGATCAGCTTCTTTGATACCGTGCTTAACTGCCTCTTCAGCTATCTCTTGCACATTATACTTTGAAAAAGGAGATAATTCTAAAAATAATTCAATATTAACGATTAACTCTCCTTTTTCTGTTGTTTCAAGGCTAATATCAATCAAATCTTGATTTAGATCTTCACCAATTTTATCTGTAAGAAATTGTTGAATCTTAATATACAATTGGTCAAGTATATCCTCCATATCGTCAGTTGTCAATAAGTTCACACAGTTTCTTCATGCAACTTTAAAAATAGTCTAATTAGTTGGTTCTAAATCACCTAATTCCTCACTTAATCGAGTTTGTAACTCCTCTAAACGCTTAGTATTTTGTGCTTCCTGAGAAGAAAAGCTTTTTTGCTTAAGTTCGAGTAATTCGGCTCGTTCTGTTAATTCTTGCAGAACATCACTAACCTTTTTGGGGAACATAACTGATCCTACAGTTTTCCATACCTCATTATTGGAATCTAGCTTTTGTAGTTCTTTTTTAGTCATTTCAATTTCTGAAAGTGTTCTAGAAATCTCTGCTTTTTGAATTCGTAAGTTCTGAACTGTTTGTTCGAGCTGTCGGAATCGTAAAATCAGTTCTTGTTTGGCAGGGGATAGTTCGCGATAGGCCATTTTTTCAACCACTAATTTCAAATATTTTGTTTAAGTATTTCCTCTTCAGTTATTGAAATCTAAATATCAGTTAAAAGTTTGTTTTGACAAAGTCATTAGGGCTCTTGTAGTACTGGAGATCCATCGTAAAATTGATCCTATGGTTGCCTTTGCTGCATTTACATCATAAGCAGTGATATTTATGATTATTATTTGAGCTTCTAAAGCTATTGATGCTGTAGATCGCTCAAAACGCTGGTCCTGAATCTCGGGGAAAACAGATGAAAAAATAACTCGAGCTTGATCCTCAGAATCATAACGGATGGTGAAACAAATTTTAAGTGTGCTATTCATTGTTTACACATTCTGAAGAGACGTGAATGGTAAAGAGATGTAGGGATTTCGTTGAGTTCTGTTGAACTGCGTGGCCAATAAGAGAGTTAAATTTATCTTTTCCAAAACTAATAACCAATTTCTTCTTCGAATGAACATTGTTTGAATCTGGAATGATCTGATGGAAAAAATCTGTAATTTGATCCTTGAATAGCTTATTTATATCTTCAGAAAAATTGATGCAGATTCGCTCAATATTTATTCGATATTTCTTGCTATGTTTACGTAATGAAACTATATTAGTCAACCTAATTGTAGCATCTATTAATTGAGGTTGGTTTCTTATTGAATATGCTTTAACTAAAATTGCGTTATTCTCATCAGATTCTTGAAGGATAAGTAAGTTACCTATCTTTTTATTCCAGCAATAAGTAAATAATCTGCTTAAACTCAATGTACCTCGATTCATTCTTTGGGAGTTGGGAAAAGAGAGGGAGATGACCCTACTCACACGACGTAAGCGATGATTAGGATTCCTAGAGGTTGTTATCAACATAAATTTTTTGACCCCTCACTCTCCATTCATAGAATTTGGTTTTATGATTTAGTAATAATTGGAAACAATATTAGGATTCAGATTGACCAGATAAACGCTTTGCTGTTCGAAGGGCTATTTTTCCTCCTGGAGTCTCTGGAGACCATGAACCACCTGCGAAACGAAAACCACAGAATTTACATTCCCAAATACCAATAGATACTCGGTGAACCTTCATGGTGTTACATGAAGGGCAAGGGTGTTTTATTTTTAAACCACTTTCAATTTTGCGAATCCTCTTCCGGACGCTAGCACCATATCGCGTACCAAACCTACCAGTGGATCCTACTTTTTTAGTTCGTCCCATTGTATTATCGGAGCTCCTTCTATTATCTGATCAATTTTTAGGAAAATG
Organism: Candidatus Hermodarchaeota archaeon; assembly: GCA_048886185.1. GTDB lineage: Archaea > Asgardarchaeota > Heimdallarchaeia > Hodarchaeales > Hodarchaeaceae > Hodarchaeum. Next base: position 137,254 of record JBHLKY010000008.1, read on the forward strand.
TTCTAACAATCATTAGGGGGTGCATAATGCTTAATATCAGTTTTTATCTGATATAGAAACGCCTTATGGTTCATATTTATTGTTATCGTCTCAAGATGTCATCAAAAATCAAACTGAAACATTTCATTATGTTCAGAAACTTGTGATTTTTGCTCAATAAGTTCGATTAATTCTTTCGCACGACTTGATGCAGCTTCCAAGATAGCCAAAATTTCCTTTTCTAAGAAAACTCCCGACTCTCCTTTCTGCATTGAACATATCAAACCTTTATCAGTTATTGCTACAGAAAACCGAGTGTGTTTACCCCGATCTTCTAGCAGGTTAGGATCATAAATAATTGAGTCATCAATTTTGACATAAGTTAGACTCGTTACGTATCCATTTCTTGGAAGGGGTTCTGTCTCATCTAATAAGGTGACTTCTTCTGTTTCTTCATCAATTAAGACCTTATTTAATCGTGTATTTGCAAGGGCTGCCATTGCAGCAAGAGCTGATGCATCAATCAAATTACCTCCATCATCAAGCGTGTATATATCAACAAAGAGAATCCAAACTGTTTTTCCAGGGACAACACATAATTTGGGATCTTTCATTGGAATAACTTTACTTTCACGAATTCCACGATCAACAATACGAGCCATTTCAATCGCTTCGGGGCCTGGGGGCCCACTTTCACGCGAGGGGGAAGAAATAGGAGATAATTCAAGGTTTACAGTAATTACACCATCATTAGGTGTATCTGGAAATGGAGCCCCTAATTGAGCTTTTACACCAGCTAACACAACAGTTTCTCCCAATTTAACCATCGCTGAACCTTCAGCCTTTTTAATGACATTAGGTATAATTTGAATTGGACGACCCTCCCAAAAACCTCTATTATCAATACGTTCCCCCTTTACAAGTAAGTCAGTTAAATATTTTTTTTCTAAGTTACTAACGATTTCATCCGAGCGCATAATCTTCTCTCCTATTCTTCTTCCTCACTTATTTCATCTATGGGTTCTGCGATTTGAGTGTATTTTGCTAATAAAGCATTCCTCTGCATCTCATAAATATGGTTTATAGCAATTTTTGAAAGTTTAAGCCCCTCCTCTACTTCTTTTAAAGTAAATTGACCATCAGATTGAAGAAGTGTCAGTTCTCCAGTAGTAGGTATCATTGCGATTGGCATATCGCCCTCACCTTCCTTATCCTCAATATCAGAGAGATCAACAACAATCTTCCCATCAACCTTCCCAACAGCACATGCAGTAACCATACCTCTCATTGGAATACCAGCATCAGCTAATCCTAATGAAGCTGCAGTCAGTGCTGCACAACGAGTACCTCCATCTGCATCTAATACAGTAACGAATATATCAATTGCTCCATTAGGAAATTTCTCTAAAAATAATATTGTATTTAGCGATTCAGTTAAAATTTTACTAAGTTCATACTCTCTACGACGAGGAGCAGGACTTTTTCGCTCTCCAACTGAAAAAGTTGCTAGACGATATTCAACCCGTAAAATTGCTTTATCTGGTTGAGCAAGATGTTTTGGATGTAGTTCTCTTGGACCATAAATGGCACATATTATTTTATTATTTCCCCAAGTTAGATAACAACTTCCATCAGCTCTATCTAGAACTCCAGTCTTCATAGTTATTGTTCTCAATTCATGAAGTCCGCGACCATCTAATCGTTTTCCATCTTCTAATAAAAGAGAGGGTTTTTCTTCATTCATTTTCTTCACTTCTTTCAGATAATTTGATTCTTTCTGTTTCTAAAAATTCGCGAATTCGGTCAGTTAATCCACTAGTGTGAGCTTCTAGTTCGATTTTTCGGATCGCACGCTCTACCAAGTTTTCAATCTCAGGATTAAAAGCTTTGATGACTATTCGGCCATTTTGTCCAATAGTAAGTTGAGTATTGGTCATATTTTTTAATAATTGAATCATACTTCCTTTTTTTCCTATGATTCGTGGGATTTTTACAGGATCGACTTCAATCAAATGGCCATTGTTAATTTTATGGAGACCCCGTCCCTGCAATGTGAGAACAGGATCACGCAGTCGGTCAAAATAAGTAATTTGAGCTTTTATTATATCACCTGTGTTTAAAATTCGATCAAGACTTTCCCTAAGAGCATCAAAATCCCTATCAATGACGTTACTAACACGAAGTGTTCCAACATAAGGTCCTCGGATATCCACATTCCAAGAAGTGAGTCCCACTTTTGTGATTTTACCAATAACTATATCTCCTTCTAATGGAATATAACAACCCTCTAATGGAACTACTCCAACTCTATCTTTTCTAACTTGCACAAGCCCAATCATTGACGCGTAAATCTCAATCTCACTATTGACCTTCCGACGAAAAACTCCCCCACCTACTTTTAATCCAGAACCACGAGCTAGGATTTCACCAGGAATAACAAGTTGGTTTCTGGTCACTAATATCGACATTTTATCCACTTCATTTTAAAATCTATTATCAAAGTATCATTATAATAATTTGAAAGTTATAAGCGAATTCTTTCTATAATTTTGATCTCAGCACGACCCTTCGTCATGCTTTGAACTCTCTCCATGAATTCCCCTTGAATTCCAGCTGCAACAGTCACTACTGCAATCCAATGGCCATCATTCTGCCATTCATCTTTTTCAATTTGAGCGTCACGCTTAATTTCGCCATAAGCTTTTCCTGTGAATTCTGGTGGAATTTTTATTGCAAGTTTAACAGTCTCCATGCTGATGGGGAGAACTCGCCTTAATTCTTGAATTATATCCTTGAGCTGACTCTCAGCAGGTGATGATGGATCGATCATTATTTTTGCTTCTTTCATTGCATTCTCAATACGCAAAGGAGGATGTGGTGTCCGTGTTTTAGGATTAATACAGGTCTTTGCTAGTAACGTTATAATTTGCCTGCGCTTTTTTTCAAAAAATTCTTGTCTTTGTTCAGCTGTTAGATTAAGCTCACCCTTCGTAAGGATCTTTTCTGCAATTATAAGAGGATCTACTGTTTCGAAACAGTGCATAAGAACTTCATCAGGAGCTTTTTCTCCTTTACTAGCATTTTGAAAGATTTCGTCCATTTCTAAAATATCAGTAATGCCGATTGTATCATCCAATAGTCCCATTTTATATTTGAGAGCCAATTCTGGGTTAACTATGATTTCAAATCTATTTCCCTGGAATTTTGCACGTACAACTGATTTTCCTGTTAAGTCAACCCTCCGAGCATCTCTTAGCATCCATAACTCTCCTATAATCGTTTAACAAGCGCGACTATATCTTCCTTAGTCATATATTCAATGGTATGGGTTTTCTTTGATATTACCGCAATTTCAACCATTTCTGCGTTTAATTCTCCTTCGGATACTTGGCTAAGTGCCTTTAAAGCAATTAAGTTTCCATCTTCCATTGTTTGAGCTATTTCTTTATATTCTCCTTCCAAGAATTCAATGATCGCTGGAGCACTTGAACCTATTGCAGTTGCACGGTAGCCCCAATAACTTCCGCTAGGTTCAGTCATGTACAACTGTGGACCATATATTTCATCACACCCGGCTATTAATAATGAAACTCCAAAAGGCCGTACTCCTGCATGTTGGGTATACATCTGTTTAAGATTCGCTAGTCTACGAGTGAGAGCTTCAACGGTTATGGCTTCATTATAGGTAATACGATGGATCTGAGATTGAATACGCGCTTGATTAACAAGAACATGCGCATCAGCGGTTAATCCCGCAATAGCAGCGGCAATATGGTCATCAATAGCAAAGATTTTCTTGACCATATCTTTCTCGACAAGAGATGTATGTAATCGTTTTTGTACGATTAAACAACATCCCTCAAATGTTTTTATACCAATAGCTGTTGTTCCTCGCTTAACTGCCTCAATGGCGTATTCTACTTGGAATAATCTCCCATCAGGGCTGAAAATTGTACTCCCCCTATCATAACCTAATCCTTTCGGCGCAAACAAGGCTTTTCCACCAAAAAACGTAACTCTATTCCTTTTCCGCTTTCATTTCTTCCGAGATTAATTAGAATATATAACAATCTAGTTGAGTTCCTAAAAGGAAGGAGGCAAGAGAATCAACCAAATGCGAGGACAGGATAAATATTAAATAGTAAGGACAGGATAAATATTTATTTGGTGTTATCGTTCTGCCCTCCAACGCGGTGGATACGTAAAAATAACTTACAGTATCACAAGAACGGTGCTTTGATCATGTCATATGAACCTAAAAAAGTCGGTAGTGTAAAAATAGGGCGCTATATCATAGATCCAGACTCTAACGAACCCTGTAGAGTCATTTCAATAGATAAAAGCAAACCTGGAAAACATGGAGCAGCAAAGGCGAGAATGATGATGATAGGTTTGTTTGATAACCAAAAGAGGCAATTAATATCTCCAGTCGATAAAAGAATTAATGTTCCAATCATTGAAAAACGTGTTGGACAGGTTACAAATATTGAAGCCAATACAGGTTTCATACATGTCATGGACAATGAAACCTATGATTCCTTTGTTGCGGATCCTCCTTCCGACGATGAACTAAAAACAAAGCTCAATACATTATTTTCAGAGGGGAAAACGATTGAGATTGAGTATTGGCTAGTTATGGATCGGAGGAAAATAATGCAAGTAAGAGAAATGTCTCTTTAATCATCAAAAAACACTTTATGGGTTGTAAATCTTTTGGTGAGAGTATCGCGAATTGGTATTGTCTCCCAAGTACTCTATCAAGAAACAATCGATATTATTCACGACATTCTCTCTGTTGAGGAATGTTCCTCCATCTCTTTATTCGTAAATCCTGAATTATTTGAATTTTTAAAGAAGGCCAACTCTGAAACATTTAAAATACTACAAAAAGAGTCATTGGAAGAAATGAAAGTAGATTGTATTGTTTCAATTGGTGGAGATGGAACAATATTACGAATTGCCCGAACAAGACCAGATATACCTATTTTGTCTATCAATAAAGGAAGAAAAGGATTTATGACTGAAATAGAACCTAAGGATGTCATCCCAAGTTTCAAACTCTTTTTTTCTGGAAAATTTGATTTAATAGAGCACAGGAGAATTGAAGCATTGATTGGGGAACATAGCCTAGGTTCAGCTATAAATGAAATCGTTATTACTTCTTTTGATTTGTTAAAGCCTATAGATTTTCGCGTTTTAATTGATGATACGATAATCTCCAGTTCTCTTGCTGATGGAGTCATCGTTGCTACAGCATTAGGCTCCACAGGACATTGTCTCTCCAGTGGGGGGTGCGTATTAGATCCAACTCTTGATAATATTCAAATTTCTTGGATTAATCCAATTAATCTTGCAGTCAGACCAATCATTTTGAATTCATCTCGTGATATTAAAGTTAGATGTGCAACCCGAATTAATCCTATAAAATTGGTGATTGATGGTCAAATTAGTCTTGAATATGACTCTCCCATTGAAATTCTTTTTCGCTCTACTAAGGAAACAGTGAAATTCTTTCGTTCACGATCGTTTGTAACACGTTTGCGACAACATTTCAATCCAGAGATCAGGGAATAGTTATTAATGACCTTGGAGACCAATACTTGGATATTAGATGCAACAGCATTTATTAGGATGGACTTTTCTCAGCTACAGGCCACCCCCAACGTTCTATTCTTTACAACTCAAAGTGTTGGCTCGGAATTGAAAGATTTTCGATCACGTATGAATCTAGATTCTTTAAGATATTCAGGACGTTTAAAATTTAGTAATCCTCAAGACAAAATCATACAGGAGTTGAAAAAACAAATTCAAAAGGTAGATCCCCAAACAACGCTCTCTTCAACTGATATTGAAGTCCTTGCTTTAGCAATCCAATTGAAAGGAACACTAATCTCTAATGATCTGAACTTACAAAATGCCGCCTATCATTTTAAAATTCCTATTAAAGTCCTTAGTGGGAAGAAAATTGTCTCTCCACGAAAGTGGCAGCTTAAATGTCAAGGTTGTGGAAAATTATCTAATGATACATTTCAAATTTGTCCAAATTGTGGTGGATCTTTAAAACGAGTCCAAATCAAACCTGTAAACTTGGATTCAGAACTAATGGAATAACAATAAAAAATTGTTGGAAAAATGAATTAACGAAGGTAATTCTTCACGAGGAAGACAAACGTGCCAGAAGAACTAAAATCAAAAGAAGAGTTTATGACCACACTGGGATTGGCTTCAACCTGTTATGTTAAACGACTAAAAAATACAGATATTGTGAAACTGAAACTCAGAACCAAAAAACGTCTTTATACATATAAAACAACTCCCAAAGAAGCGAATGAGATAGTACAGAATCTGAATATCCCTGTTGAAGAAATCTGAGGGAAAAAGATTATCAATTACTCTTGAATTTCTGATGTAATAGTTTCAAGTAGGGAAAGAACTTGCCAAATGGTGGTCCTCGCAAAGAGGGGACAGTTGGGATCCTGACTAATTTCGTCCAGAATTGAGATTGCTAAATTCGCACGTACCTCGGGTGGGTCATCATCCTGAGTATTCTTACCTGATATTGCCACGAAGGCTTCTTTCGCTGCTCTACGGATATTTTTTGGAACACTATGGTCAGAAGAGATCTGTTGTAACAGCATCTTTGAATTTTCAATCTTATCCTCCATTTCTGATTACACCTGTCCTATAATTCTTTCAAACTGATGAGAACGTTGTTTTATCTCAAAAAAATGGCTGAGGATAGATAAGAAACCATCAATATCCAACCTACTAGCCATTGATACACAATAGTAAATTTTAGAAAAACCTTTCTTTTTGAAAAATGAATTGTTGTCAAACTCATATTTTAACACAATAAAAAAGAAAAAAAAGTATTTAGGAAAAATAAAAATACTTAATTTCTGTAATTGATCGTTTTTAGAAGCAGAGAACTAAATTGAATTATATTCTATAACAGTTATTATTTTTCTATTTCACAGAGAACGCTTAAAAGCCTTAAGATCATAAAGAAACTAATCTACAAATGAAAACACATAAATCGTAATAATTTCGCTTTGAATCTTATAGAAAATACATTCGTCAATAATAAATCAATGTAACTGGTATTCAATAGAAAATATTTCTTTTATTAATTTATAAGGGAAATTAAAAGGCTGCATAAAAATATCTGGAAATTCTAGTAATCTATCTATTATGATTAAGAGTAAACCAACTCAAGGAACCACTAAAGTATAGTCATAGCTCGCAGAGGAATTATATATAAGTTATCCTAAATTTAATATTACATGATTATCAACATAATCAGTTAGAACTATATTATTACACATAACAAAATAAATAGTCATTGTCGCGTGGATGTGACTTGAAAACATCGATATGATAGCAATAAGGGTATCTACTTGAAAGATTCCAAGAAAAGAAAAATCATTAATACGCAGAAAATACTATAAATAATGAGTACCTAACGGTTGTTCCTGAATTTAAAAGGTTCCTACAGGCTTACAATCGGAGTAATGAGGCAATTGGACATCGAAGAAAGTGAGATCGACCTTTTTGTGGTTTATGACCTCATTATAAGCGGAGGCGGGTTAATCTGTTCGCATTGTGGGAAAAGAATTAGTATTGAGGAACTTTTTGAACAGAAAATTATTGTGGGTAATGATGACGGGTATATCACCCATGTTGATTGCTTACTTCGATATATAATGAAAGCAGAACCTATTATTTCTTCAGGATTAGCGAATGGCCTTTTTTCAGAGGCTCAAGTACGTCAAGATCTATTATCTCGCCCTTTTGAATCTGTAATTCTGGATATTAGTCGAGCCTGTTCTTATAAAAGGTTATCTACATCAAAACAAAGTCACGAGTGTTCAAAATTTATTGCCTTTGAATCCAATCTGATCGAAGAAAGAAATAATCACAACTTAGAACTCCTTCTATCTTATCTTGACAATACTTTAATTAATTCTACTTATTCCGACCTCAATTGAGCTGATTGAATCAGTAATCAACAATTAGATCCAGTATTAAACAAAGAATGGTGATGTGAATGAAAGTTGATCTATCTAGTATACCAAAATCAGAATTGATAGATGACATTGCTGCATTGATTAAAGAAAAAGAGAATATAAAAGCAAAGAAAGAGGGAAAGACATTAGAAATTGAGGGGTTGCCCTCTAGAAAGATAAAATTTTATACAAAGAAAATTTTGGGCCAAGCTGATCTACAAGGACATTTTAAAGTCATCTCTCACGGAGATCACTTTGAAGTAATATTTTGGGAATTTCAGGAGTAACTAAACGCAGTTTCAAAAATTAAATCTCTAGAGTTTATTCTTATTCTCCCTGAAAAGGGATTAAGATGACAAATACGATGAAAAAAACTCCTTGGGGAAGCACTTATACTTTCTCTCTTTCAAGAGGGTGTCAACAATGCATTTCTGGAGAGAAACTGGTAGTTTTAGTTACAACAGAATGTACCAGTAGTTGCTTCTATTGTCCTCTAAGCTTGGAACGAAAGCTGTCTCCATACTCATTTGCCAATGAACGCCCAATAAAACAAATTGATGACCTGATTCAGGAATCATCCATTATGGACGCGAAAGGCGCAAGTATGACTGGGGGGGATCCGCTAGAAGAACATTCTTTCTTCCAAACCTTGGAATTCTGTCGAATTTTAAGAAAAAAATACTCAGATAATTTCCACATCCATCTGTACACCAGAGGAAGGGAAATCACATCAGAAATGCTATCTAATTTAAACCCCTATGTCGATGAGATACGATTTCACGTCATTAATCTAAATAATGATTACAAACAGGTGAAACTAGCAACTCAATTTGATATCGATGTTGGAATTGAAGTACCAATAATCCCCACAAAGGGATTTAGTTATTATTGTGATCTTATTGGACGTTTTGAATCCATAATACCAGCAAAAAATCAATTCTACTTTGTAAACCTAAATGAACTTGAAATGAGTGAAACAAACTATAGAAATCTCTTAGTTCATGGTTTAGAATGTGACCAGGGTAATCCTGCAGCCATTAAAGGGAGTGCTGAATTGGGAAAACGAATCGTGAATTGGGCATCTACTTCAAGTTCAGTCCCTGTTCATTTCTGTTCCTTGGCTACAAAGGACAGCATCCAATTACCAAACAGGTTGTACCGGATAGCCATGAATGTGAAACTTACTTCGGATGTTGTAATTTCAGAGGGCTCCGATAAAGGATTATTAATACGAGGGATGATACAGTCGCCATCAGTAGATTTAGATGAACTCCGACAAGTATTAATTGAAGAATTAGAAATCCCAGGAGAATTAATTCATATTGATGATCAAAAGAAACGGATTTTAACAAACGCAGCTATACTGGACGAATTGAAAGAGGAGATAAGGGAACTATTTCCAGATGCAATATTAGGAATCACAGAGGAATATCCATCATATGATAACTTACAAACGACATTTATTCCTCTGGACTGAAAGAGAAAAGAAACAGAGCCAATCAAAAAGAATATTATAACTAAATTTTATCCCCAAAAGTCATAACACAAATTTTGCTATAGCTTAACATACCTCACGCCAGTGAATCCCCAGTTGATCCGCATAATTACGAGCGTGATCCATCTCCTGAGGAGATACTCGTTTATCTAGTGATTGATAGCGTGGGTCGCCGTGAATTTTATGTTCGGGCCTCCATTGCCCCATAATATTCACAAACGCTTGATCAACATTTTTGGAGCACCAATCTAAAATGGGGAGGGTATCAGTCTCAACACGTCCAGGCATTACAAGATGACGAACAATCATCTCATGAAAACCATTATCATAAGCCATTTTGATATTTCTAGTTGCTATTTGCCAATACTCCTTAGCTTTCGTCATTTCATAAGCAAACTCATTTTTGTGAAATTTAAGATCAGGGAGCCAGAAATCCATAACATCGAGTAACAAATCCATTCCTTCAGATGATAGGAACATATTTGAGTTCCAAAGTTGGATTATATTTACCTGAAAATGAGTGAGAGCTTCAAGAATTGTGTGAATATTAGGAGTAGGATCCCCTCCAACCCAATTGATGTTTTTTGCTCCTTGTTTAGCAAGATTTTCCATTTTTTTACTCAAGAAGATTGGATTAACAAAGTTTTCCTTATTTAATTGATTAATATTCCCCCAGCTTTGAGAAATATCCCAATTCTGACAGAAACGACAGCGAAAGGTGCAACCAATAAAGAATATTGTCCCTGAGGGGATTAATGGGGGTTCTTCACCATAATGAAGAAAGGAAGAGGAGACTACACTCTTATCTGCAAGCCGGCAGAAACCTAATTCCCCCTTTGTTCGGTCTACATGGCATCTACGTTCACAAAAATGGCAGCTTTGAATAATCTTTTGAGAAATCCTAACCTTTAAATCTAAAAAGGATGTTTCTGGAGTGAGAAGCTCCTTAATCGTTGTTTTACCCCCTAGCACCTTGAGTTCTAGCTTTATAAATAACTCTCGAGTCTTCTTATGATGTTTCCACATGTCAGAGAGAGAGAGATCCTTAAGATTAAGGATATTAACAGGTGTTTTTTGCGCAATCAGGTATCGTGCTGACTTTTCTCCCCTTAATACTCCTAAATAATGCGGGAAACGACGAGCTACAACAGGGTTCTCCCATATTGATTCTGTATTTATACGCAAAACTCTTAACATCACAATTCATCTGATTTCCCCACAATTGCTATATTATATTTTCGAAAGGAAAAAAACTTCAACTTGTAATTGATTAACCTTTAATAGAAGAGAAAGAGTAGTATGTTTACATCGAGGTGAATAAACTGGCATCATGCCCAGAATGTGGTGGCATATCGAAATGGAACCCGCCATTCTATGTCTGCAGCGTCTGTGGACTAGCCCTCCGTCGTCAAGAGTATGAGCGTATGGTACAACAGCAAAAAGAAGCTCTATGGGAAGCTCAATATGAAGAAGGCATTGGAGACCAAGATAAAAAACGGAAGAGAAATAAAGAATATTTAGATTGGTATTTAGGTTCAAAAAAGTGAGATATGTCGAATTTATAAGAAGAAAATTAGCTTAAGTCCACCCTATGATTAACAGCTGTAATTTTCCCTCGATTAACTCTTTGTACAGATTGATTTTAATTGAAAAAGTCACCTTCTTCTGAAAATATAGTACGGGCTCTGTGAGATTCGAACTCACGACCTCTAGCTCCGGAGGCTAGCGCTCAATCCAAGCTAAGCTAAGAGCCCATGGACTATTCACTAACGGACTCGGGGGGATTTGAACCCCCGACCCTCTGCTATCTTCACAAACTTAATAATCCTTTGAATAGGAGGCAGATGCTCTGTATGTGACCACTCTTTTAGAGAGGGGTCTATCCAAGCTAAGCCACGAGTCCACTTCTAATTAAACAAATATGGCGGATCCGAGGGGATTTGAACCCCCGACCTGCGACTTAGAAGGCCGCCGCTTTTGACACACGAACGTGTTCTATCCAGGCTAAGCCACGGATCCATAAATATCTCTATATTACCTCTAGAAGTGATGATTAGAGAACACAATCTTGATTTTAAATATTTTTTAACAAACTTCTAAGAGAGTTCGATTCGAAGCTATCTATTGAAAGAACCTAAAAAAGGTGTTATTTTTGTACAAGAACCTTAGCTTGGGAACCCTACAGTTTTGGTTGGTGGTGTAACTCTTTCAGGTTGAGAGGTAGTTATCGCAGAAACATGCTTCTTTTTATCCCACCCAATCAATGCTATTGATAAAACTTCATCAATATCTTCAACTGGGGTAATCTGAACTGATTCTCGGATTTTTTCATCCAGAACTACATCCTCAAAGTTCTTGGCTGGAATAATTATCTGATTGATACCAACGCTAGCTGCTCCCTCTATTTTTGCAGATGTTCCTCCCACAGGAAGAACTTCTCCTCGTACTGAAAGGGATCCAGTCATTGCTAGATCTTGACGAACTGGTAGATTAAGTAGATCACTCATAATGGCAGTAGCAATAGTAACACTCGCACTATCTCCATCAATACCATGAACCCCTAGAAATTGGATATGAACATCCATCTTTGAGATATCTTTTCCAGTGTATTTTTTAATAAGAGCAGATACGTTTTGAACTGATTCTCTTGCTATTACACGAAGACTTCCTGTAGCAATTGTTTTCCCACCCACTCCTTGAGCAGGAACCACTTGAGCTTCTATTGGAGTTATATGTCCTCCACGAGCGCCCCCTGTTTGATCAGCGATAACTGCAAGCCCATTAACACGCCCAACTAACCCACCTGTGGTTTGAATTACTTGATATTCTTTTTTCTGTTCTATTTGTCTATCAGCTATCTGATTCTCTAGAGAACGAGCAAGATCTCGAGCACTTAAAACATGCCTTGGTTCTACAAACGCAACTCCCTCTTCGCGCGCAATATCGCCAGCTGCTCTTATCAGTCCACCTAAATCCCTTAACCTAAGTGAAAGCCTATTTTTGCGATCTGCACGTTTTTTCGCCTCTAAAACAACAGATAACACGGCACTTCGGGAAAAATGAGGAATTTTTCCATCTTTAGCAACTTCTTGAGCTGTAAAACGTACTAATTTTCGACGATTTTCCATAGTGTCTGGCATGGAATGATTTACAGCGATTTCATAGCCATATCCACGAATACGTGAGCGTAATGCAGGATGCATTCGTCGAACTGTGTCGATATTGCCCGACGCTACTAATACAAAATCACAAGGAACAGATTCAGTTCGTACCATTGCCCCACTTGAGAGTTCTGATTGTCCAGTAATAGCCAACTGTTTTTCTTGCATTGCGGTTAATAGCTGTTGTTGGGTTTTTTGATTTAATGTAGCTACCTCATCAATGTAAAGAACTCCTTTATGCGATTTATGTATTAAACCAGCTTCAACCCGATCATGTGCAGGAGTACCTAATCCGCCTGATTGAAATGGGTCGTGGCGAACATCTCCTAAAAGCGCTCCTGCATGAGCTCCTGTGGCATCATTAAATGGGGCGCTCGTACTTTCGGAATTATCCACTAATAGCTTTGGTACTAAATTTTCTCTTCTACTTCGGAACTGTCCGATAACAAAAAATGCTACCAAAGCTACAAAAATACCCATAAGTATTGCATTAACATCTCCCCCACTTAGGAATAATGCAATAATAATGATTATTGCTGGAATCCCTAATAACAGCATACTTCGTTGTTGATCAGCTTTTCTAGCTAATTGCTTGTAATGATCCACAATTTTTCGTCCTTCCATTGTTGGAACAGTCATTATACGAGGAGTATGGGAATCATTCTGATTAGGAAGACATAAAATATCTTCCAATTCTTCTCGTGGCAATAATTCAGCTAGGGCTTGTCCCAACATCGATTTCCCTGTGCCTGGATCCCCTATTAAAAGTACGTTTCGTCGTTGAATCGCGGCTTTTTTAATAATTTCAACTGGTAATTCCTGACCAATAACCTGATCAACTAATCTCGAGGGAATTGGGATCTCTTGAGTTGTTTTGAAATCCATATCTACATCTATCAAATCAATATTCTTTTTTTCCATTTGATCATTCCAACATTCTAGAAAGACGAACTAACCACCAATGTAAGATTAGTATGTTTTTTGGGTATTTACTTCTTATGAACTCGAAAAAAGTTTTTAATTTTAAATAACTCTTTGCCCAGTTCCATGTTGCCTGGGTTGTTAAGTACTTTTAAATGACTAGGTTTTATGAATAAATTAACTTATTTAAATTCGTCCATTGTTAGATATTCATACATCCAGCCATTAATTTATATTATCTCCTTTCTAAAATAACAATTTAATCTTAATATATTGTATTAGGTCATAGATAACGTATAAGTTTTATAAATCAGTAGATCTGACAATAAAAAGTGAAAGGAATAATAAAAATTCCTATTATAATTAATATTACTGAAGTACAAGTTAAAGGAATCAGTAATTTGACCCTTTTGACACGGTAAAGACAAGTATCTTTCGTGTGAGTGAACGATGAACATATTGAAGAAAACTTCTATAAGGTGCGTTTAAAATTCGGGCTGCTTGCTCTTCTATTTTAATATGAGATGGCATTGCAACCACTACTCGAGCTCGAGGGCTCAATAAGGGGTATATTTCATGAAAAAAATGAATTAATAATTTCTGAAGGCTAATACCACGAGTAGAAGATGCAGTACCATAAGGAGGATCTGTGACAACTGCAGAAATAGCTCCTTTCCTAATACTCAATTGAGTGGCATCTCCAAATACCAAAGACGTTAATTGATTAGCAATTTTATCTGCCTTTAGGTTCTGATAAGCACCCCAAAGCATTTTACGATTTATTTCAACTCCAATACTTTGTATACCCATCCTTGAGGCTTCCACGAGGGCTCCGCCTGATCCACAGAAAGGATCCAATAACCACTCCCCTGGTTTCAAAGCTGCAAGATTTATCATTGTACGTTGTAACAGAGGATTCATCGAGCTGGGATGAAAAAAAGGACGCTTATGTACGCTTCTTCCACGAACCTCCCTGCGAAGTGAATAAGAAATAAGATGTCCAAACCAAAATCCATGTTCACTAAGAATTGAAATGAATTGCTCTTCTGGATTATCAAGGTTAACATTTTTAGATGGATTCGTTTCAAGAATTTGAGCACCTATAAAACGAGAAAGTCTTTGAGTCAAATCTCGGTTTTGAAATAGTCCTTTAGGTTCCCCAATCCGCTTTGTAGTTACAGAGAAAGATCGATTAGGTGTTAAATCTTGAACTACAGATATATCAAAAAGTGAAATCAGCTCATTGAATGTTGATGGGGGATAGAGATGATAATCTATTTGAAATAGTTGGTGACAACAAAAATGACTCATAGTAACCCTTTTCATTAGAAGTGAAGCATTTTTTGAAAAAAGGTTTTCTTTTTCCTTAGAAAGAAACCAAAACTCAAGCACTCTAGAGTCTGGACTTATTTTCGTTTGAGTTGAAATACCTAGTGTAGAGAGAATACTTTCAAATTCAAATGCAGCTAACTCGGGATTTTCTCCAGATAACAAACAGAAATATCTTTGTACATGGAACTGGTTGTCTATCATCTTTATTCTATCTTTTAAGAATAATGAGGTAACGATTCAGAGATGATCTTAGCTTTCTGAATAACATACTGTATATCAATCATTGAAATCTGTGATTTTCCTTGAAGAATTGCGTGATGAATCACATTTTTGATGATTTTTTCTTTAAGGTCTCTTCCTGACCATTTCTGGCTTTGTTGTACAATAACATCCCATTGAATTTCGTGGAATTGAATAGGAGAGGTATCAGCATATTTCTCAAGGATTTTCTTTCTTTCATTAGCATTTGGTAATTTGAATTCAATTAACTCTTCAAAACGACTTAAAATCGCAGAGTCAAGGAGTTTAGGTTGATTGGTAGATCCAATTGTCACAATACCTTGATTTTTCTCTATACCATCCATTTCACCAAGTAAAGCACTAACTAGTTCAACAACATCTCCTCTGATACCTTGGTAATTACGTTTCAATCCAATGGCGTCCAGTTCATCAAGAAACACAATAGCAGGAGCCTTCTTTCTTGCTTCTACATATAAATTTCTTATCTTTCTCGCACCATCTCCAGCATAAATCCCCAGAAGGTCACTTGCTTTAACTAGAAACATAGTACATTCCGTAGCTTGAGATAGTGCTCTTGCCATCATGGTTTTCCCATTCCCAGGAGGCCCCCAAAAAAGAATATTGCGAGGAGCCCATTTCGATTGAATTAAATCAGGATCATTCAAGAACTTCATAATGACTTGACATTTTTCTTTGGCATTTTCTTGACCAACTATATCAAAAAAATGCAATTCTTCTTGTATCTGTGTAATGGGAGGTTCAGGAGAATCTTCCGAAAATAAGATAATTTGCGTCCTCTTAGATATTTGCGACTCACTGGGTTCTACATGAATAGCACGGAACGCATAATCAGGGTATAAGAGCGAATCAAATAAAAAATCCCCTTCCTTAACAATCAATCCTATCCACTGGCTACGCGCATATTGTTGAAACAAAGTTGGATCATCAGTAGTTAAAAATGGTGAAATATCTTCACTCCTAGCGCGTAGAGGATAACCTACCGGGAGGAGAGTCAATGATTTCATTTTTCTTGAGCGTTTAAGTGATGGATCCCTTTTTGGCAGTATTTTGGATTGATGTTCCAAGAGATTTAATCATCTCCACTTTTTCATGCTTTATTCCTCCCTTCAATAATTACTTTCAAATCCTTTTTCAAACGACGAAGTTATTAATACATGTGCTTAGTTGTGGAACAACTTTTTATTTCTAGATTTAGTGGTGTATTCAGCCTAAATTCAAGTCACAATCAAACAACCAAATTAATATTATTTGATACTCTCAAAATAAATCCATCTTTCGTCACACTAAGGCATTAAGACCATTTAAAATCAAATCAAGAAATCGGGTTCGTGGTCTAGTTTGGTAGGATCTGCGCCTGGGGCGCGCAAGATCGGGGGTTCAAATCCCTCCGAACCCATCTTACTCTTTTTCATCTACTTGAAAAATAGTGATTGAATTCTCTCAAGGAACATTGTTCTAGATATTCAGCTCATACCTATTAATGAATTATTCTTTTTGACTTTCTATGAAAAATATCCCTTTCATTTCATCATATTATGAGAATGACATTAGTTCATTTATTTTTTTTGTCGGATAAATTATTAAGACAAAGAAGGAAGCTATTTTTTATGGAATCGATTTTAAAAGATGCTTTGAACGGATCTGGTTCGTTTAAAAATCTAGGTGAACCTAAAAAAGAACCTATTTCTTTATACCCACCCCCTAGAAACCTAGAAAGTGAAATAGCAGATATACTCACAGAAAGGTTACCTCGGGTTCAAGTTATCGGCGTAGGTGGAGCAGGGAATAATGCTGTGTATCGTTTAATGAGTGCGGGAGTGGATGCGGAATGTGTGGCAGTAAACACGGATGCTCAGCACTTATTATCGACCAGGGCTCATAAAAAAGTACTAATAGGTAAAGATACCTCCCGTGGTTTTGGAGCAGGAAATAATCCTGAAGTTGGCGAGACGGCTGCACGAGAATCATTGGATGACATTAAAGACATGATAAATCAGGCAAACATGGTTTTTGTCACTTGTGGTCTCGGGGGTGGAACTGGTACTGGAGCTGCTCATGTTATTGCCAAGCAAGCAAAAGAAAAAGGAGCTCTCACTGTATCAATTTGCACTTTACCGTTTCAAATGGAAGGAGTAAAACGATACGAAAATGCTAGAATGGGGCTGAAAAAACTTTACGAAGCATCGGACACAGTTATAGTCGTACCTAATGAAAAGCTCCTTCAAATCTCCGATGATATAACTATGATGGCTGCATTCAGAATTGCTGATGAAGTCCTCCTCCGTGCTGTTAAAGCGATTACAGAATTGATTACGAAACCACAGTTAATTAACCTTGACTTCGCTGATGTTCGTAAAATTTTAACTGAGGGTGGAATGGCTATGATCGGTCTAGGAGAGTCTGATCATCAGCACTTGAAAGTTGATGAAGCTGTCTTTGAATCGCTAAAAAATCCACTACTAGATGATTTAGATATTAGTAGTGCAAAAAAGGGATTAATATGTGTTTCAGGAGGAGAAGGACTTGCTCTGAAAGATGCTGAAGAAGCAGTTATGAAGATTGCATCAGAAATTGACAATTCAGCCGAAATAATCTGGGGAGCTACTATAGATCCTGATTTGGGGAGCAAGATTAGGATAATCGTAGTACTGAGTGATGTCCATTCCCCTTTAACTGAAAACGAAGGTTTATACTATTCTAAAAGTGATTTAGAGTCATTATTATCTGATCTTGATTCTCCTTTCTCTATAATATCGACTCAAAAAATAGAAGAAAACCAAACAAAAAGGGGATTCCCTTCAGCTCGGTTCACGATCGAAGATGGAACGTCCTCCATTGATACAAAAAAGAATAGAAAGAAATTTTTGGGTATTTTTTAAATTTCTAGCTCTTTCTTCCTTTTTTTTACATAAAACTATAAATTATTTTCTTTCTAGTCCAATTCTCCTCGCTAGAACATCCATCCCTACCCCTGTTTTCGCACTAGTGGGAATGATTTCTAGCTGAGGGTACATGCTTTGAGCATCAGAAATAATCGTAACAACTTCAATTTCCATTGCTGGGGCTAGATCCACCTTATTCAAAACAGCCAAATTACTTGTTTTGAAGGTAACTGGATGTTTTTGGAATACATAAGGCCCTTCTGTTACACTAGTCACTGTAATTTTCTTATCCGCCCCTACATCTGTTATTGATGGACAAATTAAGTTTCCAACGTTTTCAACAAAAATAAAGTCGTAGTGAGTAAGATCGATTTCCTTTAATGCTTGCTCAATCTGAAATGCTAACAGATGGCATCCTCTTCCAGTATTAATTTGTAGACATGTACTTCCAAATCTACTAATTCGTTGAGCATCAATATCTGTTGCTAAATCACCATTGATTATGAGTAATCTACAGCTAGGCTGATATTTTTTAGCAAAAAATTCAAGAATGGAGGTTTTTCCTGATCCAACACTACCCATAATGTCAATCATAGGAATATCATGTTCTCGTCGTTTGTTTCGGACACGATCTGCAATTAAGTTATTAGCTTCTTGGATTTTCTTGTCAACGGTTATTTTTCGTACATCAGGCAAGAATACAACCTCAAGGAAGTTATAACAAAGATTTTTTTAATCTCTTCTGATGGATGGATTTGGACTTAAAATGCATGAATTCTCCCTCGCACAATCAGTGCTTGAGACCGTGTTGGCTATTGCAGAAGAACGCCAAGTTAAAAGAATTAAAAAGATAATCTTAAAATTTGGAACATTTGCTTTGGTTCAAGAGGATCAATTCCGTTTTTGTTTTAATTTAATTAAAGCTGACTCAGAATTGGTAGCAACATCAGAATTAGAAGTCATTTGGACCCCTGGAGAACTTCATTGTGATAGATGTGGCTTTGAAGGAAAGATAAAGGACTCTCCTCAAGAACATTATAACCTGGGTTCACTATTTCAATGTCCTGTTTGCAATAGTTATTCTACGAATATTATCTCTGGAACTGAGACGATTATTGATTCTATCCTTGTTTAATTCAATTAATTACTTCCATTTTAAGGAGAATAATCTTCTTTCTTTTGATTAATATACATTTAATCCTAATATTCTTCAATGTTCTAAATGAAGACTTATTTAACTAAACAATCTATTCGATTATTTCTAGGATTTAAAACGCAGTGAAAACTTGATTGCTTCTGGAGTGGAATAATTAAAATATCATCTTCTTTCCAATTTACTTGAATAAGTTGGCCAGAAAACCCATTTTCATGAATTGCTGGCTCCCCTTGCATTACTACCACAGAGTCATCCTCTCCACTCACAAAAATAACATTATTACGTCTTTGAAGGTCAACCACGACTCCATCGAGCGGATGGATCTCTTCTCGGATTTCAAACCCAGATGGTATCCATTTTATTCTTGTTCGAATTCCCATACCAACTACTTGTTGGAAAGCAATAATACGGACTCCTGAAACAATAAATCCAACCTTAGCTGTGGATTTATTTTGATTCAAGCCCTTAAGGCCAGACACTTGGAATCCCGAGGTTCCCCTAGTGTCATCTGTGATTCTTACACATGATATTTGCTGAACAATAATACTTTTTGGTGACACACGGTTTTCCTCTTTAATATTTTGATTTGAAAATACTTTGAGGAACAATCAAAATGTGATCGTATTAGTCTTTTCTTTGTTGGCCCTGAGACTTAGTATTTTCAAAGCAGAATACTGGCCCTATTCTACTTCGAATAGGCAAATTAATCAGTCTTTTGGATAAAACTCATGTGTATAACATAAAGTACTTCTATACGATCATTATTCTCTGAATAATTGAGAAATATTGTTAATCAATAAAAAAGATCTCCTTTTAATCATTAAATCAAAAGTTTTACATACGACCGTAGACAAGTCTATATTCAGTCAGGAAGAAATAGCGTGGTAAGGATCAAATTTATTTCAAATTCGCTTGCAAAAAAACATTCTTGTGGAATGTTTCATCCTGAATCAGCACAAAGAATTGATGTTATGGAAGAATGGATACTTTCCCACTTAAGTGATCTCATAAGTTATGAAATCTCAGACCAATCTGCATCTAGAGAAGATATTCTTGTGACTCACACACCTGATCTTTATGAACTCATTGAAAAGTCCCAAGATCAATCTGGTCACTTCTATTTTGATGCAGATACTGCTGCTAATAAATATACTTTTAAGGCAGCACGAGAAGCGGTAGAAGTTGGGAGAAAAGCACTTTGGGGGAGCGATCGAAATGTTTCAATCTTTGCTCTGGTAAGGCCACCTGGCCATCATGCGACTCGCTCCTCTCCTGGGGGGTTCTGTATTTTTAACAACATTGCAATTGCCTCGGAATTAGCACTTCAACAAAAAAAGTATCAACGGGTTGCAATATTGGATTTTGATCATCATTTCGGTAATGGTACTGCTTATACCCTCGAGGAAAACCCAGAAATACTATATGTCAGTACACACGCTTCCCCAAGACTCTCGTACCCAGGATGTGGTTTTGTTGAAGAAATAGGCCGAAGAGATGGAATAGGATATAATATTCCTATTCCTTTGGATTTCAGAGCATCTGAAGCAGATCTTAGGATAGCTTTCGATCAAATTATTATGCCCATTATTTTTCAGTTTAAACCAGAGTTCCTAGCTATTTCTGCTGGCTTCGACGCTTATGAAAGGGATCCAATTGGTATATTAGGAGTTACAATTGAAGGATTTTCTGTGATCGGATCACTTATAAATCAGATTTCATCTGAACTTGATATTCCCTTTGCAAATTATCTGGAAGGAGGATATAATATTCAGATGCTCCCAAAAATGCTTTCCTCTTATATAAATCCCTTTATTCATCCTGATCAAGACTATTCGAATCTATCCAGTCAATTAACTCCAAACATTCAAACACAACTTACTCTAGATCAGTCTAAAAAAATTCTAAAGAATTATTGGGAATTATGATTCTCTTCTCACACATTAATGCGAAACTAGATTAGAGGAAGTTCTGGATAGCGTGTCAGTCCCAATGGAGAGCATATCTCAAAAGTCCAACAATTCCTCCAAATGTCTTCATACGGTTGGCATTTTCACTTTGAGACGAGACAAGGAAAATCCTACCACGGGTTTTTTCTACCTCACGAAGTACTTGTTGTACTTCATCTGGACTGATCCCATCGCTCCCTCTTAAAAGAGAGTCCAGAGAGATTAATGTCTCTATAGCTCCCGTGCTAGCGATTTTTTTAATTTCAGTAAATCCATATGCCACATTTGCGCTTCCTTGATTCATTCTCTTGAAAAATTCATCCATCAAATTGTTTTCTTCAAAAACTTGGAAATCTATTGCAAGTTTATCTACAGCCTCCATTTGTAAGAGCTCTGATAATCCAACACGGTTTCCACCACTTAAAGAACCAGCAACAATTACAATTAGATTCTCTTTAGAAAATTTTATCCTTAAAAATGTGGCTAATTGTTCTTTAACAAAACCAGGACCACCTAATACGATATTCTTAGTTTCAGGTAAGATTTGTCGGTTAATGATCAGAGCAATTCGCTCAAAGAAAGATTGAGTCTGCTTTGAACGAATTTTTTCTTTTGTAAGTTTTCGTGAAATATGAGATTTTTCATGAGCTATTACAGTAAGATTATAGTTATCAAGAAGGCCAATACACACTTCTGCTTTATCAGCAGCAATAAGACATATTTTAGGTTTCTTACTTGCTTCTTCAGCCTTTTTCAGTAATTCAAGATAATATTTTGACCATTCAGGTTTAATTATAGTTATTACTTTTGTTAATTCCAAATTGAGGGTGTGGTAAGAGCCTATTGATACATATTGTTCAGGACCTTGGAAAATTTTCCCCTTAACGCGAAGCCGATTGCTTATTGAACTATCTTGAAAGGCGAAATCTTCTGCTTCAATTCCTATAACCATTGTGATACGTTGACTATCGTCACCAGATCGTCCCTCGCTTCCTGAGCGTCTAACTCTTCTACTAGATTTAGATATAACGCGATCTCCAATACTTATAATATTTGAAAGGACATAAAGATCAGTTGCATTTTCAGGTCGTACAACAACCTTTCCATTCTTCATGTCTATCTTCAGAATACGCATAAATACTCACTTGATTTCTTTTATGAGCTCAGGGGATGATTACATGTCAAAATAATTTCAAGGTTGAAGTGATTTCTTCAACGTTTCGTTGAGCATGAGGCCCAATGCCAAGTGCCGTTGTTGTATTTGGAGGAAGTTGAGTTCTTCCAGCATCATCAATTTTTACAACAATGACTCCAGTAGCTCGAAGCCTTTGTTCCAGTTTGAGTAATTCATCTTCAGATTCAACTGCCAGTACAATTTTTTTTTGACCAGTGTTCCACCATAATGCAAATTCATTCGGTTTTTCCCGCTTAGATTTGATGGCAGCTGCAACTGCAGCATGGGATGCTTGAGCTGCAGCTTTACCCTTGGACATATTCAAATCTTTTCGGAGAATAATGACTTGCTTTAATTCTAGCAATCACTAATCACACCTTTAAATCGACTTGTGAGAGGGGCTGTTATTAATCACAAGTAATGAAACTAGTCCTTCTTTCAATTCCCTTGTGATATTAATCCTCAGAGAGGTACATGAACATCATTAACGAACTCAAATGGTGTCCTGTTTAGAATTCGTATTCAGTTTAGGTCAGTATCATCACGGGTCTATGGTTTTCCTCACATCTTTTTGCGAATGCTTTCAAGGTTTCGCCATATAAGTAAAATAAAAAAGTGGATTTTACATTACTAGCTCTTGGCCTTTCGTGATTTTGATCCGACAGGGAGTTGGAAATTTAGCTTTTCCGCGACGTAAGGCATCTTTGGCTAAAGCTAAGTTTTCCGGGTATGTTCGTATAAAAAGAACACGATCTCCTTCAAAAACTCGCGCAGCAACGCTAATAATCTTTCCAAAAGCCTTTCGCATCCCATCTTGCAGCCGATCTGCCCCAGCTCCAGTCATCATTTTATTCTCACGTAATCTATGATGGGGATAGACACAAACACGGTAGTGATAGTTATCCCTTCCAAGTTTTCGCGTTAAAAAACGATTAACATGAATACGAGCTGCTTCAAGGGCATTATGTGAAATCTGACATCGTTCATCAGTGATCAATGAGACTTCTAGCGGGAACTCTTTTTCTGGTGATCCGAAATCAAAAGACCTTATTTTAGGCTCAGGACCACCTTTAATATATTTCTTCCGTGTGTAGGGTGGTCTATCAACACGAGAATAGCAATATGCTGGCCTTTTTCCCATATAATTTCAACTCAATTGTCCTTTCTCGATCTTTCAACCGAATTCAGTAGAGTATTCGATAAAAGAGTCCGATTTTTTCTGATTCAAGCTTCTTTTTGATCAGCATTTTAAATTTATGTAGCTATTTCAAAAACTAATCATCTCTAGAGAATTTGACAATATCTTAACCTATCAATATGGAGTGATTCCTATAGAATTATCAAGTTTAAAACTCGATTTTAAAAGAAAAATTAATCTGTATAATTAAATAACATTTTGTTAGGGGTAGAACCAATGGTTGAGATTCCAGCTTCATCAATTGATCGAATTATTCGAAAAGGAGGGGCAACAAGAGTTTCAAAATCTGCAATATTAGCATTACAAAAGGAGCTTGAGGAGTATGGAGTTTTAATTGCAAAACTGGCATGGGATTTCGCTAATTATGCTGGTAAAAAAACAGTAGAAGGGAAAGATATCTATTTAGCCTTACGAAAGAAAAACATGATGATTTAGAATTGTAGTAAATTTTTTCCATCTACCCATAATTTAAAATTCTTGGAATTCCTACGTTATCCCAGCAAGCAAAAAGAACTAACCCTTGTCCTGCGGGTTCATTCACTATGAGGTATGTATTTAAGGGGCCCCTAAGGCCCAATAATGAATATTAATAGATTATATAACGATTCAAGCGAATTTCACTGCTTGTAAGTGATTTCAATTCATGAGGTTTGGCCAATCATAATAATTCAGATAGAGGCCTTATTAAAAAAAATTAAACACCAATCACGCAAGTGGAACCGCATATTCATCATTATTATCCTGATTCAATCTAATTTCGTAAAGTTGTAACGTATTATGATTATACATCTTGTTCATTATAATGAAATATGCAGTTTCACCAAGCGATCATTGGAGGTGAAACAACAGTGGTTAACGAAGAGGATATCGATACTTCAACTGTAAAGTATCTTATCCATGAAAAGTTTAGCATTAACGGTGTGGCTGAACGGTCAGATATTATTGGAGCACTGTTCGGTCAGACTGAAGGATTAATTGGTGAGGGACTAGATTTACGAGAATTACAAAAAACATCAAGAATAGGAAGAATTGCTGTTAAATTACAATATCAAAAAAAGCAACGAAAAACAATAGGAACGATCATTTTACCATCATCTCTAGACAGAGTCGAAACAGCTTTGCTTGCTGCTGCTTTGGAAACCGTAGATCGAGTTGGACCTTGTGTTGGGAAGATTTCTCTCCTGAAAATTGAAGATGTCCGTGAGAGTAAACGGAGACAGATAATCACTCGTGCTTCTCAAATTCTTAAAACATGGGATCACGAGATAGCCCCAGATTCAATCTCTGTTTTAGAAGAAGTTCTCAAAGAAGCTCGAATAAGCATTATTCAAAAATTTGGAAAAGAAGAATTACCTGCTGGGCCAGGTATTCAAGATAATGACAATTTGATTATTGTTGAAGGAAGAGCTGATGTTGTTAATCTCTTAAAACATGGATTCAGGAATGTGATTGCAGTACAAGGAACAAATGTTCCAGCAGATGTTATTGAACTCTCTAGAAAAAAAGTAACTACTGCATTTCTAGATGGAGATCACGGTGGGGATCTTATTCTTCGAGAGCTTATTCATCTCACGGATTTAGATTACGTTGCAAGGGCTCCACAAAATCGTGAAGTAGAAGAGTTATCTAGTAAAGAGCTTCTAAAAGCCTTACGTACTAAAATACCAATCGAGCAGATAATGAAAGAGATGAATATCTCTCCTGAAGAAATTGAAGCTCCAGATGAGACCCCCAATACGTCTCAATCTGAAATAGAACCTGATGAAATCCCAATTATCGTTCAATCTCAACCATTAAGATCAAAAATTCCACGAAATTTTGCAGAATTCCTGGAAAATCTCTCAGAACAAGAAGCCATTCTACTTGGATCAAATTTATCAGTTTTAAAAGAACATATCCCAATTAGTGATCTTCACGACACCATACTTAAAACAAATGATGTAGAAACTATAATTTTTGATGGAATAATTACCCAAAGACTTCTCGATGTTGCATTAGAACGCGGAATAAAATCTATTGTAGGGGCAAAACAACACGATGTCACAAAAAAACCCTTAGATATAGATATATACACATTCTCAGAATAATCTCCCCTTTTTTCATGCAGGAATTGCAGGACTCCTGCTTTTATTTTTAATCCACTGCTATTTCATATCATGTCTTCTGATGTGATACTCATAATCTTTAAGATGAAAAGGGGTCTGTAACCCTAAACACTAACTCTTGCGACATCATATACAGGGATTTCCTAATTCAGTCGAGTTCTCTGGTGAAGGGCATTTATGACCCCAAATTGTCCTGTTATTTAGGAGGGTTAACCCTAACGCTCATTGTTGGGTGACACACCCAGTCTCATGCGAGAGCCCGTCTCCTAATCTTATTGGATCGAAGAGCTCTGGATTTCTCTGCTTATTTGCACCATGAATCATTAATATCCTCAGGTCCTCGAGAAGCAGAAGTTATTCCATCACAGCGTATAGGAATTATTAAACCAATTAAAAAAATCTTTCTATTTTTTTCTAGCAATGCTACTACTTATCAATAGTAACTAGTATTCTAAATAAAATCATCACATATTTCAAATTATTAAAAGCAGAACGAGCCTTATAAAGTAAGGACAGATTAATGCTTATTATATTCCAAAAAACTCAGAAAAACCTTCAAACTCTTTCATGGAGATTAGAATTTGAAACGATTTGAAAATGTTGGTTTAGGCGGAACATTTGATCGTTTACACTCTGGACATAGATTATTTCTCGATATAGCTACATATTATGGTGAATCTGTTCATATTGGGTTAATTAGTCAAAGTTATTTGAATAAAATACATAAGAATTACAGGGAATCTATTCAAAACTTTCAAATCAGGCGGAAAGAAATTAAAAGTTTATTAGAGAAACGAAAAGCTCAATATTCTATTTCAACCATAGAAAATCCTGGGATGGACCGGGAATTAGCTAGTGAAGGGAATCTAAATGCTCTAGTTGTATCACAAGAAACATATTCAGGAGCTTATGTTATTAATCGTCTACGAGCTAGCCAGGGAAAATCAAAGCTTACTATCATTGTAATCCCCCGTGTTATTCGTATGAATGGTACACTCGAAAGCAGTACAAGATTAAGAAAAGAGGAACTTGAAAAAAGTTAGGTTTTAAAGAAAAACTATATGGAAGGAGCACCTCCGAACTCAAGATCTTCATCATTTAAGACATAAATAGATGTATTTTGTGCCTTATCGGGAGGGCTAGAGCCGTCATTGGATCCTTCCAACGTTTTTCATCAAAAAAGAAAGTTATAAGGTTATCGGTGTTGTGTTTCACAAGAAAAAATAACTTACAAGACTTTAAGCAAAAAGTCCTTTAGTAACATTTAAACAGAGAAGATTCAGCCTTATTCAAGAAAACCAACAAGATATAAATTTTAATTCGTTATGAATCTCAAAATATTCCGTACTTCATTAATTTCTATTGACAAGCAACAAGTATGATGGAAGAAGAAATGGAACCAGTCATTTTCTTACTTATTGTTGGATTTAGCTGGATTGTTTTGAATGCTATCAGTCGGATTCAATGGTTTGACGTGAAAAATCCCGAGATAGGGTTAGGATATGCATTATATCGCACAACAAGATTGAATGACCTCATCGATCGACTTGCGAGTAGAGGGCGCATAATCTGGAAGTTTATATGGGATATAGGAGTAATTTCTGGATTGGGAATTCTGTTTGTTGGGTTAGCTATTTTTACAATCAATATTCCATTATTCTTTCAACCATCAGGAGATGGAACAAGCACCGCAATCGCAGTGACACCAGTAATTCCAGGAATAACAATTTCATTTCAGACCCTCCCTTACTTTGTAGTGGCTATAATGATTGGAGCTATAGTTCATGAATTTGCCCATGGGATCGCTGCAAGAGTTGAAGAAGTTGAGCTCAAAAGTACAGGGATCTTTGTTTTTTTAGTGCTCTTTGGAGCCTTTGTCGAACCAAATGAAGAAATTATTTCTCAAAAATCCCGTAGATCTAAAATAAGAATCTTTGCTGCAGGCGCACTTGCTAACATGGTCGTTGCAGGTTTAACGATTCTGATTCTAATCATCCCAATAGGTTTTCCTCTATTAATAGCACCTCTTTATAATTCAGAGCCAAGTGGGGCTCTAATAATGGAAGCTATTCCCAATAATCCAGCTTCTCAGGCTGGTATGAGAGCAGGAGATGCCATTATTGCAATTAATTCATCTGAAGGCTACAAAGATATAACTTCTTCTCGTGTTTTCCAAGAGTTTGTAAATTCATCAGTTCTCCCAAACCAAACTTTAATTTTTTATTTTGCTAATAAAAAGGATCCTATCCCCCTTGAAACCGTACCACGCAGTGATAATCCGGATAAAGGATTCATAGGCATACGTACATGGGAATATTTCAAACCGCGTTTTTTTACACCATCACCTATTGTTAATTTTATCCCTTTTTGGACATTGAATATCATCATATATGTCTTCATGATAAATCTTATGGTCGCAATTATTAATCTGTTACCCATCCCCTTATTGGATGGAGATAAACTCTTAACTGAGTTTCTAGGCCCAAAGTTTAGTAAATATCTACCATGGATTAGATACTTCTCCTTGGGAGTACTCGGAATCAATATATTCCTATCCTTTTTACTCATGGGTTGGTCACAGCTTTAATCCATATGATCAAAACTACACCCGTTTTAAGGGCTATTATTTCTTTCAAGGGAGAAAGTTTTTTTAGTCCTTATTCAATACTATCACTCCTGTTTGTCTTGAAACTATTTTGTCATTCAATTTTTTCAGATATGATGATTGAAAAAGCTAAATCTGATACCACTAAACAAGAAATAATAAAAGGAAGAATAATTAATCTACTCGAGAATAATAATTTATCACAAAAGAAAAGCTAGGATTGGTTCTAAGTGGCTCTTGATCTTTTTGAACTCTTGTCTCAAACTCTAATTTCTTGGAATTTTCTCATTTTGATCATTGGTGGTTTTTTAGCAGCATCTTGGCTCTTTGTACGATTAGCTGGTGTAAGCACGGATGATATGTCTAACATTGTAGATAAATTAGCTCTTATAGGATTCCCTGTAGGTATTACTGCTTTAATTACCATAGGGGCTGGACTCTACCTTTGGTCAAAAGATTCCAATTTCATAGAAAGCTATAATACATTTGATATCATCACAATCAGTTGTTTAGGGATCCTGGGTCTCGTATTGATTTTAAGACCAATTAAAGATTTCAGATTTGGAGTATTCCTTTCTTTAGCTATTGGTCTACTAGGAGCAGGATTATTTGTATTTTTAGGCGCAAGATCTGTTCAAATTTTATCAGTAGCTTTCTTTGTACTCTTCTTAGTCATCTATCTGTCCATAAAAATGTTTGAAGATCTTTATCTTCTTATAGCGGAATTTCTCTCTTCTCCCTTGATTTCTGTTATTGTTGGAATTCTCTGCCTATTGCAAGGTGTACTCCAACTATTTAGTTTGTCGATTGGAGGAATAATCGTATTCTTTTTCGCGGTATGAAGAAACTTCACCTTATGATTTCTAATCGCACAGGATTCTTTGAAATCAGCTCCGCAATCTGTTTGAGTTGATCCAATGGAAATCTCAGTAACTCAGGATCACCTCGTAAGGTGATCTTTAATTCAATATCACCTTCAGGGGGAGCAAAGATTTGGTCAATTTCAAGGATATCTAAGGGAGCGAAGAAATCAGCAAAAGTTTTTCGTGTATCAGCCTTTCTTTCGATAATCTCAATTGGTTTCCTGATTTCAGATTCGATAAAATACTTAAGCTCTTCATTTTCCAGAATGTTACGTCCATTTTGCGTTAATAAGACAATGGAACCATTCAAACGATGTGCACGATCTAGGGTCACATTATGCAGTTGTTTTGGAAATCGTTGCTCAGCTTTAGCAAAGGCTATAGAAACATCAACATCCAATTGAGTAAATTTCCCCTTTCGAAGTTTCTGTTTACATTTTTTACAGAGTACTCCAGTTTTTGCACAAAAGTTACATATGGGGGTTACAACCACGAATGCAGCCTCATTATTTCTTTCCTTAATTCAATAATTATTTTGCATATTTCACTCATATAAATATTCTTAGGGCGATTATCCTAAAGTAACATACATTTCTTATACTGAATCTCATAGAACATTCTTTAATACTGCTGCTACAGTGTGTAATCGATTTTCAGCTTCATCGAAAACAACAGAGTGCTTACCATAGATCACGTCATCAGAAACTTCTTCTTCATGACGAGGGAGGCAATGCATGAAAATAAAGTCCTTGTCTGCATGTTGAATTAATTGTTCATTAACCTGAAAGCCTTCAAACTTTCTCAATTTTGCTTGTTTTTCAGATTCTTGACCCATTGAAATGAAAGTGTCCGTTACAACAACATTTGCTCCAGAGGCAGCCAATTTAGGATCATTAGTCATTTTAACTTGCTCAGGTGATGAAGCATTTTTTTTACAGAAATTTAAAACGGTAGAATCTGGTTCATATCCTTCAGGCGTCGCAATATAGATATTCATACCCATTTTTATTGAAGAAATCATTAAGGAATGGCATACATTATTACCATCTCCAATCCAAGCAATGGAAACTCCTTTTAGTTTCCCAAGATGTTCTTCTATGGTTAGGATATCTGCTAATCCTTGTAGAGGATGAAATAGATCTGAAAGCGCATTAATTACGGGGACGCCAGAGTGTTCAGCAAGAACCTCAACATCGGTATGATCAAAAACACGAGCCAAAATCCCAGATACCATACGACCTAATACTTTTGCAGTATCGTGTAGTGATTCGTTGACTCCTAGTTGAATGTCATCCTTTCCTAGAAATAAAGCATGCCCCCCAAGCTCAACCATTGCTGTTTCGGTCGAAACACGAGTCCGAGTTGATCGCTTTTGAAAAATCATACCTAATGTTTTTCCTCTCAAAGGTTGATTTTCAATAATTTTCCTTCTGTTTTTCTTAAATTCCTTTGCCTCATCAAGTAAGAATCGGATTTCTTCAGTTGTAAGATCTTTAAGTGTTAATAAAGAGCGTCCTTTCATGTTTATCGTCATTACTCATCACTTCTGATATCTCATGCTTGATTAAAAATATATCCCCCATGAATTACTGGGATAAATGATATTGTATCTTCAGCATTCACTTTTGTTTTCATCCCATCCAATACGGAAATTTCTTGCTCATTGATAAAAATTAGGAGAGATCGCTTTGAGTCTAATGACTCTGTAAAGAAGCTTTTCAGCTCTTTAAACTGAGAATCTTTTATTAGTTCTGAAACAATATCACGCACAGAATTCCCCGAGGAGATTTGAAAAGAGAGATAATGCTGGTTTATATCATATCGCAATGATCCTAGGAATTTTAAGCGTATTTTCATCGAAACATCAGTTTTTAGACTATAATCATGCGCCGACCGGGATTTTCAGAAAACCCCTGAAGAGGATTTCATTTGAACCCGGGTCACCAGCTTGGGAGGCTGGAGTCCTTCCAGACTAGACTATCGGCGCCATATACCAATTTGAAGGAACCATTTTCAATTCTATTATATATGGAATTTCATAGGGTGCTGTAAAAATGCATTCCATCTCCTCTTTCAAGAATACAGATTGTGAAAAATAGTTTTGACAATGATTCTGTCAGTTTGATCAGCGGAACACGTCACTTTGTGGATCCCTAATCAATATGGTAGCAGGCGCATCAGATGGAGTATATTTCACCCCACGAACAATAATCACAGGTGTTCCTTCATTAGATTGGCCCATCACTAAACCAGCTGCAGCAGCTACTTCATCCACTTTAGCAACAATGGTAGATACCAATTCATATCCAAAAAGGTCTGTTTGCCCTCGTAAATCTTCGATAGGATTAATTCCAGCAACTCCAATAGCAACATTGACAGTTCCTATCCTAAAAGGTCTACCAAAAGTGTCGGAGATAATAACTGCTACATTCTTTCCTAAATCTGCCAGAACTTTATCTTTTATACGTTGAGCTGACAAATCTGGATCAGTGGGAAGTCCGATAACGGTCTCCCCCGGTGTATTAGATTTATCTACCCCACTATTCGCACAAATGAAGCCATGTTTCGTCTCTGTGATTAAAACACGGTTATTCATCCTTATGATTTCCTGACTTTCCTGAAGGATTACCTCAATTTTTCGGGGATCTTTCTCCTGAAAAATCCCGATACTCTGAGCAAAAGAACTCGGAATCATTTCGCTTAGATTATAAACCCTATTTTCAGCTTTTGATATAATAGTATGGGCAATGACTAGAATATCATTATCTACTAGATCTATTTTCTGTAATTCCGATACTAAGATTTGTTCAAGATTATCTCCTGGATTGATAAGAGGAAAGCCTTGAAGAGGAAAAATTGTTATCGTCATCATTAATAATATCCTAAATGGAGTTTGAAAGCCTCAGACCGCTCATCGTTCATCATTAAAAGACTTCTGTTCCCTAAGCTATCATCATAGGCTATTTTATGAGTCATAAATTAGTAAATCATATACCAAATTCTGAAGGGCGAGTTTTCACCTGTTCTGTTAAATCTTTTAATAAGAGTCGTACTTTTTCAGTTTGGGATGTATTTCCCACTTTATTGTATTTCTCATGAGCTTTGGCCAGCAGATCAATAACTTCCTTGACATTTTCTCGTGCACTTATTAAGGCCTTTGCTCGTTGGTATAATGCATGAGCTTCATATCGTGTTGGATCTTCCCGTCCTTTCTTGAACTCCTCTACAGCTTTTTCTAAATAATACGCCTTATCAAAGTTTGATTCCATAGCAGCAGCTCTTTGAACAAATGATCGTGCCCGAGCTCGGGCTGCCTCCATTTCTAAACCTGTAGTTTGGTAAAGGGCAGCTGCGGACTCATATAGACGAGCTGATTCAATAAATTCCCCTTCTTTTGCTTTCTCTTTCGCAAGTTCCCCCTGAGTCTGAGCTTGAATTGTACGAGCCTGTTTGGCTTCCTCTGAAAACCCTTCTGTTGAAAAAGTTACGTTTGCCTTACCAAAATATCGAATGGCATCAAGAAAATTCATATTCAGCATGTTTATATACCCATTGGTGCAGAATTGGTACGCTTCAGCCCTACGGCTTAATTTCTTTTGATCTCCTCCTGCAAAGAGCTTGGTCGCCTTTTTAAAACTCTCTAAAGCCTCATTATAACGCTGGGTTTCATAAAGAACCATGCCTTGATCGAATTCTTCTTGTGCTTTCTTGATTTTACTTCCCTTGAAAAATGGCATAATTGGCAATTCCTTGACAAAAAAGTTAATGATTTGACAGATTTTTGGGATCCGAGTTTCATTAAATAACTTTTTATTACATGTTATTGAGATTGTTTATGATTAATTTTTTTCTAAAAAGCCAAGTGAACATTCTAGCATACACAGAATCCTGATTTAATGAATGGTACCTAATTCAAATCTGAATTCTACTCTGTTAATCTTCATACTGCAGAGAAAAATCTATAATAACATATTAATCTAGATAAATACCAATGGATCTTGACAAGTCAATGAAAGACATTCAGTTCTCACTCTATTAGGGTCGTTCATAATCTCAATGGTATAAGAAAACATAAATAAAGAAAGTTAAATATCAAAGATCCTATAGAGTACTTTCCCTTAAAGTCATTCAAAATCTGGAATGAAAGGGATTTTAGCTGTTCTCAAGAAAATAGAGAACAATCCTTTCGGTGGAATTAAAGTGAAAGAACTTCGGATTGGAATAACTCTCTTTCTCTTATTAGTATCGATATTTGCTTTCTCAACACAAAATTCTCTTTATTTTCTCCCATTTACAAATAGAGACTCTTTATCTTCTTCGTCGGGAACAGAACGGATAAACCCATTACAAAATAATTTTCCCCCACCAACCTCAACAATCCATACAGGTATAATCCCTCCCTCAAGCTTTTCATCTCGAAATAGCATAAGCGATATTGAAGATCCACTACCTCAATATTTTCCTGGGAGTAATATCCACATTAGAAATCAGTTTACCCTTGCACAATACAATGCTACCCACAATATCGTCATAGTATGTCAGATAATATACATCTTCCTTTTTGAGAGTAGTACAGATTTACAAACAATGATTAATGAAGGTAATAGCTCTGACCCAACAACCTCACCATATTATGTTCATGAAGCTATAACCAATGGCAGTCACGCCTTGGGGTGGCCTGCAATTGTACCTGACCTGATTCTAAACCCAACTGTCGGTTTCATTGATACCATTTTTCAAATTCCAGACAGTTCCACACTCGCGAACATGGGAATAACATCTGATGATGAAGTCACAATTTTTCAATATTACCCCGCACATAATGAAACATCAAGAATCAACATACCTATCAGTAGAACTGATAACTTTACTCTGAGTTCAGTTGCCACATTCTCAGTAGACGCCCCAGGAATAATTAATCCTAATAGTGGGGATAATACTTTTCGACAAGGCGAATTTGCAACAGCTACCCTCAGCGCTATGTCAGGAACTACTCCGATAGATAATGTCTCTGTCAGCTGTAAACTCTATTTCGCGAATGATTCAGAAGTAACGGACTCTGGCTTTTTTTATGAGCTTCGAGAAGTCTCCTTTCCTTATTCACCTAGCACTATAACAGATTTAAACGGAGATCTAGGATTATTCTTGAATACAACTTATCCAGATTCACCTGAGGGGGATTATTACATCAACCTAACGGCTGATTTTACAGGTACACCTTTTTATCTCATGAACAGCGAAAAAGTCATTACTATTAAGGCAAGCTTTACCGTTGAAAATGAACCAGATATCGTTGCTGACAACTTATTCACAATTAGCAATGTACAACCTGATCCAATGGATCCCCCGAACGCAAATAATACAATAGTTACTATACAAATTCAAGCTTACGATGCGTATGGAACAGGAGCATATCCCTTAGCAAACATCCCCGTAAATGCAACATTAGACATTCAAGAAGTATGGGTAGACATCAATTTTGGAGCTGCTTTCACTCCAAATGGCACAGGATGGGCTCTTACTGATCTAAACGGAGAGATAACATTTGATATAACCGCAGGATTTCCCATCCCTTATGAATTGAAAACACCAATAATTACTGTGCAGGCCGATCTACAAAGTAATTTAGCGCCTATATATCCTCCTGGGGAACCTCATCGTTTTGTAGAGAATAGTACAGGTGGAAAGATCGTTACTGAAATTAGAGTAATTAGTATTGACCCTGATTTCTGGGTTGGTGCCATTTATCGTATTAGTAGCCCTGTTAGTATTAGACCTGGTCAAAGTACAGAATTGGAGTATGAGGTTTCTAATGCTGGTGGGCCTACTCAAAATGTCCCAGTCAAAATTACTTCACAAGAATTTATCCCAGGTGTTACTCTATTCATCAATGAGACAATTTATCCTCGTTATGATATTTATGATTACTATTATACCGATTCAAATGGAAGGATCAAAGTAACTGTATAT
Organism: Candidatus Hermodarchaeota archaeon; assembly: GCA_048886185.1. GTDB lineage: Archaea > Asgardarchaeota > Heimdallarchaeia > Hodarchaeales > Hodarchaeaceae > Hodarchaeum. The sequence goes on from JBHLKY010000008.1 coordinate 172,308, forward strand.
ACAACATATCTAACCACTCCTGAATATGTGAAGAACATTGCTTTGAATATTACAGCAGACTTCGAAAATGATACCGAACCACGATGGATTGGAAGCACAAATGCCATTATAGCGTTTAGTGCAACAAACATTTATGCCAACTTTGAAAGGACTTGGACCTCAGATATTCGAACCGATGACTTAACAATCAATCCCAATTTTAATAATTGTACAATCAGTTATTTAGCCACTAATGAATCTGATACCATTATTCGTCCTGGAGACGATATCGCAGTTACTTTTCAAGTTAGAGAGGAAGGTGGAACTCGTCTTAGTAATGTTTATGTAAATATCTCACTATCTGGCTCATATCCAGGAGTCTCCCTTGCTATCCATCCCAGTTCAGGAGCTCAAGATCCTTTGAGAGCAGATTATTACTACACTAATGCTTCTGGAATGATAACGGTTATTATTGGCACCATATATGGCACCACTCCAAAAACACTTGATATCATTCTTGATGCAACTGCAGATTTTGAGAATGATTCATATAGTGTCTGGTATGTTGGTTCGAAAGGTCTGCGACCTGATTTCCGTTCGAATAGCTCCTACTCTGAAGGTGTAGGCTCAATAACTGTGGCTCCCCAGTATTTCATAGGAGAGATTTCTGTGAAAGGAAATCCGAAGACAATAGTTCCGCAAAATGGTACTCTGATAATCGATTTCGAGCTTCGACTTAGAGATTATAATACAGGTACCCGTATCACTCCTCCTGCTATTTTAATTGATGGTGTAAATATCTCTATCTTGATAAATAATCAAGCACCAAGTGATTTGAATATGGAAGTTACACCAACATGGAAATACTCCGAAGATAGTATTGTTACATTTATCATCAAGACAAATAATACCTCAGGTATTGCACCTGAAGGAGATTATGTAATTAATGCTGAAGCAGATTATGGGGCTGCACAGAGCTTAATCTATAACTTTACATATAATACAGTTCCAACAGGACACCTATCGGGGATTTGGGTGAATGCTTCTGATTCTGATGGCTATTCCAGAACCTCACAATCATTTAAAGTGCAAAATAGGGATATAATTACAGTTTTAATTAGTGAAGTGACTGACCTCTTCCATCCAGATGCGGGATTCAACAGCAATGATGGTTTATATGAAATTTATAGGGGCAGTACAAATATTAACATTACTGGGACTTACGAAGATGCTACTCAAGACCCTGTGCCCGTTGATAATATACAAATCCTTATGAATCATTCTAAAGGATTTGAAATATTAGCATCTTCTGTAAGTGTAACTGATGGAATTTTTTCAGTGATTGTCAATTTACCACCCACTACTCCTCTTGAGGACGGAATTGAAATTTATGGTTATGACCCAACACCACCTATACCCCCAGAAGTGAGAGTGGGCTATAATGCCACTCGAGTAGTAACCACTGTTGATCTTAGTCATGCTATCAGTGGTTTCAACGGAGATTCTGTATTCCCAGGAGAATCCCTTTCAATACAAGGTCGACTGACTGATAACTTAGGGAATTTCATCGATTCTTCCATACCAATGTTTCAGGATTCATTCTCCGAACTCACAGGACGTCTCCGTCTTGTTGGGTGGACTGGAACAGATGAAGTCGGGGTACCATTTGAAACAACTCCAAATCCTGATGGATCCTTCGATCTGTCTTATCAAATCCCCTACAATTATACCGATGACATCTTGTTCATAAGGCTGAATATTACCAGTCTTGGATTAATTCATTATCGTACGAATTATATCCAAACCACATCAATTAACGTTTATCATGATTTCCAAATTGAGAATCTAGAAATTTATTTCCCTGGAAATGATTCTTCGACAGGACTAACGAACAATAGCATTTATATTGTTTCAGGAATTAACAATCGAGATATCACTATTAGGGGCACTCTAGTAGATTCAATTGGGAGAAATTTAATTGAGAAACAGATAAGGACAACGTGGAACGGTAGCCCCGCTCTGGGATCCGTAAATGCTGTTGGATATTTTTCCAGGGATTATTCATTCTCAGGATGGGAAAATAATAGTTGGATTTGGCAATTCCACCATATTTTAGATAATGGGACAATCCTATCATCATTCTATATTATCACTCTTCACTGGGAGGTGTATGACGAAACAGAACCTTCAATTACCATTGTTGAACCCATCGCTAATTCTTCTGAAGGTGTTGTACTTCTTCGACAAAATGACACAACAATGATTATCGTGACAGTCAGGGATCCAGACTATAATGTTGTTTCAGTTGGTTTAGACCCCACGACAGTCATGATCATTATAAATGGCACTAGCGATACCATGGTTTCATCCGATAATACTACATTTTCTTACATGTGGGACACTTCTGATCCTGTTGACGGTTTCTATATTATCACAATTCAAGTTTCTGATTTAGCTAATAATACAAATCAGACAGAAATTATGATTGTGTTTGATGTAAAACTTCCAACTGGAACAATTGAGGCCCTAGCAAACAGTGAAGGATATCTAATTATCGATCATGAAACTGGAAATGCGGTAATTTCAGGGAAAATCGAAGACAAAAGTTCTATCACTGGTTGGAATTTTGGTATCGATAATGTTTCAGCTCGTTTTTATATTCTTAATACCCAAAGGGGTATTCTCATGGTTAATTCAAGCATTTTTATAAGTGAAAACAGTTATTCATATGATTGGGGTATAATCTTCAATCCAGATGATTTTGAACAACTTGAACGTAATGGTTCTTTCGTTGGATATGAGGAATGGACATTACGAATTACATTCAGTGATTTGGCTGGTAATTCAAACCAAACTGAAATAATTGTGAAGCTAGATAACACCCAACCCTCCTTAAGTATTAAAGACGAGTTACCTGACAATATAGAGAAAAATTTGGTATTAAATATTACATATGAAGATCAACATAGCGGGATCTACATAGAATCTCTTTCGATTCAGCTTCTCAACTCAACGAAAGCTTTCGTAAATGGATATACTTTTTATTCTGGAGATAACAATTTCATAGCTGTTTCAGAAAGTGAGGCAACTATTGATTTTGATCTTTCAGGATTAAAGAAAGGTAAATATTTTGTAAGAGTAGTCATTTTTGATAATACCGGAAATAAAAAAGAGATAATTTCTGACTCCTTTAATTTTACTCCTCCCAGTCCCCCATCAAACCCGCTTATAAACATAATCCTTGTTGTTTTGTCTCCAATTCTCGCTTTTGGTGGAGGAGTTGGAATAGCTGCGCTGTATGAACGAATAAAAGGGATAAGAAGTGCATAACGCTTATATAAAACACAAAAAATTACAGATGTTTCAAGATGTCTTTAAAGAAATATTATAAATATGGAATAAAATAAAGATTAAAAAATAAATGAAAACCCTAGTAATCTAGATTGGATAAGATCAGGATAAATTCAAACTATAAATCAATTGAGAATCGTGATACGAATGATTGGAATCAACTTCTTTGCTCAAGGAATATTAGATTTACTCCTCCCTATTCTAATCTTAGGCGCTTTGATTATCGCTGGCTTTTTATTGTTCTATTTTCGAGAACAAATTGTAGAAGCCTTAGGAGTAGGTGGAGTGAAAAAGACTATAACAGAACAAGAGATCGAGCAACGTCTTGTTCAAATTCGACAATTGGCTCGCCAACAGATGTTTCGGGAAGCATCAGTCTTAATGTGGCAAACAATGACTCTTGCTTCAGAGTCTTTCCTCGGTGTTGGCCGTTCACCTAACGAATCAGCACGACAACTGGGTGTTAAACTCATGAATCGTGGAGATATAGACCCCAGTGCTATTAATGCCATTGTAATGGCTTTTGAGAAGGCACGATATGGCCAAGCTCCTCTCACCACTCAGGAATTCAAGGATGGTTTATCAGGACTTCACCAATTCCTCCAAACAGCAACATCAGCCGGTAGACTCGCAGAGACACCTGAAGAATATTGATCGTAAATAGAGAATAGATACTGTCATTAAAAGCTTAGTGAGATCTCATGGTAGAGATAAATCGAACAACAGCAGCATTAATTATCCTTGCTATTTTCATTAGCTATCCGTTTGCAGCTGCTTTTGTATTAGGATTCCTTCCGCGAGCATTTTCTAAAAACACCACTAACTTTTCAATCTATAATGAGGAGTGGAATGGAGCTAGCAAATTCAAGGAAATGTTTGAGGAAACCTCAAATAACGCTCAAATCTCTACTATTGTTGGTAGCAGTAATATACTCAACCGTCTAAATAATACAGAAATGAATGGATCTCTTATTATTCTTGGCCCCGCGATTCACTATGATTTCTCTGAAGCCTTAGCTATTATTATGTTCGCCATCAATGGAGGACGAGTACTAATAGCAGATGATTTTGGAACAGCAAACGATATCCTTGGAGTTTTATCTATATTTTTGGGATTTATGTCACAAGTGGATCTTCTTGACTTGGGAATGGGAAATGTGGCAGGAACGAATATATTTGGGCTAAATACAACTACTGGGATTAATGCGACTGAGAATGGGGAGGATGAAAATTGTACATCGGCTGCAAACTTCCCAATTGCTGGAATAGCCATTAATGGTAGTCTTCTCGCTGACCAAGGCAGCTATAATGATACACCTCTTACTCCTGTATTCAGTTCTCCCACCTCGAGTACACAAGAAGGGACTAGTTATCGCATGCCAGCACCTTGGGTCACCGATTTTACAGAAGGTTTGAGCGGTAATGGGGTAATCGGAAATTTTGCTTCAATAATTTCGATGAAAGTTAGGTATCCAAAACCGAAAAGTGAGTATGAGAATCCCAATGATTTTGATGAGTGTAATCCTGAATTTATCACGAAATGGGTTCCAATGGGAGAATTTCCAGCTTCTGCCTCAGGAGCTTATAATGAATTAGCGGATTTGGGGATAGCTGTGCCTGATTTAGATTTCAGTCTACAAATAGCGGTATTATATAGCAGTTCCCATGCATGGCTAGAATCAAACATTGAACTTGCAAAGAGAGATGTCAATAAAATTGGTCCCAACAGCTCAAATCCTTATGAATGGGCGCACCCAAGTGTTGGTTTTCCAGTATTCGTTTATTTTCCTTTTCCTTTAGGAGGAGACATAATTATCTGTTCTGATCCATCAATATTCATAAATAAGTACATTGATGAAGATAGAAATGATTATGACGATACTTTTGATAATAATCAATTCGCTCAAAATGTAATCAATAAAATCATGAGAGACCGAAGAGGGCAAACAATTATATTTGATGAAGCTCATCTTGCAAATCATCCCTTATCCCCTACTTTCCCCTTAAGTCTATATCTGAAATTTCTCGATATGATAACCATGTTTCCATTGTTTGCATGGGCATTACCTTTTGCAGCAATCTTATTATCCCGGCGTTTTATGCCAAAAAGAACTCAAGCTAAACCTCTCTTATTAACTCGTGTTGAACGTTATTACGGCCGAAGTTTCTTTGCTGTAAAAATGCGCTGGTTTCTTGAATATCAACAATATTCACGTGGCTTAGAATTAATTTATCGCCGACTAAGGCGAAATTTGATCAGACGATATAATCCTGAGGTTGAACTAACTCCTGAAATCGCCGCCACTTACTTAGTAAATGAATTTCCTAATCGATTTACCCATAGAGGTATTACTGAAGGTTTAACAATTATTGAACAGATTATTGATAGACGAGCTACAATTTCAGAACAAGAGTTCTTAACCCATTATCTGTTCTTGAAAGACATCGGGGTGGAGATAACTTAATCATAGTAAAACTAATAAACTCATAAACTAGACTAGAAGTGAAAGAAATGAGTAAAACCAATTTGGAAGGTAAAGACTTCACTAGTGATGATCTAACTTATGAAATGCTGGAAGTTAGCGACGTTGCTCGTGCTTACCAGCAAATTATGGGAGAAGTTCGGAAAGTCTACATTGGAAGGACTGAAATCTTTGAAATGCTTTGGATTGCAATGTTAACTGGTAAACATGTCTATCTTGAAGGTGTTCCTGGTATTGGAAAAACTTATATGGCGGAAACCTTCTCTAAAGTTCTTGGGACTGTATATAGACGCATTCAATTCACTCCTGATATGCTTCCTTCTGATATTGTGGGAACTAATATTTTCAATCCAAAAACAGGAACTTTTCGTCTTAAGAAAGGCCCAATTTTTGGAAATGTGATTCTCGCAGATGAAATTAATCGGGCCCCTCCAAAAACACAATCAGCAATGCTTGAAGCTATGGCTGAACGTCAGGTTTCAATAGAAGGAGAAACTCATAAGCTCGAAAAACCTTTTGTTGTTATGGCAACTGCAAACCCTGTTGAACAAGAAGGAACCTATCCGCTACCTGAGGCGCAATTAGACCGTTTTATGATAAAAGTCATTGTTCATCACTCTTCTCCTGACGATGAACTACGAATTATTAAATTCAAAAACGAACCCGTTCCAGCAAAAGTCAACCAAGTTGTTTCGCCACAAACTATTGTTGCAATGATGGATGTGGTCAAGAGAGTGTACGTCTGTCCTGAACTCTTGGAATTAATCCGCGACATAACTGTTTCAACACGAACAGACCCCCGTTTAGTTTTAGGATGTTCTCCCCGTGGAAGTGAAAGCCTCTTATTAGCTGGGAAAGCACGAGCTGCAATTCATGCAAGAGAATTCGTCATTCCTGATGATATTCTTTTGATGATTCCTCATATTGTTCATCATCGCCTCATTCTAAAACCTGAAGCTGAATTAGAAGGAATTACTCAGATAAGAATCGCAGAGGACATACGTGATACTTTAGTTATTCCAGTAGATCCAATCGAAGAAGGAGCGATTTATGAGGAGTATTACGAAGAAGTATATGAAGAATAACTTAAGCTCAAAAATCTATACCAATTATCGATTAAAAAAATCTAGAATCTCCTAGGAGTATAATTGAATGCTTTCGTCTCGTGGAGCCTTCATAGCCATTGGAGGTATTTTATTAATCTCAGTGGGGTTAAGTGCCAAGGGTATCGGAACTGTCGCCACAATGCTTCCTATTCTATTTGGAGAACAAGGATGGGAAGCGGAAACAACTGAACCAATAGAGCCCACTGAACCCGTGAATCAAACTATTTCGATATCTGATCTAGTCAGACCGTTTAATATCTTGAATAGCTCGCCAATTGTGGATTATGGGATGTTTTTGGGAACTCTATTACTCTTGGCAAGCGTTATTGGTCTTCCTTTCTTCCGTGTTTCAGCAAATGCCTCATTGATACGAGTAACACGTACTGTAGATCGAGAAAAAGCTTTTGCAGGCGAATATGTGCATGTAACAGTCAAAGTAGAAAATACAGGACGAAGGCGTATGGATTTTCTCGAGATATATGATGCTATTCCCGATATGTTTGAAATTGCTTTAGGTGAGAACTTTATTATAACCCAGCTTGCAGGAAGAGAAACAAAAGAATTTTCCTACATAGTTCAAGTCAGTACTCGGGGAGTTTATCGCCTTGGGCCAGTCAAGGTTATTATCCATGATAGATTAGGATTCTACTTTGAGGAGGATGTGAGACATTTCTATACTGAAATTCTTTGTTACCCCTCATATGAAGATATTCGACGAATGGAAGCATTGAGTAAACGCCGACAACAAGGTAAGATGTTTGGAGCTCACAAAACCAAACTAAAGGGAATGGGAGATGATTTTCATGCTTTAGCACGCTATTATCCTGGAGCTCCCTTCAAATCTCTAGATTGGAAAGCATTCAGTCGTACGGGAGAACTTATGGTAAGAGAGTTTGAATCAGAGAAAAATATTCGAATGGTTGTTTTTCTTGACCATAGTGGGAGTATGGGAGCTGGTATTCCATTTAATACTAAACTGGATTTTGCTATACGTTCGACAATGCTTGTAATGAAGATGGCTGAAGAACGCCAGGATCTTTTCGGGTTGGTTACGTTTGCCGACCGCCCGACATCATTCCTTCCTCCTGGAGGAGGAAAAGCAAAGTTTTTCCAATTATTAGAGATTCTAGCATTGGTAGAACCACAAGGCCGTTCTGATCCCTTAGCTGCTGTGGATTTTGTGATGCAAAGGGTACCAAGAGCCTCATTTTATATTTTCTTAACAGATCTTGAATCTTCTGATTCAGAAATCTTCACAGAAGCTGCAAAGCGAGCACGGGCAACAAAGAATAATATTACTGTAATATCACCATTTGGCCCGTTATTTGAGACAAAACTTAGTGATCTGACAGCAACAGAAAGAGCAATAGCGGAAGCTATATTTGAAGAATATCTTGGATATAGGAAACAAGTAGAGGACAGATTACGGGGATTAGGAGTAGAAATCATTAATGTTGGGCCTGATGACATGCTCCCTAACGTAATTAAGACATATATGGAAGGTAAGCAAGTAGGTAAAGGAACTGTGTAATAAATGCCCGCAGGACAAACAACAGCTCATTTCTTTCGAATTCTATATATTATCGTATTTGTGTTCTCATGTCTCTTGGTTATCGGTATACCTATCCCTATAGACAATCCAATATTAGCTACAAGTATTGATCCCTCTATGTTTGATTTTACACAGGTCTTCAATATCTTAGAGTATATAATGATAATTGTTGAGGTGTTAATTCAAGGGTTTGCATCTGTAGCCTTTCAAGTAGTTTCAATAATAGCATCAAGTAAACAGGATATCTTTCTTATTGGTGATCAGTTTTTTGAGAGAGTAGATTCTGGAGACATGATGACCACTCTCACGGCTATAGTTAATCCTGAAAATGGCTTTTTTCCTCACAGTAGTGCGATTACTCTTGATACTTTTCTAGAGGATTTTGGGAACTTCTTTGGAGCAACTACAATCCTAATCCTTCTTCCAGTTGCTATTCTTTCAGGAATTGGCTTTCTTCGAGAGGGAGACACCAAACTCGCAATTTATTCATTTCTAGGATTTCAACTTATCATTATCATTGCAATCTTTACTGAAAAAATCATTGTCACTACAAAAATAGACTCCTCAAATATATTCACAATGTTGTTCAGTCCCATTTTCACTCTTGGATTTCTATTATATCTCCTTTTAGAGATTGCTTTCCAAACATCATATACTTTAAACATAATTGAACCTATGACAGAACGTGAAAAACGAATTCAGGAGCATCTTAAACGAATACGTACTTTTGTTCCTTTATCTGAGGAGGAAAAAGGAAAGGAACAGTCTATCCAAAGTGTTCAATCAAAAAAATTTGATTTACTTGCAGCTAGTTATTTACGGGAACTGGTAGAAAGACGTGTGTTCAAAAAGGGAGAAGTGATGCGTGATGCCAAATCTACGATGCGGTTGCAGTCTTACCTTGCAAGTTTGAATCAGAGTGATCCTGAAACGGATTTGAAATTAGCTGCTAAAACTGCTCAACCCGATATTTCTGCTTTAATTAAACATTTCGTTCCAGCTATGGCTTTTCGCATCATTACGGTCACAGTTCTCGCATATGTGATCTTAGCGCCTGAATTTCTTCTTACCCCCCTCATGGGAACTTCTTTTCCAGCCCTTCTTCAGAGTCTGGAACTAACTCAGCCTGAATTTCAAACAATAGCCATTCTCAATGTAGTCTTACTTTTCATTCTAGTTGGTGCATTATTGCATTACTTTTCAGGTGGACGAACTGGTAGGATTCTAGAACGAGTAGTTCAACAAATTGATACTTTAGTAGATTTTGATAGAGATTCAAAACCAACAATAACTCCAAGCGAAACTAGTGAAGAAGAAGTGGAAGAACCACCTTCAGATGATGAAGAAGAGATCTCCTAATCCGCTCACTTGAGGAATTTTGAATGGTAAAATTAGATCCTGAAAGCAGTGAAGCTAGAAAAAGAATATCTAAAGTGGTTCCCAGCTATCGGAGCTATGAAAAACAGGTGGATCGTCAATCAACTGAGACAGCAATACGAACGTATTTAGAATCACAGCTCTCAAGCTATTCTGATGATATTAAAAAGATCCAAGAAGCAGCTTTAATGAGTCAAATGATTACAACTTGGTCTGATCTAGATCGTTTGATCTCAAGCTTTTCAGATATCCGATATTTGATCCAAATGACGGAATATGGAATAAGCACCTTCTTTGACTCAAATGTAATCAAAGAATTTGATTTAAGTTATCTATATACATTAGAAAAAACCATTCTCGACATTATTGGGCGTTTAGATGATAAAATCAGCCGTTTTGATGATGCTATTGAATCTGGTATGCTCTCGGACAGCAGTCGTCTGACAAATGAAATTTTGGATGACCTTTCTGCCATTAGAGACGCATGGGAAGAACGGAGAAAGTTGATATCTGATTTTCAGAAATTAGGATTAGTTTAATCAAATTGAATTATTTGTTGGATTCTCGAGTTATGACTATCTTATCACCATTTTTTGAGATTTCTTAACTTTATACTTTTATAGCTTTTATCTTTTTCTTCCAGCGGGTCTCTTTCATCGGAGAACATACTTTCTGATTTGAATTGATATGAATAATGAATGGCGGAATCAGTTTGAGTGAAACTAAAGTTTTTAATAGATATTTTGTGATGTTAGGAGCAGTAGTTGCACAACTGTGCCTAGGTTCCATTTATGCGTGGACGATCTTTCAGACTGCACTGTTTGAAAATACCCCTTATCAATGGGATAAACTACTCACCCAACTACCTTTTTCAGTTGGGTTAGCCTCCTTTGCTTTTTTCATGATTTTTGCGGGAAAATGGCAGGACAGGGTTGGCCCAACCAAAGTCGCCACTGTGGGTGGAGTTCTTCTAGGTATTGGATATATCCTAGCTGGGCTGGTCGATTTTATAGCCACAGGTAATGAATTACTCGGTTTCTTATGGCTTGTTTTATCTTACGGAGTAATTAGTGGAGCAGGCATTGGATTTGCTTATGTCTGTCCCATTGCAGCATTAGTTAAATGGTTTCCTGATCTTAAAGGTCTAATTACTGGAATAGCTGTGGCTGGATTTGGAGCAGGAGCACTCATATTCACTCAAGTGGAAACAGCTCTCATACCAGAGGATGGTACGGTGGGAACAGCTTTTCTACTTCTTGGATTCCTGTATCTCATTCTTGTTGTGGGATCAGCTCAGCTTCTACGCAACCCTCCATCGGATTGGACTCCCCCCATACACTTGAAAAAGATATCTCCAAGTCCAACTCCTCAAATGGGATTAGATGTTCAACCAAGGGAAATGATTCAAACACCTGAATTTTGGCTACTTTGGGGGATGTTTGTGCTAGCTGCTGCAGCTGGACTAATGACTATTGGAAATGTCAAATCTTTTGTTCAAATCAAAAATCCAGAAATTGATGCAGTAATGGCAGCAACCATTGCTGGTATCTTAGCAATTTTTAACGCTGCAGGACGTATAGTATGGGGTGCTATCTCAGATCGGGTTGGCCGAACTGCTACTATGATTATAATGTTTGCAACTCTTGGGTTGGCAATGTTTTTCTTTGGACTTCAACCAACTAATGCAGATATCTTAACACTAACAATAGGCGCTTCTATTATTGGATTCTGTTTTGGTGGTAACTTTGCTCTTTTCCCCTCAGCCACAGCAGACTACTTTGGAACAAAGAATATTGGTAGTAACTATGGGTTAGTCTTTACAGCATATGGGGTAGCTGGAGTTCTTGGCCCCTTTCTAGCTGGGATCATGGACTATGGGGAGGCCTTTCCACTTCTTGGTTTACTTGCCTTTCTAGCTCTAGGCCTAGCAATTATTACAGAGTTACTAGCACGAAACAAAGCAAGAATTTGAACAATTAAAGCGTCAGATATAACGACGTTTTACCCCTATTTTTTTTATAAAATTAAATTGGTTACATCTAATTACTTTAGTTCGAAAATTTTCAGTAGAAAGAAGAAATTGCTTGCTATAGATTAAAAATTAGTTACTTTTAAACGAAAGAAACTTATTAAAAAATTCTTGATCAACTCTGAATCAGATTATGGAGGCCCAATTTCCTCTGTAATGTTGTCTAAAGTTACGCAATGATGAAATGAATAATTTTTTAGGGGATACTATGTCAAAGCTAACAGAAACAGAGAAAGAAAAAGCAAAAAAATATTATCCTCAGCCTGAACTAGCAAAAAACGCCAGAATTTTAAATATGGATGAATATTATAAAAAATGGAAATACTCCATTGATAATATGGAAGAATTTTGGGCTGAAGAAGCGAAAAAGATCGAGTGGATTGGTCCATACGAAAAAGTTTGGAATCCCCCAACAGGAAATAAGGATGATTTCGTAGGGAAATGGTTTGTAGGTGGTCGGCTTAATGTAACCTATAATTGCCTCGATCGATGGGTAAAAAAAGGATACGGTGATGAAACTGCTTTAATTTGGATGGGAGAAGACGATACAGTCAAAAAGTATAGTTACAAATCGCTTATGGATGAAGTTAACAAGGCTGCTAATGCCCTAAAATCTTTAGGAATTAAAAAAGGCGACCGTGTCTGCATTTGGTTACCGATGATCGATTCTCTCGCAATCATAATGTTAGCGTGTGCTCGTATTGGTGCTATCCACTCAATTGTATTTGGTGGTTTCTCCGCCGAGTCGGTTAAAGATCGAATTGATGATTCTGAATGTAAAATTCTAGTTGTAGCTGATGAAGTTCGCAGAGCTGGGAAAAATAGACCAATGAAGGACAACCTCAGGGGAGTGATCGAAACATGTGATTCAATTGAAAAAGTCGCTGTCATCAAACTTACTGGTGGTAATGTCTATGAATACCAGAAGGATGTTGATTTCTTAGCATTAATGGAAGTACAATCAACTGAATGTGAAAGTGAAGTAATGGATGCTGAAGATCCTCTTTTTATTCTATATACAAGTGGAACTACAGGTAAGCCCAAAGGTGTCGTACACACTACAGCTGGATATCTAGTTTATGGAGTCGCTAGCAACCTTTATCCATGGGATTATTCATGCTTACTTGATCTGAAAGGGGTAACACCAGCAGAACGAGATGTATGGTACTGCACTGCAGACATTGGTTGGATAACAGGCCACACTCAAATCATTTATGTGCCTTTAACGGTTGGAGCTATTAGTGTTATGTATGAAGGGGTACCAACATGGCCGCATCCTGGCAGATTCTGGGAAATCTGTGAAAAGTTTGGAATCACACATTTTTACACAGCACCAACTGCAATTCGTGCTTTAATGAAATTTGGTGATAAACATGTGACAAAATGGGATCTCTCTAAGATAAAGATGTTAGGTACTGTTGGAGAAGTCTGTAACTGGCCTGAATGGAAATGGTATTGGCAGGTTGTTGGAAAAGGTAGTAGTGGGGATAAACCTGTTGGTAGACCCATTGTAGACACTTACTGGCAAACAGAAACTGGTTCATACATGATGACAAATTTTGGCGCAATAACACCAATGAAACCTGGAAGCTGTACTTTTCCATTTTTTGGAGTTAGCCCTGTTTTATTAGATGAAGATGGTCAAAAAATCACTAAATCTAATGTTCAAGCCTATTTCGCCTACAATAAAAGTTGGCCAGGCTTAATGAGAACCGTTTGGGGAGACCATGAGCGTTTTGTTAACACATATCTTACTCAATTCCCTGGTCATTACTTTACAGGTGATTATGCAATGATTGACGATGATGGCTATTACTTTATCTTAGGCCGATCTGACGACGTTATCAAGATCTCTGGACATCGTTTAGGCTCTGCGGAGGTCGAGGCCGCTATAAATTCCCACCCCAAAGTAGCAGAGAGCGCAGTCATACCCTATCCTCATCCAATTAAAGGGTCAACTATTTTTGCATACATCACATTGATGGAGGATGTTGAACCGAGCGAAGAATTGAAGAAGGAAATTCAAACTCATGTTCGATCAGTAGCAGGTCCTGCGGTCTATCCAGAGATCGTTATGTTTTCAGATGCTGTTCCTAAGACACGCTCTGGCAAGATTATGCGTCGAATTCTTAAAGCAGTTGCTATACAGGAAAATATCGGTGATGTGATGACACTATCTAACCCAGAGGTTGTCGAGGAGCTTATAGCTCGTAGAAAGATGATGGGAGAAATTAAATTTTAGGATTAGTTACCTCTCTAATCTTTTTTTCATTTTTTTCATTTAGACAAGTTTTTGATGTTATAGCGAAAAATTCATTCGAGTTTGTTGTGAAATTTATTCTCTCACTTCTTTACGTAAAATTTCCATTATTTGTTGTGGTGATAAGCTAATTAGTCGAAAGACCTTTATCGAGCTAGTTTGGCCTGACTCTAATACCACTCTGGTGTGAAATTTCTTTCGAAACATTTTTAGTAGTCTTACATTCGCTTTTCCCTTGGTGGGAGGAGCCTTAACCGTTACTATTAAATGCTCATGATTGATAATGAACTGATCTTCTTTTTGAAGAGTTTTCACATTAACAATTACTAGTGTATCTTCGTTATCAGATTTTAGCCATGAATTCTTTAGCATTTCAGACCATCTTTCTTTATTTGGGTAATTTTGGAAAATGATATTCTTTGTAAAGAGAATCGCTCTTCAATAGTTGAAAGTGCCTTTTCCAACGAGAGTTGTTCTTCCATCCATATGAAATTCATGAAATATCGTGCAAGATTACTTGGCCAGAGACTTTCTTCATAAGGAATACCCAACGCAAGAGAAATCCGCCTCTGTAGCCGATGAACATATTGTCTGGAAGATTTCCTTCCTAGTTCTTTTATGATATTAACGGGATCTTTTGGAGACCAAAGGATGTTCATTTCCCCTTGATTAACTGAAAAACCATAAATTAAACCAGTTTCCTCTTCTGTAATTACTAGTGGCTTGCCAATTAGATAACGAAAGGTTTCTGGAACCGAATGAAAATAAACCCCGATTTTAGCCTTGATTTTTTCTGAAAACGTGAATGCGGCAGCAGGAAGAACTGTATAATAGGAGGTTGCAATTTCGTGAGGAGAAATTAAGAGTCGTTCTAGGTTATTTATTGTCCACAAACTTGGAGCAAAAAAGGCATCTCCCTCTCCTATTTTCAGCTTTTTGGCAAAACTAAATCGTAATTCAGCTAAGTTTTCCTTTCCTAATCCTTCTAGATATACATCTAACAAATAAGAAGGAGGGACTGTTCGTTCAATAACCAAAGATTGACCAAAAGGAGTTTCATACATAATCCCAACAATTAATCCAAAATCCGACCCTGCCATCCCTATAACTCTCTGGCCTATGTGTTGAGGTTCTGAAATATTCTCACCACTGGCAGGAATCCACGCAGAAATTTGAACTTTTCTTAATTCTTCTTCTTTAACAGTTGGAGCTCCTGGAGAAGAAGTATCAACTGATTCTATATCAACAAACCGAATATTCTTTAACTGGGGTTTAGCTGGGATTATTTCAAGACCAAGATCACATATCCATTGATTAAAAAATGATGGTTGTAAGGCGAATCCGTCTGGAACTTTTAATGCTCCAGCTATTTTTGTCCTAATCTCTTCAGTCGTAATTATTTTTAAGTCTAAGCCAACTTGTTTTAAAATGTCTTGGTAAGTCTCCTTTATCGTAGACACGGTCAATGATTTCTCTCTAACAATAGGCAAAAAAATCGTCTCATCTACTACAATTGGTGGACGAAAAAAGCCTATAGGCATCTTACCAGGAGAATAAGCAATAGATCCGACTAAATCCCAAGGAGATCGCATTAATTTCTCTTGAACAGGTTCCTGAACCTCATTATAACCGTTATTCGATCCAACCGCATCGGTTTTCTTATAATCGGATAAGGATGATTGAAAAAAATTATTTTGATCCATAGGTTGAATAATTTCCTCTAGATCGAAAATAATCCTCTCATTCTTGGGTATTGGAACCATCAATGATCTCAATATCTCAAGTTCGAACTCGTCTAATCTTTGGGGCCTTTCTTTTGCCACCTCATCACCAAAATCTTCCTTTGAGTATTTAGCCCAAATAGTCTTGAAGTCTATAATAAGATCTATTACCTCTTGAGTATCAGCAGTTTGATGGAGGAGAGAAATATATTGTTCTAAATCAAAACTAGTAGCCTTTTTTAGTGACTTTAATCGTGTAACTTTGGCTTGAATGCTAAGACGAAGAATCTCTTGATTTTGGTTGAGCTTATTTTTTTGTAAAACTAAATCTGTGAGAAGAACTTTAGTTTCTTCCTTGGAAAGTTTTTTTGTTTCCCATGCTTGAATTGTATCTTTCATCTTCGTTTCAGTAATTAAAATCGATTGAGTAAGAATTTGTAACTTATTATCAATAAGCTTTATTCCATACATGTCTAATAATGGTGTTAAGTGATTTTGATCCATTTTAGAAGAGCTTTTTAACCCATCAAGAGCCTGGACGAAATAATTCTCATCAATGAGTTCTTTCTCCCGAAGAGAGAAAAGTATTTTCTTGAAATCGGATGAAGAGTTCAATTCAATCACAATCAATAATTCAAGTATAGGTAAATAAATCATGGATTATGTTGGATATTAAAAGCGGTTTTATCCCCAAATGTAACATGATAGTGACTCAAGAAATTTGTTCTTAAGAATTAGATAAAACATTTACTTTTTAATCTTGAACCAAAAACCTAGTTAAAATCAGACCAGTGTTAAAAAAATTCCTTTTTTATATCTGACTTTACCCCTCTTTTTCAGTACCTGCTTCTAGTTTCTCTTGGAGGCTATCAGGGACTTCAAAATCAAAAGGAGGTTGTGTTGTAACAATAACTCCGCTATCCTCAGTAATGATGAATGTATGTTCGTACTGTGCAACAAAACTCCCTTTCTCGTCTGCTAAAGGGGGATAAGCAACAATCCCTCCTCCATTCATCAGCTCACGAATAGCGAAACGAACACGTGCAAGATTGAATTGATCATATGATGACAACCAGCGTTCAGCAAAAGGTAGTGTTTTATACTTTTTATAGACAGTTGAATATATTTTTCTTGAAACAGGATTACGTAAAGGAATTCTTCGTGGAAGAAGCATATAGATATATTTAGTTCCAGTCATCTCATGAATGCTACCTGTTCCTGAAGAAGCAAATGTTTCTAATGCATAAGCTTCCCCAACCTCCAAAGCTCCTTCTACAGGATCATATGGAGAGCTAATATTCGGTAATCGTTTATCTCCGTGTAATTCATATCTCCCAAGCTTATGACCAGTTAATTCCCTTATCGGACGATATTCATAACTTGTGATTGTCTCCTCAATACGTTTTCCTATTAATGAAGGTAACGTGCCAGCTTGTATAATTTCCATTGCTGCTTTAAATCCTTCTTCTGCAGCAATCTTCAGATTCTTGAGCTCAGGAGAGAGAATAGTGGTCACAGCAGTATCAGCAATATAACCATTACAATGAATCCCAATATCTAGTTTGACGCTTCCCTCGTCAGGAATTATACTTTCATCCCCATAAGGACTGGAATAATGAGCTGCAATATTGTTGATGGACACGTTAGTCGGAAAACCAAATCCATCCGCTTTTTTTTCTAAAATTAACTTCTCAGCTGTTTCACAAATCTGAATAACTGGCACACCAGGTTTGATTATCCCTTTTACTTCGTTTAAAACTTCATAACCAATCTGTCCAGCTTTACGGTAGTAGTAAATCTTCTCTTCATCTGTGATTCCTTCCTCAGACGTCCAATCAGCCACATTATTCACCCATTTTCAACCTAATCTCTATTTCATGGTTATTTGAGTGGATTACGCAAACAAATAAATAAACGATGTTTCGAACTAATTTTATACAGATCTAGAGGCCATCGAAAAGAAAAAGTATTTGATGAAGAACTCTAAACTCTCTTGAGAGAGGTATCACATGTCCAATGAGAACATTGTAGTTAAAATCAATCAGATTCTAACGCAAAAGTATTGCCTTTCAGCTGATCAAACTGTGGAAACAGTCAATAAATGTGATAACCTAGGTGAAGTAATCGTTTCAATGGAGTTTCCTGAAAAAGATTTTTATATTCGCATTCTTCAACATCTCCGTTTATTCTACAATTCAGAATTTATGTTTTACAGCAATCGAACACAAAAGGCATTTAATTCCTATCAAAAATTACAAACTGCAATTTTAGAAACTCAAACTCAATTTCCTGATTTATATTCTCAACGACAATATGATATTGATCGACTTGTGTTACGTATTGATGCTCGAATGCAAGAAGCCCGAGCACGGATTGCAGAAGCCAATGATGATATTGTTCAAGCTGATGTTTTGTACGTAGAAACAATAAATCGTTACAATAATGAATTAGTTTTAGAACAAGCAAAGAATGATTATGACCATTACTTTGATTCTTTAAGCAACATTTTTCAAACGACTGGTTATCTTTATTTATTACGTGGCAAGAATTCCAAAAATAACAATGATCTTTACCAAGCTCTCAAAAATTTAAAGAAAGCTCTGTTTCTTGGACATTCAAACGTTAGAAAAATGCTAACGGAAACACATGAGACTATACTCTCATTTAATTTGAATAAATTAGAAAACCAAGCAGAGGCGCTATTTAATCGAGGGCTTGAAAGATCTGAGGCTGAACAATTCCACAAAGCTAAATCTAGCTATCAGAAATCAGCTCAATTATTTCATACATTGAATCAAATCCAACAAAATGTCGAGTACGAACTCCAAGAACAAATCCAATTTTCTTCATATTATGAGGCAACAGCAAAAAGCTACATGATACAAGACAACAACGAGCAGGCTGCTATTCAATTTTCCTATGCAAGCCAAACATTGCAAAGGGTTATCCAAAAAATACCAAGTGAAGGCCTGAGAAAGAATTTTGAACCTCAGATTAAGTATTTTCAAGCAATGCAGTTATTTTGTCAAGCTGTTACAGAATATGATGAAATGATTCCAGAAGCGATCGAACATTTTGAGGAGGCCCAACAAAAACTTGAGGAGGCTAAACAAGAGGCGGATGAATTACAAAATATTCCGCTATCTAAAAGTTGTAATGAAGCTCTAAACAAGCTTAATTCGTATCAAGAGATTGCAGGACTTATGCTTCAAACTGATGACAATTAATCCTTTTTTAGTTGCAATTGCTCTAAAATCATATAAGCTTCAAGCAATGGAATGGCTAATTGTTGAGCAAGCTCTTCAGGAGGAATTGTAGGATTTTTTGGCAAAATCTTCTGACGAGTCCAAGCCAAATTTGCCGCAAAACCTGGAATATCTCTCATTACCGGTTCTAGTAATTCAATAATCTCTTCTTTAGTTAATTGATCTAATGAAAAAGGAGGGGTTTTTCGATCAATAATTCTAGGTTGGATTTTTTCAGGTTTTGATGACAGGGAGGAGTTTTTATTACTCTTCTTCGTCAAGAAGTCAGATAGATCGGACAATTAGAATTCTCACCACCATAATTCTGTTGTAGAGAAAGTGGGACGGTATCTATCCTCGGAGACTATTGGCACCTCCATATTTGGGAATAGTTTGATTCTGTCGGTTTGATTGAGAGAATCAATCACGTAGCTCAATAGAGGTTTCAGGAAAGCCTTCATCGATAAGGATAGGGGCGATAAGACGGAGAAAATTTCCCTGTAGCTCAATTCGGCCATCTTTTGTGGTCCCACCCGTGGCTAAACTCTTTTTCAGCCGTTTGGATAGTCCCCTAAGATCGATATCCTTTGATAATCCAGCAATAACAGTTACTTCACGTCCCCATTTACGTTTCTCTATAAAAACCCGAATTGAAGTTTGTTCTTCTTTGGCTATATCAGAACAAGCGCATAACTCTACTGGCAGACCGCAGGTCTTGCAATTACTACCCATTTTGAAATATTAACCTCAAATTTTCAGTTAGCTGAATATTTTATCAGCTGCTCTATCTTCATTCTAAAAAGAATATAAATCTATCGAAAAACAGAGACTCTTAAACTCTCCATTAGGTTTATCTGCTTTCATCAAGAAATAGAGAAATCATTTTTTATCTTAGTTCAATCAGTTTTCAACCGTTTTATGATAGGCGGCCGTTTTTTCAATAAAATTCTATGACCACAAATAATACATCTAATCCCAGGTAAAGTCTCTAATTCGGCAGGATCAATCTCCTGATGGCATTTCTGACACAAATACGTCGTCATATTTTCAACCTCGAATTTTCAGAGAGTTTTACAACGATTACTCTTATATTACTCTCTTTTGATGAGTCCTGATAAAATTTACTATGTCTTTGGTATCCGTACCAGGGCCAAAGATTCCATGAATCCCAATTTCATTCAGCTGCGGAACATCAATATCTGGAATGATTCCCCCAACGATCACAAGAGTATCGTCTATCATATCATTCTGTTTAAGTAATTCTATAATTCGTGGAAATAACGCCATATGTGACCCACTTAGGCTTGATAATCCGACAACATCAACATCTTCTTGCAATGCAGCTTCAACTATTTCTTCTGGACTCTTATGCAGGCCAGTATATATCACCTCCATTCCCGCATCTCTTAATGCTCGTGCTACAACTTTTACTCCCCTATCATGACCATCTAATCCAGGTTTTGCAAGTAATACTCGTATTTTTCGTGTCATCTCTTTCACCAAATAATTTAGATTAATTGGTCTCCTTTCCATTCCCCAAATACATCTCGTAAAACGTCACAGATCTCGCCAATAGATGCATAGGCTTTTACAGCCTTTAAAATAGGAGGCATTAGATTTTTGGTGCCTTTTGCAGCCTCACGTACTTCAGTTAAGGCCTCATTTACCGCTTCATCATCACGTTCTTTTTTTGTTTGATGTAACCGAGCTATCTGCCGTCGAGCTACTTCTTCCCCAATTTGAAGAAGAGGAACCTTGATTTCTTCATCAGAACTATATTCATTGACTCCAACAATCACTCGTTGGTTTTCTTCAATTTCTTTCTGATATTGATAGGCAGCATTGGATATTTCTTGCTGGAAAAATCCCTTTTCAATGGCTGGAATGACCCCTCCTAATTTCTCAATCTTGTCAAAATATATCTCAGTTTGTTTTTCCATTTCATTTGTCAATGCTTCAATGAAATAACTCCCAGCTAACGGATCAATGGTGTTTGTAACTCCACTTTCATAAGCAAGAATCTGTTGCGTTCGTAATGCTATCTCAACCGCTTCCTCACTTGGCAAGGCTAACGCCTCATCTAGCGAATTTGTGTGTAAAGATTGAGTTCCACCTAAAACTGCAGCCAAAGCTTGAATAGTTGTACGTACTACGTTATTATATGGTTGTTGAGCAGTCAAAGAACATCCAGCAGTTTGAGTATGAAATCGTAACCACATAGATCGAGAATTTTTAGGTTGATATTTCACAATATGTCGAGCCCAAATTCGCCGTGCAGCACGATATTTTGCTATTTCCTCAAATAGATCATTATGTGAATTAAAAAAGAATGATAATCGAGGAGCAAAGTTATCAATATCCATACCTGCTTCAACAGCCCATTTGACATATTCTAATCCATCAGCTAAAGTGAAAGCGAGTTCTTGAATCGCTGTTGATCCTGCTTCACGGATATGATATCCAGAAATTGATATAGTATTCCAGCGAGGAACATGTTCAGAGCAGTACTTGATAATATCCACGATGATTCTCATTGATGGTTTTGGCGGGAATATATAAGATTTTTGGGCAATAAACTCCTTTAGTATGTCATTTTGGATGGTTCCACCAATTTGATGTGAACTTACTCCCTGCTTCTCTGCTACCGCAATGTACATGGCAAGTAAGATTGCTGCAGGTGCATTGATTGTCATAGATGTAGTCACTTTATTAAGGGGAATTCCATCAAACAAAATCTCCATGTCTTTTAATGTGTCAATGGCTACACCTAGTTTTCCAACCTCTCCAAGGGACATAGGATGGTCTGATTCGCGACCATAAATGGTAGGAAGATGAAAAGCAACACTCAAGCCTGTCATTCCGTGTTCTAAAAGAAACTTAAATCTACGATTTGTTTCCTCAGCTCCTCCGAATCCAGCAAACTGACGCATTGTCCATAATCGGCCACGATACATGGTCGGTTGAACCCCTCGTGTGAATGGAAACATACCTGGATATCCTAAGGCTTTTTGATAGTCCCACTTAACAGGTAGATCCGTAGGATCATATATCCTATTGATAGATTCACTGGAGGTTGTCATGAACTTCAGTAACCGTTCTGGTTTCTTTCTTATAGCTTTGTTATAGACTTCTTCCCATTCTTTACGCTTTTGTTTGATATTAACCAACTCATTGGTTTTTTCATCCATCGGAATTTCTCCACTATTAGTTATATTTGAAGTCAATATTCAACACCTTTTCGGGCTAATATCTTCCTTTGATACGGATGTTTGCGTTCACAGATTTCTGTATAATAATCTGCAAGCTCAATTATCTCGTTAGATGCGTCTCTGCCTGTTAAAACCAGCTCAAGATTTTTAGGTTTTTGCTTGATGATATCAATTACTTCATTTTCTGATATTAGTTTGAAGTCTAATGCAACATTTATCTCGTCTAGAATTAAGATATCCCAGTTTTCGTCAGTGATAGCAATACGAGCACGATCTAAAGCAGCTTTAGCCTCATCTAAATCAATTTTCTTAGGATTTTCTTTATCAATAAACTCAGGAGTCCCATATTGAAGGACAGTAATTTCTGGAATATTCTTAATAACTTTTAACTCGCCATAATCCCACCCTTTTTTCATAAATTGAATAATTAATGAACGAAATCCATGTCCAGCAGCCCGAAGTGCCAATCCTAAAGCAGATGTCGTCTTTCCTTTACCATTACCAGAAATAACGTGAATTAATCCGAGCTGACATTTTTTAATTCTTTGATCATACATTATATCCACCCAAGGTCGAATGAATGTCCTAATCACATAAATGGTGGACTCTTCATTAAATCATTCAATTTTTCTCTTCCCAATCATAAGAAATTTATTTCCTTTCTTTTTCAATGAAAATCGGCGTTATTCTTAAATATTTTAATGATAAGGCCCTTGGAAACCTTTATTTACCCTGGCCGGCGTAGGATAATTTTAGGCAGTATTCTGCTTATAGTACAATGGTAGTCTCGGAGGTTGTGGCCCTCCATGTCGGGGTTCGATTCCCCGTGCCGGCCCTTACTTTTGCATCAGAAATTACAGGTAATGGTTTGTTATAATCACTCATAGATCAACGCTCATCGTGAAAACTTTCTCATGGAAGAAAAATCCTGATTGATAACATGATATTGAAGCTAAGCTTTGTAACCCCTTCCATAGTGGGGTTTTAGAAATGAGTTCCATCATGTTTTATTGACGAAGATTAGAATAATAGCTTTAATAACTAGGAAGAAAATCCCATAATTGCTTCGACTATTGGAGGGTCATCAGAGGAAATAGAAATTAAATTCCGAGAGACCAACTCTTCTAACATTTGTTTGAGCTTAATTGGATGTGCACCAACAGACATTGCTAGCGTTGGAAGATCCAGAGAACCACCAAGGTTCAGTAATATTAGTATCGAAGCGTATAGGGGATGAGTAGAGAGTAATCGCTGAGTAAATTCCAAGACCATATTACGTTGAGAACGTTCATTAATCACTTCAGTTAATTTATTCTGAAGGTTTTGTTGTTCTTCCTCCGCCATGGCAAGTGCTTCTTCAAGACGAGACACTGTGACTTTGTGCTGCTTGAATTCATTTTCATGACGTTGGATTTCATTTTTTAATCGGTTTTGCATCTCCTCTATTTCTAAATCATAATCCTGACGGACTTGCTTTATTCGTTGCTGAATACTTTCTTCTAACATTCTATTGAAATAGTCCTCTTGTATCTGGTAGGTTTGCGCGACAGATGCCAAAGCATCATTAATGTCTTTTTCATGGATCTTTTCATTTTCTTTTAAATTTTCGATCACAGCTACTTTTGCTGCAAGCTCAGAACTGATATCATTGATCCGTTTTTGGTTCAGCTCCTCCTGTTCCTGTAGATTCTGTACCTGAAGTTGAAAACGCCTTATCTCTATCTCCTGTTTATTCACTTTATCTTGGTTTTCCTCGAAGATGAGACGATTCTCCTCTCGTTCGTGTTCCATCTGAGAAAGTTGTACATTTTTTTCTTTTATCTGATCTCTCAGCTTATTAAGCTCTGTCTCTAACTGTTTAACCTGCTCTTCGTCAACGGATGAGGTTACTTCCTGAAGAAATGTAGCATCACTCTGAATGACTTGCCGAATCCGACCAAGTGATTTGAGTGTAATCCGTGTCAATTCACCATCAACAATGCGAGAGGTCTCTTTCCTGATGTTTTTAACAAATTCTTCAATATCTTTGTAGGTAAAATGTTGAACACCTTGACTAACAAGTGAACTTCTAGCCCCTGAAATAACTACACCAATCTCCTGTTGAGCTCTTTCGCGATCTTTAGCTATTTCATTAATAAACTCTAATCCATACTCCTTCAACGTTTTTGGTGTCATAAACCTTTCCTTCATGATCTGAAAAGAATCTCGAACTAATAAAGATTAAGATTGTATTTTTTTTTGCCTCCTTTAAATCATTCTTAATGGGATATAAAAAATGGATTCCTCAACAGAGTGTCCTCAATCAACTTGGACTTTTAGGAAAAATCCTAAAATTTATCAATTCACTTGTTTGTGAACTTTTTAAAATAAAAACAAAAAAAGAATCTAGAGAGAGTGCTCTTCCTATGCCATTGGATCAAAAAAACATTGTTTTTCAAGAATTCAATCTCCATTGGAATCTACAATTACCACTTCCCTTACTTGTTGAAGCTCTTACTCATCCATCGTTTAAATCAGTGGATCCTGATGCTTCTGATAATCAACGTCTTGAAACATTAGGAGATTCAGTAATTGATCTCCTTGTCATCGAATGGCTTTATAACAACGATTTACAAAATGAGGGCATTCTAACGAAAAAAAGAGCTGATTTAGTACAAAATACTACATTAGCTACAATTGGTAATGATTTACAGATCGCTACAGTCTTACGATGTGCTCCAGCATATCAAATTCAGGAAAAAGATCTTGCAGACACCGTTGAAGCAATATTTGGAGCAATCTATATCTCTAATGGGTTAGAGGCATGTCGAAATCTCTTATTACATCTTTTCAATGACGAATTACAAAGAGTCTTAAGATTAAACAACTCTATAAGTCTACCAGGACACAATGAAGCGAATCCTAAAAATCAGTTGCAAGAGTTCTTTCAACAACATGGATTGCCTGAACCCAGTTATCATTTACATAAAAAACAGGGGGACGATCATAATCCTCGCTATTGGTATTCATGCAAGGGGATCTACAAAAATCACGTTTTAGTGGGAAAAGGAGTTGGTAAAAGTAAAAAAGATGCACAAATGAAGGCTGCTTATGATCTACTTAAGCAGCTGAAACAGTTGGAATTGTAAAATGAAATTACTTTAAGGGTACGAATTGAGACCCTCTTGTTGCACCAATACCAGGAGCAGAGTGTTTCACTTGTTTACAAGTTGGTGCAAATTCACCCAAATAATGTCCAAGCATTTCTGGCTCTAAATTAACGCGAAGAAATTCCCTACCATTATACACCTGAACTACAGCACCAATAAGTTCGGGAAGAATGATGAAATCCCGACAATGAGTACGTACAGGACGTTTGGATTCTTTGGAAGAAAGAATACGTTCCATGAGCTTAATATGTTGAGTACTCATCCCACGGGTTAATGAACGACGTTGACGGGCAGGAAGAAGGGAAATAAACTCATCCATAGATTTTTGATGAAGTTCATCAAGGGTAAATCCACGATACTGAAAACCACGACGAGAAGACAAATATTATCACCTTAAGTCTTATATAAGGGGAAACTTCCATTGGGTTAAAAAAATGAAGGTTGCTTGATGAGTGGTTAAATGATGAGAAAAAAGGTGTAAAATATCAGAAGAAGATCAGAGACAATAGAACAGGAAGGATAAAAGCTAAAAGAATGAAAAAGAAAATGTTTGATCTGTAATTACCGTTAAAACAGATAGAAAGGCAAGAAAATTGAAGAATGAAGAAGATGTACTGGGGGAAAGGGACAGTGTATGAGAATCGGAAGAAGGAGATGATTTTTATAACGAAAAAATCGTAACCTCACATGTTTGAAATAAGCCAATACTACGTGTAAATGCTAAAAAATTAAAAAATAAAAGAGATTTCAGAATTATAACATAGTATTTGAAATGGTTGAATTTGAATTGCCAAATTACAAGATCTCAGTCTTTGGGTTAGATGTAGACCGAACTGCGATTGCTACTGGACGAAATATGCGAATCTCACCAAAACATGCACGTGAAATTTGTCGTGAACTCAAAGGAAAATATCTGGAAACAGCTCAAGAGTATCTAGAGCAGATAATAAAAAAGGAAAAAAGCGTCCCATTCAGACGATATCGTAAGAAAGTTCCTCACCGAAGTGATCTGAGGAAATGGCCAGCTGGTCGCTATCCACAAAAAGCAGCAAAGGAAATATTACGCGTTCTAGAAAATGCAGAACAAAATTCCTCCTTTAAAGGATTGGAAGTCAGTCGACTCCGAATTACACACATTGCTGCCCAAAGGGGACGAAAAATTCGAGGATTCATGCCAAGAGCGCAGGGCCGATCGTCACCAAGTCATCAAACTTTAACTCATATCGAATTAGTGGTTACGGAGGAGTAAGAATGGCTGCACGAAAAGAATTACTCAATAGAAACTTGCAATACGTCCAGGTAAGTGAATATCTCAACGATGAATTACAACTGGCCGGCCAAGGGAAAATAGAGATTCATAAAACACCAATGGGACATCGAGTGGTGATCCATGCAGTTCGCCTGGGGATGGTAATCGGTAGACGGGGACGAAATGTTAGGAAAATTACTGAGACATTGGAGCATGCTTATGGACTAGAAACACCTCAGCTTGAAATTAAAGATCTTGAAAATCCTCGATTGAACTCTCGAGTGATGGCTGGACGATTAATTTCACAAATTCAAAAAGGTTTTCACTTTCGGAGAGCAGGATACGCCTTGGTTCGGCGGATTATGTCTGCAGAAGCACGAGGATGCGAAATTACGATTAAAGGAAAATTAACATCTCAAAGAGCACGATCAGAAGTGTTTCGAGAAGGATTTGTCGCAAAATGTGGAGAACCCTCTAAGAAATATGTGCAAGATACTGTTATGGAAGTTACGTTAAAACAGGGAGTCATAGGAGTTCATGTGAAGATTATGCAACCAGATGCAGTACTTCCTGATGATGCTATACTCATTTCGAAGGTTTTCGGGGAACCCAAGGAAGAAGAAGAGCCTATTGCTGAAATTTTATCTGACATTGAACCAGAAGAAGAAGAGGAAGAAGAAGAATTAGAAAGAGAATTAGAAGAAGAAGAACCTGTAACTAAAACCGAACTCGAGGAAGAAACAACAGAGGAAAATGAAACTGAAACCAAAATTAAAGATAAAAAACCAAAAGATAATGAAAATTTATTGAAGTCTGAAGATTTTGATTAAAACAGGTGATGGAAACGGCAATATTACGAAAAACTGAAATTCGAAAGATGACTCGGAAAGAACGAGAGAAGAAGTTAACCGAGTTGAAAACTGAATTATTAACATTAAGAGGTAAAGCACGAACAGGAGCCGTTGAATCATCAGGTCGAGTTCGAGAACTAAGACGGACTGTGGCACGAATACTCACAATTAACAAGGAAGAAGAAGATGCCATTCAATCATCATGATTTATTAATAGAAAGAAATATTCAGAAAATTCGACTGATCGGACGACATTGCGAAATCAATTACACAGGAAAGTTATTTATTGGCATGATAAGAAATGAAACAAAAAACACTTGGGAAATAATGACAGAAAAAGGACCAAAAACAATCCCAAAGGATCAATCAAAATTACGAATAGTAATTAATAATCAATTATATGAAATAAATGGAGACCAAATGAAAGGACGACAGGAAGATCGTATTAAACGCATGAGGAAACGAAAATGGTGAAGAAAAAGTATTCTCGACACATAGGTATTGCGCCAACACCTAAAAGAACATGTGATGACCAAAATTGCCCCTTTCATGGAACATTATCTGTTCGTGGTCGCATTATTGAAACAGAAGTGATATCTGATAGAATGGATAAAACAGTAACTGTTCAAAGACCATATCTAGAATTAGTGAGAAAATACAAACGATATGGGCGCTCAACTATCCAAATGCACGCACATAATCCTCCCTGCATCGACGCTAAAGTAGGAGACCGAATACGAATTGGAGAATGTCGTCCAATATCAAAAACAGTGTCTTTCGTAGTAATCGAAAGACTAGGGAATGGAGAGTAAACCATGAAGAAGCGAAGATCATTACGGCTTGTGACAAGACGAATAACACGAGCATTACCAACTGGAGCAATCGTTAATGTGGCTGACAACTCGGGGGCAAGATTGATTCAAGTTATTAGTGTAAAAGGACATACCACCCGCCTCAGCCGCCAGCCAGCAGCAAGAGTGGGGGACATGATAGTTTGCTCAGTTAAAAAGGGAACGCCAAAACTGCGAAGACAAATTGTCCATGCAGTAGTTATTAGACAAAAAAAGCCATTTAAACGATCGGATGGCAGCTGGATTTATTTTGAAGATAACGCAGTTGTTATAACAAATGAACAAGGAGAGCCACGTGGAAGTGAGATTCGAGGAGCAGTATCAAAAGAAGCAGCAGATGCTTGGCCACGAATTGCTAGCGCAGCACGAATTATTTCATAGAAAGGTGAGAAAATAAATGGGAACAAAGACATTGACTCGTAATCCTTCAAAACAAAGACGACGGCTGTACCAAGCTGATTCCTTTCAGCGATCGAAATTAATTTCCGTACGACTCTCGAAGGAACTAAAAGACAAATATAAGGTTAAAAATATGCCTGTTCGCAGCGGGGACGTTGTCTATATCACCACTGGAGATTTTGTAGGTACAGAAGGGAAGGTACTTGCAGTCAATTATAAAAAACGACGCCTATCAATAGATGGAATTTCCCGAGAAAAAGCGGACAAGTCAAAAATCGTATACATGATTGATACCTCAAAAGTAATTATCCGTCGTTTTGGAAAAGTAGGCAAAACACGAAAGAAGATCCTTGAGCGAAAAGCAAAAATGGAATTAAAGATTGATGAAGAAGACATCAGTCTTGAAGAAGAACTCGAAGAAGAGGAATAATGGAGAATAAAATAATGGGTAGGAAAGGAAGTCCACGACATAGAAAACGCTTAAGTGCTCCAATCACTTATCCTATAATGAGAAAGCACGGAATCTTTACGATTAGGCCTTACCCGACTCGAAGTACAATAGAATCTTCGATTCCTTTAGGAATTGTCATTAGAGAAATGCTAGGATATGCCAAAACACTTTCTGAGGTAAAGAGAATACTGATTAAAAAATTAATCAAAGTCGATGGAAAAATTCAAACAAATTATAAATTTGGCGTAGGACCAATGGATGTTCTAGAAATTACACAAACAGAACAATTTTTCCGTTTAACTCCTTATCGAGGAAAAAGACGACTAAAATTACACCCAATTTCAGAAGAAGAAGCGCATAAAAAAATCCTCAGTATCAAAGGAAAAAAAACGGTTAAAGGGGGATTTGTACAACTCAATTTTCATGATGGTAGAAACTATTTAATGAACCCAGAAAACGAACACGAGTTCCCAATTTCAGAATTAGCAGTAAAAGATAGCATCCAATTCAATCTAGACAAGAAAACAATCGAGGACCACTATCCATTCGCCACTAATAATACAGCATTAATCATGGGTGGACATAATGTCGGATTAGTTGGTAAAATCAAAGAGATTGAAACACAAAGCGGGCGAAAAATGCGTAACGTCACACTAGAAACAGAGGAAGGAGAAATTGAAACAACTGATCAACACCTAATCATCATTGGTCGTGAAACACCAGTCATTGAAATCCCCAAAGTGAATGGAGCCACAGAAGATGAGCTTTAGAAGAAGAACGCCACAAGTCGCAGAAGAAGAACGTCCACCTATTACTCTCACAGACTCTGAAAAGGTTTATGTAAAGGAATGGGAAAAACAACCGATGCGAAAACCACGAATTCTGAAAGTGTGTGTAAATTTCGCTGTAGGAACCTCGGGACCAGAGTTAGAACGAGCCAGAGAACTATGCGAACGACTTACTGACCAAACTCCTGCAGAAGGGAGAGCAAAAGAGTCAGTAAGAGGATTTGGAATTAGAAAACACGAACCAATTGCAGTTTTTACAACTCTAAGAGGAGAATTAGCCCAGAATTTCTTGAAGAAAGCTTTTTGGGGGATTGAGGAAAAAGTATCCAAACGTAATTTCGATGCCCATGGGAACCTCTCACTAGGAATAGCTGACCACCTCAAATTACCTGATATTAAGTATGACCCGAAAATAGGCGTTCATGGATTTGATACAACAATCGTACTAGAACGTCCAGGATATCGAACAAACCGCAGAAGAATCCGCTCTGCTAAAATCCCTAAAAAACATAGAATAACAAAAGAAGAAGGTATAGCATTTTTTAAGCACGAGTTCAATCTAGGAGTCGAGTAAGCTTGCATAAAATGTCAGAAACCAAGAAGAAATTCGGAAAGGGAACTCGTACATGTCGAAGATGTGGCACTCATAGAGCAATTATTAGAAAATACGGATTATACATATGTAGACGCTGTATCAGAGAGATAGCGAATGAACTAGGTTTTAGAAAATTTTGACCACGAAAAGTACTCCATTCCAACAAATCCGACAAGCTATCCAAGACCAAGAAATTATTCCCAAAAATCTTATTCCATTACTCCCCCGAGGATGGAAACGGGTAGGTGAGGTTGGGATATTAGAATTAAAACCAGAGCTACTACCGTGGAAGAAAGAAATAGGTGAGAAATATCTTGAATTTCTTCCAGAACTAAGAACAATTACTCACAAAACAGGAATTACTAGAACATCAAAAAGAAAACCAGACAATGAAGTCCTAGCTGGAGACATTAATACCATTACACTTCATAAAGAATTGGGATGTAAATTCTGGGTTGACGCTTTAAAACTCACATTTTCAAATGGAAACCATGCAGAACGGCACCGAATGATTAGGACTAGTAAAAACCACGAACAGATTATTGACATGTTTGCTTGTGTAGGAAACCTATCATTAGCAATAGCAATTCACAATCCAACAGTGAGAATAATAGGGATTGAAATCAATCCCTATGCATTCAATTTCCTTGAGAAAAACATCCAAGAAAATCATGTGTTTGACCGATATAAGGCATTATTCGGAGATAACCGGAAAATAACCCCAAAAAATTGGGCAGATCGGGTAATAATGGGATATTTTACCATTGATGACATTCAGTTAACTACTGCTCTAGCAAGCCTAAACCAAGAGCACGGGGGAGTCATTCACGTACATGGATTATCGAGTACCCGACAACCAACGGATTGGCTCAAACAAATCCAAGGAATAGTCACAGAATCATTCCCATACTTCAAGGTTAACACCAGTCGTAAGAAAATCATTAAATCAGTAGCTCCAGGCATCAACCACTTTGTTAATGATTTAGTCATAAAATCTACCAACTAAAAGTTTTCTCTTTTTGATAAGCTGCAAAGCTACTCTCTATTCTTACAATTCCTCAATCCAATAGCAATAAGTGCGAGAAAACCAATAATTATAAGATATGTGTCAAAACTGGTAGTGGTTTCTGCTATATTTGTTGTTTCTGTTGTCATCATTGATGTAGTATCTATTAGAGGTATAGAAGCCGTTTGAGATGATTCAGGGGGAAAGGCTGCTAAATATCCACCAATATCAAAGCGAAAGAGGAAACCATCTTGAGTCCCTCGAAGTGTTTGCTGATATGCATCATTGGTTATCAAAAAATCTGAAGAGGCTGTAAAACCAACAATATACAGATAATTATCAGAAAAGAATTGATGCCAAGGATGATCTTGTCCTACACCTCCTAAATACGAACCAAACAAGGGTTGGCCAGTAGGGGAGATCTTCATTATAATAACATCGCAAGACTCACTGTGTTCCATTTGAAATGCATTTATAATAGGTAAACCGTTTGGTCCAGCGATTCCACTGACATAGATATTGTTTTCAGAATCGATATCCACATGGTGTATGGTATCCCATTCAGATCCACCAAAATAACTAGAGAAAATTAATTCTTGCCCATCTGCAGATAATTTTGTCACAAATCCATCCACTTCGATGTAACTGTAATTCTCCTGCCAAGCATTAACTGTTGGAAAATCAGAAGACCAAGTTCGGCCAGTCATGATGATATCTCCTACCGAATCAACGGCAACTCCAAAACAATCATCCATGTGGGAACCACCGAAGTAAGTAGCATAAATAAGCTGACCAAACGAATCATATTTCGCAAGGAAGAAATCTCTTTGAAAAACACTGCCAATGGAATCCTGAAATGCATCTTCAGTAACAGGAAAGTCAAGACTCCCTGTGAATCCAGTTACTATAATATTATCCTGATGATCTAAAGTAATCTTGTCTATTCCTTCATAGCTGCTCCCACCTAAGAAAGTGGAATACAAGATCGTTGAACAATTCGCCGATACACGCATGAGAAACCCATCTGATCCACCAACCATAACAGGTTGAGCAGCATCGGGAGTAACTGGAAAATTAGCAGAGTTGGTTCCCCCAGAGAGGACAAGATTGCCTGCTGAATCCAATTCACAATCATTGACACGATCATCTCCAGCTGTACCAAGATAACTAGAATAGAGTAATGACCCATTACCTGAAAATTTAGCAATGAAAATGTCATAGTAACCATAATGATCTTGCTGATAGGCATCAATTGTGATAGGAAAATCATTTGATTGACATATTCCGACAACTATAATGTTATCGGATTCTACTACTTCAACAAATAGTCCCCCATCTATACTGGATCCCCCAAAGTATGTCGACCATACGAGCTGCCCATCTCGATTAAATTTTGTTACAAAGGCATCACCACAAACACCATGATTATCATACCCACCACCAGCAAAAGTATCTTGAAAAGCATCTTGAATTGGAAAATTAGTAGATACAGTATGACCAGTGATGATAATGTTATCACTTGAATCTGTAATAACGTCTCTAATATGATCTTCATCTAAGGATGGAGACTCATCACCTCCTAGAAAGGTACTATAGACAAAATCTGTTATCTCAACATGCATCTTTCGGCTCGATTCAAGAGTAGATATACCACAAACAATACCAATGGTTAATAGAAAAACAACCACGGCAGTTACTATTATCAGTTTCTTTTTATGACTCAATTTTTTTTCCTCAATGAAAATCGAGCTATTAAATTAGTTTTTTGATAAAATATGAGAAGAAATACTGCTCGATTATTCAACCCAAGGAGGAATCAAAATAGTCATAAGGGAAGATTATATTTTCAAAACTGAAAGCATCAATTCTGCTTTTGTAAGAAAGAAACGAGTAATTAGGATAGCTGATTCATTAAATTAAAAGAGGAATGTTCATTTAGCACACATTCACAAAGAAAAATCATAATATTAAGAGAAATATCCAAAAGTTAATCACAATTGCTTTTCTTTTAACCGAGTAATCGTGATTTGTAGAGCTTCTTTCAAAGTGGAGAGGAAGAGAAACCCCTTTGGTGTGATTGAAAAATTTCTAAAGCGTGCATCCTGAATCACTTGAGCAGAAACGTATGTCTCGACGTATTGCAAATCAATGAGCTTTTTAATTTCTCTAGTAAGGGTAGGAGCTGGAATCTGGAGACTTTGGGCTAGTTTGGTTGGATTAGTTTCCCTTGGATTCTGATAAGCAATCTCAATAAGGGTTAAAACGGTCCGACCCTTCAATTCAGAGCGGAGATCATTTTGAAGGGATGTTGGAAAATATTCTACCATGGAGGTCTGACTAACTGACTCTAAGCGGGGAACATCTCTGAAGTCACTGGGGTAATCAGTTCGAATGTTATCCAGACCAATGATTACTTTATGGCGAATTTCATTCAAATAATCAGTTTTACTGGACTGAACCAATTCAACAAAGGTTACTTGTGGCTTGAACCTAGGATTAGTACGAAAATAAGTAAATCCAACACCAGAGATAAGAATAAGAGAACCAAAAAGACTAATTAATAAAAGGAATTGATTATCATCAGATTCCTGAATGATAGCTGTTGTTTCAGAGGTGGTTGTAATCGTAGAAGTTCTCTCTTCCCGATTATCAATAGTAAACGGATGATCAGAGATATCCTCTTTCTCCTCCCAATTTTTACTCCCAGCGATGACTTTTACCAGATAATTAGTACCATATGTTTCATAAAGCGGAGTATCCCATTCATGTGTTGTTTCGAGGATAGTGAAAGCTAATTGAATCCAATCCTCTCCACCATTTGGGGAATAAAAGACCGAATACCAGGGATCATCCCCATAAAACTCAACATCAAGGATCCATTGGATCGTAACAGTTCCAGTCAGAGTTTCTCCCCCGTTGGGAAATAGAATAGCAAGACCGTTATTTTGGGAAGGGTGAGCTAAATTCAAGAGGTTTGAAGAAGGATTTTTAGAATTGGCCATATCATTGTTTCTAGTAGGACAGGGGATTGGATCAGTCGAAGAGAAAGTCAGGCTTAATATAAAATAAAAATTGAGAACTAAAAATATAAGAAGGCTTCCTAGGATCAATGGTTTCATTTTTCCCATAATAGATTCCAAAGAGGAATTATAATTTCACCTATTTGAATAGATTTTAATAGCTATAAATTATCTCAGAAGCTAATGCAAACAAATTTCCATTTAATAACAAATCATCAAGCTGATCTGATGAAGTTTCACCCGATGCCTCGAAAGCCTGCCTTTTTGAAATGAGAATTAGAAAAAAAAATTACACCTGTACTTTAAACTAGCCACAACGCAATGTAAAGGATTAAGCTTAGCGTCTAAGATCGAAATACCGTAAATCAATTAATAAATGGTCTTCTCCTGAAGGGGAATCTCGTAAATTCCCCGAAGATGACGAAACGAACTGTGAATCTCTACCTCCTCCACAAGAAGGACGTTATTTCGATAAAAAGTTAACACATTGAAGGTATTCAACTTCTTAGATTTAATTTTTTTTGAGGAAAAAGTACCTGCATTAACAAAAACTGTTTTCTCTACCTGTAAACTAGTAGCATGGTGTTCTAAACCTGAAAGAACCACAGGTATTTGATTAGTAGTGAAAAAATCTAGTGAATCCCCAGCATTTCTGACAGTCCGTTCAAAAGAGGATCGGGGGATAGGAATACAGGAGTGATGCATTGCGACAATTGGCACTTGTTGGGAGCGTAAATTCACCAAATCTTCTTTTAATAAATTAAGAATACCACGACCAATATTTCCACTAGAATCAGGACCAGTATTAATTCCAAACACATGAAGAAAGTTGTCAGTATTGTCATAAATGGGATCAAGGGGACCTATCTGACTAATCCATAACTTTTTACCATAAGGATGAAGATCACGAGTTCCAGGAACCAACACAACAGGGATATTGGTCTTCTCCTTTAGAGTGTTTAAATAATATTTGGCTAAAGCATAATCCTCAGGAAAAGAATCATTTGTTAGATTACCACAATGGACAATCAGTGAAGGATGTTCGGCTATAACCATCTCTATCCCTTTTTCGTAAATTTCTTTTTGAAAATCACCACCAGGAGAAAAATGAGTACAGCCTAAATGACATATTTTGATAGTAACTTCATCCAATTTTCCCTCAATAGGATAAGAAGGAATATTTCCCTGAAATAAATGATAGACATGTTTTTCAGGTTTTTGAAATGTTGAATACCTATCAATTCCAATGAATCTTTCCTCTATCTGATCAGAAGAAATATCTAAAGAGAGATACACATGTCCAGCTTTTCCACGGGTTTTATTGCTTGAGAAAGTACCGTTGTTAATAAGCAACATTTTACGCTTACCATTGGAAATGGTGTAGGAATGAGGAAAATGTCGGTGACCAACGATTACAATATCAACGCCTGTTTCCCATAATATGCGTAAAACATCCCCCGCATCAACTACCATTGATCGCTCCCTTCCAGTCTTAGGAATTGGCAATACATGATGATGAAAGCAAAGAATTTTCACAATATGATCAGGATACTGAGAAAACTTAGCTAATATTTCCTCCATCCCGCGATTTCCGATCCGCCCTGAATCCATATCGGGTTCAACAGAGTCAATTCCAAGAATAACCACATTGCCACCTGTAGTGGTTGTATCAATAAAAAAATGACGAAAGCCATAAAATTCTTTCCAAATTTCCATTCCGACATTTCTAAAATCATGATTTCCAGGCAAACAATGAAATTCGGGATTTTTTACCCCAAAAGAGGTAAAAGTCCCATTTATTAACGTATTAGCATAAATATAATCTTCAAAGGTACCTTGATCTGTAATATCACCTAGATTCAATAAGATTGTTTGTGGATTTTTCTTTAATTTAGAGGCGATACTCATGATACCATTTGTAAAAGCCTCTTCATTAAAGTATCCAGTAAATTTACTAATATGAAGATCAGAGATGGTAATAATTCTAATATTCTGCTTTTGATTTAACATTCCTTACCAAATTGCCACGTTTAGACAGAGCCTTTTAATTCTATCTACTTTATATAATTAATAATCGGTTAAATGGGTGTTGATATATAACTAAAACATGACTAATGGCTAAATAAACCACAAATGGCTTAGAGAGAAAGTCACTTTAACAGATATTCTTCAGGAGAGATAATATTTTGAGGGGGTAACCAAGCAAAGTGTTATTTATTGTTTGTTATGACGAGGGTAGTGTATTGTTAAATGATCGATCAAATGTGAAAATCTCGGGTGTAGTGTCTAAAGAGGAAGTTTGGGTTGGAACGAATATTACTCAAAAGAGTTAGACAAACACTTTAGAACATACTACGTCCGAAACAAAAGAACAACATCTGCTACAGCTTTTCCTCATCTTGTTATGGTGTTTTGGAATTGTCGGTGTGGTAACCATTCCGAGAAAGAAACGCAAGAGCTGATCTTTCCACCCTCTTTTTTTTATCCTTAGATGACAGCATTCTATTTTTGTTGCATAAAGGACAGAAAATCAAGAACATGCCGATGAATATCAATCGCTTCTTCCTTAGAAACGAGATATTCATGATGAATAACAGTATTACGAAGGGAATTGAGGCGACTGAAAAATCGTTTAAACTCAAATAGACCATATTGCGCTATTTTATGGTCAAGGCCAACTTCAAAGGTACCATCTAAACCTAAGACCTCCCTCACTGTGGAATGAGCAAAATGAATGAATGCTTGAAGGTAAATAAGATTATCTCCTTGAGTCCCCTCCTCAAAACATTCCAAAGCTTGAGTCCACAGGTCAGAGGCTTCTGAAGAAATTTGAAGCGGTTCCTTAGGGACAGGAGAAGGAGTATCGGAAACGAATGTAGCGGGAGTATCCACACATAGAAGATTGTTTGTACCAGGAGGAGCAGTTAGCTGTACCTCAAGTTGGGGCATGAGGAGAGCCAACTTATCAGTTAAACTGTTTGGGGGATCCAATCGTTTTTGTCCCTCAACCAAGAAAAAAACAGCTTTGAAGAATTCTTCATGCCCTTTATAAATATCCACGATCCGTAACCAAGTCGTCTCTTGATCAGGGGCCCATTGAATAGCCTCAAAAAATAATCGTACCGCCTCCGCCTCTCTCCCCTCCTCCTTCAAAATAGAGCCACGTAAAAGCCAGAAATCTATTAACAAAGACATATTATTATCACTCAATTGCTTCAAGGAGGCAAGGAGCGATGGAGGAACAACACCTGAATCATCAGCTAAGATCTCTTCAACAATAGTAATGATTTCCTTTCCATGAGGATGAGTTTCTAAACTCCTGACAAAACTAGAAATTAACTGACTAGTCTCTTCCATTAGTAGTAACCAAACAACTTAGAATGGATTAATAAACAAAAATCACTTCACAAGGTTACAATCCACTTTTCCTTTTTAAAGTCCAAAAATATTATGATTAATCGATTTTAAGAGTTTCAAGATACCCTACCTTTTTCCTTGTATAAACGTTAGTCAACATTTATACAAGTCATGCGGGGGCACAGCTTTTCCACATCTTGTCCTTGTATCTGGAATTGAAAAGAATTACTGATTGATTCGTTAAAGCATAATATAAAGGATTGCAAGCAGAGCGGGAATGATCATTGATACCATAGGCCCATATTTCACAAGGTTTGTAAAAATACGTGTCTTTTCTGATTCAGAGAGTCTGTTTTTAGTATAGTCAATATCTTCATAGGCGCCTTCTTTGCAGTATTTGAGGAAAACTTTTCGTACTTTTTCAAGATGCTTTATCTCTTCTTTAGTTGTCATAACTTCAAATAAAATACCTCTGGCCCTTCTAATAACTAAAAAGAAAGATACAAAACTAGAAACGATGAGTAAAATGAGAGTGGCTGAGGAAAAATCAAAACTAAACTTCCTTTGTATAGATTCCAAAAAGTAACCAGTAGAGGTAGGAGTGCCATTAGTTGAAGAGAATGGATCTTGATACTCCTCCTCAGAGAGCATTCCAATATAATTGAATAAAATCATTAATACTGAAAAAACCAGAAAAGGGTTAAAGATGGCAGAAAGATCCATTAAAAACCTAATAAGAGGATCTAACCAAGGAAATGGGACAAAAATAGATTGTACTGTTTTGATTAATTCTTTAATAAAAGTCGTAATTTCGGGTGGAATGAGAGCTAATAAGTCGGGAAAAACGATATCAAAAAACCATGGAAACGTAATTGGCGCTGTAAAGGCAATAGATAAACTGATTGTTTGGATAAAAGTCCTAAATAAGAAAAATGTCACTCTTTTGGTAAAAGGTTTTTCTTTAACATAAAGATAATTAGCTTCATCAGCACCTTTGATTTCATCTTTCGATTGTTCTTTAACAATATCTTGCTCCTGAACCTGACTCCATTCAAGACCTCTTTTATAATTTGAAATGGGGTTAAAATAAGCGAGCTTAGCCAAAATTAGCTTATTTCCTGTAAAGGGATCAGTGTATCCCTTTTTTTCCCCTAATTTCTCCTTCCAAATGTCTGAATATGATATCCACGGGGTAGGAACTCGAACAGTAAGATGATTAGGTTTAGTAATAAAGGTTTCAGGTAAATATCCCATGATTTCACCATCAACCTGATATAGACATTTCTTTTTGGAAGAATCTACATGAACTGATCCTGCCTCAAACGTTTCAACACTACCATGAGTAAGATGATTACCATCATAAACAGTAGAAAAAAATCGCAGGAGGGTGATTTGACTAATTTTACGCAACGCCGTGACAGCAAATTTGCCATCTGTTACTTCAGCATCAGGACAGATATGCATACCACCTCCATAGCGTTTTCCATTACCTATGGCAAGCAGCATTCGTTGGCCCTCGATGGTTTGGTCTCCATTTATACGAATTGACAGATGATAGGGTCTAAATCTTAATAGAGTTTGAGCAAGAGCTAATTGATACCTCCTTGTCCCAGAAAATCGTTTTGATCCTTTATTTGTCCGATCAGCTACTTCTGCGTCAAAGCCCATAGAGGCTACTCCTGCAAAATACCTATTGGCAGATTCACAGTATCCTACATCAAATGTTTTATTTTGACCATTAACGAGACATTGAACAGCAGCTTCTAAATCTCCTTCCGGGATCCCAAAAACAGTAGGTATATCGTCACCTGTCCCAACAGGAATGGCAGAGAAAATCCCTGGTTTATCAGCAGTTAAGATACCATTGAGTACCTCATTTGCCGTTCCAGCTCCACCAATGGAGCAAATAATCTTGTAACCCTCATTAACTCGGGTTCGTGCGATTTCAATCGCATGTTGAGGATACAAAGTGAACTCAAAATCATATTCCAAACCATGACTGTCCACTAAGGGCTTGATTTCATCCCTCCACATCGTTTCAACACGTCCTCCAGCAGCAACAGGATTAATAACGAGAAAAACCTCTTTCATGATGAAACCTTCAGTGGAATTTCACATTCACAAATTCTTTTTTGAGGTTTACCCGTGAGTCTTAGTTGAATTTATTTGCTCATTAAAAAAGAGTTACAGCAAAACTACTATTTTAGCTCTGAAAAATACTCCACGTTATTATGGTGAAGATGGTAAAGATTTTTCGTGTTTCATAAATTCCATTAACAGAAATAAGCCAATCCATGATTATATTAGTTTTCTAATCATTTCCCGTATAATAAATTCATAATCGGTGATGTATCGTTCCTGGAGACAATGGATAAAAAATCCAAGCAGCCCGTACATTTCAAAAATCATCGATAAGCACAAATAATTAAGGTTTCATCACAATAATCGGCCATTCGCTTTCTTCCAGAATATAAGGACTACCAAGCCTGCTGCTATTTCTGCCAAGTAAAAAGCCGTTCCATCCCAGGACATTTAGTATTCCGAGAAAACGAACAGGTAGCACAGAGTAAATCCCACTCTTTCCTACCGCTGCGAATACGTTGAACCGTGATACCCGCATAGAAGACAAGTCCAAGAAGAACCTGAAGGAATTGGAATTCGAAGGAGGGAGCAACAAAAATGGAATAGATTCCAATGACAATTCCAAGACCTAAAAACCCACGAAACACGATTCTTAACCTTCTATCAGAAGAATTGAAAAAAGAGAAATCCACAAGTCGGAACATGGTTGGAAGAGAAAAAACTATTGCGAGAAAGATTAATGCTTCCCATGTCACGTGTGTAAACACTCCCAGAAAAATAGTAATACCTCCTAGGATGAAACCACTATAGAAACCAGTACATCCCAAGCACAAACTCCAACCTCTAATACGAATGAGGTGATCACGATATTGCCAACAGATCGGATGATGAGCTACAGAGTAACGGAGAAATCCTTTCACTTTCTCAGATTTCGAACTACTCATGACCCTCAATCAGGAGAGAAGATTTAGTACCGAGTTTGATACTGTTGCTCTGGATGTTCTGTTAACATATAATATATCAATGCAGCTACAGGACTAAGACAACAACAGAGGATTAAACAGATCCCACTGTCATATTGGTGACGCGTAGAAACGTAAACTTGTTGAGGGGGAACACCTGGTCTACTAGGCTCGACTCCTCCTTGTGCAGCACCACAATTCGGACAATATCTTGCATCACCCACTTCTGATCCACAATTTGGACAAAAAGGCATAGTTATCCCTTACCTAAGTCAATTTAACTCCTTTTGAAACATTTAGAGATCGATGATTTTACAGTTTAAGTAAGTTATTATCAATCTTCAAGTATGTTAAAAGAGATCAGTTAATTATCTGAAAAAATGGCAAGAAAGACAATCCAAGACCCTAGAAGAACTTATATCAGCTTTAACTTTATTAGCATTTACTATTGAGCATGCAAAAGAATATGGAAAAATACGAGCTTCTTTAGTTAATAAGGGCTGGATATAGGATTCACTGATACAGCTATTGCCTCTATTGCAATTATAGAAAAGCTCCCGCTTCTAATTATGAATGTTGAGCATTTCAACAGAATAGAAAGATTGAAAATAAGAATCTACAAGTAAACGAAAACAAAACATTGAATGAGTATTTGGGAATAGCACATTACGCATATAATGATAGATACCCCCTATGTGAAGCCACCTGCAATCCTAGTTGTTTGAACGCCTCGGTGATATTTTCTCCAGT
Source organism: Candidatus Hermodarchaeota archaeon (assembly GCA_048886185.1). Lineage (GTDB taxonomy): Archaea > Asgardarchaeota > Heimdallarchaeia > Hodarchaeales > Hodarchaeaceae > Hodarchaeum. Next base: position 214,130 of record JBHLKY010000008.1, read on the forward strand.
TTTAGCACTAGTAGGTAAATAGGTCACTTTAAAGGGTAAAGTATCTCCTGTTGATGTGGTTATCCCACTGGCTATTCCTTGCAATGTTTGATCTGGTATGCAGTACTCTCCAGTATATCTTAGGTCTATTTTATTTCCTAGAATCACGAACGGAATTGGCCCATGCCCGTTATTTTTCCATAATTCATCTATCCAATTATGAATGTTCATCACTGATTCAAGATTAGTGACATCACAAACAAGGAACGCGCCCCTTGCACCCCGATAATACGTCTTCCTGATCGTCTCAAAGACAGGTTGCCCTGCGAGATCCCAGATTTGGAAGCTTATTCTTTCTCCACAGATTGTCTCATTTTTGACTGAAAAATCTGCCCCTAATGTGGGTAAATATTGCGTGGGAAACCCATATCCTAGATAACGTTCACGGATTGAGGTCTTTCCCACCGATCCATCTCCTATCAGGATTATTTTCAGTAATTCCATGGATTGATCCCCTCGGTTACTACTGGTTCATACTCTTTATCCCTATATCTGTATGGTGGTTAATGAGTACGTAACATCACCATAACACACTTTTTCTAATTTCTCTGATAGATCCAGGAAGTTAACTTCCTGATGTGTCTTAGATATGGAATTTAGAATATTTGGATTTGATTATAACTTTCAAGTAATTCATGTATGTGATTGGTGAGAGTCTTCTCCCCTGCTTTTCTAATTACTCCACAGCAATGTCTAGTTCTGATCTGAAAGCCTATTTGAAACGTTAATTCTTTCTGATTCGGTTTAAATGTTAGAGTCTCTGATGTTGCCTTGATTTGCCCAGTCAATGCATTTATCGCCATTCTCAGTGATATGTGCCTTTACCAGTATAAAAACTCCAGATACATTGGCACTATGGTGATTGCTGCCTTGAATTTCTTCAACTTTCTTATATGTCGTAAAGTAGGTTATCAAAGAATTCTCTCAAGAGCCCCAGGAATAGTCATTGGTGATAATGCTCTAATAAATTCCTTTGATTCACCGCCTTGATCAATAGTGATCACTCGATAGGTTAAACCTGTCTTATTCCGTAAGTCCCGGGCTGCTGTAGATGCGATAAACCTTGAACGAACATTAGCTGATTGTCCAATCCACAGAAAAATCTTTTTCAATGTGTTATCCAGTAACACATAAACAGAATCCTTCTTTAATAAGCGAGAGGAGCTATCATAAGGCTTAAGTTCCCCAGATTCATCTTCGGATATTTGAAAAAGAGTTTTCTCATCTTTTTCCTGAACTAACATTTTACCTCAGTTTCAGAAGTTCTTTTGATTACATCCAAATTCAGACCATCGAGTTGAAAAAGCGAACTAAAGAAGTCCCCCGCATTTCAACCTACTTTTTTGCTATTGCTAGGTTTTTTTAGTTTAATCTCATTCAAATACTAATTACTCACCTGAATTTAGTTTACTGTCGTCCAAGATAGGCCCATTCTTCTACTCAAAGCGTGGGTCTGAGTTCTGTTTTATCGTAGTTTTTGGTATTTGAAAAAATTCGATAATGATATTACTTTTCCCAATTTCAACAACGAAGATTCAAGTTCTTTCTATTAGACCTATCCTCCTGTAACGATTTCTGTAATATCTGGTTTCCGATCTTCCATTCCTTTTACAAAGGTTCTCAATTTCAAAGAAATAAACAAAAGAAATGAACCAGTGATACAAATTCCAAAAACAAATGTGATTCCAGCAATCAGTCCTGAGTGATCAATTAATAGACCTGCAATTGGAAGCAATGGAATTGAAAAAATAGAAATTAAGGTAGGAATTAATGAATAGACAGAATTTCTAACCTCTGAAGGCACAAGATCAATGATAATTCGGTCTCTAAGAATAAACCCTATTCTTATAATGAAGCTGTTGGATATGTTCATTATAAATATTGTTGCTAAAAAACCAATTAAATTGAAATTATTCTGAGGAGGTAACAAAGAGAATAAAATGAGATAAGCTGGGAAAAAAATTAACAGATGTACAAAAAGAAAGATTGGAAACTGCTCATTTTTAAAGTGCTTACTCCAGTTGGCTACATAAAATCTAGCAGGGACTTCTAATAGAAATATAATAGTCCTTATTAAACTTGTTCCAAAATCTGAGCCTGTGTATCCAAAATAAAGAGGAAAAAGAATTAAATTGGACCAAATAAGCCAAGTAACTTGATAAATTGCTAAACCAAATATGAAAAGAAGAGTGGGTTTACTTGAAAATAAGAATCTAATTCCACCTTTTAAATATTGAAAGTAAGCTCTTCTTAGAGGTTTGGGGTCTTCGGTGAAATCTTTATCGGATTCAACATTATTAAGGTTCTTTAATGAATATATAATCAGAAAAACATTCAAAAAAAACTGTAGGAAGAAAACTAATTGCCTGGAAAAACCCGTTGCTAGCATTCCTCCTATCATAAATGAGGCTGCTAAAGAGATGTTGGTCGAAAGACCCACACGATCTCTCATAAAGCCGTATATCTTTCTTTCAGTGTCTGATTCTCCTATTGTTTTCTTATAATTTGAATCTAACCATGTTTCAATTGTACCAGAAGCTTGAGCATTTCCTAATCCATTGAAAATTGCTATTAATAAGAAGATTGGAAATGTTTCTGCTATTGATAATAGAAAGAAAGCCACTCCGTAACTTGCGTAAGCCAAAGTCATCACCCATTTTTGGCCAATATAATCTCCTAACGATCCAGAAGGATAATCAAAAATAAGCTGAATTGATAACATGACTGTTGTGATAGCAGCAGCTTGAGTAAATCCAATTTTATCTATTGCATTAAGTATATAGAAAGTATTTGATAGACTTAACAAAAGTGAGTTTAACACTCGGATTGTCAGGAATTTCCTTATAATCATTTTTGTTTGTTCTGGTAGGCTTTCAATACCTAAAAACTGATTAAATTTCAATTATTTTAACTCCTGAATTGAATTAATTCCTTTAAATATATTTTTTTAAGAAGTGAACTATTTAGATCCTAAATTTCGTGACAAAATCTTTTTTGATATATTTTTCACTTTTTTTGAAATATATTCTATAAAAAATCATTAATTCTTCATATATTTTTAAGACTTATGACATTAGTTAAAAAAAGTTTGAAAACAAACAGAAGCTTTATTATTTCTTAATACTAATTGATAATAAGATTAGTTGTGGAAAAATCATGATTAAGACCCTAATCAATAAGGAACGACAATCGGTCTTAGGGATTGATAGTGATATTTGGCATAAGTATGTGTACAATACTGATTACAGACGTATTATTGAGGTTCTATCAAATAAGCCATTAACTATTGATGAAATCTATACCAGTTACAATAAAATTGAAAAGGATAATCCTAAATCTAAAAGCACAATTTATCGGTATATCAACAATTTATTAAAGGTAGAAGTTTTAATTAAAGCTGGACGAGTTTTTCATTCTCAACATACCTCTTCAAAAGTACTTTATGATCTATCAGCGGAATTATTAATCCCTGAACCTCCCAAAATTAGTATTTGGTCGTCTAGCAAGAGTAGTGATAATCTAGCCCTTTGTATAGGAATTATTCTTGATAGACATTTCTCTCATAAAAGTCCCTCTGTCCCAGCGCTAAAATCCCTTTTCCACCAATTTGAAACCGAAAGATACCATTTCTTAATAAATACGCTTACTGCGCTGATTGAGGGGTCTGAATCAGATAAAGAAAAGAAAAAATTCGTTTGGAAGATTTATTTTTCAGATCCTAATATAATAACTCGTTCATTTGAGCTTTTTTCCCTTTTTCATTGGATTATACAGAAGGATGACCTAAATTATTTTCTTGACACACTTCGAGAGTGTTATCTTGAAAGCGAATCAACAAGTAGTTCCTATGAATCCAGAAGTGAACTATCAAATGATAGTTCCTCTGATTCAAATCAATCTTATTCAGATTACATCGAATATACCCCCATTTTAGTTCAAACTATTGAGCAAGAAACATGGGATAAAATAGTCTGGAATTACAATCATAGAGCTATTCTATTGTTATTGAGAAAGCCTATGACTCTTAGTGAGATTCACAAGAAACACCATGAAGCTGTATTGGCGAGGATTGAAGAAGATAGAAAAGAAGGAAAAAAAATTCACTATATTCCTCGTAAAAAGAAGAAGAGTACAGTCTATAATTATTTGCAAATTATGAAGAATGGGGGACTCATTGTTGAAGCAGGACGCCGAATAAGGGAAGGAAAAGCTCTTACTGAATTATTATACGCTAGAAAAGCTCTTTATATTTCGAAGGAGAAGCTTATTGAGGATTTTAAATCAACTGAATGGGATAAAATTACAGAACTAGTTGGTTCATTGTTGGTTCATTCAAATTCTAAAAATAGTTTTGACCATCAAAAATTACGTTCCTTAATAGTTAATATTGAAGAATTCGGGACAAATATCCTTACAGAAGACTTTAGTAAAGCGATTACTAATCCTCCGACTGAAATAACCGCGAATTTTGAATTTGAACAACATAACGTGTTTTTTGAGGCTGTAAGGTTAGTAGAATGGTTTTTATCTCTGAAAGAAAAACACGCATTCAAAACAGAATTGGTACGTTGTTTCTTAGATTAAATGATATGAAAAACTCAATCTCTTAAAGAACGATAAATGACATTTAGACTATATAGTAGAGAGAGGCGAGAGTATTTTTCACCACAAAGACTATAAGATTCTAACTGAATGTAAAGCAGACAAAAAAATGAAAGCTAGTCAAATAATTAAGAAATTAGCAGTTACAATAAAACAACCTATCAACCAAGTTGTCTCCTCACCTGATCTCATTTCTGTTGATATCGGATATTCTGAGGAAGATGGAATATTAACTGGCCTGACAATCAAAAATTGTAAATTAACACATCTTCCTAATCTTATTACTAAATTAGTGAATCTTAAACATTTGAATATATCCAATAATGACCTTGAAAGTCTTCCCGAGACTCTTGGGAACTTACAGGATCTTGAGGAGCTGGTAATTATTGAAAATCAACTGAGAAGTATACCGAACAGTATTGGTAACTTAACCAAACTTAAATACTTGAATTTACGGGGAAATCAAATTACAAACTTACCTGATGGTTTATGGCATTTAAAAAACCTTGAAGAATTGGATATAGGCGGAGGTAATAAATTAGGGGTGATAAGTGACAAGATCAGTTGTCTAAAGAGGCTAATCAAATTATACCTAGATGGAAATACTTATACTAGATTACCGGAATCACTTGGTGAAGTAAAAGATTTAGTTATTTTAGACATTGCACATGGAAATTTAGAAGAAATTCCTCATTCCATAAGCAATTTACAATCCTTAAAGTTTTTATATGTAGCTGATAATCGTTTAAGATCTATTCCTCCTTCAATTGCGGCTTTAACTAATCTACTATATTTAAATATAAGTGAAAATGAAATTAATAGCTTACCAGACAACATTGGGGAACTTAGCAATTTAATTGAGTTTAGATTATATGATAACCAAATAAAAAAGCTTCCACATACAATAGGTAACCTTACAAATTTATTAGAATTACATGCTCAAAATAATGATCTTGAATTTCTTCCCCCCGAAATAGGAAATCTTAGAAATCTGAAATATTTATATCTCAAGGGGAATAAGATAAGAAAATTACCAAAGAGAATAAATCAGCTCAATGAACTTAAAGTGTTAGATCTCCGTGCAAATACAATTGAGGAACTACCCAAGGATTGGTCAGGATTACTCAAACTAATGCATTTAGATGTTCGTGCTAATCAATTTCACTTCCTACCTGAAAGTATTGGTTTTCTACCACTGCTTGAGAAGCTTGATCTAAGATGGAATAGACTAGCTATAATCCCTTTTTGGTTTGAGCAGCTCAAACAAAATGGATGTATAATTTATTCTTAAGAGAAATCGAACGCTAATCTACGAATTAATCAGAGATCTCATGAAAAAAGGCTTTTCCTTGATTGTTTGGTATTCATAGAAGTTGCAATGTCGGAGGGTTAGGGATAATAACATACTTTTATTGTAAGCACTTGCATTCTTCTTTTCTCTTCTGTGTCTGTATATA
>JBHLKY010000009.1:0-215129 GCA_048886185.1 Candidatus Hermodarchaeota archaeon
AAATGATGCGACCCTATATTGTTCAATCAGTATAATTGAAACAAGGATGGAAAGATGCCATCCATTCATTTTTTTTTAAATTTCCACAATACAAAGAAACAATTAACGAAATTCCTCAACATATTTTATCTAAATTTCATAAGTTACCCTATCGTCTTCATGAAACTCAATGGCACGTTGAATCAGGTTTTTTGTTTCATCCATCAGGTCTAATGTTTCCTTCTGAATTAAAAAATGAATTCAACTATCGACAACCGATATTTCTTTTTTTGAATAAGACAATAGATAAAAAATAGAAAAATCTATACTTAATTTCTAATTTTCTGGATGAAGATTCAATCTAACCACAATCATAAAATTTATTAATAAATACTTACCAAAAGTAACATAGTTACTAATAGTAACTTATTGACTCGTAGTAACATTATTTGTAAAAATTTTGCTAAAGGTGTGTGATAATATTTCTACCCGATCTAGAAGAGAACGCGAAAAATTAAAACGGCGAAACGATATAATTGAGGCAGCAGAAAAACGATTCTTTGAAAAAGGATTTGATGAGGTTACTATGGACGATATCGCTAGAGATGTAGAACTTTCAAAAGCAACGCTTTACTTGTACTTCAAGAATAAACAATCACTTTATTTTACTATAGTAATAAGAGGTATGGTTCTCCTTCGAGATACATTTAAAAAAGCCGTAGAAAGCGAAACTGCGGGATTAAAGAAGGTTTTAGCTATTACTCATTCTTTTCAAGAATATATTCAGTTTTTTTCGAACTACTATCGTCTTAATCGTTCAGTAAGAGCAGAACGCTTTATTAATATGCTTAAAAACAATGAAATTGAGGAGGCAGAGACTTACGTGGGATTAACAGTTGAATTACTTGAATTAGTAAAAAACGCTGTCATATCAGGTGTTAAGGATGGTACAATTAGAAAAGAACTAGATCCACTTCAAACAACTATGTTTTTAGGTGTGGTTATTGAAGCTGCTGCCCAAGTACCTCCTGAATACCAACTTCTCTTACAACAATTCGGATTAACCAAAGAAGAGTACATTCAACATTCGATTAATGTGTTATTACGAGGAATAGCTGGTAAACAAGCAAAAATATAATTAAGAAGTATGAAAAAGATGAAAAAACGCAATAAAAACGCAACTCGAGTAACTGTATCAACTTTTGGAGTTATTCTAGGAATAGCTGGAGTTGAGCATGGTATTGGTGAAATACTTCAGGGAAACATCGCTCCTAGCGGAATTATGATTGAATCATGGCCTAATTCAGATTTATACGAAATCTTATCCGGGGAACCTGCTGTGACAATCATTCCCAATATTCTCCTAACTGGAGTTCTAGCAATATTAATGTCTTTAATACTTATAATTTGGGCTATTAAATTCATTCAAACAAAACATGGGGGTTCAGGTTTTATTTTTCTATCATTCGTATTTCTCCTTGTTGGTGGGGGATTAGCTGGCCCTCTATTAATTGGAATCACAATTGGTTTGGCTGCAACAAGGATAAATTCGCAATTTAAATGGTGGAATGACCACGTTTCTGTTGAAATAAGAAGAGGATTATCAAAAATATGGCCGTATTCATATGTTGCCTGTGTAATTGGCTGGTTCTCTCTCTGGCCAGGTGTAATCATCCTAGTATATTTTAGCGGATTTCAAAATTCATTACTTGTATACATTTCAGCGTTATTCAGCTTTACTACTCTTCTATTGACTATTTTTTCAGGATTTTCCTTTGATAGTTTCAATAATGTCTCTAAGAATAAACAAATAAAAAGTGAGGGGGTTGTGATTCATGTCTAAAAAGATACTGATTGTGTATGGGACACGGTTTGGAAGTACAGAAGAGATATCACTCAATTTTAAACAAATACTAGAAAAAAAAGGCTTTTTAGTCGATTTAGTCAACTTAAAATCCAAAAAAAGTGGAAGTCCCAAGATATGCCATTATTCTGGTGTTTTAATAGGGAGTGGAATTCGGATTGCTCGATGGACAAAAGAAGCTAAAAACTTTTTAAAAACGAATATCAAAGAAATAAATAAGAATAGGATGTTAGTTGGAATTTTTCTCAGTTCGGGAGAAGCCTCCGATCCAGAGAAAAGACCCGAAATAGTTGAAAAATATCTAGTAAAGGTTTTTAAAGAATTAGGCTTGGAACTAGGCGATCATATATTCTATGATGCTTTTGGAGGAGTTTATGATCTATCGAAAAATACCAACCTGAATTGGATCAATAGAAAAATGTTGAGAACAGTAGCAAAAGAAGATCCTAAAATTGATCCATATGGAAAAAGAGACTACCGTGATTGGGACCAAATCAATAAGTTTATTGATCAATTCATTGCTGGATTTCAAGGAACTTGAGGGAATTTTCGTAAACAGAAAAATAATTCTTTATCTTGGAGATAGACCGATTCTACACTTAATATCGGATCTATTCTCCCCGTCGTCTTCCTAGTTGACTATATTACTTGTATTTATCAAATCTCATCTTTTACTGGTAGTGAATAGATTGGAATTATAAAACAGGACCAATTTCCCTTTTAATTACTCCCCATTTTCAATTTTCTCATATTTTGTGTGATTTTGATTGTCAATGTATATACGTTTTATATAAAAAATTTCTTTAACCAACGTTAAAGGACAAATTCAGATATTACGTAATAAAAAATCTCACGAAAGCTGTCTATTTTAATCATATTAATACAACTAATTCTTGTACTATCTTGCTTAACAGAATGATTAAAAGGAGGACAATGAACAATGAAATGTACTTTGTGTAAGGAACAAATAAATAGTTATACTCCTGAATTTAATCAACTTGAGATTAATGAATCAATTAGTGTTCATATTTGTCAATCATGTGTGAATAAGTTTGTTAAATGGCAACAAAGAAAATACGCTAAATTATTTCCTACTAAACATGCTAAAAAGCTGTTTAAAGACTAAAACCTATGAAAGTCAGCTTTAACAATTATAATTGGGGCTTAACGACAATGGAAAGTATATAACCAATGCTAATGTGTTACTAAAAGAATTTTATTCAGGAATAGTTTTTGTCTTATTATTTCATTCATAAGGAAAAACAGAAATAGAAATAATTCAGCTTTCTTATTCTTAACTGGAACCTCTATCACTTTAAGCACAATTAGACTCTTAGAAGAATGTGAGACTCAAAATGCAATAAGCAGTATCTTGTCATTTGTGTTCCGATCCTCTTATTGATTAAATGGACAGTAATATCGACATTATTCAGTTAATATCTTTAGAGCTTATCCAAATAATATAAATTTAAACAACATTGGTATTTTATGTGGCTTAACTAATATTGGGACTTTCTTTTTATAATTATGGTACTCTTGACCGAATCGTTCTATTAATTCTTTTTCTTCAACAAATTTTAGGTGTATATTTATTCCTATTACAAACAAAATAAACGAACTCAATGCATACACGGATAAATACCCAATCCATCCTCCCAATCCAATTAAAATTACAGCAAAATATGTAGGATGTCTAACAACAGAATATATTTGGTTTTTCTTCAATTTGGATTCATTAGGATAATATATGTACACTAAGGCCATATAATCTATCCCAAAGACTGCAAAAGTTCTTATTATAGTAAGAAAGCCAACAAGAGTAATAATTAGCCCAAATATGAATGCTACTATAGATAATGGTTGATTTCCAAGGAATAATGGAGAGGCTAGTTTTTGGGTGATGGGATTTATGGGTTTCCAAAATAATTCTATAGGAATTAATCTGTGGATAACAGTCGCAATTACTATTGGAATCCCTAAAAAACCAACTATTATTCCTTTTTGATATGCAGTTTCTCTTGATTCACTAAGAAGTCTTTCTCTTTTACTCCACACTCTTGAAATGAACATGAATCCAAGTGTAATAGAAACCATTTGCCCAAATATAGGTAAGAATGGCTCAATAATTATTAAAAATTGGTAATTAGGGTGTAAACTGGGTAAAATATACATCAGCACTAAAAATATGAGATTCAAACAACCAGCTAGTAACGCAATAAGAAAAATAATCATTATTTTTCTCCCAGAATAAGATGGCAGTTTTTCTCTAAATTTTTCCATCCCTTTGATATGCATTATCAATTTCATCTCTTAATGAATCATTTTATTGGTCCCTTATTAATTAAATGGAAGCACTATTGGATTATACGCCAGAGATGGATTTCACCTTTACACCGATTTTTGAAGTTGCTAAATTCGTTGAATCATATCAAAAAATGCGAAAATAACTTAATTCACTCTAAATCCACCTAACAACTCCATAGTTACATTTCATCCTCTTTCCTATTTTTTATAAGCAAGAAGAACCTCAAAATCATTGAGATCTGGCAGTAATTTTGCTAAATTAACTGCAATTGAAGAACTGGCATAGAAATGGAAATTAACTCTAAGGGGAACATCAGTCCAGCCTAATTTAACACATTCATTAGCTAACTCTATAAGCATCCGATTCCATGCATCCCGATATTTTGGTCGTACAGCTGAAAATCTCAATAATATTCTTTTTTCCTTGCCAACAAGAACAGATGTTCCAGGTTGAACTCTCAGAATGGCACCTGTGGCGACAACTTGATCATTATAAAAAACTAAGACCGTATTTCCATCTTTGAGTACTTTACTTGCGAAGTAATTTGTTGCAACTTCTCGGGTTAAGAATTGCCAGTTTGGATCTGCTTTACATAATTCAATGAGCTTTTCAAGATCTTCTTGTGTTGCAGCTCGACAAGTGTAGGATTGTAGCTCCTCTGTTATATTCCAATTACAGATTTTATCAATCTCGAAATCGTAAAAATAGTAATATAAGCGTTCTTTTTCAGAGAAACCTTTTTTTGTAAAAAACTCTATTCTTTCATCAATACCTTCAACATTGAGTACTAGAGGAGCAGTGATTTCTAAGATTTTTTCCCTTTGTAGCAGATATGCAAAAAGCTCATCAAATATTTTTTCTTGTACTCCAGCGGGACAAGCTGATAAAGCCCAAGGATAACTTATATGCGTTCGGCCAATATGTGAAGTTGAATCTGTTGCTTGTACATATGCTAATGGGGCACCATCTTCTGTTAACGCGTATATAGTTGTTTTGGGGTCTTTTTTCTGATCCTTGTATCGTGATCTTATGTCTTCACCCGATACGGGGCGACCTGTTACTTCTGAATAGATTTTTGCTTGAAGATCTTCTAATCCTTGATCTGGTTTATAATATCGATAAATGACTTTCATAATGCTCTTTCATCCTTGAATTGTGATTATATACATGTAAATTGCTCTTTTTTTGTTTTTCTATCAATTTTAAGTTGTTTGACATAACTATTCTTGAAAAAATCGTCGTGAGTATAAATGGGAAATGTAGAACAATAATTCGTGATCTCAGTCAGGATTTCAACCGTTTGTTTATAGTCTCGTTGAACTATCTGCTTCATTTCAGGAGAGACAATGAGAGACTCAAGTATCTCAAAATATTCCTTCACACGATGATTCCATTTACCACGACTCCTCCGACCCAACCTATAAATAATTGGAGTTTCAATCTCTATAAATCTAAGACCTGATTCGGAAACGAATTGCCAGAACACTAAAGGAAAAGCATATCCAGCATGATAAAGATTATTTGGAAGTGTCTTCACCCTATATCCTTTTAGACCACAGAAAGCATCGGTTATTTCTAAACCAAAACATTTGTTGATTGTTCTTGTAAGTAGCATGTTGAGGATGTACCGATCAAGTGGAACTTCTGTATTATGATGCCAAAAGCGATAAGAGAGATAACGGCTTGTGGAAACTAGATCAATATCAGGATCAAAATGAAGGAGATCCAAGATCTCTCTAATGCTGAAAGGAGCGTGTTGTAGATCAGCATCAAAAGTAATTAATATATCATAGTTTAGTTTAGCTAGTTGAAATAATGTCAGAATCGTATTTCCATAACCATGGGGGCCATCTTCGTGCATAAGATACTGGAATGGGTATTGTTTCGCTAACTCCTTGTAGATCTTTCGAGATTTATCTGTACTTCCATCATCTACCACTACAACAGTTATGTCATATTCTGAACACTCGGTAGTTAGAAATTTGTAAAGAGAATGAATGCACTCAGATATGTATGCTTGTTCGTTATAAAGAGGGATTCCAATTAAGACCTTCATTGATTTTTTACTCCAACTCTGGATACTATTTTAATCAGGAAGAGTAAAAAGAACTGCCATATCTTCGATTGAGTCTTGTAATTGGGCTAGATGGACTGCATTCATTGAATACCCAAAAAATAATGTACTAATTCTCAAGGGAAGATTTTCCCAACCACTTTTGATACAATCTTTCGCAACTTCAATAAGCAATCTTCTCCAAGCGTAAGTATGTTCAGGACGGGTCGCTGATGTTAAACCAATTATTTCAAGGCCTTTATCTTTTCCCCTCGTTAAATTTCTTCGATATGGAAGACCTATTGAGACTATCTGGTTGTCTTTAATGATCAGCTTGTTATTATCATCTCTTAGAAAAGTATTTTCAAGATAGTATGTAGTCTCCTCAACACTCGGGAAGACATCACGCATATAATTGTCCACATGACAGACTTCAATAATTTGTTCAAGGTCATCAATTGTACCTAATCTACACGTATAGGAGGCAATTTCATTAGTCATTTCCCAAGTAGAAATCTCCAATAGATTGAAATCCATACTGTATACATAAAGATGCTCTTTTTCAACGAATTCTTTCTTCTGAAAAAAAGCAATACGTTCTTCAGTGGTTGGTGTTTCGAATACAACTTCACCAGCGATTACTTGGGGATGAATAGTGTCTTGTAACCATTTAAGTAATTCATCAAAGATCTTTTCTTGTGCTTCAGTAGGGCAGTCAGGTAGTGCCCATGGATAACTAACAATGTATGTTCCGGGTCTTGCGGCCCATCTACTAGTTTGAACATAAGCTAAAAGGTCTCCATCCTCCGTTAAAACATAACGAGCACTTAAAGGATCCCTTTTTTCACCTTTAAAACGTCTTTTAATCTCCTCAGCATCAGCAGGTAGTCCTGAAACTTTTGTATAGACTTTTGCTTGTTTCTCTTCCAGTCCTTGATTTGGTTCATAATGTCGATAAATCAATTTCAATGTAATCCTTTCTCCATCACTTCTTTGTTAGAAGAATTCCCATTTAGTGACATTAATTAACATGTACTGTCAATGATTGTAATCACATTTATTTAATTTACTATTGTGGCTAATCTTTAAATAGTCTTAAATTTCCCTCTAACTTGAAGAAAAGTGATTAAATTCCAAGTTGAAAAACCTTTATTTCCCATGAGTGTCATAATATGAAAGATGGAAACAAATCGAATAAAAAAGCCTCAGAATATTGTTTTTATATTACATATAAACCACAAAATGTAAAATCAGTCTCAAGAGAGGAATTAGATTTAATCAAAGAACATTATCTGATTATTTCCGCTTTAAGAAATAAAGTTATGAGTGCAAAAGATATCTATAATCTCTTTCGAAATCAAGAAACAGGGGACTATACTTATACTTTAAAAACAATTTATCGTCATTTAGAAAAATTAGAAACTGCAGGAATAGTAACAGCTGCAGGCTATCGGGAAAAAAAGGGAACAAGATCGTGTGAAAAGGTATATTGTAGAACAGCGAAAATTTTTTTTCCTGAAATTGAAGAAGAAGACATAAAATGGTGGGAACTAGAAAATGGTAAACAATATGCTCAAATATTTAAAATCACATTATCTGAGCTATTGCAAAAATCAGAACCAGATAAGGAGTCGTTTAATAAACTATTCAAACAATTAAATCGACTTCAAATCAAAACAAGAAAAGAATTATTCGAAAAAGCTAGAAACAATGATGAACTTGCGGACTCTCTAAGTCAAATTGACATCAATAAATTAAATTCCATTGTTGATTTAGCAAGTATTCTTAAAGTTCTTTTACAAGATCCATATTTGCTTAATCAGTTGCAAAAGCTCTTAAACATGAAAGAATCGAAATAATCTGGAGGTTTTATTGGAATACTAGGATAGTTTCATTAAAAACATTATCTATTCTAATAGAGGAGAAATTATTTTTTAGGAGTGAATAAACTCAATACTAGCTTACACCAATTAAAAATGTTAGTTTGACAAAATTATTCTTAAAAAAAGAAACTACAAATTAAGGATCCCTTTTAGTCACAGGATCTTGCTTCTCCTGACTTATCAATTGCCCATTTTATAGCAATTGGGCCGATAATCTGAAAGATGATTGTAGAAGCGGTAATAGTATTCAGAATTAATAAACCCATCTCTGGAACTCCAAAAGATGAGAGCTTTCCAGATATAAGTACAGCTAATCCAAGAGCAACGCCTGCTTGAGAATATAAACATGGTCCCAAGTATCTTTTAACGACTGGTTCAGCTCTCACTAATGTCGCACCCAAAAAAGCTCCGATTGATTTTGCGATCGTTCGACTCACAATATACAAAATTCCTAGAAAACCAATCTGTGCAAGAGACGATAAATCAAGATTGAGGCCTATCAGGACAAAAAATACTGCGACAATAGGTCTTACCATTCTATAGACTTCGTGAAAGATCTGATGTGGTTCATCTTCCGCAGTTTTGATTAGCTCCTGATCGATTTCAGCTATCATCTCATCCGCAGTAGCACCAAACAGTTCTGTGAAAAGTATTTTCTTTTGAGGATCGATTTCTGGTTTTTTACACAAACTAGCAATTGTTACACCAAAAACCATGGTTGGCAAGATATAAGAAATACTCAAAAAACCAGAAATCCCAATACACACAAGAACAGATCCAAGAATTAAGCCTACATATTCAGCGTGCTCTTCTTCTCTGTTTAATTTTATTGATATTATCCCTCCTGCAACCAATCCTAGGAAAACAGAGAGGCATATATCAGTGAATACTGGTACAAATAAAATAACGAAGTCAATCTTAATCCCCTCAAAAACAATCGTGGCATAATCAATTGCAAAATCTGTTAGTATTATTGCCAGAATATCATCGAGGGCGAGGATAATCATTGTTGTTGTAGTTAAAGGTCCTTTACAGTCATATTCCCAAAAGACAGCAGCAGTCCCTGCTGGAGCTGTGGCCGATGCTAAAGCTCCGAATAATAAAGCTAGATATAGTTCATTTGTGATCAGCAAGACAAGAAACATCACTAGAAAGAATGTCATAAAACCCTCAAATAGAAGGATTATGATCACTTTTGAAGACATAGATTTGATTGTTTTCCAATCTAACTCAGAACCTAAGTTGAATCCTATAAAACCTAAAGCTAATGCTACAACAGCATTTGTTATACCACTGTAACTTACTTGAAACAGTCCGAGCGGTCGAAGGATCAGCCCTGCTGCAATTCCAATTAAGATAAATCCTAAAATTTCTGGTAGATTTAGTTTCTTGAAAGTATCTGAACCTATAACCCCTAATGTGAGAATCAATCCTATTTCTAGTATAAGAGTTATCTCTGGTTCCATGGTGATACCCTTAGGTTATCTGAATTTGAAGAATATTTGGCAACTATCGATTTTATTGCTCGTTTAATTGTTTTCTTCGATGAAATCTATAGATTTCTAGCTAATATTTCCCTTGTTTTAAGAACCTAATATCCTGTTTAGTAAATCTTCTAGAAAATATTCTTTAAACTATGTCTGAGAATAAATTTACTCAAGAAATTTATACTTAAAAGGTAAAAAAAATGCGTTCTTTTAGGTTTTTTCAAACAAGTGTGTTCACAGATGAGCGTTTTCTGTTCTCTGGGAATCAGCTAGCTACATTTTGGGATCTGTCTGAAAATGATTTATCAACCGAGGAGATGCAAGGAATCACAAGAGAAATGAATTTCTCTGAAACAACATTTGTCTTGCCCTCTAAACTTGATAATTGTATTCGAAAGGTACGTATTTTCACACCAGGTCGAGAAATCCCATTTGCTGGTCATCCAACTTTAGGTACAGCTTTTGTGATAAAGAAACAAGGGATTATTAGTGCTACTGACACTAAAATGTATTTAGAATTAGGAATTGGCCCTATAGCAGTTGAATTTCGCAATAACCTCATTGAAATGCACCAAGCTCAACCCAAATTCTTAGATGAGTTTCAGGATAAAGCAGTAATAGCAAAAATTTTGGGAATTTCTTCAGATTTCATTTCTCAGAGAGCGCCAATTCAGTTTGTTTCTACAGGTTTTCCATTCTTAATTGTGCCTATCACTTCACTAGAAGCTATTCGGGCCATTAATTTAGATACAAATCTATTGTTTAAAACATTGAAGGATTTTCCCTCGAATGAACTGCTAGTTTTCACTACAAAAACGGTGCATGCTGATTCTCACGTTCATGTTCGAATGTTTGCCCCTTTTGCTGGAGTAGCAGAAGATCCTGCGACAGGAAGTGCTGCAGGACCATTAGGGGGGTATTTAGAAGTTCATCAAATCCTCCTTGATCATGATAGGGGAACATCAATTGTTTTAGAACAAGGTTATGTGATTCATAGGCCGAGTAGATTGATAGTACAGTGCCACTACGAAAAAGATGAAATTTCAGAAGTAATTGTTGGTGGAGAAGTGAAATTAACTGCTAAGGGGGAATTTTTTCTCTAAGATCTGTCTATTACGGATTGAAGTAAATTTAATAAATCCTCTACATCTTCTTTGCTAACAAATCTGTCCTGTGACCGATGAAGCATAGCATTTCTCCGTAGGCGTATTCTTTTTAGATCTTTGTTTTCTCTTGTTGTCAGTAATTGTTCTCTTAGGAGGGTGTTGACAATGGATGGCCAGCTTTGATCCTCCTTTGGATAGACGTTTCGTTTCCAGAGAACATGTCTAAAGAGAGTCTCTGTTGATCTCCAAAGAAATAAAAAAGTTGAAATCTGTTCATCTGTTGATGAATCATCCCAATTTTCTAATTTTTTAGTGGCATAAAATAAATCCAGTTTTAATGACTCCGTTTCTTCTTCCGAGGATCCTAACTCTTCTAGTGCATCCGTTACAGATTGTCCCAAGAAAAACTGCATTTCAAGCTCTTTTCGTTTGTTTTCTGGAAGGACTAGTTTTGTCAACATTGATGAATACTGTTCTAGTACTAATGATTTTGCTACTTCTCTTCTTGTATAATCTCTGAGCTCTTCATCTATATATGTCTCGATAAAATTAAAATATATTTTTGAAACAAGATCCCAGTTTGCAGCTAGTTTTGTGCCGATTTTATCAGCGAGAGGGAATCTTCTTATGGAATCTAACTCAATTTGGCGTGTTTTCACTTTAATATCCTGATCAAAAGCAGGTAACGACAGATTATAGCTAGTCTTACAGATTAATGTTGCCAGATTTTTACGTGAATGGAAGAATAAAATCAATGATAATAATACAAACGTGGAAAAAAGGGTTCCAAAAAAAACTACATTTAATGGATTGATGATTTGATCTATATAGAGAAAATCTAGATCTATCGAGTTAAAATGTAGATAAATAATTGTACCTAGATTTATTACATTAATCAGACCATAACATATCGAAAAAAGTAAAAGAGTCTCTCGGAATGTCAACATTTTTTCATCAGGAATTGCTTCATCTCTTGTAAAATAGGAATCAATATACCCCCTTCGAAAAAGCACTCTTAGTTTTGGTATTAATTCGTAATAAATGTTCTCTAATAACTCATTCTTTGTGCTTGTTTCTAAATCTATTTCTTTCAATAAGAAAATTCGGTCTATATTTTGCCTCAGTTCTCTCGAATATTTTTCTGCTGCTCGACTAATTCCCACTATTAAATATGGGCTATAAATATAAAATATATAGGCTGGGAAGATCAGTAGGATAGTTGGAAGAAATAAGAAGAGCTCTATTTGATTTGACATGAAAAACAGATATGCTTCTACTAAAGCTATCTCATATATTAATGGAGAGAGAATACCCAAGATGAATCTATTTTCTCGTAAGGCCATTATAATCAGCTTAGGTTACTACTGTACTGATTGTCCCTCTGAGACTCTAGCTAACTTTGGTTAAGACAATTGACATTCATATTTTAAGGTGATTATTGTATGATTCAGAGGTTTATTTGCTTGTAAAATATGTTGAAATATGAAATGGATGTTTATTGAAAAAAAGGGGGGAAAAAGGAATGGTACCATATATGATGTCTAAAGGTACCTATTTTGTCGCTGCGAGTTTGATGTCAGACTCCTTCACTGTCTTTCGACCAGAGTGACGGGCAATCTCGACTGCATACTTCGCGATGGTGGTGCCATAGTTTGTGAGAACTTCATTAAGCCGATCAATCGCATCAGCGGAAACACGATGTGCGCCAGCGGTTCTTATGAGTTTCTCGACTCTGGCTCTAGCAAAACCTGCCATTTCTTTCACCTTTTCTCTTAAATATTAGTTGTGAGTTCTTGTTTAAGCTCACTGTTGTTAAATATTTCAATCTAGTTTATAAACTTTACTCTACTATTGTCATCGAATTTCTCGTACTCTTCACGTTAACACTAGCTTGACAAGTCATGTTTTGATGGACGGAAAGAAGATGGGAATATAATGTTTCAATCCGCGTTCTTCTTGATCATTGTAAAATCATATAGTCGATATTGTTAAATTTATAATTGATAAAATGGGTATTTCAACAAGAAAAAAACGTGATTAAGGAATACTATGGTTCTATGAACTTAAGAATGTTCAACGAGTAAAAAACAGAGAGTTCTTCAAAGAACGAAAAAAGTTATCATGAAAAAAAGGGGGAAAAAGAGGAGATAAGTTTTCAAAAGGTCTTAAGACCATTAGATCACTTATTTTGTTGCTGCTAATTTAATGTCGGATTCTTTAACAGTCTTACGACCAGAATGTTGAGCAATCTCAACTGCATATTTAGCAACATTAGTGCTATAATCAGTTAGTATTTCATTTAAGCGTTCAATTGCTCCTGCACTAACTCTATGAGCACCAGCAGTTCGGATAAGTTTTTCAATTCTTGCTCTAGCGAAACCTGCCATTATTTTCTCACCTTTTCTGGAAAGATTCTATTCGTGAGTTTATACTTTAACTCACACACGTTTGCTAAATTTTTCTTTCTTTATAAATCTTACCTTACCACGGTCGTTTTTTTCTCCTCCTCCTCATATTAATTCTAGTATGATAGGTCATATCATGATAGACTACTTGCTAACATGAACGAATAGCGAAGATTAAACCAGAGGATAGATAGGAGGACTAAATTCCTTTCCCTTCCAATGATCATGTATGATCTTACATATTTCTACAAATGTGTTATACAGTTGATAAAATCAGGAAAAGGCTGTTATTATACAATCCTATAACTAAACTTATAATAATTTAAAATAAGGTTCTAAAAGTTGAAAAATGAAATTTGGAAGAAAATTAAACTATTCTTTTGCTTTTCCTTGGTTTGCTACTTTCTTTATTGCCTTGTTGATTTCATTAGGGTCTCCAATATAGAAATGTGTTGTTGGTTGGATGTTGACATCAAGTTCATAAACAAGAGGTATTCCTGTCGGGATATTAAGATTTAATATTTCATCACTTGATATATTATCTAAATATTTTACTAATGCTCGAAGACTATTTCCATGAGCAGCAATTAAAACTCTTTTTCCAGATTTAATCGAAGGTAGTATTGCTTCATACCAGTAGGGGAGGACTCTAGCAACAGTGTCTTTTAGACATTCTGTTAAAGGGATATCCTTTTCATTTAAACCAAGATACTTGGGATCATTTCCTGGAAAACGTTCATCATTTTTTTTGAGAGCTGGAGGAGGTGTATCGTAACTTCTTCTCCATATTAAAACCTGTTTCTCCCCATATTTTAAGGCAGTTTCGGCTTTATTAAGTCCCTGAAGCGCTCCATAATGTCTTTCATTTAATCTCCAAGAGCGTTCGACTGGGATCCACATTAAATCCATTTCATCTAATACTATCCACAAAGTTCTAATTGCTCTTTTCAGAACTGAAGTATAAGCTATATCAAAAACGTATCCTTCATCTCTCAATACTCTTCCTGCCTTTTTCGCCTCCTCAATCCCCCTTTCTGACAAATCTACATCAGTCCAGCCAGAGAAGAGACCACTATTATTCCAAGTAGATTCCCCATGGCGGAGAAATACAACCTTGTACATTAAATCACCAAATTTTCATCCAACAATGTTAAAATATGTTATATATAGGACATTTTCTGTGAGTTTCAAGTATTGAGTTCTTCGTACTAGAACCAAAGTAAAACTTATGGGTTAAATATCAGTAAGGATTCATTGTAGAATTTGATAATAAAATTTAGAATCCTCTTTTCTCACTTTTGTTACAAAACCAGTGGAAACTAATTGATTAAGATAAATTTTTTCGGTCGTTTTTTTCCGATGTGTTTTTTGCGCTATATAACCTGCAGTTACAGGTTGATTGGATTGTTTTAATACTGAATAAGTACGTCTGAGTCGTCTAGGAACAGGGACAAATTTTTCGTGGGTTTTAATTTCTGAAGTAATTTCTCTCGAAATCCCTGCGAGTCTGGAGTCTAGTATTAGATTAATAGCCTTTTTAACAGTGATAATTTTCTCTTTACTTTTCCAAGAACGTTTAATACCAGTAAGCAGGTCGTCGACTTGTATATGACTGTTTTTAATGACTTCTAGCGCACTAGGAGTAATTTGAAAGTCCATTGCCTTCAATTTATTTAATAGATCGCTTTCAGACATTATGGCGCCTCTACTCGAAATTTTATCTCAAAACAGGCGAATAAGTATCCTTCTCTCTCAAAAGGTTTTCGCTTTATATTATCATTATTAAAACTAGTAGAAAGATTAAACATAGTTTCAAACTTTCTGAATCTTCTTCTTTTGAACAATACTCAGTTGGTCAAGATAATCCACTCACAGAAAACTGAATGATAAGATCTATTGGCTTTTGAATTGAATTTAGACTGAATAAAAAAAAGAATATCTTCATCCATGGTTTGAAAAAGTTTATAAGTAGAAAATGAAGGTATTACAGGAAAATGAAGGAGTTTAAAGAAATCCAAAAGATATGTATTTATCATGATGGCAAAATTTGTACTTTTTGGCCTGAAGAAACTCAGTGTCATTTTATTGCATGTCCTCTCTTTTCATATAAAGTTTTGGATGAGATCAAGTATGGTATTAAGAAACGGCTTACCGAATCTGTCATTTTTGATGTTACTGATTTCGATAGAAATAAGACTACCACTTTAGATTTAATTCACGAAGTTCAAACCAATGAATTAATTTACCCGAAAAAGGCGAATATTAAAACAATGGAAGCATCAATGATCAGAAAATCTGTTCAACGGATGAAATGTGTTGTTTGTGGTGAACAGATAACAGATGATAAATTTACAACCATACGTGATCCTATAGGGGTGTTAATATACATTCATTCGAAGGGAAAATGCCAAGCTCGAAAAGATCAGATTCTAGCAATTAGAGAAAAGTGGTTACGGAATCATACTTCTGGTGCTTAAAGCTTCCTTAAATTTAATCTTTTTTGTATTTTTAATTTTTTAATAGGTTACTATAGCTGAATATTAGTTTAATAAGAACATCAATAAACATGTTTAATGAAATTATTTGTAATTTATGAGATCTCTAGATATACTTCGGGAAAGCATTTTAAGAAAGATAAGCAGCTCTCTCTTTGCATATATGTTGAAGTGTGAATTATGATGTCGTTTAAAAGTGAAGATTTTGTACAATTAAAATTTCCAAACTCACCTAGTCTCTCTCCAGATGGTAATAAGATCGTATTTGCCATGAAAAAGGTGGATCAAAAGAAAAACAAGTATAAAAGCTCAATTTATATGAAAAATATTGAAAAAAAGGAATTTCATCAATTTACTGCGGGAACTCATCTTGATACGGCTCCTCAATTTTCTCCTTCAGGGGAATTCCTAGCTTTTCTCTCCTCTCGTGCTGAGAAAAGGCTTCAGGTATTTATAATGCCCATTGGGGGAGGAGAAGCGATTCAGGCTACTGATTTTCCTCAAGGAGTTATAAGTTATACTTGGAGTCATAACAGTAAGTTGTTGCATGTCATAGCTCGTGTTGATGAAGAAGAATTAAGCCTTATTTTAAATCCAAAGGAACCTCCTTCTTTTGTTCTGGATCCTGTGAAATATAAAGAATATAAATCAAGAAAAAAAGAGTTAAAGATAATGAAAACTGATCCACGAGTTATTTCTGAGGGTTATTGTCGTGAAGGAACATCATATTTAGATGGTCGTTTTACTCAGCCCTTCATCATCAATATAGATAATCTAAGTAAGTATTTAGAGAAAGAAAAACCTTTGAAAGTCATTCATCTGGGAGAACATGGATTTCATTTTAATTTAGGAACTTTTAGTCTTGATGACACATCGTTATATTTATCTAAGTTTAAAGAAGATCCAACCATTTCTTTAACACAGGAAATTATAAAAGTGAGTATTTCTAAACCTGAAGAAAGAATTCTATTGGGAACGGTTTTTCGTTGGGTTGAAAATCTTCAATTGTCACCAAATGGAAAATATCTCTCCTTTCATTCAATTAGAGAGGAGGAAAGTATTTATGATGATATTCAAATTTTTCTCTTTGATCTAGAGAATATTAGACAAAATAATTTCATATGTATTACAGAGAATTTTAATCGTTCAGCGATCCAATCACAATGGTCTGATAACGAGACACTTTTCTTCTTAAGTCCAAGTAATGGAAAAATAAATATCTATAAATTGAATATCACGACAAAAAAAGTCGATTCTATTGTCTCAGGAGATAGAAACATAAATAGTTTCGCCATCTCGAAAAATGGAAGTCGTCTTGCCTTTGAGGTTTCTCATGTTACATATCCAAGTGATATTTTCTGGTGTAATAGCGAAGGATTAAATGAAGAGAGAGTAACTGAAGCTAATAAAGAATTCTTGAAGAATCGTCTTCCTGCAAAAGTAGAAGCATTCAATTATGAAAGAGAAGGCGTTAGCTTTCAAGGCTGGCTATTAGTCCCTCCTAGATATGATTTCCAAACAAAATTACCTGTTATTTTAGAGATTCATGGTGGACCAGCAGCAATGTGGTCTCCTCATGAAAAAACACTATGGTTAGAATGGAACAGTCTTCTTGCCAAGGGATATGCTGTTGTCTTTTGTAATCCGAGGGGATCTGATGGTTATGGTATTAATTTTCGTGCAGCTGTATTCAAAAACTGGGGAGAGACAGCTGCTAGTGATATTCTTGCAGCTTTGGATACTGCTTTGACAAAATATTCATTTTTAGATCCTGATAGAGTTGCTGTTACTGGTGGTAGTTATGGAGGGTATATGACATCGTGGCTTGTAACTCAAACCAATCGTTTTAAAGCAGCAGTCAGTCAACGTGGTGTTTATGAGTTCGTAGCCTTTAGCACAACAACAGATATCCCTATTTGGTTTGAAAAGCAATATGAAGGCGAGATCATCGATCTTTTCTCTGAAATCTGGAAAGATTCTCCTGTAGCTCATGTCAGGAACATAAAAACCCCACTGTTAATTATTCATTCGGAAAATGATTTTCGTGCTCCCATAATCAATGCTGAGCAATTATTTTGGCTTGGAAAAAGATATAGGAAAATTATTGAATTTGTTCGTTATCCTCGAGATGGACATGAACTTTCTAGGAGTGGAGAACCTCGCCACATCATAGATCGGATAAATAGAATAGTTAATTGGATAGATAAGTACAATAAATAAAGAGGAGGATGAAAAGATGACTGTAAAATTTTGGAGGCGTCCCAATTCTGGACGTTCTGCTGTACACGCATGTAATGGAATGGTAGCTTCTTCCCAACCCCTCGCTTCTCAAACTGGTGTTCAGATACTACAAAACGGAGGAAATGCTTGTGATGCAATCGTGGCAATGGCAGCCGTATTAAATGTTGTTGAACCTTTCTCAACAGGTATTGGTGGCGATGCCTTTGCTCTTTTATATATACCAGGAGATAAAGCCCCAAAGGCAATTAATGGATCAGGTTTTGCTCCAGAAAATCTATCTTACAGTTATCTCGTGGATGAGCTAGCTCTGGAAACAATGCCCATCAATGGAGTAATTCCAATTACTGTACCTGGGGCTGTTAGTGCTTGGGAATTGATTCAAGAAACCTATGGGAGACTTTCCTGGGAGGAAATACTTCAGCCAGCAATAAAATACGCTCAGAATGGTTTTCCAGTTAGTCCTATTATAGCTGAGGTCTGGAAAGAACTTGTCCCCAAACTCTGTAATCATGATGGTGCTCGAAAAAATTATCTGATAAATGAAGAAAGAGCTCCTGCCGTTGGAGAGATATTTAAACAAAAAGCACTTGCATCTACATTGAGTGTTATTGCAAAACAAGGAGCAGAAGCATTTTATCACGGTGAACTCGCACATCGAATTGTAGAATTCCTAGAAAACCAAGGTGGTTTTATTAAAAATTCTGATTTAGAAAATTTTAAGGCCGAATGGACAGAACCTATCTCTCAAGAAATCTATAATAACATAGTGTGGGAACATGGGCCAAATGGACAAGGATTAACAACTCTTCTAATTCTCAATATTGTAGAAGAATTAGATATTGCTAGGTATCCCCTCAATTCAGCAGCTTATCTTCATCATTTTATTGAATCTAAAAAGATTGCTTTTGCAGATGCCTTCGCACAAATTGCGGATCCAAGATTCATGACAATTTCTCCCTCCAAATTGCTTTCTGAAGAATACTCTCAGACTCGTGCTAGTCAGATCAATCCTAGACGGGCAATGAAGGTTATAACTGCTCCTCTCGAAATGGCGGATGATACTGTATATTTAACCGCTGCTGATAAAGAAGGGATGGCTATTTCATTCATTAATTCTCTCTATTATGGTTTTGGTTCAGGGATTGTAGACCCACAAACGGGCATTGCATTTCAGAATCGGGGGGCAGGTTTTTCGTTAATTAAAGATCATCCCAACCAATATATGCCCAAAAAACGTCCCTTTCACACTATTATCCCCGCAATGATAACCTCATCTGAGAGTGAACTAGAATATTCCTTTGGTGTGATGGGGGGACATCATCAACCTCAAGGTCAAGCCCAAGTATTTCTCAATTTAATTCTGCATGAAATGGATCCGCAAGAAGCAATTAGCTGTCCAAGATTTCATCATGATCAGATATTAAATACTGTGGCCTTAGAAGATCCTATTGGAGTGAATATTCGTACTAAGTTGCGTAATCTTGGTCATACAATAGTTGACTGTGTGGGTACAAACTTTGGAGGTGGACAGATTATTAAAAGAAACTCTTCAAATAATTGCTATATCGGAGGATCTGATCCTCGTAAAGATGGTCAAGTCGATGGATACTAACTAGTAAGTTCTTGAAGAATAAAATTCAAGTAAGGAATTATATTCTAAAACAAAAAAACATCAAAATTTAATCTTAATGGCTTCTTAATACGTGATTATGATGGAAAATGACGCAATTCTAACCAAATTATTGAAGCAAACGAGAAATGAGTTATACTCTTGGGCAACAAACGATTTAACATGTCAGTTGGCAAAAGAGGTTATGACTATTGGATTAGCGAAGATAAAATTGTTTTATCAGGAGTTAGGCGTTGATTCAAGTGCGATAATTGTATTTGGACCTGATGGAAGTGTCACACGAAATAAAGCTAGATTCAATGAGGGTGTTGGTTATGGATGTGTCGTTGCGACTAAGGATTTCATTTTCCCTAGTTTACTCCATCCAAATGGCTGTGGTTTTGGGCTTTACAAAATTGATAATATACCTTCTTTACAACAGTTGATAAGAAAATTAAATAGATTAAAGAGAGAGGGGGTTCCCATTGGGAGTCAACAGGGTAAATGGGATGTTTGGAAGTCGAATCACTTTATTGACATTCTTAAGTTGGATAGAGTCAGTCCAAAATATTCCCAATTCGAGGAATGGTTATCTCAAGGAAGTTATGTTCTAATACACTCATCACAGCAAACTCAGACCGAACGTTTAAATCATTGGAATGATGAGGAATTCATAAGAGTTCATACTCCCCTTGGGACAGTTGAGGGACTTACTGGTGAATCTATAAGGGAGTATCTTAAATTCTTTCAAAAAGTTGAAGCATATAGTAAGAAAAAAAGAACATCCATTGCGACTGAACTTTTTGGAGAAGAAAATGTCAGCTGTATTTCTAATCCTACTCATCAAGGGTATTATCAAGAAGATAGCTACTATGTAATGAGACTTGGCCTCTATAACTCGATTGATCCAACTGGGGAGAAAACAATACCTGTTTTCCCTTTAGCTTTCAATGGCTATTCCTTTATCTATCTTTATGAAGGATTACCAAATGTTAAAAGACAGTACTGGACTGAGAATCAGTATGAAAGAGCTAAAAATATGGGGCATGTTGATTTCTTGAAAAAGGCGAACCTTCTTCCGCACGGTGGTGGTTATTCATTGAATTATCCGTTTTCTACCGTAAAATCTCTTGTATTCGATGGTGTTATCTATTTTGAGTTATTTGATGCTGCTATGGCTAAAAGCCATTTGCTTATTAAAAATATTGAAGCATTAGAGTACGGGTATCGGGGACCAACTGAAATCTTACCTTTAGTCGATCAGCTTGAATTTGGAAAAAGAGTTGCTCAATTTGTTCCAATAACTGTTATTAAATTTTGAATAAGTAATTATTAAATAATTATAAGTTATTTAAAAGAGATTTCTTGATATTATTTTCTTTTTATAGATTTTTAATGAAATCTTAATTCCTTGAATGTTAATTATTTATATTTAGATTTCTTCTATTACTTTTAGGAAGTCATATACAAAATAACGGAGTACTATTAGCAGCCTTTTTAACCCATAAGACTAAAATTCAATTGCAATGGAGGAAAAAGCACCTAACGCTGAATTGCGAAAAAAGCTCTTAGAGGATCGTCAAGACCTTTCATTTCCGGGCCGTCAATCTCTAATTGCTAATATTCAGAGTAGGTTTGCTGTGAAGGGAGATGTATGGATTCATCATGCATATAATGTCCCTGAAGAAGACCCTCTTGTCATCAATGAGGAAGGAGGTAACATTCAATATCAAGATAGAATAATAGTTCCCGCTATAATTCATACTTTGGTTGATAAAGTTGGGGGAATGAGAACAACAAGTATTGCAGCAATTAGTGGTATGAAAACCCCAGAGCTGATGTTACTTCAGGATCCTGCTACAATGAATCTTGCTATCATCTACAAAGAGAAATTATGGATCACTGAAATTTTATTAAAAGAGGTTGATTTTCTATATCCCTTTCCTGCTGAAAGAACTCATGCATTAACCGACAGTGAACGAACAATCGTCGAGGTGTCTCAAGAGGACATTTCTATAGAAATAACAGGACATCGCGCTAAAGGAGGGATTGTTCAAGAGAAGATTTTCATGCCTCTTGATTCGAATTACCATCCTGTTTTAGGGGGAACGGATCCTGCAAAACGATTTAAAACCTCACTCCCAAGGTTTCCTGACATAGGGGAACTGGTATTAATGATTTCAGATGCAATCTCCAGTTCTGCTAAAATGTATCTAGGTACTGTAAATGTAAGACTTGATGAGGGCCGATTCGCGTTGGAATACCCCCAAGATATAAATGTTGCAGGATTGAAGATATATCGAAAATATTTAGATGTAATAGAGGTTCGCTCCCCCTCCAATCCCCCTCATATGGAACTCCAACGTGTTATTTTCCGCATATATCGAACTGAAATATCTCGTCATATAAGAAGCCTTATCAAGATGCTTCATATCGGTTGATTTTCCAGTAAATTTTATTCATTTTCTTCCATATAATCATCTACTATTTTTTTCGCTTCTTCAACCCAAATCCGAGTAAGTTGTAGTTTTTCAAGTTCTTTTTGCTTTTCTATTAATAGTTGTTTTCTCGTATCATACTCTACTCGACTAATTCGGTCCATTAAAAAGTCTCTTTCAAGCTGATCAATCTCTGCAGAGACTATTCCGTCCATGGACTGAAAAAAGGTTATTATTGCCGAATTAATAACATCCATCATCTCTAAACTAGGATCTGAAGCGTAATAAACATAATGAGGTGTTGGAAAGGGCTCAACAGTTCGTTCACAAAAATAGTTTATTAAGAGGAGTTTTAAATGTTTCTCCACCGCTGGCCTTGAAATATTAAGTTTTTCAGCTAGCCCCTGTGGATTCATGGGATTTTGACTTATCAGATTGAAAATTTTTCGTCGTGTAGGGTCAGATAGGAGTTTATGAAGAGAACCAATTCGTTTTTCTAGCTCCTTACTCAATTAATTTTCCTCAAAAAGGTTTTAGATGCTTTTATTATTATTTTTTAATTTGTCTAAAATGAATTTTGCTCTGAAATCAATTAAGAAACATCAAATTATGTTGAACATTCATTTGAGATAAGATTATTAGTCTGATTTAACTCATTGGTTATATCAAGTAACTGATTGGTTTCGTCTTTAAACTCGATTCTTTAGAATATTTTTTAACTAGTTGCTTATCTGTACTATCAGAAGTTGTTTATAAGTAGAAATTTCATGAAAAAGTGGTTTAAATGTCAAATAAGGAAGTAGAGGATTTAAAAACCTTAATAAAAGCATTAGATATTCGTTTTAAAAATGAAGAGATATCTGTTGAAGAATATAACAATTTAAAAGAAAAATACGAGGCTAGACTAGAAGAGGAGATTAGTCTTGTTAAAGAGAAAAGTTTTCTAAAGAATCTTTCATATATCAGTATTTCTGGATCAGGAAAGGTTACTGACTCGTATATCAGTATTTCTGGATCAGGAAAAGTTGATGGATGGAGAGGGGGATCTATAGCTATTTCTGGATCTGGAAAAATATCTGAGGATGAAATTAAGGTTAGTGGTTCTGCATCTCTCCCAGGTGATCTAAAAACACACACTTTAAAAGCATCTGGTTCAGTTAAGGCTGATGGACCAATTGAAACTACTATTTTCAAAAGTTCTGGATCGTGCAAAATCGAAGGCGATTTGATTGCTCATGAAACACTTGCTATTTCTGGATCAGGAAGTATAGAGGCTGATCTTAAAGGTGGTGATATTTCTTCAAGTGGTGCATTGAAAGTGACTGGTGAAGTTCAGTGTATTAATGCTGATCTTAATGGTGCCTATAGGATTGGGGGAAACGTGAAATGCCAAGGATCATTTACTTCTGAAATAAATTCAAAATGCACCATTGAAGGAGATTTAATCTGTGGTGGAAACGTTCAAATTGAACAGGGGAGTCACCGTGGCCAACTTCGTGTGGATAAAATTCTTGCTGAAGGAGATGTTTACCTTGAAGGAGTTTCCGCCCAGTATGTTGAGGGGAAGACAGTTAAAATTGGACCGGAATGTCATGTTGACAAAGTAGAGGAAAAAGCCTAATCTGTAATCTGAATTTTGGGATTAATGGGAAACACCTTGAGCTTGCTTCCTCAAATACCTTCTTTTTTATTTGATCAGACCTCTCCCTCCATCTTATGGTGTTATACAGGTGGAGGTCATTTTTTTGATGAAATTTTCACTCAAATATTAAAATTAAATAACAAGTCTGTCCCAATCTGTTTTGTCTTCTCAAACGCGGGAGCTCTTGTAGCAAATAGATATGGTTTCTTTTGGAAATTGACTCATTCAGATATTAAAAAAGAGTATTTCCACTTTATTTTTGAGTATACTGTTGCTCAATACAATATTGAAGCCATGTTAACTGATGCTGAGTTTTCATATTCCATCATATTTGAGGATCCAGCTTTTTCAGTTGCGATAGCCCTTGCTAACACTCAAGCCAGTTGCATTATTGCTTGTCCCTTGACAGCTAACACAGCTGCAAAGTTAGTATCTGGAATAGCTGATTCATTCATCTCAAATTTGCTATCTAATGGATTAAAATCTGGAAAAAAGGTTGTAATTTATCCAACAGATGCAATATTACAGAAAATAAAGACAAAATTACCAGTACGACAGATTAAATCCACTTCATCTGATTGTATTGATGCTTCCGTATGCAGATTTAATGCGCTAAAGGAGTCTTCAACAAATAACATTATTTTTTTACCTCAGTTCTGTGTTGGTTGCCAAGCTTGCGTTAAGAAATATCCTACAGTTTTCTCATTTGGAGATGAGATTGATTTACAAATTCGAAAAGTAGACTTTCTTAATATTCAGAAATTAGGTGCTGAGATGACTATTTTTAAGACACCTAAAGAAATAATTGATTTTGTTGACCAGAATTTTCCACTACATTAGATCTGAGATCTCTATGTTGACGCTTGGGCTTTGTAGCTTTCAATATATCCCTTTATTGTTCTACCCAGTTCTGTAAAAGCTTCCGTTACGTTTAAACCTGATTTAGCGGATGTATTAAGAAATGTAATAGTAAAATTAATTTCAGTTATTTCTTGTTGAGATTTAGTCAAAAAAGATGTTAATTCATCTTGATTTACTGTTATTCCAGGTAAATCGCTCTTATTTCCTAATATTATATATGGGATTTGCCTGCCTACATTTGTAAAAAGCTCTTTTTTCCAGTTTTCAAGGTTGTATAAACTTTCAGGTCGAGTACGATCAAACACGAGGATGGCTCCATGCGATCCTTTATAATAAAGAGCTCGTACAGCTTCAAACCGTTGTTGTCCTGCAAGATCCCAGATTTGAAACTTATATTGCATTCCATCAATTTCAAGATTTTGAACTGCGAAATCGGCACCGATTGTCAGTATATAACCGCTCTGAAACCCCTTTCCAAGAAATCGTTCCCTTAGAGAGGTTTTTCCAACTCCACCATCGCCTAGTAAGCAAATTTTGTACAATGGCACAGGTTTTTCCTCAAACTTTATGATATTCCGTGAAATCTCCTTTGGTTACTTGTAGTATGAGTTCGTTTTGATTGTATTAGGGAGGATTTTCTTTAGCATTTTGAAACATTAAACAGATTGGGAACCAGTAGTATTTTACTAAATTGATATACATTTCAAGGTTTAAACCTTACACGTAAAACAATCTGATTCTAATATATATTTATATTCAAAACAATGCGGTGTCAACACAATCCTTGGTAAACTTTATGAAAATCTTCAGGGAAGAAGTACATATAATAAATTTATTGTTATGTGTTTCAATAGAAGTTATGATGATGGAGAGAATTTCTTTATCATATTTGTCTTCAAATCAAATAGGGATTTTGTTAAACTAACTTTATAGATGTGAGGATTTAATAGTCGTTTATAAGTTGGATCTAAACAAAGTAATTGTTCTTTACAAAACTTTTGAGCAAGTTTCCAGTCATAATAATTTTTATTTGTTATAATTTTCCCCTCCTTCATTAATAAATGATGTAAAAGCTGAGTAACTACATGTTTCGGTAAACAGAATTTCTTTAAATGTTCAATAGGATGAAAGATCCAATCACCCGAACTGGGTTCTTTTTCATTAATTAAGCCAATTACATCTGCTAGAAACTTTCCATTTTTGTCAGTGATTCTCCAAATCTTTTTAATGCCTGGATTTATAGTTTTTGATACATTTTCACTTACTTTAATCTTGGGTTCTCCATTGAAAGCAACTAGCTTGTACACTCCTCCCAATGCACTCTGTTGTCCTCCTGTTATCAATTTTGTTCCAACACCATAAGTTAATTTAGATAAGGTTTCCTCACAAAGCTTTTTCTCTTCTTTATTGTTGTTTGCTCTCTCCATTATTTGTTGGACAATAGAGCTAATAGTAAATTCATCCAGTTCATTTGAAAGAACAATACTGATGTTAGGGAAACCTGCTTTTTTGAACTCGCGATAAATTTCAACAGATAAATATGCTAAATCACCTGAATCAATTCTAACTCCCATTATCTGTTTTCCCTTTTCATAAAGGATTTTCGCAACTTCAATTGCATTTGGGAGGCCTGATTTCAACACATCATAAGTGTCAATTAAGAGTAAGCATTTATCAGGGAATACCTCTGCGTATGCTTTAAAAGACTCTAATTCTGTGTCAAACGCCTGAACCCAGGAATGGGCCTGGGTTCCAACTATCGGACAATTCCAAATTTTTCCACCTTGAACGAATGATGTTCCAACACATCCCCCAACAAGAGCTGCACGAACCCCGATATAAGCACTGTCACCTTGAGCTCTTCGAAGTCCAAATTCTATGACATTCCCTCCCCTTGTTGCATTCACTACTCGCGCCGCTTTGGTGGCGATCAGTGTTGAATAATTTATGATATTAAGTAACGCAGTCTCTACAAGTTGAGTTTCGATTATTGGACCAGTAACCGTCAATATTGGAGTATAAGGGAAGATTACCGATCCTTCTTTTACACCCTCAACCGTTCCTGTAAACTTTAGCTGCAATAAATGATCCAAAAACTCCTCTGTAAAAATCTTTTGTTTTCTCAGATAATTGATATCGTTTTCTGTAAACTTAAAGTTTGAGAGATATTCTAGAGCTAGAGCTATCCCACTTGCAATAGTATAACCTCCCTTAAATGGATTTGATCTAAAGAAAAGATCAAAGGTGGCCTCTTTTTCAATACCCAAGCTATAATACCCTTGACTCATTGTTAATTGATATAGATCGGTAAAAAGAGCTCGATTATCCTTGTAGAACATCATTTATCATCAAAAAATATAATAGGATATATATTTTTTAGTTTCACTGAAAATAGGTTTAATAATCAAAATGCATTTTTATAGAAAATCTTTTGGAAAAAGAATCATAAACTTACTAAACATATAAAACTTAGTAATAACAAAAATAGTGGTGATGGTTCCGAATGCAGATTGATGAGGTTGAACTAGCTGGATTTGTAAAAATTTCAAAAGATACAGATGCTTTACTTGTTGTCGATATGCAGAATGATTTCCTGCCTAATGGAGCTTTACCTGTAATTGACGGTGATAAGATAGTCCCTGGTATCAATTACCTTTCAGCTAAATTTCATCAAATTGAAAACCCTATCGTGTTTACACAGGATTGGCATCCTCCAGACCATTTTTCTTTTGCCAGTACCCATCCAGGGAAGAGTCCTTATGACCCTATTTCTGAAATTGAAGGAATAGGCCCCATTTTGTGGCCAGATCATTGTGTTCAAGGTACTCATGGAGCTAATTTTGCCCCTAGATTACAAACAGTGAATGCAACCCTAATTCTTCGAAAAGGATTTCATAAGACTATTGACTCATACTCGGCCTTTTTGGAAAATGATAGGAATACTGAAACTGGTCTTAAAACTTATCTAGAAGCCGTTGGAATAAACAGAGTGTTTATTTGCGGATTAGCTTTAGACTATTGCGTCTATTTCTCTAGTATCGATGCTAAATCTTTTGCAGAACTTGAAGTAGTCCTTGTTCTCGATTTAACAAAACCTGTTAATTCGCCCGAGGATAGCGTTTCTAATGCGCTCCAAGATATGAAAGATCATAATATTCTATTTGTGAGTTCTGATCAAATCCTTAGTTAGAAAGAAGCTACTCTGTTTCCTCGCTTGACCTTAGTGTTAAATACTTTTGGACGAGAAAAACTAATAGGATAATAGCAATTGAGATTGTAATCCCCAGTGTTCCAAATTCTCCAGTCCCCATCTCGATGAAAAAATTATTAGTCACAAATAGAATTCCCCAAGAAATTAGGAGGATTATCCAAACTAAGAGAAAAAACGAGCTTAACTGATTATAATATGATTTTATAAGTAATTGCTTTTCAGTGCTATTTAAAGGGTATGTGACATATTCTTGATCAAATTGATTATATTTGAAGGAAATTAACCATATTTTATAGAAAGACCAAGATAATATTACACCAAGCGAAAGTAAATAAGGATTCTGTAAATAAAAGAGATTTCCACACGTGAAAAATGCAGTTACCAATGAGCGATATTCTAATTTTAGTGTTAAAATACCATAAATTGCTACAAACCCGAGGATAATTAGGATTAGTTCAACGAATACAAAACGAATCGAATGGGACGCAAGGAAAGGAAGGGAAAGAATAAACCAGAATAAAGGGATAAATGTAAATAAAATAAAACAGGATATCATCATTATTCGAAAAAAAAATAGTATTTGGTTTATTCTCATGTAATATGTCTCTTTTTTATTACTTCATATTTAGGACCATATGGGAACCAATGAATTTGTGAAATGCCCAATTTAGTTATTTTTTTCTGTATATAATCCCGATCGAGCGATAAAAGGGCGTTTGCTATTTGGGATGAGTCTGAGGAGGTAGGATCTCCTTCGATGTTTGTTTCTAAACAAGGTATAATTAGGGTAATCTCATGCCCTCTTTGAGCGAGTTCTTGAATAAAGTTGACAATATCACGATTGTAAAGCGGACTGATGAAAAAAACTTGAGAGAAAGGAGGGAGAGATGGTAAAAGTCCTTTAGACAATCGTGGGTATAGAGTATCCATAAAAAGAGGTTTAGAACAAGTAACATCAATAAGAAATTCATTTATACTAAGTAGTTGACGTTTACCTAGTGCAGCAGGTATTTTATGTAAGAATTCACCTATTCCAAAAAATCCAGTTTTATTTCGCTGGGAAATTAGATATTCTGAAGTTGATAAAGCAGCCATAACGCCTTCCTCTAATACTCTAATTGTAGAGTAAGTATGATCAAAAATTATAAATACACGAGCAGAATGATCTAAGGCATATTCATTTGCTGCGAGTCGATTGTACTTTGCGGTAACTCGCCAGTTGATTGTTCTAACCTCATCACCCTCTTGGTAGTCACGGACTCCTTGGAAATCAAAATCCCGGCCTTTATATATCAAACTAGGAATATAGCCTGTTTCTGGTAATAATCTTTGACGAGAAATTGGTAAAAACTTTAATTTAATTAGGGGTGGAACTACATCGAAAGAACTGAAAACTGGGTATTCAAATGGCTTAGAACGGAATAAAAAATAATCAGAACCACGAATGAACGTAGGCCCTAGCCTAAAACGCCCCCGTTGATGACATTGTATTGCATATGAAAGTGTGATCTTTTCAGCTTCATTAAGCTCAGAAATCCAGTGATTTGACCCCTCATTTATTGTACACTTATCAGGTATTATATCAACGATTTCAAGGACAGGTATTCGCTTTCCGTTATTCTTAATGCTTAGTTTTATATGAATAAGTTCTCCTTTTTTTTCTGTCTTATTTCGAGATAACCACCGTTTTACTTCAAGATTTTCGACATCGATATCTTCTGTAGTAAGTGAAAAATAGAAAATGGTGATGATTGGGAGAATTATAGCGGCAATGATCCAAATTTGAAACAAGATAGCTACAAAAAGAAGTACTAAAGCTAAATTTGGTAGATTCAAAGGATCAATGTTTTTTATCAGATAAACTCCTCCAATTTAAATTCCTTACTCTTTCCGAGGAGCCTTAACCTTTTCCAATATTTTCTCTATAAGCATTTCTGAAGAAGTACCTGAAAGCCAAGAACTTATTTCAAGAATCATTCTATGTGCTAAAGCCGCTGGTGCAAGTTCTTTCACATCTTGGGGAATCACATAATCTCGCCCATTCAGAACCGCATTTGCTCTTGACAATGACATTAAGTCTAATGATCCGCGTGGGGAAGATCCCACTTTTACTGATTGCATCTCTCGTGTTTGAGAGACAATTTTAACAATATACTCTTTAATCTCTTCAGAAACATGAATATTCTCGACAGATTGCTGCATCTTGTAAAAAATCGACCGGTCGGTCACTTTAGAAACATCAAAGGTTTTTTTCTTTCTATTGATGCGATTTGTCAAAATAATTTTTTCTGCTTCATTTGAGGGATAACCTATTTTAATCATTGCTAGAAATCTGTCAATTTGAGCTTCAGGTAATGCAAATGTTCCTTCAAGTTCTAATGGATTCTGAGTAGCTATAACCAAAAATGGTTTATTTTCTGCCAATGGGTATGTGATCCCTCCCACGGTTACTTGATATTCACCCATTGCTTCCAGTAAGGCACTTTGTGTTTTAGGTGTTGCACGATTAATTTCATCAGCAAGAATAATATCTGCGAAGATGGGGCCTGCTTTAAATTCAAAATCATTTATTTTTTGGTTATATATCTCTGAACCAGTTAAATCTTGAGGTAATAAATCAGGAGTAAACTGAATTCTTTTGAATTCGCAACCTAATGCTGTTGCAAACGATTTGCATATCATAGTTTTGGCTAAACCTGGGTAGTCCTCAAAGAGAATATGTCCATCAGCTAAAAATGCCAACATGACTTTCTGGAGAACATCTTTTTTTCCTATTATATGCCTAGAAATTTCATTAAGAATATCATCACATAATTTTGAAGTTTCTTCAATTTGCAAACTAAAGATCACTCCTTTTCATAAACCAATTTGATATCTAGTAATCCTTGCAGTTCATTTAAGATCTGAATATACTGGTTCATTATTTCTTCCTGATAATTTAAGTTAGAACGAAAAATGAGATCCTTTTGGAGGTGTGCCCATCTTTCAGGATCATTTATAAGCAGATTAAGATTTTCACTAGTCTGTAGATTGCCTTCCTCTCCAGTAAGATCAATATATTCTTTAATAGACCTAGATAGCGCCATTGCGAGTTCTTCCTTTTGTTTTGAATATACACTTGAGGCAAGTCGAAAGAATCTGCTATAGGATATGCTATGAGGCCTAGGAGGTTCGATATACTTTGTTTTTGCTTTTCTAAAGTGCTTTGTAACTTTTTCTTCTTCATTTCTTTTGTAAGAATTAATGGCCCAAAAAGTAAGAATTATTAATACAAGCAATAATACAATAAACAGGGGGTCCATCTCAATCCTCTGCCTCTTCTTCAGTATTATTCTTTTGAGCTAAATCGGGAAAAATAATTTTTGCGGCTAAAGATTTAGCTAAACTCACTTTTTGGTCGGAAATATCATGGCGTGAGAACTTAACCTCTTCGAACACGTTTGTAAGGTTTTCAATTAAAGGAGGAGATGTTAAACTCTTTGTGACCACATCTTTACTGAATTCTGTTGGAGTGAAACTTGATGAACTGTCAGCACCTCGTTCTTCTAGACATGCTGATGCTTGATAATAGCATTCAATCACGGTTCTTAATTTATAGTGGGTTTCAGCATGTTTTTTTCCGAAATCTTCATTTTCTGTTGATTCGGAGTCTTTAAAGCTCGATCTTAGCCGAAGTATCATCATAAATAAAAGTGGAAATAAAAGGAGACTGATGAAAAAAAAGCTGCCAAACTCTTGTATAATTTGCAGAAATGAACTAAAATCTAGTGTGTTTGTATTCACTAGCCCTGGAACTGAGGAGGATGAGTCGGTCGTTTCTTGTTTTGATATTGGTGATTCAGTGGGTGGTATTGAAGTACTTGTAGAATTTGGATTAATAATTGGAAAAATAGGTTCTTCCTCTCCTTCGGGTCGCTCTAAAGCTCCCAAATAGGCTGTAAAAATAAATGTTATTAGAAGTACTATTATTATAAATGTTAGTAAAGCCCAAGGGTATTTGTGCTTTGTACGGTAATTCAAGTAAATGTAAATACCAGAAACTATAGGTAAAATCACTCCTAATGTCTCAAATATCGGATACCTTAACTTAAAAATAGGTTTAATGTTTAAAAATCCTGAAATTTGGCCTAATGATGCTTGAGCAAAGGCTAAAGCGATTAATAGGAGACAAAAGACAAGGAATTCTTTTTGAAACAAGGAATTGAAATCTTTAGTGTTCACATTTAATCCTGCTGCTCATATCTGTTAAGTTATTTATGTTCATTTTTAACTTATTACATTTTTCTCTTCATGCAAGTTTTCTCGATTTGTGTTCAATCCGTATTGACTTTTTATTAGTTTAATCCAAATTTTTTTAAATAGTACATTCGATTAAATATTATAGAACAAATATTTATTCCCTGACTTTGTTTTTTATTGATAAAAATAATCATAAACGTCAATTATACGTTATTTCATAAATAAATTTAAGAATTACTTTTCAATTGTCTACAAATTGAAAAGTAGTATTATTAAAAATGAGAAAAGGTGTCAAAGCAAAAAATGAAGAGGTTAGCGAATGTTCCTCTATTGGATCGATAGACAACGTTTAGCTGGATCTAGTGAACCCTTTTTAGAAGATTTTCCTTTTCTCAAATCGATTGAATGGGGTGGAATGGTTTGTCTTCAAGAAACATCGACCACAGAGGAGCTAGCAACCCTTCTAGCAATACCTTATTTACATTTACCAATAAAAGATTTTTCAGTTCCTACTGACACTGATTTAGAAACACTTTTAGAATTTTTTCACGAAGCACAAAGAGAAAATCCAAATTTACCTGTATTGATTCATTGTTCTGGTGGCCATGGACGGACTGGTACTATAATTGCTGCATTATTAGTGGTAATCGATCGTATCCCTCCTGATGATGCGATCGAACGTGTGAGAGCTGTTAATCCTTTAGCAATTGAAACAAAAGACCAGGAAAAATATATCAAAAGTCTTTAAATAAAAAATTAGTTGTTGTTTTTGCTAAAGAGGATTAACCTGATACAGGGGAGAGGATAGCAATGTCTTTTAAGAATTTTGTCAAAACTAGTTCTACTTCTTGAAGCTCATTAATTGGCACACGTTCGTTTGCACAATGGATGGCTTTTGGGTCTCCAGGACCATATATTACGAAAGGAACAGGACGAGATGCTTGAGGTACGAGAACTGCTGCGTCAGTTCCGTAGTTCAAGCCTATTGGTACTCGATTTTCACTCACTTCCATAAAATGTTGGATGAACTTATTGTTTTGTGAATTTGAAACAGGAAGCATAATCTGGTTTATTTCGGTTTCAAACCGAGCTGGGCTTGATTTTTCAAAAATTTTGATTGAATTCTTAATTTCATCGGCAAAATCAGAAATTATAACTGGTGGGACTAGTCTAAAGTCACACTGTATTTCAGCTTTCTCGGGGACGACATTAGCACTTTTTCCACCCTTTATAACTCCTAAATTGATTGTACTTTTACCTAAAATAGGATCTGAAATCTGGGGAACTGCTTTTTTTAAAAGAGGGAAGAGTTTGACTAGTTCTTCGATTGCATTTACCCCCTTTTCTGGAGTTGAACCGTGTGCAGCTTCACCAAAACATCGGATGGTGAACCATAATACTCCTTTCTCTGCAATCCCTACTTTCAAATTTGTGGGTTCAGTTACAATTAGGAATTCTGCGTTCTCCATTATTCTTAACTTTTGCATTACTGCTTTAGCTCCCCCGAGACCAACTTCTTCATCAGAAGTTCCAAGAAATACTATTTGAAATATTAATTTATTAATATCAACAGAATTTTTCAGCGCTTTAAGGGCTCCTAGGCAAGCAGCAACTCCTCCTTTCATATCAGCTGAACCACGACCATATAAATACCCACCCACCTCTTCTGCTCCTAAAGGGTCATAATCCCAGTTACTAATGTCTCCAATTGGGACAGTATCTAAATGCCCACACATCACAATTGATCTGTCTGATTGTCCAATAGTTAAAAGAATATTCGCTTGATTATTAGTATACGAGTGAATTTCAGAGGAAATATTATTCTTTTCAGCCCATTTTTGAATCCATTTTATTATCTGTTGAGTATTACCTGGTGGATTTTCGGAATTTATTCTAACTAGATTCTTTAAGATCTTTAAACATTCTGACATAGATTA
The DNA here is from genome assembly GCA_048886185.1 of Candidatus Hermodarchaeota archaeon. Lineage (GTDB taxonomy): Archaea > Asgardarchaeota > Heimdallarchaeia > Hodarchaeales > Hodarchaeaceae > Hodarchaeum. The sequence goes on from JBHLKY010000009.1 coordinate 33,756, forward strand.
CCTCCCAGATGAATCTGTCTCGATCATTGAAGTAAGTTTTTCATACTGGTCTATTTTTATCTCTGCGAAGATGGCTCCCCTATATCCGCATATTGGACATGAGTAGATTGGAGGTGACAAAAGTGGTAAAATATTTGGGATAACTTCAAGTATGTCTCCTAAACAGATTGGACATACTATTACAACATCTTGAGCAGATCCACGATGGATATATTTCCGAATTTCTTTTAACGATCTTAGGAATTGACGCATTCTGATCGTAGAATGACTAACGAGGAATTTTTTTTTGTTTTATGCGAAAGGTTAATTAAGTACTCTTTCTCTAGAATAAGGAATTTATCACTTTAGAAGGGTGTTAAGTATTTATAGAGCCATTGGAAGATTATTTACTTTGAAATACATCTTTAACTATTATCACGTATGAAAATTACGGTATTTATACCTCAAAAATTGAAAATACACTAAATCACGAAGTGATTGGAAGAAAAAATTCATAATATATTTTGGAGGAAGTTTGTTTCTCAAGTTAGAAACTTTTTTTAATTCCTCTTATAAAAAGTATGTGTGACACAAAAGTGTTTAGAAATAAATTTCACTTTAACCATTGATTTATAGTTGTTGATCAGAATGACAAAAAGAGTTGACTATAACTTCTTGGCGAAAATCCTGTTACTGGGGGAATATAGAGTTGGAAAATCGTCAATGGTTCTTCGGTATGTTGAGGATCGGTTTCCAGGAGACTATATGGCAACAATAGGTGCTAATTTTCTAGTAAAAACTGTCAATCTTTCATATGAGGGTAAGGAATTCAAAGTTGGTCTTCAAATTTGGGATATTGGTGGACATGCTCGTTCATCACAGGTTGGACGAGTTTTTTTCCAAGGAGTTTCAGGTGCTCTTTTAGTATACGATCTTACCCGAAAAGAAACTCTGGAGAAACTACCGTTGTGGATTCAACAATTGAAAAAATTTTCTCCAGATGCAAGAATGTATCTTGTGGGCAATAAAAATGATTTAATTGAAGAACGACAAGTCACTTCTGAGGAAGGGGAAGATGCTAAGGGTCGTCTTTCAGTTGTGAATTTTTTTGAAACTAGTGCGAAAACTGGTGATCACATCCAAGAGACTTTTGAGGATATGGCAAGACTCCTAGTTGAAACAAATAAGGATAAAATGACAATATAAGACTTCTTTTCCCTGCTATTGGAAGTGGTCTTATACTTGTCCAACCATTCTTCTGTGCGAGTATTTAAATTGATTATGAGTCTATTGGGAGTTATACTCGCAATTTGTTTAAGCGACTATTTTCAAATGACTATTGGTATTCCTATTTTTCTTGATTTTTTCATCTTTTTATATATCATCTATTCTATATTAAATCCCTGAAGAGTTTACAACTTTCTTTAAGTTATTTAACAATGATTGAATTCGATCACAAAGAATTAAAGGAAAATAGATGCCTATATACTGGGTTATTTTCCTAGAGATGAATGTGTGAAAATAAACTTCAAGGCATATTAGGACGTTATGTTGGTTTCCTTTCGTTTTTCTACTTGTTTTCCTTAAAATATAAAGTTGAATGAAAAAGAATTATGCTGTCATAGATAGGGCCATCAAGTCTTCAAGAGAGCCAATTTTTTTGAGTTGGGCTTTGTAAAGATTGACTTCTTCTGAAGAAATTTCATCATTGCTCCTTAGAAATTCCAAAATGTCAAGAAACATATTCTTCGCATAAGTGAAATCCGTACTAGCACTTGGAAGAGAAGTAAATGCGAAAGTTAATTTATCCGATAAAGTGGCATCATCCCCAACATTAAGTGCGTTCCTAATTGTCTCTAAAACTATTTGATCATCAGTAATGCTCTGTGCAATTTTATCTCTTTTTTTCGCTTCTCTAGAGGCATCATGTGATAATTCGGGAACGAATAATTTTTTAAAAAAACGAATAAAACGGTTCATAGCTTTTGACCCGATTAATTGTGAATGGAAGCTTCTGTTTAACTTATTTCATCATTCTATTAATAATTAATGTAAATGATAGTTCTTAGCAAATCCTTTTTAAATCCTTTTTGCCTATTTATTAATACAAATTCACATGGATTTAAATCTCTTATTATATGCCTATAATATCTTCTTATCATTGTCTATTGAGGTCTAAAACTTGACAGAATCACATCAAAGCCATTCTGAAGCGATTGCAGGAGTCCGTATAAAACGATTTTTGACTATGGCAGTAATGAAACTATCTCAGGAACTATTAGATGCACGATCCGATACAACTGAAACAAAAAAAATGATTGAATCAATGATTGACAATTTGGTGAGATCCAATTTTACCCTAACATCTTCGGATAACACGCTAATCCAAGTAAAACTCTTCTTAGGTCAGCTAGGATTCTCCCCCTGTGAAATAGAATGGTCGGAAGACGTTAGATTAGGAAAAGTTCTTTTAGGGAAGGGCCGAGTTTGGAGAGCGTCGACCGAGAAAGATATAACATTGATCAAATTGCTTTTATCAGCTGTTGTGAAAGGTTTGGGGTACTCATTCATTAAATCAAATGTCAAAGTCGATTTTATTGAAGATGAGCTACTTCCACCACGTTTTGCATATGAAATCCAATTTCGGGCCGTAGAGGATGTTTTTGCTGAATCTATTCAACCTACAAAGGAAAAAACTAAGGTTCTCCTTTCCGCTGGTTCCTTACTTGATCCCATTCTTGGGAGAGGCATTCCCATTCAAGATGCAACTCGTTTTTTAATTGAAGGGACAAGGACTGTAGTTGAACAGTATCAACCCGATATATTGGAACGAAGGGACATTGAAGATTATCCGTTAAAGTTGGTGGAGGTTATTTTTCTTAGACTCCAAGAAAGTGAAGAGCAACTTGAGATGTACGGTCATCAAATAGGGATTCAGATGGTTCAAGGGATAAAACAGGCATTTCCGAATCTTAAAAGACATGAAATCATCAAAGGTATTGGCCTCCTACCCCCAGATGAAATAGATGAGTTACTTTTCTACGGAGATGTTGAGATCTGTGGGAAAGAGAATCGAGGAAAGAACCTTAGTTTTTGTACCTTCCTAGGCCACATTTGGAGTGGATTTGCCTCTGAGGTTCTTGGAAAAAAATTCAGAATGAATGAAGAACCACTTTGTGCCACTGGGACGGGAACTAAATGCATTTTTACTTTGGAAGAGGTTTCTTAATAAGAATGTGGATTTATTATAAATAATATTAATGATACAAGCATCTAAAAACAAGCTGATTTCAGCCCTCTATTAAAAACTTTAAAAGGAAGGAAAGATACACATTTTTAGCAAATTAAAAATCCGCATTTTCATCAACTTCTTGTCATGAAAACAATTCTCTGATTATTAAAAATGCTAAACAAATAGAATTAAGACAGTAATAGGCAAAGGTGAATCTCTATTGGTCAGCTTTTGTGAAAAATGTGGTGCACTCTTAATACCTCAACGACACGAAGATAATAGTGTCACTTTAATCTGTAGAGTATGTAAAACGGAAGTTAAAGATGCATTCAAGGAAAAATCTTACCAGGTCTCTACTAAAATTCAACACAGTGAAAAGGATAAGCTTACAATTGTTGAAGAAAGCTTTGATATCCGACCAACCACACGAACTATCTGTCCTCGATGTAATCATCATGAGGCACGATATTGGGAAGCAGAAAATCGAAAAAAAACTGAAGAATGGGAGACTACAACCTATTATAAATGTACGAAATGTGGATGGACATGGTCTGAATAACCAAAAATGAGAATTCTTTGTTAATATAGAAACATAAGCTCAAATTCAGATCGAAAATTCCCAACCGCAATGGAAATCACGTTCTATCGAATCAGGGGGACATGCTATAACATTAGTTTTTATATTAGAATCGATAGTATTAGCGAAACCACTATATTCAACGATTCCTACCTCCTTACATGGAAATAAGGGTAAATCCTTTCTTTCTCGGGCTGATTGAACTCGACATGTTTTCATTTTAAGGATCAACTTATTTGAAGACACCCGTTGTATCTCTTGGATGTTAATAGATGCATACAATCGTAATCCTAGAGCTTTTTCTAATCCATCTAATCCAGAATTTTGAGGAATATTAAATTCACTCATAATTCGTTTTGCCTCAATCACTGTAAAGCGTTTCCAAGCTTCTTTATCAATTTGGATAGCATTATCAAGCCCATATTTTTCTTCAGCAGCTAAAAACCAGCAACCATCATGTGCTAACCAATTCTTTGCATTCATTTTAATGATTTTGATTAAATCTTCTTTTTCTAGATTTTCAAAGGTCATCTTACGTATCTCCATGTGAAGAGGGAAATTTTGTATGTAGAAACTGCTTAATCATTTCTCTAAGTTCTTCTAGTGTATATCCTTCATTACGTAGAGTTAAATCAAAATTTTTTTTGTCTCTGAATAATATTCCATAAATTTGTTCTAATCGTTCTCCATCCGTTCTATCACGTGATTTAATTCTCTGTATTAATTCTTTTTGATCCATACCAAATTCAGGTCTCTTTACATCATTAGATATTCGCTTTGCAATTATATGCGCTGCAACTTCTAGCCAGATAGTAATTCCATTGGATCCAATAGCATAAGGCGCCATTCGACCAATGAAGATACCTCCTTCTAAAAGAGCAGTTTTCAATACTAATTTTTCAATCTCGAGATCAACTCTTTTTGCAAACTCTTGATTTTGTGTGGCTTGAATATGCTTCATAAACTCATCCAAGTTTCGTTCTTTCCATCCTGACTCAACTGCAATTTTTCGGACAAACTCACCAGCCCCAATGATCTTTAAAGAAATATTTTGATTTTTTTTAAAATATTCTTGAACAAAACAAGCAACAGTATCTTTTCCTGTCCCTGAAAATCCTCCGATAGCCACTATTGGTATTATTCGGTTTTTAATAGTATTAGTAAATTCCTTTTTAAGGTTCTTTTCAAAATCACGGAGGTGGGGGATAAATGTACCCATTCTTTAAACCTGCTCTTTCTCAATCGGTAATTTAATCATAGGATTATTCAGGACTTTGTTAAAGATCTTCTTCTACTGTTTTCTCCAGCCTAGTTAATATAAATGGATAAAAAAGCGATTGACTAAAAGATTCAAATATGATGTGTTTGAAATAATATGGTTAATTGGAAAGAGAGCGAGTAAAGAATTGACATGCCATAATCTGCTACTTAACAGTTCTTAGCAGCTAGACTCATTGAATGAGACATCACAAACCACTAAATCAAGTAAGATTGTAGAAGATTAGTTGATTCCAGTTAATGTTAAATTAGATAATTCTTTTATTGATATTTTGACTCGAACATCAGAAGGTACCTGTTTTGAGTCTATAACTCAATTAGTTACTGAAGAGATTTCTGTATCAAAGGTTTTTTTTTTCAAAGTAGATCATGAAATCGAGATAATTCAGTGTTTAGGAGAAGTAAACACGAGTCTAAAATAACGGATTTATTACCAGTAGATAATCAAGTTAGTGTTGGATTCACATTTTGAGTATGGTTACCAAAAAGACCTAGTTTCCAGAAGGATTGGTTATTTTGAGAATTATGTTACTTTTTTCTCGTATTTGTTAAAAGAATAAGTTGTTCTAAAGTATTGCAGTAAATAGCTCCGAAATAACAAAGTATATAAAAAAGAAATTAATTACTAAGAATGTTCTAACTGAAGAGAAGGTTTTATCTTGGAAAATGAAATAGATTTTTCAGTCTTTATCCAAGAACCTATAAGGAGTAAATCTACTACTGAACAAGAAGCATTAGCGCTAGCTATCGGATTGAATCCTCAGCTAAAGAATAAATTTAAAATAAAACAATTAAAAGAGGCAGGGAATAGTCAAGATCTCATAATAAAGCGTGCATCACTAATTGGACTAGGATTCTCGGCACATCAGGATCCAAATGGAGGAATCGAACAGTATAAAATTCTGAAAAGTTTTCTAAATGATCCACTTACAACCACGAGGATGACCGCTTCTATTGCCTTGGGAATGAGTGCTTTTTTCTCAAAAAACAGAAAATTCAAAAAGAAATGTTACAATGAATTCAGAAAAAAGATCAAGAAGGCTGATCTTGTTGTTAAATATGGGTATGCACTTGGTCTAGGTCTTCTTGCGAAATATCAAGAAACACAGAAAGGTAGTCTAGCAGCCATATTGGAGGCTTACAATCCAGTCGAAATGGAAAGTCCTGATAGTTATCTAATAGGACTTACTTTATCTGCCATAAACAATGGTAGAACAGAAGAAGTTTTTGATTTTATAATGGAAACAGTCATTCCAGCCTTATCAAATAAGGAAAGTAAGCGAATAGCTGTGATTTGTAACGCTTTCCTACTCCCATTGATCCCTGATCCATCAATTAGGATGAAAAAACTTGAAGATATGATACGGAAAGAGATAGAATTCCATTCAAAATTTGGGACAGATTCTGCGGTAGTTTTAACCTTTTTTTCACTTCAAGATGAAAAGCAAAAGGAGAATTTCTTTCTGCGACTGATAGGACTCAAAGATCTAGATTCTGATTATAATCAGATTTTTTCAATTCTAAAAGAAAATAAAAAAGCAGTTGACATTTTACGGTCATTACTGGGGTGTAATACTTTGGATATAAAAGCAGCAGGAATCACTGCTAGTTATTTTCTCGAATCTGAAGAGTTCATTGCTGAGCTTGGAGTGGTAATCAAAGAAGTCCTTCAGCAACGGCCTTCTGGCTATTTTGATAGATTTCTTGTGTTATTAAGAACGTTTTCATACATTTTAATGAGTAAAGATTACTCACATGTAAAAGATCTTGAATCCTTTTTCCATTCAAATGATCAACGGATAAAAAGATTTGCAGGGCTTTCCTACTCCTGTCTTAAAGCTATACAACAGGAATTCCAAGATGTTTATTACAGATTAAGAAATGAGTTAGATGAAAATATACGTTGGGGATTGCTGATTGGTGTTTCTCTATATGAGTATATTGGTCACAATCCTCTTGATGATGAATTGATACTTGGACTCTTACTTTTATGTCTTGGTTTTATTGACATCAGTACACTATTACTGATCTCCCAGGCTATGGTTTCAAAATTCTATCACTGAGATATTGTTTAAATTCTTTGTTTCCAATGGTAATAATTTACCATATAACGAAAAGTTTGAACCATTCTAGCAGGACTTGGGAAGATTGGGTAGTCCTGTGACTCAAGGTATTGGATTGATGGCGAATTATGTGCTGTCAACAAACTTGTGATCAAGATAGGTTTATTGTAACTCTGTGAAAGATGTAGGACATCTTTAAACATATTTACCTCGATATCAGAGATGAAATCAAGTTGACTTTTTTGCTCATCTTGAATGAAGGGGGATTCCTTGGCTAGATTTGCTAGGTAAGATATCCCTCCAACTCCCAAGAGAAATATTGCTTCAACAGAGGGCATTTCATCAAAGATAATTGTAATTATATCTTTAAGATCATTCAAATTTAGTGATGCAACGGTATCGATTGGATTTCCTTTCGACCAGTATGGTGGGAGAAGCTCATCAATACGTTTATACGCATTTTCGCTTAGTGGGACTAATATTATTCCCAATTTCGAACATGCGTCTGCTGCCATTACACCCCAACCTCCACCTCTCGTCAAAATAACAACTTTCCCTCGGGGTAACTTTATTTCAGCCCATCGTGAGAAAACTAGTACAAGATCAAACATTTCATCAAGAGAATCAACTATTATTGCTCCTGCATGCTCTAGAATATCTCTGAATACTCGGTCATCTCCAGTTATTGCTCCAGTATGAGAAAGCGCAGCTTGACTGCCTGCATTTGTCCCTCCAGCTTTTAATATAATGACTGGTTTGCTCTTTGAAATCTCTTTCACTAATTCTACAAAGCGTCTAGGATCTTGAACTCCTTCTACATAGAGGCCAATAACTTTGGTTTTGGAGTCATATCTTCCAAAATATTCTAAGTAATCACTCATTGTTAGATCAGCCATATTGCCAGCAGAGACATATACATTAAGTCCAATCCCTCTTCTTGAAGCTACGGTTAACCCAATAGTACCAATGTTACCTGATTGGGATACAAAGGCCATTCCTCCCTGTTTTAATTTTGTTACTGGCCACATAACTGCTGTTAAATTCACACGGGTTGAAACAACACCCATCCCATTGGGACCGATTAGTCGAATTCTATTCTCTCGTGCGTAAGTCAAAATTTTCTCCTCTAATTTGCGTCCCTCCTCTCCTGATTCTCTAAATCCAGCAGTTATGATAACTATATGATGGACATCCCTCTGTTTTGCTTGTTCGAGAATCGAGAAAACAAATTTTGCTGAGATAATAATGATCACTAAATCAAGTCTTACTTCTTTGGGAATGTCAAGAATCGATGGATAGGATTTATATCCTAAGATCTCTTTTTTTTTGGGATTTACAGGAAAAAATTGCCCAGTATAGTTATTTTGAACAATATTGTGTGCTACAATAAAACCCCAACTTGAAAGTTTATCACTAGCACCAACTAAAGCAATTGCTTGAGGTTCAAAGATTGGATTCAAGTCCAGATCCTTACTAAGATCCATATATATCATCTAACTGTTAAGTTATTAAAGAAAAGTGCAAGGATGAGGAAAATGTTGTGAAATAATAAAGATTCTTTTAAAGTTCTGGGGAAGGCTTATATGATTATGAAATACTTACTTTTCAATGGGTGAACATAAATGCGATTCTTGAAAACAAATGAGTTAGAAGAAAGTTGGAAAAACCTTATCTACCCTCCTAGGCAATTGGGAGATTCTTGTCTTGATCTTACAGTAAAGAGAATCTTTATTTTTAAAAACCAAGGAGTTCTTGACTTTGGTGGAAGTGAATATCATCCTATCGAACTACAACCTTTATCACCAATTATTGAAGATGATCCAAAATATGGATGGTTCACTCTTTCAACAGGAATGTATATTGTAGAATATAACGAAAATCTTAGCAGAATTGAGTGTTTAGCAATTGTTTATCCTCATCAGCGTCTCCTTAACACAGGATGTTTTCATCCTTCTTTCATTGTTAACCCTTCTAAGAGTTCGCAATCAATTCAAAGCTTGTTAAGTGTTAATTATAAAGGCGTACGTATTAAAGAGAACGCTCGAATCTCTAAAGCACTTACTTTTAGACTAGATTAGGTATCATTTAATTCATCAATTTCTGGAATTATTGTTCGTGCTATTCGGTCAAAAAATTCTACTTCATTAAAATAACGGGATATTTTAATGTGGTTTCCTTCAAGTTTGAAGTATATTTTTTGGCCTTGAAATAATTCATCATCATAAACGATTCGGGTTGGTTCAGTATTTTTAAGAGAATAATTCCAGTCTATAGTCAAGAAATTTCGGTGATTCCAGATTAATGGCTCTGAATCAAGAATTTGAAAATAGTCTACTGAAATGACTTCAAAACCAAGAAGAAGATCTTTCAAAATCCACAAAGGAATAGCATATCGCTTCGTCTCCCAGTAACCAAGAAGTGTAAGTTCAATTGTGTCATATTCCGAGTTTCTTGGATTTGATTGCCGAATGATGAAACCAATTTCACAGGTTTGAAGAAATGATTTAATAAATGTCCAGAAAAAAGATTTCTTTCTTGAATCATATATTTCCTGGGGGAGTTCGAAGAGTTTGGCAATTGATGCCCCAAAATCACCGATCTCGAACTCTAAAATCCAAACTCGGGTGCCTAATTCTAAATAATCATGAATTGAATGCTGTTTGAATTTTCCTTTCTCTTGATTCATCATTTCTCACTTTCACTATACACTCTGAGAGTCTCCTTATAAACACCCAAAAATATCAGAACTATTTTACAAACGTACAGATATCAAGTCACCCAGAGGAATAAAAATGGATTTTGGATTAAATGATAAAGTAGCTCTTGTGGCTGCTTCTAGTACAGGATTAGGGAAAGCAATTGCCCTTGAATTAGCAAAAGAAGGTGCCAACATAATTATTTGTTCAAGAAATTCAGATAAACTCAAATTAGTGCAAGACATTATTCAAAATTCGGGAAGAAGCTGTCTTTCTGTACCTACAGACCTCACCTCCCATTCACAAGTACAAACATTAGTGAATAAGAGCATAGAATATTTTGGTAAGATTGACATTTTAGTTACAAACTGTGGAGGTCCTCCATCAGGGAACTTTCTTGATTTTTCAATTGATGACTGGAAACAAGCTATTGATCTGAATCTTATGAGTACTATTTATCTGTGCAAAGAAGTGATTCCTCATTTTATCAAACAGAATTCAGGCCGAATAATCATGATTACTAGTGTATCTGTTAAACAACCAATACCAGGACTAATTCTTTCAAATGTTACTCGAGCAGGGGTCGCTGGATTAGCAAAAAGCTTGAGTAATGAATTGGGTGAACATAATATTCTAGTCAATACTGTTTGTCCAGGATATACTCAAACAGAACGGGTGGAACAGCTTGCTGAAACTTTATCAGCTGTAAAGGGTTTAGAACCAGTAGAAATGATTCAACAGTGGGCTAAACTTAATGCTTTAGGTAGGTTAGCAACACCTGAAGAATTTGCAAATGTAGTTGTGTTCTTAGCCTCGGAAAAAGCCAGTCATCTAACTGGAACAACTATTCAGATCGATGGAGGGCTTGTTAAATCCCTTCTGTAAAATAAAAAATATATAAGCAACATAGATATTATTTAAAATTCGCCTTCCTCTTCTCTAGGAACGCAGAGACACCTTCATCCATATCTTCATGCGAAAAACAAAGTGAAAAAACATTTGCTTCCATTTGTATAGCATCCAACCAACTCATCTCTGTGCCTCGATCGATAGCTTCCTTGGCTTGAGCTAAAGCAAAGCTTGGTCCTCTAGCTAGTTTATTAGCTAGTTTATTGACTTCAGGATCTAATTCTTCAGGATCCACGACTTTGTTTACAAGTCCAATTGCTAACGCTCTTTCTGGGTTTACATTATCTCCAAGAAAAATCATCTCTTTAGCTACAGTTTTTCCAACAAGTCGAGGAAGCCGCTGGGTTCCACCCGCACCTGGGATAATACCTAATTTAATCTCTGGTTGACCGAAAACAGCCTTAGTTGAAGCAATTCTCAGATCACATGCCATCGCTAATTCGCAACCTCCTCCTAAACAAAATCCGTTGATGGCTGCAATCACAGGTATCGGAAGGAGTTCAATTTTGTTGAAAACTCTTTGTAAATTTAGAGAGAAGGTCTTAATTTCCGCGGCTGACTTTCCTTTAAATTCATTGATGTCAGCACCAGCAATAAAGGCTCTTCCAGAACCTTTGAAAACTAAAACACGAACATTTTCGGTCTTTACCTTTTCAATAATTTGATCTAGTTCTTCAACAGTCTCTGCATTGAGAGCATTAAGCGCTTTCTCTCGAGTAAAGGTAACTCTGGCAATTCCTTCACTCACTTCATAAGTTAGATTTTTAAACATGATTTTTCCCTACAACTGATTTTGAGTGTCACCAAGCGCTCAAACATAAATGTTCAAATATTTTTGCATAATCAGTCAGGTTTAAGCAGAAATTTAATTACTTTCTAATCATTTTTAAGAACCTGACAAGTTCTGCATAAATTGAGTGGAAAAAAATGACTCTATATGAATTCGAAGGAAAACAGCCTAAAATTTCTAAAACGGCATTTATTTTCCCATCTGCTGATGTCATCGGTGCTGTAACAATTGGGGAAAATTGTTTTATTGGCCCGAATGCGGTATTGCGTGGGGATTGGGGGTATATTGAAATTGGAGATGGCTCCAACATACAAGATACCTGCGTATTCCATTCCATTCCTGATGAAGGAACAATTTTAGGTGAAAATTGTCATGTTGGACACGGTGCAATTGTTCATCAAGCAGAATTAGGAAGACACGTGTTAGTAGGGAAAAATGCTGTAATAATGAATTGGGTGAAGATTGGGGATGACTGTGTGATTGGTAGTGGCTGTGTCGTGCCTCAAAAGAGAGTAATCAAGCCTAATAGTTTGGTTCTTGGTATTCCAGGAAAAGTAGTTGGAGAGATCTCGGAAGATCAGAAAAAATATAGTCAAGATGCAACTAAACTTTATCAAACTTTACCTAAACGCTATCACAATAGTCTAAAGCCTCTTGAAAGTAATTATTAGCATATTTTTAATCAAACAAGTTGGATTTTGTCTAAATCATGAATCAACTTTGAATAGTCGAAAATAAATAAAAAAAGGATAAAGAGATAAAAGTTGTTATTATTTTGATAAAGAGTATTTTCAAATGTTAAAAACTAACTCCCGAGGTTTATGAAAGTGATTACAAAGACGAAGATAATATGTACAATTGGTCCTGCATCCGAGAAACCTGCTATATTTAAAAAGTTAGTTGAAGCAGGAATGGATGTCTGTCGCCTCAATTTCAGTCATGGATCTCATTTGGACCATAAAGAACGATTTGAACTCATAAAAAACACTAGTGACGATCTTGCGGTTCTAGTTGATCTGTGTGGGCCAAAAATACGAACTGGTGAGGTGAAAGAAGGAACAGTCATCAAAACAGGAGATACTTTCAAGATTTCTGCAGATATCAGCTTAGAAGGGAATTCAAAAAGTTGTACGACCAACTATCCACCTCTTATAAAGGATGCAAACGTAGGAAATCATCTAGCAATTGATGACGGTCTGCTTCTACTGAAAATTACTAAGAAAACAGAGTCAGAACTAGTTTGTAGGGTATTAAACGGTGGCCCCCTTAAATCAAGAAAGGGGATCAATGCTCCAGATGTACCTTTGTCATTGTATTTTCCTCTTGAAAAAGATCTCGAAGATGTAAGATTTGCATTACGAAAATTAGACGTCGATTTTCTTGCAGCATCTTTTGTTAGGAGAAAAGAAGACATTTTAGCAATCAGAGAAATCTTGGATAATGTTCATTCCCCCATTGGAATAATTAGCAAGATTGAGCATCGTGACGCCCTAACGAATTTTGACGAGATCTTAGAAGTATCTGATGGTATTATGGTTGCACGAGGGGATTTAGGTATAGAAATTCCCACAGAACAGGTACCTATAGTCCAAAAAGATCTGATTTCAAAATGTAATCACAGAGGTAAACCAGTCATAGTAGCAACACAGATGCTAGAATCAATGATTAACAATCCACGCCCAACACGAGCAGAGGCATCAGATGTGAGTAATGCGATTATGGATGGGGCTGATGCTGTGATGCTATCTGGAGAGACGGCTGTGGGGAAATTTCCTGTTGAGGCCGTCCAGTACATGGAGAAGATAGCCAAGGCTGCAGAAGATCATGGTATTACACGGCCAGTTGGTTATGGATTCAAACAACCTTCATTAACTGAAGTAATTGGGAGAGGTGTCTTTATGATAAGCGAAGAAAAACATTTGAAAATCAAAGCAATTTTAACAAATACAAGAAGAGGTTCCACAGCAAGACTTGTTGCTAAATATAGACCAAAAACCCCTATCATCGCTGGTACTCCCTATCCATCAACTAAACGGCAATTGAATCTTACATGGGGAGTATATCCAATCCAAGTCGAAGTTACTAATTCCTCAAATAAACTAAAATATCTTTTAGCTAAAGAAGCACATGAAAGGGGATTGATACAACCTGAAGACCAGGTACTAATAATTGCTGGAAGTCTCTTAGGTTTTCCAGCCGCAACAAACCTAATCCAAACGATGAAGGTTGATGATATTCTCCTTTTCGGGCAACAACTCAAACAACCAGTGATGTGATAGGTTATAGGATCTGAAAATGCCATTGACTAAACGTAAGCGGATTCATGCTTCCGATGAATTAAGAAAAGTAGCTACTGCTTACTACCAAGAATTAGATAGAGCTGCAAAAGAAAAATCTCAACATGTGGCTTGGTGTTCGAGTGTTGGTCCAGCTGAACTCTTATTGGCCTTTGATTTCAAGGTATATTATCCAGAAAACCATACAGCAATGCTTGGTTCTAGTCGGACCGCAAATGAGTATATACCTGCTGCTGTCGCGCTAGGGTATTCGCCAGAAATATGCTCATACCTTACAAGCGACATTGGTGCATTCTTAATGAAGAGAACTGCACTTACAAAGGCATATGGCGTTGACGAAGTACCAAAACCCGATGTACTCGTCTATAATACTAATCAGTGCCGAGATGTTCAAGAATGGTTTGCATTTTATGCTCGTACTTATGATGTTCCATTGTTAGGGATTCACTCTCCAAAAAATATTCAGGAAGTCGATCAGAGTCAAATAATTTATGTTGAAGAACAATTAAAACGGATGAGTGAATCACTTGAAAAAATATCAGGAAAATGCTTTGAGAAAAAGAAATTAGAAACTACAATTAGACTGTCACTTGAAACATCCGTTTTATGGACTCAAATTCTAGAAACAGCTACCTATGTTCCATCTCCTTTTACATTCTTCGATGGGTGTATTCATATGCTCCCTGCAGTTGTACTCAGAGGTAAGCAAGCTTCAGTAGATTACTATAAATTATTATTACAGGAACTTGAAGAACGAGTGAGTAATAAGATTGCAGCAGTTGAGGAGGAAAAATATCGGTTATATTGGGAAGGAATGCCAATCTGGGGTAAACTTAGGGCATTATCAGAGCAATTTATGGATTTAAGAGCATGTGTTGTGGCATCAACGTACTGTAACAGCTGGATATTCAGTGATTTCAATCCTCAGGAACCTTTTGCTAGTATGGCTAAAGCTTATACTTCCTTATTTATCAACCGATCAGAGGAAAGTAAAGAACAATATTTGCACAAAATGATCGAAAAATATCAATTGGATGGAATTATATTTCATAATGCTCGAACATGTCCACATAATTCAAACACAAGTTATGGTATGCCCAAACGTATAGGAGAACAGACCAATATACCAAATCTAGTAATCGATGCAGATCTTAATGACTTAAATGTCTATAGTGAGGAACAGACGAAAACTAATATTGAAGCTTTTATTGAACAATTAGCTGGAATTTAAAAACGTGATATCTTAAAAACTGAGCGTAAAAGTTAATTGGTATTATAAAAATCCTTGTGAGTATATTTTTCTCTGACTTATGTGAATGTTTTATAAGAAGAAGGGTTCATAACTGGGAGTAAAAGTATTTAAGAGGAAAATATAATAAAAAAAAAGGAGAAAGTCTTCCGAGGAAGAGTTTTGGTACTATTCAAGACTTTTAGGAAGATTTTTCTCCGTTTATTCGTCATTAGATGCTACTTCGATGGGAACAGCAGGATCAATGATTCCTAAAAACACTATTTTTAGAATACCAGCATTATAACTAGCATCAATGTTCTCTGGATCGATCTCAAAGGGAATTCGTATTCTTCTTGAGATCTTTTCACCAAAAATTCTTTGTGCTTCAATGAGGTATTCCCCTTCGATTAGGATAGCACGTTTTTTCGCTTTCACTGACAAATTTGATTTGTTTAATCCAGGGAGAACTGCGTACATAACCGTTTTGTCTCCTTCTTCCTCAAATTGTATAAGAACGGCGTGCCTGCGCATCCTTCTCGCTTTTTTACTTTCTTTGTATTTCTTGATGAAAATCCGTCTCATATCGTGTCCATATGGGCTACAATGCATTCTACTCATCCAATGCGGAAAATGAGTTTTTATATCGGGATCATCTACTGTCTCTATCTCTAAGTCACTATCTTCTTCTTGTTGCTTTTCAGATTTCATGTAAAACACCTTTTTGTTATCGAACGTGGATTTTTTTCCACATTGTAGGATCCTCCTTGAGTGCATCTTTGAATCGAGTTGTGTTAATTTCAAGGAGAGTAATTAGTTCTTTTAGCAACACTTGCCTTAATTCACGATTTTTATATCCAATATTTTCCTGAATGAGATCAATAAATTCAAAAAAATTAGCTATATTTGAAATTAGATCTTCTATCATACTTGGTAGTCGTTTTAAACCAGCTTGAGAAGGTTTAAATTTCATTGGTCTAGTAGATTCTTCACTTTTCTTTAGATAACCTTTGGATACTAATTGTTTGATAGCTGGATATATTGAACCACGATGAGGTATCCAATTAGTTCTAATAAGCATTCCATCTTCAAGAATTTCAAGTATTTCACCCGCAGATTTCGAATCATCTTCTTCAATTAATACGGAGAGTATCAACATCTGAAGTATTGAATTACGATCTCTAGACATCCAACCTATCATAATAAACTCGCCTTAGATCATAGGAGGTTTCCTTGTGTGGATTTATTCACACATGAAATAATTATTCGTATATCTTTATTAATTTATCGTATATACGATAAAAATTTTAACATTAGCAGGGTCAGAATAGACATCTCTCTATCATAAAAAATAATAAATATACCATTAAAATACGCATTTCTTACTTCTGTTTAAACTTTCTTAGTGGATGTCAGATCAATTGCTGTTAATGCTCATTGAATTGATATTGAGAAAATCACTCCTAATTATTTAAGTATGTTAAAAATTATCTCTGTAATTAAATGATACTTGCTTAAAACTGAAAGAAATGGAGAAGTAACCTTGTCTCACAACCCCTTGTTCGCTGGGATAGATGTTGGATCATCATTCACAAAAGTAGTTCTAATTGATCAAACGAGAGCTATTCGTGGAACAAATATTCGTTTTTCTGGAATAAATTTACTCGAGGCAGCTGAACAAGGCTTGAAAACGGCTTTACAGAATAATAATATACCCTCCAAAATCAACCAAATAATAGCAACTGGATATGGCAGGAAAAATGTCAAGATAGCTCAGTACGACATCTCTCCCATTACAGAGATAAGTTGTAATGCTAAAGCAGCACAGTTTTATTTCCCGAATAAAGCACTTTCTATTATTGATATTGGTGGCCAGGATACAAAAATCATCAAAACACGTGATGGGAAGCGTTCAGGATTTAAAATGAACAGGAAGTGCGCAGCTGGTACTGGTATGTTCTTGGAAGAACTTGCGTTAAAATTAAGGATTCAACCAAGTGATCTTGATAATCTGGCAAGACAATCGACAACTCTCACCTCAATAAGTAGTTATTGTACAGTATTTGCGGCTACAGAGATCCTGACTCGAATTCGAGAAGGTGATCGTATTGAAGATATGGTTCGTGGTGCATTTCATTCTGTTGTGAAACGTGTCATGGAAATTGATGTTCTTGATAATGAAATTATTTTAACTGGGGGAGTAGTAGCCCACAATCCTACTATTATTGAGATTTTTAAGGAGGAATTAGGTAGATCTGTTTCTGTTCCACCTTCTCCTCAACTATTTGTCGCCTTTGGAGCAGCACTTTATGCTTTAGAAGAAAATATATCTATATAGAGGTTATCATCAATGTTCCTCTAAAGGTAGATATATAAAAATCCTGGTTATTACTTCCCTGTTCACAATACCCGCTTGTTAAAAGTAAGGTGAAGAATTAATATGTCTTATAAAATGGATAGTGATCGAATCGATCCAACACACGTGATGGTGTCCACTACTGATGAAATTCCTGGATTTGAAATTGTTCAATATCTTGGAATAGCTTTTGGAATTACTGTGAGGGCAAGAGGGCTTGGTGGTAGATGCGTTGGAGGATGTGAGGCTTGTTTCGGAGGAGAAGTAACGGCGTATACCCAAAGTGCCGTTGAAGCCCGGAATGATGCTATTTATCGTTTATGCCAAGATGTAGCAGAACGTGGAGGAAATGGTGTAATTGGAGTAAAGTTTGATTCATCACGATCAGGGCAAGATTCATCTATGACAGATATAGTCGCTTATGGTACCGTGGTACGAGTCAGACCGAAAGGAAGGATGTGAAGTTCAATTCTATTTACTAACACATTTTTGAAGTCATTATCATGGAGCCATCGTTTATACCTATTTAAACGATACTTTCACATTCTCCTTCCTTTTCATTTTGCTCACCATCCCCTGTGCTCAAATTACAAAGAAGAAATACTTCATATCGGAAGATGGTTTATCTGTCGCGGTTGTATTGAAACATACAGTTCAGCATTGGTTGCGCTTATAATAACAGTAGGTTTCAATCCATTTTATAGTTTTTCATTGTCTGAGATTTTCTTAATCGTCCTATGTATTACTCTTCCTACCTGGTTTGGATTATTCTACTCACTTCAAAATCGGAAACTTAAAGATTTTATCAGAATTTCATTAGGCCTTGGATGGGGAATAGCTCTAGCTGAAATATGGCTGCAACCATTATGGATTGATAAGATAACAATTTTTTTTATTATGATCATATTCCTATTTGTTTTTCAAAAATTCAGGCGAATCCATACGAGGAAAAAGCCTGTTAACCTATGTGTAAATTGTATTGAATTTAATGATGACGCGTGTTTAGGTTTTAAAGCTCAATTTGAAGCAGAGCGCCTTTACAGTCGCGAAATTAGCGATTTTTTACAACAAAAATTAAGCTGGGATGAGATAAAGGCAAAATTACAACCATCTCCTACTTTTCAGGTTGAGAATTGAAATCTAATCTTAAAAGTACTCGGAGAGAGAGAATAAAAAAAATCGCAAGTCTAATTAAAAGAACTGGAAATTTTATTCCACAATTCTGAAATAAACCTCATTTAATAAATAGAAAGGTAGAGGATTAAAGCTTGACAGACAATGATTATAAAGTCGCCATCATTGGGGCAGGACCATCAGGGGGTATTTTAGGGTCTTTTCTTGCAAAGAAGAATATTGATGTTACATTAGTAGATATTTGGAAAGCCCACATGGAAGCTATCAAAAACTATGGATTACAGGTTATCGGGGCTGCAACCTTGACTACTCAGTTTGACAGCGCTCACCTAAAATTATCTATACCTGAATTGAAAGACATTGATGTGAACCTAGTTATAATTTCAGTGAAAACTCCATACTTGGAGAGAGTAGTTCAAGATCTTACAGAGGTCATCTCAGATGATACTAATGTAGTGAGCCACCAAAATGGATTTGGAACTGAATTTGTACTGGCGAAAGCATTTGGAGAGGAAAGAGCTTTTCGTAACGTTATTAATTATGCTGGTAATGTCTTAAGACCAGGAATTATTGACATGACCTTTTTTAATCCTCCTAATTATGTTGGTTCTTATTCACCCAAGAGTCAGGATGAGGCTCGTAAAATCGCAGAATTAATTTCTTCACCTGATTTTGCCACAAAATTTGTGGAGGATATTCAACCTGAAGTGTGGAAAAAGGTTATATTAAATGCTGCTCTTGCACCAGTGTGTGCAATCACTGGCCAGACTATGAGGGAGGCCATGGAGTTCACAGATACAAATAAAATAGCCAGTGAAATCATTAAAGAGGGAATTGCTGTAACTAAAGCACTGGGAATTTCTTTTGGTTCAGATTTCCACGATATTTGCATGGGTTATCTATCTAGGGGAGGCCATCATAAACCGAGTATGCTGATAGATATCGAGAATCGAAGTCCAACAGAAATAGCATTCATAAATGGGAAAATAGTAGAGCTTGGAAAAGAATATGACATTCCTGTTCCATATAATGAGGCTACTGTAACTTATGTACGGGGATTAGAATCAAAATATTAATTCCCCTCTCTCTATATTTTTAGTCTCATGAAGAGATATCCGTTGTTTTTATGTCACTTTTTAGTTGTATCTTTGATTCGAGTGTAAATTATTCGATATTTGTCACAATCAGCTTTAAAACACTCTGCACATCCTTCCATTTCTCCTGGAATTACAGGTTCCACCCGTACTTCTTGATTCAATGATTGATACAATTCGACGTATTCGCTTACCCGAAATTCTTCAATGGTAAACTTCCTTTCCCATCCCTCCTTTTCTAACAGCGATTTTCTCCTGATTTCCTCGTTTTTCAAATCTAATTTATTCTTCCCACAGATTTATTTGATTAAAAAAGGTCGTCATCTAACTCTTCATTGCCTTCTGGCATTCTTCCAAATTCTTGCATGAATTGCTGAAGTAATTCGCTCTCTTTCTTTGTGTACATCGGGTCCTCTTCGTAACCAAAGTATTGGGCTTTATTGTTTGTTTTCAACTGTTCTTCTAAGGCTTGGCGTAGATTGGGAGTTCCTTGAATTAATATTATATGCTTGTTTTCATCAAGAAGCTGAAAGGCCCCTTCAATCGCTGGGATTTCCTGGATATTTTTCATTGTAAATTCTTTCCATTTTTCAGGTGGTAATACTACAGATGAAATGTGTAACCGTAAATCACATTTTAGACATCTCTTAGCTTCTTCCATTGCCATATTTTCATTTAGGCCTAGTTCTATTTCATTAAAACTAGAAACACGGTCTGTGAGGGGGAGACATGGCATTTGAATCCTGGGCTTATCATAGAAATTATCTTCTCGACCAAGCCAAGGATTTGGAGTTTCAAGCTTAATTAATGATTCATCAATATTGCCATTACCTCCCAAATATCTATCTATAGAACTAGCAGCTGTTCGTCCCATCTCAATAGCTTCAACAACTGATAAGGGGCCTTTTACCACTTCTCCTCCAGCAAAAATTCCTTTTACGTTTGATGAAAGGTGAGTATCGTTCACACTAATTAATCCTGATGGAGAAATTTGAACTGACGTTTCTGTTCCTAAAAGAGATAAATCAGGATTCTGACCTATTGCCATAATCACCATATCAGTTTCAATTATTTTTAAGGTTACTTCATCAAATGCTGGATTAAACCTCCCTTCCTCATCAAAAACATTGGTACATCGAACAAGCTCCACTTTTCCTACTTGGTCCTCAATACCGATGATTTTCTTAGGGCCCCATGAACAGTGAAGTATTATGTTCTCATCTAGCACCTCTTGGATCTCCCATTCATGAGCGGGCATTTCTTCCCTCGATTCAAGACATGCTATCTGGACTTCATTAGCACCTAACCTAAGTGCAGTTAATGCAACGTCCATTGCAACCCCACCACCTCCAATAACAAGCACTCTTTTTTCTATTTGAATTTCAGTTCCTTGTGTTATATCTTTTAAAAATTCTAATCCCCAGAGAACTCCCTTGAGTCTCACTCCTTCAATTTTGAGTTTCTTAGCCTGTTGGGCGCCAATAGATAAGAAAATTGCGTCATATTTTTGTTTTAATTCTTCAATACTTAAATTTTGTCCAATTGGGGTATTAGTTTTAAAATCTACTCCTACCTCCCTTATATATTTTAGATCCTTCTCTAATATTTCTCGTGGTAATCGATATTCTGGAATACCCCTTCTTAACATGCCTCCAATCTCAGAATCTTCTTCAAAAATAATAGCAGAGTGACCCTTTTTGGCTAAATAATACGCTGCTGTGAGTCCTGCAGGACCAGAACCAATTATTGCTACTTTTTTTCCAGTAGTAGGAGAAGTCACTACTTTTGATTGCCATAATCCTGTGTCGTGTTCTATTGCAAAACGCTTGAGTGCACATATAGCAATTGGATCATTAAGTTGACTTCTTCTGCACTCTGTTTCACAGACATGAAAACAAACTCTTCCGAGGACGGAGGGGAGAGGAGTTTTTTGGCGAATAACTGCAGTAGATTCTCCAAATTTCCCCTCTGCAATAAGTCGAATATAACGTGGGACATCTGTTCCTAAAGGACAAGTATTACGACAAGGAACCAGAGAACTTTGTCGTTCAGCCCAGAGAATATCTTTATCCGAGAGAGCCCCTGTAGGACAAACTTCAACACAGGCTCCACAAAATTTACATCCCGATTCTTTAAGCGTTGGTGCAACACTGCCTACGATCGTTTCTCCGTTAGAATAAACAAATCCTAGTGCATTAACACCTCGAACGTCTTGACACACTCTTACACAACGGGTACAGCCAATACATAACTCATAATTTCGAATGAAAAGAGGTTCATCCTCCAGAACTTGAATTCCTTGGGATTTATAGCGTGGTGTATCGTCTCTTATCCCAACATATTCTGCCACCTTTTGTAATTCACAACGTCCAAATTCTGGACAACATCGTTCCTCACTTGGTACATTTGTCGAACATGGCTCACGGCTACACCCCTCCTGTTGAGCACAGGTTAAACATGCGTGTGGGTGTTTAGACAAAATTTTCATCATTCTTTTACGTCTAAAATCATCAATTTCAGGGGAATGAGTTAAAATCACCATATTATCGTTAATAATAGTGCTACAAGACGTATTAAGATCTTTAATTCCTTCTATTTTTACCACACAAAGCTGACATCCTTCGTGTTCTTGTACTGAATTTTCAGTAACATCATTCCAATATTCAACTGTACCTCGGAAAATGGATTCTACAGGTTTTATTCCTCGAGATGATTTTAGATCTGGATGAGCACAAAGACGAGGTATATAGATACCTGCATTCTGAGCCGCGTCCAAAATTGTGGTACCTTTAGTAACATCAACTTTAATATCATCTATTGTTATCGTAAAAGTTTCCATCTATAGATTCTCCTCAGAAGAAAAATGCTTAAATCCACGTGTAAATGTCTAGTATTATTATTGGAGCTTTTTCTCTTACCAAGAGTGAGATATAGCTTTGTTACCACATATCTGAACACATGGTAGCTGTACTGGAGCGCCAGTGGGTTTACAGGGAGCACAGGAGTATTTTATTTTCTTTCGGTGATTATCAGTAACACGAACGACAAGTTCGTCAGCCAAAGGGTCTAATTCATTTTCTGCCACTTCTAAAACACCTTCAGGACACGCCTCAACACACTTATTGCAACCGTTGCACAAATCAGTATCGATAGTGATATAGAATTCCCCTGAACCATCTTTGTAGCCATAATTCGCTTTCATCTTTTATTCCTTCCATGTATTCCTTTCATTAATGAGACCTTTAAGTGCTTTTTCGAGCCTTCTCCACAAGAGCTTTCGCAAAAAGAGCTCCACCAATTCCTCCTGCGAGCTGTGGATCAACAGTTGGTTCTGGTGCAGTAACAGCTAATTCTTTCTCGATACGAGAAACTACACCGATATTTTTGGCAATTCCACCCGTAATGGCAAAATCATTTTCTACTCCAAGACGTTCTAGTAGAGTTACTACCCGATGTGCCATTGCTGCACAATATGCAGCTAAGACTTTTTCTTTGGACCAACCTTTTCGTAAAAGAGCTACTGCTTCAGATTTTGCAAAAACAACACATGTGCTACTCACTGGTTCTGGTTCTTCATCTACTAATGACATCTTGCCAACGTCATTGATATGCACTTGAAGGAGATCAGCAAAAACTTCCATTCCTCTTCCTGTGCCTGCTGCACATTTATCGTTCATAAGAAATGCTGTAACCTTACCGCGATTGTCGCAACGAATCGCTTTGCAATCTTGACCCCCCATATCCAGAACTGTTCTTATTGAGGGGCCATACATAAAGTTAGCACCTCTTGCATGGCAAGCGATCTCAGTTAATGCTCTATTTGCAAATGGAACATTCACACGTCCATATCCTGTTCCAACAGTGTATTCAAGTTTGTCTATAGTTAATCCTGTACCCTCAAGTGCCCAATTCGTTGCTCTGTTTGCACTATCAGGACTATCACTACCAGTTCTCATGTTACTGTAACAATACAGATTTCCATCAACCATAACAACTGCTTGAGTACTGACTGATCCAACGTCAACACCTGCAGAAATAATATCAGCATCTTTCCAATCTAGGTCTGGATTTGTCCATCGTGACTCGGTCCATCTCCAATATTCAGTTTTTTGTGTGTCTGACATTGTCCTATCCTCCAATTCTATCTTGAGCTGTAAGGGCAGCTCCATAAGCGCTCACAAAATCAGGTTCAATCGGATCCTTTGGAACCAAAATTTCACAGTCTAAATTTCGCTTCATTGAATCAACAAAGCCAATATTGTTTGCTACTCCTCCAACAAGGGCTACATCTTGTTCGATCCCAACCCTTCGTGCCATACTTGTAATCCTATCAGCAATTGCATCATGTACTGCTCGTACAATATCTTCCTTAGCTGTTTTCTGATGTATTAATGATACAACTTCCGATTCTGCAAAAATAGTACATTGTGCATTCATTGGAACCGCTTTCGTGGACTTCAAGGAAAGTTCACCCATCTCCTCAATTTCTAGTTCAAGTGCTCTCGCCATAGCTTCGGTAAATGCACCTGCGCCAGCAGCACATTTTTCATTAATACCAAAATCTACTACTTTTCCATTTTCATCAATCCGTATAGCTCTACCTTCTTCAGCTCCGACATCAATAACTGTACGCGCTGAAGGGAAGATTATAGATATTCCACGAGCATTTGCACTGATCTCAGTGATAGTGTCATTGGCAAAAGTAGCTGCTTCCATTCCAGCTCCAGTAGCAGTGATGTGTTCGATTTCATCTTTGGTTATTCTTGCTTTTTTTAATGCTTCGTTTAATGATTGTTCTTCGGAAACTTTCTGATCAAATCCACTTAGGACAGAGGAAATAGCCAAGACTTGACCGTTTTTCAACACAACAGTTTTAGTATTTTTTGCTCCAAAATCCATACCAATTGCAACCATAGAAATCACCTTATCTCAGTTTTTTCCGTTACTCCGCTACTTTCTCCACTCCAAGACTCTCCATGAATGCATCAATACGAGTCATCGTTTTTGTAATATCAAATTCTCTTTCATCTCCCATATTTCCCTCAAATGGCATTACAGGAAATCCAGCTTTCTGGATTGCTAATCGATTTTCTGCGATACCAAGGCTTAAACCTTCACATCCTCTATTAAAGTGGAGAAGAACTCCATCTAGATTCCATTCTCGTGCGATCCGTATCATCATCTCTGACTTAAGTTTTGGGCTATAGAAATGTTGCCATTCAGGTTTACTCAAATTCCATTCTGCAAGCGCTCTTAAAGCTTCGTCACGGTTAGTTAATTCAATTTCGGGCATTGATCTTGGTCCCCAACTTCCATCTTCTTGGTCTTCCCAAAGTCCTATTAATGAAAATGTATACAAACTACCTATTGAAATACATCCATAGGTCTCTAAATATCGGAAAACCTTCAAAAACGCCCACGGGGGCTGAGTATCCGTCATAATACGACATTGTTCATTACCAACAGCCGCTATTCCACGTTCTACTCTATCTTTTACTTCAGGATATAGTTCTTTCTCGTAAAAATCGGCAGTCCATTGAGCAGATTTCCTTAATGTACCTAGAACATATAGAGAATACATTGATTTCTCATCTAATGGCGCAGGTATTGTTTTATTAAAAGCACAGATCGCTGCCCAGTAGTGACAGCTTCGGAATTCATTTTGAACAGCTTTAATCAACAGTTCGTCATCATAGTCTCTACCTGTCACTTTTTCTAACCATTTGATTCCATCGTGCATCTGGCCAACTATGTAGTTAATCTTACTATCTGTTAGTTTCCCATAAGGGCCTACTGAGACATCAATACTAAACATCGGAATCCCTCTTTCGAGGTCACTTGCGACCTGATACCATTTGGAATGGGAACAACAAATGTGATCTTGCCAGATAAAGTCAGGCTTCGGAAATTCCTCTGAGAATTGTGGCCAGGCAAATTTGTTAAGAACTATCGAACCCCAGTAATTACGCATATACGAACAAAGATCGCGCGCAAATCCTTTAGTTTCAATTGCTTCTTGACATTCTAACGCAAAATCTTTGTTTGCAGCAACTGTTGCACCATAAGGTTCGCCAGTTAAAGAATAAACATCTTCACCCAAACCAGATGGTATGGCATCAAAAGACCAAGCACCGCCTGCCCAACGAATTCCTCCCTTATCATGGGCTTCGGCAAAATCCTTGTAGTAATTTTCTCGAAGAGACTTCGCTTTTCCCCAGCATTTTAAGCGTTCCATAGGGTATTTTGTTGAACTCATCATAATTCCTCCTAAAAAAGATCCTCCTCACGGATAATTTCCAGAAATGCTTCAACACGGGTCTTAAATTGACCGATGGGTACAGTAACGTCCAGTTCCAAGAATAGTGTTGAAAGCCCCATTTTTTCCAAGGTCTCTTTAATAATCGGTATATCTAATTCGTGTGGATCACAAAACTTCTGTTGAATCAAAACAGCTCCTTGTACATCATAATCTTTTGCCATTCGCACGATATGGTCGAGCCTTGTTCGTTCGGGCCAATCTTTACTAGGACATGGTACACGCTTAACATAACGTTCAGCTATTGCAGTCAGTGGGTCAATTTTAGGATTAACCATCTCTTGAAAATAGCGTGTGCCTGTACAGTGATCATCTGTAACAAAAGTTGCTCCTAAATCTTCAACCATTGATATAAATTCAGTATCATCATCTTCAGAACCCAAAATCATCAATCTCTCACCTGGAGCCTTAATATTTCTTGAAGGAAGCTCTTGAAGCAGTAATTCCAGAGCTCGATTGTGTTCCTTTTTATCAGTCATTTGACTCGAAACAACCATATACATTGCTTCAAGGCCTGTCAGAGGTGGATTTGCACCCTTTCTAAGATCATAAACTTGCTGTATAAGCCGTCTGTTTGTGTTCATGAGCTCGATTCCTCGTTTAAGATCATCATCAGTAATGGGTCGGCCTATCCATTTTTCTACGGAAGCCTTGAATTGAACTAGTTCCTCTCGTAAATAGGGGATAGCACGAGGACTTTGAACATGCATTGGATGGGGTAAATAATAGCTATAATCGGTCGGGATATGAATATCCCAGCTAGTGAATGCTTGTCTGATATGAAGGCAGCTCTGAGCGATCATTATCCCATCAAGATAATCAAAACGTCCTTTTAAACCCTGTGCTAAGCAGTCACGACAAAAAGGGCAAAACATAGCAAAAATATGTGGTTCAGTAACATCTTGCGGTTCATGACTCCCTAGAATGCGAACAGGAAGGATATCTGCAGCATATAATATTTCTTCAGGGACATAGGTACAAAAGTACCCCATTACTTTACCTCCAGTACGCTTTTTCCATGTCATTGCGTAGTCATGTCGGTTCTTGTACCAATCCTTAAATTGGTCAAACAGGCCTGATTTTTCTTTTTGTACAAGTTCCATCAATTTGAACACCTTTCAATGTTTGATTCTTTACAACTCCTTCATTAGAGTGATAAATCCACTTTTTTTCATTCCCAAAGTCTTGAAGAACTCGAGAAGATCACTAGAAGTCCAATCAACAGTTGTATAAACAATATTGATTCCACGGGATTTGAAGTCCTTAAGGAGTCTTTCTCCGAGTTTTTTTCCAACCCCTTTTGCTGTATGTGAGGGATCCACACCTAACATTTCGATCCACCCTCCGTTCTCGACACCAAATAGCCAAGGATGGATGGTTGCCATCATAAATCCTACAACATTACCCCCAATTTCAGCAATTAGATTAATAC
Source organism: Candidatus Hermodarchaeota archaeon (assembly GCA_048886185.1). Lineage (GTDB taxonomy): Archaea > Asgardarchaeota > Heimdallarchaeia > Hodarchaeales > Hodarchaeaceae > Hodarchaeum. Next base: position 61,137 of record JBHLKY010000009.1, read on the forward strand.
TTTCAGGTCGACTAAGATAATGTTGAACTTGTGATTTCCACATAATTGGACGGTGAGTACGAGTGATTTTCTCATCAATAGCTACAACTGAAGAAATATCGTTTTCTACCATTTTCCTAACAAAGATATTATCTTCAGTTATGTTCATTGTAAACATCTCTTGACTTTTTCATTTTTTTTCCTTGTTTTGGTCATTCCTTTTCTTCTTGGAAACACGTATTATCTTAACACGAGAACCTATCCAATCCCTTGGTAAATACACACGCCCAGTATTACCACTTTGTCTCACTTCCCGATCAAGCATTTCAAAGCCGAAAACCTTGAACTCAGAAGGCTGATCCTCAACTTTAAGCTCAGATGAGTGGTCTTCACTGGATTCGCTCAAAAGAAACACCAAATATTAGCCCAAGATTGATAATTTTTGCGAACACTTGGGAAAAAACTGTTAAAGCTTCTAATCTGTAATTCAAAGAATAATTAAAAAGATTTTGTTATACTAAGTTATGTTATAATTACAATGGATTATAATTGGATTATGAATCAGCCACTTTATTAAAAAGGATGGTATAACTGAGTCTCTCTGGAATCATAAAAACAGATCCCTATTCACTGTAAGTGGCTATTTATATTAAATTCAGTCTGTGTGGCTTTGTAGTGAGTATCTAAAAGAAAGAAGTTGGATTTACTAGGAAATCGCCTTTGTATCTTCGATTAGACTGTCAAAGACTCTCATCAAAGTTGAAAGAGATGATATTGGACTCAAGAAAGTTTCCTCATTTTGAGCAATTCTTATATTTTTAAGACAAAAAGGAAAGCTTCGAGACTTATGGTTGGAAAATTAAAGATACTTTTTCATGCAACCTTTAGAGAAGTTGCTGGAAAAAGAGAAATTGAAGAAAAACTTAACAAAAAGACTACTGTGTATGATGTCATCGATAATTTAGCTAAAAAATATGGAAAGGATTTCAATGACATAATCGATCCAGAAACAAATAAAATTTCTACTGAAGTTTTAGTCCTGCTTAATGGGCGAGGTATTAGAACGACAGATTTAATACTTAAAGATCAAGATGTTTTAATAATTACGCTTCCTCTTGGCGGTGGTTAAGAGAGAAAGGTGATTATATTTTGAATGAAGTTAGATGTTTAAACTGTTTGAAACACTTTGAGGTTCAATTAATGGCTGAAGAGGCTGCTTGTCCCAACTGTAAGACTCGGTATCGGATTTCTTGGCCCAGACCAGATCAACCTAAGATTCGTGGGTCAGTCTAGTTAAACGCTTGAGGCGAAATAGATGGTTTGGAAAAAGAAAGTAGCTTTTATAGATTTATCAACAGGAAAAATAACTGAGAAAATAATTCCTAAATCATTCAGGAAGCAATATCTAGGTGGCCGAGGGATAAATGCACACTATATGTACAATCGAATACCACCTGGAATTGATCCATTAGGACCACAAAATGCTTTACTTATTGGTACTGGGTTACTTACAGGAATTCCCGCTCTTGGCGCTGGTAGATGTGATATTGCAGCAAAATCCCCATTGACAGGAGCAGTTGGAGACTCTAATATAGGGGGATTTTTCGCGCCTGAAATGAGATTGGCTGGTTTTGATCATTTAGTTATAACCGGGAAGGCAGAAAAACCTGTTTACCTCTGGATTCATGATGGAGAGATAGAAATCTCCAATGCAAGCCATCTTTGGGGAAGTGACACATTTAAAACACAAGATCAGATCCGTTCCGATCATAATGATGAAGAAATCAAGAGTCTAGTAATTGGTATAGCAGGTGAAAAGCTTGTACGTTATGCTAACGTAAGAACTGGCATGAAAAACTCTGCTGGGCGGACTGGAATGGGCTGTGTCATGGGTTCCAAGAATTTAAAAGCTGTTGCAGCTCGTGGAACAATGGATATTGAATTCTCATATCCCGAGGAATTATTAGATTATTGTGCTGCAATGAATGAGATGATTACGAATTCTCGATGGGCAAGGGCACAATCAAAATGGGGTACACTTATTATTTATAGTAATACAAATACAACAGGATTGATCCGTACACGAAACTTCCAAAAGAATCTGTTAGAGGATGGGGAAGATCTAGAACCCGAAAATATGGACCGATATACGATTGGTATGTCTGGGTGTTATGGTTGTAGTGTTCATTGTCGCCACCGATATGTGTTGGAAGATGGGCCTCATGCTCATTTTGGAGAAGGACCTGAATATACCTCTTTAGGTGCTTTCGGAACAATGGTTGATTGTAAAAAAATGGAAACAGTCTTGGCTGCAAATCACCTAGTAAATAAGTATGGGATAGATACACTTGAAGTTGGGGGGATCATTGCATGGGCCATGGAGCTCTGGGAAAAAGGGATCCTAACTGAAAAAATAACCGATGGGTTGACACTCGAGTGGGGAAATGAAGACATTCTTTTTGAGCTTATTCGCAAAATATCCTATAGAGAGGGCCTAGGGAACATCCTTGCCGATGGATTCAAACCAGCTATCGCGAAGATTGGTAAAAACTCAAAATATTACGCTATGCAGATAAAAGGTATGAGTAATCTACACTCTGATGAACGTCCGACACCTAGCTTGGCTTTGAACATCGCTACTGCGACACGGGGTGCAGATCACCTAAGAAGTAGACCAGCTATTGACCTTTATGGATTACCTGAAAATCTCTTAGAGGAGATATATGGTGCACCTGTTTCATCTGATTACACTTCATATGAAGGTAAAAGTCGCATGGTTTGGTGGCAAGAACTTTTATATGCTGTGACTGATTCAATTGGGACATGTAAATTTCAAACGGTCTTCTGTGCCGTTCACGCACCCAAATGGGATGAATTTTCCAAACTCATATATCTAACTTCAGGGTTAAACATAGCTAAATCGCAACTTATGGAAATTGGGGAGAGAATTACAACAACTGAACGCTTATTTAACATTCGTGAAGGATTCTCCAGAAAGGATGATAACCTTCCAGAACGCTTCTTTAAGGAACCAACACCTATTGGATTTCCTATTGCAAAAAACAAGAAAATTAATAGAGACAAATTCAATACAATGTTGGACGAATACTATGCCCTTCATGAATGGGACATAGATGGAGTTCCAACCAAAGAGACCGTTCAGAAACTTGGATTGAAGAATAAGGATTCTTTTAAACTAAAGAACGGAGAACTATAAAATGCTGAAGATATTATTTGTTGATCCAGAAAAATGTACAGGATGCAAAATCTGTGAAAGTGTGTGTTCCATTCATCAGGAAAAGGTTCTTAATCCCGTTCGAGCTAGAATCCATGTTATAAAATGGGATAACTCCGGTATATACATTCCTATGATTTGTCAGCAATGTGAGACACCAATTTGTGAATCGGTGTGTCCTATGCGTGCCATACATAGAGATGAGAATAAGGCTCTCATTATTGATTATAATGCATGTGTTGGGTGTAAATTATGTGTTACCTTTTGTCCTTTTGGTGGCGTAGGAATAGACAATAAAGGCAAAGTTATCAAGTGTGATCTATGTAATGGTGAACCTCAGTGTGTCAAGAGGTGTGAACCTAATGCATTACAGTATATTGAAGCAACTTCAATCAATATAAGAAAAAGAAGAGCTGCTGCTGAAAAATTCTCCGAATTATTTAAGAAAATATTGATAGCCACGTAATTTCTTTTATTTTTAAAATTCGTTAATAGAACCAAATAAGAAATAATGAAACAAGTCTATCTAGCTAGATATGGAAAATTTTTAATAATTAAGAATTCAGAAGAGAGGATTCTTATGAACAATAAATTAAAACCTCAAATTCGTATGAAAATTAACTCATGTCACTGGGACATTATTCTTAATGGTTCTAGTCCGAAAACTGGGTCTCAAATTCTTAATCTCTTACCAATTGAAAGTGAAGTGAGAACATGGGGAGAGGAAATATACTTTTCAATCCCTTTAAATATGCCAGAAGAAAATTCAAAGAGTACTGTGGCGTTACGTGATGTTGCATATTGGCCAGAAGGGCAATGTTTCTGTGTGTTCTTTGGAAAGACCCCCTTAACTTCTACATTAGATGAAATAAAACCTGCGTCACCTGTTAATGTATTTGGAAAGATTTTAGGAGATTTAGAGAGTTTAAAGTTTATTAAATCTGGTTTTAAGGTTTTTTTGGAACAGATATGACGATAAAATAAGTTAATACAAGCTTAATCATTATTTGAAGGTACTTTTAACACATGAGAGCTTAAAGATATTTCATTCGAAAGGAAATTAAAATTTCTGATTATTTATTGAATTTCATAACAGAACGTAATTTGGGATTAAAATGATTAAACAGAAGAAATTTGACGATATTCTAACGAGAGCATATAAAAGGATGCACCGATATACTTGTGCAGAAGCCTCACTTCAAGCATTACTAGAATTATGGGATTTGCCTATCGATTCATATTCTTGGGCAACTGCGGGCTATTTAGGGGCAATTGGATCAGGAAATACTACATGTGGACTTTTGATTGGAAGTAGTATTGCAATTGGTTTTCAATGCGGACAAGAGATGCAAGGAGTACCAGAAGAAAATGAGGATGCACGAGAAAAAGCCATTCAGACGATTAATGAGGTGTACAGCGAATTTTTAGAAAAATTTGGGAGTACGGACTGTAAAACGATTAACAAGGTCGACTTTCGAAATGGAGAAGAGATATCGAAGTGGATGACGCAAAAAGGATGGAAACAAACCTGTGATCTTTTTTTGAATTTTACAATGAGAAAATGTCTATCAATGATGGAAGATGGAAAATTATAAATTGTTACTTTGATGTTTATTTATACTTGACAATAATTTGTGATTTACTGCTTATACTAATTTATTTGTAATAAGTGTCAAGATAATAAGTAAATATGTAAAAAGATATACATGTTCTTCAAAACTCATTAAATTTACATCTTCTTTCTAAAGATATTTAACTAAATTCTCCAAAATGTAATCTCTATAAGAATTGATTTTATTTTTGAATTATATCTGATTTTGGTTGATAAAAATATGGTTGCAATTTTAGAGCTGTTGATTGCTTCTTTTTTCGTGCTTACTCTCTTGCTAATTATTTTTGAGAGAACCCATAAAACATTAGCAGCAATGCTTGGAGCAGGCCTTTCTCTTCTAGTAGCAATAACTCCTGGGAGTGCTTCTGAAGGTGAGGCTTTGATTCCTGATGTTGAACATTTACTTGAACTTGTTGAGATCGATCTCATTCTTGTCATAATTGGAATTACCCTAATGGTGGGAGTGGCTCGTACAACAGGAATTTTTGATTATATTACTATTGTTTTGTTAAAGAAAAGCGGAGATAACCAATATAAACTATTAATTGCTTTCTCAATTCTTACTATGTTATTTTCCGCTTTTCTTGACGCTTATATGGCAATTCTACTAATGGGTTCAATAACAATTGTAGGTTGCGATGCTTTAGATATTAATCCTAAACCATTCATCCTTGCAGAGGCAATTTTCAGTAATCTAGGGGGTACAATGACCCGTATTGCCTCTCCTCCAAACCTAATAATTGGAGGGCATTTTGATATTGATTTCATAACCTTTCTATCATTAACTGCTCCGTTTGTGCTTATTTCAGCTGTTTTCACAATCATTATTTGGAGTATTCTCTTCCGGAAGGACCTGTCACAAGGAATATCGAAACTAAGCTATAACGAGGTTTTACTAATTGATGAAAGAGCTGTGATCCAAGATCCAAGAGGATTTAAAATTGCCACATTGATAATGTCTTTAACAATTATTGGCTTTGCCATCACTTCATTTCTTCCTTTTAAGCTTGAATTAGGGTACGTTGCAATGGCTGGTGGTTTCCTTATGGTTGGTTTCGTTAGTCATGATGTTGAGAAATCACTTGAAAAGGTTGAATGGCCTGTAGTTTTCTTCTTAATTGGGCTTCTAATAATCGTTGGTATTGCAGAAAAAGCCCAATTATTAGATTTATTGATACTTCCTGTTGAGGCTTTATTTAAAGTTGATTTTCTGTTTGGAGTTTTTTCTCTTCAATGGATAACTGCAATTACATCTTCTATATTGGATAACGTTCCAGTCGCTTCTATAATGACTGCTATCATGGATTCACTCGTAGAGCATTATCCAACATCCAGCTTTAATAGCCTTTTAGTAGCAGTGGTGATAGGTACAAATCTCGGAGGAAATATTACACCAATCGGTTCTGCCTCTTCTGTTCAGGCAATTACAATACTCAAAAGATCTGATAATCTAGAGGCAAAAACTACGTTCATTGAATTCATGAAGTTCGGAACTATAGTAACATTAGCACATTTAATAGTTGGAACGTTTTATATTTTATTCTTATGGGTGTTTGGAATTTAAAATTATGTCTTGGTGAAATTAGATGGTAGATCTTGATAATGCATTGAATAGATTTCGTCAGATATTTGATCAATCTAAAATTCTTGAGAGTCCTGACTTGAAGAATATATTAATTGTACTTGATGAAACAAAAGATCGTGAAAAATTCATTTTTCACTTGATAAAACAGTTCCATGAACGATGGGGCATTAAGGTAACCTTTACTTTTCTTTTGGCGGTAAGAGGTTATCTTGATCAAGCAAAAGAAGCTAACATTGAGCTTGAAACTCTTCCAGATTTAATTGAAAAAGTGAAAGAGGAATTTCAAGGTGAAGATGAGCTTTTTAGCGTTGCTTTTTTTACAGATGAAGAAAAATCTCCTTTTTATCGCATTGAGGAGGTGTTGAATCAACGAAAAATTGATTTTATTATTATTCCCGTCCCTTTTACTTTATTTGCTTTGGAGGAAAAACAATCCAATATTAGCTTAGGAACTACAATTGATAATGTGGTGAATAAATGTTTAATGGAGAATTCTATCCCAATATGTTTAATTCGTCAATCCCAAAAAATCCCCTTTGAGAACATTAAGGTACTTGTTAGAGAACCAATGTTTAGGAAAGATTTCTTAGGATGGCTATTTGCCCTCATAGCAGGAGATGCAAAAGTCACTTTATACCTTTCAGAATTATCTGAAAAGAAAATTGAGAGAATTAAAACCTACATGGAAATTATTGAAGAAAAACTAAAAAACATCACTGAAGAAATCAGTATTGAATTTATGGATGGCCAATTTAATTTAATGGAATTCTGTAATTTAATGTCAAAAGAATCTGATGCATTAATTGTGTTTCAAGCAATGAGAACTATTGAGAATGATGCTCAAAGAATCATTCTTTCTTTATGTAATCAAACATCAAATGTATTAATTTTTCCTCCATTAGATTAGATTATACTAGAATTATTATTGTAATTCCTTGCATTTAAAGTAAAACAAGCTTCAATAGTTAGGAATCTTCGAGAAAATTTACAGGATTAACCCATTTTTTGAATTAGATAAGATAACAGGAAAATTCATTATTAGAGATCGTCTTGATTAAAATTTTGTTTAGTTTTATTGGTTCTTTCTTGCTTTTAGGGAACATCTTCCACGATATGATGTTTGAGGAGAGTAGCATTGCATTATCAGCTGAACATAAGTTGTTTTGGAACAGATTCTGGCCGTCTTACAATACGTCATGATGTCTTGCAAAGGTAAGAGGAAATTTTGTAGGATCGTATGTCAATAAAAATAATTTCGAATAAGGATCAATTGGAAAATTTAGGAAATAATGCGAAGAGATTATTGTTACCAAACTGAATTGCTGTTAATCTGTTTAATTTCATGTTGATCCTGAATAACAAGAATTTTCAAGGAGAATCAAAGATACATTGCTGCTTCTATTATTTCAGCTATATCTTTAATTTCTAGCGGTATAGATTTCTTTCGTGCAGTAATGTAGAAATTCATTTGACACTGAGGACAAGCAGTCGTCAAGAGATCCACATTAACTGAAGAAAAGTCTTCCTTTAATCTCATATGAGCAGAATTCATGCTTACATTATGGTTGTATGTCCAAAGACCTCCTCCTCCACCACAACAACGCGATTTATTCCTGTTAAAAGGCATTTCAACTAGTTTTAGTTCTGGTATGGCTTTCAAAACATTCCGTGGAGCATCAAACACATTACTGTGTCGGCCTAAGGAACAGGGGTCATGATAAGTTATCTTCTGTTTTAACTCCCTTAGTTCTATCTGGCCATTCTTAATCATTTTTTCAAGGAATTGAGTTGAATGAAATGTTTTACAGGGAACAGAAACATCAAGGATCTCAGGATATAACCTTGTAAAAGTATAATAACATCCTGCACACGGTGTAATTACTGAATCAGCTTTAGTTTTTTCAATTCTATTGATAAGCTCATTTGCAGCTTGTTTTGCTTCATCCCATAACCCTGAAGCAAGTAAAACATAGCCACAACACCCTTCATCTTTTCCTAATGTAGTAAAATTTTGTTTTGTATTAGTTAAGATATTAAAGAAAGCTCTAGCTGTATTTGGGGTTCGATTCGCAACCACACAGCCAATGAAATAGAGATGATCAGCGTGTTTTGGAAGTTTTGTTATAGGGACATTCTTAGTCCAAGCAAGTCGTCGCTCTATAGGAACAGCGCTAGGATCTCCAAATTCTAAGATATTATTTGCAGTGGAATAAAATACTTCTGGAGCCATGTTATTTTCGACAATATGCCGTCTCATATGAACAATTGCCTCATGAAGATCTGATTTTTGAAAACATTCTCCAAAACAGCGTCCACACTTACTACAAGTATATAAAATATCAGTAATTTTGTTTGTAAGATCCAGCTCTCCTTTCATAACTCCTTTAATCAATAATCCTCTGCCTCTGGCAGAATAACTTTCGATTCCGTTAAAAAAAGGAGTTACAGTACAATAATCACTACATATAGAAGATTGGAGGCAGGTGTTTCCGAATTTTTGTAGAAACAGTGTTTGTACAGCTAAAGCGAAATTTCGATAGGTTCCATGGCTAATTCGAAGAAGTTTAAACAAATTGTTATGTAAATCTGATTTTTCTCGATTCTTCGTGATCTTATTATCTGGTGTGGGAATTTTTACATCATCTAACAGAATTATTATGTTCGAGCTTGTGAAAGTAGAAGATTGATGATTGCCTCTTTGAATTAATGTTACATTCTCTTTATCAGCTGTTTCTAAAACTTTTTTTTTCTGATCCGCTGAATATACTTTAACCACAATATCAGGCATTGGATAAGCCTGATCCATGAAAATTTGTTCAAAGGAATAAACGTATCGGTCTTCTGAGTCGGTAAGGACTTGAATTTTTGATGAAATCTGTTTTAGTTGTTCAATCAATATCTTCTGAAGCACCATGTTAGTGAAGTTTAAGAGTAGAAGGTTTTTATTAGTTTCCTGAATTCAATGTGAAAACCTGTAAGTCATTCTTGATTCATAAATAGGAGTTAAAATCTCATTATTTGTAAATTTTGAGGGAATTATAAATTATTATACCCTCATGAAAGAATTTACACAAAGTTATGGTGATAATAAATGGTAGATGATCTAATTCAAGTTGAGAAAAGTAATAATATTGGAAAAATAACATTTAACAATGGAGACTGGAATATTTTAAATATTGCAATGATGAAGCAGATTAATGAAGCACTTGAGGGCTTTGTTAATGACCAATCTCTTAAAGCAGTCGTTATTGACCACACTGGAAGATCATTTTCAGCAGGAGTCGATGTGGGTGAGCATATGGGTGATTTAGCTCCCAAAATGCTGAAAGAATTTCATACTATGTTTAAAAAGCTCAACCGATTGAATTGTCCAACAATTGCCAGTGTTAAGGGAGCTGCTCTCGGTGGGGGTTGCGAAGTGGCAATATTTTGTGACATTGTCCTTGCGTCCGAAAAAGCGAAGTTTGGCCAACCCGAAATAAAAGTAGGAGTCTTTCCACCTGTATCAGTAATCATATTTCCATTTCTCACTGGTAGCAAGAAAGCTTACGAACTTCTGCTTCAAGGCGAAACTATCAGTGCAAATGAGGCACATAGTCTCGGTTTAGTCAATCATGTTTTTCCAGTTGAGGCATATGAATATGAATTTAACCAATTTCTTGAGAGATTTAGCAAATTAAGTACAGTTGTATTGCACCATACCAAAAAAGCGATTCGATTAGGAATGGCTGACAAATTCGATTCTCAAATCGATAAAGTTGAACAATATTACCTAAATGAGCTCATGAAAACATATGACGCAAATGAGGGACTACAGGCGTTTGTTGAAAAACGATCTCCTAAATGGGAGAATCGGTAAGAAAAAAAATGTCGTAAGAATTAAAAACACAATTTAATTTTACAATAAATCAAGGGATTAACATGAAAGCGGCTGTTTTTGAAAAAGTAGAAACCCCGATGAAAATTGATGAAAATTATCCTTCTCCTGATATCACTGGGAAGTCAGGGCAAGTAATACTAAACATTGAGGCGTGTGGTGTTTGTCACACTGATTTAGGATTTCTAGACCATGGTGTTCCAACAGGAAAAGCTCCACCATTGATTTTAGGGCATGAAATGTCAGGAATAGTAAGTGAGATGAGTGATGATGTTACTTCCTTCAAACAAGGCGACCATGTTCTTGTTCCTGCTGTGATATCTTGTGGTAATTGTTTCTATTGCCGAACTGGACGCGAAAATATCTGTTCAAATCAGACATTTTTTGGCAGCAATGTTGATGGAGGTTTTGCACAGGAGATAATGGTTCCAGCTAAAGATATCTTTCATCTTCCTTCCGAAATTCCCTTAGAAGAAGGGTGTATCATTTCAGATGCTGTATCAACTCCTTATCATGCTGTTAAGAATCGGGGCCAGGTAAGACCAGGTGATTGGGCTGTTGTGATTGGATGTGGCGGAATAGGATTAAATGTTGTACAAAATATTAAAGCAGCTGGTGGATTGCCCATTGCTCTTGATATTATACCTAAGAAATTGGAAGTTGCTGAACGACTTGGAGCCGTTGAAGTTATTTTAACAAAAGATTTAGATAAAAGAGATATTGTTAGTAAAATAAGAAAGATAACTGGTGGAGGAGCAGATGTCGCTTTTGAAGCAATAGGACACCCTGCAACTTTTGCTCAGGCTTTCGATAGTCTGAGAAAAGGAGGAAGACTGGTAGCAGTTGGTTATTCTCCGAAGCGATGGGATGGTTTTAATATTGGGAGAGTAATGTTTTATGAAATGGAATTAGTAGGAAGTTTAGGTTGTCGTACTGTAGATTATCCACGCATTATTGAGTTGGTTAAAAACAAAACTTTAGTTGTCGAACCTTTAGTAACAGGAAAATACCCTCTCTCTAAAATAAATGAAGCTTTTGATGTCATGCGGCGTGGTGAGGGTATTCGTACAGTTATATTATGTCAAAAGTAATTACTTTCTCACCTTTCTTACAGTTTTAGGATTTGAGATATAATGAAAGTAGGTATTATCGGTATTGGACACAGTAGATTTGGAAGACGTGACGATGTGACAGTCCAAGAGCTTGCATTTGAGCCTTTTGTAGAAGCTTTAAATGATGCAGAAATTCAACGACAAGATATTGATGCGACAATTATTGGAGCCTCACCTGTCTATATGACACAACGAAGTATTGCGGGACCTATCACTGAATATCTTGGTTTAAACCCACAACCTGTTTGGTTAACAGAGGCAGCTTGCAGCAGTTCTGCAGTAGCTTTGCGAACTGCATATGCCTTAATTTCTTCAAGAATGCACGAAATAGTATTGGTTTTAGGTGTGCAGAAGATGCTAGAAAATCCAACATCAGAAGTCCTGAAGATTATGGGACGTAGTGGAGATGTTCAGTGGGAAGCTCCCTATGGGACAACTTTTGCTAATTACTATGCAATGTATGCGAACTCCCATATGGCAAAATATGGTACTACATCAGAACAACTTGCTGCTGTGGCTGTTAAAAATCATCATTATGGGTCAATGAACCCGCTAGCAATGTTTCAAAAGGAGATTAACATACAAACAGTTTTAGAATCAAGGATCATTGCCTCTCCACTGCATCTTTATGATTGTTGTGCTAATGCTGATGGTTCTGCTGCTCTTATTGTTGTGAATGAGGAAAAAGCTAAACAACTGTCTGATGCACCAATTTGGATTTCTGGTTTAGGTGCCGCCACTGCACCTTTCTCTCTTCTAACTCGTCCTGAACTAGCAACTTTATCCAGTGCTGTTGAGGCCTCACGAATGGCTTATGATCAGGCAAAAATTAACTCAGGTGATATAGATGTTGCAGAAGTTCATGATTGCTTTACGATTGCTGAAATCATGGCATATGAGGATTTAGGATTCACAGAAAGAGGGAAAGGAGGAGAATTTGTAGAGGAAGCTTATGTTGGTGGAAAGATTCCAGTTAACGTCGATGGTGGACTGAAAGCTAAGGGACATCCTGTTGGAGCTACTGGTTGTTCTCAGGTTGTTGGGATCGTCAAACAACTTCGTGGAGACGCAGGAAAAAGTCAAGTCGATGGCGCTGAGATTGGATTGACACATAATGTAGGTGGACATGGTCAATACTGTGTAGTACATATTTTTTCTAAGTGAGGTGCGAAACAATGAAGCAATTTGGGTACAAAGATTATATTTCTCAATCAAAGATTGGCGCACGCTTTCTGAAAGCTTTGAGAGAAGGAAGATTAGAGGGAACCAAATGTAATAAATGTTCTACCCTTTATTATCCTCCTAGAGCTAATTGTAAAGAATGTCTTACCGATAAATTTATAGAACCCGTAGAATTTTCCGGAGAAGGGAAAATTTTATCTTTCTCTGAAGTTCATGTTCCTCCCGCTGGTTTTGAGCGTTTTGCTCCGTACACAGTTACAGTTATTGATTTAAAGGAAGGCGGGAGATTAGTAGCTTGGGTAGATGACGTTACGGAACCACTTAAGATTGGTGAGGATGTCTTGGTTAAGCCAGAGATTGTTGAGGGTGATAGGGTGATTTATAGGGTTCTGAGAGGAGAAGAAATATCTGTCCTCTTTGAAGAGATTTCTGTGACGAAAGAGGCTTTAGTTAAACCAAAAAGATTGCTGGGAAAAGTGGCTATTGTCACAGGAGCAGGGAAAGGAATTGGTAGAGAAATTGCTTTGGAATATGCGAGAGAGGGAGCCAAGGTTGTAGTTGCAGCGAGGACACAATCAGATATTGATTCCCTAGTAGCAGAGATTTCAGAATTAAGGAGCGAAGCTTATGCTATTCCCTGTGATGTTTCTAAGGTTGAAGATGTACAACGCTTGGTTACAAGAGCACTAAATAAATTTCAAAGGATAGACATTCTCGTAAACAATGCTGGTATCTCTCGAAGTGCTTTAATTTCCAAAATGTCGGATGAACTGTGGAATTCAGTTATTAACGTTAATTTGACAGGCACATTCAATTGTGTTCGGGCGATATCTTCTCATTTCATGGAGAAAAGACCTCTCGGTGGAAAAATCATAAATTTTACATCTACAGCTGCAAAGTACGGTAATCTAGGTCAAGCTGCATATGCTGCATCCAAATGGGGAATTATTGCATTTTCAAAAACCGCGGCCCGAGAATTAGCTCGTTATAAAGTCAATGTTAATTGTATAATGCCAGGATACATTGAAACAGCAATGACTGCAGATACTCCCTCTGTTTACAAGGAACAAACCATTGCTCAAATTCCCCAAATGCGAATTGGCTATCCAACGGATGTAGCAAAAGTAGCAGTGTTCCTAGCGTCAGAAGAATCTGATTACATGACAGGTGGAGTGGTTCAAGTCGATGGTGGATTAAGAATGTGAGTAATGTTCCCATTACAGAGTTACTCGTGACACCAGTTGTATCGAGAGATATTTTATTCCTTGAATAGCACGAAACTTCTTTACCAATGATCGAATATTTATTGCTTCATCACTAACAATAAGATTCTCTAAACACTCATTTGATTGAATGTGGTGATGATAGGAGTACGAGAGATTCAAATCATGTTGAGCTTCTATAAATTGGGAGATTGTAGCTAAATCATGGTGATTATAAACAACAGATATAATTACTGTTATTTTTACTGAATCATGTATAGTCTCCAGTCCTTTTTCTGACTCAAAGAAATTTTGGAGAGCATCTCGTATCATCTGTGATTTATTCTGGTATCCAAATTCTTTTACCTTAGTAGATATTAGCTCTTTAAACTCTGGATCACATGAAAATGTAATTGTTTCACGTACGCCTCTTCCTGCCATTAAAATCCCTTTCTTGGTTAATAATTAGTTTATTTTGAATTCTTGTTGATAAAATTCTTCAAATGAAGAAAAATCACCTTTTATCTGCCCTTCTTTAAGTAACACAATTCTATCAGCAATTTTCATCATTTCAAAATCCTGTGAAATAACTATAACTGTTCTTTTTTTTCTAAATGATTCAATTATTGATACCATTTTGGGTTTAGACCAGGGATCAATACCAATGGTTGGTTCATCTAGCACAATTACCTCTGGTTCCATTGCTAACATCCCCGCAAAAGCTACTTTTTTTTTCTCCCCAAAAGATAAGTTAAAAGTTATTCTATCTCGTAGATGAGTGATATTGACTTCTTCTAATACTCTCTCCACTCTTTCTTTCACGTCACTTTCAGGAAGTTTCATATTTCTAGGGCCAAAAGCGATGTCATCATATACTTTAGGATAGAATATTTGCTCATCTGGATTTTGAAATACCAATCCAACTGATTTTTGAACTAATTTTCTATTTTTCCGAGTAATAGAATTCCCTAAAACAATTACTTCTCCCTCTTGAGGTAGAGTTAAACCATTAAAGTGTTTCATCAAAGTTGTTTTTCCAGATCCATTGGGCCCAGCAATAACCGTTAAGGCATTTTTAGCAAACTTTACTGAAATGTCACTTAATACTAGAGGCTCTTTCTTAACGTAACGGAAAGACAAATTATGCACTTCAATGATACTATCTGACAAAAATTTCTCATTATTTTCCTTTATGATTATCATTTTAGTAACCACAGACTCTTTATTCGAAATCACCAATCCAAGCTGACTATCATAATTAATAGGGTAAGAATCAGGATTATCGTAAGAAAAATGATTCCATTTGATCTCCAGGGTATTCTAGGGTGTGGAATTTTTCCTGAAAATCCTCTTGCGGAAAGAGTGGCTGAAATATGTTCAGCTCTTTTGAATGATCGTGCTAATGCTGAACCAATAATGTTTCCTGTAATTTTCAAGGAATTAAAATTTAAAAACAGTTTTTGACCATAAAAACGGTTTGATCTGGCTTCTAGAACTCGTTTAAACTCTTCTTCCATGAGGAAGAAAGATCTATAAGTTAGAAAGGTCAAATTAGTTAAAAAACTAGGTAAAAACAAATCATTCAAACCGTAAATTGTCTCAAAAAATGTTTCCTCTGAATTTATCATTGTTAAAACAAAGAATACGATTAATAAGCTTCGGGCTCCTGAAAAAATTGCAAAAGAAACATTAGTATGCGTTGTAGTATATAATACAGTCTTATACACTGTTATAGAAGGATTAAAAGAAAGAAATGATATTACAGTCAGAGAAAGAATTATAGGTGTCGCTAAGATACTATATTTCAACATTCTTCTTCTTGGTTTGAATACTAGTAAAAATATTAAGAAAATCAGAAAGAACCAAAAAAGCTGTTGTAGATTTACTATTAGGGAACATGCAAGAACAACAATAAATGTAGCTAATATCTTACTCCGAACATCGACTAGCTGGCTTTTTTCTTCTTCAAAAGGATAATGAGTGTGTGATTGCTGATTGTGTATATCCTTTCCCTCTATCAAAGAATGGTCGTATTAACAAATGTTAATTGGAAGTTTCAGTTGATTTTTTGTGTCGTACAATAGCGATTGGAATAAGTAAGACTCCCATTACAAATAATATTCCTATAAGACCTGAAAAAATTATAGATAATTGTTCATTGCCTATCAATTGGAAAAGTAGGGAGTTTTTTGACCCATAATCACTAAGTATACCTAAATCAAATACGTTTCCTTCAGATGCATAATCATCAGCAGCACTTTCAAGGCCATCTGGATTGGGATCTGCAAAAGGGGCTAATAGAAGAAAAATCGTCAATATAGTAATAACTCCAATTGTCAACTTCGTTTTTGATTTCATAAAATCATCTCTTTGTGTTTGAGATTTTAGGAAATGGTTTTGTTACCGCCAGAAAGACGTTCATTTCAATTGTATTGAAGTATATCACAATGAAAGTTGTAATAAAGCCTTCAGCAATCCCAATTAACGTGTGATAGAAAAGAATAGTTGGTAATGTGACCGTAAAAGGGATTGTTGCTAGATTATTAAAAATAGGTATTCCTATTTCTATAGCAGCAAAGAATGAACCCATTAAAACAGATAAAAAAGCACCAAGAAAGACACCACCATAATAGCGTATCTTATGGGCTTCAGGCTCAATATTAAGCATTAATTGTCGGATTATAATGTATCCAACTAAAACTCCAACTATAGCCATATTGAAAATGTTAGCACCAAGAGCTATTATTCCTCCATCGGCAAAAAGAAGAGCTTGGATTAAGAGAACAATTGTAATTACTAAAATTCCCCCCCATGGACCCACAATGGAGGCAGCTAATGCTCCACCCAGTAAATGCCCAGAAGTTCCCCCAATAATCGGAAAATTTAACATCTGAGCTGCAAAGATGGTTCCTCCTAATACAGCCATATAAGTGATTCTAGTTTCGTCAAAATCTCGCGTTTTATATAGACATAGTACTAATACAGATACCGTTATAATCCATGTTACAAGTAAGAATGCAGGATCCACCCAACCATCAGGAATATGCATAAACTTTAAACCTCGTTGAGGTCTTGTTTCTAAAAGGGAACTTACTTTTTAGGTTCACAATACAAGAAATATCTATTTGTCTTACAGATACATACGTTTTGTAACAACTATTTTTATATTTTATCTACGAATGCATGTAGAGAATCATTCTAGCATTATTTACTTTGATTCCCCCAAAAAATTTACACTCAATTCCATTCTCTAGATATTGTAATTGTTGTCAAATCGAAAAAGGGATAATAAAAAAAGAGAGAGATAAAGCTTATGTTTTTTCAGGAATAGCTCTTTCATTTCTATTTGGAATTTGATAAATAGATAGAGAAGAGCTGATAATATAGGTAAAGAATACATAGTTCACTGGATTTTGTTATATATCGGTTTATCTCTAGAAGAAAGTTTTTATCCTCGCATCATCAGAATTGGGCACTTCTGTGGATCATTCAAGTCTAAACAAGGTTTTTGCATGCCTTTATAAAACTTCTGGCCAAGTTCCATACACTTTTGTTCTTTCTCATTGAAGTGGGGACAAACCATGAAATCATCTCCTATTCTTACATTTTGAAATAGATAAACTTCAGTAATAGTCATTTCTCGACTTCTTATTTATTAAACATTGCTAATGTTCGTAACTTAATGAGAAATTAATAAAAAAAAATACTCAGTCAAAAAGTTAAAGGTGTTCTCACTTGTGTAAATGGTGTCTTAAACATGGTGCTGGTGGGAAATGGTACCTTAATGCTCAGAATTATTTAAAGGAGACATCTAAGGATTATAATGATTCTCGTGAATATTTAGAAGTTCTTTGGGGAAATCTTGAACGAATCTATTTGGGTAAAACCTATGGAATGTCTATTAACAACATGATATCCTATCGTCTTAAGTTACCAATTATCGGTAGGATGATCAGATGGGTGGTCAATAAAAAGATCGAGAAAGAAAAAAATCCTAATCCTCAAATTGCAGAAGGACACTTTGGTCAGGTTATTCCCCTAGAAGAAGCTAAAATCATCGTATCTGATCTAGCAGATGTTAATGCGAAAGTTATATGTCCTTGCCGATATATGCACCGTGGAATTAGAATTGATAATTGTTTAGGGTTCAGTGCTCTCGCAGAAGTGTTTCCCAAGCTCCCTCGTTCAATTCCTGAAAATGGAATTGAGGTTTTAGATTCAGGTAAAGCTGAATCATTTTTAGATGAGATGAATCAGGAAGGCAAAGTACATGTAATTTGGTGGGGGCCAATTCCCTATATGGCTGCTTTGTGTTCTTGTGAATATCCCCAATGTATGGGTTTACGAACACGAATGGATTTTGATATCAATACCGTATATAAAGGAGAATATATTGCCTTAATAGATCCCAACAAGTGCATTGGTTGCGGTAAATGTGTTACAAGATGCCAATTTGGAGCCATAAACTTTGGTTCATCTATAAATAGACCAATAATTGATGCAAAAAGATGTTTTGGATGTGGATTATGCAAGGAAATATGTGAAGAACAAGCGATAAACCTAATTGATCGTGATGAAATTCCAATTACAAAAGGGATGTATTGATGCGAAAAATAAAGATAGATATCGATTATTCAAAATGTGTTACTCCTGAAAATTGTAGAATGTGCATCAATGTTTGTCAACCAGTAGTTTTAATCCTCACTTTTTCCGACAGTGATTTTTATGATCCGAAAGATTGGAAAATAGTGCCTGTATTTCCCTCATTATGCATTAATTGTAAATTATGCGTTGATCAATGCCCCAAAGGTGCAATAAGCATTTTTTGAAAATCTATTAACGCTATCTTATTTTCTAATGACCCAAAAGTAAGTTGACCTTCTTCGATAAAATCTGCTTCCTTAAATGGAGTGGAATCAATAAATTTCTTGAAACTTTCCTCATCATAAAATTTAGAATTCACTCCAACTTCAAACCACTTGTGCATTCTTTTGGTAATTCTTTATGTAATATCTTTGCTAATCTTTTCATTCCTTCAATTATTTTGGATTCAGTCATGTTTGAAAAGTTCAGGCGAATAGAGTTTTCATGACCACCATTGGGGTAAAAACATTCGCCTGGGACAAAAGCTACTTTTTCTTCCTGAGCTTTTTCCAACAGTTCCCGTCCATTAATATTTTTTGGAAATTCTAGCCATATAAAGAAACCACCTTCAGGGGTTGAAAATTTAACTTCTGGTGGGAAATGTTCTTTCATAATCTTGATCATTAGGTCCCTACGTTGTTTATATACTTGAGTTATTCTTTTAATATTAGCGTCGATATCAAATTCTTCTAGAAATAATGCAACTTCTCTTTGTGCTATTGTATTACATTGTAAATCTGCGACTTCTTTTAGCATGACATATTTTTTTATTACTTCTCTATCTGCACATATCCAGCCTATTCTAAGCCCTGGACAAAGAATTTTAGAGAATGTCCCTAAAAAAACCACTCTACCTTCTGTATCAAAAGCTTTAATGGGAGGAATTCTCTCTCCTTCAAATCTGAGCTCTCCGTATGGGTTATCTTCTATAACAGGTAAATTAAATTTGTTAACTATATCTAAGAATTCTTTACGTCTTGTTTCTGACCAACTAATTCCTGTAGGATTTTGAAAATCAGGTGTTACATAAATCATTTTTGCTTTAGGTGTCTTAGCTAACACTCTCTTCAGTTCATTCAGAATCATCCCGTCATTATCTATTGGAATCTCAATAAATTGTGCCTGATATGACCTGAATGCCCCTATTGCTCCCAAATAACTTGGTTTTTCACATATAACAACATCACCTGGATTTAAGAACAGTTTTCCACTGAAGTCTATCCCTTGTTGGGATCCATTTATGATTAGAATGTTCTCTAGTGATGTTTTGACTCCTAGGTTTCGCATTCGTTCAGCTATTTTCTGTCGTAACGGAGGATAACCATCTGTTGGAACGTATTGTAGTGCTGATGCCCCATTTTCCTCTAAAACCTTAACTGAAATTTGTTTCAATTCTTCGACAGGAAATAATTCAGGGGCAGGTAATCCACCAGCAAACGATATTATACCTGGTTTACCTATGAACTTGATGATTTCTCGTGTTTCTAAACCTTTTACTTGTTGCATGCGATCTGCATATTTTAATTTCATCATGAAGGCACCATAGAATGTTAGAACTAATTTTTTATGATAATTGTTAAATTTAAGCAAATTTAGTAAAAAATCACTTGTTTATTAAAAATTCCTTTTAATAATGGGCTGTATTGATCTCTTTGATATGCCTTTTTAGTTTAAGATTTAGTAGGTGGTTCTAAAAGCTCATTAATGATTGAATTTCTTCGCACTTTACGTAAGCCTCTAGGATAAAAACCAAATATATTCGTGAAACGATTCATAATAGGCTTTTTAATAAAAAAATTCAAAAAATGGTGTATCTTATGGCTTTTGAGTTCGACGAAGAGCAAGAAATGTTCAGAGAAAGTGTAAGAGAATTTTGTGATAGGAAAATTGTCCCCCTTGGTCTCACAATAGAGGAAACCAAGGAGATTCCGAAGGAAATAAAGAAAGGTATGGCCGAGCTCGGTCTTCTTGCGTGTACAGCTTCCCCAGATTACGGAGGTTCTGGCTTGAATGCTGTAAGCGCAGGTGTTATAGCAGAAGAACTGGGTAGAGCGGATCCAACGGGCTCAATTCCCGTTTTCTATCTCGTTCAAGCATCTTGGGGTTTTTTACTAAACAAATATGGTACTGAAGAAGCTAAAAAAGAAATATTTCCAAAAGTAGTTAGTGGAGACTGGTTTCTTGGAATTGCTACGACTGAAGCAGATGCTGGTTCGGATGTCGTTGGTACTTCAATGACAATAAAGAAAGTATCTGACGGATTTATTGTTAATGGTGAAAAGATGTATATCAGTGGGGTGCGGGAAGCTGCAACTGGTGGTGGTGGCCATGTTACAATTGCACATCAGACACCAGAGCGTGGTAGTAGAGGTATGACAGTCTTCTATTTCCCCTTAACCGCTGAAGGAGTCACACCTACTTATATTTCAGACCTAGGTAGAGAGGGAATCTCTTGTGGTGGTTTTACTGCTGACAATGTGAAGATTCCCAGTCATTATATCATTGGAGAAGAAAATCGTGGTTTTAATATCATTCATGAAGGCTATGAGTTTGCTAGAGCATTAATCGCAGTAATTTGTGCATCATCGGGTTTAAAATCCCTAGAAAATGGTATGAATTATATAAAAGAAAGAAAAGTCTTTGGAACTGCTATTGGAAAGTTTGAAGAAATTAATTTCAGATTAGCAGAGCACTATACAAGGCTTTGTGCTCTAAAAGATATGGGTTATAAGGCTTTATGGCTTATTGACAGAGAACAGGAAGGAAAAGCAGGTAGATTTGAAGTTAGTAAAGCTGTTGCCATGGCCAAAATGTTTGCCTCTGATTGGGCCTGTAATGCAATAAATGATGTCATGCAGTGGCAAGGCGCATTCGGCTATTCAAGAGAATGCACTGATCAGGCTGCATGGAGAGCTGTCAGATCATTCGCGCTTGCAGAAGGATCTAGAGAAGTTATGAAAATGATTGTAGCCAGAGAACTCCTTGGTAAAGACTTTATCGCATATAAATGAAGTTCACTTTCCTTTACTCATAGTTTAAGAAAAAAACACAACGTGATAATTGTGAGATTCATAGTTTGTGTAAAACAGGTTCCTGATACTACAGAGGTAAGAGTCGACCCTAAAACCAACACATTGATCAGAGAAGGGGTTCCATGCATATTAAATCCTTTCGATCAATTTGCGCTTGAAGAGGCAGTCAGAATAAAAAAAGAGGGGGATGAAATTGTTGTTATTTCGATGGGTCCTCCTCAAGCAAAAAAAGAGCTGATGAAATGTCTTGCATTAGGTGCTGACAAGGCAATATTGTTAAGTGATAGAGTCCTTGCAGGGGCAGACACTTGGGCTACATCTTACACTCTTGCTCAGGCTGTCAAAAAGATTGGTGACTTCGATATAATATTTTGTGGATATCAAGCTATCGATGGAGATACAGCTCAAGTCGGGCCTGAACTTGCAGCGCAACTTGGAATACCTCAAATCACATATATTGAAAGTGTTGAAGAATTAAGCAAAAAAAAATTGATTGCAAAATCTCAAACAGATGATGGTTACAAAATAGTGGAAGTTAAACTTCCAGTTCTTTTGACAGGAATAACCCCATCTGGATTTATACCTAGAAGTCCACCATTACCTAATATAATAAAAGCAAAGCAAAAACCGTTCTCCACTTGGAACGTAGAGGATCTTGGGGGTGAAAAAGACAAGTACGGTTTGGGGGGGTCATTGACACAGGTCATAAAAGTCTATGCTCCGCCCACACGCAAGAAAGGTGCTATAATAACTGATGAACCAAATGTTGCAGTTGAGAAATTGATGGAAAAGTTAACCGAAGATAAGGTGATTTGATGATAACTGTCAAGGAAGAACTTTGTAATCACTGTGGAAGCTGTGTTAAAGCATGCCCTTTCGGTGCTATAAAAATTATTAATCAAATTACTGCCATTGGAGAAGAATGTACACTCTGTGGAGCTTGTGCTCAGGTTTGCAAACCCTGTGCTATAGAAATTGAAAAGAAAGAGATAAAAGATATTGACTTTTCCCGCTACAAAGATATTTGGGTTTTTACTGAGATTAAAGACGAAAAAATAAGAAATGTAACATTTGAGTTACTTGGAAAAGCAAGAAAATTGGCAGATGAACTAGAACAGGACGTTTGCGCGGTTATTCTTGGAAAAGATGTCAAAAAATTATGTAAAGATCTCTCTGTTTATGGTGCAGACAGAATATTCGTTGCTGAAGATGAAATTCTAAAGAATTACTACACAGATCCTTATACCTCTGTTCTTGTCGGATTGATATTGAAGTATAAACCAAATATTGTAATTTATCCAGCTACAAAAATTGGTAGAGATTTAGCACCCAGGGTCGCTGCAACCTTGGAAGTGGGTCTTACAGCAGATTGTACTGGATTATCTATACAGAATGGAAGATTACTTCAATCCAGACCTGCTTTCGGTGGTAACATAATGGCTGACATAATTTCTGTGACTAGACCTCAAATGGCTACGATTAGACCAAACGTGATGAAAAAGAGTCCTCCAAACTACGATAGAGTCACTGAAATCCTAGAGATACCTGTAAAAATAGATCTTAAGGGAATTAGAACAGTGATAAAAGAAGTTATCAGCACTAAATCCTATGTTACAGTTCCACTTGATGAAGCAGAAATTATTGTCTCAGGTGGTAGAGGAGTTGGTAGTAAAGAGAATTTCAAAATCATTGAGGATCTAGCAAATGTACTTAATGCATCAGTAGGAGCAAGTCGCTCTGCAGTTGATTTGGGCTGGAAACCAAAATCATTTCAGGTTGGACAAAGTGGGACTACAGTTTCTCCGAAAATATACATTGCGTGTGGCATAGCAGGGAAAATTCAGCATCTTGTCGGAATGTCTGGATCTGATACGATAATTGCAATAAATAAAGACCCGGAAGCTCCGATATTTAATGTGGCTGATTATGGTATTGTTGGTGATCTAAATAAAGTTGTACCACTATTGACAGAAGCATTAAGGAAGGAATTTGCTTCACGATGAAATCTTCTAGAAACATATTTTTCGAATTTAATCTAGTCAAATTAAATTGAGGTGGAACCTTATGGATTTTGAATTATCTGATGAACATGAGATGCTAAGATCGTCAGTTAGGGAATTTGTTGATCGTGAAATAATACCCAAGATTAAAGAATATGATAGAAATGAAGAATTTCTCCCCCCTCTGGATATAATGGGAAAGATGGGGTTGTTAGGTATATGTTTTCCCGAAAAGTATGGAGGTGCGGGAATGGATTACCTCGCACTAGCAATAGCATGTGAAGAGCTTGAAAGAGGGGATATATCACTCCGAACTGTCCTCTCTGTACACGTTGCTTTGACTTCCTGTACGATTTATCAATGGGGCAATACTAAACAAAAAGAAAAGTATTTCATACCTCAAAATCATGGGAGAATGATTGGAACGACTGCAATGACTGAACCATCATGTGGCTCAGATGTGGCAAATGTTACAACCCGTGCAGAGAAACAAGGTAGCCATTATATTGTTTCTGGTCAAAAAACTTGGATCTCTCTAGCTGATATCGCCGATAATTTTCTTGTTCTGGCACGAACGGGAGAATCTGGTTATAAGGGGCTTTCTTTATTTATTATTGAACGAGATTTTACTGGTGTAACCACTACTTCTTTGCATCATAAATTAGGGACTCGTGCAGGAAACACAGGAGAGCTTTTTCTCGAAAAAGTGGAAGTTCCTGAAGAAAATCTTCTTGGACATGAGGGTGAGGGTTTCAAGATTTGCATGTCAGCACTGGATAATGGTCGTTTTACTGTCGCTGCAGGTGCAGTAGGGACAATTAAAGCAGCTCTTGAATCGTCAGTAAAATATTGTCATGAAAGAAAGGCGTTTGGTCAAGAAATTGGGAGATTTCAGTTGATTCAAGAACATCTAGCTCATATGCAAGCTGCTTATGACGCTTCCCAATTATTAGTGTATAAAGTGGCATGGATGAAAAATCAAGGTAAACGAAATACACGTGAAACAAGTATGGCAAAGTGGTTTGCCACCACCCATGCTCTTGATGCAGCCAATAGAGCTATTCAAATACACGGTGCATATGGGTATACCAGTGATTATCCCGTTGAAAGGTTATGGCGGAATGTACGGGGAGCTTGCATTTATGAAGGAACAAACGAGATTCAAAAGTTGATTCAAGGATCTTACATTATGGGGTATCGAAAGTATAGGCCTCTACGTTGCGAGATGCCTCCTTATGACCCATTAAGCTAAAAGTTTGAATAATAACTAGTGATAATTTATTCTGAGTCTGTACCTATACTCATAATCTTTGTTATATTTATTCCTTTAATTTCTGAACTTGATGTTAACTTATCTTTGCCCATTTGAAATAGTACTTCATGAATAATGCGAGCAGCAAGGGAAATAGAGCGGTACCCACCAATAATAAATCCCAAAGACTCTAAATTCATTTGAGACGATATGAGGTAAATTAACTCCTTAACTGATATGGTTTGTGAAATTTTAGTATGGTATACAATTCTATTCTCACAGTATAATGTTAAGTAAACAAGGTTTCTAACCAAATTGGCTTTAAATCCCAATCCTTTAGTATTAGGGAGATCTATAATTCCCTCAATAACCTCAACTTCAGTGGAAGGTGTTTTCAGACTAGTTTTTAAGGGTTTTTCTGGTTGTTTTTGAGCTTTAACCTTAGTTTTTGTTAAATATCTGGCAATAATCTCATCTATGCTCATTTTATATCGTTTTGCCGCGAAAATAAGACAATTAAAAACATCATCTTGAGATACTGATCCTCGTAAATATGCTGAAAAAAGATCTAGCAACCGTTCTAGGGTTAAGTATTGAATATCGAATCCCTTAGATATAAGGAAGGGGATATATTTAATGATAACATCACTAACAAGATTTATTGGTACACCCGCAGTCGCTGCCATTTTGAATAAACTGGTATATCCAGAATTCACGATTTCTATGGCTAATTCTGTATCTAAGCCGTAATGATCAATTAAAGAACTTATTTCTCTGTTAATTATTATGTTTTCGTGAGAGTCTTGTACAATATTGAGAGGTTGAGTGGATGATTGGTCTTCAGAAGAAGAAATGTGAATTAATTCTGATTCTTCAATTACTTCTTCTGCGATTACCTCTCTTAATGTAGATTGAGATGTCAACGGTTTTATAGACTGGTCAACCATAGATCCACGCATTAAATCCTGTATTCGTTTTAAATAGATTGGATCTTCTTCTACCTCTATTTTTATGACTTTTTCTTTTTCTGGTTTGCTAATTTCCTCTATAGAGAGGGGTTTGATAACATGAAGGGTTTTTTCGCTATATTCCTCAATTTCACCAATAGTTTGACCATCAACTAATTCACTATGACTTAAATCGGGCATTGAAATTTCTATAATTCTCCCAAAACTCCTTGTTACCGACTCTGGATTAAAAATTGTTGTTCTAAAAAAACAAATACTTTTCATACATTCTACTTGGAATTCTTCCTTCATTATATCGTGAATCGTCTCATAATTAGGCCAACTCTCTACTAGATCATTTTTATGTAAAAAAACAAATATTTTAGCATCTGGGGAATATTTATCGAGTTTTTCAACGCATGCTTTAAAATATTGAATTGAATTATTTCTCATTGTTCTATTTGAAACATCTATTAGATAGACAAGACTGACAACTGAACTAAAAATAAAGGGACTAAAAGTGGTTAGAAAACGTTTTAGGAAAATTTTTTGCCCTCCAAGATCAAGAATTGTAATTGGGGTATTTTTTATAGTAGTTGATAATCTTTCATAACTTAGAGTAGCTGAAAGACCATTTACTTCTTCAGTTGTATGTTTAAGGAAAAAAAGACGTTTAACTGCGGTCTTCCCTGCTTCAGCTAAACCCGCGATTAGTATCTTGTAACCAAGGCGAGCCTCAATATCCGACTTTTTAATCCATCCTTTATCAATCATTATCTGATCACTTTTTATAGATATAAATTCTATAATTCACATAGTCTTTAAAAAAAATACTTTTTTAAAATTATGTGAATCATGCTAATCATTACTTACACTAATCAATCCTCATAAATGGTTACTTTTCAATAATTCAGGAATCTGGAAAAGCAAGTTTAGAATCTTGAAATACTTCTAAACAAACAATTTAAATCGATTTTTCAGGAAAAAATTATTTTAAATGATTAGTAACCTTGATTCACTCGTCATTTTAGTTATTTTATCAAGAGTCAGGGTACACCCTGACTTATAATAGAGTCTTTCTCTTAGCATGCTAGAATCAGCTCAAAGCTTCAAGTCAAAATAAAGCAAATCTTCTAGTAACATGGTCACTTGGTCTTGTCAACACATGAATCCATTAAATAGCGAATAACAAAAGAGGATGAATTGTGATGAGGTCATTTAAAAACAATTTGAGAAAATTAATTTTGAGTAAAAACTGAATAAAGCTACTAATAAAAGACCTAATATCAATATAATACACATCTTAAAAATCTGCCTCATTTTTTTATCTAAGCAGATAAAAAGTGAATAGAAATGGCAGCACCTGATGTAACGAAAAAATTACTATTAATGGGGCTTGGGGCTAGTGGTAAAAGTAGTATACGGGCTGTAGCTTTTGAAGGTAAATCTCCTGAAGATGTCAAAGATTATAAAGCCACCATCAATTATACTCGATCAATGAAAACGATTATTCGTAATCCATTTCAAATCTTTGATTGTGGTGGGCAAGAAAGTTTCATTTCAGTTTTTGTGGGAGAACAAGCTGAATTAATTTTTACTGATGTAGCCGTTTTAGTCTGGGTTGTTGATCTTTCGGATTTTGATCAAGTTTCTACTAGTAAATTTTATTTTAACCATGCTACTGCTAAGCTAGCGCAGTATGCTCCAAATGCAGTCATTTATTGTCTATTTCATAAAATAGATCTAGTATTACCAGATACAAGAGAAGAAGTTATAGAAACTCTAAAACAATTTTTTACCCCTTCTGAAGAAATTGATATTTATTACCGTAGTACATCAATTTTTGAGAAATCAATATACATTGTAACCGCAGAGATTGTACGATCTTTAATTATGAAAAGTTCCTCGGCACAGACCATCTCTGAAGTTCTACAGAAATTCATCGAAAGTACCGAGGAGCTTTCAGGTATTGCTTTATATACAGATGAAGGCTTACCTGTTTTTGAGGAGGGAGATCTTGCTGACTCAATTTTAATACCCGCAAATCTTTGGTTAAGCAATTTAGATCGCATCCAAGACGAATTCGCTACTTCAACCACATACAAAACTTATCTTGAAACAGACGATTTAATTTTTGTCTGTGAAAAGCTTAAGTCTGAAATTATCCTTACAGGAATTGCAAAAAAGGTTGCCCCACTTCAGTACATTCTTATAAAAATGGAAGAAGTAGCTGATGCCCTGAAAGGGATCATCTAATGGGTTTAAGATGAATAAGATTAGATGGCGGTTCATAGGGTGATGATATTTTTGAAATCATTATTAAGAATCTACCACAGAATCAGAAGCTTTTTATTAATTGGCATTTTTTTTATCAGCTTCTTTGTTGCAGATAGTTCCATTCAAGCTGATAAACCGCAAGAATCATCCAATATTTTAGGTAAGCTTATGCACAATATTGGATTAGTAAAACAAAATATAGAAGAGCCCATTATAATTTCAAAAAGTAAATCTCGTCTTATTAGTACAGAAGTAGGAAAACAAACATCTAAAAATAACGAGTCCTTTCCTAGTAGAATGACTGCCAAAATAGTCGGTTCACAAGAAGATTTTGTCGATAATAATATATCAAATATTGATGGAGTAGCAGATAAAGGAACTCATTTAAATTTTCAAAATCAAAAAGCTGGCCCAGATAGCCTAAATGATACTTTGACAGAAGAGGATATCAATACAATAAATCAAATTAGCTTGGAAGTTGACTCGTGGGAAATTACTAGAAATAAATGGGCGAAAACAGGAGCCTCACCTTATTTAGATAATCAAACACAGCCAGAAGTAAATGAAGTCCATGGTGTAGCGAATGCAGTTGGAAGTAAAAACGGAGATGAGATGGGAGATTTTGGGTTTCAAGATATAAATATCCTTGGGACATTAGCATCAGTCAAATTGCGTGTTTATGGCCATGCTAGCCCTTCTTATCCTACAGAAACTTATTTTTCTGTTCATTTGTGGAATGGAAGTGCCTGGAATGAGGTGATGGATTTCTCAAATGAACCAAATTTCATATGGAAAGAAGTAGATGTCAGTACATACATAAATACATGGGCAAAAGTTAATAGTTCAAAGATTTTTTTAAGAACTGAAGATCCTGGAGGAAATAAATATGGAGAACAGCTCTGTGACATTGCAATTCTTCAAGTTAACTATTTTCCAGAACCAAATTATAATTTCGATGCTGAAGTTCAATGGGTATCTGCTGATTTTACGAAATCAAATGCTACACTGGCTATCTATACTGGTAATTTAGGAATAGAGGCATTAAAAGTTGATGTGTGGAATGGATCATGGAATACGATTATTCCTAACCTGGTAGCCAATTCATGGAATAATATTAGCGTAGTGAATTATTTAACAACTTCAACTTTCACTATTAGATTCAAAGGTACGAATGAAAGCTCAGATACAACCCAGGATCAATGGAATATTGATGTGACACTACTCCACACTTGGGATAATGATGAAACTCCTCCAATGATAAATGATTTTTTCGTTGATGATCTAGGTACAGGTATCGGAATTTTTTGGGCGAATGTCACAGATTCTCAATCTGAGGTTGCAGAAGTAGATCTTGAAGTAAATTCAGTTGAATATTCTATGAACTATAATGGATCTTTATGGGTCAAACAAATCTCAGTCAATTATGGCCAATATTATGAATTCCAAGTCATAAACGCTTCAGACTCAGAAAACTATATTCTCTCTCCCTCCGAAATAAGAAATCACACATTTGACTATGATTCCACAATTCCAACGGTTGAAAATTGGGAATATTATCCAAATATTGGTATTAATGGAACTTTTAAAGCGAATGTCTCTGATACTTGGGGTGAAATAGACACTGTTCTTGTGAATGTTACAGAGGTTGATGGGATTCCTCGTAATGATTTATGGGCGATAATGGGTTTAACAGCCTCGGGTTACATCAACAATACACTTTTTTTGAATAAGAATAAAGTATTCAACTTTACTATCTTTGTTAATGATACTTCAGGAAATTCATATACATCATTAAAGCATACTGGAAGTGGTCCCAACCATCCTCCACAAGCATCTAATCTCTCTCTAACAATCGATCCAAGAACTAATGAATCTTTAATAGCAAATTGGACATTCTCCGATGTAGATGGAGACGATGAGCCTTTGAATAGTTGGATTATACGCTGGTATAAATCTGGAGTACTTCAGGACTTATATAATAACCTAAAGATAATTCCCTCTACAGCAACTTCAAAAGGAGAAATATGGAATTATACACTTCAGGTATCTGATGGAGACAAGTACTCACTTCAATACAATTCACCGCCTACAACTATTATTAACACCCCTCCTGAAGCAATTAATGTAACAATTACTTCTAAACCAACAAGTAGTGATGAATTAGTAGCAGGATGGACCGCGAGCGATATAGATGGGGATAATCCAGATAATTATCTACATGTTACCATAATCAGATGGTATCTTTGGACTGGAAGTTGGACTGAAATTCCGGGATTAATGAACTCTACTTATGTTACAGCAGGTAATTTAACACGGAGTCAAACTTATCGCTTTAAATTAGAGCTTTTTGATGGAGAGGAGTACTCGAAGGTCTATATTTCTCCAAATACGACAATATTAAACTCATTGCCAATTTTAACGGCTACACCGACTTTTAATAAAACTACAGATATATTTCCAACAGATAATATAAATATCACATACTCATATAGTGATCCAGATGGCGATCTAGAAGAGACTACTCAACGAATTGTGTTATGGTATTGGAATGGTGAACTAAATTCGTCAAAAACAAATAATGTGACTTTATTAAGCTCTGAGACATCCTCGGGAGAGACTTGGCAATATCGACTACAAGTTTATGACGGATTCAATTATAGCATAATTTACACATCAATTTTAATTTCAATTGGTGCTTATACAAATAATATACCTGAAGTTCAGAATATTACATTAACTGGGGGGATAAATACAACCACTGTCGATCTTGTTGCCAGTTATGATTTTTTTGATCTTGATGGGCATCAAGAAGTTGAAAAAGAAATAATTTGGTTTATGAATGGTGATATACAACCTGATCACAATAACTCATTGATAATTGGTTCTAGCTTCACAGTTAAAGGTCAAATTTGGAATTTCACCATCAAAGTTTTTGATGGTTTAAATTGGTCTTCCCAATATGTGTCTAATGAATTGATTATTCAGAATTCTATACCAAAAGTCACTGATATCCAAATTACATCAAATACGACAACTATCCATAATTTAACCATTACTTGGGATATTTTTGATGCTGATAATGATGATGAAGATAGCTTTAACCTTAGATGGTATATCAATAATATTTACAATAGTTCTTTTGATGATTTATCAGAAATCTCTTCATTAAACACAAAAAAAGGAGAAGAATGGATCTGTTCAATAAGAATATATGATAGCGAAAATTATTCAATATGGTATAATTCTTCTACAACTCACATTTTGAATACACCCCCTCTAATCCAAGATTTAGAGCTAACAGGCGGTGAGAATACAAGTCAAAACATTATTTTGAATTATGAATTCATTGATGACGATAATGATTCAGAAAACGTTGCAATTAATTGGTTTTACATAGATGGGTCGATTATACCTGGTGAGACTGGTGTTGAACTCCCCAATACCTATTTTGTTGCAGGAAATATTCTATACGCCCAAATAATTCCGAATGATGGTGAAGTTTCAGGAAATATTTATCGAACCGAATATATCCAGATAGGGAACGCAATTCCCCAAATTATCGGCAGTCCAGAGATTCTGGGCTTCAATGGAAGCTCTATCTATTTTGCTGCGGTACCTCTTTATGTGAATTATACAGCAGAAGATTTAGACAGCCCAATTTATATTTATGATATAGAAATCGATGAAAACGGACTTGTATCTAATTCGAATTATAAGTGGTATAAGGATGGAGACATTGTGAGTGAATTAACTGGCCCAACTGTACCAACTTATTACTTGTCCAAAGGCGATACTTGGATAGTAAGTGTCCAAATAAAAGATAGGTTCAATGATGTTAGTTTTTGGAAAAATTCTTCAACAATAGTGATTGGGAATACACCTCCTGAAATTGGATCATTTACTTGGTCAACAAGTTCCCCAACTGTACAAAATGATTTGTCCTTTTCATATACTTATTATGACCTTGATTCTGATTCCGAAAGTAAAAGTCAAGTCATAATTTTTTGGTACAAGAATGGAACAGAAATAGCACGGAATCAAAGTACCTTATCTAGTTTCCTATTTAATAGAGGAGATGAGATTAACGTTTCAATTCGTGTATCGGATGGAGAAGACTACAGTCTCTTTTACAATTCAACAACAGTCATTGTGGTTAATGCAATTCCTGAAGCTTATAACCTTGCTATTACACCGAGTAATCCTTATACTTATGATACATTAGCATTAGATTATGATTTCATAGATTATGATAATGACAATGAAAGCTCTGAATGGATTATTCATTGGGTTCGAAATGGGCTTCCTGTTTCTGAATTTGTAAATAAGACAAAGGTAAATGCTTCTTATACTTCAGCAGGTGAAGTATGGTTTGCTTACCTAACAGTATTCGACTCTCTAGATTATAGTCAAGAGTATACCGTGCCTTATAAGATCATTTTGAATTCAGCCCCCCGAATATTAAGTGTTTCTATCAATGAGAACACTAATACTAGCTACGCAGATTCTAATCTGTTTTTAAATCCGAATGAAGATATAACATTCTATGATCCCGATCTGGATCCAATATTAGGGTATACAATTACTTGGGTAAGAAATTATACATTTCAGCCAATTTATACAGATCAAACTACAATTTTGAATTCTGAACTTAGTAAAGGAGACGTATGGTTTGTTATTGTGAGAGTATTTGACGGAAAAGACTGGTCGAGTAATCAATCGTCTCAAGAAGTATTTATTATTAATAAATCCCCCGAAGTTCTTGATTTGAGGGTTATAAATACGGCTTTTTCTGATTTCTTACTTGAAAATGAAAACATTGTGTTAGCTTATACGTTTCTAGATATAGATTATGACACAGACAGCTCAGTAATTAACTGGTATCGCAATCAAACTTTACTCCCTGAGTATTCTAATTTGACAGTAATCCCAGCCAGTGCAACCTCTCCGGGAGATATTTGGTATGTTGAAATTCAGCCATATGATGGTGAATCATTTGGTACTCAAATGAACATTTCAATGCATATAGAAAGCCATCCAATGATTAATGAGATCAGTATTGAAATTAATTTAGATAAAGAAGGTCATTATACTTTCTTGATTAATGTTACAGATCCGAGAAATCCGATTTCAGAAACCATTTTGATTTTCAGCTTCCAGAATGATACATTAGAACAAACGAAATGGGCTGAATTCAATGGTTCAGAATGGATCTTAGATTATGAACTAGAAAACTATTCTCTTCTAGGAAATTTAGTAAAGATAGAAGTAATAGCGATTTCAGAAGTCTATTATTCAACTAGGTTTGAAATATCTTCATCGAGTATTTTTTACTATGAAATGGAAGATAATGTTGCTCCTCGTGTAATAGACGCATTTTTCGAAAAAGATGATGAGTCGAATCCGAGATATTTAACTTTTTATACGCAAATTGAAGAATTTGGAATAGGTGTTGATGAAGTCATTCTTTATTACTATTTTCAACCTTACACTGAGGGAAGTGGAGCCAGTAATACTAACTGGCTCAGTTCTTCAATGATTTTTCAAAATAGAAGTATTATGGATGGTTTAGAGTACTGGGCAGTAGTAGTAGATTTTAATCATAACAACTCTAATTTTGAAATTCTTTATTATATTTCAACCTCCGATCTTTCTGGAAACAAAAATGCACTTGCGTTTGATATAAGAGATTTTCCTCAACGTATCAGTGAGAATAGATTTATTTATAAATCTCCTGGATTACCAGAATGGCTAGTAATTCTCTCATTTATTTTGGTGTTCTGCATTTTAATTGGATCTGTTGCCTACATTAAGTTCATCCGTAAGCCTGAACTCGTTGGTTTTGATAAAAAAGTAGTAATGAAAAATGTTACCAAAATAAGTCATGAAGAAGTAATAGCTTCTATGGATCTTCATACACTTGGAATTGTTCTTTCTTATTTTGACCAGAGATCGGGACCCCTTCCCTTAATTGTAATTCCAGATCTATTACAAGATAATATAGCACCTTTAATAGCACTTTCAGATCGTTCATTCAACAGTTGTGGTTTTGCCAGTGATTTCACCTCTAAAACCTTTTCAAGTTTTGATTACTCTTTGGAAAGCCTTATACGCGTAAATTCAATGTCCTATGGTTATTCAATAGAAAATCCAGAAGCAAGAGGGGGAGCTGAGCATTTTACTGTGAATATTCTCGTTGTTCCTGAAATATTTCCATTAATCAATCAATTCAAGGAAGAACTACAGGATTCTGTTCATGACATCCACATGTTGATGACAATTGAACCTGAAAATAAGAGTGGAATCTTATCATCGGTCGTTAATCTTAGGGAAAAAGTCTCATATATTGTTTTATCCTATAAGGACATTTATCAAACTACCGAGTTGATCGAGGAAGGATGATTTTATCATATTCACAAATTCGAATTATTCTTGAATTCAAAATAGAGAAACTATTCATGAGAAATATGTTGGGTTTTATCAATATAGTAAGAAAACTCATTTATAAGGAAATTTGAGGCATAGTAAATATCCTCCTCAAAGCTATTATGAATGCTAATGGGTATAAGATTTCTTCTGCAAATGGATTCTATTTTTATTATTATTGTTTTTGCAAAGATCAGGTTTGATAACTTTCTTCCTCCGTTTGTATGAATGATTTCTTTTTACTTAAGCACCCTTTCATCCAATTCATCATGATAGAATTTTTATGATGAAACAAATTTCTTCATCCTTACCTTAATAACAATCTTTGGACGGATGAATATCTTGAAGAATCACGATCTTTGGAAGAATGAACATTTTGGGACTGAACCTCCCTGTATAACATATGAACTGAAACCATTGCTTACTCCTCAAGGGGAGATAATCGAAGAGCTTTATTCTGCTTGGATTATACTTAATAATCCTGCCCAATTAAATTCTTATAACACAGAAATGGTTAAAGGGGTCATTGCAGGATTTTCTCGAGCGTCAATGGATCGAAGTGTAGTTGCTGTTGTTTTTACTGGTGCTGGGGATCGAGCTTTTTGTAGTGGTGGAAATACAAAAGAATACGCGGAATATTACTCTAGTAAACCAAATGAGTATGGATTGTATATGGATCTCTTTAATGCAATGGTTGATGCGATACTAAACTGTAAAAAACCAGTTATCTGTAGAGCTAATGGTATGAGAATTGCAGGAGGACAGGAGATAGGAATGGCTGCTGATCTGACAATTTCTGCGGACACTGCGATTTTTGGTCAAGCTGGACCACGTCACGGTTCTGCTCCAGATGGTGGGTCTACTGATTTTCTTCCATGGTTTTTAGGTATTGAAGATGCAATGTATAACTGTGTTTCCTGTGAAATGTGGAGTGCGTACAAGATGAAAAGGCTTGGTTTGATCACAAAAGTTGTACCAGTACTTAAAAACAATAATGGTGATTTTATCCGAAATCCTACAGTCTATACTGATAAATACGTCAAGAATGGCGATATTGTTTATGGAGAATTCTTAACTGGCCAAGAGTTTAAAGAAGGAAGAGAAGTTATGAAAAACTGTAAAATCGATTTAACTCCTTTAGATAAAGCTGTGAATGATGTAATTTGGAATTTTACAAATTTATTTCCAGGGTGCTTAATGAAGTCTATTGATGGCATTCGAATGAAAAAGAAATTCTTTTGGGATCAAACAAAGCTTGCAAATCGTCATTGGTTATCAGTTAACATGATGACCGAAGCTTTATTAGGATTTAGGGCTTTTAATGAAAGAAAACAAACTGGAAAAGATGTGATTGACTTCATAAAATACAGAAAACTTATAGCTAAAGCACACCCATTTAATCAAGATCTTGTTGATGCTGTTCTCCCTAAAACCAAGGAATGATGTGAAATGAGATTTCAAAATACATACATACCTTATGGTTGTTACTGGTCTACGCCCTTCGTTCGTTGGCAAGGTAGCTTCTCCAGCTTAAATGCTGTTCCTTTTGCAGCTGAAATGACAATCAAGGCTTTAAAAGCACGTAATATTTCTCCTGGTTCATTTGATTCACTTTATCTTGGAATTACAATACCACAGAAGCATAGTTTTTATGGTCAAACGTGGTTTGCAGGTTTGATCGGAGCTCCCGAGATTACTGGACCTATGATTGCCCAAGCTTGTGCAACTTCTGCTCGAATCATCGGTAATGCTTCTTCCGAGATCGAAGCTAGTAGTCCAAGGCATCGATCTATCCTAGCTGTGACTTGTGATCGCACTAGTAATGGGCCTCACATACTATATCCCAATCCTCTTGCCCCAGGTGGTAAAGCTGACATAGAAAACTGGGTCTGGGATAACTTTGGTTATGATCCATATGCCAGAAATCCAATGATACAAACAGCAGAAAATGTTGCTAAAGAAGCAGGAATCACTAGGGAAGAGCAGGAAGAAATCGTTCTATTACGCTATAATCAGTATAACGATGCCTTAGACAACAACTCATCTTTCCTTCGTAAATTTATGATTTCACCTATTGAAGTAAAATCCGGGAAGAAGACTATTGCAACTGTTGAGGGTGATGAAGGAGTTTTCCCTACTACTGCAGAAGGTCTTGCAAAGTTAGTACCTGTTCTCAAGGAGGGAACAGTAACGTATGGAGCTCAAACACACCCATCTGACGGTAATGCTGGTATGATCTTAACATCAAGAGAGAAAGCTCAAAAAATCAGTCTTAACAAAGATTTTGAGATCCGAATCTTATCTTTTGGCCAAGCTCGAAGTAAAAAAGGATTTATGCCTATGGCACCAGTCCCCGCAGCTAGAAATGCCTTGGAATCGGCACAGATCTCAATTGAAGACATTAGCTGCGTTAAAATGCACAATCCATTTGCTGTGAATGATGTATACTTCAGTCAAGAAATGGGAATAGCTAAAGAAGATATTAACAATTTTGGTTCTTCTCTTGTTTGGGGTCACCCTCAAGCACCAACTGGCATGCGTCTGATTATTGAACTTATTGAAGAGCTTGCTTTAAAGAACGGAGGCTATGGGCTCTTTACAGGGTGTTCTGCTGGTGATTCCGCAGCCTCAATGGTTATTGAAGTCAGTAAGGTTTAAGTTAATCGAATAAATTTAAACAGGCCTTAGATCTGTCCAAATGGTTTTAATAAGAGTTACCTGAAAGAACGTGGTTCAGGTGGTTGTTTAGAGTAATCATAGAACCCTTTACCAGTTTTTCTACCAAAATGGCCCGCACGAACCATTTTTCGTAAAAGAGTTGGTGCTCTGTATTTTGAATCCTGAAACTCTCCATACATGTAATCAGCAATGAAAAGTGCTGTATCAAGTCCAACAAAATCCAACAATGTTAAAGGCCCCATTGGATGGTTCAAACCTAAAGTTATTGCTTTATCAAGATCTTCAACAGTAGCTACACCTTCTTGAAGAGTGAAAATTGCTTCTAATAAAAATGGAAGAAGAAGACGATTAACTGCGAAACCAGGAGCTTCATTAACGAGAACTGTTTCCTTACCAAGCTTTTTTGAAAGCTCATCAGTAAAAAGATATGTCTCGTCGGAAGTATCATATCCTTTGATGATTTCAACTAAACGCATAACAGGGACTGGATTAAAGAAATGCATCCCTATGAACTTTTCAGGACGTTTTGTTGCAGAAGCCATATCTGTAATTGATATTGATGATGTATTTGAAGCAAAAATACACTCTGGTTTACAAATCTCGTCCAATTCGGCGAAAACTTCCCTTTTTAGATCTCTATTCTCGATAATTGCTTCAATAACAACATCAGCGTTATATGCAGCAGCTTTCAAGTCAGTAGTGCCTTTGATTCGATTAACAATCTGGTTCATCTCCTCTTGGGTCATCTTTCCTTTATTAACTCCTCGAGATAAATTCTTTTTAATATTATTCATTCCATTCTCTACAAAACGATCTTCAATGTCTCTTAATGCAACTTCAAAACCAGCTTGGGCACAAACCTGTGCAATACCGTTACCCATCAGGCCTGCACCCATTACACAAATTTTCTTTACATCTTCAACTTTCATATTGAATGAACTTCCTAAATATGATATATATCAAGAATTCTGTTCTTCATTATAACGTTCTCGGAGTATCCGATGAATGATTTTTCCTGATCCTGTTCTAGGTATATCGTCGTAATCAATGAATATAATTCTCTTAGGGACTTTAAATCTTGGTAGTTTATCTCGACAGTATTCTCTGATTTCATTTGCTAACCTATCTGATGGTTCGCTACCCAAGGTTAAAGCACAGATTGCCGTGACTGCTTCACCCCATTTAGGATGTAATAATCCCACTACAGCGCACTCTAAAACATCTTTGTGGCTCGTGATGATCTTTTCGACTTCTGATGGGAATACATGTTCACCTCCTGTGATGATCATATTCGCCTTTCTGTCAACCAAGTAGTAATAGCTGTCCTCATCTTGTCTCGCCATGTCACCAGCGCTAAAGAAGTCACCATCCATACTCGCTGCTGTTTTCTCTGCCAGTTTGTAATAATGAGTCATTTGCATAGGACTACGAGAGAATAGTTCACCTATTTCACCAATTGGTACTGGTTTCCTAGTATCAGGATCAAGTATTC
Organism: Candidatus Hermodarchaeota archaeon; assembly: GCA_048886185.1. Lineage (GTDB taxonomy): Archaea > Asgardarchaeota > Heimdallarchaeia > Hodarchaeales > Hodarchaeaceae > Hodarchaeum. The sequence continues at coordinate 99,667 of JBHLKY010000009.1, forward strand.
GAAGTTGATCTGAACCAATACATTCTTGACCAATGGATCCAACTTTCTTGAACTGATCTTCAGGTCTTAGAATAGTTACCAGACCAGCTTCAGTTGAACCATATGCTTCATAAAGCCGAACTCCCTTGAACAATTTCATCACACCATATTTCATCTCTTTAGTGGCTGGCGCAGAGGAGGTGAGGAGAGTCTTTACTGAGCTGAGATCATATTTTTCTTTAATTTCATCTGGAAGGCTTAGAATTAGGTTATAATGAGTTGGAATTAAGGAAGTAAAGGTTATTTTCTCATGATCGAAGATCTGAAGAACCTCTTCTGGATTAAAACCATATTCCAGATGAATATAGACAGGAGCACCGATGTAAGTGAAAACGAAAGAGTAAAAAGTGCTGTTCACATGTGATAATGGCATAAGGATTAAGCCATAATCTTGGGGAGTGAAAGAAAATTCAGCTGCATTAATTAGAAAGAAAGAAATATATGAACGATGAGAACGAACCACCCCTTTGGGTCTACCTGTTGTTCCTGAAGTATAAAGCAAAATCCATGGATCCTCTGGATCTACCTCAATTTTTGGATAATTTTCTTCCCCATCTTTGATAATATTTTCATAGTAACTCCAATTTTCTGCAATTGGTATGTCATCTAGGCAAATATGATCAAGAGAGTCCAATCTGAAATCTACTACTAGATCCCAGTTTTTAATGGTAATCTCATAGTATCTAGACTCTACAATAACCATTTTGCATTCAGCATTATTTACAATCCAGTAAAGATCTTTAGGAAGAAGACGAAAATTCAATGGAACAATAATAAATCCTGCTTTTGCAGCAGCTCCATATATTTCCATAAATTCAACTCTGTTATTCATAAGAACAGCAATTTTATCGCCTTTTCTTAGACCTCTTTTGAGTAAACCATTTGCAAGCTTATTTGTCCTTTCATCAAACTCTTTATTAGTTAGAGAATGATTTATATCTTTAAATGCAAGTTTATTGGGATATTTGAAAGCATTGATACGTATAATTTCACCTAAATGTAGCCAGCTCAACGTAAATCCAACCTCTTGAAATATAATTGTATTTAATGACCTTTTAACTGATTTGACGTCAATTTTGAATTGTTTGGGAAGTGAATTGGAATGAAATCGGAAGCTTTCTGATTTTAACAAAAGAAAAAATGTTGAATTAAGTATTTTATTAATCGATATAAAATTCTTAAAGACTGCTTTTTGGGCACTAATATTAATTCCCTTTGTAATCTTTTCAATTGTTACTTTATAGTTTTTAAATAACTAAACAATGATTTTCTCTCCTTAAAATATATATTAAATTAAGTATTTATGCTCTTCAGAGACTTTTAATGCTTTTCTTCTCATGGTTGAAGGCATAATGGCGAGAATTGAGGATATTTTTGAGAATGTGAGTGATAGAACTCTGGTTTTGCTAGGAAATGAAGCTATAGCCCGAGGAATTATAGAAGCTGGTGTGGCTGGTGTCTTCACTTATCCTGGAACTCCCTCATCTGAAATCCCAAACACTCTATATGCAGCACAGCCCATATTAAAGGATATAGGATATGATCTATATCTTGAGTGGAGTGCAAACGAAGCTGTTGCTCTTGAAAGTGCCTATGGTTTCTCATTACTGGGTCATCGGGTAATTTTTGTCTGTAAACATGTTGGATTAAATGTTGCTGCTGATCCTTTTATGACTCTTGTCAATGCAGGTGTTATAGGTGGATTGGTTCTTATTGTAGCTGAAGATCCTCATATGCATTCCTCACAGAATGAGCAGGACAATCGTTGGTATACAAAGATCTCAAATGCTCCCATGTTTGAACCAAGTGATGCTAGAGAAGCAAAAGCAATGTTAAAAGATGCATTTCGTGTTAGTGAAAAGTATCAAGTTCCTGTTATTTTAAGAACTGTAACTAGAATTTCGCACTCACGTACAGATGTACACCTCGAACCCATCACTTTTCCAGAGTTTCGTCAAGCTATCTCTCTCGAAATAGATCCAAGACGGTTTGTATGTGTACCTAGTAATGCACGTCAAAATAAACAACGGATACTAGGGATGATTAACGACATTTCAAGTTATTTGGCCGATTCCCCTTGGAACCGAGCGGAAGAGGGAGATGAGGAAACATTTGCTTTCATTACATGCGGATCAGCATATAATTACTTAAAAGAAGTCTTGATTAAACTTAGAACAAGTTACCCAATATTAAAAATAGGTCTCTCACATCCTTTCCCAGAGTATCAAGTTACTCAATTCCTAAAGAAATATTCCTCTTCCAAAATCATAGTTGTTGAGGAGGCAGATGATGTTTTAGAGACTTTTGTAAAAAAACTAGCATTTGAGATTGGATTTGAAAATAAGATAATTGGAAGGAGAGAAGGAATCACTCCTTCTTATGGAGAACTAACAATACGTAAGGTTTGGAATGGTTTAACCAAAACTATGAATCTTGATTTATATCCTACAGAGATCCCTCAAGATCGATCTGATTTGACATTTGCACGGCCTCCAGTTTTATGTCCTGGATGTCCACATCGAGCGACATTTTATGCACTGAATAAAGCTATCCCTAGAAGACACCGTATAATATCTACTGATATAGGTTGTTATACTTTAGGTGTTGCTCCTCCACTTTCTGCTGGTAACGTGACCATCTGTATGGGATCTTCTTTAGGAATTGGTTCTGGACTGGCCCATAGTCCAGGTTTAAAAGATCCAGTTGTATCAATTATTGGTGACTCAACTTTTTGGCATACTGGATTACCTGGCCTTGTAAACGCTGTTTACAATAAAAGCAATCTTTTATTGTTGGTTGTGGACAATTCAGCTACAGCTATGACTGGTTTTCAACCAAATCCTTCATCTTTTACTTCCCATTCTTCTGTTGAACCCCTATCCATTGAGGAAGCGGTTCGAGGCATTGGTGTTAAACATGTAGTAACAATTGATGCTTACAACCCCAAAGTATCAATTGAAGTTATTAAAGAAGCCATTAAGCACGAAGGAGTCTCAGTAATCGTATCCAAGGGAGAATGTGTAATTCAATCCACGCGGAGGGAGGGATTACCAAAAACCAGTTATTATATAGAAGCAGATCGTTGTGTTGGCTGCTATGCATGTGTTAACATGATTGCATGTCCAGCTATCATATGGTCAGATCGTATAACAACTGAAGAAGGTAAACCCATTCCAATGATCGATCAATCTTTATGCACTCGTTGTGGGTTATGTGCTTCAGTATGCCCTTATGGTGTGATAGTAGAAAAGTCTGAGATTTAATACAAATGATCTGAAAGGAGTTTAAAATGAAACAATTAAATCCGAAATGGTGTGAATGGATTCTTCCTATAATAAACTCGAATCCATTTTTCTCTTTTTTTGGTATCAAGCTTAACGAATTTAGATATGGAGAGTCGTTCTTAGAACTTGATATAAAGGAAAATCACCTCCAATTACATGGGGTTATTCATGGTGGTGTTTCTGCTGCATTGATTGATGCTGCAGGAACTTTAGCTGTAGTGACTCAGATAGAGGGACTTAATAGTGCTACCACAATCGATATGAAGGTAAATTATTTATCAAGTGCCAAAGAAGGTAAAATTCTAGCATATGGCCATTGTATTAAGCTTGGGAACACGATTGGTGTATCAGAAGCAACAATCAGGGATGAAGAAGAGAAAATCATCGCTCATGGATTAGTAACAGTGATGATAAGGCCTCCTATTGATTTCCCAGGGGTGGATCAAATACCTCCAAAATTTTTGTGATTTAGATGCTATTGAAGTTATAGGTGATAATATGGAATATCAAATTTTCCTTGCTGGCGTGGGAGGACAGGGAATACTTTCTGTAACTGATATAATATGTAAATCTGCTGTTGATATGGGTTTTAGGGTTCATGGTTCTGAAACACATGGTATGTCTCAGCGAGGTGGGAGTGTTTTCTCAAATGTTCGTTTTGGGGATGTATTTTCACCACTGATCATGGAACGTGATTCTGATGTCCTTCTTGCTTTTGAACCAACAGAAGCTTTACGATATGCTCAATTTGTAAAACCAAAAGGGATTTGTCTTGTAAATACACATCCCATTCCTTCTCCGAGTTTTACATTAACTAAAAGTAATTATCCTGAAATTGAATCCATTATAACAGCTTTAAAGGCTTATAGTCCTCACATTGTTCCAATTAATGCTACAAAACTAGCAACTGATTTAGGAATGGCAATTGTTCAAAATATTGTTATGTTAGGAGCTCTATCAGCAGTAGAAGGGCTCCCTCTTTCAAAAAGTTCTCTCTTAGTGGCATTAAAAAAGCAATTTAAGGCTAAACATTTTGATATCAACCTTGAGGCATTTCAGGCAGGGCATCAAGCCTATGTGGATAGCCTTTGTTGACAAGTTATATTCCCGAATGTTTTTCTCTTGATGAATAAAATGCTGCTATGATTTGTGTTACACCCTCAGAAGGGTTTTATGAGTTGATTAAGAATATAATAGGACGAAATCTTCCTGAAAGGCTTTTTGGTATAGAAATTATTCCTTATCAGGGTATTCATGCCTCAAGAACAAAAGGAAGGAGCCGAATTGGTACGAAATATCAACCATATGTTGTCACTAGAGACACAAAACGATTCTATGATGATGTTGACCACCTTTTAGGGTATCATTTTCTTGAGCTATTTGACGGTATGACAATCTCTTTTCATCATATCCTGAGAAATGGAGATGGTGTCTTATTACCTATCATTGATTCTTTCGCGTCCTATGGAATTAGAAATATCACATTAGCTTCTACAGCTTTATTCCCTGTTCATTCACCTCTTTTGGAGCACATAGAGACTGGTGTTATCGGACGAATTGAAGGTAGTATGAATGGTCCAATTGGTCAGGCTATATCTAGGGGAGATGTGAATATTCCCACTATTCTTAGATCACATGGGGGCCGCGCGCGAGCAGTTCAAGAAGGGAGTTTACATATTGATGTAGCTTTCATTGCTGCTTCTGCAGCTGATTTTCTCGGAAATTTGACTGGTATTGAAGGGAGAAATGCTTTTGGTAGTCTTGGATATCCCCTTGAAACAGATTCACTCTACGCAGATGTAGTCATAGGAGTTACTGACACTATTCTTGATTATCCCCTAGAAAATGTAAGTATCCCTTCTAGTCGGGTTGATGCGATTCTTGAAGTTGATTCAATTGGTGATCCTTCAAAAATAGCATCAGGAAGTTTGAATAGAAAATTATCGCCCGATCGGCTTGAAATTGCTGAAAATGCAGTTCAAGTGATGTATCATTCAGGATTTCTACAAGCTGGATTTAATTGGCAGGCTGGCGCAGGGGGCATGTCCTTGGCAACCACTAAATATTTGAAAGATCTGATGGTTGATAAAAATCTAGAAGGTAGTTATATCTTTGGTGGAATTGCAAAGAATTCTGTCGAATTATTGGAAGCAGGCCTTTTCAGGATAATTTATGATGCCCAATCATTCGATTCTGAAGCAATTGACTCTTTAAAAAATAACTCTAATCATGTTGAAGTTTCAATAGATCATGCTTATAATCCTTTCAATAAAGGTTGTATTGCCAACAATACTGATTTCTCTGCTTTAGGGGCCACTGAAGTTGATGTTAATTTTAATATCAATGTCAATACTTTTAGTGATGGTACTCTAAACTCTGGAATAGGTGGACATCAGGATGCAGCTCGCGCGAAAATTAGTATGATTCTATTGCCATTGGTACGCAAAGTACCTTGTATCATTGATAATGTTGTCACAGTTTCTAGTCCAGGGGATTGTATTGATGTTATTGTGACAGATGGTGGAATAGCCATCAATCCTAAACGAGTAAAGTTGAAAAAACGTTTGGAAAAAGCTGGATTAAATATTCAATCCATAGATGATCTAAAAGAAGAAGCCATAAACTTGGCAGATCCAATAAAAGCCAATCTGACCGATAAAATTACTACATTAGTGGAATATCGGGATGGTACTCATTTGGATGTTATTTATCAAATAGAATAGAATTTGATCTTCGTTTCCTCAAGCAAGTAGTTTTCTAGGTTTCTCGCCTTTGTATAATGCTTCTGAAAAATTGATTCTACGCATTTGTGGTTGAGATGTGATCTCCTCAAAATAATGAGCAGATAATCCTGCAATCCGACCATATATGAACACTGCTTTTGCAAGATTCGGATTAAGTCCCATGTCTGCAATTATGGCACCAATAACCCCATCAACGTTGATGGGAAGATCTATACCGCGTACTCTTTTAAAAATATCCGTAATGATTTTTGAAATCTCAATACACTCACCTGCTATTCCCGCATGTTTTGCTTTAATCCATAAGACGTCCCGACGAGGATCTCGTGTGTGAAATCGGTGTCCTAGGCCTTGAATTCTTTTTCCTTCCTTCATATATTGACTGATATTTTCTTGGACTGCTTCGGAAAGATCTATACTCTTTTCTTTAGCAAGTGCTACACATTTCAGAAAAAATTGTGCGGCTTTTGCTCCAGCTCCTCCATGAACATCCGTTATCGCACTAACTCCTTGGGCGACAGCTACTTCATAAGCAGCTCGTACTGTAGCAGCAATAATCGTTGCTTGAGCTGAGGGTGGGGTTACTCCATGATCTACACTAGCTACTATCATTGCTTCAAGTACACCAGCTTTTTTCTCATCTATAACAGTTTCTCCTGTGAGAATCTGATATATAATATGAGAGAAAGGTCGTTTTATGTCAATATTTTCTAGTATGTGTAAATTTCCAAATATTGAAGCCAGATATCCTGCTACACGACCTAAACAAAACATCAACTGATTAGGAGGGTTCTTACTTTCTTGAATGCAATAATTTGTCAATATTTCATCCTGTAACAAATATTTTGCTATTGTTTTTGAAATATCTTCATTTTCAATAATATTCACTTTGGGAACAGGTAATTTAGTAGCTTTTAGAGAAATCTGTTCCAATTCATTGGTCTGTTCCAATTTAGGAAAATTTCCTTTTACAAGTAAATAAGCTGTTTCAATGAAAGTTTTCTTCTTAATTATGTCTTTAAGAGGGTACCCAGCTATTATTAAGTTATTTGGCTGAACTTTGGTAATAAGAGTTGCCCATCCTGCTTTTTCAGGCGGTTCTTCCCATGTTTTTATCATCTTTTCTTGATATCTTGTGACACTGAAATATTTCCAACCTTGGAGAATTTCCTTGACAGTTTCGACTAATTCATACTGACTATTGACAACAGTTACACCTGCTTTCTCTAAAGCTTCTTTTTTAGTTTTAAAGGTACCATAATCTTGTCCAGGTGTGATAATGGCCCCAGCATGCCCCATTGTTTTTCCTGAAGGTGCATTTGCACCAGAAATTAATGCGACGATCGGTATTGGATATTTCTTTTTATTAGCAATGATATCATTTGCAAGAAGTTCTTCTTGACTACCCCCAATTTCACCTGCTACCACAATGAGGTCTGTGTTTGGACATTGTTGAATGAGGGGAACGATGTCAATAAATCTTGTTCCTATTGCTCCATCTCCTCCTATCCCTAAGACAGCGTTTTGTGCTATACCAGCACTCGCTAATGCGTCCGATAGATGGTAGAGAATTGCTCCACTCCTTGAAATTATTGATACTCCACGTGGTCCAAATTCCCCCTCAGTTTTTTCTTCTGGATAAAAAATATCAGGAAGCATACCAATTTTTATTCCCTCTGGTGGAAAAATAATCCCAGGTGTATTTCCACCAAAAAGTAGAGTATTGTGTTTTCTCGCTGCGACAATTATATCACGAACATCTTTTAGAGGGATACCTTCGGTTATTAAGACAATAATCGGGATACCTGACTCAATTACTTCAATCGCTACATCTCTTACTCCTGAATAATGTCTCCAGATACTTGAAACAGCAATATTTGGATGCTCTTTGAGACATTCTTTAACTCTGTCATAAACAGGAATAACTTCGTGAATTCGAGTGCCTCCTCTTCCAACAGAAATACCAGCTGTTACATTAGTGCCAAAATCTTTCATTAACCCAGCATGCTTTATACCTTGGCTTCCAAGACCAATAATTACAGTTTCAATCTTCTTAGTTTTTTGAATGTAGCTAGCTAATTCAGGACGGATTTGTTTGATGAGAAAATATAATACGCCTTGATCTACAGGAATCTTTTTCATATGGATGCCTCCTTCTTGAATTCAAAACCTCTTCTGATTCCTTCCTTAATTACATCAGCCATGATCTTTTCATTCCCAACGACCATATCCAATAATTTTAAAGGCTCTGGGGTTTCGATTCTTGCTTTTTCAAGGTAGCTTTTCGCTGATGGTAGGTCAGTTCCTACCATTCTGCCATAAATTGGAATTATGCGTTCTTTATTACGATATCGTTCTCTTAAAGCCTGAATTAATCCTCTAATGAATACATCACAGCTTGAGATGCCCCCAAATCTCGATGTGATGATGATATCAGTTAGGGGGTAATCCATTAAGAGATGAAACATTTGAGCTACTCGATTTTGTGGGGGTCCTCCTCCACTATCCATAAAATTAATGGGAACCACTTTACCATCAAAGAACTTATTACCAATATTCACAACTTCATCTATAGAAAATATCCCGTAACCTGCTCCCCCTGGAACAAGACCCACATGTAATACTTTTTCATCCTTGATTACATCATTGGAAAGTAGGTCTACATATGGAAATCCTTGGCTATAGGCTTTTTCTTCATTAGATGTTGGCTCAGCTATGTCATGTCGTCTGCTGGTTATTCCTAAAGTCTCCAAGAGCTTACTTTGCCTATATAAACCGTTATCATCGAGAACGATTTTTGCATCAGCAGCAATAACATTATCAGGCGTAATTATTACTGGATTGATTTCACAAAGCTTTGCATCAATATCCTGATACATTCGATAAGTTTTGTTAATAATTGAGGCAAGAGTCTCCTTCTGCTTTTTAGATAATTGGAGATCTTGATCTAATATTTCTGTAACTTCTCCTATAATATTAGTTTGTAAAGCTCTATCATTGTTAATTATTTCCCTCTTTATAATCGTCTCAGGTCGATTTCGTGCAATTTCCTCAATATCTACTCCTCCAGAAGCGCTAACAACCAGAACATTATTGAAAGTATTTGGATCAGTTGTTACTCCTATATAACAACCCCCACGCTCTTCAACTGCTTCTTCGAAAAAAACTCTTTCCACTGGATGATCCTTGATTCGCAAATTCAAAAGCTCTGATGTTATATTTTTGGCTTCATTTAATGTATTAACTTTCTTTATTCCTCCTGCTTTACCTCGTCCCCCGATTAAAACAACAGCTTTTGCCATCGCAGGAAATTTCAGATCGAGTTTTTCGACTTCATCGACAGAATGAACGACACCAAATTGTTTTGGGATTGGAATACCATTCTGTTCGAAAACTCTTTTCGATTCATGTTCATAGAGTCTCAATTTGAGTCTTCCTAATATTCATTACACTTTGTTGAATAAAAGTAATAATGAATGAAGTCTTTTGGAAAATAGATGATACAAACTATGAAAAAATAGTTCTGTTTTATCATTTTTTTTAACTTCTAGCAAAGATGAAAACTATTCCTAGGTTCGTTTTAAGTAGAACTATACTCCATCCTAAAAATTTTCTTAGTGTTCATTTATAGAAATGTCAGATTTATACATAAGATTCTTGATCAATGATTCCCTCATAAGTACTTCTTTTTATTTCCCTAGGAATAAGCGTTGTTCCCATTCATCAATTGCTTCGTGGATATCCTCTAAATATTTCACTTTCTTAGCACGAACATCACGATTAAAACTAGCAATGTCGTAAAGTAGTCGTGAGGACTGACTAGTTTCTGCAAGAGCATCTCTAAATTGATCGATAAAATCAGGAATTCTTTCAGGAGACTTTTCCCAAAAATTCGATATATTTTCTCTTAAAGATTGAATCATAATACGTAGATCACCTGCTTCAGAGACAGTGATTAATGTGCTTGCCCTTTCTTGAATTCTGCTTTTTATTTGTTGAATAAAGCGTTTCGCAGCCTCACTACGATTTTTCACTATTCCTGCAGATATCCAATTTTCAGTAACCACTTCAATAAGTTGAAAGACGGCTGCGTCTTCATTTCCTTGTATTTCAGGGAGATAATGAAATAATCCTAATTTAGTAATGACAAAACGGAAATTTGAGCTAAGATATTGACGTTCACGAGGAGCAAGCTCAATTCGTTTCAGCAAATCGCGAAAGTCCTTTGCACTCTTTCTTCCAGATTGAAAATCGATCGTTAAATGTGGTTTAATTTTTTCGCAAACCTGATCGACTACTCTCATTGCTAGACACCTTAAATTCTTAACAAATCCGAACTTAATATTCTACTGTGTTATGTAGATTATATATTCATAGATAAAATAATCAAAAAGACTTTTTAATTTGAATCTTTATTTAAATAGAAAATGTTTTGTTATACATCATATAATTCAGAAAAATATATCTAATTCTATCTTAGAATTATGAATAAAGATGAAGAAAAAGAAAAAAAGGTTTGGTTACTCTATCCTTGGTAGAGAGCAATCTCTTTCTCTTAGTGCTACTAAACCAATTTTTCTGAAAAAAACGAAAAATAGGTATTATATTTTTGTGATAGTAATTTCTATTGCACTAACGTTTGAAAGATTTCCTTCTCGCGTTTCAATTTGTTCTGTATCTATTTGGATATCTGTAACATCAACGCGATCTTTCATGAACCTACGTCTTAGAACTTCAGCAACATCAACAGCTCGACTAATCGCGCGACCTCGGGCTTTCAGAACAATCGCTTCGGCATCCCGATTAAACTGTGTCACACAAGCCATTACATAAGCAGTTACTGGTTTATTTCCAATGAAAACAGTATTTTCCTCTGCCAAAATTGTTATTCTCCTTGTAATTCTCTTTGTGGTTCAATGTTTTCAAGTTAAATCTTCGCATCACTGAGATGTGATTATTCATTTGTACTTCAGCAGTTGACTTGAAAAAGCTTTCTAGGTTTATATTAATATTTGAGTACACCTTGATTTTTGAGTTTTGTCATTAAATGTGTATATTTATATAATGAATTAAAAAAATCAAAGAGGCTCATCTTGGATACCTGTAAAATATCCCAAAAGATTGGCAGCAATATGGATGATGAATGTGATGGGAACTTGAACCATGAACCATTCTATTCGCCATGGAATCAACGGATATACAAATATCATACCCAATACCAAGAATCCAAGCTGATCTAGAAAGATAAATGGATGACCTCGTTCAATTCCGCTTCGACGTTTAATAAACGATCCAATTAAGTCTCCAATCAATCCTCCAAAAGCCATCAACCCACCAGTAAAGAATCCTAAAAATAATTTGTTAGAGAAAATGCCTCTAGCATTCATGAAGGAAAGAAATTCGAAAAAGATTCCTGATTCTAAAAAATCTTGATATAAAAGCCTTAAAATAAGATTATCATCCAAATATATTGGAGTATGAAGAATAGTGCTCATCCATGCCATAAGAAACGTAAGTAATCCTCCTATAAAGCCACCAACAAATGTTCCAGCCCAAAATCCTCGGATGGTCTTTCCATCACCCAAAATTCTTCTCCCATCACTCCAGTATCGGTTTCCATCAATTGGTGAGCCTCCTCCAAGCATCGTGGGTGCAGCATTACCAAACCATAGTGGTAATACGAATAAAGTGCTGTCAAGGATAACTTGAATTAAACTTTCAGCCAAAGCATCAAGTCCTGATTATTTATGCAGAGAGAAGAACATTTTTCCTGACTGAAGAAAAATATATTTCTTTTAGTGTGATTTCCCACCATTTTTTCTACGTTTTTAATTCTAATGGATTAACCTTTTAACTCTTTTCAACTACTATAACGATATAGCTTATAGTTGTGATCTTAGCATTCATGTACTGTTGAATTATGACTAATTTCTATATTAATGTTTCAATAAAATGATTTAGAAGAATATCTACTCAATTTGATAAATATTCTTTCATCTCCACCAATAATTTCGCCTTTAGTTAAATAGAACACTGAATTAGTCCTATCTTGACTAATAATATTGAGTGAATTGGATTCAATGGATTTAATTATTCCTATTAACGTTCTCCAGCAAGAAATAGCAGGATAAGGAAGTTTTTCTGGCTTGGCATATAAATGGATTTCATTCAATTCTTGGATGTCTAATTGATAAGGTTGAGACAAGATATTGAAAAGCAAAAAAGGATACAGGGGATTATTTTCCTGAAAATCTAATGTTGTCTTTCTAATAATCATACGAGTGTGCTTATTGTTAACGAAAAGATCATCTTGGTCGATCCAATACTGTAAATTTTCTTGAATTGCTTCTAGTTCTCCTTTACTTGCTCCTGTTTTTCTAAGATTAAAATAATTCTTTGATGGGTCAGAATAATAAAAGTAAAGAGTTTGCTGAATTTGGCTTTGAGTTATAATGAAAAAAGATTCCACAAAAATCGGTCTTTCCTTAGACATCAGTTTTCCGCCTTGATCATAAAAACGATTTCAAAAATTTTTATATTAAATTACTTTCTACTAGAGCTGAAACATGATGAACGTCTTACCACTAGGAAAAGCTCCCTGGTCTTTACTTATTAAGCTCGTCAAAAAGCATGGATTTAGAAACAAAGGGATTTTACAAATGGCCGAGGAGGGAGTAGACGTTGCAGTCTTGGATCTCCAAACAGTTATTGCAGAAGTAAATGAGATTTATAAAACCCAAAGTATTCCTTACTTAGTTTATAAGGCGGATCCAATTACATTCCCTACTTCGAATCCCGCAAAGTACCTCATTATTGTTAATAAGAATGATTTGGCTACAGCTGGAGCTCTTCCCTATGGAATTACTGTTACTTTTCTCCTACCTCCAAATTCAACAGAAAAATCACTTTTTGAACTTCAAACTAGTCTTTCTACAACATGTGATGAACAACGTATCTCAATTTTGGGAGGACATACTGAAATAACCCAAGAGGTTCAGAATCCTATTCTATCGGCTAGTATGATAGGCTTTGTTCCTCCTGAATTCTATATTCCCCGTGATCCTCGAGTAGGAGACAGTATAATTTGTTCGGGTTGGATTGGGGCAGAAGGCACAGGAATTCTCCTAGAAGAAGCAGGAAATTTACTAGCAAATCTTTTAGATCCAAAAGAATATCATCATGGTCTTGAAATTGGGAATAATTTGGATATTTCAAAACAAGTAATTGAGTGTAACCGTAGGTGGCACGATGATCTTCATTTGGTTCATGATGCTACAGAAGGAGGAATCTTTGGTGCATTATACGAATGTTTGTCGTCAAAAGGGTTTGGGAGTGAAATAGAATCAAGAAAAATCCCTATTGCTCCTGTGACGAAGAAAATATCTGATATTCTGAAAATAAATCCTTTTAAGTTACTAGCTTCAGGAGCAGTCATTTTTGTCTGTAATCAGAAGAAAGCGCCAATAATTGTGGAATTTCTAAGAGAAAAAAACCATCCTGTTGAAATTATTGGGACGGTAACAAACCGTGGAAGTTTAATACAAGTTGATGGAAATCCTATTCAGCCACCTGAAGCTGATCATGTAATTAGAGGTTTAGAACAGATATTGAAATTATAGAAATCTACTTGAGGTGCTTTTACTGAATTTTCTAAAACTTACTTTCTCATGTATAATCTTAGCTATTTTGGGGACAGGGGGAGTTTTTTTTCAGTTTTGGTCACAAGTAGGAAATGATGAATTATTTTCTTCAATTCCTATAATTGATGGAAATACATCCGTTTCAAGTCTTTATAGAGTCAATCCACGACCATCTATCAATACAGAAATGTCAACTAAAAGTGTGGATGTTGATCAAGACTGCTTATCTCCTCCAAAGCGAATTAATCAAGTACAAGGAAATACAGCTCTTTTCTGGGTTTTAAATATTGGAACAATGAACCATTATCTTATTAATGCCACTCTAGAAGTTACTGGGCCTCATTGTTTAATTTATTCGAATCTTTCCACCATTACTGAATCCACACTTTTAATGATGAACGACTCGTTCGAATCAATTATCTATCCCAGACTTTCCGAGTTCTTCGGTCTCCCTCCAGACATTGATTCTAATAAAAAAGTTATTTTGCTAGTTTATGATATCCTCGATGGACTAGGTGGTGGGACTTATGTTTCTGGATTTTTTTATCCACTGAATCAATATCTTAACTCTGATCTTCCACCAAATCAACGCTATAGTAATGAAGCAGAAATCATTCATATTGATGGAGTTGAGGGATTGTCACACCTCATTGCAGGTGAATTTGCTACCTTAGCTCATGAATTTCAACACATGATCCACTTTGGACGTGATGACGATGAGGATCTTTGGTTGGATGAAGGTGCATCAATGTTTGCTGAATTTCTGATTGGAGAAGATCCCTTTATCGATGGCCCCTATAAACCGCAATTTAGTTCAAATGCAGAAACATCGTTAACTTATTGGGATTATTATAACAATCAAGGTTTAGTATTGGCCAATTATGGAGCTGCTTTTGCTTTTTTCCTATACCTTGCTGAACACTATGGAGGTTCAACCATAATTCAAACCCTTGTCAATTGTCCTGAAAATGGTATTATTTCTATAGAGGAAGCATTAGGTTTCTTATCGTTTAGAGAAATCTTTCGAAATTGGACAATAGCTAATTTTCTTGATGATACATCATTTGCGGATGGATTATACGGATATTACAACATTTCTCTCTCTATGTCTGTTGAAGAATCTTATAACACAGTATCTGTAATACGAACAGAGAATTCCGTGCCCTATTGGGGTACAGATTATTTGAAGTTTACTAATCGAATGAATTTACCATTTAACTTCGAATTCAAAGGTGATATTACCTCTGATTTCATAGTAACGGCGATTCTTTCCAATACCACTACTCCACCTTTTAACTCCAAAGTTATTCCTATTAATATTTCTTCCACTGAATTTGGTACATTTTCAATTGATCCTTTTGGTTCTGTGGATGAAATAATCATAGTTATAAGCGCTTACACTCAACCTGGGAATAATGATCATAATAACGAAGAACCTGCCCCATCACAAGCTTATTGGTTTTTAGTCAATCCCTCTACAATTACTATAGTGACTGGTAATTTAACTTTCCTTGAAAATGGTGATTTCCTCAGGATTTGGAATGTTACAGTCTTTGATGAGAATGGGTTATTGTGGCAGGATGCAGATGGAGCTATTTATGACATTCAGACGGAATTAGGAGTTTCTACTGGAATTACAGGAAATTTAACATTCAATTTTGAAACGAATACTTGGGAGACCACAAACATTTTGATTTCAGCATTACCAGAGGGATGTTATCGCGTTTTGTACCATTTCTTCAACGAGTCTTGTTCTGGTTTTGTCTATTCTGAGTTGTTTACTATTACAACTGTCTCTTCAAACTCAACTTTCAGCAGTAATCCTCAATCAACATTTATTTCATTGAGTAGCACCTCTGAAGAATCATTATATTCATCCAGAGACACCTTTGAAACATCTCAGCAGTCCTCTGTCAAAGTGAATCCATCAATAAATTTCTTGTTGATTATCATAGTTTTGACAATGAGTCCTCTCATTGTTAATCGAAGGAGGAAATCTCTTTAAGTACCTGATTTGTGTAGAATACCTTTTGTATCCATTTTCATGATATAAGAAGCGCCTACTCTCTGCAAATTGTTTTTTATTTGGATTGCACGCTTTTGTTTATCAGAAATGGCAAATATACATCCTCCAAATCCTGCTCCTGTCATTTTTGCTCCAAAAGCGCCATTCTGAAGCGCAATCTTACACATTAAATCTAATTTAGGAAGGGACACTTGATAATTCTCTCGCAGAAAAGTTTGTTGCTCTGAAAGGAGTTTTCCAATGGCCATTAAATTAAGATTTTTCCTTTGTAATTCTTTTAGAGCTGCCATGGTGTTATCTCGTATTCCGATAACTCCTGTCAATCGTTTTTGCTGTAATCGAGTTAATTTGCTTGATTTAATATCATCCTCGTTTAATTCGTTAAGATTTGGGTTATTTAAGTCTTCTAAAGCCCTGAATATACTTTCTTGGACGTTTTTTAAAGGAATATCAGCTTTTCTTTTAATTCCAGAATCAGCAATAATTATGTATGTGTTCTGTGGAAGTTGAAGTGGAATTATATTAGGTCTGAACTTTGAAGTCATATGAAATATCTTCCCTAAAGCACAAGAATATTGATCCATTCTCCCACATGAGATACCCATAATGTCATGTTCGCAAATATAAGCTATCTCAGCTATATTCTTTAGATCTAGCTCTTGATCAAGCAGTATATTGGAAATAAAATAGACCATTGAAGTTAGAAGTGCGGCAGAAGACGAAAGTCCTGCTCCAATTGGGATATCACTTTTGATTGTAATTCTTGATGGTAGAAGAGTGGAAGATGGAAGAGAGTCTGATTGATTCCAGAAATAGATGAAAACCGCCCTTAGATAGTCAAATGGTGATTCCATTAATTCTGGAATGGAGTTAAGTGACAAGGTCTCAGATTTAAAATCATCGCTTATCAATTCCACCTTGGTGGATCCTTCACAAAGTTTATAATATAATCTGAGTCGCCTATTGATAGCCATTGGGATGACAGGTAGGCCTAGATAGTCCTGATGTTCACCAAAAAGGCAAATTCTGCCAGGTGCGCTAATGGACCCTACTCTCTGCATACTGAAGTATAAATTTTTAATACTTAAATTTTTATTTATTTTTATGAAGTTATTGAAAGTCTCTAAGCTAATGAAATTAGAATGAGAAGAATACAGGATATTTATTATAGCAATTAGGAGACTCAGTTTAGAATTCTTGAAAATTAGTGCCTTCTAAGAATTTAAAACCATTTTAATGTTTTTGTATCTAGAATAATGAAAATATAAAGGAATGCACAATGTGACTATTAAGGAACCATTAAGATAGATTAATACACCTTTTTTAGTGAATATGATTATTTTTAATCACGAACTCACTAAAGTTCAGGTTTATTGAAACGCAAAAAACATATTTATTCCATTAAAAGAAAAAGGGAAAAAAAGTGGAAAGCCTAAAATCCGATCTTCTTTTTACTTTTCATTATCAAATGAATCGATTTAACATTAAAGAGAAGGTGGTTACATCGTTTCAAAGAGAGTGAACATCTAAGCGACTGTATTCTGGTTCACTCCTGGTAGAACTTCAAGAATTATACTCTTTTCCTTTTCAGCTCCTCGTTTGCCCAATAAAGTATTTTAATGCCCTTAGAAAGAGACAAAGTATAAGCTAAAAATCACCGCTATACACATATAATCAAACAGAAGCAAAATGTTTATAGTTGAATTGAGGATTTATGACTATTGAATCTAATACACTTAAAGGAGACAAAACTATGACCCTTAAAATTAAGGTGGATAAATTAGATTTATTTTCTAAGGTACTGAATGCTGCTGCTGCTGTTTTAGAAGACGAAGGTACATTCTTAATTACCCCGCAAGATGGTATGACTCTACGTAACATGGATAAATCACGATTTGCTATGGTTGACCTGAAAATTCAACCCGCTTATTTTACTGACGAGTTTATATGTGATAAAGAGTACCTCGTTACAATCCAGATGCAAGATTTAAGGAAAATTCTTCAAAGAGCCAGAAAAGATGATACATTGACTTTAGAATTGGATGAGTCCAATGACACATTTAATTTTCTTTATGAAGGCCTTGTAAAAAGACGTTTTGTGCTACCTCTCACGATGGCTGAAGAGAATGTTCTTCCTGATCCAACAGCGTTAAAACATGATGCACAGGCAAAATTACGTGGTGGGGCACTAACTGAATTTATTAAGGATGCAGCGATTATTGGTGGAAGTATTAAAATCACTGCTGAAACTGGAAAATTAACCTTTAGTAGTTCTCAAGATAAGAGAGAGGTTAGAATTGAAATTCTTAGTGGCTCCGATGAATCAGAAGCTTTTGATATTACAGCTGAAGACTTATGTTCCGCACTATATTCTATTGACACATTTAAAAATCTAATCTTAGTAGACCAAGCTTTTTCAAGTGTCCAGCTTGCATTTAGTACTGATCATCCCCTGAAACTCGTTTATGAAAACGCAGAGGGAATTACCTTAGGATATCTTCTCGCACCAATGCAACCTGAAGTTGAGGAAGAAGAAGAAGATACTGAAGACGCGTATGCAGACGAAGATTGGGATGAGGAAGAAGATGAGGACTGGGACGAAGACGACGAGTAGAATACAATAAAATAAGAACAATTCTAGTATAGATGAAATAAGTGGAAAGAATTGGTCAATATTGAACGAATGTGGACTGAATTATTTAGACCAAAGACTTTAGATGATGTTGTTGGGCAAACAGAGATTGTTGAACGCTTGAAGCAATTTGTACGACGTGTAGACTTTCCCCATATGTTATTCTCTGGTCCTCCAGGTGTTGGTAAAACGACTTGTGCTGAAGCAATTATCAATGAAATCTATCCTCCACCTGAACGTGGCGGTAATGTAAAACGCCTAAATGCCTCTGATGACCGAGGCATAAATGTTGTTAGGCAAGACATAAAAAATTTTGCTAGAATTCTTCCATCAGGTTCTTCCAGTTATAAAATCATTATTCTTGACGAAGCAGATCAAATGACTAGTGATGCTCAACATGCCCTTCGACAAACAATGGAACGCTATAATGAAATCACACGGTTTATTCTTATCTGCAATTATAGTTCAAAGATAATCAGTCCAATACAATCGCGATGTGCCATTTTTCGTTTCACAGGACTTGAAAAAGACGATATAAAGTCACGACTTCGATATATAGCAAAAAATAAGCATTTAAAAGTCGATGAGGAAGCATTAGAAGCATTATATGAAAGCTCTGAGGGTGATCTCCGTCAAGCAATTAATGCCCTACAAGCTTCTGCTTCTCTTACTTCTGAAGTCACTGTAGATGTGATATATCAAGTTCAAGGATATGTTAAACCCACTGAAGTGAGAGCTGTGATTATGGAGTGCTTGGAAACACAGCCTAATTTTTCGAGAGCCCGTAAACATATTCAAGTATTGATGGAATCTTATGGACTTTCTGGTCAAGACATTGTTAGACATCTAAATAGAGAGCTAAACCGGATATCTAATGATGAGATACTGGAATTGGTTAAGCTAGAAGCAATATCAATGCTTTCAGAAGTAGATTATCGAATAGCTACTGGAGCTAATCCACAAATCCAATTAGATGCATTTTTGGCCAAATTAATAACAGTGGCGCAAAATCAGGGATAGGTGATTTCTTGGGTTCAGCTTGGGTGAAGAAACATGCCCCAAAGCGTCGCTCAGAGGTTATTGGTAACAAAGAAAGTGTTAATTCTATCATAGCTTACTTAAATCGTTTTCGTAACCCTCAACTGCGATCTAAACTTAATAAAAAGGCATTATTGTTGTATGGTCCACCTGGAATAGGCAAAACTAGTTCAGTTCTTGCTATCGCTGAAGGGTTGAACTTTGATGTTGTTGCGGTTAATGCATCTGATGATAGAAATAAGAAGTCTCTTCAGAGTATCCGAAATGCTTCAATATTCAGTTCTCTAAAAGAAAATTTAGACTCTAAAATAATAGGACAGATTTTATTAATCGATGAAGTTGATGGATTGAGTGGAACTGCAGATCGCGGAGGAATAAGGGAAATTATTGAAATAATAAATTCTACAAGAGTTCCTCTGATCTTAACAGCAAATGACATTTCCCCACAGAAATTTAAAACACTTAGGAAATATTGTGAGCTGCGTGAGTTTAAAAATCCTTCATCTAAAGAAATCCTTGAAATTCTCCGTCGAATTGCTCAAGCCGAATCTGTTTCAATATCTGATGAACTTCTGTTAAAATTAATTAGAATGAGTCAAAATGACATTCGTGGTTCAATTAATTCTTTACAATCTCTTTCTTCTGGAAGAAAGGAAATTGTTGAAGAAGATCTAAGTATAATTGCCTATAGAGACACCACAGCTGATTTTCGTGAATTCCTCAGAACCTTATTTGTGGAAGCTGATGGAGAGAAAGCATACAAGCAAACACGCCTATTTAATGATGTAGATTATAATAAATTACTTCTTCTTCTCAGAGATTTATCGATTCACTTCCTACCCAAACACAACTATAATCAAATAGCACAAGTTTATGAGATTCTAGCTAGGGCTGATGTAGCTTTAAGCCGCGCTCAAAGAGAAATGGTTTGGTCACAATTAGCTTATTTCTATGTCTATTGTACAAAAGAATTAGCTAGTGTGATAACACCTGCTGTTTCATTACCTTCTCTCCCTGACTGGCAATTACAGATCCCTTCCTACTGGATTACCTTATCTCGTCAAAAAAAAGGACTAAAAATTGCCACTAAAGTCGGCCGTGTTTGTAACGTATCATCACAAGCCGCGATCGAATACTATCTTCCTTATCTACGATTTATTTTTCAACACAATCAGGAACTTGCTGTAGAACTGGCATTAGAGTTTCAATTTTTTGAAATTGAACCTGGAAAGCGTAAAACAAAGATCGTTTGGAATGGTGAAATAGATTATTTCATTAAAGATAAGGAAGCAAATCGAACTATTAAACAGAGGATCCGAGAGATTTATCCACAGATAGAGCGATTCCAAAAACAAGAAATTGATACTATAACATTACAACAGATTAAGGAACAACAGAGAATACAAAGGAAGAAGTTAGAAGCGAAGAAAGATGAAGAACCTGCAACTAAAGCAAAACTTTCAAGGAAAGCTAGAAAACCTAAGGTGATAAACCAAAATATAAATGAAAATAAGCGAAACAGTAAGGAACCAGAGAAAATTAAAGACATCTCTGAAAAAGATCCGCAGAAAGAAGAGAAGAAAAAACCTGCAGCTGAGAAAAAGTTGACAGATTATTTTTAAGAAGAAAATGCTTAATAGATTATGAATTTTTTTAGAATATTTTTAAATCTCATTTAAACGATAATTTGCTTTTTGTAGGATAAACCAAATCTCAAGTTCCTCTGCTTCTTTAGATATTCTTTTTAGAGCATTAATTCCTGTTGATTCATTACCAGTTATTAACCATAAATTAGCTCTAAGGAGATTAGAATCAAGTATGAAAGATTGTGATCCTGACATCATTGCACTTTCTTCTACAATTCCACAATGTTTCTCTGCTATTTTTAAATTACCTTTCTCCATCTCAATATAAGCTAAATTTAAGTTTGCATCAATTATAACCTTTAGATCTGCTAAATCTGTTTTTGTAATCTCTAATGCTTTCTTATACCATATTTGAGCTTTTGAAAAGTCTTGCATTAATAGGTAAATATATGCCATGCTAAGATAGATACGTGAGAGACAATGAATGGAATTCCATTTGAGAAAAACTTTTTCTGCGCTATTCAATAATTTCAATGCTTGAGATTCGTGAGCATGTAATGCTAGGAGTTCTGCCAACAAGACAACATTTAATGGATTCAATGAGTTTTTACTTTGGAATAATGGTTGTATAATTCTAATAGCTTGAGAAAAATCTCTAAGATTACGGTATAAAGTGGCTTCAGCTCTTAAGAATCGATTGAAAGCTGGTGAGCTGGGTATTGACAGATTTTCAAATTCTTCCTTTTTAGCAAAATAAGTCTTTGCTTCTTCAAATTTTCCACGAAAGACCGAAATATGGCCTTTCATTCGATTAATCTCCAAAATTATACGATGTCTGTGCTCATCTGAGATTTTGAGGTGGCTAATTGTCCGTTCAGCAAAATTAATGTGTTTTTCTGCTTTCAGCCAATAGTTGAGACCAATCAAAGTTTGGGCATAATTCAAGTTTGCATCAAGGAAATATAATCCTTTCATCTGATCATCTGCTGCGCGAATGGTTGAATTTAGGTGGCGGAGAGCCCATTCTTGTGATTCGTTGAAACGACTTAAATTACGGAAGAAATGACTTAATCTTTCTTCAGATATCATTACAGCGAAATTTTGCTTCGATCGTGAGAACAGATCGATTTCTAAAGCTAGATTGTCCAAGGTCTCCTTATACATTCCTTGTCTCCAATAAGCATTGGATATTTCTGTATAGCAAGCTGCGACATGAATGTTATCTCTGAGGTCTTCGTATATTGCCTTTGCTTTATTTAAAAAACGGAGTCCATCTGAGATAGTTGTACTTCTTTGTCTTAATAGTGAGCCTACAATAAATGCAAACCTTGCTCCAGCTTCCTTACCTTCAAATTCATAAATCATATCGAAAGCCATGTTGAATGAAATTATCATTTCATCATATTTTTCTTCATTAAATAAAACTATACCTCTAGAAATATGATTTGAAACTAATTCATATGCTGAATACTCAAAAGATTTACCTGGAGATATTATGCTTCGTTGGACAAGTTTTACCAAATTGTCAGACACTTTGAATTTATTCAATAGTTCCAGATCTTTATTTGGAGTTAAAGAGGGGTCGCGATTACTCAGAAATAATTGAAATACATGTTCTAACCGTTTATTGTTGATAGAATTCCATAAAATCTTTGCAGCTCGTTGTTCAGCTCCATATTGATTTTGACCTTCCTCCATTGCTTTATTATATAGTCTAAAAAAAACAGTCAAGAAGTCCTGTTGAAAATAATAACTTGTCTTCAGATTATTGTCATACTGAGCCATATCTTCTGTAATAATTTGTGAGAAGAATTTACTAGCCATTAAATAATGACTATCACGATCAGAGGTTTTTCTAAGTTTTTCGATTAATCTTTCAATCGTGTTGAAGCTAGTTTGTGTTTTGAGATAATCTAAATCGCCAAAATGTCTGGATGGTTCGTTCTGAAGGTAAGTTTGTACAAGACTTGAATATTCCTCGTTAGGTTTATGTATTGACTCTTTCATAAGCAACAATAATAAAAGCTAAAGAGGATTAAAAGACTGACGAATAGTTGCATTACAATATAAATCCAGCTAGAAGGTGATTTGATGTCAGAAAATGATATTTATCATAATAGATTGACAAGACTACAATCTTATATGAGAGAATCTCAAATTGAGAGCGTAATTATTTCACTTGGAATTAATTTCAGATATTTTTTTGGTTTAATGGAAGAACCAAGCGAAAGATTATTTGTAGGAATAATTGGGGCTGAAGGATCTCCCAAAATGATTGTACCTAGTTTCGAAGTAGATCGTATAAAAAAATTGACAGGTTTAAAAGAGTGTGTTGGCTGGGAGGAGACAGAAAATCCTTATAAATTATTTCAGGAGCTTTCATCGTTAGATCTTGGGAAATCAATAGCAATTGAACCAAAAATGTGGTACTTGGTTTTTCAACAAATTGCTAAAACTATTCCTGGAAAGAAATTTTCCTCTGCTGAAAAGCTCTTTGATCCATTACGTTCAGTTAAAGATGATCATGAACAGAAAATTCTGCTACAGGCATCACAGAGATCTGGAGATGCTATCATTGTAACCTTAAATGAACTCGAAGTAGGTATTTCTGAAACTGAAGTTCAATCAATACTTAAAGAAAAATTATTGTGGGGATCAAAAGAAAAAGCAGGTTCCTTGGTTCAATTTGGTGAAAATTCTTCATTTCCTCATTACTCTGGTGGAAACAGAAAACTGAAAACCGATGATGTTGTCCTTATCGACGCTGGAGGAACTATTGAAAATTACTGGGGGGATATTACTGTAACGACTGTGTTTGGAAGGGCATCCAAGCGATTTAAGGAGATTTTTGATATTGTTTATACTGCAAATGAACGAGGAAAGGAAGCAGTGATCGATAATAGACTTCCTTCTGAGATTGATTTAATCACGCGAGAGTATATCATAAGTAAAGAGTATGGTGAGTTTTTTACTCATCGAACAGGTCATGGTATTGGTTTAGAAGTCCATGAGCACCCATACATCGTAGGAAACAATCATACACCGCTTATCTCTGGCAATACGTTTACAATTGAACCTGGGATATATCTCCCAGGCGAATTCGGCGTTCGGATAGAAGATAACGTAATAAAAACCGAAACAGGAATAAAAACTAGTCAGATCCCTCGTTATGAACTTTTAGAAATATAAATAGATAAGTGAGGAATTTTTCACTTATTTATCTCTCAAGCTAATAATAAAAATATCGAGAACATGAGAAAAGGGAAATTGGAAAAAATTTGAAGTAAGAATGCTTAGAATACATGCAAAGACTTTCACTACGTATGTTAATGGCAATTAAGGAATATATATGAATATGTAGAATGATTAATATCCTATATAGAAAAAAGCAAGATCAATTAGGAGGATTTCGAGAAAACATGGAAATTCGTAAAATCCAAGTTACTGGAGCAGGAGATACCCGTATAATCTCCCTTCCTAAAGAATGGGCTGAACGTAATCAACTTGATAAAGGAGCAAATGTCATCATCAAAGAACTTTCGACTGGAGACTTAATAATTTATCCTCAAAAATCATCCCGTGGGTCTAAAAAGCGTATAACCCGGATTGTTGAATCAGATCATGTGAACCGTGATATCCTTGCTGCTTATTTATTAGGAAGTGATATAATAAAGGTTTTTTCAAAAGAGAAGAAAGCTCTGGTACAAAAAAGCAACATTAGGGATCTTAGTCGTCAGTTGATTGGTTTAGAGATCCTTGGGGAAACCCAAGAGGGTATTGAACTTCATTTTTTGATAGGTGAAGAAAAAGAAAATCCAAAGAAGTATGTGAAAAGATGCTTTTCGATAGCAAATCAAATGCAAAATGACGCTATCACAGCATTTCTGAAAGGTGATGGCGCGTTAGCCAGAGAAGTAATTGATCGGGATACGGAAGTTAATAGACTATATTTCTTAATTGTTAGAATGTTAAAGATTATGGCAGACGATAAACGAGAAGTTTCATATCTAAAAGGTCCCGCATGTTTGGATTGGCGAATGGTAGCCTCCTATAGCGAAGATTTAGGGGATGCATCTGTTGAATTTGCAAAAAACGTGAAAGAGAACCCAGATATGAACAAAATGCTCTCATCACAGACATTAAATAAAATTGAATCACTTGGAGACACAACAACCGAGTTATTAAACCAGAGTTTAGAAAATTTCTTCAATCAAAATGTAATTGGAGCTGAAATCCTGAAAAGGAAAATAGCTACTCAGATTCGAGATGAACACACTAGTATTCAAGATGATATTTCTAAGCTTGACAAGGAAGTAGTATGGCAACTATCTACTCTTCTGAATTTATTCAAAGAGTTACATGAAACTGCTGTTGATATTGGTGATTTAGTTATAGCAAAAGTCAGTGATTAAAGAGAAGAACCTTTTTATAGAACAAGGAGCTGAATTTTGCGATATCTACGCTTTTGGTGGAATGTTATCGGAAAAAAGATAGAAAATCTAATAAAGACAAATTAAATTGCATAAATTAGAAATAAAACTTAAACTGTTACTTGGAGAGCATAATGTAATGGCTACAAAAGAAGAAATTGTAAATTCTTTGAATGAGCTCCGTCCCTACCTTCAGAAAGACGGTGGAGATGTAGAATTCGTCGATTATGATAATGGCATTCTCAAAGTTCGATTAACAGGGGCTTGTAGGGGCTGTCCATATTCACAAATGACACTTTCAAATGGGATTAAAAAAGCGCTACAACAAAATTATCCAGAATTACAGGAAGTTGTAAGTGTTTAGTCTCCAAAAAGTAGATAAAATGTTTTTATCTCTGATTAAGCCGCCTGAAAATTTCTTTTATGCATTAATGGGAATTTTTCCCTCCTTTTTATTTTTAGCTTCGAAATAGAATTTCAAAACTAACATAAAGCTGTTTTTTAGAATTGTCAATATTCTAGATTGAATTGCTTAACTTTTTTTTAATTTGGATTTCATATTATACAAGAATTTTTCATGACGAAGTTCAATGAATAGCATTCACAAAAATACGCAGACTCATCAAAATTAAATCTTTATTTAAATAATCTGGATCCTTTTGTAAAGCATTTTTCTTCATTTTTTTTCCAAAAATTTAGAGATTTTTTCAAATAACTCTTTTGAATCAGGTTCTACAGTAAGTATATGACCTGATTTAGGTAATCTGAGAATTTCAACTTCTGTATCAGGAGCAAATTTCTGTTCTCTTGCTTTTTCAATTGCTGAAAAAGAAATCATATCATCAAGAACCCCATATACAATTAAAGTTGGTGTTCTTAGTGAAATCGGTTGATTATGAATATGTTTGAGTAAGAGCATAAGCTGGATTATTGATTTAGTTGGTCTGTACATGTAGCTATAGAGGTTATGATCTTTAAAATATTGGAGAGAATCTTCTCCTTTATATAGAAATTGCTTAAAATAACTTAGAATAGGTGTTAACGCGATTAATCGAGATTTTAGAGCAAATGGTGGAGCCAATAACACTAATTTTAAAATTTTGTAGTCAGGTCGTTGATGAACTAAATTAAGACATAAAATTGCTCCAAGGGAGACACCAATTGCTACTATGGATTCGCAGCGATCTTGGAGATAATCTATGCCGTTTTCTACAGATTGAAACCAATCCTGCCATGTATAATCAGGTAATTCATGATAATTGGTACCATGACCAGCTAAAAGTACACCATGAGTTGTATAACCCTTTTTATGAAGAAATCTTCCTAAGGGTAGTGTTTCGGTAGTTGAAGCAGTAAATCCATGAACCAATAGTATCCCTACTTCCGAGCCTTCAAAATAAAAAGGCTTTGCTAGTTTTTTTAAATATTCAAGTTCATTAGTGGCTTTTCTAGACATTTCTGGTTCATCTATTTAATACTATATTTTTTATGAGACACTAATCCTAATTCTGAAAGAAATGAAAAAGTTCAAGAACATTCAAGAATCGTTTAACAAATGCATTATAAATTTGTGCAAGAAATTTCAATCGAGATGTTCTAGTGTGAACTGCAAAGCACTGATTATTTCTAGGAAAAAATCGCATGTCCTTCTTCTTCTCATGCTTTGCTTAACCAACCACATTTTTCTTGAAGCCAAAGCTAATAATCAAACCAAATCTAACCAAGTTCCTCAAATTAAAATTGAACAGGGTGAGATCCCTCTTTTTGGCGGGATTCAATCAATTCGTGCAACTATTGGAGATAGCAGAATTGGAATACTTTATGGAACAGCTAAAAATCCTAAGCCATTGTATTTATTCAGTGAATTTTCACAAAAAATCGCCACTGTTCAGATTTTCAATCGTAGAGGTACGTTAGAACAAGAGATAGAGTTGGAAGTTCAAAATATATTTGCGTTTCGATTAGATACAATTATTGAGTTCTTGGATAGGAATAATGACGGTTTGTACAGTATCCTACAAGATCGATTGCCTCCAAAAATGGTAAACCTATCAACAGTAACGTTCGAAGTTTCAAAAAGTAATATAACTCCGAGTGATTCTGAAGATTTCCTTAATTATGCAGTGAACTTCACTGCTACTAATGTATCATATCAAATGATCAGTGAACCACCGAGAAATTCGATTTTAGAAAGCTTATGCTTTTCTTTTAAACTGGCGATTGAACAAGACCAGATAAATATTTCTGAAGTCCCCATTATCTCAATTTATCCAAGAGACTTAGGTTTTGAAGCCTCAATAACCAGTAAAAAAGGAAATATCGTTGCAGAACGCGTAAAACCTCGATTGAAGTTCTCTTGTAACATTATAGGATGGGATTATTCTTCAGCCAAATCGAAACTTCTTCTAAAGAATTCAATGCTGACACACGAGCAGATTTTAACCCCATTGGGAAAGATTTCTGGCAGAGAACTAACTAGAGAGTCTTTAAAATCAACGGACATCTTTAGTCGACTAGCTTTCAACATTGAACAAGGTGGCCAAATAAGAAGATCCTATTTAGATCACAATGAAAATCGGACTAATGAATACTCTGCTAAGGAATTAAGAGATTTTCAAATTTCATTGAGTAGTAAAATTCGTAATTTTCTTAATTTTACTTGGCAACCAACTCTTAATGTAGATGGAATTGCTTATCCAGTAGTTTTTCAATTAATAACATCTGGTGAGGCTAATTTTCCAGTACATCAATCAAAATCATTAGCAAGTCTTTATTTGATTGGAGGGTTTATTTTCCCTCAAGGAGAAGAAATACAGTATGATCCAGAAGTTCATTTTGAAGAATTAAATCCCATTCTCTCGCTATCAATTATACCAAACCGTTCAATACTAGAAGGAAACAGTCTAATAATATTGGTTTCCGGATTCTTTGTAGGAATTTTGATCTTTTACCGTCAGCTTTCCTACAGACGAAAATAACCAATCAAATTTCTTACCTAAGGTTCGTAATTCAATCGAGGATCACTCAGAATGACCGAGACTGAGGAGTATTCAATAGCTCCATCTGAATCACTTCATGCTATCTATGCAGCTTTGGGTCATGCCATTCGTTATGATATTATTAATTTCCTAGGAGCTTATCACAGGCCTGTACAGTATACAGAATTAGTAGAATGGCTACAGATAAGACCAGGTTCATTTTATTTTCATATCAAAAAGTTAAAAGGTTTAGTTGTCCAAGATTCCGAGAAACGTTTTTATTTAACAACCACGGGTCATTTAGCTCTAGAAGTAATAAGGTCAGGAGAAAATTTACGATTAAAAACTGTGAAATTAAGCGATCAAAAGAATAATGAAGAAATAACTCCTCCAATGCGGTTTTCTATCATTTTCTTTGGGGAATTCATACGTAGATCAGCATTCAATAATCAATTCAGACTCTTTATTTTATTAATTTTTATTATACAGATATTATTACTTGATCTTTCGAAATTGGGAACAATTCCTTTCTATCTTGACGGAAATCTGTATTTTGGTATTTTAGGATCCACTATCGAGTTAATAATATCTTTTTTAATAGTATGGGCTCTCTTAGAATGCATTATCCGCTTTTATAGTCCAATAAAACACTTTTCAGGAGAACTATTAACTGGGATTCCACTAGCGATGATGCCACTATTTGGATATTCGTTCTTAGTAATTATTGCAAGTGAAATTCAAATTTTACAGCAGATTGTGTCACATTCAGCATTATCTATCATAATAATTTTCTTTCTACAAATAATAACAGCCATTTTCTTGATTCAATTATTGCAAGTTATTAAATCTGTTAATTTTGAAAGAGCGTTGGTTCCTGTCTTTATCACCCTCTATTGTTTCAGTATTTTAAGCTTTATAATATCTAATCTTTCATTTTAAAGTTCAACAAGTATTGAACTTAGGTAAATAGACATTTCAATGAAGATGCTGACATTAAATGACCTTATTCATGCAAATATAAACTATTAACTATTTATTTCTTTAATAATAGCATTAATAGCTATCGAGTAATGTTTAAAACTATCTAATGATGAATGGTGACCCAAAATACCGAGTTGAGGGATTTCAACATTCGTATAACACATTATTGAAGAGAAAGAATTTTGTTAATTTAATCACAACTTAAATAGCACAAGAGGAAAAAAATAACTAAAAATGGTGAAGAACTCTGATGATTAAAAGTAAAAATGTGAAAGTTCTGGTTTGGTTTCTAATTGCCATTTCTTTATTGGGAACCCCCATTATACAAAGTGTAGGCACTTCTAGTGTTAATCCGATATCTGTGGAACGGCCGAGGGGGATTAGAATGGACCAAATACATAAGAGCTTTCTCTGGTTGATTCGTAATATGCAAAGCGCAGGTTTTACACCTAATAATGTTTTTTATGGTGTATATGATAGTGTTGGTACATATAGTTATCCTATTGTCATCGAAAGAGAACAAGAAATAACTATTGATCTGAAAGATCTAACAGAACAGTTGAATAAGACAATTACTAGGCTAGAGGACATTAACGCGAACATAGATATGTTAGCTTACCTTAATAACCTATATATAGAACTCCTTGCTCACGAGGAGCTAAAAATTTATCTAAAGGTCGAGTCCGACTTATCAGTAACAAGTAGCCACGATCGAAAGGCGGTAACAATCTTTTATGACAATGATCGCAGTGTTGTTGATACTCTCAACAAAATAAAGAACAATGAAACAATTGAAGAACAACCGTTCTCTGGCGATGAGATACTGACGAATATTTTCATGTCTTTAATCCGAGATGAAATTAGTGGATCTTTGGATATCATTAACCAATGGGATTATGAGAATGGTTCCGAGGCGGCTTTACTAAAAGATTTCATTCATCGTCTGATTAATCAACGTTGGCTTTATTCGGAATTGAAATTTTTCTTTCGACTTCCCACAGTCAATAAAATGCGTATACTAGCACAGGAAACCAAATCATGGAATGTATCTGAAGAGGATCCTAGGGTACTTGAATATAGTCGTTTTGAAATCTCTCAATTAATAATCGATAAACTAAATTTAGGTAAAATTGGCCAAAATCTTGTTGTTCAAGAATACGATTACAAATATATCGAACATCATCTCTTGGGAAATCTAGTTTATAATGACACTAATAGTAATGGAATGATGGATATTGGGGTAAAAACTATTCCAGTTGGTGAGTACACCGTGACTTATCCATCAATTGGTGATGAGGCTCAATATCGTTTTGATATAAAAGAAATCCAAAACCGAAATTATCATAGTCCTCAAACGATCAATAATGTGTTAGAATTTGGTTCTGATTTTGAAAATGTTGTGGGTTACTTACAACCATTTGAAAAAAGTCAAGATGACACTCTATTTGACACGTCTGTAGGTCAGGCTTACAATGTTGAAGAGATTTCGACTCATTTCCACTTTTCAGTAAATAATACAGATGCTAGTACAAGTTTGAAGTTTGATTATGTTATTGGAGAGTGGAATAACACTGAATCTCTACAGGGATTAGGATTCTGTCAATTAATGGCTTCAACAGTTGTAGACGCAAACAGAGAACGAACTTTCAGCTGGAGACACAATAACAACACAGACTTAGACGATAATTATGAACAAACTTCTCAAATTTCACGTTTTAGATTGACTTATACGCAAAGGTTATTTGGTGAAATTCGACTAGATGATATTCCATATATCTGGGATGGAACTCAAGAAGTTAATGCAGTTGGTCAATTGATACCTATGAATCTTGTTGATGTAATCTATGGGTCAATAGCAAGTGAAGCTGATAAAATTCGTAGTATAAGGGGAAGCACCCAACGTAAAACTTTTCTCTACTCGGTTTCTTATCCCAAATGGGATGGGAAAAGTATTACTCATGACCCTACGTATGCTGCCGTTGGAGGTCAAGCTGCTGAAGTATCAGGGACTCAATCTGAAACAGGAGTAGATGGTGGTATTCCAGGATTCGAAATTGCAACAGCTTTCTTTTCAATTCCATTACTTGCTCTTATTGAGGTCTATAGACGTAAGCGTCGGTAATTTCAACATACTTTTCCAAATAGAGTGAAAAGGTGTTACAAAACCTTTTCACTTTCCAGTCCTTTTTTACTGTTGTTATGTTAGTAAGATTGATATCTCCATCCTGAATGAAAAACCTGAGGCCCAAATATCTCTATTCCTTTTTTGGTCTTCCATAAAGGTACACTAGATTTAAAAAGGATTGTAATCTCTCGTTCCTTGGAAAAATCATTAGTCCAAGGAGTTAAGCCTTCTCCAGTCTTACTATCTACAATTAATAGACTATCAGGGCATGTAATGTACTGTTCTCCGTCCAACCAAGATAATAAATATTCATTCTGATACCAAATTTTCATGGAGTGAGTTGTAGATTTGATCATAATTGTACCCGAGGTGAACCCTCCACTCTCTATTCTTGTGAAATCCTCAACTTTACCACTTAATATCAATTGGGCATTTAATACTTCTTTGATTTTTTGTATGGGATCAAGGTTGTATTTAGCCGCTTCATTTATCTCATTTCCTAATCTAATTGCTAATGAGATAGTTCCCCTAGCTATTCCCTTCTGACATTCTGATGCCGTCATTGGACACCTTGCTACTCCTATAGAACCATTTGATAATCTTGAAATCATACGACATGTATCTTCAGCTCGTTTATCGGAAATAGCTTCTTTCAAAATAATACGGTCTCCATAGGCACTAGCAATAGTTAGAGGTGTAATTGAAATCCCAATAACATTTGTTGTACTAATTGATATCATTGGCTTAGAACGTCCACCACACATATCTCCATCAACAGTGATTCGGTCTAGGAGTGATCCGACCCATAGGGGAACCACAACGTTTCCAGGCCCCATCTCAGTAGATACAAATCCTGTGAATTGTTTTCCGAGATGGTTTTCTAACAGCTCTACGGCTTCAACCATGATATTATTAGATTTCACAGACAGATTATCAATATATTTTTTGTCTTGAGAAGATACACCGCCACCCACCATCCCAATGATGCATATCATGTCAGTTGGATTGAAATCTGAGATATCTTGTATTTTAAAGTATTTTCCCTTGGAGTAAATCTCATTTACTCGCTTTATTGCAAGAAGAGGATCACCACCCCCACCTGTGCCAAGAATTTTTGCACCATCAATTAAGTTTTGAACATCGTCATCAGTTAAGATACGAACCAAACGTAATTCCTCATATGTTAAATCTTATAATATTTTCAACAGGTAAGGATTACTTTTAATTACTTTTGATCTAGCAAATATTGTCTTTACGTTGCGCGAACAGCTAACTTTTTCATCTAGGAAAACCAATGGTAAGTACCATGAATACTTGGTTCGAAAATGTTCCTGAATTCAATCTCCATTTGATGAGATTAACTCCAAATCAGGTTAAGGATATTATTGAGTTCGCTAAGTCAAACCATTGGGAAACGAAGGATTTTCATCAGATTTCGCAAGAGCTCGAAGAATTCATTCATACCCGTCCTTCTGATGAACCCAAATATTCCGAATTACTATATATTCAAGCTAAATTACTTTTTTTTGCTGGTGATATGTCAAAGTTGAATAATCTTTTTACTTTGACAGCAGCTACACAAAATATACCTGGAGTTCAATTATTCTATGCTTTAGGACTAGCTTTTCAAGGTCATTCGAAAGAAGGATTAGAAATACTGAACCATATTGACTTGGATCTTTATGAGTATGATCATGTCTTGAAATTAGAAATATTGGGTGCAACTCTCTTCATCTATTCTATCAAGCGTGATTATTTAACTGTTTCAGATTATTATTATCAAATTTACAATTTAATTGATTCTAAAAGTGAAATCTCTCATGAAATTAAGGTCCATCTTTTACCTTGGGCCTCATTACGTCAAGCTTATTCTATCCGCGCACAGGGGAAGATTTCCAAAGCGATGGAGTTGATAGATAGCTGCTATCTCGATTTGCAATCCTATCCGCATCGATTTTTCCAAGCTATGGCGTTATCTTTAATGGGTCACTGTCATCATAATTTTGGTAATATAAAAAGAGCCCTAGAATTCTATGATCAAGCTATTGACATCGCAGTTGAAACTCAAAGTTGGATTCTTCTGTCAATACTTTATAATAGGGTAGCTTTAGCAATGATGGCTCAAAGGAAGCCTAAATTAGCTAAAAATTACTTTAAGTTGGCTGTGACCCAAGCTAGACAATCTGGAGCAGATTGGCTTGTAATTGGACCTCTAGCAAATCTTGCTCAATACAAACTTGCTGAAGGTAAAATTGACGAAGCCATTAATGATTATCATCAATTTATTGAAGTTGCCTTGGGAGTAGGGGATGAACGGGAGCTATGTTATGCCCAATTAACACTAGCTGAGCTTTATAAGGGAATTGGCGATCTTCCAAAATCCAAATATTTTTTATCTGAAGGATTCAAACTTGCATTAAAATTAGGAATATTTCGAGCCATTTCTCGTCCAGAAGACGAGGTTGATTATAATTAGGTCGAAAAAAAGTATCTTCAAAATAAAAATCCTTACTTAGTTGAATTAGAAAGTGCTGATAGTAGAAATAAATCGTTTAATGTCATTTTCATCATTTTTGGTCATCGTAGCTACAATATAAAAAGAGATATTGAATACCTTAATGTTTGGTAGATGGATTTAATCCATCAAATTGTTGAAAAAACAAAAATCGCAACAAAAAGGTATTAATAACTTCAAAAGAAATACTTTTAAGTGTTATTTGAAATTAAACCATTCTATTTCATAAGTAGTGAAGCCTGAAAGGAATTAGATAACTTGTCCTTTGATTATTTTGAGCACCAAGCTGATATTGGCATTCGAGGAAAAGGACACACCCTACCAGAAGCTTTTGAGCAAGCTGCTCTCGCAATGTTTGAGATTATGGTTGAAACAAAGGATATTCAACATAAAGATTCTTATGTGATTGAAGTTGAGGGGAATGACCTCACCGAGCTGTTGATTGCTTGGTTGAGCGAATTACTCTTTCTGAAGGATGTGGAGGGAAAAATGTTTTCAAAATTTCAGATTAAGAGTCTAGATGAAAATAAATTAGTTGGAGAGGTCTATGGTGAACCTATTGATCCTTCTCGGCATAAATTAAAACTTGAGGTTAAAGCTGCAACATATACTCAATTGATTGTAGAAAAGAAAGATAAAAATTGGATAGCTCAATGTTTAGTGGATGTATGAAAATGGCTGATCTCTTTAAAAAAGTACCTAATAGAATCAATCTTTGGACAATTGAAAAATCCAACAAAATGAATGTTCCTGCTTTCATCTACGGAGATGAAAAGATAATCAATGAATTACGTGCTGATTATAGCCGTGATTGGAGTGCCACTCGTCAAATAATGAATGTTGCAACATTACCTGGTATCCAAAAGGGAATGTTGGCAATGAGTGATGTCCACCCAGGATATGGTTTCCCTATAGGTGGAGTGGCCGCGTTTGATGAAGAGGAAGGAGTTGTAAGTATGGCAGGAGTGGGTTATGACATCAACTGTGGAGTGAGAACCATGCTTACGGAGCTCAGTAAGAATGATTTAGAGCCTAAGAAGCAAACGCTAATTGACGAATTGTTTCACACCATTCCTGCGGGCTTAGGAAAACCAGGAAAGATTCGACTAGAAGTAAATCAAGTTGATGATTTACTGACAGGGGGGGCGCCTTATGTTGTAGAAATGGGGTATGGAACTGAAGATGACCTTAAACATTCAGAAGAAAATGGCGTTATAGAAGGAGCTAATCCCGCAAATGTTAGTTTCAAGGCAAAGAAAAGACAGTATAACCAAATTGGTACGTTAGGCTCTGGAAACCACTATCTGGAACTACAAATTGTTGAGAGAATATTCGATGAAGCCGGGGCCAAAGCTTTTGGATTGTTTCAAGATCAAGTAATTGTTTCTCTTCATTGTGGATCACGGGGATTGGGTCACCAAATCGGGACTGATTATTCAACTCAATTGGTACGAGCATCACAAAAATATAATCTGCCTCTACCTGACAAAGAACTGGGATCTGCTCCAATAAAAAGCATTGAAGGCGAGAAATATATCTCTGCGGTAAATTGTGGAATAAATGCAGCTTTGGCGAATCGTCAAGTAATCGCTCATCTTGTACGTGACACTTTTCAAAAAATCTTTGATATTAACATACAACAACTGTATGATGTTGGCCATAATACCTGCAAATTCGAGATTCATGATGGACAAAAAGTCTTGGTACATCGAAAAGGCTCCACGCGTGCATTTGGACCCAATCATCCCGATCTCCCCTTAAAATATCGTAGTGTTGGCCAACCTGTACTGATAGGAGGGACTATGGGAACCTCTTCATTCATATTAACTGGAACAGAGCTTGGAATGAAAGAAACTTTTGGTAGTGCATGTCATGGAGCTGGCAGAAGCATGTCCCGTAAGGCAGCGAAGAAAAAATTTTGGGGAAAAACACTAGTTCAAGATTTAGCTAAGAGGGGTATCACCATACGCGCTCATAGTTACGCAGGTGTTGCTGAAGAAGCACCTGGCGCTTATAAAGACGTACTACATGTCGTGAATGCAATGCACGATTCTGGGGTAGTTAAAAAGGTGGTTCAAGTACGCCCAGTTGGAGTTGTTAAGGGTTAGCTGAACAGAAAGTAAATATTAGTCAATAGAAGGAATTTCAACTTTACAGTTTACTCCCTGCTTGAATTTTTTTGCCATGGCTTTATCGCCAACAATAGTACCAAAGTGCATAGGTATTGCTAATTTAGGATTCAGAGTTTTGGCTGCCTCAATAGCTTCTTCTGCCGTCATTACGTAAGTACCACTAACAGGAATAAGCACAATATCTGTCTTTATGTTCTTCATTTCTGGGATATTATCAGTGTCGCCTGTGTGATAGATTCGTATTCCATCCATTTCAAACACCAATCCAATTTTACTATCTTCTTTCGGATGAAAAGGAACTCCAGGTTCACGAAATTTGTTGATATTATATGCTGGGACGAATTCGAAATCAATCGAAGCAATTGTTCTTTTATCTGATGGACTGACATAGTGCACAGTTTTACAATCAAGCTTATCTAATGTTTCTCGAGCCATAGGTATACCAACAACTTCCGTTTTCGTGGTTGAAACAAATTTCTTGAAATCGTCGATATTACAATGATCAAAGTGCTCATGTGTGCTTACAAGGACATCGACAGGATCGAAGGTTCCTTTTACCTTAAAAGGATCAATACAGACTGTTTTTCCTAAACTATTGGTAATTATGAACCCATCATGACCTAACCAACGGAAAGTTATATCTTCAAATTTAATCAAAAAATCACCACTCATGTCTTCAAAGAATACCTTAAGAATTTTTCCTCAAAAAAACGTCTATAGTTTTCTCATTCCCAATTTCGTCATTCCTATGGTTGGAACGTCTCTGGAGTTCTGGGAAACATACATGCCTCTCGAATGTGAGATAAATTAGCTATCCATCTAATTAAACGCTCAAATCCTAACCCAAAACCTGCATGGGGTGGCATACCATATTTGAACATCCGAAGATACCACTCAAAATCATCTAGATTGAATCCTTGTTGAATTATTCGGTTTTTCAGGGTGTTATAATCAAAAATTCGTTGGCCACCACTTGAAAGTTCCCCGAATCCCTCTGGAGCCATTAAATCTAATGATAGTGTTACATCAGGATTCTCTGGGTTAGGTGCATAATATAATCCTCGAAGAGAAGTTGGGAAACTGATAATAAAGAATGGGTCATTAAGTGCTTCAGATAGGACTGTTTCCTCGGGGGCACCAAAATCTTCATGAGGATTAGATTCAACACCAAGTTCTCGTACCATCAATTTTGCTTCAGCAAAGGTTAGACGTCTGAATGGTTTTGAGGGAATTGAGAGGCTTCTATCAAGTTTCTCTAATTGATAACTACCCTCTTGTATTACTCGTTTGAGTACAAAGATGATTAGATCTTCTTGAACCTCAATAATCTCTTGATCAGAAGCAAAAGCAATTTCGTTTTCGATTTGATGAAATTCATTTATATGTTTAGGTGTATGCGATTTCTCGGCTCGCCAAGAGGGAATAATACCAAAGACTTTCTCATGACAAGCGAGTGCAGCTTGTTTGTAGAATTGACAGCTTTGGGCTAGAACTGCAGGATTTCCAAAATAATCCAAATTAAATTGTTCAGCTCCTCCCTCAGTTGATGTTGTGAGAATAAAAGGAGTAAAAATTTCTTTAAATCCTTTTTCTCGAAAAAAATCTCTTGTTGCACTGGCTATAATAGCTTTAAGATCTAAAACTGCAACAACTTCAGGATCTCTGATAGAAAGCTCTCGATATTTGAAAATTGTATCGATATCCGTTTTAGTCTTCTTCTTTGTCAAATCTAAGGGGAATTTTGAGGCAGCCAGGGAGTGGATTCGAATCATTGATGGGATTAGTTCAGCACCTAATTTTGAACGTGGATCAGATTTCACTATTCCTTTAATTGTTACAACTGATTCAAGTGTAAGAGATTTGGAATTTTTCCAAACCATAGGTGTTACTTTCTTTTCATGAAGGGTTACTTGACAAATTCCTTGAGGATCCCGAATCGTTAAAAAGATTAATCGACCTTTATCACGAATCTGTTGAACCCATCCCCCTATTAACACTTTTAATCCCTCATTATTGCTATTAACATCGATGCATCTATGTGTTCGCATTTCTGAGTTGACTGCATAGATCATTTGTAAATTCCTCTTCACTCTGATTGAATAAGAAATTACCTTTTAATTCCATGCTGCCAAATATCTTTGAAGATTTTTATTTCCTATGTCCAGCTAACAAAAGGCAATAGTGCTATTAGGAGATTGTAACCTACATAACGAGGTTTTCAATAGAATAAAAAACTTTAATGGATAAAAAGAAAAAAAGGGAGAGATAAAATTGGAAGTTCTGAGTCTTCAACCACCACCAAAGATTTGGTTGAATCCGACCTGATCCATGTTGTCAAACAGAAGGTTAATCAGTTCAAAGTTATCCTCCTGTAGTGAAAATTCAGTTAAGAGTTCTAATGTAATAATAGCATTTTGAACTCCAAATGCAAGACCTGCTATGGATTTAGGGTCTGCTTCAAGTGTATCATCAGGATCTTCAGGAGGGTATGGATGATGTAAAGTATTTTTCCACTCGGTTGTAAGAGTAGCTGAGAGAACCGTTGTTTCTTCAATCTTATAATAACCAGCGCTAGCATTATCGATTGCATAATCCATAAATTCTTTCGTTTTCTCGATAGAGTCATTTCCAGCAAAATTAAGGAAAAATTCAGTGCCATTTGGGCCTGCATTAGCTCTGATTGCATTGTAAGTCGAGTTGAACAAATTTAATCCTTCAGTGAATGAATAGGCTGATGCAAGGGTATAATCTAATGCTGTAAGTAGGTTATCTATCTCTGAGACATTTGTGTAAAATTGACTAAGCATATTACTAAAGTCGATTAGCATGGGTTTTAGAGAACCATCAATGATATCTCCATAGCTATTCTCT
Source organism: Candidatus Hermodarchaeota archaeon (assembly GCA_048886185.1). Lineage (GTDB taxonomy): Archaea > Asgardarchaeota > Heimdallarchaeia > Hodarchaeales > Hodarchaeaceae > Hodarchaeum. The sequence continues at coordinate 138,685 of JBHLKY010000009.1, forward strand.
TCTGAAGCGTAACTAAGACTTAATTCTCTTGCTTTACCAATGTTGTACTGGGCAGCGTTAAAAATAATACGCGTCTCGCTTACTTGAGTCGTAAGGTCTCCTAAGTCAGCACTAATAGTTTCTAAATCTTCATCAGCAAAATTAATTGAAGTTAACTCTTCAAGAACATCTTCAATTTCCATATAGCACTCTGTTCCATTGGTTGCTGCTTTTGCAAAATATGCGAGTAGTTCTGTCATATCTGAGAGTATTTTTACTGTTCCATAAAAAGGTAAAACTGATTCTTCGTCAAGCTCTGATATGTCTATAGCTCGGAGAGTAGTATTGGCTTCTACTAGATCAATAGCTGCGTTTCCCATCCAATTATTTGCGCCTTCAAAATCACTGTCTCCTAAGTCCTCTATCGCAAGGGTTGTTTCATAAGTGGCATTTAAGAAGTCAATGGCACCTTCAGCCACTCTTAGTATGATCCCATATCCTGCACGAGCTTCTTCTACAATTTCAATAACAAATTCTAATTCCCCTCCTTCACCAACAAACACCTCACTTACGATATCTATAGCTTTGTCTAGTGCCTCAAGTACCCCTTCCCTTGAAACATTGAAATAATTTATAGCAGATGAGATATTCTCCAATCCATAATTAAAGTTAGGATTATAGGTGGCTTCGGTCTTGACAATAGATGCTCCAGTGCCACTTCCTATGTCGGATTCTCCTAATACGGTGAAAGTACGATTGAATCCATCAGTCAAACAATAATATCCAAGTAAAAGATTGGGGATATCTGCGGAAACAAGTGCCAAGATATCTGAAATGTCAAGAAGGATGTCGACTTTCTGCATGTTTATACCTCCCATTTCTTCAGGCAGGAGTTGCAAAAGTGCTTTAATATAAAAATTCCCTTGGACATGATCGAATTTATAGGCTGATCGGGAAAACCATTTTGCTGCACGTTCAGCTGCATCCGATAATTCTTGAATTTTTTCTGGATCGTTCAAATTGATCGGTACACTCCCAGTTTGAGCACCAGCTCCGTTTCCTAATTCACCACCAAAAACACTGTAAAACTCTGCTGCGCCAGCGGCTAATGAAATTCCACCATCAGTAAAGTTCGCAATACCATGATAAATAAATGGAACAGTAATTAAAATTAGAATCATGAAGATGGCTGCAATAGGTTTAACAATGACTGAAAGGATAGAGAGATTACCTTTTTTAGTCCAGATGCCTGTTGCCAAGGTTGAGAGAAAGAATCCTAAAAATAAGGCCATAAACTCTAGTATAATTAGGTCTACAATGATAGCGATTTGTATGACTGCATTCATCAACTCAGCACTTGATTCTTCAACTATGTTACTTTTAGCGATTGATCCAAGTGGTCCTGCTAGCTCTGAAAGTAAACCATAAGGATTCACGAACCAACCACCAGTGAACGTAGAAGCAAAGAATAGAACAACCCATGAGATAGGTGCAGCAAATATACTTAATAGACCCAATAATTTCGAACGAGCAAGTATTCCTGTAAGACAAAAGGCTATTGCTACAACTATTAATTCTATTTGGAGTAGTAGTGCATTCTTTTGTGCACCTAGGATAGCAAAAACTAATGCAATAATAATAGGTGCAATCACTGCTGCTAAAAAGGCTTGCCATAGAGGTAAAGCCTTGATCGTACGCATATCGTCTGATTCAGCTTCAAACATAATCAATCACCATAATTTTCTATTGGAAATACTTTTTCTTAAGACAATTCTTCTATTATAGAAATATGATTCGATATTTACTCTTGTGCTTATTAAACGTAACGGTACGCAAACTGCTGATTTTTCAGAGTGTAAAAGTAATTAAGTAAATGCATATAGTCATAACTAGTGCAGAACTCATATTAACTAAATCGTTGTTAATCAATGCGAATCCTCGGGATAGTAATGTTTCATTCCCACATCGTTTATGAGGGTTTGTTTCTGTTTCTTTCTCACAATAATTGCAGTAATAAATTCCTTGAATAGACGCACCCTCAATTGAGTCGATTATTGACCCTAAAAAACCACCAATGGCAATTATGCAAATAATCATAATTACTCGTCCATTAATTATGACATTAGGAAAAGCTAAAATAACGATAGCTAAATAGACTATCGCTACTAGCCCAGCACCAAATATAGATGCTGCACAACCGTCGATAGTGATCCCACCGCTTGTTCCTCGAGCGACTATTTTGTGTAAATTAGTAATCAATCTAGGAGATCTTTTTGATAGAATACCAATTTCTGTTGCCCATGTATCGGCAGTATGAACTGCAAATGCGACAAATACCCCAATGAAAAAAGGGTTAAGTGGATTATGCTGAGTAACATTGGAATCTATCAATTTTGGCAGGAATTCAGTTACCCCATAACCAATTGCAAATAAAAAGGGCACAAGACTATTCGCCACTACTTGCAGCGCATCACGTTGAGATGATCCCTTCGCAAACTCCATTACTGTATCAGACTTCTCGTTTGTTTTGACTTTGGACAATATTGACGAACTAAAGAAAAATATACAAAGCACAATCCAAAAAAACGGTTGAATTATGAATAATGAAAGACCAAGTACTGCTGCAGCTGTTATTCCTCCTGGGAAAGTAAGGTATTTTTTTCTTAAAATAATGAAAAAAATTGGTAAATTAAATATCAACGCTAGAGGGGTCATCTGATAAAGGTATACTATAATCGAATACAATAAAATACACCAATCTTGAGTGTGAAACCGCGTAATTCATTTCCTTTATTTAAAAATTAATTTTGGTAGCTGAGTATTAACATAAAGAAAGAATTTATTCATATTCTCATCTTGAAAGCTCTTTACTAAATTCTTTCCAAGTTTTAATTGTCACCCCATATTTTCTAGCTTTTTCTAATTTAGATTCTCCTGGTTTTTCCCCAATTACCAGTAAGTCAAGTTTTTTTGAAATTGATGCCCATTCATAGCCCTGTTGCTCAATTACTCTCTTTAAATCTTTTTTTGGTATGCCTTCGATTTTCCCAGTAACATAGATAGTTTTTTTCACATCTACATCTTGATCAATGGTTATTTGGGCTCCTTTATTGGAAGGAAGAAATTGATCTAACCCATTTGTTCTTCCCCTTCGTACGATTGGTTTTACCCTTTTTTTATATATGATTTCAACTCCTTTTGCTAGAAGTTGATCTCCTAAAGAGGGATCTTTAAGACCAGTGTAAATATAATTGGCTGTGAGATCGGAGATACCTTCAAGGAGAGTTAATTGTCTTACAGTTGTGCTTTTTAAATCATTATAGGTTTTAAAGTGTTTAGCTAATGTCTTCGCCATACCCATACCAAGAGATTCAATACCTAATCCAGCTAGAAATATATGGAAAGGTAGAGTTTTCTTTTCTTGTATACTCTTGAAAATTTTTGACCCATTTTTCCCTAAGTGATTTACTAGAATCCTTTCAGTTAACTTCGCGTCGTATAAATCCGCAAAATGTCTAATAAGACCTTCATCATAGAGTTTTGCGATATTTTTCGGGCCTAATCCTTCAATCTCTGTTATTCTTATCCAATGACGAATACTCTGGATATCACGATCACGACAAATAGATCCAGTACATATCAAATTGACTCCTTGCCGAATTAGTTTTGAGCCACAGGATGGACAATCACTAGGAAAAATAATTTCATTCTTCCCCTTGGATATCAATTCAGTTATCTTAGGGATAACATCACCAGATCGAATAACCATGACTGTATCTCCTTCAGCTACCCCTAAGACTTCCAAAAATTCAGCATTATGTAGTGTAGCTCGCCTAATAACGGCACCCATTACGTCAACTGGTTCTAATTCTGCTACAGGAGTAAGGATACCTGTACGGCCAACCTGCCAAGTGATATCTTGGACAACAGAGATGTCTCCCTGACTTGCAAATTTTAAAGCAATCATCCATTTAGGATGGTGTTCAGTACTTCCTGCAGAAACTCGTTGGCTTGCATCATTATATTTGAATATCAATCCATCAATCTCAAAATCTAAATTTTGACGGTCGTGTTCCACCTGTTGAAATAAAGTTTCTATATCATGCCTGGTGGGGGATTCTAATAGTTCAAACTCTGTTGTATCAAATCCCCAAGAGCGTAAAATTTCTCCATGGACTTCCAGTGAACCAGTTTCATTTACTCCAAGTAGTTCAAAAGCTTTGAAATGTAATGATCTTTTGTCTAAGAAGCCAAGATCTTTTTGTTTAACAGTACCAACAGCTAAGTTTCGAGGACTACTATAATCAATTCCTTCTGTTGATTTAATACGGTTAAATTCAGAGATTGACATAAAAAGTTCACCACGAATATTGACAACTGAAGTTTGAGGAATTAGCTTGGGAATTGCTGTAATTTTAAAGACAGATAAAGTTACATCATCTCCCATAACACCATTCCCTCGCGTTGCAGCTTGGATTAAGAGCCCATTTTCATAAATAAGTGATAAAGAAAAACCATCAATCTTATAGCCAGCATAAAGATCAAGTCCTTGACTCCATTTGACCACTTCATCGATATCATTTGCCTTTTGGCAGGAAAGCATTGGGGTTCTATGTGTGATCTTCCCACCTTCTGGTGATCCAACTATGTGGAGAACAGGATTCAGAGGATCTATTTGACGTAATTTCTCTTCCAAGGCATCATAAGCTTCATCTGAAATCTCTGGTTCCGCATCATAGTATTTTTTCTTATGATATAATATTTGATCCACTAATTTCTTAATCTCCGAATTTTTCGGTTTATTCACCATTAATATCGACCTAGTTTCTTTGAATCTCATTTGAGGTATAAATTACTAAAAAATATGAATTTAGGGATGATCTTCCTTCCTGTTTGGTCTAGACTACTATTATATAAAATGATGATGATTGAGAACAAAAGAAGTATTAAAGATGTGTTGAGTTTTTATGGACATAGATTTAATATTAAAAATAGGGGGATCTTGTTTTTCAAATAAAATATTGTTACAGAAGGCATTAAAAACTCACAATCAAGAGGATATTAAGGCAGCTGTTAATATTAATTCAAAAAACATAGATCAGATTGCTGCTGAGATCCGTGCAATTTATCCCTCCAACAAAAATATGATCATTTTGACAGGAGTCGGAACTCCAGGCCATTACACAGTATTGAAGCATAAATTGCATAAAGGTAATACTGGAGAGCTTAAACAACATCTTGGGTTATTAGAAGCACAAATTATAGTTAATTATCTAAGACAATCTATCTTAGAGGCCTTCTTGAAGTATGAAGTGCCTGTATTTCAAGCCTATGCCTCCAGTATGTACGAATCAGATAAGATGCGAATAATTAGGGCGAATACAGAAAACATAGAAAAGTTCTTAGCCTCAGGATTAGTACCAGTGATTTCAGGAGACATGGTTCCAGATGTGACAATGGGATACAGCGTTCTTTCGGGAGATCAGATACTAGCAGATTTAGCAAGAAAATTTAAACCAAAAAAAATTGTATATGGATCGGATGTTGATGGAATTTTCACTTTAGACCCAAAGATGGACTCTAGATCTCGTTTAATCCCTAAAATCTCTCGAAATGAAATTAAATCAATAATAAAAAAATTATCGAGTGGAGATGCCTCAGGACAGATGAGTGGTAAGCTAACTGAGATCAAGAACTTACTAGATAGCGGTTTTCATGATATAATTCTACTAAACCTAACAAAGCCAGGTGTTCTACAGCGAGTCCTGAATAATGAAGAAGAATTTCACACAAGATTTTTTTTATGAGTTCGATTGAGAGGTTCATAGATCTGCATTATTAATTCGATAGCTTTCTCAATTTGGTTTATTTTATTTGAAAGGACAGGAATCCCCTCAAGAGCGTCAATATTTTGGTTTGAGATGAATCCAGTTATGAAAAGAGGTTTTTGATTATTGTAACGTTCTTTTGTTTCAAAGAAGTCTTCAGTATTTCTACAAACAAAAATTAACGGAATTCTAGGGAATTTTGAAGGGTAGCTTTCGCAAATAATGACGTTAGTATCTGGTGGCAGATAATAAATGAGAGTCTGCAGATCGGTTTGTTTATCAGTATTTTGGAACAATACTATTTCATGTGGACTGGTTGATATGATAGTAGTAGCTTTTGTCTTTCTTAATAGAGCTGAATCTTTATGAGTAGGGTCAAGATCAAATTTATGCCTCAGAAATTTAATTATTGCTACCTTAAATCCTTTAATAACTAAAGTGTCTGTTATATTTGAAGTTGTAGTTGTCTTACCTGAATTTCTGTTACCAACTACCCCAATGATTAGCTTTACCATCGTTTTAAATTCCAGAACATTTGAATATCGTCATACTATTACAAAATATAAAGTAATAAATAGATTAATACACCTCCAAAAGTAATTAATCCACCTAGCGTTCCCCCTATGATTGCTAGTAATGCAGACACTATCATCCATATTACAGTCTCCTTATCATGGGGTTTTTGCTGGATGGTTACGAAAAGAATTCCTCCTCCACATACAAGCGTTAATATGCTCCATAAAAAGTCAAATTCTGAAGGAATGGTAAAAAAATTGGACAGGAAAAGAATTTCTAGTTCAGTTTGATCAAAAAAAGCAATAATTCCTAAAAAAATCATGATGACACCTCCAATAGCTACGAAAAGTACTCCTGCTGTTGTACCATATCGGTGCCACTTTGTTTTATATTTTCGTCTTGGCAATTTTGTTTTCATCTCTTCTCTTATTGATATATGATCCATTTGTATTATAAAAGTAAGATCGGGCGGTTTCTGATTACTTATAGATAATTTCAAAAATCATCTAAGATTTTTTCTTTCTTATAATGAAGCCTGATAATCGTACTTCTTGGGAACGTTATTTCATGAAAATTGCCCAGCAAGTAGCCACACGATCTACCTGTGATCGAAAACATATTGGTGCGGTCATTGTACGTGATAAGACTATTCTTTCAACAGGTTATAATGGCTCGATTCGGAAACTTCCTCATTGTGATGATATAGGTCACATGATGGAAAATAAACATTGTGTTCGTACGGTACATGCTGAAGCAAATGCTATAGCCCAAGCAGCTAAAAATGGGATTAATGTAGATCAATCTGAAATATATATTACTGCTTCTCCTTGTTGGACATGTTTTAAATTACTCGCTAATGCAGGGATAATTAAAGTAATATTTGGAGAGTTTTACCGTGATAGAAGGATTATTGAAGCAGCAAAACAAGCAAATATCGAGCTAAAGCATCTAGAGCTTACAAAGGAAGAAAATCGTCCTTCTACAGTAAAAAAAAGAGAAGAAAAAAACCCTAGTTTGTAATAAGTCTCTCTTTAACTTGATTCAATTCTTTTAGACATTATACCTCTGGAAATATTGAGTTCTTGCCCGTTTTGGTCTTTTTTTCCTACTTTTTCTTATAATAGTTCTTCTTTTTTGTTTCTTTACTACATTCTTTTTTGATGAATAGGAGTGTAAATTGGTTGAGTATAATCGTTTAGTTTTTTTCTTAGGATATTTTTTCTTTTTCTTCTCTGCTTGGGTATCTATTGAGGATTTTATATCAACTAAGGATTTATCGAGTGAACCAGGGGCATAATGCCGCTTTTTCTTCTCCATGATTGCCTTAGTTTTTGCTTCTTCTTCCTCGAAATACTTAGTCGCTATATCAATTTCCGTGCGACCACGTTTGTTTCTTCTTGAGTGAGCTGTCATTGAGGTCACCTGTTGTCAATATCGAGACTATTTTCTATGATCGCTGTCTCGATTTGAGTCCTTTGTATTTCCCTAATCAGTTCAGGGAAACGTCTTAGAGTCTTTTTTCTGTTTTCCCATAAGTTATATTATGGAAACCTACGCTATAATGTGTCAAAGCGAGGGATAACCTATTACTCTATCAACGATTTACAAATCTTAACTTATTCATAGTTCTTTTCGCTTTTTTACAAATTACATCTGATTTAGTCTGGAAACGTTAAACCAGTTGTGTTTTATAAATTTAGATCTAAGTCATTCGTATCACAGAATCTACATTAGTTTTGAGAATTGGCTGTTTGTGATACTTCATATATTAGAATGATCCCTAGATTTTTAAGCTTATCGTTTTGTGAATATTGTCAGAGAATTATTGCGGTTATTGGGTCACTAATGGTTCACTTTCAAGTTATTTTTTTTAATGCTGGAGGAACACTCCTTCAATTAAAAGGTACAACCTTACCTATACTTTATTCGGAAAAAATCTCTGAAATTCTTGATAAAAAGATATCCTCTGAAGATACCTATCAAGCATTCAGAAAAGCGGAGTCATGGGTTCTTACACGAAAGATACCGGGAGGATTATTCTCCGATTTGGATCAGCGGAAATATCAAAATGTTTTTTATGGTCACTTAGGAATAACTAGTAGAAAAGAAATAAATAAAATTGAAAGAAAAATCGCTGAAGAGATTGTATTTGATTCTTCTAGATTTGTACTGGAAAATGATGCAATTCAGGTACTTCAGTTATTGAAAACAAAATACCAACTAGGGATTATTTCGAACTGGGATGATTCCTTACTGGAAATTTTGCAAGATTTTAAAATATATGACTTTTTTGATTCAATTACTCTTTCAGAGGACATTGGAGCTAATAAACCAGATTTAGATATTTTTAGTGCTGCCCTAGATGATTTTCCTGAAGTTAAACCCAAAGAAACTGTTTATATTGGTGATGAGTACCAAAGTGATGTTCTTCCCGCCCAAAAATTAAAAATATTTGCTATTCTATTTGACAAAGGTCCTTCTGGAATGCATGGACGGCCTTTTCAACCCGATGTAAGCTGCCCTAGAATCACAGAGTTGATAGAATTACCAAAAATTCTTTTCAGACATACCACTGGTAACAAACATTAAAATTCAATAAAAATTGAGAGCAAGAGAATACATTTAATTAAAAATGTTTTAATCTATGGATAAATAATCCCGTTTATAGAGGGAAAAAAATGTATGGAGATCTGTCCCCCCAGATAAAACTGCTTTTTCCTGGAAAGGAAGGCCATCTATTCTCTGTTATGCGAGTTGCATCGTTTCATAGTTCCCCAAGATTTGCTTCAAGCTCTTTTGATGGAACAGTTAGAATTTGGGAGGATCTGAAACAGAAAAAGGTTCTATTTTTTTTCTCTGAGGCTATTGAAGGTCTTTCAATAACTCCTGATGACAGTAAAATCATTGTAGTTCTCGCAGACTCCTCTAAATGTTTTCTTTACAATCTAATTGAGGAACAGATGAATGAAATTGGGAGTGGACTAGCTTTTCGGAATATTCTGGGAACAAATCAGAGTGGTACAAAAACTGCTTTAGTTACGTTCAATGATGAGGTTTATATTTATCACCATGCCTCCCAAAAACTAAGTCCGCGAATTTTTGTAGAAAATGTTTCAGGTAATTCTCTAATTTGGGTGGATGATGATGTTTTGTGCATTCCCAAAAGAAATGGCAATGTAGTTCTAATCAATAGCGTAAAAAGAAGTATTGAGCAAGAGATTCCTGTACACGATGGGCTTATCACTTCAATATGTAGAGATGGGGAGAGAATTGTAACTGTATCTGAAGATGGTACTGGAAAATTCCTAGATCTAGATTTTAACCCACAATTTGGATTTAAAATAGAATTCACTCCTATTTCTGTTGACTATCGGGCTCAAGCTGGAATAGCGGTAGTTACTGGTGAAAGAAAGATGCTTCTAGTTAATACAAACACCGGAGAGATCTTAAGCCATGATCACAGCCTATCGGGGTGTAACACAGTTATTACTTTGGACTCGAAAATTATTAAGGGAACTGGTGAGCATAATATCTCTATTTTCTCCCTCACAGGAGAACCAATTTCCCAGATTAGTGGTCACTCTCATACTGCCGAGTTTGTGTCTTTCTTGGGAAAAAGTAATATTATTTTTGCCTCAGGAGATAATCAAGTACATCAATTAAACTATTCAACAGGTCAGGATCAGATATTAGCTAAACACAATGAAACGGTCTCCTCTGTTTTATTCCTTCGTTCAAAAAATTTTGTCATCGCGGGAAGTTTTGATGATACTATTAGTATTTGGGATCTTACAAACCAATCGGAAGTCAAAAGGATCAAAAAAGTCCCTCTAGTCACAGCTTTAGCAAAATCTCCATCTGAGGACATTTTTGTTGCAGCATGTAGTGGAGACAACACTTTGCATGTTTTCACTTCTGAGGGAAAAAGGCAAACAAACTGGGCTGCTCATGATGATTTTATAAGTTCTGTTTTCTTCATGAACGATGAAGTCATCATTTCAGGTAGTGATGATGGACTCATTAAATTTTGGAAGCGTAATGGAAAATTAATTAGTTCGATTGAGACTAAATCGCCAGTAAAATCAATTGGGACAACATTGGAATTTGATTATAATGTATCAGGTCACGAAAACGGTGATTTGACTCTTTGGGAGAAAATATCTAATCGGAAAATTAATAGCTATAATGTAAATGCTCCTATCCAGCGAATCAAAGTCGTGGATAATACTCTTCTTTTATTTGCAGCTAAAAACAGGTTATATCTTATGCAGATGGATGGGTATCATATTATTAACGTTCAAGAGGTGTGTCAGCATACTGATCCTATTCGGGGAATCCTTTGGCAACAAAAACCAGATAAAATTGTCACAGTAGCTCATTCTATCGAAATTTTTGAAACAACATTTGTTACAGAAAGCGAAATAGTTCCAGTTGTTGAGGAAACAGATTCTTCTTCTACTATAGTCTTTGCTCCAGAAGATTTGGAAGAGAAGCAAACTGTACCAGAATCAATTTCAAATGGTATTGAATCAGAACAAATCAGAAAGGAAATTCTTACATCTGGTTCCAAAACCATTACTACTACTGATATAGAGCACTTGGTGAAGATTTCGGAGTATTTGACAACAGTAAATCAACAAATACGAGAAGTCATTATACCAGAACTAAATTCTTTTGGAATAGATGCTAGTGCATTAGAGAACTCACTTAATGATGTACAGGAGAAAATAAAGGATCAGTTGACTGAACATGGTAATGAAGAGAGAGGAGTTCAAGAAAAATCAGAGAATATACTTTCACAAGAGAAAAAACCTGATTGGACAAGCATTGATTGGGGAAAACGAAAACATTAATAGTTCTCAAAAAAACGTAAATTATCAATTGGGGTAAAATTATCTAAGATAACACCTAAGTTATTCTTTCTCTAAGAAAATTATTTATGAATCAAAACTGTACATCTGGAAAATTGCCTTGATTAATAACACAAACAATAATAGGAAGCTTAAATATGGAAGAGAGCTCAACTATGTCTAAAGAATTAAATGAAACGTCAGCTGATACACTGAATCAGCCACCTGAAACCAAAATGAAACGTTTGGGGGGATATATGAAGGAAACTTTGAAAGAAATGTTCCGTACACTTAGACATCCTGAATTTAAATTTGCAGTCTCAGGAATAATCATTACAATAGTATTAATCTTGATTTCGTTATGGTTTCTTATTCATACTGGAGTTGATCCCAACGCAGATCCCGCAATCGATCTAATGAAAATGAATCTTCTCAGCATCCCTATAGGATTGCTAATAGCGTTCATGATTATATATTTATGGTTTCTTTTAGGTTTTAAAATTACACCTAGGGCAGCCCACTATTTAGTAGATAATAAGCTTTTGAAATTATTTTTTACTAGAGGAGACATTCATTACCTTGAATATATTCCTGTAGAGAAAAGGAAAATATCAATGCCTCATATTTTGAACAAATATATTGCTTTAGTTCTTGCTTGGGTTTCTGTTTCTGCCTTCTTGTTTCAATTATTAGCAAACCTCTTCACAAGTAATGATCCTGGAAAAATACTAAATCCAGAGGATCCAATAATATTTTTACTTAGAACGTTAGTATTATTCATACTTGTACCTTTAATATTCACTTTGATCTATCCCCTCTCATGGATGCTAATCGATGCCAGATTAAAAGCATACAATTCCGCATCAAAACTTAATTGGCTTGTAGGTACGAGGGTTGCCAATTTAACTGGTGGTTTTATTACTATTGGTTCCTTGGTTTTCATAGGAGCAGACGTTCTCAATAGTCCACAGGAAAGAGGTAATTTGATTTTAGGCCTTGTCATTTTTTGTCTGATTCATGTTTCCCTGATCGTAATTCTTGTTTCTCTATTCTACAACATATTTTTCTATGGGAAATTTTATCAAAGGATTATCGAGGATGTAGAGGTTGGATTCGGAATTACTGATGTTACATTAGTTGATGAAGAGGGTGAAGCACTTCCTAAAGAACCTGAGTCGAAGCCTGAATTCGAATTGAAACCTGAACCAGAACCTCTTAGATCAGAAGATGAGTGAAATTACCATCTTACTCTTTTTTTCTTTTTTGATATTCTAAGCAGATCTTTACAAATGCCTTGAAAAGTGGAGCAGGTTGTTCAAAACGCGATAAAAACTCTGGATGAAATTGTGTTCCTACAAAAAATGGATGATCTGTCAGTTCTCCAATATGAACTACAGAATTATCAGAAGATATTCCAGAGAATGTAAATCCTTTTGCAGCTATCTGGGGCATATATTCAGGATTGATTTCATAACGGTGTCGAAAACGCTCTTTTATCTCATTTTTCCCATATATGGCGTGTACTCGGGTTTTTTCTTTAATTATCACAGGATATAGTCCAAGCCTCATCGTCCCACCTTTGAGATAAACAGTACGCTGCGAAGGTAAGAGATCAATCACAGGGTAAGGTGTCTCGGGATCAAATTCCGTAGAGTTGGCGTTTTCCAGGCCACAGACATTTCTAGCAAACTCAATAACAGCACATTGCAGTCCTAGACAAATTCCTAAGAATGGTAATTTATTTTCCCGTAATTTTGAGATCAGTGATATCTTCCCCTCGATACCCCGATATCCAAAACCTCCAGGAATAATAATTCCATCGCAAGACTCGACATGGTGATTCAGGTCCTTATTAGTAATTTCTGTTGTTTCGATGAATACTGGAGTTACTTTTACACCTAGATGAGCTCCAGCGTGAGTCAGTGCTTTAACAATTGAGACATAAGCATCTCCGAGTGCCGTGTATTTTCCACCAACACCAATAATCACTTCCCCTATTGGATTTCTGATTTTATCTAAGAGATCACTCCATGCTGAAAGAGAAGGTAATTTTTTAGGACCCATTTGTAATTTCTTGAATACACTTGCCAGAATTTCTTCTTCTAACAATTGAAAAGGGTACTCATAGATTACCTGGACATCGTGTCCACTAATGACGTTGGATACGGAGACATTGCAGAACATAGCAACTTTTTGGCGTACATCTGGATTTAAAGGTTTTTCTGAGCGACAAAGGAGAATATCAGGCTGTATTCCCATTCCTTGCAGGGTTTTTACACTTGCTTGTGTGGGTTTTGTCTTCTGTTCTCCCACTACTTTTAAAAATGGGATCAGTGTCACATGTACCCAACAAACATCAGATCGATCTTGTGATAACGCTAGTTGTCGTAGAGCTTCAATAAAATATGCATTCTCAATATCTCCGACAGTTCCTCCAACTTCAACAAGTGTAACATCCACACTTTCATCTTTTTGGCGTATCCACGAAATTATTTCGTTTGTTACATGTGGAATGAACTGAATATCTTGGCCTAGGTATTCTCCTTGTCTTTCTTTTTCAATAATGTTTTGAAATATTTGACCTCCTGTTAAAGAAGACCAAGAATCAAGTGAAATATTAAGAAATCTTTCATATGTTCCAAGATCCATGTCAGTTTCTGTTCCATCATCAAGAACAAATACCTCTCCATGTTTGAAAGGATTGATCGTTCCTGCGTCGACGTTGAGATATCCGTCAAATTTAATTGGCGCCACAGAGTAACCAGAACTACTTAGGAGTTTTGCGAGAGATGCAGCTAATAATCCTTTTCCTAATCCGCTCATGACTCCTCCTGTTACAATAATATACTTGTTGCTTATTCTAATCACCCATGAGGCTTTTTTAATGTTCTACCTATTTTGTTTCGTCCTCTAGCTAGCAAAGACTAATGACTTTTGCGAGATACACCTATTTGAATCATCTATGATGTAATAGGAATAACATATTATAAAGTAATGATAACCTAAAATATCTACTGGTAACAATATCATTTATAGTTTTGAAACATTTTTCCTTTATTTCGAAGGTACGGAATGAAAATGAATCGAAAAAAAGAGATCATTGAGCCAACAGTCTCTTGGTTTCCTTCTCCAGTTGTTTTAGTCTCCTGTATTGACCGAGAAATGGAAAATAAGAACATTATAACAATTGCATGGACAGGTGTTGTATGTTCTCATCCACCATTGATTTCTGTATCCATTCGGCCAACAAGATTTAGTCATGAGTTGATATCTGACAATGGGGAATTTGTTATAAATATTCCAACATCAGAACAGCTAGAGAGCGTTAAACTATGTGGGAAAAAGACAGGAAGAGAGATAAATAAGTGGAAAGCATGTGGTTTCTCCCCTGAAAGGGCAACAAAGGTTTCAGCACCTTTAATTAAAGAATGTCCTATTAATATTGAATGTAAAGTCGTAAAAACTCTTCCTGAAATGGGAACTCATACAATTTTTATCAGCGAAGTGCAAGCAGTGCATGTTGATCCTCAGGTAGCTCCAAACTCTGTTCTAGAAATTGTTCCCTTATGCTACTCCCCTAAATCAGGAATCTATGGGAAATCTTTAGCACTCGGCAAAGAAATTTAAACAAAAAAGAGAAATTTTGATGAAAATATTTGAGGAATGTTTGTCATGGATCTTACTTCAATTATAAACCATTATTGTCGAAAGATTGGTGTTTGGCTCCTCAGTTTATTTCCTATCTTATTAGTCGTAATACTCATTTTTATTGCAGTTACTCCCGATGAGATAGAATTGAGTGATCCCAAGCTCCTACTAACTGTAGTAGTATACATTATACTTATTTTAACAGCAATACCATTTGCTTTCAACGGCTATCTAATGGAATCCGATTTTAACAAAGAGATAAAGAGAATAGAGCGTACAGGTCTGTTAATTCAGGGTGTAGAGGGATTTGATGAGATTGAATCATCTATTAAATTACTTTATCGCGGATCATATTCAATTACTGGAACTGTTATCATAAGCTTCTTGGCATTCATATCTGCCATATTTTTGCAAAGCAATATTGGCTTGTTAGCTAGGATTTTCATGTTTACTGCAAGCATAGGCCTCTTGGCCATTTCAAGTGGGGCTTCGATTCTCCTTCGTCTTCCTGATAAATCCGCTCTCCAGCCAGGTGGTTTGATGAAGTTCTATTCCCCAAAATCGATCTCTTTACGTTTAGATAATATATTATCGGACTCTATTTTTACTCAACTTGACCCAATTACGCGAATTCGCATGGATGAATGGTCAAGATCAATTCTCGAACATTTTAATAAAGGATATTTAAGTAATCTGGATAATCAAACAAGATTAGAACGTGCTCGCGAAAAGATCTTCTTAATGATTTATCTTAAGGAAATGAAGCCCGAATTAATGACAGGAGAGATTTTCCAAAGAGAATTGACTGAAATTATTGATCCGAATTATTTAACTGAATTTTTTGAGGGGAAAACTTCTGGAATTTCTTTAAAAACTCTGATAACTATTATGCATGATGTTAAAAATGAGATTCCTCAGATATTTGAATTAATCCAACGTATTTTTGTTCTGGTTACCGATGATTTACAAAATCTTCAAATTAAGGAAGAATTTGTATCTATTTGTCATCCCACAACACATATTGGTAATATAGATCCCTTTAGAATTACTGTATTTGTATTGAATTTAAAAAATCTGCAACGAAAGATCCATATCCAAGCACAAACCTCTATGAGCTCTCTAGATCCCGATGATGCCTCACAGATATTACTACTGGATGTTAGTGATCTGGTATTGCCCTCCAATGGTACCATTCTTGAGTTCTCATCATCGACAGAGCCAATTGATGTGTTAAGACTTGTGAGTACCATTTTGCAAATAGGTGATACATTAAATCTGCAATTTCGACCAAATAGATTCGGAACTCATGTATTAAACATTTCTGTGGGGGATCCAGAAAGAGGAATAATCACAGGCAGATCAGTTGTCATAGAGGTTCATCGTGATCTTAGATATTATGCAAAAACTGTTGGAGCGAAAGCCTTGGGGTATATTGGAGCAGCTGTATCGCTCATTGGGATTAGTATGGGATCTTTAGTTGGTTTATTACAAATGTAAAGATTATGAATCACTTCACTTATCTTTACGCTTTTTTTAAATCATTCCTTAGATACTCAGCATCCTCAATACCAACACTTAGCAGTAATAATGATTCAGAAATCCCGGTGGCTACTTTAAGATCATAATCAAGATCTTTAATGAGACATAATAAATGGCAATTCAATAAACAATTGAATATCCCCAAGATTCATGGTTAAGCGAATAATTTAGAATTTATTGGTCCAAAAAACTATAGATTTTATCCTCACTCTCTAGCTCAAAAGGTCATCATTTCACCAAAAGGAACAACTGCTTTTTATCAATATTATATTGTGGGTGACTTTCCAAACCAGGGAAGTACATGCGAGTGACTTTTTCATGGCTCTCGAGATATCTGGCAATTTTTAAAGCCCCCTCTGATTATTTCTTCACTCAAAGACCAATTGTTTTCAAACCTCGAAGAATTAAGTAAGAATTTGATGAAGAGCCCGAGTTTTTAATCCTTTCTGCATTAAAATACCTCTACTTACTTATTAATAAGAGTGTGCTTAAAATCTAGAAATTTAGGAGAATTAATTGCTTTTCATTAATTTAAGTCATTTTTCTTTACATTTCTTTGAAAAAAAGGTAAAAATCAATAATCAGATATCGAAATAGATATTCTTAAAAGAGGAAAAATTTCCCTAAAAAACTAGATTTTCCATTATAGCATTTATTAAACAGTTGAAAGAAACCTTCAATGATCTTAAGCAAAAATTTGAATATAATATATGAGACAACCTCGATGGTGAGATCTCGTGCGAAATTCTCCCATTTTCGGATCTATAAGGGTATTATTTCATAATAGCGTTCAATATTTCTCAAATATCAAGACACAACTGTTCTTGACAGTAATGATTTTTTTTGTTTCACAAATTGAAACACTAGAATCATTAAATACCCTAGAATTTCCAAGGGTAGAGTTAAAGGATTACATTACTCTGATACGACCTTTTGGTTGGATTTCGAATTTTGTTTCAATTGGATTTGGTCTTCTTCTTACCCATGTATGGTCGCTACAGGGGCCCTCCATTATTCTAAAATACATTACAGCTGGAATTGCAGTCGGTCCCCTGCTATGGGGTGGCCTTTATACATTTAATTCTGTATTTGATGCCGAATTTGATAAAATCCATCCTTCAAAAATGCATCGTCCAATTGCTTCTGGACATATTTCTAAAAAAATGGCTTTACTCATTGCTACTGTTCATGTTCTATTGGGTCTTATCTTATTAGCTTGTATCTCCATTGTGGGATTTTTCCTAGGCCTTATAATGGTGATTCTACAAGTTCTATATTGTTTTCCTCCCTTTCGTCTCAAAGAAACCATAATCAATGTAATTTTTTCTGGTCCCTTGAACCATTTTTTGCGGATTCTTATAGGTTGGACATTAGTCCTTCCATTAATAGAGGCCCCTTATTTTTTTCTATTTGGAATTACCAGCATATTAGCAATTGGTTATTTGAGTTATAAAATTCAAGATAAAGATATTTCTGAACAATTTGGATATCGGGGATTGGAGAGTTATCTACAACAACGGTCTGTTATAATTTTTGACTGTTTCTTAGCTTTAATTGCTTCTTTGTTTATTTTATTAGCGTTTTTGGTTCATCAGATAACTTGGCATCTTCTTTTTCTCATTCCAATAAGTTTTTTCATTTTTCTTTACATTTGGATCAGTTCTTCTTCATTATGGCAAGCTGCAAAACCAGGAATCTACATAGGAAAATTGCATAATCTTGTTATCATTTTCTTTTTTATTGAATGGATAATCATAATTATTAGTTTAATTCCCTCTCTAAATATCTTTTAAGTTTCTTCGTAATGGAGTTCATCTTTTAATGAGTGTATTACAATTCAAAATTGAAACATTTGCTATAATAATCACTCTTATGACTATATACGGGATACTTGGAGGAGTCTCAGCTGTTTTATCAAAGAAGGGTATTTTAAAAATCGGTGGGTTAAAAATTGAAAAATCCTGGAAAAAATTCTTTCAAACATTCATGAAGTTAGTCTCTACACCTGTATGGTTTATTGGAGCCATTCTTGGAATTCTTGGATTTTGTGTGTATCTGATCGCACTTCAAAACTTTGAACTTTCCATTGTTAAGCCATTAGTCAACACAAACCTTGTCTTTACTTTCATCCTTGCGTATCTCTTCTTTAAAGAGCAGCTTAAGTGGAGTGAATGGTTAGGAATTGTAAGTATCATTTTGGGAATGATTTTCTTAGGAATTGTTACCAGAGAATCCTCTGGTGAGATTGAATTAATACCTTTATTCTCAATGTTACCTCTTATAGTAATCGGAGTAGTTTTACTAGGGATCCTAGTTATTACTGAACGAATTCACAATCAAGAATTCATTTATTCTATATCTGCTGGGGTTTTTTATGGTATGGGAGCGATTTTTTCAAAAGCAATTCTTGTTTTACTAACATTAAATACTAGTTTGGCTTTATTATTTTCTATTACAATAATGTTTTCTTTAACTTACATTGTAGCTATTGTTTCTCAGCAGTTTGCGTTTAATAATGGGCGTCTCTCTATTGTTAGCCCACTTACAAATTCTATATCGGTTTTAATACCTGTAATTGGAGCCATTATTATCTTTAATGAACAAATTTACTTTGAAAAAATTCTTGGTTTCTTAAGCATTCTACTGGGTATTATTTTATTGCGGAGAACTATTTTATCCCGGAACCATTCGATTTCTTATGGTATTTTCCCGTAATCAATAAAGAAGTATTATCTTCTAAAGGTTCTCTTCAGTCGATGATTGAGTGTATGGAGATGTAAGGAAAGTGGGGAATGCTTTCCATCCACTGTTATCTTCCCTGTTATCAAGGAATGACGGAATTCTTCCATTGTAGACCCATTATAAGAAATCCAAGCCTTTCCCACTTCAGGGGCAAAGTGTGCATCTGAACCTGCTGTCTGTTTTAAGGAATACTTTTCTGCAAGTTTAAGAGCCTTTTTATTGGCTCTAGGTAATATACAACGTGAGTTAAAAACCTCAATAGCATCAATGAAGCTCAAATCCTGTTCAGTCACCCTAAACCTTTTTCCACGTATTCGATCAAAAGGATGTGGTATCACCACTATTCCTCCTTTTTCTCTGATTTCTTCGGCAACATCAGGGAAATAGGAGGTTGATAGTTCTTCTTCAATCCATGCTCCAATTACTTCACCTCTATTTGTAAGTATTTCAATCCCTGGAATAAAAATCAGTTCTTCATGAGATTTAAGAAGATCTTTAAACGCTATGGCGCCTTTTATGGTATTATGATCGCATATCATTACTCCTTGAATGTCTCTTTTTTGGCATAGCTTTAATATTAGCTCTGGTTCAAGATTTGAGCATTTAGAATATTTTGTGTGACAGTGAAAGTCCACGCGTGGCATGATTATTCACGTACATTTTTAAACGATAGAATTCTGATATTCAATCGTTTTGAATTCTAATCTTAATTTATTTATTACGGTATGACCTCAGAGAGTTCAGTATATATACCTCAAGGATACCCCGATTAAGGACTACTAATAACAATTAAAATAAGATTCTGCAAAGACAGCGATAAATAATATAGGATTTGTGAGGATGTAGAGGAGAATATTTTAGATCTAAAAAACTTCTATAGGGAGAAGTACCAAACCTTCGATTTCAAACAAAATATGGTATGTTATCTTATTGAAAGATAATATTTTTATACCTCAAGGGACAATAATGTCCTATATGAATTCTATCCCTCCAAAAAGAAGAGAAAGTAGGTCAATACTCCAGAGAGCACATATAATCTTTGAAATCATCAATCAAGAAGACAATATCTTTCCTAAATCTCGTCTAAAGGCAGCAAACATTCATTCTCAGACCATAGACAACTGGTTAGACCTAATTATTTTCATCCAAAGTCAACCAAGGATACGAGTGAGAAAGGTTGGCTCACTCACCTCGGAAAAAGGACTTCGCTCTGGGAAGAGGTTTAATACGTTCGTTGAGCGCATCGAGACAAAGTATTCACAAATGACAATGAAACGATTTTTGGATGGGTCTCTCCCTATCGATGTTCGACTCCAGAGTTTGAAGGATTATGTCCAGTCAGTATTGAGACAGGAATTATTAATAACATCTGAAGATACATCTGATACAGACTTCTCTCAAACAGGGTTACTCTCACTGTATGATGAGATAGGTACAATCACAAAAGAATTACAAGCATTTACTATCGAATTTTTTAATCAATTGAAACCAGAAATAGAAAAAATTATGGAGCTGTATCCTCAATCCCCTGAAGCTGGTCATCTGCTCTATTGCCAGATAATTTCACAAAAACTACCAACAATGAAGATAATTGCACGAGGGTTGCGTGATCATACCTCTCTTGGCCAAATCTCTCCACGATTGCTGAGAGAAGCCCTTCCACAGGAATTTTCAGCACGTTCTTTATCACTCGAAGAAGAAGAGTCTTTTTTAGTAGGATATCTAATCGCGATCCTCTCTCTCGTCTATTGTATTGTACAAAGATTGGAAGGATGGCAATTCATTGGGACTCCTTTACAGAAAACCAATGAAAGATTAAGAAAAGTTAAGAAATTATCAATGCTCCCACCAATACTAAAAATGGTAGAAGCTATCATTTCCACACACAAGAATGTTTCTCAGTGAATCAAGCGAATGGTAAGAATATGCGATCAGCAAACATAGAGAAAATGATCCCAGCTACTCCACAGAATTGGACTTATTTAAACGATAGAGATCGTCAAGCTGAATTTGAAACACTAATAGAACTAAATAAAACAGCGATTGATCCGATTATCACTATTTTACTTGATAGATGATTTAATTTTGCTTGGAGTTATTTGTAATGGAGCTATTTAAGGATGTAAGAATTAATGTGGAAAGTGTTAAATCAGGCGCGTCTTTCATTGTTCACACAATTCTTAAGAAATTTATGTCAGACGATGCTGATAAACTCGCAAAGTTATTCATTCAAAAATATGACAAGCTGCTTATGCAATATGCGGAGGAAGACATAACAGATTATTTAAAACTTCGTCGTCTGATTGTTGTTTTTAAACCTGCCTTGGCCTCGGTATTAGAACCAGGGGAAGTGTTTGATCTCATTTGTGATGCTGTTTCGATTAATTTTAACTCGATGTTGGCTAGTGCAAAACGTCAAATTAAAGGCGAAGTGAAAGTAATTGAGAATAGGAAGCCTATCCTCCCAGGGAGTGATCCCTCTGTGGATCTCATGTTCTTTTGTACTGAATGTAAAGAAAAATTTGAGATTCCAGCAGATCTTAAGACTCAACTCCTAGATTCATCAGATGGGATAGAACTTCCTAAACACCATGAAAAGGAAATGATAATTATTATCATCAAAGCTAAGCCCGAAGTTTCAATTGCTGAAAGTGGAAAGGAGCTAAAGTCTGATTTGGATGAGTCCCAATTTTCAGCTGATCATGTGATGGGAAATACCTATTCTAGTGATTCGAATGTGGATTACTTAGAAGTTTTAAGTGTAGGGATAGATATAGGTTCGTCCACATCCCACCTTGTTTTCTCTAAACTGACTCTAAAACGAGAACAGGGCTTTTTCAATATGTCAAATCGTTTCATACCTATCAGTCGAAAAGTGATTTATGAAGGAAACATCATTTTTACTCCTTTACTCGATCGTAATACTATTGATATTGACGCTATAATTAAATTTATACACGATGAATTCAAAAAAGCTAGAATTGACCCCTCTTCGGTAGATACTGGGGCTGTTATTGTTACTGGAGAAGCCTCAAAAAAGCAGAATGCAGCTGAGATCGTAAATAAGATTGCTACTGAGGCTGGTAAATTTGTGAGTGCAACTGCGGGCCCTAATTTTGAAGCTTTTCTTAGTGCTAAAGGAAGTGGTGCTATTGGACTTTCGCAAAATCCTCCCCGTACGATTCTCAATGTTGACGTGGGTGGAGGATCTAGCAAGCTTTCTATCATTTCTAAGGGAAAAGTCCTTAGTACTGCAGCTATTA
Source organism: Candidatus Hermodarchaeota archaeon (assembly GCA_048886185.1). GTDB lineage: Archaea > Asgardarchaeota > Heimdallarchaeia > Hodarchaeales > Hodarchaeaceae > Hodarchaeum. Next base: position 161,050 of record JBHLKY010000009.1, read on the forward strand.
GTGTAGGGGCCCGATTATTAGGAATAAATAAAAAATTCAAGATCTGGAAAATTGATGACCCTTGTCGTTTCGTGTTGGAAGAATTGGGTTTTAGTTATCAGGTAGGTGATATCATCTCTGAAGCTGAGGTGAAAATTATTGCGAAGAGATTTGCTGAAATTCTTATCGAGGTTATGCGAGGTTCAGCAAAAAGTGATTTGTCTAAACGACTTATGATCACTGAGGATCTCGAGTTTTTCACATCTATTGCCGAATATTCTTTCTCAGGAGGTGTATCCGAGTTAATTTATGGAAGCAAGTCGGAATTTGACGATATTGGAAAGTATCTGGCGGAAGCAATTACTACTCAAATGAAAGAGCTGAATATGAAGATAATTGAATCCATGAATAAAATTCGTGCCACTGTTATCGGGGCTGGGGCCTATTCTCTTTCGATCTCAGGTTCAACTTGCTTTGTTTCAAACAATATCAAGTTACCTCTTTTAAATATCCCAGTCCTTCCAGTCAATGTGTCTTTTAGAAATTTTAGTCGTGAAATTGTAAAAACTGAAATTCAAAAGACATTTAAAAATTTTGATTTTATAGAAGGTGAAGATCTAGTGGCGTTATATTTCATCCGTCCTGTTATGTCCTCTAGCGAAAAAATTATTGAATTCGCAAAAGCTATTGAGGAAGCTCTTCCAAATTCGATTGCTAAAAAGAAAAAGATGATCTTACTCTTTGAGATGGATGGCGCTAGAATTATTGGAACAACATTTCGAAATCATACAGCGATTCAAGACAGTTTAATCTGCCTAGATGAGTTAACATTAGAGGCAGGAGATTGGATTGATATTGGCGCTCCTTTACATGATGGTGACACTTATCCTGTCACAGTAAAGAGTTTGGTGTTTAAAAGATAAAAAATCCTTAAAATAAACATACGAAAAGATCCTTCTTGTTAATGAATATGAACAAACGGTCATAGAAACATAATTCAAAGAGTATGATGTTGTATTGAAGGGCTAATAGGAGATCAATTACATATTACTGAATCAAAATGATCTATCTAGAAATATTACACTTCCAATACTTAGAAATTTAGTTAAATACGGTCAAAAATCTACCATCTAATACTTGATTCGTAAATCATTTGAGAGAACAGTCAAAGGATGAAAATTATTCTTAACATCCAGAAGCATAGAATCACCTTATCCTTATTAAAAATGAACAGCCTGTATCAAATATATGAATTCTGCTAACTAAAAGTATTTTAGCACACCCAAAATGCTTAATAGATGATACACTCTAAATAGTTCAAGTCAAAAATAAAGGTGAAAAAAATGCCAGCACGACTTTATCTCAGATCATTTTGGGTTTTAACCTTTCTTTGGGGGATTGTATTTGTACTTGCAATGGTATTAGCCTATTTCATCTCAATAGCTGGGTTGATCCCTCCAGGGTATGAATATTTAATAATTCTTCTACCAGTTATCTTTGCTTTCATTATTGTAGGAATTCAATTCTTAATTTCACCCTGGATTATGGATATCACAATTTCATGGGTATATCAGGCTACAAAATATCAGGTTGATGAACTACCTACCCATATTCGGAACTTTTTGTACCAACAAATGGAACTTCATAACTTCTCGCTAAAATGGGTAGCAATTATTCATGATAATAATCCTAATGCCTTTACCTACGGTCATACTAAAAAACGAGCTCGATTGGCAATTACTGAAGGCATCTTAAATTACTTAGACGAATCAGAGCAAATTGCTGTTGTTGCTCATGAATGTGGACATATAATTCATCGGGACTTTATTTGGATGACGGTCGCAGCTGCAATTCCACTGATCTGTTACTCATTTTACCAAGGTCTGTGGACTTTTGCCCGTGTCTCCTCTCGTGCTAGTAGAGATGATGATGCAGCGAAAGTTAGCGCTGTCGCGCTCGTTGTAGCAATTGGTGCATGGATTGCTTATTATATCTCACATTTTCTAGTCCTTCTTCTTTCACGTGTCCGAGAATACTATGCAGATAGCTTCTCTGGGGAAGCGACAGGCGATCCAGGGGCATTATCAAGAGCACTTGTAAAAATTGCTTACGGCATGGTAAAGGAGGACGCATCAACTCAGGAACGGATGCGCGATGAAAGTGCGTCTCCCTCTGCGAGAAAACAAGCATCTAAACAAAATGCTTTTATGACTGGTATGCGTTCTTTGGGTATTTTTGATATCAGTGGAGCACGAAACTTAGCTATGTCCGCATATGGTCGTGGTATATCTGATTTAAATGAAGAAACTGTTGCAAAAGCTGCCCAGTGGGATCTTTCAAACCCTTGGGGAGGTTTTCTTGAACTCTTTTCTACTCATCCACTTCCAGCTAAAAGGATTAGATCTCTGAATAAGATGCAGGAGGAACGTGGGTTACGACCAGAATTCCCAGGTATTGGTAAGGTTAAATTTCCCGAAAGCTTGTGGGATGAATTTCTAATCGATCTCTTTTTATCCTATATTGCCCCTCTTCTCTTTTTCATCTTGCCTCTACTCGGTGTTACTACAATTATCCTTACAGGATTTGATTATGGTGGTTTTGATTGGATTTCTATTAGTACAGGACTGGCTTTTCTTGTATTTGCACTGATTTGGAAATGGAGGCGTCATGAGAAATATCCCAAGATAAGGGATAGTGATCCGACTGTTACAGTTGTTCATTGTTTAACTGATCAGACAAAGAATTCATATTATGAAGCATCCCCATTGCGAGGGAAGAAAGCAGTCTTTGAGGGTCGTGTTGTCGGTCGGGGAACACCAGGTTATTGGTTAAGCGAAGATCTTGTTATTCAAGATAAAACTGGATTAATTACATTGGATTACAGTCCCATATTAGGTTTTATGTCATGGATATTTGCACTGTTTCGTGTACCTAGCTTACAGGGTAAAATGGTTAGAGCGTATGGTTGGTACCACCGATCTCCAACACCCATATTATCAGTTTGGAAAATTGTGACAGAAGATGGGAGAATGTTTAAGAATCGTTGGTCAGGACTGAATTGGTTATTTATGTGGCTAGTCATCCTGATTGGGCTTCTCTTAATAATTTTTGGCTTTACGGTTCCTTATGTCTGAAAAATCTCCTTTTTTTCTCTTTTTTTCCCTTACTTAATTAGGTCAAGAGTAAGCCCATCTCTTTACGATATTCTCTCTGTTGGCGTATTCTATTTAGTTCTAAAGTTCCTGATACTATTCCACGACTTCCATCGGGAATTGATGATAGAATCTTCTTTCCTAAAGGTTCTTCATTAGTGAAACGCCACGATGGATCAGCAATACAACTGGCACCTGCACACCAATAAGGATCACGAATAACTTGCATTGCACTATCACTTACAATAACAGCTGCCGCTGCCTCTTTTGCACGGATTACTGCGAGATTGTACCACATGAATCGTCCATAATTTGTGTAAGTGGAATTAGGAATAGTGGTTAGGATTGGTGAAAATATTATGTCAGGATTTTTCTTGATCAATAAGGAATAATCTTTTGTATTCCATAAATCACTACATATCTGAATTGTTGCTTTCCACTCTGCGATTTTCCAAGTGAGATTTTTTATCCCAGGAGTGATTTCTTGAACTCGTTCATATCCAAAAGGATGATGCTTATCATATGTTCCAATCAAGCGCCCTGATGGATTAATCACATGTGAACGGTTAAAATATGAGCTTTTTTCTTTTACCAAATGGCTGCCACCAATTACCCAAACAGAAAGTTGGGTTGCTTTTTCGGTCAAAAAATCTAATGACTTCATTTGAAAATTCTCAGTATAGCTCCCTTTCCTCATTCCATTCCAATACTCAGGAAAACATATTACATCCGTTGTTTGGATAATAGTAGCATATTCATGAAAGAGAGTACAATATTGTTCAAGGTTATAATCAAGTTTATCAATTCTTAATCTTGGCTGGAGGGCTGTAATCTTCAAATGAGATGAGTTCAAAGACCGAGAACGCTCCTATCCTCTATTGATCAAGTATTAAAGAATTAATATAGTTTTGTGATAATCTATTTACTAATTGTGAAATATCAATTGATAGAATTGATGAATGCTGTTCTCGAAGAAATTGGTCAATATTCAACTGGCATGATGGGCAGGCATTTAAACATAATTCTGTTCCTCTTTCTTCCATTTCTTGGATAAGCTTTATAGCAACATCTTTGGCTATATTGGGGTAATTTAACTTGACCAGTCCTCCTGCTCCACAGCAAAGAGCGTTTTCACGATTGTTTGGTAATTCAAGATTTTCAACTCCTGGAAGAAGGGCGATAAGTTCTCGTGCGATTTCATACTTACCACAATGACGGCCTAGTTCGCAGGGATCTTTGTAAGAGACCTTAATCGGTGTGAGGCTTAATAGCTTCAATTTCTCCTTTTTAATCAATTCGGTAATGTATTCTATATGAGTTATTACCTTGAAAGATAGGTCTTTACCTAGTAATTTTGGATATTCTTTACTGAATACGCGGTAACAGCCAGCACATGAAACAAATAGTGTTTTTACTCCCAATTTTTCGATTTCAGCTACATTATGGCGCGCAAGTTCCTTTGCTTTCTCGTGGTTTCCTCCCAATAAAAAGGGATTACCACAACAATTCTCTGTCGGAGAAAAAATTGAAATTTTTTCGTTTGCGTGACTCACAAGTTTTAGAATTGCTACTGGGGCTCCTGAAGCTCGACCCATGTAGGAGGCAACACAACCAATGAAATATCCAACTTCTCCAGGTTTATTTACTAGCTCATCATATGTTTCTTCTACATCAAAATTCCAAAAATTTCGATCTACTTGATCCATTCCATAAATATTGAATTTAGTTTCTAAGTTTTTAAATATTTTTTCAGTATCAGCAGGTAAACGATCCTGAATCAATCCTTTCAGTTCAGTATATACTTCTGTTAAAGGAATATCGACAATGCATTCTTGTTCGCAAGCTCCACAAAATGTACATTGGAATAGACCTTCAGTAAGGGCATTTAGTCCTTCATCTTTACTTAATAATCCTTGTGCTAAATTCCGAGCAGTGATCATCTTTCCCCTTCCTGTTGTGATTTCATGATGGATTGAAAGAAATGTAGGGCATGCTGCATTGTTATTAACGCAATAGGCACAATATGCACAAGTAAAGAATTCGTCATAGTGTTTTAAATGTTTTAAATTCACATTTTTTACCCCATGAGGGTCATGACACAAATGGGTTTCAGCCTTTTTTGAGACTTACCATTTCTTTCTCGCAGTTCAATGGATAATTCCATTTATCAAAAAGGTACATAACCATATCCCATGAGGAATTCCTGCTCTTCTGGAGAAAGCTCTTCTCCCTTTTCCTTTTTCTCTAATAATCTCTGAATTCGATCCTCAATTTCCCCAAAGACTTGTTTATGAGTTTCCTCTGCAATCAGTTTTTTGACTTTTTCGATCTTTCCTTTTAAAGCATCAAGTTCTTCCTGTTTAGCTTGAACCAAGATTTTAAGTTCATCGATCCTTTGAAGGTGTTTGACAAATTCTTGGTGAGCCTTGTCTTCTTCCTCCTTGAGCGGTTTAATGCGGACATACACTTGTTGGACTCGATCGTTAATTTCTCGTCTGTCGGCCTCTTCTTGAGAGATTTTTCGGTCAATTTCAGCGATTTCTTGTTCAATTTTCTCTTTCGTTTCAGGGACATTTCCTAAATAGTCAGCCACTATGGCTTCATTCTGTTTTTCTAAGAGTGCAATCCTATCTTCAACACGTTGAATCTCCTCAATAAGGATTTCTTCATCTTCCCGTGAAAGAGAGCTCGTTTGCTGTTTAAATTCCAATTCATAAAGATGGAATTTTAATTCTACTAAGCTGAGTTGATCCAATTCTGCCTGTGAGAGTATTCTGAATATTGGTCCATCAGTACGTTGAGCCTGTCTGCGGAGAAACGATCTCCGTTTCTTCAACATCTCTAGTAAATCTTTTTGTGAATCCCGAGATTCTATTTCTGGAGCTGTTTTCTCAAAAAGAGCTTGACGTTCTGCTTTGAATTTATCTCGTTGTTTTCTAAAACGTGTTGTTAGTTTTTGCTCATTTTTAAGTTCTTTTCGCATGATTTTAATTTCTTCTATTAGATTTCCTCTTTGTTCATATTGTAATTTTAATTGGTCTTTACTAGATGTCAAAAAAATCAGCCCATTTAGGGTTTTTCAGCTCTGTGTTTACCAGAATCTAAAGGGTAGTTGACACAGAGCGGATTATGGATAGTACATATTCTCAATTAGGTAAATCTTTAATAATACGAAGATACAGACTATTTTTAAGAGGTTGTCCCTTAAAACTCATAATGTTTTAATTCGCAAATTATGAGTAACTAACATCGTAGAGGAAATAACATGGATTTTTTTGAGGTTATAATTAGAAATAAACGGTTTAAAGACTTTCAACCTAATCAATTATTAACTCCTGAGCAAATTAAACAGTTATTAGCTTGTGCTCAATTGGCACCTTCATTGTCTGATGTCCAAAATTTCACTTTCATTATTGTTGATGACTCAGAATTGAAGCAGCAAGTCGCGTCATATACAGAGGATTACGAGTGGATTAAGAATGCTGCTGCAATTTTTGCTGTCGTAGTTATTACTGACGAGGAAGATGATGTTAATATCATTGATGCTATTGTTTCAAGTTCTCAATTAATGATGGCTGCAACTTCTACTAGTTTAGGAAGTAATTTCATTGTAAATTTTGACCAAGAAGCTGTTGCTAGTCTTCTCGGCGTTACTGATACTCGATTGGCTGTAATTGGCCTGATTCCTATCGGAATACCATCAGATGAGGGTTCCCAAGGATACAAAAGAACCTTAGCAGAATTAAGTAATCACAATCAATTGGGAAAACCCTATCAATTTGACTGATCCCCCTTTTCTGAATCTTATTAATCTCAAAATATGGTAAATTATTATGGACTAGAACCAGTATAGAAAGGGAAGCATTAATGGATGTTTCAACTGATGCTAATAAGCATGAAAAAGAAATCTTAGTTATTAAGTTTAATTCAACTGAATTTGTGGTTTTTATTACTCAGATAGATGGTATTGCAGAGTTTGATGACCGATTTAAAAAAAATGAAAATGTAGATTTATGGTTGGGTAAATATTATAATCAAACAAAGATTATTCCTGTTCTTAATTTGAAAAAATACCTTCATTGCCCGAAAGTAGTATTTATCCCAACACTACAGTCAAGAATTCTCTTTTTGAGTTATTCAGCAGGAATAAGTCCAAGTTCCGATTCATTAATAATTGGTGTTGGGATTGATTCAATTACTGGATTTTTTCCCTCAACAGCTTTTGAAGGAAAAATAGATATGGGAAATATCCTCTCTCCTGAGTTGAAATGCTTTAAAATACATTCATACATCCAGATTAATACAAAAAAATATCCTTATCTAGATCTGAAAAAGCTTCTTGATTTCTCTTCATTAAAAAGTATTTTAGAACAACTCAAAACAGAAAACATTTAATAACAAGGCTTTCTCATTAATTTGAATTGGAAACAAATTTGTGCTGAAGTGGGGTTAAACCGTGAAAATTATAGGGAATGCAATTAGAGTTTTCTGTCTTTATAAGAATCAGCATGAATTTGAATCTTTTTTAAATACAACACTGGCTCAAAGTGAAACCCAGCGGTATCTAATCAGTTTTTCTAATTCTACTAATTCCTCTCCTAAACTTCACTCTTCTTTGGTTGATGGCTTTATAGCTACAATAATCAAGGTTCCAAAAAAGGTTACAGTGAAATGGAAGAAAACTGATTTTCTAATTTATATAAATAAATTCCTTGTCAATTTCCCTGAAACATCGTCTCGTCAAAACTTCTTTCTTGATTTCACGAGAATTAAGGTAACAACAGGTTTTGTTAAATTCATCGAATCAACATTAGAAAAAATAATTTCAAAGCATAAGATTTCTTATTCAATTTTCTCTCTCTTTCTTGAAAAAAATTTAGGAAAAAAACTTGTAACTCAACTAGCGTTTAATTATCCTTTTTTGTGCTTAGCAAACTCTAAAGTTCATCCCAATTTTTATTATGACCCCCAAAAGGGTAGTGGTAGATTTCCTACCAGCTTACAAGACCTCTATCAGCCAATCCAAGTTCTTATGGAAGAACTAGAAAAGAATTCACTAGAATTTGATCGTTTAAACAAAGAACTATTTCTTTTATCAACCCATAACAGTGTTCTTGAGTCCTCTTTGGCCACATTCTTGACTATGGAAAGAGAAGGGAAGGGGGATAAAAGTGCTCCTGCTGATTTGATTTCTTTATCTGATTATCGAGATCTCAAACAGCGGTACAATGAAAAAATCTTAATGCTTTCTACCGTTAGTCATGATTTAAAATCTCCTATCGCTGCGATTCAAGGATTTGCTGAAATAATTCGAGATGGATTAATTGGCGAAGTAACACCAGAGATGAAAAAACATCTGGAAATGATCGTGTCGAATTCCAAGAGATTGTCTCGAATGGTAGAAAGTATCATGGAGTATGAACAATATGATCGTCCTGATTTTGTTGCTGAAAGAGAGACATTCGACCTTGTCGAAATGATTAATGACGCAAAAATGTCAGTTTTACCTCAAATGATACAAAAAGATCAAGAAATTCAAATATACACTCCAGAATCATTAGAAATGGTTGGAAATCGTGAGCTCTTGTTAAGAGCCATACAAAATATCTTAGATAACGCAGTAAAATATACCCCTCCTAAGAAAGGAAGAATTGAGTTGTTTGCTGAAGAACAAAGCATTAAAGGAACTAAAAGCATAAAAATTACTATAAATGATAATGGCTATGGATTCAATCCGAAGAATTTAACACGAGTTTTTGAACCATTCACACGTTTTGAGCCAGGTTCAACCTCAACGGGCTTGGGATTATCAATAGTACACAAAATAATAACGTCAATTCACGATGGAACAGTTGAAATTACATCACCAGGGAGAAAGAAAGGAACGACAGTAACGATCTTACTTCCGAAAACATAAACAAAAAATCTTTATTAAAACGTAATAAGAGTATTCATATTAGAAATCAATTCAATAAAGTTTTCAAAACTATCCCTCTTTCCAAATAAACCTTCAAAGAGATTTTAACATTGGAAATCAATCCTCTTAAGCACTTAGAAAAGGAATATGCACTCCTGATCTTGCAGTACCTCCATTTGAATCCTAATGGACGTACATTTGAACAGATTTTTACTTCGATAGAACATAAAGCTGAAGCATCTAAAGTTAAATCTAGAATTAGAATGCTTCTTGATTTAGGTCTGATTTTTGAACTTAAGGGAAGAGAAGAGTTTGAAGTTCTCTATGCCCTTACTGATCGTGGAAGGTGTGCTAGCGAGGTTGTATGGGATCTTTTTAGAATTATATTAAATCCTCGAGATGATGATGGAAGTGGGCGTGATCTCTTGGATTTCTACCGTTAGATTCCCCTACTCTCCTTTCTTTCTTTTAAATGAATTAAAATTTCCTCAATTTATTCAAATAACTAATTTAAACTCTTTCTAAGGAAGAATTTCCATGTCTTTCGCGCCTAAAAAATTGCAGTTACTTCTTAAAAAGCAAAAATATCAACTTTTTGGAAAGAATACCTCTGTCAAGAAGTGTAATTGGACACATAATGCCTTAAAAGAAGACCGTTTCTGTTATAAACGATTTTACGGAATTCAATCTCATCGTTGTGTCCAATTCTCCCCCACATTAATATGTAATTTTTCTTGTCAATTTTGTTGGCGTATTCATGAATCTGATATTGGTTTACAAAATATGTTTCATGAATATAATTCCAAAGATCCCCTACAACTAGATGAAGTCTTTGATTCTCCTAAAGAGGTTGTTAAGGGCATCCTAGCTGGCCAAAGAAGAATTATTTGTGGATACAAACCATATATTCCTCCTGTTAAATATAAGGAGGCAATGAATCCAATACACGCTACGATGAGTTTGACAGGAGAACCTTTTCTATATCCGTGGATCCCAGAGTTAATCCGCGAATTAAAAGAGCAAAATATGACCATCTTCATTGTTACTAATGGAACTATACCTAGATCTTTACATATGATTTTAGAAACAAAGGATTTTCCCACTCAACTTTATGTTACACTTCCTACTCCAGGTTTAAAGAATTTTTTTCGGACTCATCGCCCTTTAGAGAAGGAATTAGCTCTAGAACGGATTTGGGATACAATACACATGATTGGAAAAGGTGTCCCTTTTCGTACGGTTGCTCGTTTAACTCTTGCTGAGGGATTTAATCTCCTAGAACCTCAAGGATATGCGGAAATGATTGAAGTAATGGCCCCATCCTTCATAGAAGTGAAAGGTGTCGTTCATGTAGGTGCCACTGAGAAAAGGATTCCAAGATCTGCTATGCCTTCTCATAAACGTATTTATTCATTTGCTCAGGTGATAGAGAAATTAACAGGCTATAAAATCGTTAAAGAATCTGATATTAGTCGTTTAGTAATATTATCAAACGAAAAAGTACCTCTAATAATTCCAGAACTAAGAAATCTGACTTCATTCGCGTCTCAAAATTATAATTAATTGAAAAAATATTTAATATCCCTTTTTAAAGATTACATGCTACATTCAAATAATTGCTAGTGATTTTATACAGGAAACACACCAATTCTATAAACTCGTAACTCAAGAAGGAGACTTTTTTGAGATGGACCTTTGATACTTACTGAAGTTTTGATAATAATTTACGGTGAAAAAATGATTCATTTGACAGGATGAATAAATGATAATAGGTGTCAATAAGATGAAACTTGCTGAAAAAACAATTGATTCAGTCACACGATTAAAGCTGAAATCTGGAACAGCTATTGAAATTCACATGATTAATCAGGATAATAAAGCTAGTAGATTAATTATTGAAAGAGATGACAAAGGGCTAACCCTTGAAAATGATGAGATCTCTGACTTCATTGCTTTATTTAATGAATTTTTAGAAGGTATTTAGGCCTATTTAGGAGCTGAAATTTCTTGGAAATTGAATATCGGAATAAATGTGTAGTCACTTGGTGTTTGGATCGGGATGGACCTCAAATCTGTTTACGCGCCATAGCTAGGGAGAATAAATTAAGAACAATTGAGATTGTGAGCAAAGATTTTAGTCTAGAATTTGAGGAGGAAGAAGCTAGAGCTTTTCTAAACATCTTAAGTCAATTAGCAGGAACTGGTCTTACGAAACCAGTAATCAAATATCCTGAGACTGAAATTTCAAAGATTTCTGAACAGAAGGCTCTAGGATCTATACTTGAATCTATGAAGTCCGAGATTTCCGAAACTGCTTCTGAAATTGTAGAACCAGAGACCATTGAAGCCATTCCTGCGGAACTTGAGGTTTCTGAACCTTCTCCTGATTATGGGAAACCAGAAGTTCCTGTAAGTGTGTCAACGTTTACAGAGGTTGAAACTCCCTCTTCTAGTCTGGAAATCAAGGAGGAACTAATCCCCCAAGATCCTGATTCTTCTGAAATAATACAGATCTTAAAACAATCCGAACATACTTATTCTGAAGTTACTCCTAGTTCTCCTAACGAAGATTTTATGGATAAGCAGGCTACAATCCCTCATATAGCTAAAGATAGTAAGATTCAGGAAAAATCCATTATCTCCAAATTAACCCGGATTCAAGAACAAACTGAAGATTTAGAACCTGATATCGAGACAGCCTCATTCTTTCGGAAATCCATTACAAAAAGTCCCCTTGAAATGTTACTCGAAGAAGATAAGACCACAGAAGAGTCTTTTTCAGAAGATATTCAAGGTGAAGAACCACAAAAAACCTATCCACAGACTAAACCTGCTTATAAACCTGAAGATTTACATACTGAAGCCTTCTTTAGCAAATTCGACACAAAATTATCAAGAGATCTTCAACCTAAACCTGAATTTCAACCAGAACCAAAAACAAGAACTGAGCCAGAATTCAAACATGCTGTTCAATTGAAGCCCACTCCAACGTTAGCTAAAAAAGAACCACCTAAAACTGATGTAGAACGAAGAGCCGCGATCGAAAAAGAGAGAGCTGAAAGAAGACGACGATTGTGGGAATTAACACGTGGTTTTTAACTAAAACTATCGTTTTATCATCTCTTAACAAGTGATATGAGTTTCTTTTAAATGGTAAGTTCTAGAAAACCCATATCTGGGATAATTTTTGATGCTGGTGATATTCTTGTTCATAAAATTCCTGATAATAAATTGAAAATTTGGGATGAAGTTTCAAATGTCTTAAATAATTCTAAGATCGATTTTCAAACTCAATTCACCAATTTATATGATAAAGTTAGAACACTTGGTGCTAATTTTAGCTCTGAATGTGTTTCAACAAGCTTATCAGAATACAATTTAATTAAAATTTCTTTGATTGAGAAGTATGAAATTGAAAAGTGGTGGGAAAACCCTGATCCATTAACATTTGAGACAATATCTAAATTGTGGGAGTTAGGGTATAAAATTGGAATTTTAACGGACAGTGCACTTCCCTCCAGCATTATTAGGGAGGTTTTGGGTCGAATGTCTAATTTTTTTCATCAAATTGTATCCTCACGTGACATTGGAGTAATGAAACCTGATAAAAAGATGTATTCCTCAATTATTTCAGCATTAAGGATATTGCCTAGAAGAGCTTTATTCATCGCTCATGATCCTGATGAGATAAAAGGTGCAATAGAATCGGGTCTTTTAATTGAAAATTATGAAGCAATAGGAAATCTACAAAAATTAGTAGAAGTGATTCAACAAAAGTATTTTTATAGGTAAAAGATGGTGTTGAAAGTTGCAAGTAGAGGATAGTTATCTACCTTTTGTTACAATATTGCACGCATATCAACCTCCAACTCAAGAAACGACAATTCTCGATCGTATTGTGAAGCAGAGCTATTTACCTGTTGCACTGGCTTTACAAAATAATCCCACACTTAAAATAACCTTGAATATCAATGCTAGTCTTACAGAAATGTTAGAAGACGATTATTTAGTGGTAATCGAGAAATTTGCCGAGCTTGGTCGTAATAATCAGGTTGAATTTTTAGATTCTGGAGCTTATCATCCGATATTACCGCTTCTATCTCAAAAGGAAGCCAAAAAACAGATTCAGTTGAATCAAAAAATCAACTCACGAATTTTTGGTTCTGTTTGGAAGCCCCGGGGTTTCTGGCCACCTGAACTTGCTGTTTCTGAAACCCTCGCGACTCTTATAGAATCCTTAGGATACGAATATATGATAGTTCCAGAGGTTTCAGTCAGCTCAAACTCTCCATTTCCTACTCCTTTGCTTACACGATTACCTATCCATCCGAGTGCCCCAAAATTGTTTCTTATAAACAGAAATCGTGATTTTTCAAACAATATATCTTTTAGAAGATATGCAACAATTCAAAATGTCATAGAACATTTTATTAAGTTAAGAACAGTACAACCTGATGGAATATTGGTGTTTGCAACAGATTTAGAAACTTTTGGGGAGCACCATCCCAATTATGAAGAGTTTTTAATTCAAATCCTTCAATCTACAGAGACAAAAAATGTTTCTGAGATTTTAAATCTTCCTAAACAGCCTATCATAGAGTTCCGAAGTAGCAGTTGGAGTACTTCCGAAGAAGATCTCTATCGAGATATTCCATTTCCTCTTTGGGCTTATCCAGGAAATAGTATTCACGAGCTGTTAAATTTTCATTCTGATTTAGTGTCTGAAACTCTTGAATTTTTACTTTCAAGAAAAAATGAGACAGAATATGAAGTAAAAATGGCTTTAAAAGCTGTAGCTAAAGCCCAACACTCATGTCAAACTTGGTGGGCCTCAACTAAATCTCATTTCAGCAAAAATTTAATCAGGAAGGGTTTTGAGGCACAAAAATCTGCACTCGATCTGACTTTAATGGCCATTGGATCTGAAAGTGAATATTCCATTCTAGAAGCGGTATCTGATCGGATTGAGAAACGATTAGAACGATACTTAGCTCGTATTCAGTAAGTTTGGTTAATATTTAAGGAGTCAGAGTTTAGATGAAAGCTGAGACTCTTCTCAAAGAATTAATACAGTTTAAGACAATAAATGATCCTGCAAGGGATATTCGTCCTGATCCTGATATCTTATTTTATATAGAAAAACTAGTAAAAAAATGGAATCCAGAATTAGAAGTTAAAATATTTGAAGATCAAGGATACTCGTCTATCTTTTTTGCTAAAAATCCGATAAAAATTGATATCCTCTTCATGGGTCATCTTGATGTAGTTCCTGTAAGTGATGGATGGTCATCCGACCCTTTCACATTGAGGATTGACTCAAAATCAGGTCTGGGATATGCTCGTGGGTCAAAAGATTGTAAAGGATCAGTTGTTTCAGCATTACTTATGCTAGAAAAATCTTGTAAAGAGAAAAATCCATTCTTAAAACAAATCGGTTTCTTCTTGTCACTAGATGAAGAATCAGGAGGCAGATCTGGTGCAAAGGTTTTTTTCGATCATATTTTAAAGAATCCCCCAAAATTTGTAATTAATGTGGATGGAGGTCCAAGAGTAGTTCATAAACGTCGAGCTGGGTTCGGAGTGAAAATTAATCTCCCACCGAAACACATAGATTCTTTTGGTTTGATAAAAAAACAACGTTGTAATACACACATAATTGGAGAAGAAAATCGTCATAGTGCATATTTTGTTAGAGGATGTGATTCACATTCTGTAGTGGCACTCTCTAAATTACTACATCTACATAGAGATTGGCGTGTCAAAGAAATAAATGGAGCTTGGATAAAAGGAAATGTAATACCTGATTTCATAGAAGCTTCTATAGTTCAACTTGACAAAGAAGTAGAATCTAAAGTCTCTTATGATGAAAATCTTACAAATATTCTTCAGAAAATTCGTAGTTTAATATTAATAGACTTACCTACAGAGGTGCGAAGTGAATTTGGGATTACAGTTAACCCAAATATCATATCTTACTCCACCACGAAAGGTACCGAAGTTTATTTCGACGTTAGAGCTTTTATTTCGTCGGAAAAAACGAAAATGTTGATTGATGCTTTCAAACAAAGATTAGAAGGCCTATCTCATGAAGCGGTCATTTCTTGTCCAGGTACATCAGGGTTTTTTCATACTCCAAAAGATAGCTTCCTTGTAAAGATCGCAACAACTGTATTAGAAAAGCATTCATTGTTTTCAGAAGCTTGTGAACAGGAGGGAGCATCAGATGCTCGCTATGCAACTGATATTCCAGTTATTGATTTAGGTCCAAAAGGAGGAAATATTCACGGAAATAATGAATTCATTGATCTAGAATCAATGAAGGAGTTTGCCACAATTTATGAGGAAATTGTGTCTCTTCTTATCAGACTAAAATCAGCTTAAGGATTCGTCTCTCTAATATTGGCTTCATTAAAAGAAAAAAGGAAAAAAAGAGGAAAAGTGTTTTTTGCTTACTTAGTTGCGGCTAATCGAATATCTGGTTCTTGAACAGTCTTTCGCCCAGAATGCTGGGCAATCTCAATAGCGTACTTTGCTATATTTGTCGAATACTCTGTTAAGATCTCATTTAACCTGTAAGTAGCGTCAGCAGAAACACGAAAAGCTCCTGCATCTCGTATAACTTTTTCTACACGGGCACTTGCGAAACCCGCTTTTCTTTTTGGTCTTTTGGCCATGATATTTCACCTTTTCTCTCTTTAAAGTTTCTGTGAGTTTTTCAATAAGCTCACAATTTGCACATGTGTGTTCAATATTTATAAATCTTGCTCTTATTCTGCTAAAGGGAGATAAATGTTATGGGTTATTTTAATGCTATAAACGGTCAAGTTCTAGTTGGAAAGGGTTTGATAAAAGCCTAAATATCTAATTTTAGACTTTCTATCAGAATTAAGCCATCTAAGAGATCATTTAATATTATAAGAGTAATTTGGATCTGTTTCAATGAGTCGTCCTTTTCTTCATACTTCTGTACTGCTTGAAATATAACTTAAACAGCAATTAGTGAGAGTTCTCAAAAGGGATATAGTTCTCTTACATTAAATACTGTTTATTTTAAAGTAGAAACCTTTGAATGAAATTTTTATTGGATTAAGACTGTTTAATTTTAAATTTTTTTTAATAATGGATATTTAACAATGATAAACAAACAATAGCTCTTTGAAATAGTGATAAAATTGTGACTGGAGTTAATACACACCACAATCTGCTTAAAAGCGATAAAGAGTAAAGGTTTCTAGAATCTCTCTCTCCTCTGTTCTACGTAAAAACTCTTTAGTAAAATGGCGTAAGCTCTTTTATCTTCTAGTTTTGTATTGTTATTAATATTCGAGTTTTATTTCTGTAAAGTTGTGATTAAGTATAAAAATAAAAAATTCTTATTAATCCGAAGTCTTTACTCTGAAGAACTAACATTAGAGTTTGATTTCATGCCTAGTTCAGATCTAAGAACAAATATAAAAAAATTATTTTCAAAAAAGAAATAATAATTTCCCTCAAAAAAAGAAACAACTGAAACAAGAAACGCTGTAGGATTGTAAAGAAAGAAGAGCTTAAAGATCATCTGAAAGTTCTCTTTCTCTTTTTGTAGGGATTTATGCCACAATTAAAGTGAGAGCATAGAAAATTATGGAACTTAGAATTATTGTGATGATTACTGCCAAAATGACGCTAATAATTGCTGTGAAAGCACCTTTTCCAATTGCAACCATTAAAACATAAATTGAGACTGCAATAAGATATAAAATGAGTATAAACCATAAAATAAACCAGTCTGGTAGGAAATAAAATATCAAAGCAATCATCCAAGTAATTGGAACTGTAAATCCCATAACCCTTAGAATCTCTCCAAATGACGTTTCACCTCCAAGGAGATTACCAATGATTGCGATACTAAAGTAAAGAATTATGGTGGTTGTAAATGCCCAAAAAGTTTCTTGAATGACCTCATTTAAGGGGGGATTTAGTCCTGTTCCTGGACCAAAATATGAAGACAGAAAGATTATAATTGCTTCAATAATTAAAAAAAACCATGCAAATTTAGTTAAGGTTTCAGTTTGTTCAATTTCTTCGACTGATGATCTTCGAAAGAAAGCAGTCCCAAAAATTAACTTCAATACCATTTAAATCACTTCTAAAAAGTTTGATAATAAAGCTCTATTAAAATATATATATTTTACGGGTTTTGATTATCCCTTAGTAAATATTTCAATCTGTTTTACATCATAAAACAAGGAAATTTATTCAGGTTCTTTTTTTAATGTTTATGAAATATAGTAGTCTGTATTACTTCTATTAGATTAGAAAAAAAGGAAAAAACGACTATGTAAGACTCAGTTTTTAAATTTAATTTAACTTTACTCTGTTTTCACTCCCTTTTTATTCATTAGTTATCCAGCTTGGATATGGTTTGATAGATATTCCTTACATCCATCGTTTTCGTGGCTTAAATGTTTTAATGAATAATGGAAGAATTTTAAGATCGTAAGAAAAACACTTTAAAAAAGTGGAACGCGGATGTTAATGAGGTAGTTAAAATGAAGATAAAGAAAAGTCAACTCGTTTTCTCGCTATTCTTTTTAATGATCATTTTAATTCTAGTTTCTATCCACAATCTTGGATTTGATGAGTCTCTGGCTACCAGTATTGATAAAGCCACTGAACTTGGAGCTTATGATACTCTTTTCTTGTTATTTATCCAATTACTTATCTGGATATTTATTGCCATGGTGTTATTATTGATTTGGAGCTCCATGCTGGAAGCTTTAACCTCAAGAATGACTAAGACCGTCATCAACACATTAAGAGTACTAGGAAGAATGATAATAATCCCATTTTGTATCATTGCCTATTTAAACAATTTTCCTGCCTTCCAAGGCACATTATTAGGAATCTCTGCTATTTTAGGAACTGCAATAGGATTCGCATCAACAACAACTATGGGGAATTTCTTAGCTGGGCTTTATATTATGGCTACACGCCCTTTTTTGATTGGTGATTATATAATTCTTCCTGATAGTAAAGTTGAAGGACGGGTTAAAGAAATCACCGTAAATTATACTAAAATAACATTACCTACTGGTAATACTATATTGGTATCAAACAGTAAATTTTTAGGGCAATCTATCATTAATACAAGAACAACGGAAGATCATCTAATCCTTAAAAAAGATCAACGAAGAAGATTTGTGTACCCTTTGATGTGGGGAGCTAATTCAGATGAAAAATATACATGGGCTGACGAAGCTATTAAAAAAACAGGTGAAGAATTTAATGAAAGACTATCTGAACCTATTACATGGTATATTTATTCACGTAATAGATTAGATAAAATCCATCAGATCAACTTAGTTTCTGATAGTGCAACCAAATTATTGGAAATTACAGGGGACTTCATGACTGCGTTGACAAAGAATTATGATGAGATCAGAGATAGGTATAAAGTATGAAAGCTTAAACCTACTCTTGTTCTGGCAATAGAGATCTTTTTTTGTTAAAGTCTTGAAATAAATGGATTTGAGGAGTAATAACTTCTCACTCTTCTCCTTTTTCTCTTCACTAATATGAATCAACTTCACTTCTATTTTTTGGATATAATAACTGATGTTGGGAATGGAATATCAATTCCTTCTTGCTGATATCGTTCAAAGAGATTTTTAATAAATTCATGTCTTATCTTGGCTCTATCACGTAAATTTTTTGAATAGATATTTACAAAAAAATCAATACTTGAGGGACTAAATGTGTGATACCGAATATAAGGTTGTATTGATGGTAATTCTCCTTGAACTTGTTTCACAGTTTTCAAAGCAACCTCAACAGTTATCTGTTCAACCAAACTAAGATTACTATCATAACCGACACCAACAGGTACAGTCAACGCTGTTTCTTTTTCAGACACTCCAAAATTCGTCACAGTAGCCGTTGACAGTTTAGAGTTTGGGATTATTATATCGTACTTAGCCGGGGGACGAATAATTGTATGTCTCCATGTCATATCTGTAATGTATCCTTCTTCACCAGAATCAAGTTTGATGTAATCTCCAATTTTAAATTCTCTTGATGCAAGAAGATAAACACCAGCAAAAAAATTTGAAAGTGTTGGTTGAAGTGCTAAAGCAACAGTTAGGCCCCCTACTCCGAGTAATGTTAATAATGGTGTGATATCAATCCCTAGTGATTGAATAATGATGAGAAATCCAAGCAAAAGGTAAATAAAATTCATCAAATTAGTCACAATTGAGGTAGCTGCCAATGCTCCTTCTGTTTTACCCGCATAATGCATTACAAAGCCACTGGTAACTCTAGCAAATATTAAAAGGATTGATAGAGTAATTAAAATGAATATAACATCAACAAATAAATCTGAAGTATCAGCACCTAATAAATATTCGAAATCAATGGTAAGAATAGCACCATAACAACCCATCATTAGAAACCAGAAAATTGGAATTCCGCGAAAAGCCTTAACAATTATTTCAACTCCTTTCCATTTTGCTTTACTTAAGACTCTTCTAAATCGTGCAAAAACTATAATTTCCAGAATAAACCCAAGAAATAATCCTCCAATTATGAAAGCAAGCGCAATAATCATTTGTTCTTGAATCAAAGTTTGCTTTATCAAGCTTACTAACCTCTATAACTAAAACATTGCTGATCTATATTCCCAAACAATTTATTATTAAAGGGAATGTACATCGGTTATAACCAACCTTTTTTCCAAAAATAACTTAACATGATTATAGCAACTAGTAGCATTAAAGAAAGAGCCATAGGGTAACCAAAAGACCAAGCTAATTCAGGCATTAAATGAAAATTCATTCCATAAATACCTGAAATTACTGTCATCGGGATAACAATTGTAGCGATGATGGTTAGCACTTTCATTACTTCATTCATTTTATTACTAATACTGGAAAGATAAATATCAAGCATACCTGAAACAATATCTCGGAGCGTTTCTACTGTATCGATCACTTGGATTGTATGATCATAAACATCTCTAATGTACTTCTGGGTTTCAGGTTGTATCAATACTGATCCCCCACGTTCTAGTCGACTAATTAATTCTCTTAAAGGCCACACAGACTTACGAATGAATATAATATTAGTTTTTAGAGAATGTATTGTCTGAATTGTCTCAGTTCCTGGAGTGGTAACTACCTCTTCTTCCAAAAATTCAATGCGTTCACTCAATCTTTCTAGAATCAAAAAGTAATTGTCTACAATAACATCAATTAATGCATAAAATAGATGATCGGCACCATAGGATCGAATTTTCCCTTTTTTCCCTTTTATACGTTCGCGAATAGGATTAAATACATCCTCAGGTCTTTCTTGAAATGATAATACGTAATTTTGTCCAAGAATTAAACTAACTTGTTCAATGACAACACTTTTTCGTTCCTCATTGTAATTAAGCATTTTTAACACTATATAGAGGTGATTTTCATAATCATCAATTTTTGGCCTCTGGTCTGTATTGAGAATGTCCTCTAATAACAAAGGATGTAAATTAAAATGTTCTCCAAACTTTTCTAAAATTGAAGTGTCATGAAGTCCATCCATATTGACCCATGTTATAGTAGGCTTTAACTTAAAAGGTAGACATTCTTCTACTGTCTTAACCTCTTTTTCCTCATAATTTATTTCGTCATAATCTAATACTGTTATCCTTGTCTCTTCTATTTTTTTACGGCCAACAAAAATTGGAGTACCAGGAGGAAGTCCTACCTTCTTTTTTCTTTTTTTAATAATTGCAGGTAATTTTTTTGATCTTCCCTTTTGTAATAGCTGGGCCATTAGATTTGATCTCCTTGTACATTTTTCAATTTTGCTTTTGAATAACAATAAAGAGTTACAATGGATCAGGGCGTTGTATAATGATAGTAGTGTTTATTTTAGTGGAAAAAGAGGGCTGTCATTTGTTAATAATTCTGACAGTCTCGAAATAACGATGCATTAAGCGACATTCATAACCTTAAATAGACTCATCTGCTTCTAGAAGACTTTGGAAAGTATCATGATGATCCTCCTCATCTTCTAGAATTTCTTGAAAAATGAAAGCTGTTGTTACATCATTGTTTGTTTGAGCTTGTTTAATTATTTGTTTGTAAAATGCGATTGTCTCTTCTTCTGCTTTTTTATCATTTTCAAGCATTTCTTTTAGATTCTCCCCCAATGATATAGAAGCAGGTTTTGTTGTTGGTACTTCACCTAGGTAAAATAGTCTTTCCGCTATCTTTTCAGCATGACCCATTTCTTCAATAGCTATTTTTCTGAATTCTTCTTTAACTGTATAATGTTTTGGGCCCCTCCATAATACATGCTGCCACATATATTGAATAGAAACTTGCATCTCCATCGAGATTGCCTCATTTAGCATTCCTAATAATTTATTTGGCGCCATTAGATCTCACCTTCTTAATTGGACCTATCTATGTTTATAGATATAATCTCTTAAAAATTTTCGCTTTGGTAATAAACATAAAATGTTCAAATTATAGATAAAAAGAATTGATATAGACAATTATCCGAATTTTATAAATACCTACAATTATGTTTTTATCAGTATTGATGATTAAGGCTTTATCGGGGAACTATCTCTATTAATGATTTGAATTTCGCTTCAACATTCTTAAATAGAAATCAAAGTCATTTATATCCTAAGTTAAACTAAGAAGGTGTTTTGAAAAATGAGTGAAAAAAAACTTAAAGAGGCAGAAAAGAAAAAACAAGAAGCCATGAGAAAGATGACAGAAGCAGAAGAGCTTGAAAAGAAAGCTGGAAGAAAAAGAAAAGAAGCAGAAGTTAAAGAAAAGGAAGCAGAGAAAAGATCACAAGAGGCAATCAAGAAACGTGGAGAAGAAGAGAAAAAGCGAATGAAGGAGACTGAACACAAGCATAAGGAAGCTGAGAAGAGGGCGAAAAAAGAGGAGGAAAAACAAAAGAAGGAAGCTGAACATAAGCGTCGGGAAGTAGAGAAAAAGGCCAAGAATGAAGAGGAGAAAGCAAAAAAGGATGCTGAGAAGAAAAGAAAGGAAACTGAAAAAGCACTTAAAAAGTAACAATTTATCCTCAGTTAGACTGGTGTTACTATTAGCTTAATACTTTTCTGAAATAAAGTTCATGACCCAAGCCAATAATAAGATTACTTACTTAACCTAGCTCTGGCAATTTGTTTCAATAAAAAAACTCTAAAACCACTAGAAGTAAGGATAGTGCTTGTATTAGCACTAAAACAGAGTAATACAGTGGTAAATAAAGTTCGATAATGGAATGGGTTAATTCTAATTAGAGTTCTAATTTATTCACCTGTTCTTTCATCTTTTTTTTCCTATCTGCTAAATTCTTTTTTACTTCTTTAACCTTCCTCTCTGCTTCGTCAAATTTAATTCTTGCTTCAAATTTCTTCTTTTCCGCCTGTTTCTCTAATTTTTCCGCCTCCTTCCGTTTTTTTGTGGCCTCTTGCCTTTTCTTTTCCACCTCTTTCAACTTTTTTTCAGTCATACTACCACCTTTTGACCGATTTTTTCACTTGTTTCAGATTAAATAATTATTAAAGACTTTTCATGATATCAGTTTGTTGATATAATATTTTTTGTCTCTAGCAAGTAATTTTAAATAATGTTGTCACAAGGAAAAAGTAGCTATTTTGGATTTCATTGATCATAAATCTGTTCTTCAGAAAATTTATCTTTAAGCTTATTTGGCCTTAAAACTCTACCACAATGAGCACATACTGGATATTTTGTTTTCCAATTGCTTCCACAGTAGTGACAAGTTTTTACTCTTCTTAGGAGGCGATTAAATATTCTAATATATAACCCCCAAACCAATGCAGTAATTGCTGCTATTGTTCCAATCCAAGCTCCCATATCACTTTCTAAAAATAGCCAAGCTAACCATTCAACTAAGAAATTTAATTTTGTTTGTACATAGATGGTTATATTGGTTTCTGCGGGGTAGTAACCATCCTTATGAGCTAAAAAGAAGCAATATAAATCGGTTTTTGTTTGCCTGGAATCTAAAATAATTGGATTTTCCCCTTTGAGAGTATAAAGAGATTTGTTATACCAAAGAGGTTCTTTCCATGAATCAGATTGGATTATAGCATAGTATTGAACATTTTTGCGGAGAATACCTACTTCATCACGAATTTCTAAATATATTTTGATTTGATCTTCCTGTATTGGTTTGGCTGGATTGACAAGAACATTCATTGTTAACGATCGTAAAACCAAAAATGACGCTTCGAGTGTAAAAAATCCAACTTGTTTATGAAGAAGATGAATAGTAAATTTGATCGTCCCTCCTGTAGATACTGTGAAATTATAACGAGTTGAATAATTCGATTCAACTGACAAAGTTGGATTGGCAATAATTGCGTTAATTGATTCTAATGGAGCAATGAGTACAAGCTGTGTATTGAAATATAAACCTGAAGATTGTGTCCCATTATTCTCAGGAACAATTTGAATGAGTAAACTTTGTTCCTCACGAACTGTTATTGGATTATTAAACTCTAGAAGTAATTGGAAGGGGAAAATCGATCCTAGACCATTGAGGGCTTGGATATTGGCTTTTATCAATGATCCTTGTGTTGTATTATCAAATAAAAATAAACCAAGGGAAACAGAATAGAAAGCATAGAAGTATCCAGATGTAGAAGAATCATCAATATTGTTTGAAGCATGTCCACCAATGATGACAGTTTTATAGGCTTCTTCATTGAGATTGTCCCATAAAAGAATCAATAATCTCTGTAATTGCTCAAATGAAATTTTACCTATATCTGGTGAGGTAGTTAAAGAAAACCATTTAGTCATTTGAGAAAGTAGATTTATAAGAGCAAATTGATCACCTATGTATATCCGATCACTCGGATATATTGGTCCAGTCTTATCAAATTCATAAGTAACAATTCCGTTGAGATATAGGGTGTTTTCATGGCGAAAGAGTACTTGTATATCTGTTAAAAGACGAATTAACTTTTCTTGGTATAAATCAGCTAGAATTGGATCAAAAAAATCATAGATTTCTCTATCAGCTTCAGTATTGAAGTCTTTTATCTGATTAAAATAATATTCTAACAGATATAAGCCATCTATGAAAAAAAACCAACTTATTTGGTTTCGATAATGATACATTCCTAAAGATTGATCTCTTTCCGCGTGAAGGAACCCATAATCTAATCCTAAATTATACGATAGATTATAATCTAGGAATCCTTCAATCTTGTCCGTGGTCATATTCTCAAGATGTATTATTCGTTCGAGAAATCCGAGAACTTGTATCTCATCAAGAACCTTGTATGATAATTGCTGATAAATTATCATAGCCATTAGCTGATCTTGGAGAGTCGCAATTGGGGAAATTGATCCTGGAATAGGATTCTCCGTGGCATCTAATAGAATAGAATGCCGAAAAAAAGCAGCAGGGGTTTCTTCATGTAAAAAAAGCTCAAGATTGTTCATGATGTTTTGTGCCATTTCAATCAAGGTTAAATTACGAGAAGGTTCAAGTGCTAACAAAGCTTTAGCTATCCAAAGGTTCATGCGTGTTGAGACATTTCGATCACCATCTTTTATAATGTAAAAGAGACCTTGATCTGTTTTATCCAATGACTCCTTGGAGTTGGCTAAATCGGCTGTGAGAACAAGGTCAAAATCTGAAAGTATCTTATCAACAAGATCCAAAGATGCCTTAATTGAATTTAATGCTGTAATAGCTTGACAGATAATTTCTATTGTAGTTGTTAAATCATCATTAAGAAATTCACTGATATCCCAATTATCCGTCAAGTATCTAACAACTTCTTGTTGCTGTATTATTGATCTAGAAGAGATTTGAGTAGCCTGGGTGATAGGGCTAGGAAGTAAAAAATCTGGCTCAAATTCTCCTTGTTGAATAAATGAATAACATTTCGCTTTAGTTTCTAAAGATAAAGGTATACAAATTAGAAGTGTCATCAAGAGTATGAATCCAAGTTGTCTGTCTCTTTTTAGCACCTGATTAACCTCTTCTTATACGAATTCTTTCTGATTAATAGATAGAAAATCAAAATAAAAGGTTAAAAAAACAAGTAAATCTCATTAACCTTCAGGAATGAGAGGAACTGATCGCGCATAATTTGAACTTTGATAATAGAAGTGTACTTTTTTAATCGCTTCTAAAGAGAAATCAGTTTCTTGATGAATTTTTTGAATTGAAAAACCTGCTTCTAATCGTATTAAAATACGATCGACCTCTTCCGATTTTAACCCAAAAAAGAAGTTATATGCTGGAGGTTTCTTAAATTCTCTCATAGTTAAATATTCTTGAAGGTGAAGATGTTCAGCTAGTTGAATGACTTGTGTTCGATAAAGACCAGCTAGAGGCAGAAAATCACATGCATGATAAGTACCAAATTTAGTAAAGAATCCCAAAAGCCGTTCAGTTTTATTCGTGGAACCGATAACAGATTTATTTTCTGTCTCTGCTAATAAGAATGCTAATAGCATTCCTAAGCGGATTTGGGCTTTATGATAGGCTATGGTTCTCTGGATAAAGTGCTCTCGTGGTGATAATGGTTCTTCTGTGGGAGGCATAAAGGTTTTCTCTTCAATTTCATTAGCAGCCATACTTCTCAAAAGAAAATAGCTTAAATTATAATTAAAAAGAGGACTAGCATCATAAAATATTACCTCCTTTTCATAAAAGCTTTTCCTAATCTCCTTAAGAGCTCCTTCTTTATTAACAAACACGATATTCTCTGGAGGAAGGTTAATAAACTGATTTATTTCTTCTAAAGACATTCTTTCTTTTGGTGCTTTATAAATCAATCGTCCTCTCGTTACGATTAGTTTAATATTCCTTTCTCCTACTATTTCTTTAGCAATGTGAACATTAATCAAGGATTCAACGCAATCACTAAATATAACGACAAGTCCCTTAATATTTCTTTGATCTAACTTAGTACGAATAAATTCAACGATTTGTGCTTTTAAAGCAGACGAATTAATACTAAGACTATTATCAATTGTCATAATTATTCTCCTTTACTAAATAATGAAAAATTTCTCATTTATATTTATTTCAATCTTGATCAGATTTCAGATTATATTCTTTCTCTATTACTTTAAATTGAAAGGGAATAAGGAGGCAAGTATTTTTTAGGAAAAGAATAAAAGTGATTTATTGAATATTCTAAGTAACAATGATTTCATCGTGGTTACCCTCAAATCGGATGAAACACCTACTCCTAATTTTCTTTTTTGTTATAATCCTAGGTCTTTTAATAATTTTTTATTTAATTAATCCACGCATTGGAAAAATGGTTATTTTTTCACTCGTTTTTATTGTAACTTTTCTCCTAGTTGCAAAATATCATCTTGACCAACTAACTATCATCTTGGTTTCTTGCTTGATAGTGTTAATTTTAGCAATTTTTTTGTTAGAAGACTTTACTTGGTACAATGTAGTTGATCATTATATAGAATGGGAAGTACTTGCTGTAGTTTTTGGAATGTCACTTCTAGTTGAAACAATATCAGAAACAGGATTGTTTGATTGGCTAATTATAAGAATTTTGAAAATTTCCAAAGGAGAAGTTTTTCCTTTGTTTGTTTTGACCTTTATCTTAACCATTTTATTATCATCTGTGCTAGCAAATGTTACAGCAATGATCCTAGTTGGTTCAATGATTATCACCACTTGTAAAGGGCTTGATTATGATCCTACTCCCTTTATTGTTGGTGCTGTACTTGCTACTGACCTTGCTGGTATGGCAACAGTAGTATCTTCTTTACCAGCAATTCTAGTTGGAGCAAAGGCCGGGATTGGATTTGTTGAATTTCTTATAGTTTCATTCCCCTTCGTGATTTTATCGATTCCAATATGTATTTTTTACTTGAAAAAATACTTCCCTCCAGAGAAGATTCCCCTTAAGGAAGTATCAAGTGTCGATGCTCGAATGATTTTATCTTTGGATCCATGGGTAGTAGTAGAAGATATAACAAAATTTAGGTTAGCATTCGTATCACTATTTATAACAATTGTTGGATTTGCTCTTGCTCAGCCATTGAACATACCTATTGGGGTTATTGCCATCTCAGGAGGAATAATAGCAATTGTACTGACTAGGCCAAATGAGCAAGAATTGATTGCCAAATTAAATTGGAGCGCTCTACTTCTGTTTGCAGGGCTCTTTATTTTAGTTGGGACATTAGAAGAGACTGAAGTTTTGGTTGATATTGCTCATTGGCTTAAGGAGATAAGCGGAGGCGATCTCTTTCTTTCTGGTTTTCTCATTCTTTTGATAACAGGTTTTTTCAGCGGACTTCTCGATAATATTCCTGTCACAGCTGCGCTTATTCCTGTAGTAGAAGATTTGAATACTTCTTTTGGCGATTCCAATCCGCATTTTCTTTGGTTTATCTTAGTTTTCTCTGGTGCGTTAGGTGGAGGATGGACACCTTTTGGTTCAGCGGCAGGTATCTTAGCGGTCTCCTTTCTTGCTAAAAAACGACCACTAGAATTTAAAACGTTTATCCTTTGTCTTCTACCCATATCGATTATCTTATTAATCCTTAGTGGTATTTATCTTTCACTCTTGGCACTGATAGGCCTAATTTGAACTTAAAAAAGAATGTCTTGATTCTTGATTAATCACAGTATTAGGGTTCATTAGTTATCCCGAGATTATCCTAAATCAAATAATTTATAGTTTATGTGCTGAAGCGTGGAACTTTTAGAATCAGATTTTTTCTTTTTGATTAATCATTTGGATCATGAACCAAGAACCTTAAAAAAGGATAAAAAATTGCTTGAATTCGTAAAAAATATGATTTATTTTGTCATACGAAGAATTTTGAGGTTTTTATATGGATAAAATTGTAGAATGCGTACCTAATTTTTCAACTTCTGATTCTACAGTTATAAAAGCAATTACTGATGCGATTGAAATGGTTGATAACGTAAAGTTGTTAAATGTGGATCCAGATGTTGATTATAATAGAGTTGTTGTCACATTTGTAGGAACCCCAGAATCTGTCGGGGAAGCTGCGTTCCAAGGCATCGTTAAAGCTACTGAACTCATCGATATGAGAAAACATAAAGGGGAACATCCCAGAGTAGGAGCAACCGATGTATGTCCTTTTGTTCCAGTTAGGGGAGTGAAAGATGATGATTGTATTAAAATAGCTAACAGGTTAGCTGAAAGAGTTGCCAAAGAATTGAAAATTCCAACTTATTTATATGCTAAAGCTGCTCGTAACGAGGAAAGGGTGTCTTTACCAAATATTCGCAAAGGAGAATATGAGGGTTTACCAGAGAAAGTGATTGATCCAAATTGGAAACCAGATTATGGCGACCCAATTTTTAATGAGCGTTCTGGAGCGACAGTCATCGGTGCGAGAGATTTTCTTATTGCTTATAATGTGAATATTGAATCTGAAGATGTAGAGATTGCGATAGAAATTGGCCGAGCTGTTAGGGAATCAGGATGGTGGGTAGAAAAAGATGGGCAGAAAATACGAGAACCTGGAAAATTCAAAGGGATTCAAGGCATGGGTGTAACTCTCGAAAGGCCAGATCGAAAATTAACCCAGGTATCAATGAATGTATTGAACTATAGGGAATTAACAAAACCACATGAAGTATTTGAAGAGATCAAAAGATTAGCCTCTGAAAAAGGAACGAAAGTAACAGGAAGCGAAATTGTTGGTTTGATTCCTTTAGAAGCTATCCTCATGGCTGGAAAAGACTATGCTCCAGAAGAAGAGGATCAAGAAAAATTGATCAACATTGCTATAGATAAGCTTGGATTAAGTGATCTTGACACTTTCAAACCTGAAGAGAAAATAATTGAGTTGATGATTAAATGACAAAAGAGAATTTAATTGAACTTACTATATCAGAATTTGTAGAAGAAGTCGCGTCAGACAAACCAGCACCAGGAGGGGGAAGTGTAAGTGCTTTAGGCGGTGCTTTAGGATCTGCTTTGGCTGTGTTAGTAGGAAAAGCGACTGTTGGCAAGGAAAAATTCGCTGAAGTGCAGAAAGAGATGGAAACAGTAGTTTCGAGAGGAACCGAGCTATATAATTCACTAAATTTGTTAATAGATGAAGATACAAACGCTTTTAATCAAATTTTGAAGGCTTATAGGATGCCCAAGGAAAATCCAGAGACTCGTTCGAGAGCTATTCAAGAAGCCATGATTCATGCCGCTGAAGTTCCACTTAACACAGCAAAACTTAGTTTTGAAGCCTTAGACTTAGTTTTAGCTGTAGCTGAAAGGGGAAATAAAAATGCAATAACTGATGCAGGGGTTGCTGCTCTATTTGCTGATTCAGCTGTGAGAGGAGCACTATTTAATGTTAAAATTAACCTATTGAGCATTAAAGATGAAGAAGTGAAATCTAGATTTCGTCACGAAATGGATGAAATTACTGCGAAACTTGATTCGAAAAGAGAAGCTATTTTGAAAGTTATTGAAGCAGAACTGGCTTGATTAATTACATTCCAGGAGTTATCAGATGTGGTGACGATATTAGATGGAAAAAGAGTAGCAAAAACTTTAAGAAAAGAATTAAGTTCGAGAATAACTAAATTGGATCGTCATCCAACATTAGATATTATCTGTGTCGGAGAAGACCCAGCTTCAACAATTTATGCAAAGAATCAAGTAAAATATAGTTTAGAAATTGGAATTGAGGCTAAAATTCATCATTTTGAAAAAATAAGTGAGGAAGCACTGGTAGAATTCATTTCAACGGACTTGAAAGACAGAGATGCGATAATTGTACACTTTCCTCTTCCTGATAACCTGAATACAGAGAAAATTCTTGAGGCTATACGACCAGATCAAGATGTTGACGGATTGCATTATGTTAATATCGGTCGTCGGTTATTCGATTATTTAAATGTTTTTTGGCCCAGTACACCCCTAGCATGTATAGAATTACTTGATCGCTATAATATTCCAATTGAAGGTAAACATGCCGTTGTTGTTGGCAGATCTCATTGGGTGGGACGACCAGTAGCCACATTGCTTGAAAAAAGGAATGCTACGGTCACTCAATGCCATTCATATAGCAAACCATTGTCTAACTACACACAGCTAGCTGATATACTGGTTATAGCAATTGGTAAGCCTAGAATAATTAGAGTAGATATGATTAAACAGGGTGCTATTGTCATAGATATTGGGATGAATCGAGATGAGGATGGTAAACTTTGTGGGGATGTTGATTTTGACAAAGTCAAAGAGAAATGCAGTTATATTACTCCAGTGCCAGGCGGAATTGGTCCTATGACTGTTGCTGAACTATTAGCAAATACGGTCCTTGCCTCAGAACGAAATCAATCGAAATTAACCTAACTTGAGAGGTATAGTCTCACTCAACTTTTCAAAGAGTACCTTTATAATTAAGCCTGATTTGAAAAAAACTTAATAGGTTAAATTAGGTTATACTGTTCTCTCCTCGGAGTAAAATGTCTAATAATCCTAAATAAGATTCAAAATACTGATAGCAAATGACTCTGTCTATAAATGATATCTATAACCAGAATTGTCTTGAAGGAATGGATCAAATCGAACCGAAAACTGTAGATCTCTTATTGACCGATCCGCCATTTGGAATAGATTTTGACAAAGTTGGGTCCCAATATAATCGAAAACAAAAAGAATTGGGGCGATTTTACATCGAAATAAGTGGAAATTATTACGATTTTACCGTTCAGTGGCTTCAAGCCGCTTGGAAGGCGATGAAGCCTACTGCAAGTGGATTTATTTTTTCAGGGTGGAATCACTTAAGTGACATCCTTAATGCCCTCTCTAAAGTTGGATTTCGATTAGTGAATCACCTCATTTGGAAATATCAGTTTGGTGTTTTTACTAAAAAAAGATTTGTTGCAAGTCATTATCATATTCTCTATTTTACAAAGCTTCTTGAAAAAGAAGATAGCTTACGAACCTTTAATCGAATACCAGAATATTCTAGTTCTCCAGGAAAACTCTATTTTGAAGATGTCTGGAGAATCAACAGAGACTATCAAAAAGGAGGCGAAAAAACTCCTACTCGATTACCGCTAGCTGTAACTGACAAATGTGTTCGAATGGGGAGTAATGAGGGGGATTTGATATTGGAACCATTTTTAGGAAGTGGATCGGTAGTTCTCTCATGCATTAAGTTCAACAGACAGTATCTTGGTTTTGAAATATCAGAACCAATTTTCTTAATAGCCAAAAAAAGAATAATTAAGATAAAAAAGCAGCTTGCTAGAAAAGACTCGAACCTAGATTCATGGCTAGTGACAACCAAAAAATAATTTTTTGAGATTAATTTTTCTCTGCCCAACCTTGCCTAAAACATGTTTATAAGGTGATGAATCTTGGTTTATTTAATTACTGGTGGTACAGGACTAGTGGGTAGTTTTCTACTAAAGAATTTAGCAAATGATTTCCATTATGACAATGGAGAATGTCGCGTTATTGTTCGTTCACCAGAAAGTAAAGCCATCATTGAACACCAAGGATTTATCCCTATCAAAGCAGACCTTACGGACTTAAAAAGTCTGAGAATCGCTTTAAAAGATGTTACAGTTGTTTTTAATCTTGCTGCTATAGCTAGTGATTGGGTAGGTCGAAAAGAACTGTATCGAGTGAATGCAACTGGAATGAGTAATTTATTAGAGGCTTGTCTTACAACCAATACAGATCCATTCTTAGTTCACACTAGTTCAACTGGAGTGTATGGACATTATCTTCCTAGTACACCAATTGATGAGAGTTACAAATTTAATCCCACTAGTATCTACCAAAAAAGCAAGTATTATCAAGAGAAGGCTATATGGGATGTTCATACTGAAGAAGGATGGAATAACTTTGGTATTGTCCGTCCACCCAGTGTTATTGGCCCAAGAGACATGAAAACGATATATGGTATTTTTAAAGCTGTATATGAACATAAATTTCCCATCATGCGTAAAGGAAAAGGATATCTTACATTTATTCACCCTCAAGACTTATGTGATGCTATATTATTGGTAGAAGAGAAAAAAACTCATGCACGTGGTGAAGCATTCAATTTAAAGTCATTTGAGTGTACATTAAAGGATTTTTTAGATTATATTGTTAAGAAAATCAATCCTCCCAAACCTCCACGACATCGGAACTATCGTATTATTTATACTATCGCTATTCTCTCAGAAATCTATGCAAAAATAACAGGACGGCAAACAACTCTAAATCGTTATCGTGTGACAAAATTTGCGTTATCACGTAGATATATTGATCAAAAAATTAAGAATGAACTAGGATTTCAACCACGAAAAACTATGGAAGCAACTATAGATGAATCTTACGAATGGCTTGTTAAACGTAATTTATTTCCCCCCACTTAAGAAACAAGAGGCTACTTTTATATTGTTTAGTAAGAATTTGAAAGAACTAGATTAACATTTTATTACTTGGACTAAAAAGATATTCTTTGAGCTTGAGTAACAATGATTAGATGCAATGAGGGAGAGGAAAAAAGTGATAAAATGTGAGAATTATTATTTGCGTTTTCTAGAGGTTAATACTACAGTTATGAAAAGACCTAGTAATAATGGGATTATTTTAAATCCTGGAACCCCATAACCAGTACTGATCTCTTCATAGTCATAGAATCACTAGCTTTGACTTACTAGTCAAGCTCCGCTTTAGCAAATTAAAAAGTGCCACTGATGGATATACAACAAGAAATAGTAAAATACACTCACTATTTAGGTTCGTCTTTTTTAGGATTTTAACTCTCTATTCTTGAGATATTATGAAAAAAAGATTATCGTCAACCTTTTACTCTTTTGAAAACTTAACCATAATCGTTTAATTATATTAAATTATATAAAAAAAACAAGAAAATTAAAAACAACAAATGAGAAGAACGAGAAGGGGGCCACTGTCAATAACCACAAATGACGAAAATACTCATTTACAATTCGTAATTATCATTTTGAATAGAAATTAAATAAATAGTAAATTCCCCAATTTTTTATAAGAAAAAAAATATTTTAAATCAGAATATACTGTTCTCATAAGTTAACTCTGATTATTGACAATGGTAAATGGTTGAAATACCAAATAATCGCAGTTGAAATAGATATGCCAATTAATCTGAACCGAGAGGCTCAAGTTGAATGGGATAAATACTTAGAAGCCTCTTCTATTGATGATCAGATATTTCATCTAGAAAGGTTTCTGGGGGTATGTGTTAAACATAAAGGGGTCGAAAAACACCTAGCTATGGCCAAAACCAAGTTGAAAAAACTTAAGGCTCAAAAAGCGAAACTCACCCAATCACGTAAAGGGAGTGGTGAAAAATGGCTTGTGCCAAAAGGAGAAGACGCTCAAATAACAATAATTGGAATGGTTAATTCAGGTAAATCATCTGTTTTGAATGAATTAGCTCAATCAGAGGCCGCCAAGGTTGGAGCATATCCATTCACCACTGTAAAACCTGAAATAGGGTCAACTACTGCAAAAGGGGCGCGATTACAGCTTGTTGAGCTTCCAGCACTGGTAGAAGGAAGTGTGAGAGGAGAAATGTCAGGTAAATTAGTTTTAGCTGGAACAAGAAACGCTGACTGTGTTGTAATAACCCTAGATTTATCACAAGAACCCATACAGCAACTTCAGTTAATTTTATCAGAGCTCCACAAAGGGAAAATTCGCTTAAATGTATCCAAACCCCCTGTGACGATTGAAAAGGTTGGATCAGGGAATATTCAGGTCTTTAACGACCACTTTTTTGAAGGTGAGGGAAGGGAGGCTGTGATCGAAATTATGAGGGGGAATGGTTATTTAAACGCAATTGTTAGATTTCAAGCTTTTGTCACAGTAAATCAATTTCTTGATGCCCTTGATAAAACAATCACATATCTTCCTGCAATCATAGTAGCCACAAAAGGCGATTTAGAAGGTTCTAGGCAGAGTTATGAAAACCTTGTAAGGTATCTAGAAGAATCAAAGCTAAATTTTCATGTTATTCCTACATCTGCCTTACGAAAAGAAGGTTTTGAAGCAATTGGAGAGAAACTATTTAGTCAATTGGGTAAAATTCGAGTATTTACTCGTAATGCCAAAGGAGACATTGCTGATAGACCTATCATCTTAGAAAAGGGAAGTACGGTAGAAAATGCAATAGAAGTATTAAGTAAAAAAATGTTGAAATATTTTCGATTCACACGGATTTGGGGAGACTCTGCGAAGTTTGATGGCGAAAAAGTGGGTCTCGATCGTCAGTTACATGATGGTGATGTGATTCAAGTTTTTGCCTAGAGTAAATTAATAAACCAATTAATTTTGTTAACAACACTTATTGAGTTATTATCTACCATGATTCTCAAGCTACTCAAAAATATGACTTTGATCTATCCCTCTCGACTGGTGATATCATGTTCTCTGAAGTTTAGGATTTTTATTTTTAAACTAAGAGTTACAAACACTAGGTCTTCTTAATTGGAATTTTTATTTAATGAATAAGAAGATCCTCAGTTTTTTCAGAAAATCTCCCTGATTCTATTCTTGAAAACCAAAATATCTACTTACAAAGGTTTCAATGATCTTACTAAAGGCTTCCTCGTCATTTTCTCTTATTCCATAATAGATTACATTTGGTGAACTACTTAATACCTCTGGTTCGTCAATTATGGGAATATTAATACTATCAATCACTTCTATAAAAGTTACTAGAACAGGGAGATTACCATTTACTTTCCTAACTTGATGATAAAAAGTTCTTGCAGCTTTAAATGATTCCAAATTGTCATTTGAAAAAAGTATTATTGATCCTGCGATTTCGGTATAATAATGTGAGGGTAATTTATCTATGAGATATTGACTTACAGGTTGAACAAGGTAAATTGTTAAACGCCAATTTTCTATTTCAATTTGGAGAATGTAAATGTTCTCTGATTCAGAAGATAAATTTAAAGTAACTTGACGTGGATATGTTTGTACCAATTTATGGATTAATGGATTTACTAATTCATCAGGGTGACCAAAAATAGATATTTTTAATAGATATTCTTTCCATTTTTCATTGTTAACCATCGAACTTTCCGCATTCTCAATGGATGAGGTAGAATTAGTTTTTTTCGAATTCTCTATTAGTTCTGAACTTTGTGATCTCCATCAATAACTGTACCTAATACAAATTGATAAAGGTTTGTGAACCTATTTTTGAAAGAAATCTCAAAAAAAATTAGTTTATCGGCCAATCTAATAAAGAACTTACCAAATTCTTTCTTGATAACTCCCCTCCAGTCATTATACTAATGAAATCATCCCCCTCGAAGATTTCTCTAACAATTTCTTCTTCACTTAATCCTTTCTTAAAGAGATCATGTGTAATTTGATGGAGGCTTTCAATTTCTTTCATTTTTTCTTCTAAAAAAGATCTTCCAGAAATTATCCCTTTTCCAGCAAGGAAAAGCGTTAAATTATTCATATTTTTGGTGGAAATAAATAAACTTTGAATAGATCGAAATATCTCTGCAATATCTTCTTGAATGTCTGATGTTGCGCCAAAAATTCGCGTATATTTAGGTTGAACACCATCTGAGGCAAAGACCCATTGTTGCTTGTGTTCAATTAGTGCTATTTGATCAGGAGCATGACCAGGGATTGGTAACACTTCAAATGTATAATTACGAGTACTTGTTATTATAGGATTAGGTATCGGATTTACTTCAGCTGGAAGTAGTCCCGAGCCCCAAGTAATTTGTCGGTACTGTGGATACAAGTACCCCTTTTTAAGAATAGAAGTAGCTTTTTTACTAGCAAATAAAGGAATTCTAAATTCATCCTGTAATAAAAACGCTCCCCCTACATGATCTTCATGTGAATGAGTCAGAACACATTTTTTAACATTTTCAGGCCCAATTGACAAAATAAACTCTCGGAATTCTTTCACTCCTCCTGGTGCACCTGCATCAATGAGTAAACCATCAATAAAATAGCATGATGTCCAATATGGGGAGCGAATCAACACATTATCAGAGGCCCAACACCATTCTAAAATCTCTTTATTTTGGTACCAATTTATTTTAGTAACCATGTTAAATTCCCTTAAGATCGCTTTAGGAAGAATCAGTTTCTTTGTAACAAATAATAATATCTATTAAATCTAGCTTTTATCTTCCCTTGATGTCGTGTTAACAATGATCATAAAGGATATAGTAGTACGTTATCAAGAATTAGCTAATAACGCATGGCCGAGTAAAATACACTTCTTTGTTAATGGTTGGAATGTTAGAATATCTGAAGGCTATACACAAAGAGCCAATAGTGTACTTCCAATTTTATATTTTGGAACAAACCATGAAGAAGACATAGTGGTGGTTGAACAAATATATCGGAAAATGAATTTACCTAAAGTAATTTTCCAGATACCTGAATATACCCAACCATCTAATCTTGATATAATTTTAGCCTCCAAGGGGTATGATCAACGGTCTAAAACATCAGTTATGTCAGCTAAGCTTAAAAATCTACTTAAACAGCGAATTAATAATGTTTATTCCTATAAGGTATCAGAAATTGATCAACAAGGTCAATGGTTTAATTTTAAAGAGTCTTACTCTCTATCAAAGAATAAGATGCATTTAAAAAGGATGATTATTAATAGGATAGAGATTCCTGCAAAATACTTTTTCTATCTTTTTTTGAATGAATTGTTGATTGGAGTCGCTTTAGGAGTGTGTGAAAGAGGATATATTGGTGTCTATGACGTGGAAATTCATCCAGAATTTCGACGAAAAGGTGTTGGAGCAAATTTAATGTATTATATTATTAATTGGGGTATTGATAATGATTTTTCTGATGTCTATCTTCAAGTTGAAACCCAAAATGACGCAGGGCAACGTCTGTATAAAAAATTGGGATTTCAAACTTTATTCCATTATCATTATCGTGAAAAGTTTTTGTAATGAAGTAATCAATCCAAAAACTATAGCATTTTTCAGGGGAAAGAAAATTAAGAGAGATTGATACCTTAAATATCAAGAATTGTAATATTTTTCACAATCTATTATTATATTTTTAGATTAATTATTTCTCACTTCCGGTAAGAAAAAGCTAAATATAGACTCAAAAAAAGATTAAAATAGGATTAAAATTCTACTATTTCAACTCTCTTCAGAATAATACTATTGTAGTTAACTAAAAACATGTTCTTGAGCTGCAATATGAGACCTAGTTCAGATTTCATGAGTGATTTTTAATGGGTACACAATGGCATGCAGAGGACATTAATTCACTGTTAAATCAATTGGGGGTGGATGATAATGGTTTGTCAGACAATGAAGCTGATAAAAGACTCACACAATATGGTTTTAATGAATTAGAGCATGCAAAAAAAAGACATCCAATTTTCCTCTTTTTTGAACAATTTAAAGATCCATTAGTTATCATTCTGCTTGTTGCACTTATGATATCAATTTTAATTGGTCTTTTCTCAACTGATGAACACCAGAGAATGGAGTACTTTATCGATGCTTTAGCTATATCAGCCATTGTTACTTTTAATGCATTCTTTGGTTTTATCCAAGAGTATAAAGCCGAAAAATCTATCGAAGCTCTAAAATCCATGGCTGCTCCCTTTTCCACAGTTATTCGTGAAGGAAAAAAACGACGAATTGAAGCTCAACTTCTTGTTCCTGGAGACATTATTTTGATTGAAGAGGGGGACAAAATTCCTGCTGATGGGCGATTACTGGAATCACATTCGTTAAGAATTGATGAATCAGCACTCACAGGTGAATCTTTCCCATCTGCAAAGGAAGCTCAGAGTCAATCCTCTCCCTATGCTTCCGTTGCTGATCGTGAAAACTCAGTATTTAGTGGAACTAGTGTTACAAGAGGCCGCGGCCAAGCTGTTATTGTTCAGACTGGAATGCAGACTGAATTTGGCAGGATAGCAAAGGGTTTATTGGAAGAAAAGACTGAAGAAACCCCTCTTCAGAAGCGACTGGTTACTTTAGGAAAGTGGATTGGATTTGCTAGTTTATCAATCTGTAGCATGATTTTCTTCATTGGTGTCTTGTTACAACAAGAGGTGATAGAAATGTTTATTGTTGCAGTTGGACTAGCTGTAGCAGCTGTTCCAGAAGGATTACCTGCTGTTGTTACTCTTGCGTTAGCACTTGGAGTTCAACGTATGAGTAGGAAGAATGCTATAATCAGAAGACTTCCCTCAGTTGAAACATTAGGTTCTACAACGGTAATTTGTTCTGATAAAACTGGAACACTCACTCAAAACAAAATGACAGTTCGGAAGATCCTCGCGGTTGATGAAGAATATCATCTTACTAAGAATATCCCCATTAATGATACGATTAATTTAATTATCACAATTGGTGAGGAATGTAATAACGCACAACTCTCAGAGTCTAAAGGGGGTATTGACATCGGTGATCCGACGGAAATTGCCCTGTTAAGAGTAGCACAGCGAATACATACTTCTGAGCGGGTAAAATACAAGAGATTATTCGAGATTCCTTTTGATTCCAATTCAAAGCGAATGAGTGTT
Source organism: Candidatus Hermodarchaeota archaeon (assembly GCA_048886185.1). Taxonomy (GTDB): domain Archaea; phylum Asgardarchaeota; class Heimdallarchaeia; order Hodarchaeales; family Hodarchaeaceae; genus Hodarchaeum. The sequence continues at coordinate 199,647 of JBHLKY010000009.1, forward strand.
TTAGTTCAGAATCTGCAAGGTGAATATTTTGTATTCACTAAAGGTGCTCCTGATGTTTTAATTAATCTATGTACATTTTACCTCTCGAAAGGAGAGATTCTACCACTTGATGACAAAATTCGTGTTCAGTTAGAAGAATCAGAACAGAATCTTGCGAAAACTGGTTATCGAATGCTTGGTATGGCTTTTAAATCAGTTGATCCTAATGAGGTTGCAGTTGAAAGGGTATTATTATCAGAAGATACCGAAGAGATCGAGTCACAATTAGTCTATGTTGGTGCAATGGCTATCATGGATCCTCCTAGAGAGGGTACAAAAGATTCTATCGAAATTTGTAAGAAAGCAGGGATCCGCCCAATCATGATTACTGGTGATCATTTAAAAACAGCGCTAGCTGTTGCTACTGAGATTGGATTAGTATCTTCGGAAGAATTGGCGAAACCATTTCTTTTTCTTGAAGGAAATCAATTAGCGCAAATGAGTGATAAAGAATTTACTAATGCTGTTATGGATGTTAATGTGTATGCTCGTGTGTCTCCCGATCACAAACTGAAAATTGTTTCAGCTTTGAAGGCAAACAATGAAATTGTAGCTATGACTGGGGATGGTGTTAACGATGCTCCTGCCCTAAAACGTGCTGATATTGGTGTTGCTATGGGTATTGCAGGAACTGATGTGTCAAAAGAAGCCTCTGATATGATTTTAGCTGATGATGATTTTTCGACTATTGTAGGTGCTGTTCTCGAAGGAAGAACAATCTATGATAATATGAGGAAGTTCATTCTTTATCTGCTTTCTTGTAATGCAGGGGAAATAGCAGTTATGTTTTTTGGCATTTTATTGACTTCATTCATTTTCCAAACTCCTATCCTCCCCTTACTAGCTATTCAAATTCTCTGGGTTAATTTGGTGACCGATGGACTTCCTGCACTTGCAATGGGGGTCGATCCACCTGATCCTGACGTGATGATCAGACAACCCCGTAATCCAAAAGAACCAATTTTAACACGGAAGTCTGGTTTTTTTATTTTATACTCGGGGATAATAATCGCATTCGGGACTTTGTTGTTGTTTTTCATGTATATGTATTCTGATGTTATCACAGGTCAGGTACCTTCCGAAGATACTCGAATTCACGCTCAAACTATGGCTTTTACTATGCTGATCATGTTTCAAATGATTATGGCTTTGAATATTCGAAAAGAAGAACACTCTTTACTTGGGAGAGAATTCTTTCGAAACCCATACCTTTTACTTGCTATTGGTAGTTCTGTCTTTCTTCACATTATGATTGTGTATATTCCATTCTTCCAACCCTTTTTTAGTACCATTGGACTTAATTTGATAGATTGGATTGTGATCATTACTATTGGGAGTATTCTTGTGATAATAGATGAAGTACGAACATTTTTTGCACACAGGGTTCCTCGTTTTCGAAAACTAGCAGGTTATTGGTGAAATCTTTTCATTTGTATGTAAATGTGTGATAGTAAATACTTAAAGAGTAATCAGATTTTCTGAAATTTAAACTAAATTTATTACGTTCCAACATTTGAGAGTGTCAAATTGGTCTCAATATTAAGAACCAGATTTTCTCGAATAGCTAATGTTGTAATATTCTTTGCTTTAGCTTTGTTTCAAATCATAGTTGTATCTTGGATAAGCATTAGTCAAGAGGCGAAACCTGAATATCTCGATATCCAGTGGATTACTCAGTGGCACATCTTAGGATTTTATGTATCAATCAATCCAATGGCAGACCCACGTTTCACTGGATTATTAGTAGTATTGACCGCTGGATTGCAAATACTCTTATTAGGATTTTTAGTAAATGTAGTATTCTCAAACAAGAATATGGTTCAAATTTTCCCTGAACCGCTATATGGCCCTTCTTATGCCCCTGAAGAGGCACCAATTGTTGATAAAACTGTTGCATTAGTAACAAGGGTCTCGCAAAAAGCAAAAATTAAAATAAAAAAGATTTTTGTTTATCGTAAAGCAGTACCTAATGCATTTTCACTCGATCTTATACCATTACCTATTTTTCGAAGACCATATCTAGTACTCAATACAAATGTTCTGGAGATACTTAATGACAATGAAATTGAAGCCGTTATTGCTCATGAACTTGCTCATGTGAAAAATAGCGATAGTCTTATCAGGTTGATTTTATCGGTTCCTCGCTTATACCTTAACCTCGTTTATTTATTTATCTACCTTCAAATCGTCACGGGTATATTAGATGCACTTTTTGATACCCTAAATCTCGGTATTGCGTTTGAACGGATAATTTTTCTTGGACTTGTGTATTTCATATTAGCCATTTTCACTAAGATAACAGTTCATTTTCTCTCTTCTGCTAATCATCAGGCTGAATATTTAGCTGATTATTTTGCAGCCAAATTGATTGGACCAGATATACTAATTAACTCCTTGATTCATTTAGGTCAACGTAGTGAAACAATGCAAGTCCTATCAAGAGAGATTGAGTGGCTTTCCAGTCTCTCAGAGGAGCAAAAGACTTCTAGTAATTTTTTAAGGAGAATCTACCAGCGGTTTCCAAAAACCCAGTTAAATGAGGATGTAGCTCGTGAAATCGCCCCTAGAATTTTTCTGGAGGAGAAATTTGAAGAATTAATAAGGGATTATGGGATTGAGCTGGATTCACCAATCAGATCACAGCTCATTAAGAGTGCTGTTCCTGGATTACTAGAAAAGAGAGCACAATATTTCAGTACATTAGAGAATGATGAAGCAAAAAAGGCAGATTTCACTCCGAGTGTTCTTAAGGCAAAGACCATTGACTGGCGTCATTTTGATTATAATGCAAGTCAGACACTAGAAGAGGAGGAAATTGCGAGCTTTATCCAAACAATTCTTGCTCAACCTGATAAAATGGTATTTGAGCATGAGCTTTTCCAAACTGCTGAGAGGGACAGTGACCATCCAAATTTTCGGGAAAGAATCCTAACAATTTATCGCACATTCCATTTAAGTCAATATAAGGAAATTCTGGCTGAAGTAACCAAGAAGCAAGAAAACTCTTCCGAGATGGTTAATTCTTAGTCATAGAGGACTTTTTCTAACATTTCGGGGATCGAACGTTCATCAATTGCCATTAAATAGAGTTTAACATTTGCCATTTTTCTTAATTTACCTAATATAGGAGCGGTGAGCTGGAGTGTCTGTCGTTTAGGAGTGAGGATGATGCGAACATCTTCCATGCGTTTGAGTATAGGCAAAAAATCGATGCCACTTGTGGCTAGGAGGTCGGAAATGATGACAAGTGTCTTTTTATAACCAATTTGATGAGAGAACTCTTTCTGTGCTGCTTGTAAAGCAGAAGAGATGTTTGTTTTTCCTCCAGAGCGAATATTAACTAATTCTCTAATTATATTTAGTGTGGTTATTTTAGAATCTCTAAATCTCTTGATGAACTCTGGATGACTATCAAATCCAATTAATGCGATGTCTTTGATGTTGAGCGATAGACTGAATAAAATTGCAGAGAGAATAATGAGTTTCAGATAAATCAACACTGAATGACTTTTATCGATCAATAACATAATAGATTGTAGTTTTCCTTCTCTTTTATTACAAACAACATGTTGATAAGTAAAGTTAGAGTCCCCTGATAGAAGAAAATTCAAAATTGTACTCTCTACATCCCACGAGTTTCCTGGAGAATAAGGAATTTTCTTTGGATATTTTGAGCGATCGATTGCATTATATATTCTTTCTGCATGTCTATAAAGCCTTGGAACGAGTTTTTGGAGTAATAATTGCTTTTCTTCATAAGAAAGATGTTCCTTGATTTGAAAAAATAAGGAATTCGATTCTAATATAAATTCAGCATGCGTAAAATCCATTTGCAAGGATTCAGTAACCGCTTTAGGATATAATCCTGCTAAGATCTCAATTGCACGTAAATTCTGAGTATCCATTGCTTGTTGTGCGAATGTTAAGGCAGTTTCTGTGTTTAATTTATCTTGTAACTGAAACTCATAGATTTGTTCAAGTAAATAGCTGGAATAATTTACATCATGACTTACTTGCAGCTGAAAGGCGGGATCAATGTCCCGCCCTAAGATTTTTTTGAAAAAGAAGGGAAAAAGATTGGCTCCGCAATTTCTAGCAGACTATCCTCAAGAGAATTATTAATATCTGGATGTAACTTCACTTTACCCGAGTAAACAGCATATATAGCAGGGAATACAACATCACGAACAAGTGGCCGATTTGACAAGAGTTGAGTCAGTTGGATTGCAGCCCGTACACTTGCACCTGTTTCAAAATTAGCTGATGACCGTGTCTGATCTGTAAAGTGAACTATTTTTGTTATTAAATCCTCATCAGAGCAGTTTGTACGTAGTTGGACAATTTTTCTAGCTTCGTAACCAGATTTATGCTTAAGAGGGATTAAGATGCATCTGTCAAAAAAAGCTTCAGGTAACGGATTTGTACCTATATATTCGATAGGATTTCGTGCAAATAGAGAATAAAATTCTGCTTTTGCTTTAATATGTCCGAGCTGGGGAACTTCTATTTGTCTCTCATCTAGTGCAGATAAAACACCATTTATGGATTCACTTGGGGCACGATTGACCTCATTGAAGAAAAATAATCCTCCCTGTTTCATGGCATTTACTAGGGGGCCAGGGATATAGCTTTCTTCCCCAAAACCTGTTTTCATGACCAAAGGAGGATCGAACCATCCTCTTAAATGAGTAATTGTAAGGTTCTCATCACCATCCACCCTAAAAAGGGGTCTATTGAGAGCTTTTGCAATCGTTTTGGCCAATTCAGTTTTCCCTGTCCCAGATTCCCCCTCAATTATTACAGCAATTTGACTATCAATTGCTGCTAAGATTAACTGAATCTCTTTATCAAGTCCAACCAAATTTTTTTGGCAAGTTCTTAGAAGATCTTCGAGATCCATTATATCATCCCAAGATAAATGGTGAATAATCTAGTCAAGCTCGAGAAGTGATTTTTTCAGTGTGACTTGTCCTGAATCTTCATTGAACTCGATCCACCCCTCAGTTTCGAGCTCCTTCAACAAGCGTGTAGCAAATACATTTTGAATTGCGACAGTTTTGGCAAGTTCTTTTAGAGTGGCTTGTTGGATATCCTGAAGTACGAAGAGTATTGCATATTTTGGATTCTTAGCAAGATTGATCCTTAATGTTTCAACGGCCGTCATCAGATTCGCTGACTTTTCTTCCAACTTCTTCTTTGTATTATTTAAAGTTGAAATTTCATCATCTTTCTCTTTTAACTCAGTTTCGTTACCTTTTATTCTTTTATCAAGTCTTTCCTTCTCTGCATTAGAATCGTTAAGTTGGGTTCTAAGATCCTTTATTATATCTTCAAACTTATCGTGTTCACGTAGATTCTCAGCCTGTTTAGATCGGAAATCATCAACTTTATGGGTAATTTCTTCATGCTTTTGTCTCAAAACATCTAGGTCTTTTTGTTTCTCTTCTAATTCACGATCTTTTGTACCTACTTGAGTCTTAAGATCTAATAGTGATGTTTGCTGCTTTTCGTACTCAATTTTAAGGTTTGCAAAGGATTCTCTTAATTCATCTCTATCAGATTCTATTGCATAGATACGTTCTTTTTTACTTTTCAAATCTGTTTCTAAGTCTTTTATCTGAGCTTCTAAAGATCGATTAGTATTTAGAAGGCTTTCAGTTAAATCTTGAGAATTTTCTAATTTTTCTTGCGCTTCATTTATTTCAGTTAGTTTTTCATTGAATTCTTGTTTTTGGGTTGTAATTTCTAGAGTCAAAACCTCAAAATCTTGTTTTATCTGTTTATATTCTTGTTTAAGAATAATTAACTGCTCTGAGAGTTGTTTAGATTCTTTCTCGCTCCTTTCTACTCTAAGAAGTAGTTCTCTATTCTCATCTTCTCTTTTTTCTAGAGCTCGTTGTGTTTCATCTAATTTATTACGAACAACAATCGCTTCTTGGCTTGTTTCCCCTGAATCTAATAATAAATCCTCATTTTCTTGTTCTAATCTTGATATCTGTTCTCTTAACTGATTTAAGTTGATTTCCATATTCTGAATTTGTTTTGTCAATTGGTTTATTTTTTCTACCTGCGTCTGTATTTTACCCTCAAAAGCTGTCTTTTGCTCTTCCAACTTGAATCTATGATTATCTTTTAATGTATCAATTTCATTTTGAAGGCCATCAATAGTTTCTTTTAGTTTGACATTTTGTTCTGAGTGAGAACTTAGAATTTTTACCTCTGATTTCAAGTTTTCGATTTCAATATTCTTCTCTGATGTTAATGTCTCAATTTCGTTATCCTTATTCCCTAATACTTCTTGAAGCTGCTCTATTTCAAGGCGTGCTGACATTAATGCATTACCAACGGTTTCAAAATCAGTTTCCATCTTTTCACGCTCTTGAATAGCTTTTTTTGATTCACGTTGAGCTTCATCAACAGCTTCTTGGAGGCGATTTATGTCCTCAATTTGTGATGTAACTTTCCCTGAGTCAATTCCAGACTGGTTCTGCAATTCTGCAATTTGTGTTTCTTTCTCTTCCAGTAATATATGCAGATCATCAATCTTCATTTCTAAGGCTTCTATTTCGGAGATTTTTTCTTTCAACAATTGATTTTCTTTCTGGAGTTGTTCAAACTCAGTATTTGTAATTAATGTAACCTCTGAATCAAGTAGCTCGAGGTTATCTACCCCTTTGAGCCCTATTTTCGAGAATTCCGTATGAGCTGCTTTGTTAATAATCTGCATCTTTTGTTTAAGTTTTTCAACTAAATCTTCTACATCAGCTATTGAATAATATGATTTGGGAAATTGTTGTAGTGTTTTAATCGCAGATTTTGCTTCTGATGATATTTCTTGACTCAGGCGACGCTCCTGTTGTGCAATATTTTGAATAAAGACAAGTTTGGGGTTCTTGCTTGACAAGCTCTACTACCTTCTTTTAATAATTGAAATATATTGAGGATTGGTAATATTCTTGTAAAGTTTTCAACTAAATTGATTCTGGCTATTTGGGGAACAATTTGTATTTGATATATTTAATATGTTTTATATGGTAGTTTCCATGTCTTTCTCTGAATCTTGGGGTTTTAAATTTTCATTCAGCGAATTTAGCTCCTTTTCGAATTCACGATAACGTCCTTGGTACAAATTTGCTAGAGCTAAATCTAAAAGTGACGTTTTACTTTCAGGTTCATAACCTAATATGCTTAATAACTTAAAATTGATTTGTTGAAAGCGTTTCAGTAAATTTGGAAGTTGTTCCAAGTTCTTATTTACAGCATCAAGCATCTTGAGAGCACTTATCTCACAAGTAGTAAGATTCTGAGTAAATGATTCCACTTGAGGTTGAAGAACGACTCGTAACCGATAACGGATCTCATCTTTACTTATCGTGGTTTCTTGAGCCAGAATTTCAGCCCATTCAAGAATTGTCTCAAAATTCCTTAATCCATTCTTCTCCAGTTTAATCCAGTTTAAAACTGTCTCCAATGCATCCTCAACTGTTGCTAATTGTTTATATAATTCATCACGATCGATTAAAGACTGGTCTTTAAGGAGATTTAATGAATTGTGTAATTCAGTTAAGTATTTTTGGTAATCCTTTTCTTTTTGTTCATGTGAAGCAGTCATTTTCATCTCTTCTCTCATAGAATGTTTAGGAAACGGGATAGAGAAAGGCTTTTCTTTTCTAGAGTTAATACAGAGCTAGCAGTTTTAAAGGTATTCTTAAAGGGCCCTCTTCCAACTCATTTTATATTAGACATAAAAGCTTTTTAAAGGATTTGAGCTAAAATTAGTGGAATTTGACCAATTGCTATTCCTCCATCACCACAAGGAACTTTTTTGTGTGTAATAGGTTGGGTAGATCTCCCATATTTAGAAATATGTTGATAAAATTCTGTAAAAATCACACGGTTGTAACAAACTCCTCCTGACATCCCAATTTTCGTAACTCCATGTTTATCAGCAAGATCTAAGGCAATTTCTGCAAATTTTCTAGCAATGGCTTTTTCAGCTGCTAACGCTAGCTTTGAAAGATTATTATTTCGTTGAATAGATTCCCAAAGTTCAAATATTAGATTTGAAGTACAAATCTCAATCATACCATCTGTTTTCAGTCTTGAAGGCAGGTCAAACTCAAAATCGTTTATTTTACCACTTGCTTTTTCAGCAAACGATTCAAGTTTGATTGCTGGTTCGCCCTCATATGATCGGTTTTTTGCTGCTCCTAAAAGAACGCTAATGGTATCTAAAAGTCGTCCACAACTTGAAGTGAAATGAATCCTAGGAGAATCGATAAAATTAAGGTTTTTTTCCAATTGCTTACCTACAATTGGATAATCCGAGGATTGTGGAATCCATGATAAAAATGGAATTTCTTGAAACTTTATTGTAATCTCATCAAGAGGGTATTTAGATAAGAGAATACTTAGAAGAATCCTATATGGAGAAGAAATCGCCTGATCTCCACCTAACATTCGTTGTTTTTCTAGATGAGCTAATCGTTTATACCCAGAAAAGTTACCAAATAGGATTTCTCCACCCCAAATTGTACTATCCTCACCATATCCTGTTCCATCTAGCGCTACACAAATGATTTTTTCTTCTGGATCAATTCCAGCATCTAAACCCAACGCACCTAAATGAGCAAAATGGTGTTGAAACTGAAAAAAAGGAATATTCAGCTCTGATGATAGTTGTTGTCCTCTTTCTGTGGTTAAAAATTGCGGATGAAGGTCACTACCAACTGCATCAATATTGTTAATTCCTAATAATTCTTTCATATGCTCAATTGTTGAATCAAAGAAATCTAAATTTTCTAAGGTTGTCATATGGCCAATGTGTTGGGTAGGAAAACATCGGCTACCTATCCCCAAAGCTCCTATATTGTACATTTCTGCTCCTAGTGCTAATACTATTTGATTATTATGAGACCATGGCAATTGGAAGGGTTCAGGAACATAACCTCGGCTTCTTCGAATGAGTAAAGGATATTCTGACTTATTTATCATATGAAGTCTCAACACACTATCATCAGCTCGTTGATAGATTTCTCTATCATGGAGAAGAAAATAATCTGCAACTGAAGCAAGCTGATGCTGGATTTCATCATTATTAATTAGAATTGGGATATTACTTGGATTTCCTGATGTCATAATGAGAGCTGGATCGGTAACATTCTCTGTAAGTAAAAAGTGAATACCACTGTATGGGAGTAAAACACCAATATTATGTAAACCAGGTGAAATAAGTGAAGAAAGTGGAAAATCTTGTTTCTTCTTAAGGAGTAAGATTGGCCGCATAAAGGATTGGAGAAGCATTTCTTCTTTATGTGAAGAAATCGCGAATTCTTCTAGCCTTTTTATATTGGGAGACATTACTGCAAAAGGTTTGTCTCCACGAGCGCCTTTCCATTGACGTAATTTAAGAATCGGGTCATCATTAGTAGTACAACACGCAAGGTGAGTACCCCCAATGCCTTTAATAGCGATGATATGGCCTTCATCTATCATTTTTATCATGTCTAGCCAGTAATTTTTGAAATCATTTTGATCCAGAATTATATCACCGAATTTATCAGTAAAGTAATAGCGGGGCCCACAGTTCCAACAACAAGTTGTTTGAGCGTGAAATCGTCTATCAGCAGGATTAGTGTATTCTTTTAAACAATCAGGACATAAGCGAAATTTATCCATCACAGTTCGAGGCCTATCATACGGGAGGGAAGTAATCACTGTATACCGAGGTCCGCAATCGACACAAGAAGTGAATGGATAATTTATTCGTCGTGGATCAGATTTCATTTCAGTGAGGCATTTTTCACATATTGGCAGATCTGGAGGGATATATGAACCCTCTGTACTTCGTGTTAGAGAGCTTGGTGCAATTTCAAACGATTCATATTCGTCTAGACTTGTAATTGGAGGATTAAAATCAATTTTGAAGGTTTCATAATGAGCTAGTGTTGGTTTATTTGTTTTAAGAGATTTAATGAATTTTTTAATTTGGATTTTTTCTCCTCTGACTTGGATTTCAACACCAGCATCCCCTCGATTTAGAACAAAGCCCTTCATTTTATATTTGTGTGCGATATTATAGACAAATGGTCGAAAACCAATTCCTTGAACAACACCACTAATCATTATTCGACAGTACACTGATTACCCACTTGTTTCAACAAAATGAATCCCTCTTCTTATGTTTAACTTCATTAAGTCTTATTTCCCAATGAGAGGGAAAATTCATACTTTAAGAGGAGTAAATCATGAGACACTAAGACAAGGAATGTGATTACACATCCTTCAAAAGTCTTCCATTTACTCCTTTAAGAATAACCAAGAAATGATCAATGAGGCAATAAAATCGATAATGAAGACAATAGGATGAGATCCTCAATAGATGCAAATGGAAGAAAGAAAGGGATAGATTAAAACAAAAGTGGAAGAGAAAACAACAGGAACATGGAAAGCATTAAGATAATGGTTTATTCAAACATAAATTTCTTAGATGTAATGTCAGAGATTTTGATTTGAACAGTTCCATCTGTCACTGTTATAGGCAAATAACTTGGCCAACAACCACCTTGAATATTGTCGGTTCCAATACTATTAATGTTGAACTGTTTTCCACAATTGTTACATACCATAACCGCATTATTTTGTCGATACCCCTTTTTCTCTGCAAAACACACATCGCAGGCATCGAAAGCAATATGAACATTATTGTCAGAGCCAATTACAGCAAAATAAGCAATTTTCACACTTTCAGTTTGATAATTGTAAAATTTAGCATTATTATTTAAATTCGATATTGATAATACAACATTATCACCCTCTTTTTTTGGTAGTAAGAATTTAGTACTAGAGGTATTATTTTCCTGCAAAATTATAATAGCAGCAAAACCAACTATTGAGACAATTACAATTACCATAAGCATATTCCAGTTTTGATCTTCCCCTTTTCTCATAAGTTTTTTAGGTTTTGATCTATAAGATTTATTCTTCGTCTTTTTTATCAATCTCTTTCACCTTTAGTTAACATTATTTTGTACAGAAACATCGTTGATTACTTTTCCATCGACCATTTGTAGGATCTGTTTGCCTTGTTTAGCTATATCCATGTTATGAGTTACTAAGAGAATTGTATGTCCCTCTTCGTTCAGATTGTGAATTAGATCCATTATAATCTGACCATTTTTCTGATCTAGATTTCCAGTTGGTTCATCAGCTACAAGAATTCGTGGTTCATTAATCAAAGCACGGGCGATGCAAACACGTTGCTGTTCTCCACCAGACAATTTAGATGGTTTATGGGCTAAGCGGTCTTCTAAGCCGACTTTAGTTAATGTTTTGATCGCTTTATCTTCGTCTACAATACTATTATGATAATACATAGCAATCATGACATTTTCTAAAGCAGTTAAGTATGGGATGAGATAATGTTGTTGGAAGATCAGTCCAATCATCTCTCTTCTGAATCGGGTCAATTGGTTTTGGTCCAATGTTGTTATATTTATTCCGTTTATCATGACTGACCCCTCAGAAGGTTTATCTAGGCAACCGATCATGTTCAGAAGAGTTGTTTTTCCAGAACCAGATGGTCCTACCAATGAAACCCACTCACCTTCCTCAATAGTGATGTTTACATTGTTTAGAGCACAAATAATTCTATCATATACCTTGGTCAGATTATGTGTTTGGATGTATCCTGGTTGCATTACAATCCCCTTAATACTAGAACTGGTTCTATTTTTATAGCGTGTTTAACAGGCAACAATGAGGCCAATAATGCCACAAAAACTGAAATTCCAAGTATAACAGGTAACACCAACACCTGAGGTGTTACTGAAGAGTTAAATACAAGTAAACCTACAAATTGTGCACCAATAATTCCACACACAAATCCTAGAGTACCACCTAGAAGACCAATAATTGTTGATTCAGCTATAAATAGAGTGATAATTCTACGATTTTCAGCACCAATACTTTTAACAAGGCCAATCTCTGTTCGTCTTTCTAGGATTGATGTTGTTAAGGTTGTACTCATTCCTAATGTTGTAGTTATGAGAGCTACAATTGTGACGAAAGCCATCATCATCTCTATCTTTCCTAATACACTCATCTCAGTATTAGTCATTTGTAAAATCGTTTTCGCTTCAATATAACTGATTTTTCCCTCAATTTCTTCTGCTATTGTCTCAATTGGACATGCAGTACACAACGCAGAGACTTGAACCGAATGGACCAAGTTTTCCCGTTGGGTTAGGTTTTGTGCCACAGGAAGAGAAACAAAAATGTGATTATCTTCAGTACCACCTGAAGTAATGATTCCAACAACCCTTAAACTTCTAGTGGTTTCTTGACTAGTTTCCTTATAAGTAATTTCTATCTTGTCACCTAATTTAAGACTAATTTTTTCTGCAACAGTTTTTCCGATCATACAGTCAATTGTATTAGGAGTATTGATCGTTTCAAGGTCTTTAATCCACTCTCCTTCGACTCTCCACCACCAACTATTGATTCTTCTAACTCCTGTTGTGAAAATTGTTTCTTTTTCCTCTAAAGTTGTGTTTTTCTCGAACCAAGTCCCAGTTAATACAACTCGTCGTTCCTCACTATTGAGTTCTCCCTTAACAGAAATCACTTGATATAAAAATGGAGCATATCCTAAAACATTTCTAGACCAATTTATCGTTTTAATCTTGTAGATATCAGTTTCATTAATGTATTGCTGATCTGTTACTGAACTAAGACTGATATCACCTATTCCCAACTGAATGGTGTCTGTTTTAGGAACAACAAGTAAATTTGCACCAAATTTCCTGAACTCAAGTCCAATTTTTTCATTGATGTCTAAAGATACGTTAAGCATGGTAGAAGGTATACTTACACCCATGATTATAGCAATTGTGGATATAGTGACCTTTCCTTTCCGAGTGAGAATACTTTTCCTTAGAATTCTAAAAAACATAACTAAAGCCTACCAGAAACGACCGAAATTTCTATTAGATTACTAAAAATATGTTCAAAATACAAAAGTTTACCAACTTATTACTATTATTATTTATAAAATAGTTTTTATTCAAAAAATAAAATAGTTTACTATTTCATTTAAACTTCTAGGGAGGATAACTATCATCAAAAATAGAATAGTTCGAATAAAACAAGGCACTTCTTCTATACTTAAAGATGAGAGAATAATAGATACTTTCTTGAACGTTTTATTGAACGGAAAGCATGTAGTTTCTTACGTATGTTTACCTGGTAAATGAAGACCAGGCCACGATAGGTTATTATTCTCAACAAGAATCCTGAATTCTATAAACCAAATATAAAAATCTCTCGGTTGGGTTACAAGATCAATACCTAAACTTAATAATATGAGAGACCTAATGAAGAGGTAAGTTCTCTTTCTTTTCTTAAATCCTGTTTTAATTCTTCTTTATTCTAAAAAAACAACACTCTGATCCCTCCATTATGCATTTTTCCTTAGTAAATCCTTTACCTACTAATTCAGCAATTAGTGTTTCAGTAATTTTACAGACTGAAGCTTCTTCTTTGACAATATCAAAATACATGCAATTATAATTTTTCAAAATAAAGGAGTTTTCTTCCTCAATTAAGGCTGGAAAATTTCCATATTCTCGAAAAACTTCAATAATAGTCTCTAACTTTTGATGTTGAGATTTAAAATATTCTTCTCCTTTTAGATTAGTAATCATCTGCTGCATAAGTTTTTTGGCTTTTTTTCTACCTATTTCTTCAAGTATCTCAATAGTTATGTCCATTCCAAATCTATTCTTAATCTCATCAAGTAAATCTATACCAAATTCTGTATAGGCTTTAGGGAACGTATTTAATCCAGTTTCAGTGAGTGAATAAATCATAGCAGGTCGACCTGTTTTTCCCTGCTTTTCTGTATGAGTAATGAATTCCTCACTTTCTAGCATGTTTAAGTAGTGACGCAGACCTGTAGTACTGAGTCCTAAAGCAATAGCAATTTCTTTTGAGCTACACCCTTCACCTGAAGATGAGCGATTAAGTAGTAAATATTGTAAAATTCTCTCACGTTTTGCAATGAAGCCTTTTTCCTCTGAATATGACATTACTAATCTCCTATTAATAATAAAATCAGTTTTTATCTGTTGACATGTCAGATAATTAAGTTCCAAAATGTAGCTATATTTGTTTGTTATTCCAAAAAAAACTAATTTTATAAAAATAAGAGATTATAAAAAACATACCTTATCAATTAAATATATCTTTCAACTCAAATAAATTTGGCTGAGGATTAAATTAGGATCTAGGACTTCCATAGAAGTTCCAATTTCTTGTTGATGAAAGTGGATCATTGTAGGTATTAGGGATAAAAAGTGGATGGATTAAGAGAAAAAAAGGAAATAAAGGAGATATGAAGGAACCTATCCTTCTTGAGAACAAAAATCATCATATTCTTCTGGTGTCATGAGCTTAGCTAATTCTGCATTGATATTGGATGGTTTAATTCGTAGTAACCATGTACCATATGGATCCTCATTAAGCATCTCTGGAGAATCTTCCACATCCTCATTAACCTCAACGACCTCTCCAGAGATAGGGCTGTATATATCAGAAACAGCTTTTACACTCTCAACAGAACCATAAACTTCTCCAAATGTTACAGTATCACCGATTTCTGGAAGTTCCACAAAAACAATATCTTTAAGCGCCTTTTGGGCGTAATCAGTTATTCCAATTAAACATGTACCATCTTCCTCCACTCTAATCCAATCATGTTCCTTGAAATACTTTGCATTGCTATCCAATTCATAAGACATCTTGAGCGACTCCTTTATCAAGAATAAGCTTGCGTAGAAAGATTATTTCTTTTTCCTTTAATGGATTATTACATCATGATTATTACATTAAAGAGATTCATGAATAAAATCATTGATTAAATCCTCATATATTCAGGTTTTAGCAGCGTTAATATCTTTGAAGGGTAATTCCAAGACTTATTATGGATTTTTCAGTAATTAATTTTGATTTTAATATTCTTCAGATTTTAGGACTTTTTTTTTTAGATAAATAATGAAACGCAAGTTAATCAGCTTAATATAATTGATATATTTTTCTGCTTACTTTCTAAAAATTGGGGTGGAAGAAGAAAGAAAAGCATTAAAAACCATTGATTTTGCAAGTTTTTCAGTGTCTCTTCTCAAAAATTCAATGTAAGAGATACTAAACACTATTACTACTCATAATACATTAACACGAGCTCAAAAACGAGAATAACAAAGGATGTATAAATAACATGGATATAATAGTATTTGTTAAGGCAACGATAGATCGAAATGCTCCCCTTTCCCCGGATACAACCTTCCCCGGGGATCGTGATGACAAAGCGGACGTTATGACGAATAATTATGATAAGCATGCCATTGAAGCCGCTCTTCAAATTGTAGAAAAGACGGGTGCTGGTAA
>JBHLKY010000010.1:0-18425 GCA_048886185.1 Candidatus Hermodarchaeota archaeon
TCTGCTTGGGTCAACCTAGTGACCATTGGAGCGGGGAACACTTCCAAGGGGGAGACCTGGCGGTTTGAGATTCGGGTGTATGATGGGGAAAATTATTCTGCTTTGACCCCCCTCAATCCCCCTGTGGTGATTCTTAATTCCATACCAATCACGAGTAATGTGGAACTTAATCCTATGACTCCTGTCACCACAGATGGTCTTATGGTGACTTGGGATTATACAGATGACGATAATGATCCTGAAGGGACACCTTTAATTAAATGGTATTTGGAAAATATGCATCAACCTGCTTACGATGGAATAAGCATATTACCAGCTAGTGCAACAACGAAAGGGGATAATTGGCATGTTGGTATTCAGGTGTTTGATGGAACGGCCTATTCAGAAGAAGTAAATTCCTCTCAGGTTATTATTCAAAATACCCCTCCTGAGGTAAGTAATTTAGCCCTTACTGCTGCTCCCAAGACGACAACTAATCTTGTGGCGAGTTGGAGTGCTGCTGATAATGATACAGGGGATTCCCTAACCTTTAATGTCACCTGGTATCTTGAGGGGGTGGTGAACTGTAGCTGGCTAACATCCGCCACTAGTGCGATACTAGCTGCAGGGAATACCACCAAAGGTGATCGCTGGTCGTTTTCCATTCAGGCGTATGATGGGGAGGCATATTCTAGTGTTATCTCCCTCGGGTATAATCGGACTATTCTCAACACTGCTCCAGTGGTAACAAACCTTACACTTACCTCCACGCCGACGACTATGGATCCTTTAATGGCTACCTTTGATTATTCCGATGCAGATCTTGCAGATAATGCAAGTCTCATCTTTAATATCACCTGGTATCGAAATGGGTTAGAGCAAAGCGCTCTCGCCAATACCACCAGTATTGGGCCAGGAAACACCACGAAATCCCAGTTCTGGTGGTTCACTGTTCAAGCCTATGACGGAGAAAGCTTCTCCTTGAAGCTTGAGTCGGTTCATGTGCAGATTCTCAATACTGCTCCTGAGGTTAGCAATGTTGTGATTACTCCGCTGAGTCCCTTGACCACCATGGTTCTCAGTGCCAGTTGGGATGAAGTGGATGCGGATGGTGATAGTCTAACCTACACCATTCGGTGGTATATCGTGGGAGTGGGATTGGAAGCTGCTTATAATGATTTACCGACTGTTCCTGCCAGTGCGACCTCCAAAGGCCAGACCTGGTACTACAACCTTACCGCCTTTGATGGGACCGCTTATTCCCCAGAAATAAGTTCCTCTCAGGTTATCATTCAAAACTCTTCTCCCGAGCTCGATTCCCTCGTGGTTACAACTAATCCGACCACGCTGGATGACCTGATTGCCAGTTGGGCTGCCACGGATAATGATACTGGAGACTCCCTAACCTTTAATGTTACCTGGTATCTGAATGGGGCCATAAATTGCAGCTGGTCAACTGCTGTTAATACTGCAACTTTGAGTACTGGGAATACAACTAAGAATCAGCTCTGGAATGTGACCGTGCGGGCATATGATGGAACATCTTATTCCAACACTATTACTTTAACAATGAATATCACTATCCTCAATTCTAAACCTACCGTAGAAAATCCTTCTTTCAATAACACCTCTCCTGATGTAGGGGACGATTTTCAGATTACTTACACCTTTGTGGATGCGGATGCTGGAGATGTTGAAGATTCAGGGAAGATAATTGTCTATTGGTTTATCAACTGGAAGTATAATGCGACTTTTCAGAATCAGACTACGATTTATGCTGCGAATACCACTGCCACTGAGGTGTGGTATTACATTCTCAGGGTGTTTGATGGCGAAGCTTATAGTGATAATGTCACCTCGGAACAGGGGGTCTATATTGGGGGTGGAGGTACTAACGTTCGTCCGATAGCTATCGATTTAACATTAACTCCTGCTTCTCCTCATACGCATGAGGCGCTCATTGCGAATTATACTTTCTCTGATGGGGATCTTGACCCCCAAGTTGCGTATGAAATTCGTTGGTATAAGAATTCTGGTACGGGCTTCCAGCTCCAGTCTCAGTATAATAATTTGTTTGTGGTTCCGGCCAGTGCCACCTCCAAGGATCAAGAGTGGAATTTTACGGTGAAAGTGTTTGATGGTATTCAATGGAGTGAGCTCAATGTTTCTACCACCATTACTATTGCAAATACAAACCCTGAGGTTAACACCGCTGAAATTACCACGGATCCTCAAACAACTGATGATCTGGTAGCTAGTTGGATGTCCAGCGATAATGATAGCGATAGTTTAACTTTTATTCTTACCTGGTATGTCAATGGGATTGAAAATGTCACGTTTGCGAATAAGACGGTGATTGAAGCCATGAACACTAAAAAAGGGGAGGAGTGGTATTTCACTGTCCAAGCGTATGATGGGGAAGGATTCTCTAGTATTATTTCACTAACTGCAAATGTCACCATACTCAATACAGCCCCCTTGGCAAGTAATCTGAATATAACAGCTAGTCCCTATACTTTTGACGATTTGGTTGCAGACTGGAACTATTTTGACATTGATAATGATCCCAGAAATGATGGGCTAGCTCGGATTTGTTGGTTCAAGAATGGGTTGAATCAAACCACCTTAGTTAATCAGAAAGTTGTTGGGGCGGGTAACACCTCCAAGAATCAGGTTTGGTGGTTTACAGTCCGTGTATTCGACGGAGAAGACTATTCTGGGCTTTATGAGTCAGCTCATATACAAGTCTTGAATAGTATTCCCGTGGTAGGAAATTTGGAAATTAGGATTTCAAACCCCAAGACGACAGATGAGTTAGAGGCCCAATGGGATGCTGTTGATAATGATAGCGACATTCTAAGCTACACCATCAAATGGTACAGAAATGCTGTCTATCAGCCAGCTTGGGATAATGAGATCACAATTCCTGCCAGTGCCACCTCGAGGGGGGAAACCTGGTATTATACTTTGAAAGCGTTTGATGGAAATGATTATTCCTCAGAAGAGATCCTTAGTCCTGGTGTCCTCATTCTCAATACTGTTCCTGTGGTTGATAACTTAATACTAAGTATGGATCCTCAAACAACTGATGATCTGGTGGCTAGTTGGGTTGCCACTGATAATGATACTAGTGATACATTAATCTTCAATATCACTTGGTATCTAGATGGGAATGTGAATTGTAGTTGGTTTACATCAACGAGTAGTGCGACATTGGACGCTGGGAACACCACTAAAGGGGAGGAGTGGTATTTTACTGTTCAAGCGTACGATGGAGAAGGGTTCTCCAGTGTGATATCACTCGCTTTAAATGTCACTATTTTGAATAGCGCCCCGACAGCGAGTAATTTAACGATTACGACCAATCCCACTACACTTGACGATCTAGTTGTAGAGTGGGATTATTTCGACATTGATAACGATCCCCGAGATGATGCATTGGCTCGGGTTTGTTGGTTCAAGAATGGGTTGAATCAAACCACCTTAGTTAATCAGAAAATTGTTGGGGCGGGTAATACCTCCAAGAATCAGGTCTGGTGGTTCACCCTCCGTGTTTTTGACGGGGAGAACTATTCTCTTGGTATCTACGAGTCAGCTCACATTTCTATTCAGAACTCTCTACCCTATAATTCCTCCACTCTGCCCCTTCCCGTGAATCCTACCAAAGCGAATGGCTTAGTGTTGACTCTGTCTACACTGCTTGCTGTGCTCTCGGACCCTGATCCGAGTGATGATATTGAAGTTGTCAGGATTCGCTGGTATAAAGAAGGTGTGCTGCAGGGAACGTTAAATGACTCATTAATCGTCCCTGGAACCCGATTAACCAAAGGGGAGAGGTGGAATTATTCGATTGTGCCTTTCGATGGGAGTGGCTATGGGGCAGTGTGTATATCCGCGGAGATAGTTATCTTAAACTCTCGGCCGACCATCATTAACACTTATTTCACTGAACTAGCTGTTACTACCATTAACAACCTCGTGATCAGCTATCAAGCGGAGGATGCGGACGGGGATCCTATTGTTATCTCGGGGGTACGCTGGTATCGGTATGATGCGGGGATTCCTGGGTGGGTGTATAATGCCACTTATGATGATTATGTGACTCTTCCTGCTATGGCTACTACCAAAGGAGAGAGCTGGAAATATGAGCTTGAGGTCTCTGATGGGACCGAGTCATCTTTATGGAGAGAGGC
The DNA here is from genome assembly GCA_048886185.1 of Candidatus Hermodarchaeota archaeon. Lineage (GTDB taxonomy): Archaea > Asgardarchaeota > Heimdallarchaeia > Hodarchaeales > Hodarchaeaceae > Hodarchaeum. Next base: position 4,173 of record JBHLKY010000010.1, read on the forward strand.
TGCGAAAGAGGCGGATATCATTAATAGCTACCCTCGCGTTGATCCCTTCAGTATCACGCTGACAGGGGGCATGACCACCTCTGATCCTCTGCAGGTGAGTTATGCCTGGTATGACGATGATCCTGGGGATAGCAATACCCAGACGATCATTACCTGGGAGAACAGTGGGGACTATCTCGTCGATACCTATAGCACGAGTTTGTCGGCGGATGAGACCACGGCGGGTGAGCGCTGGTGGGTGACGATCACTCCCTATGATGGTGAGGATTATGGGGATTCCATCAACAGTAAGCGTTATGGCATAAGTATCATCATTGGTAACACTCCTCCCAGTCTTCTCCCAGATGACATTGTGATCAACGGGGAATTTAATGGCACCGAATACCAAGGGACGAGTTTTGGTACCGTCTTCAATCTCAATCTTCACTATACGGCATTTGATCTTGATGGGGCTCAAGGGGTTCCAGCATATGGGTTATCTCTCGTTGATGGGTTTGCGGTAGGATCCGAGTATCGGTGGTATCGCAATCGTTCGGGGAGTGTAACACTTGTTTCCGCGTTGAACAATGAGATTATTGTTTCGTCCTATTATACTCAGAAAGGGGATGGTTGGTGGGTTCAGGTGCGTCCTCGAGACTTTTACGGTGATTTTGGAGCCCCTCAAAATTCTACTCAAATTACTATTGGGAATACCGCGCCTCAAATAATTGGATTACACTGGGTACGACTCACTTATTATACAACCAATGATTTGTCGTTTGACTATATATTCTATGATTATGATACCAAGGATACCCAACGGGGAGTCTTTATCCGCTGGTATCGGAATGGGACTCATTTACCAGGATTCGATAACAATACAGCGATTGCCTCTCAATTCACGAAAAAAGGGGAAGTATGGTATGCGAATCTGAGTGTGTTTGATGGCGAATCATACAGTGTGTGGTATTACTTACTTAATATCACTGTCCAGAATTCTGCCCCAATTGCAACAGGTATTCTGTTAATCCCAGTTTTCCCCAATACCACTCAACCTCTGATGGCAACTTGGATCTTTAATGACGTTGATAATGATTCTGAAAACCAAGCTGCCGCCCTCATTCAATGGTACCGCAATGGGATCCGTGTGGACAACCTCACGAATAGCCAAACGGTCTCTTCTACTCTGACCAATCGGGGGGAAAGCTGGTACTTCATGGTGCGAGTCACTGATGGGTATAATTACTCCCTCACCATTTATAAGTCAAATACCATTACAATTATTAACTCGGCGCCAACTGCGGTCGACCTGCAGATCAACAACGGAGATGAGATTAATACCACTCATGATCTGGTGCTAAGTTGGAATTTCTCTGATCCCGACAGCCTTGATATTCAGGATCCCGACTCTGTGTTAATCCTCTGGTATTTGAATGGGATCGAACAACCTATGTTCAGAAATCAATCGATAATTTTCGCGATTAATACTACGAAAAACCAACAATGGATGGTGGCAATCAAGGTCTGCGACAATGGCGGGTTATGGAGTGAGTTCTTGAATTCATCCCTGGTGGTGATCCTGAACTCTCGGCCCGAGATTATTATTCATGAGAGCGCCCATCCTGACTTTATTGTTGAGGATGAAGCATTTGAAATTAATAGCAGCTTTTTCAGCTATTCCGATGCGGATGGAGATGAAGCTCAATCTGTGATCAGATGGTATTGTAATGGGGAGTTGATGTTCCAAAACCTCTGGCGTCTCTCAGCTACTGACACCGTTCCTGGTGATGTCTGGAATTACACCATTCAGCCATTCGACGGGACTGACTTTGGGGAGGAACGTTCCTCACCAGTCATCTTCATTGAGAGTCGGCCTGTGATTCATAGTTTTGTGGCGACTGCCCTCCCCGACACTGAGGGGCACTATGAGGTGGAGATCAATGTCACGGACTCTCGGAATGAGATTCTTCGCGTAGAATTTTGCTTAGCTCTCAACACCACCACTGAACTCCCTCTTTTTGTGATCACCTCTCCCAAGGCTCCGGAGTCATCTCTTTGGCTTCTAGATTATACCCTCGACAGTTACTCCTATCTTGAGACCCCAACCCATGTCACGGTGACTGTGGTGACTGCAGTCGTCTATCCTAGTGTCTCTGAAATCCACTTAAGCCAGATGTTTAACTTTACACTCGAGGATAAAGCACCTCCGCGGGTTCTCAATGCCTATTTTGAGAGGGATGATGAGCTCAATCCCACCAACCTCACTTTCTATGCGGAGGTGCAGGACTTTGGGTCAGGGATCGCTGAGGTCATTCTCTCCTATTGTTTCCAAGCGAGTGAGGGACTCAATCAGACAGGCGGAAAGGGTGCCACTTTCCTTCAAGACGATCTGGAATGGCTAGAGCTGCCTATGACGATTCAAGCTACCAATGAGAGCGGGAATTTCATCTTGTATGTGGTGACGGTGGAGTTTGTCCAAGCACCCTACAGTCTTGCCATTATCTATCGGGTCTCGACTGAGGATGTGGCGGGGAATAGCAATCCCGTGGCCTTTGACATCCGTGACTATCCTGAACGACTTGACGCTGAACAAATCATCTATAATCCTCCAGGTCTGCCAGAGTGGGTTCTCCTCGTGGCTGGGCTTGCAGTTTTCGTCATCTTCATTGGGTCTATAGTTTATGTGAAATTCATCCGTAAACCCGAACTGGTCGGTTTGGATAAAGAATTGGTTATGGCCAAGGTCTCTGACATCCCTGATGCAGAGGTGATGGCCTCACTGGATGCTCATACCATTGGTGTGATTGTTAGCTTTTTCGACCAGAGACACGGCCCGATTCCGATTATCATCATCCCTGAGATTCTGAAAGATAACTTTAATAAGCTGGTGGAACTCTCGGATCGCTCTTTCAGTGGCACTGGCTTCAGTGATGACTTTACTGTGGAAATTCCCTCCAGTTATGACTTTGTGTTATCCCAAGGTATTCGTACTAGTGTGATGTCTTTTGGCTTTGCCCTAGAGCGGCCCGAAGCTAGAGGAGGCCAAGAGAACCTTACCTGTAACATTGTCATCCATCAAGATCTCTTTCCATTAGTTCAGTCTTTCCAAAAAGAGATTCAACAAAAAGTCCACACTCTCCACATGAGAATGGATAAAAATCCTTCTGAGAAAGACAAGATCCGCTTACAAGTCTTTGAGCTCAGGAAATTAGTATCTAATATTATATTATCTTATGCGAGTATTTATGGTACCACTGAACTGATAGAAGAGGAAGGCTAAAGGTTATTTATGATAAGTATCATTGAATAGGCAAGTAGAATACTTCCAGTTTTTCTCAAAGATTATTTGTCAGAAAGTATTGGTGTTTGGTGTGTTTTCATTAGGAATTATTTCAGACATTCACAGTAATATTGAAGCACTTAAGGCAGTTTTTGCAGATATGAAGACTTTTTTCCCTGAAATTAAGGAGATTTACTGCATCGGGGATCTAGTTGGTTATGGTCCTGACCCTAAGGAATGTATTGAGCTTGTATTTAACCATGGTTTAGTTACAAGGGTAGTTAAAGGTAATCATGATCATTATGTTGATCAGACAGTCACTCCTCCACAAATAAATTATTTGGCAGAAGCCGCAATAAATTATCAGATTAATAATATCCCCCTAGAACTCCGCTGGGAATTGGCTCAATTGCCTCAATTTGTTACCATTAAACATTTGAATTTTAGCTCAGAGATAACTCTTGTTCATGGTTCTCCACAATATCCCCTTAACACTTATATTTATCCTGATACACCTAAACAAGAAAATTTATTTAACTATATGAGCAATACAAATGTCGATATTCTTATTCTTGGACATACACACATCCCATTTGTAAGAAAAAGAAAAATCGATCAAAATAAAGAGCTATTGATGCTTAATCCAGGAGCTGTTGGTCAACCTCGTGATGATGACCCAAGAGCTTCTTACGCAGTTGTTGATATCGAGAATATGGAAGCAGAAATTAGACGAGTAGAATATGATATTGACTCTGTAGCAAACCGAATAATTTCAGCAAGTTTACCCGAATCATTAGCTACTCGTTTGTTCAAAGGAAAATAATCTGAGTAGTATATTAATAGATTGTTGATATTCTCTCTTGGAATGATAATAAATCTTATAAATAATCTCCATATCAATTGAAGTTAAAAATCATTTAGCTGATATTAATAAAGTATGAAGAAATATAAACATATGCTGTTGAAGAGAATAGTTTAAAGGAAACTAGAATAAAAGGTTTATACAACTAGAATATTTTAAAAGACTATTATCTTAATATAGATCATCATCTTATTACTTCAATCAGATTCTACATCTAGAAAACATCTTAAGATAAAAAGGTTCTCGTATTAACTAAGATGAAGAAAAATGTCACAATTTGTCACAGAAGAAGTTGAGGATCAAGTTCGTAGTTCTCGAATCGCTAAGCATGTTGTTATGCGATCCATCTTAAAGGAACACATGAAAGATGCAGACGAGAGCAGTTTGAATAATCTTTTGATGAGAATATACCAATTATTTTATGATTCTTCAATGGTTGATGCGTTATTCTCGGATATCCAAGATAGAGAAAAGCAAAAGCAAGAGCTTCAAGAAATGGATCTTGAAGATATTGCTAGTATGGCTTTTGGAGAAGTGGCTGGAAAAGCAGGAACAGCAGAATCAGACTTCACTTCACTATTAGAGGCTGATAGTGCCACTTTTGAAAGTATGGTAGCCATCTCGGAAACTATACCTTACGAAGAAGTGTATAACGTACTGAAAAAAGCCAATATTGACGTTATTATTGATTTTTTTTCAGCACTTCAAGGATCAACTTCAAGTCTCTGGGAGACAACCATTGAATTTACCGAGGTTGATAAAAAGCACATCATGGATGTTTTTTCGCTATTTGTTGAAAAACAAATTGAAGGTGTATCTTTGGATGAGAGAATTCTTGGTAGCGATTTGGGGTCTTCTGTGCTTAATATTGAAGTGGCGAATAAACCTTTTTCCATTTTCATTTATACTCCTGCTAAATGGCTAGATAAAGGACAAATGCATCGCTTATCCCTAGGGCTTATGATTCAAGATGAATGGGCAAAATATGTCTCGATTATGTCTACACACATATCCCAAAAGCTTAATGAGATCACAAAGTCAATTTTGGGAACTGTAGGTGAAGATTTATCTAATATTCCATTTCGTCTAGTTGATCTGACAATTCGTAAAAGGTTAAAAACTCAGATAAAAGGATTAGCTGAATATGTTGCACGATGTTCTCTAGCTTTAGAACAAATTCAATCTTCAACTCATGATCTTTAATCACGAATTCAGAATATTTGAAAAGTTATATAAATGTCTGGTTTGACGGGAAATGATTATTAATGTCTTCAGGTAACTTAAACTTAATTTCAGAAATTCTTACAAAACTTCATCGGCTTATCTCAAAACCTGTTTGCGCACCAGAACTTACCAAGTACTCCAAACTTGTTCAACAATATTCCCAGCTGACAACAGAAATTGATAGCGCAGGTAGACTTGCAAAAAGGGGATTAAAAAAGCAGCAGGAACAGCTTCAATCAGATATGTCAAAATCTGAAGAAGTTTGCATGCAATGCATCTTTGATGCTTTAGTTAGAGATCTAAAACCTATTCTTGAAAATCAAACCCAAGCTCTGTCTGCAGTTGCACCTCAAGCTGCAAGCTTGTTACGAGATATTAGGTTTCCACTAACTTCAGAAATAAGAGCAGTAATAACCTTTATTGAAGATGTAGAGAAAGTACAAGCCAACACAACAATCCAAACAAAAAATCTTTGCAAAGGTCTGCTCAATGATAATCAATCCAAGATCAACAATTACAAAAATCTCATTTCTTTAAATGAGAGGTCATTTCCACAAACAAAAAACTTAACTGAGGAAGCACTTAATTCTCTTTCAGTTTCAGATCTATTGAAATCATATTCTACTCTTAAAGAAGAGGAAAAATACATTAATCAACAACTAGCTACTTCAACTGACACTGTTCAGCAAAAACTTTTGCAATCAGTTCACGAACTTAGTTATTCTATACAAGAGGGAGCTAAAAGAAATATCATTCCAAATATTGAGGTGTATCAAGAAGTTAATGAACTATCGTCCCAAATTGAGCAAGCTAAAACAATTGATGAGCTAAATCAACTAAATACTAAAGTTACACAATACACCGCTAAATATAGTGCGGCTATAAAATCAGAGATAGCACGAGTAAGAACAACTGGAAATAATCTGATTACACAAATCCGTGGTCTTTTCCCAACTCTTTCTGACAAATGGATGCCCTCCCCTCCTGATGCGTTACCTTCAAAAGCATCCATAACTGCCTTAACGAGCTATTCTGATGATTTAAAAAAATGGGAGAAAAGTATTCTTAATGTAATAAGGAAAATTTGCTCTGTTGAGGAGTTGAAGCAAGTTACTGAAGCTTCCCTTCAGGAGGGGCTCAGTATCCCGAATACTCTCATAGCTAATGCTACGGAAGTTGCTAATCAAGTCCAGAAAGAAACTATTACAATTGAAGAAGCCTTCAAAAGACTAGAGAATTTTCACCTTTATTATACTGAGTTTCTTAATATCCTACGCGATAATATTTCCAACAATTTAAGCTTAGATGTTACTGACTCTGACTCAAGTGCGTTAATCTCGCTCAAACCTCCTATCGTTAATATCCAATCAGATAGTCCTTCAGAGCTAATAAGCTATATTCGGGCTGTTAATATTTGGAAAAACAAGTTGGTTAATGTTTTACAAGAGACCAGACACGATATAAATGATACTATAGCAACTGTCAATCAATTAGAAAGAAAAGGGATTAACAGTTTTCCTCCTAATTTTCAGGCTGAACTCACAGCTCTTTATGAAAAAATGGCATTGGAAACTGAAGTACATACTCTTTTACTGTACCGTCGATCATATGACCGCTTATATAAACAATTTGTGACATTAACAGCTGCTTATATCAAAGACTTCTTGAAAAATGTCACTGTGATTCAATTGCTCGAATCAGAATCAAATATTTCTCGTCCTCCTTTTGTTGAAGATGCAGGAGAATTAGATCTCTCTGAACTACTTAATAGAATTGAATCTGTTGAGGAATGGAAACGAAAAGCTCTTTCTTTCCTCAAGAATAAAATTGAAGGATTAAGTTTTCCACTAATACCTGGGGAAGTCCCAGTTGATCTAAGGAAAGAAAAAAGCACTCTATTAACTCAATTGACAGGAACTGCAGCTACTCGTAATTTTATCTCAACAATTCAAAGTTACTTCAAATTCATGAAAACAATGTCTTCTTCTAAGAACTTAATGATCGAGGAGACATTGAAACAAATTGAAATATCCGAGAAAATCGATCAATCCTCCATTCAATACTTTAAATCAGTAATTGGCCAAGCCCCTATTTTTGAGATCCCTAAAGACATTGAAGCTTTGGATTATTCTGAGCTCTTAGAATTGTGGTTCCGTTTAAATACGTATAATAGAAAGAAAACTGAACTTGTTCAGCTTAAATGTCGTGAACTTCTATCAGGTTGGTTGAAACAATATAAATCCCTACCAGATCATTATTTGAATATTTTTAATCCACTATTCTTGATAATTGAGCAAGCTTTGTCTGAGTTAAATCAGACCTTAGAGGCTGAGGAAACATTAAAGAAGTATGAATTCTTCTTAAATGGTGCAACCAGTAAAGCACAAGAAGGCCTCGAGAAATTAAAAGCGTATTTCTATAATAAAGTGACCGTTAGTTTACCACGAATCACAGAAGTAATGGGAGAGGTTTCTCCAGAAATTCTTAAAGTCTATAATTTTTTAGAGGGTACAATTTCAACAAAAGATCAGACACTTGAATCAATACATCGATTAATTATTGAAACTATACATGACTACGAATATATTTTGTTAGCGAAGCTTATGGAGCTTTTAAGCATTTCAAGCAAAAATTTACTCATGCAGATAGCCGAACTTCAAAATTATGGAGTAAATCTCCAAAGGTTAGTGGGAGAACAAATCGAAGTTTTTACACAGTTAGTTCAAGCAGATTCTTCTGATATGATGTCTATAGAAATGCTTACTCAATCGTTTGTTGAGTTAGATAAGATATTAAAAAATGAGCAACTCCAAAAATCATTATTTGAGATTATTAATAAAAATAATGAAGTTGCCAGTAGAATATTGGACTTTATTCAAGTTTTAGGCTGGAAAAACACACAAACCTTATTAATGCCTCATGTTGTAGCAATAAAGCAGGCAAAAGGAGCAATAACCTTTTGGTCGTTTGATCTAATAGCAAAGTCCACTATTGAGGTTATAAAAAGATCAAAAGAATTAATTCATGCTATTAGATCATTAGAACAAGAGAATTATGAAGCATTCCTTTCTGAATTAGAAACTGATTCAGCGATATCTTATTATAATAGCATTCATGAAGTTTTTAAATTTAAATTGGAAGAATGCTCCAAAGAGATTTTTCCACTCAATGAATTATACGCTGCAAGAGAAAAAATGAAATCATCAGAAGATCTAATAGAAATAAATGATTTATTAACAACTGTTTCAAAATTAAAGACACAATGGAAGCAGGAATGGTTACCAGTGATTTCAAAATGGCACAGTGTTCTCTTTTTATTCATTAGTGATTATACACCAGCGATGAACCATGAAGATAAGATAACATACCTAGCAAATGCTAAACGAGAAATTGAAGAAGCGTATAATCATCCACCGATGGTTCAATATCTATCCTCGGCTGTTGAGCTTTATATAACAAGTAGGTAAGGGGTCTTATTATGGCAAAAGCAAGTAGAGAAGCAGATGTTTTCATAATTGGTATGGGTGAATGTGGGTCAAATCTAGTGGGTTCCTATATCCAAAAAAGTAAGAAACAAACAGGATCATCTCGTATTCGTGAATATCTCATAATGAACACCGATAAAACAGATCTTACTAAAACTCGTTCAGAGTATTCAATTCCTAATCAAAACACATTGATTTATTCAGATGAGGAAATAGGTGTGGGAGGTAAGTTTAAAGAGGGGTATGATCTTGTTATGAAAAATCAGGATCTCATCCTTAACCAACTGAAAGGATTGGGATATGAGGGAGTCTCTGGCTTCATAATTTTGACTAGTCTTGGTGGTGGTACTGGTTGTGGTGGTACTCCAGCGCTTGTAGAACTTCTTCATAAGCGATTTTCAGAAGAACGACGGATATTCATCTATGTATTTGGTGTTTTACCATTTGAAAATCAATCATCAGAGGCAATTAACTCCATTTGGTCATTGTCGACCTTGTTAAGAAATCAATTAGAACCAAACAAAGGGCCGAACTTAATCTTTTTATTGTCTAATAAAACTATGTTAAAAAGAGTAATGGGTTGGAGGGAAGGGCGTGCAAGTGCATTATTGGATCAATCCCTAGGAATTGATTCTGCTGACCTAGCTTCAGGTGAGGAGCAGCAACGAATGGAAACAGAGGTAGAATTTACTCAATTAGTAAATCCGTTAGCTTTACAAACAATAGAAGCAATTCTTTCTCCAAGCATTCAAGAACCAGGTAAGAAAGTCATGCCAACGACTGATTTAGCAGATTATTCAAGAAGACTAGATCCAGTTGTAGTTCCTTGTTATTTTGAAGATATGTACTTTCTACCTGAATATGGGAGGATAGAAAAACAAATGGCTCTGGCAGCAAGATATGCTGTTAATCACTGTTCATTGACTGATATTGAAACAAAACCCATGGCAGGTTCTGTTTATTCCATTTTTACTGGAAACAGGGACATTGCTAAACTAGAGTATTCAGCTCATCTAAAAAAGATTCTCGCACCATATCTTGTAAAAGGTGGATCAATCCAACCGTCTTTTGTAGCTTATGACGATCCGAGTATAGAAAGGTCTTCTATTCTCTTACTTTTTGGTTTACCTCTTATCCCGGAATTACGTGATGTATATAATGACGCTACTAATTTGATAGCATATCATGATGACTCAAAATCAACGATTAAACGCGGTTGGTTTGAAAGATCGAAGGGAGTGGGTCGGGATCAACTACAAATAGCAATGGATGATATTATGAATCTTTTTGGCAAGTATATGGTCATTAATGAGGCCAATAACCAGTAAAAACTGATCTTATGTGAATATTCTTCCCTAATTGTAAGAACTTATAGTTATAATTTCTCTAAAAGTTCTAAGTAACTTCTTAGCTTTTCCGATGTCTCATCTTTTTGTTTTTCTTGAACAAGTTTTAATTCATGGGTGGGTTGGATTTCTTCTGATTTTGCTGGGATTACTGCTTCTGTTGATTCGACATGGTTTTTTATAGCTGCATGAATAATGCGGCTAGCAAAATCAACTGCCCCTTCTGACTCGATGGGGATTTGCATTGCTTCTTTTAACAATTTTCTAATCTGAAAGATATTGATGGAATCTACGACATTCACCTGGCCAATGGGAAAACCTCGCTGGCTGAAATTTAATAGGATACCTCTCTTTCCCTTTCCTACTGTAAATGCAACTTTTTCACTATCAGGGATTAGAATGTAATTTCCTTCTACTTCAATTTCCATTGGAATAATGAAATCAATGGTTTCTGCTAGATATCCCTCCTCTTTGCGTACTTTCTTAGTTCTTACCTCAGAGGTGGAGCTTAGATCCTTTTCACGAATTTGTTGGATCGTCTCGTGAATCATTCTCGCAGCAAAGTTCATAGAGCCAATTCCATCCTCGAAAATACCCAAACCTGTCAAATTCATCTCATAGGCTAACAGGTAAAGGATTTCTTCACTTGAGATCCTAGAAGAAACAATTGAACTACCAATAAGCTCTCGTTGGCCAGCAGGCCCTTGCAAATGAAGAGTTAAACGAGCATTTAACCCTTCTGGTTGAATTATTTCTACTTTAAAGCCCATTCCATGAGTATCTGGTAAAGAAATAATACCCTCAACACTTTCAGTTTCAACTGGAATATCAATTTTTGTAAGTTCAGGATGTCCCTTTATTTTAATCTTTTTCTTCTTTTTTTCCTTCACTTCTGAGATTAAATATTTTTTGACTATGTCATTAATAGTCATTTCGGGTTTTTCAGTAATATATACAAGGCACTTGATAATATCTGTTTCCTTTAATTCCCCTTTTAGGTAAACATGAAATAATTCTAGCAATCTCTCTCGTGTTAATAGATTATATTTCTCCATGCCTTGTGATTTTTTAATAAAGGGTAAATATTTGAGGAGAACATCAGTGACGAGTGGTATTGGAATCCCTGAGGTAACTGCCATTTCAAATACATCAGAATACCCAGTATTGACAATTTCCATTGCCTCATTAGTTCCTATGCGGAAAAAGTCAACTAAATGGCTGATTTGTGGATTAATTTCTGTTGTTTCCTGATTCAAGATTTGTTCTTCTTGAGTTTTGGGTGCAAATTGAGAGCTCACAGTTGGAATAGGTTTTTCCTCTGTCTGGACAGAATGAGAATGGATTTCTGTTTGTGAAGAAGGGGGTGTTTGTTCCATTATTGAGGATAAAAATGTTTCAGTAGAAGATTCTTCTGATGCAGCATTTCCAAGATATGCAGATCTTGGAGAAAATTGAGTAGTGGTGCCATCTGCTGAAACCTCTGTTTTTACAGCTTGCCGTATCAAAAATTGTAATTTCTCTAATACTGCTGGATCACCAGCTATTTTGGGAGTGGAATATTCATGTTCTTGAACTGCTTCAACCTCAAGTCTTGGTTCTCGTATTGTCATACCTTTTTCATGATATTCTTCAATTTCACCGATTGTCCGAAAATCAACAAACTCACTTTTTGCTATTTGGGGAATAGTAAGCTCAAAAATGCGTCCAAAACTATCTATAACCGTTTCTGGTTTGTAAATTGTTGTCCTAAAAAATCTAAGTTTATGAGGATATTCCAACTGAAATTGTTCTTTTAATTGTTCATGAATACTTTCATAGTTAGGTGAATCTCTTACTAAATCGTTTTTATGTAGGAAAACGAAGACTTCAGCGTTGGGAGAAAAAGTTGTGAGCTTTTCAAGACAGGCCGTAAAATATTGAATGGCATTATTTCTAGAAGTTTTATTTGCTACATCAATTAGAAAAATAAATGTTTTTACGCTACTGAATACAAATGGGCTAAATCCACTTAAGAAGCGTTTTAAAAATATCTTCTGTCCACCAAGATCTACGATCGTAATCGGTGTATCATGGATCGTGAGTGACATCCTTTCATAATTGATTGTAGCTGAAAGACTGTCAACATCTTCTGTTTGCTGTTTGAGAAAGAAAATTCTCTTGACTGCAGTCTTTCCAGCTTCACTTAAGCCAGCAATTAAGATTTTATAACCAAGTCGAGTGGTTATTTCAGATTCAGATACCCAATCAGACATTTTCGATTAAACCTAGGGCCATTTGTAAGAGTGATATGGCGTGTTTTTGTAATGTTTAAGCTACCTATATCTCGATGTATTAAAAATGATACTAAAGAATCTTTCCAGATATGTTACTATTAAATTACATCGTATATTAAATTGCTTCCATTTCAACTATATATTCGTGTTTAAATTATATTGTTGCTTATATTAATTTTCTTCATATTTTCTTTATAGATAAGCTTCTTATTTTTGAAGCAACCTTCAATTTTCCTAAATACTAATCCTGGTCAAGCTAAGAAATCTAAAAACTGTTCATTTTTCTCCATGGGGAGCGTAACACATCATCCTCAAATGGAAAATCATTCATATTATATTCTTTCTTAAAATAACTATAGCGATGAGTCTCTCACAATTTTAAACTTTAATCTAAAATTTTAATATAAAAAAGGAGTCTCGATATCCTTACAAAGGAATTCTGAAATTTAATTCTAATTTTACTGAAGAAAAAAGTATTTTTATGATTCACCTTGAGATATCTGTAATTGTTTCTAGGTATCACAAAGTCTTGCTAATGTCTAATACAGTAAGTAACGATCTTTTAGATTTTAACTCCAATGGTGGTCTTTTTGTTTTTGCCAAAATCTCCTCTTAATTTATCTATAAAGCCATTAATTGGCATGGTTCATGTTCCTCCGATTAACAACTCCTATTCTTCCTCTGATTCTTTTGATAATATCATAGAATATAGTATTCAGGATGCAATCGCATTAGAGAAAGCTGGATTCGATGCTGTATTAATCGAAAATTTTCATGATACTCCATTTCCTAAATATCGATTAGATGATACTAGGCTGTTGTTGATGAGTTCTTTGATAAGAAAAATCGTAGATAAGGTGAATATCCCTTGTGGAGTAAACATTCTGAGAAATGCCTGCACTCAAGCTCTCATTATGGCAACTGTTAATCATGGAAGTTTCATCCGATGTAATATCTATGAAGGGGCTTATGTAACAGATCAAGGCATAATTGAATCTGTTGCAAGTGAAGTTCAGCAAAAATATAAGGAAATTGGATCTAACGTGAAAATTTTAGCTGATATTCACGTTAAACATGCTTCCCCCATCGGTGATTTTACGTTAGAAGAAGCTGCAATTAATGCAATGAAACGTGCGGGTGCTGATGCCGTCATAGTCTCTGGAAGATCAACTGGAACTCTAGTTGACATTGAAAAATTAAGACAGTTCGTAAAAACAAGCAAAATTAACCCCATTTTGGGAAGTGGATTAACTCTTAATAACCTATCAGATGTTTTCCCTCTTATCTCTGGAGCAATAGTTGGTTCTTCGATCAAAATTACCGATCTTTCTTCTCCAATAGATATTGAAAAAGCTGGGGCATTAGCTAGGAAATGGAATGTTGAAAAAGATTCAGGTGGAGGTGTGTGATCATTGATTAAAAAATTGGGAATTGAAGACTATCCAAAAATTCAAGCCTTATGGGAATCAGCTGGTTTATCTTGGAGAGCTGAAGGACGAGACCATCCTGATAGAATAAGAAGGCAAATTGAAAGCCAGAGTATTTTTCTCTTGGGAGAAGTGGAAAAAGAAGAATTACGTGGAGTAGTCCTTGTTTCACATGATTCTCGGAAAGGATGGTTAAATCGCTTAGCTGTTCATCCCCACTATCGCAATCAACAAATTGCTCAGCAGTTGATTAAAGCAGCAGAAGACCTACTGTATAATGAGAATGGTATTGAAGTTTTTTGTACACTGATATTTGATGACAATGTAGCAAGTACCTCATTGTTTGAGAAAGTTGGGTATGAGTCATGGTCCGAAGT
>JBHLKY010000010.1:18525-208900 GCA_048886185.1 Candidatus Hermodarchaeota archaeon
ACACCTATTAATGAAGACATGGTTATTACAACTAATATTGAGGATTATACTCCACAACGCGTTGTATCTGGTTTTCAGGGACACTATGTCGGTGGAGTGGGAACACCTAAGGATATAATCTTGCGAAGCCCGCTGGGCTATCTGGAAGTTGCCTGTTTTGCGTCTGGATGCCTTTATCGATGCCCAACCTGTCAGAACTGGCAGATTACTTATCTCTCTCGGTCAAGTCCATTATCACCAAGTGAGGCGGCTCAAAGACTCACATTTGAAAGAAAACGTTTTCAAGTAGACCGTATGGCTATAAGTGGAGGAGAATCAACCTTGAATCGTGAATGGCTCATTCAATTTGTTAAACAGCTAAAAGAACTTAATTTAGATGAACATGCAAGAATTCATGTAGATACCAATGCTGCAATTCTGACCCCTGATTACATTGACGAATTGATAGAAGCTGGTGTTACAGATATCGGTCCTGATTTGAAGGGGATTCATTTAGATACTTTTATGAAAATTACTAATCAAATAACTAAAAAATTAGCCAGAAAATATCTTAAGACGAGTTGGAATGCCGTGAAATACATTCTGGACAATTATGGTGAAAGTGTTTTCATAGGTGTTGGTATTCCTTATAATAAAGCCTTCATGAGTTTAGATGAGATCTCTGAGATTGGATCAGCTCTTGTTAAATGGGATACTGATATTCAAGTTACAGTTCTAGATTACCGATCAGAGTTCAGATCTCATACTCTGTTAAGACCCACTTTAAGGGAGATGGAGGAGGTTAAATATACACTGGAAGAATCTGGTTTAAAAAAGGTTATTTGTCAGACTTCAAGTGGGTATATTTGGTAATTCGATGACTTAACAAAACATAACAGAATATGAAACGTAGAATAATTCATAAGAAATAATTGTTGATACAGATAAAATGAGTGGTTGGTAACGAATGATCTTGCAAGAAGTAACAATAAACTTTGAAACTGTACTTATAGCTCTTATCCTTACTGGTTTTGCTGGATTTGCTACAACTATAGGGGCAGCATTTGCGTTCATAACTGATAAACCCACTATTCGCCTCCTTGCGCTTGGTTTAGGTTTTTCTGGAGGAGTGATGTTAGCTGTATCATTTGTTGAACTACTACCTAGTGCTATTGAAGAATTCTCAAATGAAGGACTACTAGAGAGGGATGCTTTTTTTTGGGGTAACTTTTGGTTTTTTCTAGGAATTTTTACTATTTTTTTTATTGATATCCTCATCCCCCACCTCTACAAAGAAGAGGACGACAGCCATTCTGATGACTTATTTGAGGGTGATCAATCTAAAATATCAACAAGTAATATTCGAAAATTAGGGATACTATCAGCTTTAGGTATTGCAGTACATAATTTTCCCGAAGGCTTAGTCACATTCACAAGTACTTTACAATCTGTTGAGTTGGGAGTCCTATTGGCGATTGCAGTAGGATTACATAATATACCAGAGGGATTATCGATTAGTATTCCTATAGTTACAGCAACGGGTGATAAATGGCAGGCTTTTAAGCTCGGTTTACTTTCTGGTCTTGCAGAACCTGCGGGCGCCTTGGTTGCAGCTATTATTCTATTTCCATTCTTATCTCCTGGTGTTATTGGTGCAGCTTTAGCTTTTGTTGGAGGGATAATGGTTTTCATCTCGTTTGATGAATTATTGCCTGCTGCCAAAAATGCTGATGAGTCTCATTTTATTTCTTTTGGGATTATTGTTGGAATGATTATCATGGTTCTCACTCTCTGGTTATTTACATAATTTTCTTTAGGGATGCCACAAACCATGTCACTCTTACTAAATAACTTCATTATCTTAATTATCATGACAATTTACGGATTGGTAAGTGGTGGATCAGCAATCATTCTTAAGATTGGAATTTTTCGTGCTGGAGGGATTAAGATTGATAATTTTATCAGAGACATCGGACCAGCAGCTTGGCACTTATTAACTACCCCTGTTTGGCTTTTAGGTGGTATTGCTGCGCTTATTGGATTTGTGATATATACTGTGGCCTTGAATGCCTATGATGTGTCCGTTGTTAAACCATTGGTTAATACTAATCTGTTATTCACATTTATTTTTGCTTATTTCATCTTTAAAGAAAAATTAACAAATATAGAATGGCTAGGTGTTTGTATCTTAATAGCTGGTATACTTATGATTGCTTTCTCCCCCTTTGTTGAATCTTCAGAAGCGATGGATATTCCATTACTATTAGCTTTTTTTCCCGTTGTTTTAATCTTGATGGTCATGATGATTTTTATCATGTTTATATCAAAATCAGGCACAGCTGAGCTTGTTTTTCCTGTGTTTGCAGGAACTTTTTATGGGTTGGGAACCTTTTTTACTAAAAGCTTTTTAATATCTTTAGGAGAGCTTTATAACGGTGACCTTCTATCTTTCTGGATGTTTTTATACTCTATTTCCATGTTGCTGTTGACCTACGCTTTTGCAACCATCGCTCAAATGTTAGCTTTTGAAGGTGGAAGATTATCTATTGTTTCTCCTATCACAAATGCCTTATCAGTGATTGTGGCGTTTATTGGTGCTTATTTTGTCTTTTATGAGGATCTGATTATCCCAATAGGAGGTCAAATACTTTTCCAATCTTTTTACAAAATACTTGGATTAATTTGTATTTTAATAGCCCTTTTTATCCTTCGAAGGGAAGTAAATCCTTTAAAACACTCTGAAAATTTATCTTAATTTTTTAATTTTCAAGAGAACAGTTCATCCTTCTTGAGAATTGTTTTTCGCTTGACTGACCTGGATTATTAGGGTACTAATAACAATCAAAACTAATCCAATCCATTCTTTTAGTATAGGCGTTTCCCCAAGAAAAATAATTGAAAGAACTACAATCTGTGGAAGCATAGTGCTGTTAATGATAGTCATATCCATTGCTCTTAGCTTCTGCATTGCTTTATGCCACAGAGTAAAGGCAAAAGCTGTATTTAAGAGAGCTAACCAGATGATATAAAATATTGAAAGTGTTGAGAGAGAAAACACAATTTGAATCCCCTCAATTGTTATACCGAAAACTAACAAGATGATTGATCCTATAATCATGCTTGTTCCTGTTACAACTAATGGTGGAGTATCTTTTGTACGATTGATCGATCTTCCTAGGATTGAGGAAAAACCGTTTGCTAAAATCAAAATTAAAGCAACTATTAATCCAAGAAATCCGAGTGAAAGGTCTATAGGGTAGAAATAAAAGATTACTCCAAGTAAAGCAGTTAAAAAGAAAAAAACCTGGAATAAAGATGGGATTTCTCTTAATAATCCAATTGAGAGGAAAATTACTATGTATGGTGTAAGATTCAATATAAAGGAAACAGTAATAGCTGGAAGGAGGTCTAGAGCGATGAATTGACCTCCCTGTGTAATCGCAATAAATAGAATGCCATATATTACAATGGAGAACCACCAATGCTTCGATTGAGTCATTAATAAATTCCGATGATCGCTATTAGAAAGAATCAATGTTAACAAAATTATTGCACTTAGTAAATATCGTAATCCTGCAAAAATTAAAGGTGGAATTTCCTCAAGACCGAATTTTATGATCACCCATGAGGAACTCCAAAGTACAGTCACAAAAAGAGCTTGAATCACAGTAAAAAGATGTTCTTTAGAGAAATATTCTGACAACATTTTGCATCATACTCATTCTTTATGTATGAACCTTATCAAGCGCATTAAAATCATATTATTGAAACAAGAAAAAAACAACAACTTATTCAGATTAAGATATCTACGTCAAATGACGGATGTATTTAATATGATCCAAACTTATCTTCAAATTAGTTCCAAAGATTATTATCTGTGTGAGTTAACTAAAAAAATACCTGTAAAAGTAACTATTGTTACTATCAGGTTACCCGAGGGTTACGGCCTTATTGAGGCTCTTAGGGGAGGCGAAAAAAACATCCAATTATATGTTCAGAGTATAAAAGCTTCAAAAAGTGTAGTCGAATTTGAAGTGACCTACTCCTCTCCAAGTCTTTATTGGACACGTTCAATTCATAACCTCGATTTCCCTTCTATCTATGAAACCATCTTGGAAAGTGGTAGTATGTCACTTCTCCCCATCATTATTGTGAATGGAATTCAATATCATAATGTCTATTCTCCTTCTCGTGAAGCACTAAAAAAGTTATTAGAAATACTAAAGTCACGATTCACAACAGTAAAAATAGTATCATTAAGTTCAACACCTTTAAGGCCTGATGTAGGTCTTCTTACAGCTAAACAACTGGAAGCTTTCAAACTTGCTTACAATAAGGGTTACTATGAAATTCCCAGACGATCAAAGGTAAATATCGAGACCCTAGCACAACACATTAGCATTAAACGAGTTGCTATGCAAGAAAGACTGAGACGTGCTGAATCGCGGATAATAACAGATTATGCACGTAAAATCATGCTTTAAAGAAATTAACTGCTTTTACATAAAAATTTAGTTCTAGAATTAGCTTTCTTTAAATGAAGAGGTAAATTAGAAATTGTTTTCTTAAATCAAATTTCTAAGTAGGAGTCAAAACTTGAATGTGACCATTCTATACGATTAAATCTTCGTTATGGATAATATAAAAGCGTTTGGTGGATTGTTTTGTTTTGAATGAGTATTTTTCTCATCAAAGCATAGAGATTGGAGAATCGATTCCACTATCGTAGGTTATATAAAAACACCTTAACTCCCAAAATATAGATAGCTTAATACTAGAGGAAATATACATATGTCTAAATACTGTTCCAAATGTGGAGCGAGGATCACAGAGGATTCGATTTTCTGTGAATATTGTGGAAACAAGTTAAAAGGTCAAATATCATCTTATATGAATGATACTCCTTTTCCAAAAGAATCCACAGGAAAACCTACTTTTAGTGCAACCAGTCGAACAACACCACCACCACCCAGTTACATTAGCCATTATAGACCTTATCGTAGATCTTCTTCTTCACAAGGAATAAAGTGGATTTTTATTGGAATTTTCTTTATTCTTCTTATTGGTTTTGCAGCCATAGTCTTCTTCGGACTTATAGTTCTCCCATTTCCATTTAACCAGATGATGAATCAACATGATTATATTGGTGATAAAACATTTTCTATTGATAAACTGGTAAATGGTTCATTAAACGTGGACTTAGAGGTATATAATTCCTTAGGATCAGTGAATATTGAGATTGCAGACATATCAAATTTGTTTGAGGCTCAAATTTCGGTATACGCACGAGAAGGACACCGTCTTCGAGATGCAAACAACTTTGAAAAGGATTCATTTGAGGACCGTCAATTTATCTTCTTTAATTCGAATTCAGGATCTGATTGGGAAAATCCATATATGTATGATTTAGAAATAACGATTTCCAATCAAGCAACTATAGCCCTTAATATTGAAGTTTCTACTGGAACTATTTCTATAGTTGTTCAGAACACTACGATTTCATCTCTATTTTTGGAAACAAGTACTGGAAATATAAATGCTGAATTCAAAGAAGTATTTTTTAATGCATCTGATTCTTATTTTCTCCATACTTCAACGGGGTCAATAACAACAACATTCAATAATGTGAATTATTCTTCAAATGAGGTGGAATGGATATTAGATACTTCAACTGGTTCTATTGATCTAAATCTTATTCAAGAATTAGTCATTGAAAATACACTTGTTCATTTTGATGTTGGCGCATCTACAGGAAAAATAGATTTCTATCACCTAGTTAATGTAACGATCGGCATTCAAATATACGCTGATGTGTCAACAGGGTCAATCTCAACGCCAAGTTATTCCACAGATGATGAATATAACTATAAAAGTGAAAATTACAACAATGCTCCAATGAAATTCGATATATCAATGCAAACATCAACAGGAAGCATAAATATCCTTTCATCCCTCTAGTTCGAACCCTTTTCTTCTTCTTTTTTCTTTCTTCAAGTTTAATTATCCAAAATTTCTGGTTTTTTACCTTAGAAATCATTTTTAGAGTCAATATAACAAGAAGTTCAATACTGAATCAACATAGATCTGAAGAAAATAATTCACGGAAGAAGGTAAAAATCATGTCAATTGCGCAGAATGTGTTTGACGATCCTTTAGTTCAATTTACAGTGTATGTTGTAGTAGTTTTAATCATTGTTGCATTTTTATGGTTCCTATGGGGTTTTTTACTAAGTCGAATTAAGAATAGAATTTCCCCAGAACTTTATAATGCACTGAGGACTCTTGGCCGTGCAACTATTCTAATATTGGGCCTTTTTTGGATCGTAGGGGAAGAACTGTTCATTGGTGCTGCAGCTCTTTTAGGAACAGCAATTGGCTTTGCTTCATCGACAACTCTTGGGAATTTTCTTAGCGGTTTATATCTTCTTGTTACTAATCCATTTAGTGTTGGTGATTATATAATGCTCCCATCATTCGAGATTGAAGGGATTGTTGAGGAAATTTCTATAAACTACACCAAGATACTAACGCCCAAAGGAATTCATGTGAGTATCTCTAATCAGAATATGTTAGGTACGATTATTTACAATACTAGCATAAATGTTCCTAATGAAGCCATTGAGAAAGGAAAGATCACATGGCGAGACTATGAAGGTGACAAATTCGACAACATTGGAGACGTTGTGGACATTTTAAGGGGAATCCGTACCAAATATGCTGATAAAGAAAAAGAGTACTTTCTCTATCCTCTCGTTTATAATGTTAATCCGGATAAGTATAACCATACTCTTACAAAGAAAGTGTTTGATGAAGCTGCTCAAAAATTCAATGCAAAAACTACAGAACAAATTACATGGTTCGTAAATGATAGAACATATAATCAATCAACCTATCAACTGAATTTAATTGTAGAAAATCCTTATGTTATTTTTGATCTATCGAGTGATATATTGGGATATTTGGAAGAAAAACTTGAAAAAATACATGAAACATAAACATTAGAGTTATCAAGGGACCATTGAAGACTAACTCGCTAGACTGTGATAATTATGTATGAATCAGCAATCTCTATCCTATTTTATGGGACATTAGCAGGTTTGGCTACTCTTATTGGGATCTATGTGATGGAAAAAAACCAAGATTGGGCCCTCAAAAACTCTCACTATATTAACTCTTTTGCGGCAGGGTTGATTCTTTCTCTAGTAATTTTTCATTTGATCCCAGAAGCTGTTGAGCTCTCTAATTTAGCATCCTACCCCGCTCTTTTCGCTGGATTTTTCATGTTTTATTTACTAGAAAATTTCATTGTGATCCACTCGGGAAGTGAAATCCATTATTGCCTTGATGAAGATGATCAAAAGCAATCAAATCATCATTATGCTTCTCGATTAGGCTTGATGGCATTTTCTGGCCTAGCATTTCATTCCTTAATCGATGGAATAATAATAGGTTTAGGATTTGAATTGAGTGCTGAAATTGGATTTTTAGCTGC
The DNA here is from genome assembly GCA_048886185.1 of Candidatus Hermodarchaeota archaeon. Classification (GTDB taxonomy): domain Archaea; phylum Asgardarchaeota; class Heimdallarchaeia; order Hodarchaeales; family Hodarchaeaceae; genus Hodarchaeum. Next base: position 25,997 of record JBHLKY010000010.1, read on the forward strand.
TATTGCAGTGATTATGCATGAAGTTCCTGAAGGTGTCACCTCCTTTGCCCTCATTAATCGATCAATGCCTAGTCAGTCAAAACTCTTGTCTGTGATTGTGGCTGTTGCAACACCCGCTGGGGCGTTGTTTTCATTAATATTTATAGGAAATTTGACTGAGGTTTTAATAGGAATCCTCCTTGCTCTGGCTGCTGGTACATTCATATATGTAGCAGCCTCAGATCTAATACCTGAAACCCATTCGGCTAATAACCTGCAAAATTTGATAGCATTCTTGTTCGGAGCGATTTTTATATTTGGTATCTCGCTCTTTTAACTTGATTTGTCTTGGCAAACTCAACCAAAAAGTTTATGGCTAGGTTCATTAGGTTAAAAACAGATTCTACTACAAGTATTTTGTAAGAAAACTTCAATTTAATACTTTATAGAGGTTAATAAAGAGGTTCACCGTTGCATGTGCTGAAACATTTATTCTATTATGTTTTGCAGCGAAAAAAACTAGCCTTATCAGTTATAATATTCATTTTCATTGCACAAATCGCTGAGCTAACCATTCCTTTATTGGTGGGCTTGACAATTGATCAGATTCTTGAATCAGTAACTACGGGAAGTTTTGAAATCTCGATTGTTCTAGCAGGTGTTATTCTAATTATAGTTGCGAGTTTTGTTAGGGCATTAAGTCACTTCTTAGGTAGGTGGATAGGTTATCTTCAAGGTGAAAAAATTATTTATGACATTAGAAAAGAGCTGTTTAATAAATATGAAACTTCCAGCCTCGCTTTTTTCGACGAGCATCATACAGGGGATCTCATGGCTCGAGCAACGACTGACCTTGAGCCAATATCCGAATTTTTGGTTTGGGGTGAGCGTATTCTCCTTCAGGCCTTCTTGACGTTCACAGGAATATATCTAGTTTTATACATGATTGACATCCGTTTGTTCATTTTGATAGGTTTTGTCTCTCCCATTTTGTTTATTCTCTCCTATATTGTATCAACAAAACTCGGTCCTCTTTATTTTGATATAAGGGAACAATATGGTAAATTAACTACAGTAATTCAAGAAAACATTTCTGGAATACAGATCGTTAAAGCATTCAATGCTGAAGAGGCTGAAAGAAGTAAATTTGATAAGGAAAATTACTCTTATTTTAATTTACGAGCCTTCGCATTCAAGATTCGGTCAATATTTCTACCAATGATACTCTTTGTTGTGAATTTGTTAATTACAATACTAATTTTCGCAGGTGGGTATCTAGTAATACAAGGTGAGATTAGTCCTGGATTATTGATCACTCTATTTACTTATTTCACAATGCTAGCAATGCCCACTAGATTCCTCGCTTTTTCACTTATTATGTATCAAAGGGTATCCGCTGCAGGAGATAGAGTTTTCAAGTTATTAGAGTCTCCAACTCATCTCCCAGATGTTTCAGAGGTGAAAATAATCCCAGATATAGCTCCAACAATTATTTTCGACAATATCTCCTTCTCTTATGACAAAAAAAAGGTTATATCGGGGATTTCGTTAACTATCAATCCTGGAGAGAAAGTAGCAATCCTTGGCCCAACTGGATCAGGAAAAAGCACTCTCATTTCGCTGATCCCGCGTTTTTATGATCCGAGTGAAGGTAAAATTATGATTCAAACTGATCAACAATCATTATATGATTTAAGTGATTTGGATCTCAAGGCTTGGAGGCAGAAAGTGGGTTTTGTGCACCAAGAACCATTCCTATTTGGACGCACTATTGCTGAAAATATAGCGTTTGGAATCTCTGAAGTAACGATGGAACAGATTAACGAAGTTGTCAACATTACTCAGCTCACTGATTTCATCAAAAATCTTCCTGAGGGCTTAAACACAACTGTTGGAGAGCGAGGAGTCACGCTCTCAGGTGGCCAAAAACAACGAGTGGCTATTGCCCGGATGTTATTGAGAAAATGTCCCATTATGATATTGGATGATGCAACATCAGCTTTAGATATCTCTACGGAAGCAACTTTTCAAAATGCTTTCGATACTTTCTTGAAAAAGTCAAAAACTAAACACACTGTTATCTTTATTACTCAAAGACTTAGTACGTTAAGAATGGTAAATCGAATTCTCATTTTAAACAGGGGAGAAATTATTGAGCAAGGAACTCACAAAGAACTCTTAGAAAAAGGTCAGATTTATCCTCTTCTTTGGCAAACTCAGGAAGCGGGCATGGTCGATATCAAAATTGCCTTAGAAAAAATCATTCAGGAACGGAGTTGAGATAAGTGAGTGAAGCAGATAAACGTGATCGTCTTGCTCGGGAATATTCCGATTGGGAATTATTCAAGAGATTGATGAGTTACACTAGAGCTCATTGGGTAATCTTTTCCTTTGCTTTACTCGCTATGTTTTTCTCAACAATTCTTACCGTAATTCAACCATTAATACTTGCAATAGCCATCGATGAATATATTGTACCTGGAAATACCGAGGGACTTGGATTTGTTACTTTATTATATTTCATTGCTGCAATCATATCATTCTTGTTGAACGTTATTGCTAGCTATTTCACAACTATAACTGGAATACAGATTATTACACAAATAAGACAAGAAGCCTTCTATCACCTTCAGGATCTAAGTATGGATTTCTATGATAAGGAAGCAACAGGAAGGATAGTTTCACGGGTCACCAACGATGTAGAGCGCCTTCTTAACTTGTTATCGACAGGTGTGATTGATACTATTGTTAATATAATGTTTTTAGGATTGTTATTTTTTATCCTTATTTATTTAGATTTGCGATTAACAATCACTATTCTTATAATTTTCCCAATATTGGCTATTTTTACTGTTTATTTTCGTATAAAAGCACGAACTGCTTGGCAGCGAACTAGAAGAACTATCGCGAAAGTCACTGGTTATTATCAAGAAGCTATTTCAGGGATTGAGGTGTCGAAGGCGTTTGCAGCTGAAGATTTCATGACCAATGAGTTCGATTTACTAAATCTGGAAAACTATCAAGCACGTATCAAAGCTTTGATATTGTTTGCAGTAATGTTTCCTGTTATGGATATGATTCTTGCTTTAGGAACAGCTTTTGTTCTGACTGTAGGAGGGATTTCAATCGGATCTGGAACAATGAGCGTTGGGATTCTTGTCGCATTTCTTTCTTATCTTGGCAGGATCTCCCAACCCATCATGATTCTATCCAATTTTTATAATGACTTATTATCTTCAATGGCAGCTACTGAACGTATTTTTGATATTTTGGATAGAACACCAAGCGTCATTCCTAAAAATAACAAGAAATTAAAAAATATTAAGGGCACTATCGATTTTAAAGATGTAACTTTTGCTTATGATAATGGAACTGGACCTGTTATTTCCAATTTTAATCTTAAGATACCTTTTAATTCATCAATTGCTTTAGTAGGTCATACTGGTGCTGGAAAAACTACTATTACAAACTTATTATGTCGATTCTATGATTATAAGCAGGGTCAAATCCTTCTTGATGGTACAGACATTCGGGAGGTTGAGTTGAATAATTACAGACATTGGCTTTCAATTATCCCTCAGGATTCTTTTCTTTTTTCAGGTACTATTCGTGAAAACCTCCTTTATGGAAAACCTGAAGCATCAGACGAAGAACTCGAGCAAGTACTCTTGAAAGTGGGTGCCTTTGATTTTGTAATGGAGAAAGGATTAGATGCAGAGGTGGGAGAACGGGGTGCACGATTATCAATGGGTGAACGACAGTTAATATGTTTTGCACGTGCTATCTTATCTGATCCAGTAATTCTTTTATTAGATGAAGCTACATCATCAATTGACGCCCACACTGAATTAGTTATCCAACAAAGTATGCATCACATTATTGAAAATAGGACTGCCATAATTATTGCTCACCGTCTAAGCACAGTCCGATCAGCAGACAAAATTATTGTTTTAGAAGATGGTGAAATCAAAGAAGAGGGAACTTTCCAAGAATTACTAGAGAAAAGGGGGATTTTTACTGATTTATATGAAAAGCAATTCGTTGACAGGATATTTGACGAGTAAAAGATATTCGGAATTCAGAATTGTATTAATTTTCATATTATCAAAGTTAAATTATCTATATATGAATGATCTAAAACTATTCGGTTATAATACCTCTGGATTTGTTACGAAGATGAGGCTAGAAGTCAATGAACGTGATTCAGATGTGTTCAACTAGAACAGATGATAAAGCTGTTGGATTAATTCATTTTGAAAGTTCAACAATTTATGAAAAGAATTTTATAAGTTATTTTTGCGTTTTATTAGCTTTTACTTCTATCTTAAGAGTGACGGTAGAAGAAGAACATATTCTTAATATTGAAACAATTGCAAACAGATTAAGACCATCAGAGTTGATGAATATTATCACAAAGAATTAATCTAATTGGATTTATTTTTTTTCAGATTACTTTATTGACGATAATGAAACTACTGATGAATGGATAGATGTTTCAATTGATGGAATAATGAAACGTGGAGGGGGTCTTCTTGAAGCGATAGACCTCGGAAATGTAACAGAAAAAAAAAGACATGGGCTTCGTTGGGCACACAATTTTGGGGTGAACATTGATGATTTTGAATTAAATTTTAACCCATATTGTTCCAATATTGGCTCGAATTCATACATACAACAAAACCTCTTGATCGTGAGTCCTTAAATCAACAATTTTATTCGTTTCGTGATCAAATTGAGAGTGGGAATCAAAGAAATCGCCTGAAACTATCAGATTTGCTTGAACAAACCGAGAGATTGCTAAAGGAGGGTCAAAAACAGTCTTAGCAAGATCTCTCAATAAATCTAGAAATGTCATTTTCAGGGTTAGTATAAAGCTTGGCTTAAAAACTGAGAATTCAAGGATACAGACATATCAAATTTAGAGCTAGAGATCTTGAAAACATCTGGAGATCTTCTAGTTTCAATCAGAAAGGTATACATTGGAATGAATTCGTATGAAGTGTTACAAAATTATATTTTTTTCAATTGTCTTCTTGATTTTTGTTGTCCAATTCCCATTAAATTCGGTAGTAGCTGAAATTCAGACTTCTGGGAATTTTTATGGGTTTGATTGGGAATATGGATTGACAACTCGGAATTTTTCGAAGTCTTTTAGTTATACATATGATTTTTCTGAGAGCGAGACTTGGACACAACCTCGGACATTCACTATAAATGCTCCAATACGAACTGGATTAGAAATAACTGATGTTCTCTGGCAACGCTGGATAAATAGATCGAAAGCTGCACCTACAAATACATGGCAACCACCCGGATCACCTCAAAACTGGCTCGGATATCGTGCTGATGGATTACTAACAAATAAAACTGATGTAGGAGGAGCATGGTACCGGTATCATGGCATTCAGAATCTTAATTGGGCTAATTGGCAACAAGCCCTTAATATTTCATGGTTTGGTCGTCAGATTGATATTGGTCTTGCAGAGTTACCTAATCAGTTGGCTACATGGAAAACAAGCTATTTAATATTGACTCCCATAAGTAATGTGACAGTTCCAATGCAGGATTGGTTGGCTGTAAAACACGATTCTATGAATGTAAGTATCTATCATATTGCTTATATTTATGACAATGGGACTCCTGGTGTCTATACTGACGATATTGTTGTTTTTCAGGAATTATTGGTGCCTCAATTTGTTCTCGTTAGGGTTCTTACTACTTTATATCAAGTTAGCGTAACCGAAACTAAATCAGTTGGAGTTTCTCTCTCTGGTACCTTTAATTTTTCAGGAACTTGGGAAGAGAATCTCTATGGCCAACATGTGTCAATCAATGATGGAATGAACTATGGATTCGATTATTTTGCGCTTATTTCTGGGGATGTCACCTTCGATGCTTCTGGTGGATTTTCATTACAGGGATATCTCTCAAACAATATTACACGAGATGTAACATTTGTTGATGGTGGAGCTCCTATTCCAGAGGCTATTCGGCCTATATGGCTCCAATCATTACGAATTAGACTTGCTGGTAACTGGGATCACTCTCATGCTGAAAGTGGTACCCTTTATGGAAAAGGTGCTGTTCAAAGTATAATTCAAGTACTCTTGACAAAGGCTTCTACAGATCAATTACCAAACCTTGCAGCGTGGGGAAACTTCAATCCTGGCAGGTTGATTGGTTATAAAGATGTTGATGGAGATGGAATCCTAACCGCATTTTTGAATGAGTCTCAAATAGCAACTTCTGATGCAATCATGGCTATTGGATTCCCTGAAGGTGCCTATCTTGAAGGGGAATATAATGGAAAAGTTATAGCAAATGCTGATGTTTATATGTCTTTAGGTGATTGGATAATTGCTGATAATGAATCTACCGCTACCATGATAGTTGATAAATCCGTTAGCGAGACTTGGGGCTATGATCCGCGCAATTCAGAAACAGGGCCATCAGACGTCAGTCTAGTATGGAAAGAACCACTAGAAAGTGATGGAATAGCGACATTTGAATGGGAAACCACCTATTCAGATACTCCTGTGACTTGGTGGGCTAAAAATGATTCTACCGTGCTAATTACTCAGGATCTGGCTGATATCACTTATGGTTATTCTTTATCGATTAATCCTGAAGTAGGGGAAGCAAAACTAGATACTACATATAGTCAATCTGCAATTCAAGATGTTGCTTTAAAGAGCATGATCGAGTCTCAGTCAATTAGCATGGCAACTTATCATCGAGATTATTACCTCTCAATGACCCAAACGAGTGCAGATACATCTGGAGCGTTTTCAAGATTAGAATCCCAATTTACAACAACTGTTAGCGGAGAAGACCTATTCTCACAAGATTTTGGAGGTAAGAAAGAATCATATTACTTACATAACTCACCAAGTACAAAATATGAAGCAGGGACTTCAGTAATGAATCTCTTGACCGCGGAAGGTTTTTCAGGTGAACCTACGAATAGAACAGAAAGAAATCCTTTCTCATCTCCCATTTCTAAACGAATAGCAGCAGCACTTACTCAATGGTCTGCAGATAATCAAGAACCAGGTGTTTCGTGGATTTTCAGAGAAAATATTGTGATTACAAGTTATCCAACATGGAATGGAGAAGGAATTACCCACGATCCAACTTATTCAGCTTTTTACGCTGGCACAGGTGCTCGAGTAGCTGAGACAACTGAGACTTCAGGAGCATCAGAACTGCCAGAATCCACACCTGAAGAAGGTGTTCCTGGATTTGGCCTTGGATTCTCCATGGTAGTCTTATCTACAATCACTTTACTTATCAAAAAACAGAAACCTAGATGAATATAGGTATATACACCGAAAAAACTTATTTATTCTCCAGATTTCCCTTTTTTTCTTTTTTTTCTATTTTTCCTGCTAGATCTTTGAAAGTAATTATAAATAAGAACCAAATTTCTTCCTCTACAATATAAATTTTCTGGTACGACACTTAGATGCTTTTATATATATTCGGGTGACATTTCACTGAGGCACTGCTCCAATGATTGAAGAAAAGACTATCAAGGAAGATGCATATAAAAAATCATGTGAATCACCTTCCTCAATAACACAATCTGGTTTGAGAGAGAAAGTCCCTATATGGGGAACGAGTATTGGTTATGCTGCTGGAAGATCATCCATTTTTGTCTACTTATCGTATTTTGGGATAGTTCTCGGAGCAACTCCTTTAGAGCAATCTATCTTAACTTCTGTTAGAAATTTAGGTTCTAATATATTTCAAGGGATTTGGGGTTGGTTATCTGATCTCCGTGGAAGAAAATTTGTTATTGTGATTGGTCTTTCAGCGCTTGCAGTAACCTGTGTGTTATCACCTTTTGTAAGGAATCCTATGGAGCTTGTAATAATTTCCTTAGTTATGACAAGCATTGGATTCAGTATCATTCCCGCATGGAACGCTTTTTTAGGGGATTATACTTCTGAAGAGGATCGAGCTTCATTTGTCGGAAAAATCAACTCAATTGGTACTATGAGCTCGGTCTTATTGATTCTCTGCTTGGGAATTCTGATGGAATTGAGTCCATTTCCTTTTCCAAAGGTACCAAAGGATTACACATTGAGTAAACCAGTATTTTTTATACCATTTTTCTCTGCTGGATTAATTTTTCTAGGAACTATTATTGTTTCCTACTTTTTAATAGAAAAGTATGATGCTAGACAAAGAGTAGTAATTGATGAAGAGTTTCGTCCTTCTTGGAGGATGTTAATTCAAAGAAATGAACCTTTCAAACGTCTTTTACCTATTAGTGCTTTTTTCTCATTCGCAATGTCTACAGCTTGGCCAATTTTTCCTTTTGTTACTTTAAGGGTCGCAGAATCATGGTTAATGGTAGCTTTAATATGGATCATGTTCAACATTCCGAGAGGTTTTGGTCAGAATTTAGGTGGTCGATTGGCTGATGAAGTGTTCAATAAAAAAATTGTTATTTTGTATTCTAGGCTTGGGTACGTAACGGTTCCTATTGGTTATGCCATAGGACTTCTTACAGGAAATCCTTGGTATCTAGTGGTTGCCAATATTCTTGGAGGTTTTGCCTTTGGTGCCGAGGACACTAGCATCGCTACTTATTGTCTAGATTGTTCTACTGAAGAGACGAAGGGTCGTTACTATTCGATGTTATTGACTGCAGGAGGGATTTGTGCATTCCTGGGTTCATTATCAGCAGGATTTGTAATGGATTTATGGTTACGAATTGCAGGAATTAATTATAATAGCCCTGATTTCAATGTGATTCTCTTTTTAATGTTAATTCTAATTGCTACATTGCGAATGGTATCAGCTAGCTTGCATAAATTCATTTTTTCCAATCCTTTGGACTTTGAGTTTGATCAAATAATCTCTCCATAAAGAATTTGTGAAGGAATTATCACACGATTAGAAATCCCTTTTTTTACCGACATATCTATTACTCACATGATATGGGGCAATATCAATCTTGAAGGGAAGTGGAGATGTAACTAATCTACAAAATTCTGTGATTATTAATTGGAGGATATAAAAGAATGAGTATCCTTTCGAGGATTTTTGCTAGAAGTCGTAAGACTAAATTGACCATTGGGATTTTAGGGGCTCCCAATGCAGGAAAGACAACATTAGCAAATCGCATTTCTAGTGAATGTGGAAATGGAACCCCACTTGGAGATGTTAGCCCTATTCCACACGAGACTCGTGATGTGGTGGCACTAGAGCATTGTACAATTGCTGATCATAACGGATCTCTAGATTTGACTATTGTTGATACTCCAGGTATTGCTACCTCTGTGGATTATAGAGAGTTCCAAACTTACGGATTGTCGAGACAGGAGAGTATAGAACGAGCAAAAGAAGCTACGAGGGGCGTTATCAAAGCTATTCAATCTCTTGACAGATTAGATGCTGCAATCGTTGTTGTTGATGCTGCTAGAGCACCATTTGACCAAATTAACTGGACTGTCCTTGGTAACCTAGAAGCGAGAAATATTCCTTTAATAGTTGCTGCAAATAAAACAGATTTGCCTGAGGCCGATCCTAGGCTTGTCGAAGAAACTTTCGAGAGTCAGATTATCCCAATATCAGCTAAAGAAGGGACTGGGATGAATGAGCTTTATGGGAGCATCCTTTCTGTAGCCAATACATAAGAGGGCTGAACATGGAATTAAAAATAGATTTTGTTACTGAATTTACAACTCGAAAAATGAATTCTTCACAGAAGTGTAACTTTATAATTTCGAAGCTTCGACATGATAGAGTCATTGTGTTTGAAGGAGGTCTCGAACCCAATGAAGAGGCAATTTTGATAGAAGAAGCAATGAATCAAATTGATCATGAAAGTTTTTTGGGTTATAGAATTATTAACCCTACTCCTCTCCGTAATCCTAGTTCAGGGTTGTTTTCTAGACATAAAGACGTTAAAATGACTGTGATTGCTCCATACAACTATGAGGAATTGTCAGTAGCACTTGTCTAGGTTTGGCGGAAAAAAGTGAGCTTATCAAATAGTGAAGTTAATCTTAACAAATATCAATGCGCTGAGTGTAGAAGAACACCAGTGAAGGCACAAGAACTTTTTCAAGGGTGTATTTGTGGGCATCGGCTTTTTCGAATTGTACGAGAAAGTAAGGATTTTCTTTCTGATACAAACAAGAGGACGAGGAACAATTCTATTAACAAAACAGAAAACATAAATTTCCTTAGTATTCAAGAGCTGGAAATTGGTGTTTATGATATTAATGTGGATAAAATTTTTGCTAGCAAATCTAACATAAAGGGTGCTCCCCCCCTAGTTGTAGGTAATAATGGCGTATTTTCAATCTATCTAAAACATCAAAAAAAATGAAATCCATCTAAGACTTAATCTGTTGTTTTAATTAGCTTAATCTCTCGTGTGACCTCATTGAATTCACACACAGACAGTTCATGGAGATGGCGAAGATGTGTCCGGCAAATAATGGGAGGAATTCCTACCTCAGTCGATAATGTTCCCAAATCAAGTGATTTTTTCTTTGTATTGGCAAAATAGTCAACAAGAAAAAGTAATATTCTACCTAATTCTGTTTGTTGCAAAACGACTCTTATGTGTCTATCCCTCGTTAGGGTTCCTTCTGTTTCACGGGTTAAATCCTCTGTCATTTGTCCAGCTCGTTCTTCTGTCCTTTTGATTTCTCTTTTCAATTGATCTTGAATTTCGAGGTGACTAGTTTCAATTTCTTTGATTTCTTCTTCGGTCTGGTGTATAACATCTTGCAGCTTTGCGATTTGGGTTAATAGAGTTTCTCTCTCAGTTTGAAGATTTTCTATCATCGTTCTGGAATTCTGTAATTTTATCGAATATTCATCTTCAATTGTTGCCAAAATGTTCTTTGTTTCTTTTAATTCCACCTCTAGGGTTATTACTTGTTCTGTTTTTTCATTTAGTTTCTTCTGAATATCTGATATGACCCGATTTTGTCCTTTCTCAATATTAGATAGTTCTAAACTTTTGGCCTCAAGATTAGTCTTTATTGCAAGCATCATCTGAGTTTTCTCAGCTAGTTCCATGTTTGCAGCTTTAAGGGCTTGCATTTTTGTTCTTAACAATCCTTTTGTCTCTGCTAGTTCCCTTTCTATCACCTTTTCTTTTTCCTGTGCTTCAGCCTGGAATTCAGTTTTTTTTTCCTGTAATCGTCGAATCTGATTTTCTAACTCTATTATTCTTTTAGCGTAATCATTAACAGAATACATAGGTTCAGAGTGTCCAGGATTTTGTGATAGATCAGAATTAGATGCTTTGGAATTACTTAATTGATTTTTTACCCGTTGGTTTTCTCTTAATTCTTCATTTCCCATATGATACGCCCACGAAGAGGTTTGAATTATCTTATCATAAGCACTCTTTAAAACTATTTTTTAAATAAATGTTTTTACTCTGAATAAAAAAAAAAGTTGTAATTAAGGTTTTTCGTAAAAAAGGCATTTTTTAAAGCACAGATTCTTTCTAGAATTATTAAGAAACATTATCAGTCTAGAAATTCTTAAAAAACGAAAAAAAGGGACTTAATCACGCAAGAAAAGAGAAATAAAACACTCATGGGGGAAGTTTGAAACACTTCCATGAATTTTCCTTTTTCTTTAGCTCTTTAAATTAAATTAAGATGATTTTCTATGATAAGTTCAGAGACAGATAAAACTGCAATTTCAATATTAGATGATGCAGAGAAAAAGTGCCTTTATTGCAATAAATCTAGTATGTGTAATAAATTCATATGTTATAAGAAGAAGCAAGCTGAAGCAGATTGTACCAAGTGTGAAGAACGTTTATGTAAACATCACTGGCGTATTTACTTTCGAAATAATATTTAGTGTATAGTATAGTATGATTGTTCAGAATTAGAGGTTTTCATATGAGACTCGCTTTAAAGTAAATTTATGTATTAGGATAAAAAATCTTATTTTAAATCACCTTTTTATTATTCGGTTAGTTCTACCTACTAATTATATGACGAGATTCAAGTAAAATTATTTAAGATTAATGAATGAAAATTTGACATAGTGTATCAAAATAGAGAAAGATAGAATAAAGGAGTTTTTTCTCCTTAAGTATAATTTTTTGATGGAGTACTGTATTCAATGGACGATTGGAGTGCTATTGTTTTAGCAGGGGGAGTAGGATCACGACTTCAACCTCTAACTACTTATTGTCCCAAACCAATGGTTCCAGTGGCTAATAAACCAATGATTGACTATAACTTGGAACTCTTGAGGAATGCTGGAATTAAAGGGAAAGTCATTGTAATCACGAAATATCTTCACAAACAGATTCGAGAATACTTCAACCGAATTGAACATTTTCATGATTTAGAAATTGTTCTCCCAAAAATTGATCCCCTAGATACCGCTGATGCTGTGAGGAAGGCGTCAAATTATATTGATACCGATCAGTTCATTGTTTCAATGGCAGATATTATTACAAATCTATCTATTAGCGATTTTATGAATTTTCATCTAAAAAAGAATGGTATTGCTAGCATTACATTGAAAGATATTTATTATCCCCGAGCATTCGGTGTTATTATGTTGAACCAAGATTCTAGGATTTTACTCTTTTTAGAAAAACCTCATCCTGAAGAATTAGGATTAGCGGTTCTGACTTTTTCAAAGAAAGAAACTATTCACTTACAATCAAATCTGGTGAATACTGGAATCTATGCTTTTAAGCATGGAGTCCTCGATATTTTAGACACTGTACATGACTTGATGGACTTTGGAAAACATGTATTTCCATATCTTACACGCGAATATGGAATTTATGGATATGTAAAGAATTATTACTGGATGGACGCAGGAAATCCACAGACCTATTTATATACAAATTGGGATGTTTTACGTCGTTGGGCTTTTCCTTATTTTCCCAAGGCAATTGTCGAAGAAAATGGTATATGGTGGAGTGATCAGAAAGTAGAAGTTGCTTCTGATTCACGAATTGATCCCCCATCAGCTATTGGATCACCTGTAACATTAGGTTCGAATGTAATCATTGGGCCCCAGACAGTTATAGGTAATGATGTGATCATTGGTGACAGTACTACAATCCATTCTTCTGTTATTTGGAATAATGTGCAAATTGGTAGTAATACAAAAATCAGTGAATCAATAATTTGTAACAATGTTATTATTCCTGATAATTCCAGATTGGCACCAGGGACAGTGATTGGTCCTAATACTCGTGCTAAAGGCCCTATTATAACGGTAAAAGATCAAATCATCAAAGAAGACGTCCAGATTTAAAAACATGAAGATCAGCAATCAACATAAAAAGGGTGTATTGTAAAATGGTAACTGATAAAGTATCGTATCTGAAGTGGGGGAGAATTATGGCATTTTCAAACACCGAATTAACCCCTGAATTGGCAGCATTGCTTGGAGGAGCCATGGGTACAACTTTGGAGCCAAAATCTGTAGTTATGGTCGGTCGGGATTATCGCCGTGATTCTAGGATGCTTAAACGGGCTTTTTCAGGTGGTTTGATGGGGAGTGGTGTAGAATTAATTGACTTACGAGCTGTTCCAACAAGTGTGCTACAGTTTTCAGTCAGACGATTTGGCGCTGATGCTGGAGTCATGGTTACTAGAAGTCACAATCTTGCGGGAATGGTATCAATTAAGCTCTTTGATTCTACAGGTATTGAATTCCAAAGGAAAGAAACTGAAAAAGTAATTGAAAATGCTATAAATCGTGAAATCAGAAGAACTAGTTCAACAGAAGTTGGTTGGATTAGTGTAACAGATGCAATGAAGATCTATGATCGCGCTCTTGCAGGATTTTTTTCAGAGAACAAAATTACGATGAAAGAAGCTAAACTACGTGTAGTTATAGATTGCGCCTGTGGACCAACATCTCTAATCATGCCTGATTTATTAAGTGAGTTCGGTTGTGAGGTTATTACTTTAAATGCACACCGTCCGCGTAATCCATTATTTTTACCGAATCCAGAATCTCTCTTTCGCTTAAAGGAGACAGTTCGAGCTATTGGAGCAGATTTAGGAATTGCTTTGGATGCTGAGGCAAGACATGCTATCATTGTTGACAGTCAAGGAAGAATACGAACCGCAGAAGAAACAGCATCAGTGAATCTTCATTCCAGATATGATCCAGACCCACATGCAACTGTCGTAGTTGGTACTACTGTACATCCATCTGTATTTAGTGATCTCAAGAAGAACATCCTCTTTTCTGGTCATGGAGAACCTGGGTTATTAGCAAGAAAAGTGTTTGATCATAGGGCAATTTATGGATTTAACGATACAGGCCTCTTTGTACTCCCAATTTTTTCCCCTGGTTCGGATGGTATTGTCGCCTCATTAACTGTTTTAACTCAAATGGCTCGTGAACAGATTAAATCAACAGATTTGTACCGTACACACCAAATTTTCCCTCAAAGAAAAGCAGAAGTCACTTTTCCGATTAACAGAATGCTAGACTTTTTTACTTCTACTCTCAACAATCCACCTCCAGGTTATCACACAATTGATACTTTTGTTGGTATCAAATTATTCACAGAACTCAATGAATGGATACACTTTCACTTATCTACTGAGGTAAATACTTTACAAATTGAGATTTTTGATCCTAAATTAAATTCCGAAAAACAGGGAGAATTAATGGAGTTTGCCAGAAATTTAGTAGATCAATATCTTACTCAAGATTAGATCCTGATTCAATTAATATGCGGAGGAGAGACCCTTAAAGATCCTCTAAATCTATTAGATCCAAATAGTTGAAAATTTTTATTCTATCTGCTATAAGTTTTTTTAGGGTGTGATTTTTCCCCTAGTCAGCTCCTATGAATTTGGATCTTTGCTTCGATCAAAACGGGCATTACCTTACTTTTTTAGTAAGTCCTTGAATCATCTTGAATATAGCCATTCTTCTGATTCGTATTTATCTGTAGCTAGTGTTGATGACATTTGTTTCTCTTCTAAAGTAAGCTCTCCACGAATATATTGAGACGAATAGTTTTTTGTTAAGTAATTAACTAAATAGTTTGCAATACTTTGGGGGTCTATATCTTCCCTCAATAAATTAGAAAACGTTGTTATATGTTGATAAACAGAATGAACCATACTCTCTTGTGTTCGTCCTAACCTAGCTTTGAGGACTGAATACATGATTTCAGGCCTAAATTTTACTAAAATAGTTCCATGCTGTAAAATAGTCTTCCCTTCTCGCGCTTGAGCATTTCCTGAGATTTTTTTCCCCCCACTGAACACAGAGGGACAATGAATTTGGTCATAATCAAGAATAATGCCCAGTTTTTCGAGAGGTTGAAAAATTATTTTGGAAATTTCAAAATAAGTATCCTTGATAGTTATTTCTTCAAGGTTCTTTACATCGGTAACAACACTGTAGGTTAATTCTCCAATTTCATCGTGAAACACAGCCCCACCTCCCGAAATCCGTCTAACACAATCGAATCCGAATTTTCGAAGAGAATGTAGATTAACCTCATCTTTAATATGTTGATGCCTTCCAATAGAAACAGCACTAGGTTTCCAGCCATAAAGACGTAGAACATTCTCCCCTTCATAGCAACGGAGAAGAGCCTCATCTATAGCCATATTTTCTGATGCACGATTTATAGAGAAATCTAATAATCGCCAATTCAAATTTTTCATGGGGATCACTAGATAATCAGAAAGAAATGTTCTTAATCTTTGGATGAAGAACTTTCAAAAACGATTGGATTGTTAACATCAATAATAATGCCTTTTTTCGTGATATCGAACGGGTGAATCTGTTTGGAATGAGCCATCCCTCGCATTTTCAGAATCTCGATTCCTCTTTCTCTCATTGATGAGACTGTAACATATTGAAGATGGATTACGCCATATGCTAGAAAATCTTCAGTTGAAAATTGAGGATATCTAGTATCCTGAACAATTTCACCAGTAGATTCATATACAGCCAACGTGGTACATTTTTCCTCCCAGAGAATTCCAATAACACGATGTAGCTCTTTTCGGACTTCAAAAAGGTCTCTAAAGAGTAATGAAAAAGTGTTTAGTGGATCAATCACTAAACGATTAACTCCAATATTACGAACAGCATCAATTATTTTCTGGGTGATATAGTCTAGGGATGCTTCCCGAAGCCGACTAGCTTGTTGCATAATCCCCATTTCAGTTGAACTAAAATCCAGAATGGTTAGCTCTCCCATTTGTTGGAGACTTAGCAAATCCCATCCATAATTTCTCATAATGGCATGAAGAGCCAATAAAGGTTCATTAAAAGTTACTAATAATCCAGGTTCATGATATTTTAGAATTCCTTCTAATAAAAACTGAACACCTAATGTAGTTTTACCCACACCTGCTCCCCCGCGCATTGCAACAAACCAACCCGCTGGAATCCCACCTCCTAGTATTTTATCAAGACCGTCAATACCTGTAGGTTTTACATTAAGCGACAATCACAACAACCCAATGCTGCATTCTATTAGGTTTAATACGGAAGATCTCTTTTTTTCAGGTTATTTTTACCGAAAAATTGTTGCTTGTATGATTGAAACTCAAATAATATTTAAATTTAACCTTAAGAAAAACCATTTTCATGCAGGAAGAAAAAGGAAAAAATGATAAATGGTGAACGTTTTACCGTAATCAATGTAGAATACCACTTAAGATGAAACCAACGCATCATATGGATCTTTTATCTCCTCCTCTTCATCTCCTGCTATTACTTTATACACTTTAATTTTTACCATTTGACCAGCAAGATTCAGGAGCTCAACATCTTTTTTTCTGATTTTTAGGTGGTATCCATTTGCACACCTAGAGACTTTTGTTGTGAAAATTAATAATGGTTCATCTTTATTAGACAAGCTTCTTTACTCCTGTAATCACTATATATCGATATATACCTTTTGCATATACTATTTACACCTAGTGATTTAAATATTTTTCAATTGAAGGATTTGTTTATCAGAAATAAATGAATTGAAATCTTTTTTTCTGTTAAAGTTCAATTTACTTTAGCAACCAGAACTTTTTTCTTCAGAAATTCTTTTTAAATATAAAAGAAGGAAATATGAATACAAACAACATACTATTGGATTCTTAAAGTCTTGCGTTGATCTTTGATGTGGTTTACAATTTTCCAAGCAAGTTCAAGAAATCCAGATTCAACACCAGTTCCATCAAGCGCTGATGTTTCGTAATAATTGGCATTGAATTTTCGTGCAAAGTTTTCTCCATCCTCCTTTTTAATCGCTATATCTTCCTGAAGGTCGCACTTGTTACCGAACAGCATTAAAGGTACATTACCTACTCTTTGAGTAAAATCCTCCTGCCATTTTTCCAGTTTTTCTAATGTTGAAGGCCGTGTGAGGTCAAAGACCATTATTCCACCACGAGCATAAAGATAATATTTCTTGCGAATTGTACGAAAAGTATCTTGTCCTGAAAGATCCCATAGCTGCATGGTCATACTTATCTTCCCCTCCTCCAGCTGAATTTTTTTTATTAAGAAATTACTACCTATTGTTGTGATATAATCATGAGTAAAAGTATGTTGAACATACCTGCGGATAAGCGAGGTCTTCCCTACGCTTCCTTGACCAAGCATCACAACTTTAGCGCTGTAATTAACCATATTTTTCACTTAGATTAAAATGAAAAGGCTGTTAATGCTTTTACATTGAGTTAAATATAAATCAATTTGGACATGCTATTGATTAATAGTGAAATTTTATAATAAGCTTTTCATAATTTCGTTCTTAATAGGATTTTCATACTAAGGTTACTTTTATGTTTGTGAAATCAACCTATCAAGAATTTGAATCAGTAATCCTTTATGAAACTCTTGTCATCATTTGGATTATTTTTACAGTTATTACTCAATTCACCTCAGAGTGGGTATCATTGGTGCAAGTCGTCCTTTTTTCATACATTGTAGCCCATTTTCTATTGAAAGATTCTCATCGCCTTATTATTCACCCCCTAACTATTGTTATCCTTCTTTATCTTGTTTTTCGGGTGGACCAAATGATCATGAACACTGTTGTTACTCAGATTTTAACTGAAATTACTACTCAAACTCTTGTTTTTTTGTTAAAGTACGGTGAAACGATTTTATTACTTGTATTTTTCGGATCTTTTTATTTTTTTCAGTTGGATTGGAAAAGTCGGTTAAGAAAAATCACCAGAAGACTCCCCTTCATCACTTTAATATTTCTTTTCTTCTTATTGATCATAATTGGTAACTTTTCACAAAATGAAGTAATTTTGATAAATCCTACTACTATGCAAATTGAAGGATTTACTAGGATATCCATTGTTGGATCTTGTTCTGGTATTTATGGATTGATAATATTTTTAAGTAGTTTTTTCTTTTTTATAAACGTTACAAGAACTAACCGAAGTTTTAAGAGAAAATTAGTAATTTTTCTTGGGATAGTTGGCGTCATAGGGATTTATGCAGTTAATTTGCTTAGAATCCTCATTCTAATTAACTTAAGTTTTTATTTTCCTTCAGATATCTGGAGTGAAGCACATATTTACCTTGGAGGAATATTTATTATCAGTTATCTTGTGATTTATTGGGGAATTATTTGGTCTTTGCTCCCAATTCACTCCTCTAATTAGCTGAACTCTAAAAAGGTTGAAAACAAAATCATTTTATGAGATTCATCACCGATTATTCGGATAATACAACAAATAATGAGCTCATTTATCTTTTAATACTTCAAAAATCTAGCGATAAATACAGTATTTTACTGCGAGGTTGTCAAGTGAAGTATATCCCTATTAAAAAATTGCGGGAAAAAGTGGATGATGAGGTCTATATTCGAGGTTGGCTTCATCACGTTCGCCAGCAAAAACGATTGATATTTCTGGTGATTCGGGATCACACAGGTTATGTTCAAGCAGTTATTAAGGCTAAAACGATTGGTGATGCCCCTTTTAAAGCAGCAGAAAAACTCACCCGTGAAACTGCTGTTATTGCGAAAGGAATCGTAAAAGAAGATGACCGTGCTCCCTATATTGGTCTAGAGTTACAAATTAATGTTATAAATCCAGTAATTGGTTACGCTTCACCCGAACTCGAGTATGAGATTCGTCCTGATTCTGGGCCTCAAATCCTACTTGATAAAAGACATTTAGTCTTGAGAGGGGAACAAGCATCTAATATCATGCGATTTCGCGATCACATCACTCGTGCTTTTCGTGCCTTCTTTTTTCAAAGAGAATTTATTGAAGTTACTCCATCAACTATTGTTCAGACTCAGGTTGAAGGTGGATCAACTCTTTTTTCCTTTAAGTACTTTGAACATGATGCTTATCTGACTCAATCAAGTCAACTCTATTTAGAAACAGTTTTACCGAGTCTGGGCAACGTTTTCTGTATATTGCCTTCTTTTCGGGCTGAGAAATCACGTACAAGAAGACATCTCACTGAATATACTCACATTGAAGCTGAAATGCCTTGGTTTGAATTCGATGATTTATTAGACTTCATGGAAGACATGATTATCTCTGTTTATTCCAAAGCTAAAGAGAATCCTATACTAGAAAAGTTTAATCCATCAATTGAAATACCATCCAAGCCATTTAATCGCGTTACTTATGAAGAAGCTATTGAACTCCTGCGAGATTATAGAATCAAAGGAGAATCTGGAATATTTCTAAACTATGGGGATGATATAACTGAAGGACCTGAACGATTATTGGTTGATAAAATCGGGAGTCCGACATTTTTGACTCATTTTCCAACAGGTATGAAGCCATTTTACATGAAACTCAATCTAGAAAATCCAGAAGTGATGAATGCTGCTGACTTGTTAATTCCAAATGTTGGTGAAATCATTGGAGGATCTCAACGAGAAGATGATCTTGAAGTCCTCTTACAACGAATGCAGGAGGAAGGATTGGAACCTACACCTTATTATTGGTATATTGATCAACGAAAATATGGCTCGGTTCCTCATTCAGGATTCGGTTTGGGTCTCGAAAGGCAAGTACAGGGTTTGTTAAACTTAGATCACATTCGTGAAGCCTGTTTGTATCCTCGATTGATAAATCGTGCCACCCCATGATTTTACAATAAAATTCGTTTGGATTCATAATCCCACTCAAATTTTCCAAGAAAAAAGTAAGAGAAATTAATGAAGACAAAAATAGAAAGGGTTTTCTTCACTCTCTAACGATAACCATGGTGAGGGTGGAACGTACTCCTTCTGCTTGACGAATATTATTTATTACAACATCTTTGAGATCCTTCATGGACTCTGAGGATATCTTTGCCACTAAATCGTAAACTCCATAGACCATATAGGCTTCATCAACTTCAAGCTCTTCAGTTAAGTATTTTAAAACTATTTCTTCCTTACCAATTTCTGCGTTAATCATGACAAATGCTGTTGGCCGCATTGGAGAATCAATCTCCTTCACTCTTGATTATAATGTTTAAATATCATTAATCTATACATTTTAAAAGTATAGAAAGTAATGTCTTAACGAGATTAATAAATATTCGGATTATCTATGAATAACACATTAAATCCCTAATCTTGATGTGTTAATCAGCTTAACTCTCTTTAAATAGGTTTTTCGACTCTATCAATCTTATATATTAGCGTCTGCTGGTAAAAATTCACAACAAAAATAAAGGATGGGATTTTTTTTTTTACCTTGATACTTTAGTTCAACACTGATAAGGTTTTTAAACAGGGAAAATGCCTCAAATTCTCGTATGTTCAGAATGAGCATATCAAAAGGTGAAAATATTGAAACTTAAAAAAGCCAAATCACTTGTCTTTTTAGTAGCTCTTGTTGTTGGTTTCATAGCAGTAATACCTGTTTTGCCAGTTCAGGCTGCTGGTGGAACTGTTGTTATTGGAACCACTGATTCGGTTACTAAATTGGATCCAGCCGATTCTTATGACTATTTTTCGTCAAATGTTTTGGTTCAAATCACTCATGGACTAATGGAAATGCCCTTAGACTCCACCGATGCGGAAAAAGGTCCAATATTAGAATCTTATAGTGTAAGCCCAGATGCGAAAGTATTTACTTTCAATTTGAAAACTGGTATTAAATTCAGTGATGGGTCACCATTCAATTCCACCGCTGTGAAATGGTGTTTCGATCGTGTGCTTAATCTACCTGATGGAGAACCTGCGTTCCTCCTGACTGATGTGGTCAATAAAACGGAAGTTGTCGACGATGATACTGTGAAAGTTACCTTAGACATTGCTGATGCAACTTTTCTTCAGCGACTTACCTATACAGTTGCATGGATAATTAAACCAGATTCTTTATCATTTGATGCACTTTCAGGAAGATCAGAAGACACACTTCCAATTGGCTTAGGCCCCTATATGATTGACTCTTGGACAAAAGACGTGGAACTCATTCTTGTACCCAACCCCAACTACTTTGGAGACGCTCCTGAAAACGATAAAGTAGTTATCAAAT
Organism: Candidatus Hermodarchaeota archaeon; assembly: GCA_048886185.1. GTDB lineage: Archaea > Asgardarchaeota > Heimdallarchaeia > Hodarchaeales > Hodarchaeaceae > Hodarchaeum. The sequence continues at coordinate 47,434 of JBHLKY010000010.1, forward strand.
TCTATACTGATGCCTCGGCAATGCTAACAGCATTAGAGAATGGGGACATTGATGTTGCTCATCGAGTCTTCGGTCCTGAGGAGATGGATTCAGTGATGGGTAATGATGACCTCGAATATGAAACAAAGTCATCTGCAGGAATTCGCTACTTACTCATAAATGTTGAAATGTATGACGATATAAATGTCCGTAGAGCCCTTGCAGCCGCAGTTAATCGTTCTGAGATTGTTTCTACAGTTTTCGATAATTTTAATGAACCATTATTTAGCATGGTTCCAAAAATCTTTACAAGTCAAATAGATGTGTTCATGGATGGTCCTGATCAAGATTCTGTTGAAGGTAACATGACCCTCTCTGGTTATAGTACCACAAACAAATTTGATATCGAAATGTGGTACACTCCTACTCACTATGGTGATACTGAGGATGATGTCGCGTTACTATTGGAAGAACAATTCGAGGACACTGGACTCTTCACTGTGACTGTTAAAAATACTGAGTGGACCCAATACCTAGATCAAAGACAAACCATGGGTTTCTATTTACTTGGTTGGTGGTTCGATTATCCTGATCCAAGTAATTACGTTGATCCTTTCGTTGGTTCAGGATCTGATAGTTTCGGAGTTTTTTATGATGATGCAGATATGAATGACTATATTGATACAATGCTTACAGATCCTTCTGCTCCCGCCCGAGCAACTGCTACTAAAAATGCTCAGAAACTCATGTTTAAGGATGTTCCACTAATCCCATTGTTTACAATGCTCTCTCAGTTCACTGCTTGGCAGCCAGGAGTCACAGGGGTAGTTTTAGAACCTTCTGAGAACCTTCATTATAATTCTATTGTTGCAGCTGGTGCAGGTGTTCCTGGTTTCGAGCTAATACCCACAGTTTTAATAATAGGAGCTCTTGTTTTATTTGTTAAGAGGAAAACGAAGAACTAAATGAGTAAATAGTTCTTTTCCATCCCTTTTTTTTTCCAAAAGTTATGTATCTCCCTTTGACGAGTTTTCTTTTATCAATACATTTCAGAGTCTGTATTAATTTGAATCAGAAATTAAAGGAGAATTGACTACTTTTATTAATTTAAATCAGCAATCGTGTTTCTTATAAGTGATATTGAATTGAGCAGTTCCAGATAGTTGTTCCAATAAATTAAATTATAATTTCTTGTAATGACTTCTTCAACCATCAAATGAGTATTACCGAGATTCAGGAGATTGGTTATTACAATGACTTCTTTACGATCATTTATAGTGATGAGGATAGCCCTTTTACTGCCAATGATGTGGTTATTAATAACTATTGTATTCTTTCTGTTACGAGTTCTTCCAGGAGCAAACCCTGCTCTTGTTATGAATCCGAAGTTGACACCAGAACAAGTTGAATTAATGTCAGAGAGATTTGGGTTAGATCGTCCATTACATGAGCAATATTTTGATTTTCTATTTAGATCCATGGTCTTCGATTTTGGAGTGTCATTTCGGACCAATAATTTTGTGGCAGTTGAAATAAGACAAGCTTTTGGATTGACATTAACATTAGGAACATTTGGTACTTTGATTGGTATTCCATTAGGGGTCATACTAGGTGGTATTTCTGGAGCAAACAGAAACAGTATAAAAGATCATGCAATTCGATTATACACTATAGGAATTTATTCAATTCCAATATTCTTAGTAGGGATTTTAATGCAAATGCTGTTCTCTAAATCAGGAATTCTTATCCCACTACTACCTGCATTGTCACCAATGAGAGCAGGAGCGACTGGTGAATTTACAAAATATACAGATATATGGTTGATCGATACATTATTATCTGGGAGACCTGATCTAACTTTTGATCTAATTCTTCATATGATAATGCCCAGTGTAGCTCTAGGCATGTTAATAGCTGGTGTAATCGCTAGACAAGTACGAACGAACATGATTTTTCAATTAGAGCAAGATTATGTCCATTTCGCAAGATCGAGAGGAATTCCAGAGAATACTGTTGTTTATCGATATACTTTGAAGAATGCAGTTGTACCAACTATTGGCTTGATAAGTTTACAATTTGCTTTATTGCTAGCTGGTGCAATATTAACAGAGACTACATTCAATATCCCAGGATTAGGAAGATATTTGTTTCTTGCAATTCAAGAGAAAGACTTTCCAGCAGTGCAAGGAGTCATGGTAGTTTTTGTTTTAGTAGTAAGCATTGTTAGCTTAATCGGGGATGTCCTTTATGCCCTCTTAGATCCTAGAATTACGTATTAAATCGGATTGTAGGTGAAAAATTTGGTAACGCCACCCATAACTCAAAAAGGTCAAATTGGAGAGTCTAAAGCTATTATTATCAAATTTTGGGAGTTTATTAGATATAACAAGACATTAACTTTTGGGATTATCCTCTTAAGCATTATTGTGATAGTAGCCGTCTTTGCTGACTTTATTTCCCCCTATCACTATGCTGAAAGATTTCCTCAATTACGTTATGGGCCTCCCTCCTCAGAACATCCTTTTGGAACAACATTATTGGGATTTGATGTCTTAGCGAGAGTGATATATGGTGCTCGCGTTGCATTAATAATCGCTTTTTCTGGAACGATTCTGGCTTATATAATTGGTGTTCCTCTCGGTATTCTTTCAGGATATTTTGGAGGAAAGGTAGATAGGTTATTAACCCTTATAGCTGATGCAATCTATTCATTTCCCTCATTATTATTGGCAATTACTTTTGCCATCTACCTCTCAGGATTTGGTATACTCAAAACTGTTGCTGCTGTATCCTTTGCAACAGCAGTAGTTTACATCCCAACCTATTTTCGGGTTGTTCGTTCACAGGTTCTGCAAGTTAAAAAAGAAGGGTATGTTAATGCAGCAAAATCAATTGGTGCTGGAAAATTAACAATATTAATTAGATATATAACTCCCAATATATTAGCAACTACAATTGCTATAATACCATTTAATATGACTGATGCAATTCTTACCAATGCAGGTTTAGCTTTCCTTGGACTCGGTATCCAACCCCCTACAGCAGATTGGGGATATGATGTTTATGATGCTAGAGCTCTTTCAAAAGTGCGTGCATATCCTTGGTTAATCTTTTTCCCTGGATTGATGATTTTTTTATTATCCTTTGCCCTTTCACTCATAGGTGATGCGCTCAATGACAAATTCAATCCCCTTATTAAACAAAAAGGAATTCAATAATAGGCCAACTCCTTTATTAGAAATTAAGAACTTAACGGTTGACTATCCAACCACTGAAGGAAATATACGAGCAGTTGATAATGTTTCTCTTAATCTCTATAGTGGAGAGGTTTTAGGACTTGTTGGCGAATCAGGTTGTGGAAAAAGTACTCTTGGATTTTCATTACTACGCTTATTAAGAGGGGGAGTTGTACGAAGTGGAAATATATTTTTTGAGGGTACAGATCTCTTATCGCTTTCTAAGTCAAAAATTCGGAAACTGCGAGGCTCTGATATTTCCATGGTATTTCAAGCATCTCAAAACGCTCTAAATCCTCTTCAAAAAATTTCTAAACACTTCATTGATACATTAAAAGTTCATAATCTTTGGAATCCTGAGAAATGGGAAGATGTTAAGAACTTACTTCAACGTTTGGAAATTCCAGAATCACGTCTTGACGATTATGCGTTTCAATTTTCTGGTGGAATGCAGCAGCGTATTGTTATCGCTCTAACACTTATTTTAAACCCTAAATTAATAATTGCTGATGAACCAACAACAGCACTTGATGTTTTAGTTCAAGCACGGTTATTACAACTTCTTAAGGATATAATAAAGGAGTTTAAATTAACTGTTATCTATATTACTCACAATTTAGGAGTTGTTGCTGAAATCACTCAACGAGTTGCAATCATGTATGCTGGACAGATTCTTGAGGTGGGGGATACATTCACAATTTTTGAGGATGCTGCCCATCCTTATACACAAGCATTAATCTCAGCTATTCCGAACGTTAAAGATGAGGAAAAAAGAAAGATGAGTTTTATCCCAGGTCATCCTCCTGATTTAAGAAATCCTACTATAGGATGTTGTTTTGCTGATCGTTGCTCCTTTGCAATTGGGATATGTAAAACTACCCTTCCCCACCCTCTCTCTCTCTCCTCAAAAAATGGCCACATGGTTAAATGTCTAATGTACGATGATAATTTTAGTTCAAAGTTTAAATGAATCTGGGATGAAATTGACTCAAAATACAGATCTTAGTAAAGATCCCCCTTTACTTACAGTTAAAAACTTAAAGAAATACTTTCCTATTGAAGGTGGATTCTTTCAACGCCTTTTCTCTAAAGAACAAGAATATGTGCATGCTGTGGATGATATCACTTTTTCAATAAATAGGGGTGAGATCTTTTGTCTTGTTGGTGAAAGTGGTTGTGGCAAAACAACAGCTGCAAATGTCATAATTGGGCTAGAAAACCCCACAGCTGGAGAATTTGAATGGAAAGGGTCTAACATAACTCATGATGAATTGAAGCCCAAAAAAGGGAACATAAAATCCCAAGTTGTTTTTCAGAATCCATTTTCTTCGCTGAGTCCACGAATGAGATTAGGGGACGCTGTTCTTCATTCATTGGTGATTCATGATAGAGTAGATGATCAAGATACTAAGAAAAAGAATAGAAACTCGATCTATTCAGAAATATTATTTGTATTAAGCAGTTTATTAGCCATGGTTCTACTTATTCTTGCTTTTGTTCTTGAAGAGATGGCAGCTGGGATAAGTGCGTTGTTAGGAGTTTTTATATTTGCAATTGCTTTATTTTCTTATTTTTATTTCGCGGTGTATCAAAAAAACAAAATTGCAGATAGGACTGTATTGGGATTTTTTAATGAAATAGGTTTAACACCACCGAATCAATATTATTCTAAGTATCCTAACGCTGTTAGTGGGGGAGAAAGGCAGCGTGTTTCAATTGCACGAGCGATTGTACTTAATCCCGAGTTACTTGTGGCTGATGAACCCACAAGTATGTTAGATGTAAGTTTAAGGGCTGGGATTTTAGATCAATTAAAAGAAATACAATTAACTCACAATATTTCCATCCTTTTCATTACGCACGATCTAGCAACAGCAAGACATTTTGGGGATCGAGTGGCGGTAATGTATGTTGGAAAGATAGTGGAAATAGGGGACGTTGAGCAAATGTTCAAAAATCCTTTTCACCCGTACACAAATGCTTTAATAGATGCAATTCCTACTCCTATACCTGGAGAAAAGAAAATCAACCTTCCGAAAGGTGAAGTACCTGATTCAATCACCCCACCATCAGGTTGTCGATTTCATCCCCGCTGTTCTATTGCTGATCTATCTATTTGCAGTACAGAAGAGCCAAAATTAGTGGAAAAATATCCAAATCATTTTGTAGCCTGTCATTTTCCATTAGTCAAAAAATAAGGAAAAAATTGTTTCTGATATCGAAAATGATGATAACTATTTAATCTTGAAGATTAGAATATAGAATAGAATTCTATATAATGGGAAAAGACGAAGATTTATTAAAGGAAATGACAATTTATTCTAAATGGAGAAAATAATTAAAAAGGTTCGCGCCCAAATTGATATTTTTTAGGACTCATTGAAATAAAATGCTTTCTTAACTCATCCAGGCATGAAGCATCGAATAAAGATGATAATAGATGTTTTCAACTTAACATTCTAATCATACCATAGTCTATTTCATCAAAGCATTTATTTATTAATAATCTAGTAATTTGCACAAATATCAGGTAAGGCTTCTTTAATAAGATTTAGAATTTCATGGTGAAAATATTAATGGAATTTGTTGGATACTCAGACTCCTACGTTCGTGATTTAGTTAGAAATCGAAATAAATTTCCAGATAAGGAAAAACAGCATGAAACTATTAATGAAACTAATATAAAACGTACATTAACAGCATTATCAAAAGTAGAAAGGCCTGAATCACAAATTAAGGATATGATCACTTGGTTGGAGAAGATATCGCGATATATTCCAATACCAAGTGAAAAAGAATTAGAAGAAATAATCCAGCTTATGATATTGTTAGGTAAAGTAAGATCTCAATTCAATTTTCTATATGACAAGCCTGGTCTAGATTTAATGAAGCGTGTCAGAGAATGCATGATTAGATACTTAGTTGTTTTATCTGAAATTCGAGTAAGCAGAAAGGAATACTTAGCTCATTGGTTCACTGAGGAATCTTGGATATTCGATTGGAGTCGTACTTTCCTTGATCTTATGCCATCAGATAATATGGAAATGTTCTCTTTTCCAGATATAACTGCCCACGATTTCCTCCATCTATTAACACTAGAATTAGCGTGTGCTGACTCTACTTCGAAGCTAGAAAAACCAATGTTGAAAATGCAAACATTAGAGGATAAGCATAACGAGTTCATTATCATTCCTACTGAAGCAGCGGCACAAGAATATAAGATTCAAGTAACAAGAATATTAAATAATGAATTGACCTTTACTGACTGGGTTAATGAAATATTAAAGGCCTATGAGTTACCAAAACCTTGAAATGATGAATAATTCTTTTTTGCAATCGAAAATGCCTCATAAAAAGAAATATTGAAGAATTAATATCAAGAAATGAAAATGCTATCTTTAAAAGAAAAATATTATAAAAAATTGGTAATAAAACTCTCATTGATACTTATCATAGGATTTCTATTTATATCACACATTATTACCTCTCCGTCCAAAGCTGATTATGTTGTGATAGATTGGGGGGATCTTGTGAAAATGAAGGTTAAAATAACATACAGAAGGCCTGGAGGAACTGATCAGTTTTTTTCCGATGGTTTTGTAGAACTCTATCTTGGAGATACTGTGCCTCCAGAAGTAAATGAAACATCAAATAGAATAAAAACAATGTCTGCGGTATTTAGAGAACATGTAATAGGTATGAGGGTGGGAGAGGAGCGAACTTTCAAAGTAAATTATAAAGAACTCAATATTACTCGTCCAGATAATACTCTATATGGAGCTGATATTACTTATACTGTTAAATTTCTAGAAATGCTTCTAGATGCACACTATGACCCAATCTTCGAATTAACACCTACTCATCCAGTCTTTTTATTTTCAATGGCTGCTCTCGGAATCATCTTATTTCTCATTTATTATACTGATTTACATCATATTGTGTATCAAAAGGTTCAAAGAGTCCGTGTCCCCCATTGTGTGATATGCGGAACTCGTACAAGTTTACACTGTGGTTTTGCGGGCTGTAAAAAATCAATTTGTCGTTCGTGTTTTACTAAAGAAGGACGATGTCCTTTCTGTAATAGTAATAAGCTTGTAGGTCAAAAATAGCAATATCTATTAAGAGCTTTGTATTTTATTGATTACTGATAATTTACCATTTTGAAGCAAAAAAATTTTATCAGCGTTTTTAGCCGCTTCAGGATCATGTGTGGTCATGATAATTGCATGATTTCCTCTTTGATCAACAATATGTCTAAAAAGGGAAATAATTTCTTTTCCAGTTTGTGAATCTAAATTCCCAGTTGGTTCATCGACCAACAGGATTAAAGGATTGTTTACAATAGCTCGTGATATAGCAATACGTTGTTTCTCCCCTCCTGATAGCTGATTTGGATAATGGTTTGCTTTTTCAGTCATGTCAGTTTGTTGGAGGGCTTTGAGTGCAAGTAACTTTCGTTCACTTTCAGGAACCTCAGCAAATATTAAGGGGATTTCAACGTTTTCTTCTGCTGTGAGATGAGGAAGTAAGTTAAAATCTTGAAAAACCATGCCTAGTTTGTTTCGTCGTAATTCAGAAGCAATATCATCCGATATCTTACCAATATTATAATTCTCTACGAAGACATCACCTTCAGTTGCTTGTTCCAATCCAGTGATTATATTTAATAGAGTAGTTTTACCTGATCCAGAAGCTCCCATAATAGCAACAAATTCATTAGGAAATAGCTTGAGATTTACATTATCAAAAACTTTTAAGGTAATTGAATCCTCATCAAACTCTTTTTTTAACCCTTTAACGACCAAGATAGGCTCTATCAAGCTAATTTCCCTGGTGGATCATTTATTCAATGGTATTATGATATTTATGGTTTATGTAAGAATCAATTTACTTTTAATCTTAGAGTTCTTATATATCATAGCAATAAATGAAAAGATAAAGAAAATTTAATTTATAAATCAAGATTTTTTTATCTTCAATGAGATGTTCTAACGTGACCAAAAACCATACTAAAGACAATTATGATAATTCTGACCTTCCAGAAGATTTACTTATCGGAATAGCGAATGTATACAAGATTTATCGAAGTGCAGAAATTGAAACAGTTGCGCTGCGAGGAGTAAGTTTATCATTATTTGAAGGAGAAATTATGGGTGTTATTGGTCCATCAGGAAGCGGTAAAAGTACCTTGGTTAACATAATGGCTGGATTGATAAAACCAACCGCAGGAATTGTATATTGGTCATCTGTTAGGGCTGACATTGCACGGATGCCCGATAATTTTATAACTCAAATAAGAAATCAATTCATTGGGATTATTTGCCAGATATCGGAGTCTAATTTATTACCACACTTATCTGTTATCGAAAATGTTTTGTTACAAGGTCAAATTGGTAATTTAAATCGAACCGAGTTGAAAAAACATGCTTTGGAACTCTTGGATCGTGTTGGCCTCAGATCTCGTCAAAATAGTAAACCAATGGTATTATCAATGGGCGAAAGACAGCGAATAGCTTTAGCTGCAGCATTAATTAATAAGCCGAAGATAATTCTAGCTGATGAGCCAACTGGTTCTCTTGATTATAAGAATGGAGAAGAATTCTTAGAATTAATACATGAAATAAATGAGAATTTAGGAACAGCATTTCTAATCGTGACTCACTCTCAGCAAGTTGTTCCTCATACTCATCGTATCATAGAACTTCGTGATGGAATCAAAGCAGGACAGCATGAAGAGATTGAATTAGACAATCTTGATTATAGTCGCATTATTATTCCTGATGACCAGGGACGAATACTACTTCCCCAAGAGTTGATAACACGATTTGATACAGACACAAGTCACTTTAAAGCTGTTCTTAAAGATGGTAAGATAGTACTTGAGCCAATAGTAACTTCTCTTTCGAGGAAAAGTATTATCTTTCAACGGCGTTCGCATAAGGAAATAGCTTGTCCTGTTTGTAAAACTGTTAACATTGGTAAAAGCATTCTATGCTCTAATTGTGGAAGCTTATTACGAAAAGCTGGTCGTTGGTCAACATAAGAAGAACCTCTTGTCATAAATTACGAAGGAGGTTTGAGACGTTTACATTTCGAGCATTTTTAGCAGCCATTCCTGAAGCTAATACTAGGATGCAAAATTCAAGAATTAGGATCACTCCGACTAAAAAAGGGGAAGCAAAAAACTCAAGTCTGAAGACATTTTCAGTTGAAAGAATAAAACTCCTTGAAGCAAGCATAAAACCAATTGTAAAACCTGAACCAATAATGAACCCGAGTGAAATCCCCAAAAAAATGATTATTAGCGCTTCTGCGAATGAAATCCAGAGTATTTGTCTTTTAGTCCCCCCACAAGCTCTTAAAATCGCGTATTCTTTCAGTCTCTTAGTGATGATATAATTATAGAATAAACTAATCCCAATAACAGCGATAAATAGAGACATCAAAAAGTTAACTGAGAGAATACCAGCAACACCTGTGATTTTCATAAAATTAAAGAACAATTCGTTACTTTGTTGTTGATCTATTACTTGTATTACTTGTGGTTGTGCTTTTAAACTGTCTGTAACGGAATTAAGTGTCTTAAGACTACGATTGTCAACTTTAATTAAAAAAATCCTAGTAGTGGTTATCCTAAAAATCTTCATAAGGTCTTGATTGATTAAAACTATTCCCCCAAACTTGGAAAAGCCACGAATTGTATATGCTTCAGAATGTAATTTCCCTATACCTGGAGCTGAATTCATAATTCCTACAACAGTAAAGTTCCAAACTGTGCTAATAGATCCAAAAAGGCCACTTACATTCAGTGAGTCGCCAATTTTTAACTTCAATCTTGAAGCTATAAAATCATTGATAATCATTCCACTAGTATTGTCTGTTTCTAACTTGTTTAACATGTCTTTCACTGTACCGCCAGCAACAGTTGATTCTTTAGAGAACTGACAAGCTGATAGGTAATTACTAGGACTAACTGCTGCAAGAGTAACTGAATAACTGCCGACACTGACTTGAGGGTTTGATGTCTGACTTATTGCGGATACTGCTAGTACACTTTCGATTTTTTCAAGTTCGAGAGAATAATCTAACGAAGTTTCTTCTGTAAAAACCTTAAAATCTGACCCAACTAGATATTTTAGATTTTTTTGGGTATTATAATCGATTGTTTGAGCGTAATAAGTTGAGAATATCCCCAATGAGACGGTTAAAATCACTAATGTAATGATATTTAATACATGAGGTCTTTTTCTCACAAGATTCATTGTAATAACTTTACTTTTTGATTTAAATAAAAGACTAGTAATTTTTGATATTCGGGGAAGAATTTCCCCACTGAGAATCGTAAGACGTTTACATAATAAAAACCAGAGAATAGTGGCACCAGCTAAGTAAAATCCCATTAATTGAGGATCAAGAGTAAGTCGATTAATAATATCTGACTGTAATATAAGCAAAAAAATGAAAACAATGAGTACAAGAATAATTATATCAAAATTTCTTCTGGAGAACTGTTTTGTTAATCCAGAATTCTCTTTTTTGGGTTCTTGTTCTTGAAGCTCTTGTATAGCTCTTCTTGTTTTTTGAACAGCAATAAGAATGTAAATGAATCCAATAAACATTGCACTGAAAACCCATGTGGGCCATGATACCAACGAAGTGTTTACAAATTCTATTGGGAAATTCTGAGGATTAATGACAAGAAAATTCTCTGTTGACGAAATAACCAGTGTAATGATAAGTCCCAATCCAATACCAATTGAAACTCCAATAATCGAAAGAATAACGAATTCTACAATGAACAAAGTCATGATGATTCTAAAAGGAGCGCCTTTTAACCTCAATAATTCAATCTCGTTTTTTCTTTTTTCTAAAAAGTGAGAAGCTGTTGTCGCAAAGAAAATAGAGGCTACAATTATTAATGGTACAAAGATAAAGAAAACCAACACCTGAGAATCCTCATAATTTGTTAAAATTTGATCTATTTCATCAAGATAAACTTCAGCAACAATTATCGTATTAGTAGTAGAGATACGGAATGCTAATGCTTCAATCTCTTGTGTTACTGAAAAAATAGACATACTAGCAATTGCTTCACGCTTAATCTGAACATAAAGGCTTGGGCTTATGACTTGGACTTCCATAGCCTTTATAGAGCTCCTATTGAAAAGATCACGAGCAATGAATATTCCATCACCAAGGCTTTCGGGGAAAAAATATGGATATAAAAGATTTTTTTGGACTTTGCGGTCAAAAATGGCATTAATTGTAAAATTATAGAATTTAATTGGGTTAAAATACTCTAATGAAAATTCCCCACTTTCAGGATCCATTATTCTAGTGGCTATTGCGAAATCGATCTGATCACCTGTTGTAAAAGTCTGATTTGTTGCAAGTTCGATCTGATGCAGCATCCTTTTTGAAATAACAACCCCATTATTGGCTAGAGTAAGATTATCTTTCGTAGATGAAAGGATCAATTGTTGTGATAGATGAAAAAGGTATTCTTCTTCAACTAGGTATGCTGATTGCCCAAGAATTTCAGAGACATAAAAATCGGATTGATTTTCAGGAGCTTCATACACAGTAAAATTATCATCCCGATCGTTCAAGTTGAACAACATCAAAGTCGGTTGTACAAGAAAGGAGACCCCAACAAGAGGTTCCGATTCCTCTAAATATACCTGAACATCTTCAAGTCTATCATTAGGATAAAGTCCATAAACAAGATTATGAACCCTGATTTCAAAAGATCGCTCCTTCATTGCCGAATTAATAGCTAATCTTGGATATGTCTCAATCCACATGATTAAAGCTGTCGTTAAAGAAACACAGATAATAATTGCAATGATGATTGTTGAAGATCTTTTTAGATTGTGTAAAATGGTTTTGAATACATATCTAGGAATGAATCCATTGAAAAATTGTGTTTGAGGGTTTAATTTCTTTTGTTTCTGCTTCTTACTGCTGAAGTGGTTCATTTTCTCTCGCTTGTTTTCCACAATGAGTTATCTGTAAAACAAAAGATGATAGTACGATATGTTAAAGTTTAATTCTTGATTCTTTAGGTTAATGCAAAAAATGATTTTAAAAGTAGACTAATAATCTCACAGGGGAGTAAGTAATCCTTACTAAAAGGGTATTATTCGATTGTAAATAAGTTAAGTGCTGAAATATCAGCTTAAAAAGGAAATGAGAACAAAAAACATTTTGAAAGGTGGTTAAATCCCGAGAAAAAGGTAATTGGTTTTTTTTATCATTTCTTCTTGTTATTAATAGTCACCAAACCAGAAATTGAAGGTGCATTCCTCAAAAGATTTATTAATTGAAAAATGAATTTTCTTGAACTTGTAAGATACTACACAACACCTCGGTTAAGAGGATGATGTATCTTATTACAATCAATTTCATTTTGAAGGAATCAATATGAAAGATAGAAAAACGCTTTTTAAGGTGATTACTCTTTTTTTGGCGCTTACGCTTTTGGGTAACATAGCCATGATGGTTACAGCTCAAGATGAGTTAGAACCTTTCTTCAGCTGTCACCTACTTGCTCCTACTAATAACCCAGTCAGGATGCAATACGCTCAATTACTTGAAACGGAATTCTCTAAAATTGGAGTAGATGTAGAGTTAGATCTTGTCGCTTGGTCCGCTATGGGGCCTCGATGCTATTATGATGAGGCTGGAACCTATTTGGAAGGCGGATATGATATGGTTTGTATGGGTATGTCAATAGGCACACCTGCGAGTCATCCTGGGAATAGTATGCTCGGTATATATCACAATGACGCAGTACCTCCATTTGGGTATAATGTAGCGATGTGGAGTAATCGCAGCACTGAGTATAACGACTATCGAGCCGGTGAAGCATCTGATTTGATTGATGCACTTAACCAAGAGTTGGATTTCGATGAAGCTAAAAAACAACTTATTGACTGGCAGAAAATCCATTATGATGCAATGCCTCAGACTTACGTCCTAGTTCAATCTGAAGTACATGCTGTTTCGACAGGCTTGTATGGATATGATCCTACTGGTTACCCAATCGCCTCTGCTGAAGATCAGTGGCTTACAGACGATTATGTTGGTGCTGCTGGGAAAGTGGTTCTTGGAACCTCTGATTCTGGCACCAGATTCTACGATTTCCTCGGGAAGTCTGTTTACGATCAATATACCTCTGCCCCTGTTCAAGATGCTCTTGTAGGTAACACCCCATCAAGTGAAATGATCATTCCCACTGGTGTTGATCGTGAAACTTGGATGGACGAACATTACCACAATCGTTATGCTACAACTGGATATCTTGAACGTTATCCCCGAGTAGCTGAAGCTATGGGTACCTACTCATCTGATGGGCTTAAATATACTATTTCCATCCGAGATGATGTCTATTGGCATGATGGTATACAAGTAGATGCCTGGGATGTTGCGTTCGGCTTCCAAGCAGAACTTCAACCAGATGCGGGATCATCAACGTATTCTACTCTAAAAACGGAATTTGGTCTTGATGATAAAGAGAATAACCATGGAAATTACTCTTTCGTTGTGACAGACGACGATGACGATGGTTTCGATGAGACTATCGAATTTAATTTTGCAGCAATTTATGCTCCATTCGTCCTTGCGGATCTAGGATTATCAATTAAACCTGAACATATTTTAGGTGATCCAGATAATCACGGATTCAATCCTACAACTGGTGATTTTGAGGTCAGTCGATGGCTGGTTCAACCAAGCAATTGGGTTACACACTCCATGAACACAGCAAATCCTGAAGATACAGGTGGATACAAAGGGCCCATTGGCTGTGGATCAATGGTATTCTACAATCGTGATCCAACAAGTAAAGTGGTGACCCTCAAGAAGTTTGATGGGATCAGATGGGACACAGCAACAAGTAAGTGGGTTGATGATCCAGACCTCCGCCATTATCTCGCTGAGGATGGTTTATTAGATGATATGCCTGACGAATACACCATGGTTCAGGGTGATATGAACAGTATTGTAGCTGATGCTAAAGAAGGTGATGTAAACTTAATTGATCCACAATTCACTATGGCGCCCATCCTTACTGAGCTGCAGGAGCATGAAAAGATCACTGCCGTCCTTAGTACAGAATCTGGTTGGCAATGTCTTTATTTCAATCCAAAGTATGCTGATGCTGATGGCGTCCATCACTTGAAGAACAAAGGAGTTCGTCACGGACTTTCTCACGCAATTCCACGTGAAGATATCGTTGAATACTTACTCGCTGGTCAAGGTGTACCTGGTTATACCGCTGTACCAATAACTAATTGGGGTGCAGCTCCACCAGCAGATTTCTTAGAATACAAGAAAACAATTAAGGCTACTGATGGAACAACACCTGAGGCTGATGAAACAACGCATTATGATTCGTATGATCTGGACTTGGCTTTAGATTGGTTCGAAACTGAGGGATATGAAGTACAACCCTTCCGAGACGCCCTTGCCGCAGAAGGAGGAGGAGCTCCAGGTTTTGGAATCATCGTTGGATTAATCGCTTGTGTCGGTGCAGCAGCCTATCTCCGTAAAAAGAACCGCTAAGGATCAGAAGAAGGAAAATTCTTTTCCATCCTCCCTCTTTTCTTTTTTTTAATTTTAAATTTAAGTCGAAACAAGAACAATCTTATTTAACTAAATGTAGAATTCGATTCCAGAAATCTAATTCCAATTTTAATCACAAAATTTGATTAAAGCTTAATTTTCTGAATAAAATCCTTCCTGAGACCCCCTTTCTGATTTTTAAGATCATTTTTAAGAGTAATTCAGTTGCTAGTAGTACAAGTTGACATCAAGAGGAAAGGTTAAAAGAAAAAGGAAAACTAAAAGGCAAGTTGAGGATCAAAGAGAAAATACCCTCAATAATTAAAACATTGATCCTTTAATCATGAAATGAAATGTTGGAGAATAAATTAAAATGAAGAAAAGATATCTTTTTACCATTCTTCTTCTTACAATTGCATTCTCTTGTGTCAGCACAGTTTCTGCAGATATTTCTCTATCTTGGGGACCTGCGAACAAGACTGGGGCAATTTTCGAATGGAATATTGACGAAGTTGAGGATGAAAATGGTTCTACGTCATGGGAATGGCCCTACTTAGGCATGACCTTGACAAAGGATGATACGATTAAATTTGAATGGAAAGAATTTAATAAAACACTGATTGAGATCACTAAAGATACACCTAGTACAGGTATATCCTTTTTGAATTGGAGTGACATCGAGATTACTGTTGGAGACACAAAAGCTGATATAAATGAAACGAAGGCTCTAATGGGACTAGTTCTTCCAGTTTATCTGTATTATTCTGGCGAAGTAGTCTCTGGGATCAAGCTCATGGAAGGTTACTGGTGGAAAGATTATCCATTACCACTGTCCACTAAGACTGAAGACGTCTGGAACCTCAACGTTGAAAAAGCTACTGCTGAATTAGATGTGATTGGTGAAAATGCGGAAGAAGATGCGGAAGTGAATGCATGGATAACCACTGTACAATACGCAATGTGGCCTAATGGAACAGAGATGCCAGGGGATCCGCCTGGAATACCAGCAGGTTATGCTGGACAACAGCTCCATATGGTTTTTGATCTTAAAATCGATTCAAAGCATGGAGTCATTAAAACAATAGACTATCCTTCTACACATCCCCAAACAACACCGAATTCTACATACCCCTATATTAAATACCCAGTGATTGCAAATAATGCCACAAAACTTACTAACGGATTAATAAAGCTTGAAATATCATTAAAGACTGAATTAGAAGGGAATTGGCCTGCAGCGGCACCTGGATTTGAAATTGCTGTAGCTACAACAAGCCTAGTTATCCTGGCTGCAATAATTACTCGTCGTCGAAAGAGATAACCTATAGGGATTAAAAACTTCTTTTTGCCCCTTTTCTCTTTTTTTTATTTTTAGAGATAGCTTTATCTACTACTGTTTGGCTTATTTTTTTGCTATTACTTCTATTGAAGTAATAACCTTCTCCTTAGGACTGAAAAAAATATGTCACAACACTTTGGCTTAGAAAAAGGCTTAAAACAGTTATCAAAAGACATTTCGGAGGAACTATCACGATTTAATAGTCAAGAAACCAATTATGAATGGAATGGAGAAGGAGTTCCAACTATTTCTGATTCTGAAGATATTCACCTCGTTCTTGAAGGAAAATTTACCTTATTCAAGGAAGAAAAACTTAACAACAGTACAATTATTTGGACAAGTGAAAGAGTTATTCTTTATGGAAGTGAAATTCGGAAATCACTTTTATCAAACATGGTTTCACGTGAGGTGGAACAAAGACGTGGATTGGAAAGGAAACATGGAGAACTCTCTCTTGCCAGAAATAAAGGTTGGGATTTACCTCATAGAAGAATTAAAAAAATAGAAATAATAAAAAATGCCGCTATTTACTCTATTTTCGCTTTTAGTGACAAAAAAAGGCTTTATATTATTAATGATCTAGATTATAAGGAGGCAGAGGTCCTTAAAACCTTACTAGTCCAGAAGGGAGATATTGAGATCATTGAGGATGAGTTTCAAATCCCAAAATTCGACATTTTATTGTTGTGTCTCGGGGGGATTGGACTCACAATTGTTGGTTGGTTTTTAATAGTATTATTTCTTTGAGAACCCAAAACTTACATTTGGATTATCCAGCAAATTAATGATAAGGCAATTAGAAGAATACCTGCTATAATATCTTCTCCTGCTTTTCCAAAACCATGCAAGTAAATCGTATTAGGTGAAACTGTTTTCTTTCCTCTTAACCTTGATATTATTAGGGACTCAAAAAAATCTCTTGTGCCTCCAATAATGAAGAAAATTCCTCCTATAAAGAAAAAAGCCATCCCTAGTAGTTCAAAGGATATAATTTCTCTAGTCAGACTAGTATGAACTACAATAAGTGTAATTGTAAAGAAAAGGCCACAGCTGATTTTTAATGCAATACCTTTTCTTGGTTTATTTTGAGGGACAGTGTTCATTTTGTCATTTCCTTACGAATTTTTGCATTCTATGGTAGGAAAAATGAGGATTACTATACTTTAATATTTATGTAAAAGAAATGATCATAACACAAAGAAATAGTTTCTCTATCTTGGAGATTATCTCTTGAAAGCTGTATCTGGCGGAATTCTACTTGAACTCTTGCACTTTTGTGAAAGATGTTTTCAATTTTTCAGTATTCATTCTAGCTGTTGCTGTTTCTTTTTGTGCTGATGCTTTAGTCAGTGCTGCTATTTGATATTCAGTAGTTTGTATGTTTAATAGATTTATTTTTTTTTGTACTAGTCCATGTTCGAGTAATGGCTTTAAGGAATAATAAATTGTGCGAATAGAGTATCCTGATCGCTTTTTGAGTTCAATAGCAGTCATTGGCTCTCCTGAACTCAGTATATCAAGAACTGTAATGGTAGATGGTGTCATTAATCCTGATTTTGAATTTTTCACATTATGAGAAAAAGGCATATTAATCATTATTATATTTCATACATCACTTAAATTTATCGCAAAATGAAATGAAGATAGTGACTTGTATTTTAATCAGTAAAATTATCATTCAAGTTTTTCTTGCCCATCAAGCAATTTTAATTATATCTCGTACCTTCTTTCAAGAAAAGGATTTTCCTCTACTCCTGCAAGTCTAAAAATAAAAATCAGTGCAAGCATGTATAATCCAGCTATAATACCAAAATTCGGGGCGATGATCAAAAAGGTTATTATTGAAAACAATAACCAAGTGACAATGATACCAACATTTCTGCGGGTTTTTTGCTGTACCCATTGTTTTTCAATTGAAGATAACCCTTCTTGTAGAACTAATGCGAGAATTAATGAAGTTGTATTAAATAGAAGAAAAATAGAACCTATTATTACTTCCATAATTATGATAATTATCGCCATTGTCATATAAAAGCCAATTTCTTGTGTAAAGAAGAAATTACTGAGAAATAAGAAAAAAGTGGCAATTATAGCTATTAATATTTCATAATTTTTCTCTAAATACCTTAAGACTCCTTCTATAGATTTATTTGATCGCATGAATTATCATTCCGGTTTTCTCTGCGGAATCCTGATCTTTTGTGTTTGAAGAAATCATTTTGGGAACCAGCATGCAACAAGATGCCTGGGTGTTGTCTCTTCTAATGGAGGCTCTTCTTCACATTTTTTCTTCGCATAAGCACATCTGTCCTTAAATCGGCAGCCTGGTTTAGGATTAAAAGGGGTTGCAGCATCCCCATGTAGAAGAATTCGTTTTCGTTTACCTCGAATTTTGGGATTTGGAATTGGAACAGCAGATATAAGGGCTTCTGTATAAGGATGCATTGGATGCGAATACAATTCATCAGTATCCGTGATTTCAACAAGTTTGCCAACATACATTACTGCAACGCGATCTGAAACATGGCGAATGACTGATAAATCATGTGCAACAATAATGTATGTTAAATTAAGCTCATCTTGAAGATCATCAAGAAGGTTTAGGATTTGAGCCCGTATTGAAACATCAAGAGCTGAAACAGGTTCATCAGCAACAATTATATCAGGACTAACAGAAAGAGACCGAGCAATACCAATTCTTTGTCTTTGGCCCCCACTAAATTCATGAGGATATCGATAAATGTGAAAAGGTGCTAATCCTACTAAGTCCATTAATTCCATAACTCTTTCTTCTGTCTCTCTTTTACTCTCTGCAAGATGATAAAGTTTTATACCCTCAGAAATTATATCATAAACAGTCATTCGGGGATTTAAGGATGAATAAGGATCTTGGAATACCATCTGAATCGATTTACGGAAGGATGGCATATCTTTTTTCTTGATTGTAGCGATTTCAATCCCATTAATCCAGATTTCTCCTTTAGTTGGTTTATCAAGCCTTAAAAGCATTCTAGCAGTAGTCGTTTTGCCACACCCACTTTCACCGACTAAACCTAATGTTTCTCCTTTGTAAACCTTGAAAGAAATGTTATCTACAGCATGAATATGCCCTTTTACTGTCTGACGGATTATTCCCTCTTTAACAGGAAAAAATTTGAACAAGTTGTTTACTTCAATAATTGGTTGTCCACTTGTTGCCAATTGAATACCTCACTTTATTCCCTTATCTGTCCTGCATAATGGCAATAAACTCTATGATTTGTTTCGACATCAACATAAGGAGGTTTCTCCTCCTTACATAACTTGGTTGCATATGGGCAACGGGGATGGAATCTACATCCTGATGGCGGCGTTATTAAATTTGGAACTGTTCCTTTAATTACACTTAACCTATTTAATTTCTTATCCATTCGTGGTATCGAACCTAATAGGGCTTGAGTATAGGGATGTTCAGGACTTTCAAACAGCGGTTCAACGGAAGCATATTCAACAATGTTACCTGCATACATCACTGCAACATTGTCAGAAATCTCTGCAATGACACCAAGATTATGAGTTATGTATAGAATAGCCATATTCAGTTCCTCTTGGAGATTTCTCATAAGATCGAGAACTTGTGCTTGAATTGTAACATCTAATGCTGTTGTTGGTTCGTCAGCTATAAGTAGATCCGGTTGACAGGATAATGCCATAGCAATCATTACGCGTTGCCTCATACCTCCACTAAATAAATGTGGGTAATCGTGTATTCGTTTTGAGGCTTCTGGGATACCTACTAAGTCTAGCAATCGAATTCCTGCTTTTAAAGCTTCCTTGTCATTTAAATTTTGATGCAATTTTATATTCTCAAGAATTTGATTCTCTACTGTGAAAACTGGATTTAAAGATGTCATTGGATCTTGAAAAATCATTGATATTTCATCACCACGAATCTCTCTAATCTCATCTTCAGTTAGCTTTAAGAGATCTCTTCCATTAAAGAAAATCTCTCCAGCTACAATTTTACCTGGTGGATCAGGTATTAGACGGAGTATTGAGAGTGATGTCATTGTCTTACCGCAACCTGACTCCCCAACAAGCCCTAAAACTTCCTTTCTCCTAATTTTAAGGTCTACACCGTCAACAGCTTTCACTACTCCGTCCTCTGTGAAAAATTGTGTTTTCAATCCCTTCATTTCGAGGATAGTTCCATCTGTAGATGTTGTACTCATTCTATAACCTCTTATTTAATTTTTTAACCTTGGATCTAGTGCGTCTCTGAGAGCATCCCCTAAAAGATTAAAACCCACTACTGCTACAAATATCGCAAGACCTGGTATTGTTGCTACCCATGGCGCAAATCTCAGTGATTGCCCTGCTATCCCCCATTGAATTGCTGTTCCCCAGGATATTGCTAAAGGATCACCAAAACCTAGAAAGGATAGTCCTGCTTCAATTAGAATTACTGTAGCAACTCCTAGTGAAGCAGTTACAATAACGGGGGCCATAGCATTAGGTAAAAGATGTTTGAAAATTATTGCTTTATCAGAAACACCTAAGGATCTAGCTGCATCAGTATATTCCATTTCTCGTAAATGAAGAAACTCTGCACGTACAATTCGTGCGGTTTGTGACCAACCAAATAATCCAAGGGTGATGGATAACACAATTAAACTTACCTGTTCCCATATTGTGATTGCAATAAGAATAAGAAAGAAAAAAGGAATTGCTAAGAAAATATCAGTCAGTCTCATAATAACATTATCAATTTTCCCACCATAATAACCTGCAATCGAACCTAAAGCCAAACCAATGATAATTCGGATAGATATTGCTACAAAAGCTACAATAAGAGAGGTTCTAGCGCCGTGGATAGTGGCTGACAGTATGTCTCTACCTAAAGAATCTGTACCGAGTAGGTGGAATTTGTTTGTACCAAAGTAAACATTTGTACGAGGTAGCCTTCCCTCTTCTGATAATGAAATAGCATCCCATTCTTGATAGTTATTCCAGTTCTTTCCCCTTAAATTTAGGGGATCCAGAGGATCACTGCCTGAATCCATGAATAAACGCAAATCTACATTTGGAGATTCCATTATAAGGAGGTTTGTGTCAAGAACAAGCCAATAATTTTGTTGTGGAATTACTTTTACACCTTTATAACCGAAATTAAAAGTAACTCCAGTAGGGGTTGTAGCACCAGGTCCAGAGACAATATGTTGACCTTTAATGCTTGCACTAGCTATTTCATTTCCGGAATCGAAATCCACTCCCTCTTCGAAAATTAATAATTCTACTGGCTCTGGCCATGAAATTTCTGCATAATCAGTAGCTACTTTCATCCACATCTTAATCTGAGAAATGTCAGAATAGGAAGGGGTAATCCTTAAAGCACATTTTCCTCCTACCCGATAATCAATAAGGGCTGTTCCACTAAAGCTATTATCAGCAAGAGTTATCTGACCTGAATTATGGTCAAAATCGCCTTCAGAGTTGGCCCAAAGCTCTTCGTTACTACTTTTTGATACTATACTATCAATTTGACTAAGTAGTTGATATTTTGTTAAGTTTTGTTGAGATATCCCATTAGTAAAATTGATTTCTTTATTATAATATACAGCAGCCAATGTTTTTTCAGAACCTTGAGCTGCCAAAGAGGCATATCTATCTTTATTCAGTTCATATCCTAATGGTGCAACATATTGAGCTTCGAGACGTTCATCTGAAGGTCCATATGGTACAAGTGCCCCAGGTCCAGCTAAAACATCCGCAAAAATCGCTAGTAGTGTAATGAAAGCAATAATTGATAAGCCTAAAACACCCATTTTATGACGACGGAATCGCCTCCAAAAGACCATTAATCGGCCAACGCTTCTTCGTTTCTTTTTCTCTTTTTCAAGTTCATCTAATTTTTCTTCATCGATTCTGTACTCTGTCATAGTCTATCATCCCACTATTCATTACTCTAGTACCGTATTCTTGGATCTAAAAACGCATAAGCTATATCTGTAGCTAGATTAGCCAGAATCACCATTATCGCAATTAGCATATTAATTCCCATCATAAAGTTGTAATCTCGAAGATTTACTCTAAAAACTGCTTCTCTTCCCAGTCCTGGCCAGGAAAAAACTGTCTCAGTTAATGCTGCGCCAGCTAATATGAATCCAATGCTTAGACCGACAACTGTTACTACAGGTAAAAGTGCATTACTTAAAGCATGCTTATAGATTACTAATCTTTCAGATAGTCCTTTAGATCTAGCAGTCAGTATATAATCCTGTCGTAAAACCTCAAGCATGCTTGAACGAGTTAAACGGAGAATCAAAGCAGTTCCACTTAGCCCTAATACTACTGTCGGAAGAATCATATGAAATAGTTCATCAAATAAGAGTTCAAGAAAGGTTTCATTTCCAGTTAAGTTGTAGCTATATGCTCCAATTGTTGGGAATTTGATTCCAAAGAATATTTTCCAGTCAGAGAAGAGGAGAATACACATGATTCCAGTCCAAAAGACGGGCATTGAGACACCAAACAAAGCTAAGGTAGTGGAGATATTATCAGTTTTGGAATAAGGTCTTCTAGCAGAAAAGATTCCCAAAGGAATTCCAAGCATCAAACTCATTATAAGTGATGCCAATCCTAATTTCATAGTTTGCCATGCTAATGCTCCAATTAGTGAGTTAATTGTGGATCCTGAATAAGAACGGCCAAGATTTCCAAAAATAAACCCAGGTGTGAATTTACATGCCCCAATTCCTAAATTAATTTTGAATATATTTTGTATTCCACGACCCAGTCCCAGCAGAACATAATCTGAAAACTCTGTAAGGTAATCGCTGCCTTCGGAGTTTTTTCCAAGTAACCAGTAGATATATTGTTCTTGAGGAGGTCTATCTAGTCCTAGCTGATGACGCATGTTTTCCATTTCCTCCTGTGTTAAGGTAGGGTCACTTTGTTTTAGTACATCAACATAATCCATAGGACTAAGCCACATCAGTGTGAAGAGGAGGATAGAAATACCTAATACTAATGGAACACTGAGAATCACACGCCGGATAACATAATTACGCAAACTCATACCTTTTATCACCTAGTTTAATGGAAAAGTCTTTTCTCTGAACTGTTTATTTAATATGTCAAATGATATTCTAATCAGACTACTTACATTTAGTCTTAAGAATTTATTGCTCTCTGCATTGGTAAATAATATGGATTTAAAATAAATGAAATTAGGATAATAATATTTAACTTTAGAGAAAATAATGAGTTCTTTCAATGGGGACATCAATTGAGATTATGTCATCATTCAAGGATTGCAGCTCCGATAAGTGGTCACTGGAACTCTTTAATACCTTTTTAATAAGGGATAAGAGAGATAAATTGAGAAATGTAATGGTTTTAACGTTTAAAGAGGTTTGAATTTAATATAAATTAAAGGAAAATCTTTGAAAAAAGTTAAAACGGAAGATGTAAATTAGAAATTCGCTTTGGAGGTCTTCTTTATGAATAATTTGCTAGCTAAATTGCGAATACCAGATCAGAATTTAAAAGAAATCAATGATTTCTTATTAAATGAGGATAATCCTCTAATTAACAATCTTTTTGAAGTTATAGAAAAATATGGTGGAATTGATGAAATTAATCGAAAAGCTGACGAAGCTAGGAATCTAGATAATCTTCTAGGAAGGCTAGAAAGGAAAAGACCAGAATATGTTAAGGATCTCAAATGGCTATCTTTTCAACGAGATGAGCAAGCATTCATAAGTGATCAGCAATATCGTCATAAAGTTTTGGGGGATGATGTTGGTAATTTTGAGTTTGATGAATCTTTTGCTGTCACCTTGGAGCTTTCAGCATGCCAGTATTTTCCTTTCCTTATCGATGGAGCTAAACGTGCTATTACAAAACAGGAGTTACTCCCAGGACGGATCATCCGAGTCAGAAGAATGAAAGAACAGGAAGAAGATGGGGATTTATTGGCGATGGCAGCAGCCATGCAAATCATTGGTGCAACTTATGTCGAAACCTTAGACACTAAGGGTACAGCTCCAGGGCCCGATGGAAATCCGATCAATATTCATTTAGGTGGTCCAGAGACAATCACAGGTTATTTTGGTGGTGTTGGTCAACCTAATGATTTTGCTCTCAAATGGGTCGATGAATATTTATATTATTATACAAATTATGGGGTTCAGCAAGTTCTCAATATTAATCTAGGAACTATTCTTTTAGGTTATTTTCTCCATAAGTTAGGAATTAACAACGAATTCAAGATTTCAGTATTTGTTGGGAACGACAATCCATTCTCTTGTTTGTGGACTCTTCTTGCTGCAAAATTATTCGCACGTGAAGATGGCAGTAGTCCGTTGATTGGATTTAATCTAGCAAACTCTGTAAATAATCACACAATTGAGCTGAGTGCTTACATTAGAAACGAGTTTGGTTTTGAAGATGTAGTACGGTTGGAGCATCATGTGATTGAAACTTGGAAAAGTATTGTACGACAGCCCTATGATCGTCGTGAGGAGTTAGTAAAATTAGCTAAACGAGTTAAAAACATTAGTGCGAAGCATGAAGGGGGTAATGTTGAAGTTGAAAGGACCCGAGATCATCCTTCGGATATTTTAGATTATTTTCGTCCTAAGGAAGATATTATAAGCGCTAATGATTGGAAAGCCTTACGTACGAACTATTTCGATCGACAGGATGCGATTAATACAACTGCCCGGATTCTTACCCAGAATGGTATTCCATTTATTGCAGCACGTAATCTTCATCATCGTGAGTGAAGAATATGCTCGATTTTGAGGGCTTACGGACAGGAGCGGGGATTTTTGATGTTTTATCGCGAGCTCAGAGACTTGAACGAGAAGGAAAAAGGGTTTTGCACTTTGAAATAGGTCAACCTGATTTTTATACTCCTGAATGCGTGAAAAAGGCAGCAAAGAAGGCGTTAGATGCTAACTTCACTGGTTATGTTTCTGCTCAGGGGATTCTTGAATTGAAAGAGGCCATTCAAGATGAGATAGAAATAACTCGTGGATTCCGCCCAAATCTGGATCAGATACTCATCGTACCTGGAGGAAACTCAGCAATTTACTATATGCTTCGTGCTACGGCTGACAATCCTCTCGCTGAAGAAGTTATTCATCCTAACCCTGGCTTTCCGACATATAGAGCTGTTGTACATTATTTGAATACTGGAAATGTTTCACTTCCTCTCAAAGAAGAATATGAGTTTCGATTGAATCCATCTGACGTAGCAGCAAATATTTCATCCAAAACAAGAGTTATTATTATAAACAGTCCACAAAATCCGACTGGTTCTGTCATGAAAAAGGAGGAAATAATCGAAATTGCTGAATTGGCTGAACAGAAGGATATTTACATTTTATCTGACGAAGTTTACTCTAAAATGACCTATGATGAGAAGTTTTACTCTTGTTCTGAGCTTGATGAGTGTAAAGAAAGAACAGTTGTTTTAGATGGTTTTTCCAAAGCTTATTCAATGACGGGATGGAGATTGGGTTATGTAATTGGACCAGAGAGAATTATTGATCGGATGAGTCTCTTAATCTCGATGACTGTCTCTTGTGTTAATAGTTTTATCCAAAAAGCTGGTGTGGCAGCTCTAAGAATGAAAGAACCACAAGAAGAGCTGAAGCAAAATATGAAGGCATTTCGTAAAAGAAGAGATACTATTGTTACAGGTTTGAATGAGATCCCAGGGTTTTCCTGTCTGAAACCTCAAGGCGCTTTCTATGTTTTTCCTAATATCAAGGGTACAGGAAAGACCTCTAAAGAATTAGCTGATAATTTATTAGAACAAATCGGTGTTGCGTGTCTTCCTGGAACGGTTTTTGGAGATGCTGGAGAGGGATATCTTAGATTCTCATATGCAACATCCGTGGATATTATAAATGAAGCAATAACAAAAATAAAGAAGTCATTTTAAAAAAATGGTGATAAATTTGATTATTAGAATCGCGTTTATTGGATTTGGTGTCGTAGGTCAAGGTCTAGCAGAAATACTTCTAGAACAGAAAGAAGATTTGGAAAATCAATACAATTTTGAATTTGATGTCGTAGCAGTGTCTGATAAGATGAAAGGATCAGTTTACGATGAGAATGGGCTAGATCTTCAAAAGCTAATGGATTTAGTAAAAAACACAGGTAAGATTGATGGTTATCCTGCAGGGATTAAGGGATGGGACAGTATAAAAACAATTACAGAAACAAATGCTAATTTTATTATTGAAGTATCTTGGACCGATATTAATACTGGAGAACCTGCAATTTCACATGTGAAAGCTGCTATTGCATGTCATAAACACGTTGTCATGACAAATAAGGGTCCAATTGCCTTAGCTGCAAGAGAATTAATGTCAATGGCTAAAACAAATGGAGTTGAGTTAAGATTTGAGGGAACAGTCTTGAGCGGGACTCCAGCTCTTAATTTAGGATTATATAATCTTGCTAGCTCAAAGATTACAAAGCTCCGAGGAATTGTTAATGGAACTACGAATTATATAATAACGGAAATGGAAAAAGGATTAAGCTATGAAGCAGCTTTAAAACAGGCTCAGAAATTGGGTTATGCTGAAGCGGATCCAACAGCTGATGTAGAGGGTTACGATGCTTTAGGAAAAATTGTAATTCTAACCAATGTTGTGATGGGTGGAAGTATTTC
This sequence comes from Candidatus Hermodarchaeota archaeon, assembly GCA_048886185.1. Classification (GTDB taxonomy): domain Archaea; phylum Asgardarchaeota; class Heimdallarchaeia; order Hodarchaeales; family Hodarchaeaceae; genus Hodarchaeum. Next base: position 74,222 of record JBHLKY010000010.1, read on the forward strand.
TAAAGATCAAGTTCCTTGTGAGGGAATTACCAAAATCACCGCACAGGACATAACAGATGCGAAAAATGAGGGGAAACGTTGGAAACTTATTGCAGGAACGGAATTAAAAAATGATGGATCAATTGAGGCATATGTTCGGCCAGAAAAAATACCTTTGGAACACCCACTTGCTGCTGTCAATGGGCCTATAAATGCTCTTACTTATACCACGAAATATTTAGGTGATGTGACAATTGTTGGACCAGGGGCAGGTCGTGAGGCTACAGGATATGCATTATTAACTGATCTGTTGGATATCCATCGTAAAATCTCTAGATAACCTATCTGATTATGTTGGGATGATAATTGGGATACATGGGTAAATATTTGGATGTAAATCTCTCCACAGGAAAGATAATTGAGCCTAAGCTTAATATGCGTCTTGCAGAGAAGTTCATTGGGGGCAAGGGCCTTGGTGCAAAATTCCTTTTCGATACATTAAAGAGAGGAGTTGATCCATTATGCCCTGACAATATTTTACTTTACATGACGGGTCCTTTATCTGGTACATCTGTTCAAACTTCTGGTCGATGGTGCATTGTCACAAAATCTCCTCTTACAGGTATTTACCTTGATAGTCAGATTGGGGGCAAATTTGGTCATCGCTTAAAACGTGCTGGCTATGATTTTATCATTTTTAGGGGAAAAGCCGAGTCTCCTAGCTATTTAGAAATTTCCTCCGATAGAGTTGATATTCACCCAGCGGGGGATCTCTGGGGTAAAGGGACGTATCAAGTGGAAGAAGTTTTAAAGAAAAAGTATGATACTTCAGAAGTATGCACTATCGGGCCTGCAGGTGAAAATTTAGTAACTTTTGCTAATATTATGACTGATCGAACTCATATGGCTGGTAGAGGAGGTGCTGGAGCGGTCATGGGATCGAAGAATTTGAAAGCAGTCGTTGCTGGAGGAACCCATAAAATCGAAGCTGCGGATCCAGATAAGTTTCAAGTATTATCTAGAGCCTTTACAAAGAGAGTACGAGAAAATCCTGGTGTTAAACATCGACATGAGATTGGAACAGTCATGTGGGTCAAGATGGCAAATGATGGTGGATTTCTACCAACAAGAAACTTTCAATCTGGAGTATTTGAGGGTGCTGATAAGATCTCTGGAGAAAGAATGCGTGATGAATACGTTGTAGGTCATACTGCATGTTATCGGTGCTTAATAGCATGTGGAAAGACGACTCGCTTCACTGAAGGTAAATATGCTGGTTTAGAGGTTGATGGCCCTGAATATGAAACAAGTGCCCTCATGGGAGCCAGTTGTGGAATCGATGACTTAGGTGCTATAGCGAAAGCCAATGAGATTTGTGACAACCTTGGAATTGATACCATCTCTGCTGGTGGAACAGTAGCTTTTGCAATGGAATGTAACAATAAGGGAATTCTAAACCAACAGGATATTGATAATTTAGATTTTGGTAATCCTGATGCACTACATAAGATGCTAAATTTAATTGCACATCGGGAAGGAATTGGAAAACTGTTTTCTAAGGGTTCAAGGGCTGCTGCCCAAAAATTAGGTCATAATAGCACTGATTTTGCAATTCAGGTTAAAAATATGGAACTTGCAGGGGTTGAACCTCGTGGATCTTTTGGTATGGCATTAGCATATTCCACTTCGGATCGTGGAGGTTGTCACCAACGCTGTTGGACACCAGGAGCGGAACTTTCTGGTTCATTACCGCGATTTAGCTTTAATGGGGTGCCGAAGTTTGTAAAAGAGTCTCAAGATGAAAGAGCTGCATGCTTCTCTTTAGTTCTTTGTGACTTTCTTCCATTTAATGTTCCAGAAATGATCGAGATGCTTAATGCGGCCACGGGTTTTTCCTACACGCCTGAAACTTATTTAGAAACTGGTGAACGGATATGGAATCTTACTCGTTTAATTAATACATCCGAAGGAATGACCATCTTCAATGATGTTTTACCTGCCCGATTTTATCAAGAAAAAGTTCCTGATGGAGATGCTAGGGGTCAGAAGATTGATTTAACAACATTTGAGGAAGCCAAAACAGAGTATTATCAGTTAAGGGGGTGGGATCGTGAAGGGTTCCCAACAAAAGAGAAATTAAAGGCCTTAGGATTGTGATTTTTTCTACATAGAAGTTTAAAATTCCCCCCTTAATTAGAGAAAAATGATCTGAAAAACAACATCTGAGTTTTAGATTCAAGTGAATAACAAATTGTGTTATCTACTAGCAATTTAATCTTGGTGTGAAAACATGGCCAAGTTTGATATTAGTATTTTCGATGAAGTCATTGATCGTTCAAATACAGGATCTATTAAATGGGATCCCTTTTATTTAAAGATGATATTTGGGAAAGAGGATCTCCTCCCACTATGGGTAGCAGACATGGATTTTCGTGCTCCTCAACCTGTCATTGATGCACTTGTGGAGAGAGCAAAACACGGAATTTTTGGGTACACTGGGCCTGATCCCTCAAGATATTATAAGTCTGTAATAAATTGGTTTAAACGTCGACATAATTGGTTCTTAGATAAGGATTGGTTTATTTTCTCTCCAGGTATTGTTCAAGCGTGTACTTACTTAATTCAAAGGTTTTCCCAACCTGGGGATAAGATAATTATTCAAAATCCAGTCTATTATCCTTTTGCTGATATTATAAAGAACAATGGGAGGAGAATTGTCTCAAACCAACTAGATTTAATTGATGGTCACTATCAAATGAACTTTGAAGACCTTGAAGCAAAAGCCAAAGACCCAAGATTAAAAGCTCTGATCCTTTGTAGTCCCCATAACCCAGTTGGTAGGGTATGGTTAAAGGATGAATTAAATAGGTTAGGAGACATCTGTCTAGAAAATAACATCTTGGTTTTTTCAGACGAAATCCATTGCGATTTAATATTCCCAAATAATAAACACACAGTATTTGCGTCGATTTCTGAAGAGTTTGCTCAGTATTCTATCACCTGTACTGCAGGTAGTAAGACATTCAATTTAGCAGGTTTTCAACATTCTAATGTCATAATTCCAAATAAAAACTTAAGAAAAATTTTCAAAATTCAAATGGAAAACAATGCTCTCACTACTCCAAATGTTTTTGGAGCTCTGGCCCTACAAGTAGCATATGACGAAGGAGAGGAATGGTTGGAGTCACTTATTCAAGTTCTTAAGCGTAATCTTGACTTTCTAAAATCTTTCATCAAGGAAAATCTCCCTCAAATTTCTGTAATCGAACCTGAAGGAACCTACTTGGTTTGGTTAGATTTTCGAGAATTAGGTTTAGAGCATAAAGAATTAGAAAAAAAGATGTTAGAAGAGGCAAAATTGGCTTTGGATTCAGGATATAAATTTGGAGTAGGTGGTGAAGGTTTTGAAAGGATAAACATTGCCTGTCCAATTTCCATTCTGAGAGAATCTCTTGAACGAATCGCTCGTGTATTTTCCAATTAATGTCTCAGGGGTTTAGGTTTTTATTTTCCAGATGGAACTTTCTGGTTTATCCTCAATTTGAATTCCCATCTCCAATAGTTTAGCCCTTATCTGATCGGAAAGCTCATATTGTTTGACATCTCGTAATTTATCTCTTAAATCCACTATTAGATCCACTAAAGCAGAAATAGAAACCAAACCTTTTTGTTCCTCCTCCTTAAGCGAAATTCCGAGAATTCCAACAAGAGTTACTATCTTGTTCCTTGCATCTTCTAATATATGCTTCTCATTATCTAAGGATGCGTTCACCTTTTTAATAAATTGCATTATAGCCTGGAGAGCCCCAACAGTATTTAGATCGTCGTCCATTGCTAATATAAAGTCTTTCTCAACTTGGACTACTGACTCGCGTAGATCTGTTTTACTTCCTCCTGACGCTTGATCAATTGCCGCAATTGTGGTTCTGATCCGATCAAGAAGGACTTTTGTTTGAGTAAGTGCCTCACGATTGAAATCGACTCCCTTACGATAATGAGAATTGACCAAGAATAAACGTATTAACATCGGATCATACTCTCGAAGGAGATCGCGTACAAGGATGAAGTTACCTTTAGATTTCCCCATCCTTTCACCATCCACTGTCAGAAATGCAGCGTGCAACCAGTAGTTCACAAACTTCTTCCCTGTACGAGATTCAGACTGTGCTATCTCGTTTGGATGATGTAAATAAAGATGGTCTATTCCACCCCCATGAATGTCTAAAGTATCACCGAGGTACTTCTGAGACATAACACTACATTCAAGATGCCATCCTGGATACCCCAATCCCCAAGGAGAGGGCCATTTCATTAAATGCTCTGGTGGGGCGCGAATCCACAACGCAAAATCTTGTGGATTACGTTTTTCAGGATTTACAGCTATTCTAGCTCCTGCGGATTCATCGGAATAAGTCGAAGGACTAAGTTCTCCATATGTTGGAAATTTTGTAACATCATAATAGATTGAACCATTTACCTCGTACGCATATCCCTTTTCCAACAAATCTTTTACAAATTCAATCATTTCAGGAATTTCTCCTGTAGCACGAGGGTAGATGTCAGATCGTTGAATATTGAGGGCATCCATATCTTCGAAAAATCTCCGAATTTGACTCTCCACTAAAACCATAGGTTGAATTTCTTTTGCCTTAGCTGTTCGAATTATTTTATCTTCTCCACTGTCAGCGTCATCAGTTAAATGACCAACATCTGTGAAATTCTGAACCCAAAAAACATTATAATTCCTCCAGCGGAGATACCGAACTAGGATATCCCAGTAGGAATAAGTTCTTGCGTTTCCAATATGAGCATCCTCATAAACTGTCTGACCACACGAGTAAAAATGGACTTTTTTATCCTCAATAGGGATAAATACTTCTTTCTCTTGCGTTAAAGAGTTATATAGCTTCATCCGGATTAATTCCAAGTATATATGTTAAATTCAGTTTCTAGCTCTAAAATGTTTTAATATTTATTTAATGTTTGAAAATTTAGAATAATCTAATAAGGATTTCAACTAAAATATCCAAATATACTTACCCATAAATAGTTAATAATATTGGCACTAAGAGAAGTATTGTTTATCTTTTGAAATCTGATAATGAAGGAATGATGATGGATTTTTCAAAAACATGTTTTGATTGGGCATCATCATTCTACGATTACTCTCGCGCCGTTCCTGATGACTTAATTAATAAAATCAGTATAATCTTAAAGAAACATATAGAAATATTATCTACTTCAAAAATTCTGGAAGTTGGTGTTGGAACAGGGAGAATTGCGATTCCACTTTCAAAAAAACTAAACATAACAACAATTGGAGTTGATATCTCTTATAAAATGCTACAGAAATGTCACACGAAAATAAAATCTTCTAATTCACTTCAATTGCTTCTTGCTGATGCTCTTTCATTACCTTTCTCAAATACTCAATTTGATGTAATTCTTACTTGTCATCTACTCCATCTTTTACCAAACATTTTCGATTTCATAAAAAATTTAAAACCAATATTAGTTCGACACGGATATTTTATTAATTTAGAAGCATACATTAATTTTCATCAGACTATTCCTTTTGTGATTTATTATGGAAAACTGGCTGAAAATGGATTTCATCATATCTTCAGAGGGGATATCGTTCGACGAAGCCTTATCATTTACTTAACTAGAAAAGGGTGGAGTCATACTCAGTATGTAGTTGAAAGTAATAGATATATTCTAATGAATGATCTTGTGCGTTTCATTCGTGAGCGTGTTTTTTCACATCAGCGAGCTATTGCAGATGATCTTCATCTACGTTCGTTAGAATATCTCAATATGGAAATCGAAAGAAAAATTATTGATTTATCAGAAGAAGTAATTGTACCTGCTACCTCTCGTATCAATATATTTCAGTGCCCTAATTAGCGAAGAAGTGAAGTACAAGGAGCCAAACTACTATGGATAATGAAAATTTGGATAGTTTATTCCCAGAGGAAAAGACGGAAAAAACCTCAACAGAACCAATTTTAGTGACCGAATTTGATCCCGAACGTCGTGAGTTAGCAATTGCTTATACGCGTACTTCTCGTCGTTACAGTGTTCGATTAATGATTATCTCTTTCATAATCTCTCTATGTGTTCTTCTTACAAGAATTTCTGTATTCTTTCAAAACTTACTCAAGGAATTCACCCTATCGGATCCTTTCATTCTCACTGGTATTTTTTTCATTATTGGTTTTCTAATAGTAAACGTTGCAGAGCTACCTGTATCTTTTTACCTACACTCTAGATTGTCCCGTAAATATGGTTTATCTAAATTAACAAACAAGAAGTGGTTTTGGCGTTATGTAAAAGGTAATTTTTTAAGTTTTATAATTGGTTTTCCTCTGTTTGAAGGATTCTATTGGATATTGAGAACATTTCCAAATTCTTGGTGGATATGGGCAACATTGATACTGACTGTGTTTTCTATTATTCTTTCCAATCTTATACCCATAATTTTATTACCTCGCTTTTATCAATTTGACCCATTAGAAGATTTTAATCCCGATTTAGCAGCCGAACTTTCAGATATGACCCAAAAGATTGGTATTAAAACAACTGACGCGTTCATTTGGCGTGTAGGGGAGGTAGCAACAATTTCAAATGCAGCCCTCTTAGGTCTTGGGAATACCCGAAGAATCATTATCGCTGATACTATGCTAGGTAAATACACCAATAATGAAATCAAATGGATTCTAGCTCATGAAATCGGCCATTTCAAGCATCATGATTTTTGGAAAAGAATTATTCTAGCAAGTATCACAACTTTTCTTATATTCCTTCTCACCCATCTAACTTTTTCTCCTGTTGCAGATTTCTTCGGGTACTCATTAGTAATTGGAGATGTTAGTGGTATTCCTGCTCTCGGTCTATGTTTTTGGTTTTTCTCTTTCATAATTGAGATACCCTCTCTTTATTACTCCAGGAGACAAGAAACAGCAACAGATGACTTTGCTTCTTCAATTATTCCTGACCCCATTACAACGAAAAGCCTGTTTATTAAAATGGCGGACCAAAACCTCTCGGATATTGATCCACCTTGGTGGGAAAAAGTGTTCTTTATGTCTCACCCATCGATTATTGATCGAATCAAGCGTATGGAAAAAAAGTCGAGAACTCACAATCAATTCAACTCCTTGATTTAATATTCTCAATTGTGATTTAAGAAGAATTATGTTTTTAAATCGCATATATAAACAGGTAAAGTTGAAAACACAATGAAAATTACATCTAAACTAACTTGTCCGAAGTGTAGTTTCACTGAAACATTGGAAATGCCTGTTGATCATTGCGTGGTTCTTCATAAATGCATCAACTGTCAGTATATACTTCAACCTAAAAACGAGAACTGTTGTATATTTTGTTCGTATGGTGATACTCCTTGTCCTTCCAAACAATCAACCTGAACATTCAACTGTTTCCAAATTTCAAAATTAAATCAATGTCAGTTGCAACTAGTACTAGGTTTCATTCTCCTCATTTTTAACTCAAGAGATTCATTAAATAAACAATATCTGCTTCTTCAATATTCAAAAATATGGTTCTAATAAAAAAAATCGCTAGTATGAGTGTCAAAGGGGCTAGGATTCCAGCAAGTGACACAATTGTAGACCAAAAGCCGACACCAATGAGAATGATGATCCAGTAAAATCCAAGATCTACTAAAGCACCTATAAATAGAATTACTGCTGTACCAGCTAGAGTTTTTATGAAACCTCTATCCTCAGGAGTGAGTCTATCTTCTTTTAAAAGCTGATAAGACCTAAGTACAATTCTTATAACAAGGATAGTTATTAGGATTAATGGAATAAGGTAAGCTATTAAGAGGAGTATCGAAAACCATGGATCTGTTTCACTTATTCCTAATATAGCAAAAGATAATCCAGTGGTAATACCGAATAGAAATGGGATATATTTCTCCCAGAGAGTTCGTCTATTTGTGAATGCTGTGACATAAAATAGACTCATTTCAAGAGATAATATCGAGTACGCAATAGCAACAACTCTTTTAATTAGAAATAAACTGATATCTGAATCCTCAGCAAAACCTACTATTAACATAACAATGAGAAAATAGAAGACCAATCCAAAGCTTAACATTACGATGTGAAACAAAGATTCTTCACGAAATTTTCTCCAGATTTTAAAAAATTTAATGGCTACATAAAGAAATAAGCTCGCCAATGAAAAGATGCTAATCATAGCACTCAATTGGAGTATAACATCAATCATTAGTGATCCCCTATTATTTCTTTGGAAATATTCTCTGCATATTCATGTACCCATTCATGTAGCTTGTCTTGTAGCACATAAGCACAAAGCACGGAAGGGCGTAATTTAGTGACTTCTGATAATCTTTCAATTTCATGTAAAATCTTTAGTGGCAACCTGACTGTTATTGTTGATGTTCGCATGTAGAGCACCCTCTGGAATGACATTTAAGGGGTTGTGCACACTGTACACGAGAATATTTATTAATCGATTTCTAAAAGGAATGCAATCCTCTCTGAAGTGGATAGGATCCATACAACTAGCAAAGAATTTAATTATGTAAGAAAATCTATAAAAGAAAATAATTAGGTGATTAGTATGTCGACTGAACGAATAAAATATGAAACTAGTCCAATTGGACCTCGTATTATCGCCCTTGTTGTCGATCTCGTTATTGTATTGATCTTGGCTATAATATTTACATTTTTAGGTCAAATCGATTGGTTTTTTCTACAGCAATTACTTTCCCTTGATGTTGAGTACATTGAAGTAATCCCGATGGTTTTTGTATTTATGGTGATATTTAGTATTCTGGTTTATTTCATTCTGGTGCCAAGCTTTACTAATGGTCAAACCATTGGAAAATTAATACTGGGTCTTCATGTAGTCTATGATGATAACTCAAACACGAAAATGAAATTTGTTACTCATGCAAAGCGACTCTTTTTCATGCGAGGAGGAACAAAAGTCGTTAAAGTGGTTGATGAACGACCCGAAGGTCTTTGAGAGCTGTGAAATCCAAGAGAGTATATTCTTCTTTTTTTATTAAAAATCCAATTTTTACCAGTATAGTTCCTTTGCAGGAATAAATTTCTGGGTATAATCCTCAACAATTTTTCCATCTGATAATCGAATTACCCGATCACCTAGTGGGCAAATTGCTTCATTATGCGTAACAATGATTACTGTGCGGTTTAGTTTCTTCCCAGTCATGGCTTCCATTATTTCTAAGACTTGTCTACCTATCTTAAAGTCCAAATTTCCTGTAGGTTCATCAGCTAAAAGTATCTCAGGTTCTTTTGCTAGTGCTCTAGCAATAGCAACCCTTTGTTGCTCACCACCGCTTAATTGGGCTGGAAAATGATTAATTCGATCGTATAAACCAACTCTATTTAAGTACTCGATAGCAGTATTACGAATCACTTTTGAATCAAAAGACATTTCATCATTTTTTCCTGTTTTCACACCAACTAGTTCTAATGCATATTCAACGTTTTCTATAGCTGTTAGACGAGAAATAAGGTTAAAAAATTGGAATACAACACCCACTTTTCTTCTTCGATAAATTGTTAGCCACTTATCTGATAATGTTGAAACATTAATCTTTCCAACTTTTACCAGACCTGATGTCGGAATATCTAATCCTCCAATCATGTTAAGAAGTGTTGTTTTACCAGCTCCAGATGGCCCAAAGATAACGACAAGTTCTCCGAGTTCTATATGTAGATTGATTCCGCTCAAAGCTGGGATCGTGGTTTCCCCTAATGAATAGTTTTTGTAAATATTCTCGAGGGTGATAAATGCCAATTCTTAACCTCCTAGATTACTCGTTCTTTTGTGGCCTCTGCGAGATTCAGATTCAATGCTCGCCTCAATGGGAAGAATTGAGCCACTAATACACCAATGAAAGTGAGGCCAAATGAAATTAGAATTGTTTCATTACTCATGAACAATTTTACTCTGAAGAATTCTAAATCTAATACAACCCGCATGAAGAACCATAACATGATCCATCCTAAGATTAATCCCATAACAGTACCAATTAAAGTTATAACTAAATTCTCAACAGTTACATTGCGAATAAGACGTCTTCCCGGGGTTCCTATAGTAAGGAGTGTTGCAATCTCTCGTTGTTGTTCTTGTAAATTAATATAGATGGTGTTATATACAATCGAACATGAAAGGATTACAGCAAAAACTGCTACGATGTAAATGATGAAATAAATTAAATTAAGTAAATCTAAGAAATCACTGCTCTGTTCTTCCCTAGTAAAGATATTTCTTATGTTGTAACTAAATTTTCCATAAATTTCCTCCCGAATTAATTCTAATCTCTCCTGTGTAGGATTATCTACCTTGATTAGTATAGTATTAGCAGGTTGGCCAAAGTCATCAAAATTACTTACTGTAATTAGCTTATCCAATCCCATATATGCGACTAGTCCGTTGAATTCATCCACAATTCCACTGATCCGAAATGAAACATTAACCATTTCAAAATGGGCTCTTAATGGAGCAGAGCTCACTAGTTTTGTAAGGCGGGGAATCTCAAGATTGACAAAATCCTTTTCCCACACTTTAAGTTTTTCTGCTACTGGCCTACTTAATATAATTCCACTGGGATCCCATTTCCCCGCATCAAATTCGAATATATGTGCAACATACCCATTCAAATCTTTCATTCCGATTAATTGAACCTGCTTACCTATATTTGATCTATTTGATGTAACTGTCGCACCTGAAAGAAGGTGGTAGGTTACATTTGTGACACCATCAAGGGTATTGATAGCTCTTGCGATTTCTGAAGCATTGGGTGGAATTTCGGAGTAATCTATACGCAAATCCCAGTCTTCAGCTACTTCATATTGAAATGCTAAGGCATAAGCCATTGATTCCATCATTCCAAAGGTCATGGATATCAATGATACCGAAACGATAACCGCAAAAACAGAACTGAAGGTTCTTCGTTTACTACGAAAGAAATTCCTTAAAGGAATCTTGTAGCCAGTGACTTTCAGGTGAATCCTAAACTTACTTAATATTTGTTCGACAAGGGGGACTCGTCCAGTTGTAATGTGCAGTGATGGATCATATCGAAGACTTTCTGCAGGAAGAGGTTGTATTGCTCCCCGAATAGGCAGATATCCTCCAATTAATCCCGTAAAAATGCCTAAGAATAATCCTACTATGAGGATAGGATATTCAATAGTGACCTTAGGCTTGAAAGGAATTGTAAGCATCTGTGTGTACATAGGGCCAAACCAATCTAGGAAAAATAATCCCAAAATCGACCCCAAGATAGTTCCAATGAGTGTTACAATCATCGCAATTCCAAGATATTGAAGAATGATGGTTCTTCGACTATATCCGAGTGCTTGGGCAACACCAATATCCTTTCTTTCTGCTACAACCATTCTTCCCAATAACACATACAATCCGCCCATAGCCATCACAAGAATAATTAATGGCAAAACATATCCAAATTCCCTAGCTTCTTCAATATCTAATTTGAGAACATAATAAGCAGGTTGTTTATCTCGATCTATGGGGTCACTTAATTTCAAATCATGGGTATCTTCAAGGAATGTCTTCAAATCCTCTGCTACCTGTTCTCGTTGGCGAGTAAAGAGATCAGGTTCTAGAAGTACAGAAATTTCATTTACACGTCTTGGAACATTAAGTAATCTTTGAGCAACTCTTAATGGTATATATATAACACCAAAACGACGTGGACTAGGCATAATATCTGCATACGATCCCATATTTATCAGATACTCTGGTGTACCAAGTGTTCCCAGAATTTCAAAAGGAACATTATTATCTCCCACTCCAATGAATTCCTGCTGTTCTAGCTTCCAATACGTTGCTAGATGCGTCTCGACAAGGCAAACATTTCGGTACTGGCTTATTTCCGAAAATGGGTCTCCATTAAGTATTTTAAATCCATTTACATTTGGCTGTGGGCGATAATTCCCAGCTTCATCAACAATACTGTATGCAACTATCCGACCGTTTTGACGAGTACCTCGGATTTCAAATACTGTATCATAAATGATCCTTAATTCATAAGCTATTACTTTATTTCCTTCTTTTTTGTTCATAAATTCATCCATGTATTTTGTTAGATTATTATAATCTATCCAAGCATCTTCTCCTGTATCCCCTGGATTAGCTGTTTGCATAGTGAAACTTGCCATGTTATGATCAGTAAAAGCCTGGTTATATGTGCGGTTCATAACCACAAATGCAGTTATCATCCCATTAAATGAGGTTATCCCTATGGCTATTACTAGTGCAATAGTGAAGAAACGAATTTTATGAGCTTTTAACGCGCGAAATATATTTTTAGTTGTTTTAGCCATTTTAATTGCTCCTTTCTTTCTCTTCCATTACCAATTAATCTCCATTGCGGGTGTTGGTATTTGAGATTCAATAGAATCTACTTTACCAGAACGTAATCGGATCACTGTGTTTCCAATTAAAGAGATTTTCTGATTGTGAGTAACAAGTATCACTAGGATGTTTGGTCTATCTTTAATTATTTCTTGGATAACAGCTAGAACTTTTTTTCCTTCATTTACCGATAGTTCTCCAGTTGGTTCATCACATAACAATATATCAGGCTCTTTGGCAAAAGCGCGAGCAGCAGCTACCTGTTGTTGTTCTCCTCCCGAAAGTTGAGATGGAAACAAAAATCGTTTTTCCCATAATCCAACCTTTTTGATATATTCCTCTGTTTTAGTTTTTACCTCAATTCTAGACATTTTTCTTTTTTTAGAGAGTTCTACAGCGTACTCAATATTCTCAAAGGCATTTAACACAGGTATAAGATTGAAGAATTGGAAAATAAATCCACACTTCTCACGACGGTACTTGGTAAGCTTCCTTTTGTTTAATTTTGTTACAGTGATATTTCCTACCTCAATTGTTCCCTTACACCTGTCAATTCCACCGATGACGTTTAATAGAGTGGTTTTACCCGAGCCCGATGGGCCTAATACCACGATTATTTGGCCACTAGCTAATTCTAATGATACATTTTTCAAAGCGTATATTGTTTGATTTCCTAATTTATATGCTCTCTCAACATTTGTCAACCTAACAAAGCCATCAGCTTTACTAACATCTTGATAAGTTGTTATCATATGTGGGGAGGTCTCCTTTTGCTCTGTAATATACAACATCTTCTTTAATAAAGGTGTGGAAAGCGTTGTGATTACATCTCGGCCTGGGTTCGTCACCGTGGTTAGAAGAATCTCATTCCGTACGTACACATCATATATTTTATCTAGTGAGGCAATAGATTCCATAATTTCTAATGCTTCATCATTATCAATGAGGCAGCTCATTTTAAAAGCGTTGGAATGAGGTCCGAGAATCCTCGCGAGAGTTTGGAAGGATTTCTCTTCAGGAAAAGCTGAGAAAAATTGACGAGTGGTTTCTTTGGTCCCAATCTCGCAGAATTTGTTTAGGGGTCTCTTTAGGTGGTCTGGTAGAGGGAAAAATGATAAAACACCAAGATTTTCTACCTTTTCTATAATTTTTTCAATCGCTAAATAGTCCTCTTCAACGACAAAGAACATTCTTGAAGTTACCTGTTCAAGACTCACCTGATAATCATGTGCAAAACCTGCTAGGAGAACAAGAGCAGATCGAACTCCTTCAGCAGTTTTAGGAAGTAGAAAAAGTGATTGAGAAGGAAAATTAATCACCCTATTGAAACAATCCAACGCTGAAAAATTGGCCTCAACCTTTCCCTGTAAATATTCTTCAATTAAATTTAAAATAACCCGTAAAACTGGTAACACTCGTTTTGTCGGAACATTTAGAGGTACTAACACTATTGCTACCAGTGACGAAAATTCAGGCTTTTGAGACGTTAAAAAAACCATATTATGCATGTTAAATTTAATAAAGTTAATCTTTTCACCTTTCAGAATCTTTTGGGAAAAAAGAGTCAAGATATTGGCAAGGGTGCGAGAAATTTCAGGGTATTTTGTTAGCTTTCCTATTCCAGAATAAAAAATAACTTTATCTTGATTGACAACCAGAATATCTGAAGGGGAATGTCGATAGCTCATATAATCTCAGTCCACAATAATTCAAGAAGATTTTCTAGACTCTTTTTTTCTGTAGAAAACAATTGTAATTGTAATCAGAGACAACAGTGTGGTAATTACTTCAAATGATGGAATCTGACCACCCCCAGGAGTTATTGATTTTACACTGGTTATTTCACCTGTATTTACTAGTGCAAAATGATGGACATAACCTTCATAAGTAGCTTGCCAGCTGTAAGAAATTTCATTATAAACAGTTGTTATATTTAGCCACTGATTCGATTCAACATCCCACCGTTTCCACTGATATTCGGGGAACTCACTAGTTTTTGATGACAATTGTAACGTAAGAGTGATGTAAATAATTTCCTCAGGTTTCTCACAATTGAACTCGATCACATATTCCATTTTATCCGTTCTTGTGGGGAATGAATCTTCTGGTATGACTGAAAGGTTTATGTATTGATCAATCGATGAAGTCAAAGTTAGAAAAAACCAAAGGTGTCCCGAGGAATTGATAATATTAATTGTTTTTGGAATGTACGCTTTTATTTCCCAGTTCCAATTAAATGCACTTACATAAATTGAAAATGTTAATTTTGTACGATTTATATTTTGGGCTTCATCTACGGCGTAAATAATTAATTCATGAGTTCCATTCTCAAGTTCTGGAAGCTTTTCTTCATAAGATTTGTTAAATTCTGCGAAGTAACTTTTTATTACCACATTGTTTAATTCAAAAGTAAGATTACAGTCTTCTGATGGTCTTATCTGAAACCTGACCGATCCTTTAAGAACTGTATTATTATTTAAGTTTTGGAGTGAGAAGGATGGTGGAGAGTTATCTACACTAAAAATGAATCTCTTACTTGCCCAGTTAACACCATTATTAATGTAGACATTTAATTCGTATTCTGTCTCAATATTTGGAATAATAATGGGCGTATTCTCCGTTATTGTTGTATTTCCATTTCCGTTCCAATTAAAGATTATTGAGCCATTTCCATTCGAAATTACCAACATTATTTGACTCGATCCTTGGATGTGACTATTATTCGTAAAATCTTTAAGAAAAATCCCTGGGATCGTATAATCAGTGAAGTACAAAAAGTAAAAATGGCTAAAAATACCTATATTGTCCTTTACAATTATATACAACTCATGGGAACCATTTTCAGATGGAATTATCGTTTGTAACGTAATAGAAGTTTGATTTTCAAAAGAATCCCATTGATAATTGATAAAATCTATACCATAAGGAGAAAAGAACTGAATACTAATTATTGAACCATTTGAGATATATGAATTGTTTTTAGGTGAGATTTGTCCAATAGTAGGACCGTTATATTCAGGTGAGAGTTCAGCAATTTCAGCAGTAGTTAAATTATACCAAAATATCGAGAAGTATCTAAAATAAAGGCTTAGAAACAGGCCATCTTTCGAATACCAGTATGTCATTGGATCAAGATTTGCTTCAAATGTGATATTAACCTTCCAAGCATTGAAACTCCCCACACCATCTAATGATATTGTTTCCTCATTAATTACAGTCATGTTTAATTGACCGAATGAATATTCATGTCCAATGAAGAATCCTGATGTATTAATCCAGAAATCAAATGAAGGCTGATAAAATCCAAACCAATTATAATAATTATCTGCAATAAATGTGTGATTGAGACTAGATCGCGTCACTGAGGTGCTGAAACCATTAGGAAATTCTTTACCTTCCCAATCCAAGCTTCGTGAATAATCACAGGCAATCTGCCAATGAGATGCATTTATTACTTGAATAGAGGCATTATAAAAGTAGTTGGGGAAACCATCTTGAAATTCTGTGACTGAGAAGTTAGATCTTGGTAACAGGGTTTTATTGGGATTAATTATCTGCTGATGCTTAAGAAAAGTTTTGCTCAAAAAAGAATGATCATTTAGACCTGTTAATGGTGTTTGAACGGTTGATTCAGAAAAATTATTGCTGTTTGGTAGAATAAATATAAAGATTAGAGATAACGTAATAAAATAAGACTTGTAATGCTTTTCCATACTTACTGAATCACCTAGAGATATAAGCGAAATCTGAAAACTAATTCAATACAGAATCCAAATGAATTAAAAAGTTAGTATACACTGTGCACAGACAATTACCAAAGTATATGGAAATACTGGTAAGACCCCTAAATATTTAATTTTCATAAACGACAGAAATAACGAAATAATCTTAAAAAAGACGCTTTAGTGGATTTTAAACCAATAGACTTTTGATTCCTCGGCCACCTTTTTCATTCTGTGTTTCGTATCAAGAAGAATAAAAGATAATATTTAAGTTGTATTTTAGAATCTATCGAAGGCGAATTAATGGCAAGAAAAACAATAAAACTACCTCAAAAGGATTCAAAAGAAGTAAATATGACACAGAGTGAGAAAATTAGTGATATTGTCTCATCTATAGATTCGATTCAAGGAAAACAACGTAATCTAAATTCTGTAAAGACAACTTCAGTATCTAAAACAAAGGTTGTTATGGTTTTTGCCTTTTTTTCAATAATTGTTCTTGGTCTACTGTCATTAAGTTCTTATCCTCAAACACTATCCAATCTTACAAATAATAATGGAGACAGTTCAGATGGGAATCTTGACGGTATCTCTGAAGAGTTAAATTTTGAAATTCAGCTCTTAGATGGCCGTACTGTAATGTTAAAAGATTATGCTGGGAAACCAATTATCCTTGATCTTATGGCGACATGGTGTGTCCCGTGTAAAACCCAAATTGTTGAATTAAGAACTTTAGCAGAGAATTTTCCCAATGTTCAAATAATTTCTGTTTCAATTGATCCTAGTTATGATTCTATGAGTAGATTGAGTCAGTATAAGGAAGATAATGAAATAACATGGGTACTAGGACGAGACATGACCCAGGCTGGAAAAGAAGCTTTTTCTGCCAGATCCATACCAACAGTAGCATTTATAAACTCTGAAGGTAACCTAAAAGGATATAATAATGGTGTTGTCTTTTATGACACATTAGTAGATTGGATCAAGTTTGGATAATTTTGAAGGTTGTCAGTGATGTTTATCTTTGGGATTGAAGTCACGGAGTCACTAGGACTTCCTTTATTCTTTCTAGTTGGGCTTTATGTGGCTTTATCCCCTTGCCTTTTTCCTATCATGCCATTGACTGTTTTTCGAATAATGAGTAAAACAGTTACCGATGAATCTGGTAAGGAACAGCAACCATCAAAAAAAATGGTTTTTCAATGGGTCATAATATTAACTAGTGGTATCATCATAACTTTTTTTCTAGCTATTTTTATTTCAGCTTATGTTTGGACTAATTTAGGTTTCTTTTTGAGTGATATTTTTATTGAGCTTACCTTTCTTTTGGGTATATTATTGATAGTTATGGGATTATTTTTAATATTCCCAGTTTTGGGAGAATTTACTTTTGCTCGAATTTCTATCCCTCAGCGAGTTACGAACTCTTTCCAACGTGAAGAGTATCATAACCTAGATCTTTTTTTAATCGGTTTTGGCTATACTTTCATTGCATTACCTTGCGCTTTTCCCGTGTTCCTTATATTATTGTCCATTATCCCACTTTTTGGGAATTCTTTTTCTTTATTGATAGGGATGGGGCTTTTCTCTCTTGGTTTATTTATTCCTTATCTTATTCTGGTTCTAGTAACCGCTGAAGCTAGAACACGAGCAGCTACTCTACTAGCAGAAAAGTTTCGTATTGTAGAAATTATTACAGGAATCTTTGTGATCATCTTTGGACTACTTTTCATTTGGCCCAGTTTCGGAGGTCCATATCTTTTCTCTTTGGTCTAATTTTGTGAGAGATCACTTTAAGTTTCAAAAGGAAAATCCATTTTCATCACCAAACAGTAGTTTGAAGAAATAGTATCTTTTTCACTAAAAGTTTCAAAATCACAAATGGTTATATCCCCTTGAAAGTTATCAACAAGATCGAGAAACTTTTCAATGCCTTTGAGTTCAGTTCCGGCAAGGCCAATCTCATTAATAACTATTTCATTTGTCAAAACTAAAAAAAGAGTCTCAAATCGTGGATTTAATAACAGGCTTTTTCCTAAATCTTTGTAAGTATTTCGGGTTTCGTTCCATTTGGCAATATAATCATGGAGACTATTTTGCTTTTGAGTCCCCCATTCACGCAACTTTTCTGCATCCCATGTATTCTGTTCAAGTAATTGGGCAAAACTAGGAAGAGAGGAAGTACTAATGAGAAAAACGAAGGGATTTTGATAAAGATAACGAAAAACTTGAAACATAACCTTAAAATTAAATTTTAACTCTCTATATTCTTTTAGTTCGATCCACCACTCTTTTCCTTTCCACTGAGCTATCATATCAGGTGCAAGTATTATTCCATCAAGATCTTGAAGTTGTTCCTCGGCTACCTCAGTTGCTTCTTGTAGGTCATTAAATCCATTTTTTTCTAAGAATTTCCGTAAATTAATAATACTTGTTGCAGAATGATCGCTCTCTGGTGTTTCCAAAATATCATCAGCATATCTTCGGTTCTTAGCTCGTTTAATATAACGATTCAAAATCTCTATTTCATCAGTAAATCGTCCATCGAAATCTTGATCAATCATATTCTGTAAGTATTCCAAATCTTCAATTCGGGGGCGTAATTGTCTTTCTACAGCCTCATTTCTATAAAATATAGATGAGAAACGGCCTTTTTTCCGATCAGTGCGAGTAGGCATACCAAAACAGGCCCTTAAAGAATTGGGAGTATGATATAACATAGGATATTCCCGAACGAATTGTATTCCTGCCGCTAATGCAGTATCTCGAAATAATTTTCTGTCTGGGACGTTCCATCGCAAAGTCTCAATCGGTGAGAACTCGTCTAATCGTCTTATCAAGCTACTTAACCGGTTTTGATCAAGGCTACGTACTCCCTTCATTTCTTGAGGGTGTTTCCGTAGATAGGTTCTAATTCTCCTTAGAATTGTTTTTCGAGTTTGGGGACTCACTTATATTTCACTCCCTTTCATCTTTCAGAGTATTGACGAATTCTGAAGCAAGAATGTCCATTAAAATAATATCGTGATATTGCCCATTGATAAAATGAGCTTCTCTTTTTTTGCCCGTTTCAACAAATCCAACTTTCTCATAACACGTCTGTGCTCGCTTGTTATAAGAAAAAACCTTTAATTCGATGCTATGTAAATTTAGGGAGGAAAATGCAAAATTAAGTAGTAAGTGAATTGCTTCTGAACCTAATCCCTTATTCCAATAAGCTGGATTAAAAATGACTACACCAAGGGATCCCCTTTGGGAAATCTTATTATCGATTCCGATTTCAATGTTCCCGATGTACAGATTGTTTTCAATGAGGATTATACCAAAAATATAAGCCTCCCCCTTTTGACGTCGTTCCCAAGTGCTACGAATCCAATTAATTTCTTCGTCTCTTGATGCAATTAGTGGACCAGAAAGAAATTCTTGAAGTTCAGAGTTGTTCCAGAATTTCATTAGTTCATCAACGTCAGAGAGTTCTAATCCTCTTAATAAGATGTTTTTTCCTTGTAGAATCGTTTTCAACTCTCCTTTTCAGAGCGATATCTAGCCCTGTCAGTCTATGATTTAGAATCAGAAAAAAATCTTAGATTTTCGCTGATTTATAATTTTATATCCATTTTTAACAGAATTTAGGTTTTTTCCAAAAATGTTTTGAATTTATTTTTAAGTAAGAGATTCAATTCAGAAATGTTACTCTCACACCCATGATGCTAGTATTCTTTTAATACTCTCTTTTACGATAGACAACTCTGTAAAGTCACTGGGAATTGCTACAATGAGTTAATCCTTGCTAAATAAATTGGAATATTTTTTATTTTAGCCTTTAATTATATGTTTACAAATGATTCTTTTTATTATGTTGCGGATATCACAATTCTTTTTTAATCTATAAAATTAAAGCTGCAACGGCAGCTAAAAATGCGAAATAAACTGTCTTATTTCATTCTTTTTTTACTTCTAGCACTGCCTCTGATTACTACTCAAATTCAGGTTTTTTCAATAGGAACATTTTACATAGTTCAGGAAGGAAAAAACAACCAAATTGTACGAGATTGGTCAAGTATTTCTTTAATCTATCCTGATAAATATCACACTCCAAACCAATTGATAGAGGAGTTGTTACAGATGAACAATACAGCACCAGAAATAATTGATCTCTACAGCATTGGAAAAAGCATCGAGGGTAGAGACATCTTCTGTTTACGGGCTACTAATGAGCAAAATGTTATTCCTAAGGCTGGTGTTCTGTTTGTTGCTCATCATCATGCACGAGAACAAATAACGATCGAAATGATTCTTCGATTTATGCTTATTCTAGTTAATAATTACAGGATTAACGAAGATATCACTGAATACATTGATAACTTAGACATTTACTTCATACCAACTCTCAATCCAGATGGCCTTTACTATAGTCTTGGAAATGATTTCGTACAAGGGAATCCATGGTTCCGTAAAAATTTACGGGATTTTGATGATGATAAAGATGGTCGTTTTAACGAAGATCCCCCAGAAGACACTAATGGAGATGGATTAATCTCAGAATTCGAGGTGGTCAATAAAATCACGGATAAAATCGTTGATGTTTACCTAGAGGGGATTGATAATGATGGCGATAGTAGAATAAATGAAGATCCACTTGGTGGAGTCGATTTGAATAGAAACTATAATTATCGCTGGAATGATCCTGCTTGCCAGAGTGGATCTAGTGATAAAACAACTTCTGCAGATTACCCTGGAACTGATGCTTTTTCTGAACCTGAAACTCGTGCATATCAAAATTTTGTGGAAGATAAGCGGTTTGCTACAGCTATTTCACTACATTCTGGTATTAATGCTACATATTTTCCCTGGGCTTCTGAAGGGTATTGGACGGAAGGCCCCTTATACAATAAAATTCGGTCTGATCTATATACGATCCTACCAAATGGGTATATAACAGAACAGGAAGCCTCTCTGGCAACTTATACGACTTGTGCTGGAGAATGGGGGGACTTTATGTATGCAAAAAGGGATTGTTTAGTTCCGATGACTTTTGAAATTTATCATAATGTATCTTCTGAAAGTGAATACCAATTTGTGTCTTCAAATGATACACACGAAATCTGGCGATGGGACGGTATCTTTGGTTACTTCAATCCCGAGGAAGCAGCGATTCATGCTGTATGGGAAGATATCCAAGGTATCTTCATTTATTGGTTGTGCTTAAATCCCCGTTTGAAACCATCAGTAAAATCGATAACAGGGGGAACAAATTTGAGTGATTCACTGGAAATAAAACTCTCAATTGAAAGTTTAAGTCCATATATAGGAAGTATAGATGAATTGAAGGTTTTAAAAACTGATTTCAGTTTTATAGAGGATAAGGGATCACCAGTAACCATCCCAGCAATACCTGCAGGAAAAGTAGTGGAAAGATCCTTTGAATTTAAATTAGAGGAAGAACTTTCCATTGGAACAAATTTAACGCTCTTTATAGGGAATGATTATGTAGGGTTTAGTTCAATTGTGATTGAAGCCAATGAAATCAAAGCAGCTCAAAATGTATCAATAAGCTTTTTTTCATCATTACTTGCAATCTTGGCTGTTACGA
Source organism: Candidatus Hermodarchaeota archaeon (assembly GCA_048886185.1). Lineage (GTDB taxonomy): Archaea > Asgardarchaeota > Heimdallarchaeia > Hodarchaeales > Hodarchaeaceae > Hodarchaeum. The sequence goes on from JBHLKY010000010.1 coordinate 95,924, forward strand.
TGCAAAAATATTTCAAATCAAAAAGAAATACTTTTTATTGAAGTAGTTGGTACCTCCTATTTAATCCCAACTTTCTCAACATTAAGAAGACCTTCTTCGCTCAATCTCTTCTTCTACTGCTCGTAAAGTATCTTGAATCATAAGAATACTATCTTCAAGTTGTCTTTTTTCACTTTCAAGATCAGGTAAACTAGCGTTTTTCAACAATTCAGAGAGTTCTTCATCAGAGAGCTCTAATTTAGATTTTATCATCTGTAAATGAGGAGCTGGTGGTTGATTGCGGCGTGGGTGCATCCTAAACGATTTTGCAAATTCTATTCGTGCTTGTTCTAACTTTTGCGCTACTTTCAAACCATAATCCGTTAGCTGGTAATTTTTCGTGAATCGTTTCCTTTCTTTATTAGACTGGTCTTCAATTTCTGTAATTATTCCCTCCTCTTCGAATTGATTCAGTATTGGATAAATAGATGCTGTTGTAGGCTTCCATCTTTCATCTGTGATTTCTTCAATTGCTTTAGCAATGTGGTATCCATGGATCTTTTTTCGAAAAGGGCTTTCTTCTGGTTTTATATCGTTTTTATATTCCCTTTCGTGACGTAATAAATGTAAAATGAAAAATCGTAAGCTACCTCGATGAAAACCTTGGATCCACTTCTCCACAAGCTGATCAGAAATTTCTTTGTCTTCTTTTTCAGATTCCAAATAATTGAACCTTCTATTCAAGATGTCAGTGATAACTTATGGCTCAATATCACTTAAATAATCATTAAAGTTAACATATAGGAAACCTATATATAGTTTTTCTAGCTATTGTTTGAATAAAGAAATAAATCAATATAATGGGAAGATAAATTATGCAAGTATCCCAAACAGCTTCAATCGATGCACAACAGAGAAACTACACTCCATTGCCAACAAAAAAGTATCGTTCTGCGACTCATTGGTATTTAAGTTTTTTCTGGCGAAGTCCAGGTCTTGTTTTGTTAAGTTTAGTAATTTCGTTGATAAGCGTATTTTTAACACTTTTTCCTAGTATTCTTCTTGGACAAGCGTTTAGTATTCTCCAATCTGAAGGATTTTCACAAACATTCTTACTTGTTTGTCTAGCGATAATAGTTACTGCTATCATAAGTTTTGGAATAACATTTATCGCTAACTATTCGTGGACTGTAGCCGCTTTTAGATACGAGAGAGACATTCGACAAGAGTTTTTTGATATCATTCAAGAGCATTCCATGACATTTCATGATGAGATTGATAGTAGTAGCCTGTTATCCATGGCAATGAATGAAATAAGTCAAATGAGAATGGGTGTTAACCCTAGTATGCGAATGCTCTCTAGTTCCTTCTTAAGTATGATATTTATTACGTCTATCTTCTTAGTTTTTAATCCTACTTATTTTCTAATTGCGATAATTGGATTTCCACTATATCTTCTCTTAGTGATTCGATATTCTAAAGTGATTGGGCCAATTCGTGAGGAGCTTGCATCTAGATTAGCGATTGTGACACGGGATTCTCAAGAAATCTTTCGTGGTATTGAAGTTGTTCGAAGTTTCAACCGAGAAAATCATGAGAATAAGCGATTTGCGACTACTAGTAATAATTACGCTGATATAGTAACAACTGAAGGCCGTTTGTCTGCTTTCTTTTGGCCTGCATTAGTATTGATCGCTCTAACCGCTTTAATCTTTGGGTTGGGATTAATCAATTTAGCTGATAATCCAGCTTCCATTGATACATTTACCTCATCTGTTTCCATGTTGTTGTCACTTCAATTCCTTAATTTCATGCTGCCAATGGCAATTCTAAATATTCGTGCTGGAAAAGCTAATGCAGACCGCATCTGGTCCAAAATGACTTGGCAAGATCCAGTCCCTGACACAGCTCAGGAAGGTGTCGTTCCGGGTTGGAGTGGAGATATTGTTTTTGATGAGGTTAGTTTTAGCTATGGAAGCTCATCAAAACTTGCATTAAAGAATATTAATATCACAATTCCTTCTGGTTCGAGAGTTGCTGTAATTGGAGGTCCAGGATCCGGGAAATCAACCTTTCTTAAGTTACTTCTTCGGTTATATGACCCAACAGAAGGACAGATTAAGATCAATGGTACGCCTTTAACAGAAATCCCTGCTAAAGAAATCCGCAAAGGAGTAACTATGGTTGAACAGGAAGTATTTCTCTTTTCCGCTTCAGTAAGAGAGAATATTGCTTTTGCCAATCCTAAAGCTTCATACGAAGAAATTATCTCTGCAGCGGAAAAGGCCCAAGCACTTAAATTCATTGAGAAACTTCCTAAGGGATTTGAGACGAGGATTGGAGAACGTGGATCAAAACTTTCAGGCGGACAAAGACAGCGTGTTGCAATTGCGCGAGCTATCCTAGCAGATCCGAAGGTATTATTGCTTGACGATTCTGCTTCCGCTATTGACTCCAAGACTGAGCTACTTCTTCGTAGAGCACTTGATAAACTGATGGAGGATCGAACTTCTATCGTTGTAACACAACGATTAAGAACACTTATTGAATCTGATTTTATAGTCCTATTTGATAAAGGAGAGATTTGTGCCTATGGATCCCATGAAGAAATGCTTAGGTCATGCCCTCAATATCAAACGATATTTAAAGCACTTCCAGAGGTTATAGGAGGTCGACTCTAATGGCACATCCTCGAGGTCGTGGTCCTCATGGGCTCTTTGTGGATACAAAATATAAGAAAGTACGATCCACAAAACAATTACTTAAAATGTTATGGGGCTACCTAGCTCCTTTTAAAGGATTTCTTATACTTTCAGGACTCTTGATATTAGCTTATGCCATTGGATCAATTATTTCTCCACTAATAATAAGTGAAGGCTTGGATGCAGCTGTTGCTACTGATAAACCTGATGTCGAATTTATTATTCTCTTATTCGCCATTTTTTTAGCTTTATCTCTTATTATCTGGTTCATTAATGCCTTAAACACTTATATTCTAGCTCGATTGAGGGCTAAGATGCTCCATAATGTCCGAATTGATGTTTTTGAGCGTTTGGTCTCCGCTGATATGTCCTTTCATAAACAAGAACAGAGTGGTAATGTAACCAGTCGTGTGACTAGTGATACTGATGAATTGGCTGTTGGAATCACAGTGGTTACTAATGCGAGTTCCCAGCTTCTTTTGACTTTTGGTACCTTCTTTCTTCTTTTAGCTACTAGTTGGATTATAACTGGGATTGCATTACTAGCAATACCTGCAGCAGCGCTATTAGCTACTATTCTTGGCACACTTGGCCGAAAAATCATGTACCGTGTCCGAAAATCCTATGGTGAAGTGTCAGGACAAATGGCAGAGAGTCTTGCCGGAGTGTCAATTGCAAAATCGTTCAATCGTGAGATATGGTCTTCTTCTATCCTTTATGAGCTTAATCAAAGAACTTATCAATATTTCAAGCAAATGGGTGCCATTTTTAATTTCATGTTCCCTGCAGTATCTGTGGTTTCTACAACTTTAGTTGCATTGACTCTTATTGTAGGCGGATGGCTGCCAGAGTCAGCGATCACTCTTGGATCAATTTATTTAGGAACAATTCTTGTCCAGCGGTTTTTGGATCCCATACTTCACTTAGCAATGTATTATCCCCAACTTCAGTCCTCATTAGCAGCTATGGACAGAGTAGCGGACGTTCTAGAGCAAAAACCCCAAGTAACTGACACATTAAATGCGAAAATCCTAACTTTAGAAGATACAAGTGTCACTTTGGATAATGTTTCTTATGAATATCTTAAAGGAACCCCTGTTCTCCAAGAAGTCACTTTCAAGGTTGAGGAAGGAGAAAAGATCGCGATTGTCGGGCATACAGGAGCTGGCAAAACAACATTGGCAGCTCTTCTCACTCGTTTTTATGATCCAACCGAGGGTCGGATTTTAATTGGCGATCAAGACTTACGTGACATCAAGCTGGAAAGTTTGCATACATCCATTGGATTAATTCCCCAAGAACCGTACCTCTTCGCAGATACAGTTCTTGAGAATATTCGTTATGGTAATCCAGAGGTGAGTGATCGTGAAATCTTTGAATTATGTAAACTTATAGGAGCTGATGACTTCATCGAAGCATTACCAAGTGGATATCAGACATTGTTACAGGAAAGTGGTAAGGGTTTAAGTTCAGGACAAAGGCAGATGATTACGATTGCTCGGGCAATGCTTGCTGATCCAAAGATTCTCGTACTTGATGAGGCCACATCCCGTCTTGATGCCTATTCTGAGAGTTTGGTTCAGCAGGCGCAAAAAGCTTTATTTCAAGGGAGGACAACTTTTGTTATTGCTCACCGGTTAACAACCATTCGGGATGTAGATCGGTTAGCAGTCTTTCAGAAAGGAAAATTAGTTGAACTTGGCACACATGAAGAGCTTCTTGCCAAAAATGGAGTTTACGCTGAATTATACCATACTTATTATGCACATCAAGGATTAGAAGAGTTGGCTGAAGTTTATAAAGCTCCTCCAGCTAAACTTACTTCTATGCCTGGAGTTATGCCTCCAGCTATTGAGAAAATGATACAAGCTCATGGTATGAATCCTGATCGCATAAATGCCATGATGAAAGAAAGGGGTATAAATCCTGAAGAAATGCACAATATAATGAGACAAAAAGGATTTACTCCTGAAAAAATGCGTGAACGGATGAAAGAGAAAGGTTCCGATTAATCTCTTTATTTCTTTCTTTTACATTTGTAAGATAAAGTAGATAAGGATCATTTCTTAAATAAAGTAGGTGTCTATATTTAGATAACTACTCATAAAGAAAAAATTTAACATTTTCTTATAGTCATAATTCTAAAGTGATGGAAACGATTTCCATGGCTAAGAATCATTCCAATGGTACTACTTTTGGCTTTGAAGAGAAATTGTGGAGATCTGCTGAAAAATTACGAAGCGATTTGGATGCATCAGAATATCGTACTGTAGTTTTGGGTCTCATCTTCCTGAAGTATATTTCTGATCGTAGTAGTGAAAATAGAGGTAATTTACAAAAAACCCTCTTAATTCCACAGGCAGCTCGTTGGGATTATATAAAGAAGCTTGTCAAACAAAAGAAATTAGAAATAGGAAAAAATATCGATTTCGCAATGGAAACAATAGAGCAAAAAAATCCCTCATTGAAGGGGATCCTACCGAAAATATATTCAAAAGACTCATTAGATAGAGAACGTTTAAGTGAATTAATTGAATTAATAGAATCAATTGGTTTAGTAGAAGAGGAAGTAAAAAATGTTGATATACTTGGTAGAGTATTTGAATATTTTTTAGGCCAATTTGCGCTATCTGAAGGTAGGAAAGGTGGCCAGTTTTATACTCCTCCTAGTATCGTTAGACTCCTTGTCGAAATGATCAAACCGTATAAAGGGAAAGTATTTGATCCTTGTTGTGGATCAGGAGGGATGTTTATACAAAGTGAAAAGTTTATTGAATCACAAGGAGGGAAAACTGCTGATATTTTGATATATGGGCAAGAGTCTAATCGAACTACATGGGCTCTTTGTAAAATGAATCTTGCAATTCATGGGATTAATGGTAATATTATGTGGGGAGATAGTTTTTCTAATGATTTGCATAAGAATCAAAAATTTGACTTTGTTCTAGCAAATCCTCCGTTTAACGTTAAAGATTGGAAAGGGGATACACTTACTCAAGATTACCGATGGATATATGGCATACCACCATTTAGAAATGCTAATTTTGCTTGGGTACAGCATTTCATACATCATCTAGATGAAAAAGGGATTGCAGGTTTTATTCTTACTAATGGATCGTTAAGTTCTACAATGTCAAATGAAGGAAATATCCGAAAAAATATTGTAGAAGCTGGTCTTGTTGACTGTATAGTAACATTACCAGATAAGCTATTCTATAATACAGGGATTCCAGCTTGTTTATGGATCATTAAGCGGAATACAAAGAATAGAGATGGTAAACATGAAGTTCTTTTTATTGATGCGAGACGTTTAGGGGTTCTAGTCGATAGGATGCATAAACAGCTGAGTGAGAACGACATCCAAGTAATTTCAAAGACATACATTAATTGGAAAACTGAAACAGGAGAATATTTGGATATCCTAGGTTTTTGTAAATCTAGCACTATTGATCAAATTCGTAATCATAATTATATTCTCACTCCTGCACGCTATGTTGGCGTGGCAGAAACTGAAGATAAAAATGGATCTTTTAAGGCAAAAATGGACTGGCTTACATCTGAAATTGCGGAACAGTTTAAAGAGTCGGAGAAATTTAAGGAAAAAATACAGGAAAATCTTAGTGATCTTGGATTTGAGCTTTAAGATGAATCCAAATTATAAAAACACTGAAGTTGGAACCATTCCTTCTGAGTGGAAAGTTAAGAAAGTTAAGCAAATAGCAAATATCAATGAGCTGAATATTGATAAAAATTTCAAGTGCGAAGAAATAGATTATATTGATATCTCTTCTATTAAGGAGGGAAGGATTACTAAGACCAAAAGATTTCTAACCGATCAAGCTCCAAGTAGAGCTAAGAGAATTGTTCGGGACAATGATATACTTATTTCTAGTGTCAGACCAAATTTGAGGCATTACACGTTCATAAAAAAAAGCGCAAAACGGTTAATAGCTTCCACTGGATTTACAATAATTACCTCAAAAAGGATCAATCCCCATTATTTATATTATTATTTAACAAGTGATTATTATACTAGATTTCTTACATGTATTGCCGATACTCATACATCAGCGTATCCAGCTTTCACTCCTGATGTGATTGGATCATCACTGATCCCGTACCCTCCTGATAATGAGCAGGATAGAATTGGAAACATTCTATCGAATTTTGATACCAAGATAGAGCTTAACATTAATTTGAATCGCAACCTTTTATTAATAAGCCGAACATTATTTAACTATTGGTTTATAGATTTGGAATTTCCTAATGATTCTGGTAATCCTTACAAATCTAGCGGAGGTAAAATGGTTTTTTCAACTAAATTAGGTGATGAGATTCCAGAGACTTGGAATGTTGGTTCAATCGGGGATTTAGTTCAAGTTCAGCCAGGATATGCATTTAGGAGTGTAGACTTTTTAGAGAATGGCTCTATTGGTGTTGTGAAAATTAGGAATATTTTGGATAATATTGTTGATATTAAAAATACTCAATATGTTTCACGAGAAATAATTTCTAATTTAGATGATAAATATTCAATTAACCCTGGATCTATTCTCATTGCGATGACAGGAGCCAATGTAGGGAAGATTGGTATTGTTCCAAAAACAAAGAGGGAACTCTGGTTGAATCAAAGAGTAGGTATGTTTAAGGAGAAAATTGACAAAGGATTATACATTACATATTTCATGTTAACCAATGATAAATTTCAGAGAATTTTAAGGAATAGAGCATTTGGAACTGCTCAACAGAACATTAGTTCTACCGATATTGAATCCATAGAAATTGTTATTCCTCCCAGAGAATTAATTGCAAGGTTTGGTCTGTTTTTTGAGCCATTTTACCAAGGAATAATCCAAAATCTTTATGAAAATGAGAAGCTGTCTGAATTAAGGGATACTCTTTTACCAAAGTTGGTTTTCGGCCAACTTAGAGTCGAATGACAATAAATAATAATAAAAACAATGACAATTGGTCATAAAATGTATTTCAAGTTAATGGGGACCTAAGATGATATTCGATTATACAACTGTTGGACTTTTTTTTGCAATTAATCTGACAATTTATTTTTTAATTAGTCTTCCTTTGGATTACTTCACTTATTTTCGAAAAAATTCTGAGCGTAAAAGAAGGAATTCTCAAGATCTTGACATCACTTTTACAATGATTATAACTTTTCTTGTTTCTGCATATATGTGGCTGATATTTCTTTTGGTTCCTCTAGATGTTCTGGTTGGTTTGAATATTTTCAATGATCAATTATTATCAGCTTTTGAACCATTTGCCACGGTGATCCAAGTTTTAGGTTTTGGAATAGTAATCATTGCCACATTAATTGCTTCTTGGGGCCGTATATCAAGGGGAAACCGTGCTTTCTCCTGGGGGATTCCTAAAAAGCTAGAAAAGGAAGGGATGTATCGTTATATTAGACATCCTCTTTATGCCTCCTACTGCTATTATTTCTTGGGTTTTTCAATGATTCTCCAACATATATTGATTCTTCCCCTTTTATTTGGTATTTATGGTTATTATGACCTTTCAAATTATGAAGAGTCAATTTTAGTTGATCATTTCGGAGAAGAATATCTGCAATACAGAGAAACAGTTGGCCGGTTCTTTCCTCGATTGCAAAAAAAGGATTAAGTAATCCAACAGAGGATGACATCTAATATACTAGGTAGATATGGATTTAGATAAAAAGGCTTCTGGCCATCCTTGATATTGTAGTATTATACTATCTATTTTTTCCATCAACCTGATCGTTTCTTGAATCACTTTCACGATTCTTCCAAAGAATAATATATCATTTTTTGTAAGGATTTTGTCTCTATAATTTCTTAACCATCTCCGACAGACCTGATATCCTCCAATGTGAAATTCATAGACTTCTTCTGATACCCCCTCAAAAAAATGGCTTGAGTTTATTCTGATTTTATTGTCTGATGTGAAAGAAACTCGTTTAACCTTTGAAGAATCAACATTATCACTCCCCCTCAATCTGACATTATGATCATTTATATTAACTGATTTCATCAAATATAATTCAGCTAATTCTCTTCCGATTTCATGTAATTCGAAGAATAAATCTGGGTTTGTTGGAAAAGGAATCCTGGGAAAATCAATTTTCAAAAAACTTTCATATCTTGTTCGATATTCTTTTGAGTGGAGTATAGCATAAATATAATACATTACATCCACTACTGAAGATTTACCCCCTAAACCATATTTTAATTTAATATATCTTTTGAATTTGTTTGAAAAATTTACTTCTTTTTTATAACCATTAGTGGTTTCCCTAAATAAGAATAATGGAAAAATTGGTGCATTATTACCTGGTCTTGTCGCCATTACTCCTAATTCGATAATATCTTCTGTAATTTGAATGTCTCTCCAAGAAGCAGGTCTAGAGTTTCTTGAAACAACAAGTCCTAAATTATCACCATTAATCATGTGTCTCATAACTTTACTCCTTGGTCTCTCATGAAACCCCCGTGATCTGCCAGTATAAAACGTAAACCGTTTGTCAAATGGCCGATAAAGAATTGGAACAACCTTTTCTTCAATACGATTATTGAGTTCATCTATTGCCATATTTTGATTTAAACCAAGGCTTTGAATGTCGTGGATAGCTTTTATTAAGGCCCATTGCCGTTTTTCTTTCTTCAAATCGTATTTTTGTCTAAATTTAGTTTTGGAAAGGAGAATAAGATCTTCAATGACCTCTCGAACTTGTTCTCGTTCTTTATGTATTGTGATCTTATCCTGTCCAGTCATAATACCGACAGAATGAATTGGAAAAATATCAGTTATTATCCATCCTGATTTATACTCTTTCCATCTCTTCATATCCAATTGATAAAACATATACCAGGGACTAAATGAATCAATTTTATTCCATTTTATCGTTGAAATATCGTTATTATTGAGAAATTCATACTTTTGGTTCCTCAAACCCCATACATCATATCTGAAAATTTCTATACTTCCCTTTTTATTAGGATTTTTGATGAAAAATGAGATACAAACACCTTGTTGGATGTCAAATACATTTTCATCTTTCAAACCACTAGGAGTTTTCTCATTCCTTCTTGTATTTCCATGAAGGTCAATAATGAATATGTCTGTAAAGGATTTCATTAGCTGTTGTCTCATACCTCGAAAAGTAGGGTTATCTAGAAAGCTATGATTAGTAATAAATGCTACAACACCATACCCTGTTTTTTCTATCCGCCATTGACCAAACCTAATGAATTTCACATAATCATCATTTAACCATTTAGGATTTTTTTCCCCTAATAGTTTCCCATCAACCTCAAAATAGTTACACGCCCTTGTCTCATCTATTTTCTTTCCGTGTAAGAGATCAGTGATCCACTGCGACTTATTAAGAGAATGTCCTGAATAAGGGGGATTACCTATAATCACTGAAATCGGGTATTCCATTTTTATTTCGAGAGCTTTCTTTCCCTCTCTTGATAGAAAACTAAATGGGTTTAAGTACTTTTCTAAATCTTTAATACTCTTAAATGGATCTTCTAAAGTGTTTGCTAAGAATACTCCTAAACGATTGTGACTTTGTAACGTGTAACCAGTTTCCTGTAATTTTAATCCGAGTTTGATGTTTGCAATGACATATGGGGCCATCAATAACTCAAAGGCAAAAACTCTCAATAAAAGAGATTTATCGACATAAATTTCCCATTTGTTTTGTAGTAAACTACTATTTAACGATTTATACTTTTCCTTGAATAGTTTGTAGGATAATTCAATAATATGATTAAGAAAAGTACCTGTTCCTGCTGCTGGGTCTAGAATCTGAATTTTTGGTAGTATATTACCATTTATCGTCACTTGCGATTCATCTACAAGACCATCTTCACAATTAAAGTATGTTTGAAGAATATGATTAACAGAATGTACTATAAACTTAACCAAGGCATCTGGAGTATAAAAAACACCCCGATCAATTTTTTGGCTTGAATCATATTCATGCAAAAATTCTTCATAAAAATGCATTATAGGGTCTTCAGATTTCTCATATTTACTAAAATTTGCCATTACTAAAGCAATATTTGTGGTTTTCATTAATTGTAGAAGTTTATTGATGCCAATACTTTTTAAATTTAATTTTGTAGATTGATCCTCAATTAATCTCAATATATTTTCCAAAAAATTATGTAGAAATGAATTTTTATTTGATAATCTAAAAGAATTAAGGTCAAATCCCTCCCCTTGAAATATTTTCAGAGAAAATAAGCCATAAGTAATCGTTTGGGCATAAATGTCAGCAAAATGTTCTAATGTAAGATTTTTCATTAATTTAAACTGGATTTCTTGGAAAATTTGGTGAAGGTGCCCAGTTTCTTCCTCCACTAAAAATAATTCTTTTATATTCTCTCGGATACTAATAGCAGCTTGAGCGAGCTTTCTAGCGAGTTCCTCTGATGTTGTTATGACTTCATTCATCAATTTTATTATTTATACGAGCCTTAAAAAAACGATTTCTTCTTCTCATCTGAATCGACACATTTTAGAAAGCTACAAAAACTATGATTTTCATTAAAAAACAATGTATGAAAATCTGGAACCCCATGAATATATATATTTATAGGTCTATTTGAAGTAATATAATACAATAGAAGATCTATAATGCGAGTTACAATACAGATACAAACTGATGCTTTTCAGAGGTTAAGAATGATGAATATGAGACGCTTATGGCGAGTAAAAACTCGTGGAGTAACTCCAGTCATTGCTACAGTACTTCTGATTGGTTTAGTCGTAATAGCTGGGATAGCTGTTGCTTTAGTAGTTTTTGGGACAATTAATACCCCTGCACCTATTGATGTAGAAATCCTTTCAATTTCAGGTTTTCAAACAACTGATTCCAACACTCTAATAGATCAATTTTCCGTGACTCTTCAAAATGACGAGCGTACTGATGTTCGGATAGAACCTGATGCATTTACTTTAGAGCTTTTTGAAACTGTAGGTGATGATACCCCCATTATTCCAGGATGGAGGATGAGTATTGATCAATCCTTTATTCTATCTGCTAGAGCGATAGAAACAATTATTTTAGTTTGTGATCCATTTGAAGGTGTTGAATTAACTCCTGATGAAGACATAATCTATATTGAAGTCAAGGTTTATCCTAAAGACAGTACTAATGAACGTTTAGCTCGAATTTTCCGCTCAGATATCTTATCTATCGGAAGTACGCACGGGCCTATATTTGTGGAATACGAGACATCTACAATGAATTTGGAAGCTGCAGGATTAACCATCAATTTCTCTGTAATTAATAATGGTAGTGCAGACCAAGTTCTGGATTTTGAATTATTTACAGATTCTCCAGAAAGAATAACTTTTGCTATAGATGCTATTAATCGTACAACGTTCTCATTCTCGTTGTCTGGATATGGTAGCACAATTTTAAATGCGACAATTTTTCCAACAGATAAAGCTACTCTTGATGATACATATCTTGTGCTAGTTTTCCTCTGGAGTCAAGAAAACTTTCAACTTGTAGCATCTATGAGTATTATTATGTCTTATGTGGGCTAAAAAAAATCTTAAAAGCTTATAAATAACGTGATTCTTGAAAGATACTTCTAGGAGCTTAATTCTTTATCTATGATTGCATCTATTCTTTCAATTAAATCTTTTTTATGAACTGTATTTATAGATTTCAATTCTTGTGATAGGGCAAGTAAACTCTTTTTCGATTTAGTGGTAATCTTGAATGGATTCAGAATTAATGTTTTCAGCATTTCTCTTGGCTCTATTTTCAATGTATTACCACCATAACATCTTCCTACATTACGTAAAGAGTCAAATGTTATATTTGAGTTTAAAATAACCCAAAAGAGGATTAAAAATTCCTTAGATAATTTTCTATTTTTTTTGGGATATATCATAAGAAATGTGTTAAGTGGTCTAATTTGGGCTTCATTTAGTATGAATCTTGGATTACCACGACTCAAATATGTATAAATAAAATAGGGGATATCTCTTTTTTCCGTTTTATACCAATGTTTTCGAGTTTTAACTAAGTTCCCATTATGTACATTTTGACTTAATCCTAATTCAAGATAATCAGATAAGTTTTGATCATGAATGTCACTGATATCTTCCTGTATATTTAATAACCACATTTTTTTTTCTTGTTCTGATAAATTGTTAAAATCTTCTTTTGAGAAGCAATATTTTTGAACATATCGTGTCCTAGTTAGGGTTGGAACCACAAATTCATCTTTAATTTTATAAGACGCTAATTCTTTTGTAGTAAATGTAAAAAAACTATTATTTCCAGTAGCAATACCTCTCATAACTTTGAAAAATTTTGATAATTCAACAAGTTTTTCATTGATTTCATAATTAGTGAAGGCATCTGGATTTGTCCAATTCCGTTCAGGATCTATATCAATCTGTCTTTTACTATGGAGTTCACCATCTGACCACTTAAAAACCTCATTACTTTCAATTTTCAAGTAATTAAAGATTTTCTCCTTAGAAGTCCACTTTTTCACTACTAGTAGCTTTGTTATTTCATCTTCCCTTGGTTTTCGCCCCTCTATTACAAAAATACATGCAGCAGTATCCACTCCAGGAAATATATCTAGTGAATGATGAAATACGATAATATAAGGAACTCTATATCTCTCCTTCAAGATCATCTTAAGATAATCGCTATTTCTTGATTCAAAAATTATTGTTGGAGTTATAAAGACCATTCTACCGTCCTTAATTAGAAGTTTCAATGATTTAAGGATGAAGTACATGAATAGACTGGATATTCTATTGAATTTTCCTCCGAAATTTTGCTCAATCTCATTTCCAATCCTATCTTTTATTCTTGATGAAAGCATATGATGTCGAGAATAAGGGGGATTGCAGATAATACAATCAAAACCATTTGATTTAGTTTTTAGAAATGAATCAAGGCCTTCTGCTGAAGATATGGCTAGTTCATCGTGAATACTATTCTCAAAGTTATTTTCAGCTGTTGTTAAGAAATCTCCTTGCTTCAGTTCCAGTTTAAACTGAGAATTGTACAGATTCACCTTACATATCTCATATAACAGGGGATGAAGTTCAATACCAGTTATTTTCCCTTGAAAGTCTTCCGAAATCGACTGGAGAGCTTGAATAAAGGTTCCTGGCCCAGTACATGGATCGAGGATATTCCTTGGGTTATTTTCTAGTGATAATGTAACCATGAATTCTGCAATATGTTTAGGCGTCCAAAATTGGCCTAATTTTCGTCTGAACCGTTGATTTAATACTTTTAAAAATAATAACGATAAAATATCTGATGATTGATTCAGTAATCGTTGATCAAATTGGAGTATTGTCTGTGAAATAACCAATGTGCTGGAATTGGCTATAGAATCAACTATAGAGGAGGTGAACATTTGAGGATAAGTTTGCTTTAAAAGATCAGAAGTTGTTTGATATGTGGCATAGATTGTTTTACTGTCTAGTGGTCCTTTTCCATAGGAAACGATAAATCTAAGACGATTAAGGATAAGTAGGGCGGCAAGTTGTCTATATGTATCGACAGATTTTAAAGGAATATCACACATCTTTGAGAAAGAAGATAACTCCTTTTGATCGTGAATACTAATCCTTTCATTAAAATTGAGTGGAATGGAGTTAATTATTGTTTGAAATGTTTTCCCTATCTCATTTGGTAATTCTTCGGTCATTTTCTCCGTATCCGCTGATATTGCCAAAACTCATTAAGGTATTCACACAATGTATGGTAATTTTGCTGGGGTTACACCTAATAAGCGGTAATAAACAAGTATCTGGCCTCGATGTTGAATGTTATGTTCTAACATCTCCAAGAGCATTTCCGCTTTAGTCGCAGGCCGATTAAAATCATTATACAGATCAAAGAGAGTAGTGGGAGGTAATTTTTCAAGATAATCCTTTGCTTTTTGGCTGACATCATCATATAAGTTTATGATATCTTCAACTGAATTATAGGTCTTTAAATTATAGGTTAATGGTTCCCAATGATCATTAATTACCCCCTGAAGGTAGTATTCAATAGAACGGATCATGTGAAGAAATATTTCTCCTAAAGGGCGGCCAGATTGAACAGGCTCATCTAATAATATCTGATTTGTAAGTTGATCAATGAGTAATTTTGTTTCCTCAATATATCGTTCAATTGCGGATTTTAATAGCTGATAAACATTATTCATTCTTTTTTATCTCACTAAGATAATTTTGATTTATTTACTCTAAAAGTAATGATTTCGCTACATCTATCATTCTGGCGAATCTTGTGTTCTTGATCTTCATATAAGAGATCAGTTGGTCTAAGACCTTAATTCGATATGCATGTCCAGTACAGGCTGGATGAAAGGTGTAATTTAATATTCGATGGTTGGGTTGTATGTCCTGTATTTCTAGCATAGCATCAAAATGGCCTTTCCAGATTTCCAACGCCACACTAGGCGAATGTTGGTGCTCTTCAAAAATAACCCAGTCATCTAAAAACCATTCGACAGGGAATTCGATCATCTTATTTTTGGATTCAGGAAAACCAAGAACATAAGGGTGATCATCGGCCATTAAACTGGAATCATAGATATATTCAGCCTCGGCAAGCAATTTCAAGGTATTTGATGAAAGTTTAAAGTAAGGCGCACGAAAACCACCTATCTTCTCAACAAACTTTGTTAAGATTCGTGTTGTATTATCGATAATGGTTTTCTCTTCATCGATTGAGAGTGTATCAAAATATTCATGGAGATATCCATGTGCAGCGATTTCATGTTTGTTTTCAACAATTCTTTTCGTCAGTTCAGGGTATTTTTCAGCTACCCACCCGCAGACAAAGAATGTAGCGTTTATTTTGTGTTTTTTGAGGAGCGATAGAATTCGTGGTAATCCCCTTCTAACAGCAAAAAGTCCCTTTGAAATCCTTCCAGGCTCTTCTAGCTGTCTAATTTGAGCACTATCGGCATCAAAATCGAAAGTTATACAAACTGTGATTTCATTACTCATTTTAAAGTCACCAATACTATAGACATTATTTTTTACGTAAAATTGGTAGTGTCATGCAATGAGGCCCTCCACCACCACGAGAAAGCTCCCCTCCTTGAATGGGCAATACTTCTACACTTCGGTCGTTCAATTCTGCAATAACTCGTTCATTCCATTCATAAATTACGACTTTTTTCCTATCTAAACACACGACATTGGCACCAAACAAATATAACTCATTATCAGAGATAGCAATTCCCTCTGCATCATAATATTCTCTTATAAAATCCATTAACCGTATAAATTCGATTGGTTCATCTTTTCGTACTATTCTTAATGGGAATGTCTCTACAGACGCAGGATGATATATAAAAAGATCCTTATCAATGAACATTAGCCCTCCATCAAGATGAACTCGCCAAGAGGGCAATGGAACATAAATTACCTTTCTTACAACATTTTTCTCTAGCAATGGCTTTATTACTTGAAAAACTCCTTCCTCATTAGTGCGAATTCCATTAGAACCAATCATTAAAGTATATTCATCAGGATAGACAAAATCTCCTCCCTCCAATAGACCAGGTGCTTCTATTGAAACCAGCTGGGGTATTCCTAGTTTCATTAATGATCGTGCTATTAGAGTTGGCTCTGGTCTTCTGACTTGATGTGCCATCCGCATCTGAATATAACCTTTATTAGTGATTGCACCAGTGTCTCGGGTATAAACCATGTTTGGATCGATAACTGCCGAATCTTGTTCTTCTAGGAGGTCGTTAAGTAAGAGTACGTCAATATTTTCTTTTCGTAGAAGCTCACAGAAAGCATCATGCTCTTGCTGGAATTTACGCCAATAGACTACATCACGAAACGTTAATTCTTGATAAGTATCTTTTGTAACTTGAGTTATTTCAACACCAGGGCGGTACATTAGTACCTTTCGTAATGGATAGTATTCACAAGTTGCACCGTATTCCAAGACATCTACCTCATGAATTACGTTCTTAAATGGGGAGAATGATCTCGCTTTAAATAGTACTTCGAAAAAACTCTTAGGCTATTTTAAGTCCATTAGGTACTTTTCTATCTGGTTGAAGTAGAACAACTCCCCCGTTCTTTTTCACTATGACTCCTAAGATCAGGACTTCAGACATGAAATTCGCAATTTGCTTTGGAGGGAAGTTTACAACAGCAATTACTTGTCTATTGATTAGTTCTTCTTTTTTGTATAAGGTTGTAATTTGAGCAGATGATTTTTTTATTCCTAGAGACCCAAAATCAACCTTTAATTTGTAAGATGGTTTTTTTGCGCCCACGAAGTCATCTACCTCAATGATTGTTCCAATACGCATGTCAACCTTTTCAAAATCATTCCAACTGATCAATACATTACCTACCTAGCTAAATCCTTCGTTAAAATATTCGTTGGTTTTGTGTTATCGTCAATTTCCCTATTTTACCATTGTTTTAACTCTGAGGTTAATGTGAAATTATTTTTAGAATTATATTTATCAATCTAAATCCGTTCATAAGTGTTTTATTATCCACATCGTTTTCTGGATTATAAGCAGTTAGCGCTGCAGCCTTGATCTGAAAATTTTCTTTGATAAGCTTGATAGCTTCTTCCATCTCGTCAAGAGAAAGGCCTTCTGGCGTGGGAAAGTCCACACCTGGAGCTTCTGAAGGATCAATCACATCAATATCGATGTGTAGATAAACTTCTTGAGTTTGTGAACTGAGCTGTGTAAGCCGATGTTGAAGGTTCTTCTGAATTCCAGTTTTTTTTAATGTGTCAGCATCAAGAACAAGAACTTCAGTACTTTCAAGAAGCTCACGTTCTTTGGGATCTAAGTCACGAACACCAATATGAAGAGTCTGAGATTCTTGAATCGGCCGCATATTTTCAATCATAGAAAATATATCTTGATAGCACTGACCCGTTGCAATTGCTAATCCCATACCATCAAAGAATCCACTAGGGGTTGTTTCAGGAGTATTAAAATCACCATGGGCATCAAACCATATAATTCCAGGTTTTGGTTCATCAAATCCAGCAAGAGTACCAAGACATGTATTACAGTTTCCTCCCAGAATGAAAGGAAAAAAACCAGCATTTAATGCTTTTTTAACAACCTTTCCTAGAGAATTGCTTAAAACAGCAGTAGTTCTCACTACGTCTTTAAATTGTTCAAAAAGCTGGATGCATTCCACCATTACCTCATGACCTTTATTTTTTAAATTCTGATCAATTCCTGCTTCTATAAAGCGGATTGGCCCCTTTCCCATGCCAAATTTCTCTTGACCTAAATGGAATGGAACTTGAATGAGAGCGATCTTCAAAACTCAGTGACCTCCTGTCAGTGTTCAATCATATTCTCTGAATTATGGTTTTATAATGGCCTTCATAACTCTTAAATGCTCAACATCGTCTAAAGCCTTTGCTGCTTCTTCTAATGAATACTCATGACTTATAATGGTTTTAAAAGGGTAGATAGTTGAATATCTTATGATTAAATTAACTGCCAAATAAAAGTGACTGAAATCACTGCCCCAAGATCCTTTTATTGTCAGATGTTTCTTATTTATGTCTAGATGTGGGTTTATTTGTACATCCCCAGCGTCAGTATATTGGCCAACTATGGTGTATGTTCCTCCCTCCCTAGTCATTTCCAAACCTTCTTTAACTGCCGTTGGTACTCCTGTAGCTTCAATCGTTACATCAGTCCCGCGATTATGGGTGAGTTCTAATACCTTCTTAACTCTCTCATGAGGATCAGCATCCAATATGTTAATGGATGTGTCAATCCCAAAAGCAGCAGCAATCTTCAAACGGTGAGCAGGACCACCAAGCATGATAACATTAAAAGCTCCACTTAATTTTGCTAATAATGCTGCCATTAAACCAACAGGTCCTGAACCCTGTATAGCAACTGAATCACCTAGTTTGATTTCAGAACGCTGAATTGCATGAATTGCAGTGGGTAACCCGCACCCTGCTGCCATAAATATTCTCATAAAAGCGTTATATGGGAGCTTAATGATTTTAACGCCAGGTTTCAGATAAATATACTCAGACCACCCACCGAGAAGACCTTCTTTAGCTGAATACGTGATACCATATACCTTTCTATTAGGACACCGAGTACTAGTTTTTGCTACAAGACAATACCAGCAATTATTACAGGTTTCATGTACATCTAGAAATGTGATTGGATCCCCCTCTTGAAGTCGCACTCCGTCAATATCAACAACTTCACCATTTAACTTTTCAATAGTTCCAGTAGAAACATGCCCTGGGATAATTGGATAAGGTACCCCAGCTAAACGACCTTTCTGAAGATGAACATCTGTTCCGCATACTTCTGAATAAGCTGTTTTTATTAATACAGCTCCTGGTTCCAAACTTGGGTAAGGTTGTTCCTGTAATTTAATTGTACCGTCCTTTTTCATTATAATAGTTTTAACCATTGAACCAATTCCTGAAAATACTGTTCATTATAAAGCTTTTTAAACATATTTTCGATTTTAGGAGTTACTTTTCTTTATCAAATAAATTGTGGATTTAGTTATTTCTAATTCTCTATCTGAACTTCTTAAATAAGAGATCACAGTACCTAATAATGCAAATAGGGAGAAAAGAAGAAACGTTTGTCCTAAACTTGTGTAATAACTTGAAATAAATACTGTTCCTGAAGTAATGTTATTTGGATTATTTATGAGGAAGAATAAAGTAAATATCGATGAGCTAATAGTAGTACCTAAAGCAAATCCAATATTTCGCGAAAGACCTATTAGACCAGTAACCACACTCACATCTCCTTTTGGGGCTACATTCATCACAGAAGTACCATTTGACACGGTAAATGTAGTTAAAGATCCTGCTGAGAATGCAACTAGCGGTACAAGAATAAAAATAATTTCTTGCGAATTATTTGGGAATATATTAAACAAAACGGACAGAGACAAAACAGAAAAACCTAATATTACCGCACCAAATGAGGTCGATCGTTTTGCATCAATCTTTTCAGCGAAAAAACCTGCAAATGGTCCCATGACCGCCATTGCGAGAGGAGGGACGACCATTAAAATCCCTGTCTGATCTGGTGGGAATAATAGAACCTCCTGATAATAGAATGGTAAAAGAAAAATAACACTATAATAAACCATATAACAAAGAAAAGAAGAGCTAATACCTGTTAAAATTGTTTTATCCCTCAGAATGTCCACAGACACCATTGGTGTTGGATGATTACTTTCTATAAATAGGAAAATAATCCCAGATACTAAAGCGATTAAGATTAGAACTCCTCCGATGAGTTCTCCTTTAAATAAAGTCAAAATTCCTTGAACTAGAGAAAAAGCAGTGATGATAAAAACAAACATTCCCCCATAGTCAAGTTTATACCTTTTTTCGGGAGTTTCTGGAATGAATAGTTGAACCAGTAGAATTCCAAGTAATCCTATTGGTATATTTATCAGAAATATACTTGGCCACCCCACATATTTTGTTAAAAAGCCCCCAATAGCTGGTCCTGTAGAAAGTGCAGATGCAACTACTAGCGAATTAATACCGATAGCTCGACCCCTTATTGATGGTTCGACATATGTTATTACCAATGCCAAACCATTGGCCATAAGACCAGCTGCACCAATTGCTTGAAGGGCTCGAGAGAGAACAAGAATCTCTAAAGAAGGAGAAAAAGCACAGAAGAGAGATCCCAATATAAAAAATAACATTCCAAGTTGGAAGATTCTTTTTCTACCATAATTATCCCCTAAAGATCCACCAATTCCTATTAAGGATGATATTACAAGAAGATAGATAATAGTCACCCATCTAACTCCTTCCATATCAGTTTTTAATGCCCTTGCTATTGTAAATAGAGAAATATTAACAATACTTCCATCAATGGCTGACATAAACGTTCCAATGGCAGTTATAGGGAGAATCATTCTTAATGGAATAAACATGGGGCTTGATGAAGGAGTATCAGAGGCTATATTGGTGATTTTTTCCATCTTTCCAAAAATCTCCTTGCAAATGATGGTGAAATTGAATCAATACTTTGTATCAATTAAATACTTTGATGAAATTGAATCTGAACATTATGTCTTGTTATCCTCGGTTCACTAGAGTAATACCTATAATTATAAGTAAAATAGATGATATATGAATCACTGGGTCAAAAATTTCTCCTAAAAGAATAATAGAAAGACTAACACCAAAAATTGGCACTAAATTTTGAAAGATTGCTGCGCGACTTGCAGATAACCTTTTGACTCCTTCTAGATAAAACCAATATCCTAAAACTGTGGACATAAATGCAAGATATGCAATCCCTAGCCAGATTCCTTCGGGAACTTGAAAGTAAAGGAGAGGGTTAATATATTCTGGATTTAAAAGAAGGGCTACTGGGACAATAGTCAAGAATCCAAAAAAAGATACCCATGTAACGATGTACAAGGATGAAGGTTGATATGAGCTATTTTCACATTTATTCAAGAAATCTCTAGAGATTACAATATATAATGCATAGAAAATAGCTGCAAGAAAAATCAAAATATCGCCAAGAATTCGATATTCAACCTCTGTGTTTGGAGAGAAAAGAAAAATCAGTATAACTCCCGTAAAGGACAATAAAGTTCCAATAATCCTCATTCGACTCAAATCTTCCATTTTTAAAAGTAGGTTGGCAAAGATTATTACTAGAGTCGGGTGACTACTTACAATGACAACTGCATCACTAGCAGAGGTGTAGTCTAGACCTATTAAATACCCTGCTTGGTAAATAGTAACAGATATTAGTCCCATAAAAGCGAGGATTTTCCAATGACTCTTCATAAAGCTAATATTTAGGCTTTTCTCCTTAATTCTGAGTATTAAAAAGAAACACGGAATCACAAGCAAATATCGCAGACTTGCTATAATCATAGGGGCCCCACCAACTTCATCAGAAACCAGCCAACGTCCTAATGGCCATGTTCCGGCCCAGATGAGAGCAGTTGCCAGCAGTAGTATGTATGCTCCTATTTCATAGTTTCTTTCTATTGTTGGCTTCATAGATAATCCTCAGCGTTTTAAAAATGTCTGCTTAAGAGTTAAATATAGGTAAAAGAGAAGAAATAAGGAACTCATAAGACAATCCAAGGGACAAATTATTTATTCTTATTTGTTTTCAAGGTTTCCTCTGATATTTCTTTATTGTACCAAGAGTGAGAACAAATATCAAAAACAGTATAAAAGGAGGGAAGGATGCATAAGCATCTGTAAGTACTGGAGGACTGTTATTGATTTCAAATTCCCCCCATTCTTCCTTATAAAATGAATTTAAACCATGAGAGCATGTAGCGTTTATCATTAGGTAATATTGGCCATCTATTACATTTGTTGTATCCCAATCATAAGAAGTGATAGTTAAGCCTGAGCTTATTTCAGTCCAGTTCTGCTCATCCCAACCAAACCCTAGTTGTAAATAATAGAGAGAATAAGTTACCTTATGATTTTCAGTATCAAGTGATTCGAGCCACCGAATTGTGATTGTGCCGTTAATTTGTGTTCGTGACCAATCATCTGGGTTTGCAGGATCCCAACTAGTAGGAGAGGTTATTATTGGGCTTGTAAGATAATGAATAGAACTATAATCATTATTTGGTTCTGTTTCTGGATTCTCATCATAATTATATTCATCATAATAATTAGATTGACCCAGTCTCCCAACCTTCAATTTATAGTCTACAATACCATCTTTATCATCATCGGGGACTCGATAATTATCCCAAAAATTATGGTCGAACTCATAACAGAGACCATCACAATAGGCTTGATAGAATTCTGCAGTTTGATATCTATTTCCGATAAAATCATTCAGTTTAATGATATTATTTTCTGGAATTGGATCACCAGATTCAAACCAATAGTAACCAGTAATACCATAATCTCTATTATGCCAGATAATGTTATTATCAATAATATTCCCAGCAGAATAACTAATTTCAATACCATTTCCAATGTTATCATAGATAAAATTCAACGAAAGAATTGACTTATTTACAGAATCGATGGAAATGCCATTTTCATTTGAAAAAACTTTATTTAGGGTTAGATTACACTCATTCGATTCAGCATAGAGAGAAATTCCATAATCATTGTAGTAATCGGATTTGTTTCCATTATTGAAAACATCATTACTTACAAGCGTTATATATGGAGAATTATAAATCGATATCCCATTTTTACTATTGTTATGAATCTCACTGTTAAAAATAATAGAATTTTGGATATGATTAAAGGTAATTCCATTTCCATTGTTAAAAGAACTGTTTATGTTTGAAAATGTATAATTATAGGGCTCAGAATATCCGCTAACAATTAAACCAGAATACTTATTGTCGATAGTTTCTACATTATGGATAGAGCTGTTATTACAATCTTCGAGATAAAGTCCAATATCATTATTGAAGGTAAAAATGTCAGATAGTTCAATATTCCCAGAAAAATGAAGATAAAATCCAGTTCTGTTATTTTTTGAGCATGTAATTTCTGAAAAAAGACTATTCTCAGAGGCATGAACGTAAATACCATGTCCATTATTTTTAGAGCAATTTATGTTAGAAAAGGTGCTATTTCCACAATCTGTAATATAATTTGCATGATCGGAAGAAAATTCATATCGGTTATTCCCAAAACTAGATACATCTTTTATTACACAATTTTCACTATCCCAAAGATAGAATCCATCAGCCAAGTTATTATAGATAGTTAGATTTGATAGAGTGCAAAACCTAGATAGTCCCAATTCGATACCATATCGGGAATTATTAAAGATAACATTATCTTTTATTGAATTATTATCAGACATGCTAGAATAGATCCCTTGATAATTATTAGAGATAATGTTGTCTGTAAAAGTGGAATTTCTTGACTCATCAATATCCAATCCAGCTCTATAACCATTATTGTAAATATTATTTCTTGAAATAGTGCAGTTTCTTGATTTCCTTATTATTAATCCCTCGTTAATGTTAAAAGAAACAAAATTATTAGAAATAATCGTAGTATTTGAAGATAAAATAAGTATTCCTTCCGAACTTCCATCACATACCGTATTGAAAATCAAGTGATTCCCTTTTGTTTGATCAAGTAGAATTCCTGCTTCCTGAAGAGTGTTGTTTACAAGATTTGTAGAAATAACATTAGTATTAGAATCTTGAAGAACAATTCCATAATTCAAATTATTAAAAATAATATTGTTGTAAATATACCCGTTACTCACATTTTCAAGGTAAATTCCTCTTGTACCATGTTGCAGCAAACAGTTGGTAATATTGAAATAAACATCAGTATTTCTAATATCTATTAAATTAAAAGAACCAGTAGGGTCAGTAATATTTTTATTATTAATACTATAGGGTTTAACTGGGCTTCCATCGCCAGGAAAGGCTTCAAAATCTGTATTACCATTTATTATGATCGGTGAAGAATTTTCATAGAATGATGGTGCAGTGATAGAGACAATTTTGAAATTTGGTCTATTCAGCTGTGAGGGGACAGAATGAAATTCTTTTTTTCTAAGAGAATAGCCAGTGTAAGATTCATGATTCTCATAAACTTGTATTGAATGCTGATTAATATTCTCGACTGTTTGAGCTGAGTTAACAGCCCTAGCTCCCGAGCTTGGAATAGGAATTCCTATTAGTAGAATCAGAAGAACCCCTGTTTTAAAAAGATGGATTCTAACTAAAATATCCCCTTTTTGTGTCAAAAATTACACCACATCTCCACTATTAATCTCCGTTTTAAGTGAAAGAAATCAATCGTGTGAAAATCTAAAAGCAGATTAAAAATATTTTCATTTTTTGCCAGAGAATATTAGTTCCAGTTGGTTATTGCCTCAACCTAGCTCAATTAACAATTTCATTAAATAAACTAATATAATAAGGTAAATAGTGATTAAATTGGTTATGAGTATTTTTTATGGCATTATCTAGAGTCTTGGTTAATATTCTCAAAAATATTATTGGAATTATTGGCTACTAATTTCATTGGACGAAAAGTTTATTTATTATGTCATGATGGAAGTCAGGGGAAATACTAGTTCGATTTTAGGGAGATGCTTTTTACACATTCCACACATTGATTTAACTGTTAAAAGACTTTGAAAAAGATAAATTGTGTTATTAATAAAAAGAAGTGAATTGGTATGGTTTCTATTTATACAAAAGTGGGCCTAGCTTTTTTTGCTTTAGGAATAACAATTATTATTGTACTCTCCGTACTCCGTGTCCCCATACCTTTTTTTGCAGGAAGATATGGTCAATCTATATCAATGGAACCCATCCCAATAAATGGCAGTTATGTTGATATTCAGATTCCTGGAAGCTATTCTCATCCATTTAGTAATTTACAACTGACTATTAGAAGTACTATCTTAGGGGAACCTGGGGAAGAGCTCTGGGGAAGTGTTAAGTTATTATATTCAAATCTTGGAAAAGATATATTTGGGGAACTTCCCGCTTGGGGGGATACGTCATTTTATTTAAATTCTGGGGGGATAGGAAATGAGCAACAACTGACTACATCTATGACCCTGAATCGAAAATACGCTTCCAGTAGTTTTAGTCTATATTTGCGGATTAAATGCGACCCCACATTTAATCCTGACGTTAAATATACTGGATCTCTTTATTTGAAAGAGTGTGAAATTGAAGTTATCTATACTCTTTTTGCAGCAGTTATACCACCAATCATTATACTAATCGGTTTAGTAGTATTTATTGGAGGCTTTTTAATCAATTATAGAAAACTTACAGCCAAACCTAAATTTAGGGATGTGCCAAGTGGATGGGAACCATCCTTGAAAATGGGGACTGCCTTTGAGCCTAAGGAGAAAAAAGCAACGATGACTATTAAACCTACCAAAGAAAAGCCTAAAAAGAAATTTGTGAAGAAAACAGTCCCCACAAAGGGTCCTGAACATGCTTGTAAATACTGTGGGAAAAGCGTTTCCACTTCGGCTTTTTTCTGTCCACACTGTTATGGTAAGTTGCGATAGCAGCCACACGAATGAATCAAAGAACTTTTCGACTAATTATTATGGTGTTCTAGAAATTTATTATTATGGTGATTTATTGGGCTGTACTACAGGCGCTAAAGTCTTTAAGGATAGACAAACACTAGTTGTGTTTAAAAATAAAGACTTTAAAGAAAGAAACCATATCGATGAACTCTTCCTTGAAGATTATAATGCATTTGGTGTTCGGGGTGTTAATCTTCAAATTAAAAAATCAACTGGCCTATCAATTGGAGTCAATCAACATGGTCTTGTGGCTGTGAACTCGAACATATTGGCCACTCCAGATTCCCCTTATGATCTGATAACTGAACGTATTGTTTTGGAAGCCAAGACTATTGATGAAGCCGTAGAAATATGTGAAAGAGAAATTAGATCTACAAATTATCAATGGTGCAATATGGTTGTAGCAACCCCAGAACAGCTAATAGCCTTGGAAATTACATCTTCGGAAATTGCTACTGTACGATCACGTGATTACTTAGTCCGCACGAATCATCATTTGATTCTTGATACCAATGAAATATTGATAAATGTTGATCCCGAGAAAGAATGGCAAAATATTGAGCATAGTAAGATTCGGTATAAAAATGCTGATAGATATCTTAAACATGCCTCAGATATCCAAGCAATATATTCAATGCTTGCCTCACACCAAGAAAAGGGCTCAATATGCCGTCATGGGACTGCATATGCCCAGGATTTGTCGTATACAAGTGTTTACAGCTATCTAATAGCCATTAATATCGAGGAGAGCCCTAAAATAATTTTCAACGTATCAAAAGGACCTCCTTGTCAAAACACTTATGTTAAATTCAATCTAGAATTTCCATTAACTCCTAAGAAGAATAATTTAATTAAGGATTCTTTCCCATATTAACAATTGAATAAATTAGCCATCTAGGGGGGGCCAATTATCGTTGTGAAAAATAAGTCCCGAGTCTTTATCCGTTCTCTCAAAACCATGAGCTCCAAAATAATCTCTTTGAGCCTGAATTAGATTAGTTGGTAGTGAGGGGTTCCTATAACTGTCATAATAAGATAAAGCTGATGATAAGACTGGTAAAGGTATTCCATTTTCCACGGCTAGTTTAATTATGAATCTCCAGTCTTTTTGACAATTATTTAAGACATTAACAAAATAGGGATCTAAGAGAAGATTATCAAACCCTTTTTGAAAAACCCTCTCAATCTGCTCCAAGATACGAGCACGTATAATGCACCCATTACGCCATATATGAGCTATATCTTTAAGGTTCAATTGCCATTGGTATTCTTTTGAAGCTGCTTTAAGTAATGAAAATCCTTGAGAATAATTACAAATTTTGGTAGCAAGCAGTGCCTTCTGTGCTGCATCGACCAGCAAATTTTTTTCCCCTAAGAACTGAGGAGTCGGACCTTTCAATAAATTGGAGGCTTTTATTCTGTCGTTTCTTTTAGATGAGATATTCCTAGCAAAGACTGCTTCCATAATACTTGGCGCTGGTATTCCAATTTCTAATGCTTCTTGGCTAGCCCATTTTCCAGTACCTTTTTGCTTCGCAGAATCCAGAATCAAATCAATTAAGGGTTTCCCTGTTTCAGGATCTTTTTCAGATAAAATTTTAATAGTAATTTGAATTAAGTAGGAATTGAGATCTCCCTTATTCCATTCAGCGAATATTCTTTTTAATTCAGAAGGTTTCATATCAAATATTTTCTTTAAAATATAATAAACCTCTGCAATTGATTGCATATTGGCATATTCGATACCATTATGTATCATTTTCACATAGTGACCCGCTCCATCAGGACCGAGGTAACTACAACATGGATCCCCATTAATTTTCGCAGAAATTTTGTAGAATAACTTTTCTATGTGTTTCCAAGCTTCTTTTGACCCTCCGGGCATGATTGAAGGTCCTCTTAAAGCCCCTTCCTCACCTCCAGAAATACCTATCCCTAGAAAATGAATTCCTTTTTTCCTCAGTTTTTCGGTTCTCTCGATTGTATCTCTAAAAAAAGAGTTCCCACCATCAATAATTATATCTCCTAATTGTAAAAAAGGTAGGAGCTTTGAAATTAAATCATCAACTGGCAAACCAGCTTTAACCATAAGAATCAATATTCGGGGTCGTTTTAAAGTGTTGCAAAGGTTTTCTAAGCTATAACATCCTATGATATTCTTCTCAGACCCCTTTCCATTGATAAATTCTTCAAGCTTTTGTGTCGTTCTATTGAAAACCGCAATGGTATAACCATTTCTTTCCATATTCAAAACTAAATTTTGACCCATTACTGATAATCCAATAAGACCAATTTCAGCTTTTATCATTATATTTCACATTTGCTTAAATTTCTCTTCAACAGTCCATAATCCAATTGCTGGATTTCTGATGAAAAATATCTCCTCACCGTCAGGAAGTTGATTAAATCCTTCTTTCAACTTACTTGGATTATATACATTAATAACTTCAGAAAGATCTTTGTATTGATAGTTGACTCTTTCGATCTCATTCTTTCTGATGTATCTAGGGCAATATGTTATCTTAAATCTATTCTCAGAAGATCCATGAATTAAATGAGCAGCTGCCGAAAGATTCTGTTGTAAATCTTCATTTTTCTTAACTAGATTAATAATTTCACTGCTATTACGATAACCGTACTTTCTAATTATTTGATCTATTGTTTTATCCTCACCAAATTGTTTTAATCCAGGTGCAAGGATGATAAGTTCTCCATCATCCTCTAGTGCCATTCTTGTTCTATAAATTGCCTTATTGCCTAACCAAGTACTCTTAAATTTCGTCGGATCTAGGAAAACAACAATTTTATCTATTGGATTATTTAAAAAGGTTAAATTGATTTTTTGACTTAATTTTGCAGCTTTTTTGAATGATTGATTATCATTTCCAGTATATATACCTTTTAGTGTTGGTTTTCCAGATTCATCTACAGTTAAAACTGTTAGGATATATAACAGTGGAATGTCTGATAAAAAGGTAGATTCTGCATAATCAAATAGTTCCCTGACAGGATTATCGCTCTTCCCAATCATTCGTTCCATTCCATAACAGGCGCCTAGGAAATGACTTTTATTGATTATGTCACTTCCACCAACTCCTACTAGGATATTCTTATTACCATTTGCCATACCTGCTACTTCATGAGGAACAACTTGTCCGATTGAAATTATTAAGTCGTAATTCGTTTCTAAGATCTCTTTATTTATTTCAACTTTAATGGAATAATTCACTTTACCCTCAGATAAATCTTCTACAACCTCTTGTGGAACTACTCCTATCTCGATAACATCATTACGCCAATCATGAACCATAAACCTCTCTTTAGGAATACCTTCAAACATTACTGATATCTCGTTGTCAGTTAGGGGGGAATGTGTTCCTAATGCTGGTAATACTTTCACTTGACAATTTTTTTTTAAAAGATGATATAGAACTTGAGTTATTTGTCCCCCTTTTGAATGATATCTAGTAAAATCAGGCGGAATCAAAAGAATTTTCTTTGGTGAGCCATCAAATTCGTTTATTAATTCTTCTAAGAGTTTTTTCTTCTGATTAAGGGTGATTTCTTTTTCTATGGATTCTAAACTCTTAAGAATAATATTCACCTCTTAATCTATCTCTTCCTCAGATTGGATTATTTGATAATTATCTGGTGTTTGATAAACTTCCATATATCTTCTGTAGAGTGTGGTGAGGATTTTTTTTAATTTATTATCTTCAGGTAGTATAGGGTCAAGTGTGGTCACTGGAGGCATTTCCTCAAGTACTCCCAAATAAGTTAAGGCTCTCATACCAGTTGCCCATGCGACTGATTGTTTTGTTTTCATAATAACAACTTTTTTATTTACTAATGACGCTAAAAATCGCAAAAATAATCGTGATTTCCGTGCGATTAATCCTGTTAATCGAATTTCATTGTAATTATCTGGAGTGTCAAGAACTTCTAAATTATGTTTATACATATTCACAATACCAATTATCAGAGAGATATAAAGATCAATACAATTTATTGAGTTTTCTCTTATTATAATAAATCCCCCTTTTACTCTTCCTCGTCCATTTGGTCCCCTTGGTTCTCCCTCAATATATGGAAAGTATAGAGGGATTTTTAAAAAGTATGATTCCAAGTCTGCAGCAATATCTTCAAGTTTTTGCAGAGCTTCTTTTTCTAATCTTTCAATATTAACATTATTACTCTCAGTAATGAAATTTTTGAAAGCTACCTTAAAGTTTTTACCAACCCATACAAATGATGTACCAACATTGTTGAATGGAATAAGTTCAACCCATTTGTTGTCATCTATTTGACACATTTGAATAAGTCGACTCCTATACTTTGATTTTGGAGATTTTCTCATTCTCCGAAATGCTCCTGTGGAACTTGCAGATCCTATGAGAATATCTTCACTATCAACTCCTGTTGCCCAAAAGGCATCAATTCCATCAATTGTGCCAGTTACAATATAGGTATTCCTAAAATTATCTAAAAGCTGTTTAAATTTATCTTTGATAGGAAAAACTGTACCCATGGGGATTATTTCAGGTAAGATGGATAATTCTAAATCCAAGTTCTGAAGAAGTTTTTCATCCCAATTTCTATGTTCTAATGAATATAATCCAGTATAAGAAGCATTGGGGACTGTAGAGAAGATTTTTTCAAGTGGTAAATCGGTTAAACTCCAAGTAAGATAATCATTAATGGTTGTTATCTTGAAGCACGAGCTAAATGAAGATTCTTTAATTTTCAATAGTTGGACATAAGGTAGGGCCCCACTGTATAGACTTCCTGTTCTTTCCTGGAAATTGGATGGTAAAAACTTCACATAATCCTGTGCACCTTGATAAGCATACGTAAAAGCGTGTGTTAATGGTTGAGCTTCTTTGGAGAGTAAAACAAGTGATGGTCCAATGCTTGAAATAGATAATGAATACACATTGATGTTTGGCCAATCTTTCAGTAGAGTGTAAAGTTGATTTTCAACAATATTCTTTAATGTAGTGACGTTGATTCTCTTTTCATTATCCCAGATGAGATAACTTTGCTTTTTAAGAGCGTTATAAGTCGCTATTTGCTCACTTAATTTAGTTCCTGCTCTATCTAGGAGTAACAATCTAATTCCAGAACTACCTACATCAATACCAATGGTACAGACGGAATCATCTGTAGAAGTCATTCTTTTATTCACACATAACTTTTTTGAATCCAGATATTACTAGAAGATAAAAATTATCACACTGATTGAGAATTCCGAGTTTGAGAACAATGGATTGGAATTCCCGCGAACGAGTATTAACTGCTTTTAAACATCATGAACCTGATCGTGTTCCATTATTTGAAGCTTGGATTGAATCAGAAATAGTTGAGGCTCTTGGAGGAGATCCTTATCTTGCGAGGGAAAGACTTGGTCTTGATTGTATGCCACTTGGGGAACATCCAGAAAATACTAAAGCGTACAAAAGTGGAATAGATGAATGGGGACGTATCTTTAAAAATGGACATTATCAAATGGGGATGGTTAAAACAGAGAAAGACTTAGAGAAATATTCTGCGCCCACTTCGCATGCTCAAGATTGGTTTCCATGGGAAAAAATAAAAATCGTTAAGGAAAAATATTCGGAGAATTACGCTTGTTTCTTTGCATGGCATGATTGTTCTCTAGGATTAACTTACTTGAGTATGGGAATGGAGAACTTCTTTCGATCATTATATGATCAACCTGAATTAGTAAAAGCAGTGATTGAGAGGAGTACTGAATGGACAATTGCCGTAGTAGATCAAGCTAACCAAAGTGAAGTAGACTTCATAATCCTAGGAGATGATGCCGCGGACAATTCACGTCCTCTGATTTCTCCCAAATTATTTGGTGATTTGATCCTTCCTGAATACAAAAAAATTGTGAAGGCCTCTGATGCCCCAATAATATGGCATAGCGATGGTCACATTACTCCTTTGCTTTCAATGATCATCGAAGCAGGTTTTATGGGTGTACATTCATTAGAAAAAAAAGCTAATATCAATCTAGCAAATATTAAAAGGCAATATGGTGATAAATTAGTTTTAGCAGGGAATTTAGATACTACTGAAATTCTAAGTCAGTCAGATCTTACTCTTGTCAGAAAAGATGTTGAGCGATGTTTAAACGAGGGTGCCCCAGGAGGAGGATTTCTATTCTCATCTAGTAACAGCTTGTTTGAGGGTCATGATATAAGTGCAATTCTGGAGGCTTATCGTTACGCGAAGGAAATTGGAGAGTACCCAATTCATATTTAGGAATTAGCTCTCCTTTCTCTTTTTAATCCTCGCATAAAAAAGAAATTCTTCCTTCCCAGGGATTAGTTCAATTTCATGGTCTTCGGTTAACTTGAGTTTTTCTGATATCTCTTCAGGAATTTTAATAACGTTATTCCTCACTTTTACAATCTTAGAGCTTTCAGCATCTTTAATAACAGGAACACCTCGAAATCTATCGCGAATATTTTCTTGAAAAGATACTGCCTTACGTATCCCTTTTTCTACTACTTTTTCGAATTCCTCATGTGAGTCAAATCCCATCATTGATGTGACAACATTTGGATCAATTAACTTGACTTGTTGTTTTACTATTATTTCCTCCCAATCCTCCCTTGTGATTCTATAAAGGGAAGAAATATTAATATTCTTTTTTTTGATGGGAATATCTTCTGATTCGATTTTTGATTTTGATACATGAAACTGAATTTTTTTTGTCCCACTTCTTGAAACTCTTTTATTTGTTGCCTTTTCACTCGTTAATCTGGTGGGTTTCACCTTTAAGTTGGCAAGGAAAACCCCTGCTCTCTCCTCTAATGTATCAGTAAAAGGAACCTTTAACAAAACATCTCCCTTAATATAATTAATGATTTTGTCCTTTTTTCTAATTCTAATGGGTTCTAATACACTATAGAACTCTTGTAGGTCTTTTGCTTCAATCTGTTTGAGTTCATCGAATATTTTAGGAATTATTACTTTACTCTCTTCGACTATATCATTAGTTCTTGATCGAATTACCCCACTATCTAGAGCTATCTTTGTTATCGCTGTTGTTAAAGATGTTATACCCATTACTAATGAAAAAGCGACCAATCCTGCAGAAAATATATCAAATGGAAGAATATCCACAAGTAGGAAAAGAATAACCAAAACGCTCCATTTTAATGTCTGTATTGGTCCTTCAATTGTCTTGAGGAATAATTGCACAGGATCGAGAATAATATCAGGAATATGTAATCTGAAAAGTCGACTATATTGGAATATAAGCTCTGTGAAACCTATGGTTAGAAATATAATATCCGCGTAAGGATTCAACATATTTAGTTCTTCCAACAGAGTTAGAATTTCTAGAATTACTGCTAACTTCCATAGGTTAAGGAGAAAATAGGAGATAAGAGGAGG
Organism: Candidatus Hermodarchaeota archaeon; assembly: GCA_048886185.1. GTDB lineage: Archaea > Asgardarchaeota > Heimdallarchaeia > Hodarchaeales > Hodarchaeaceae > Hodarchaeum. Next base: position 129,087 of record JBHLKY010000010.1, read on the forward strand.
GAGATCAAAGATGATATCTTCAAAGACTTCTGAAGAAGGGATTGTGAACCAAACGAGAAAGATCAAGATTAAGTAAAAGATTAGTATTTGATTAATTGTAAACGCTATTTCGGGACTTAATGTTATCTTAAAGGTTTTATTGGGATATCCCAAATGCACAATAAACCAAGAGACGACATAACCTATGATACTCCCCCCACTGACCTGTCCTGCGGTTAAAGACCTTAATTTTCTTGATTGGAGTCTTGCTACAACTGAAATTAATAAACCAATTCCTCCCAGTCCAATTAAGTAAACAGGCTCGATAATTGGCCTAAAAAAGACGCTGAACACCCAAATTACATTAACAAATACTCCTAAACCCGCTATTTTGCTTCTATATTCTTTATTATCAGTAGAACTCCATAATTTTTGTCCAAATAACTTCACATCAAGCTCTCTAGCCAAATATCTTTCCTCGTTAGGCAATTTATAGAATTTGCTAATTATCTAGAGTTGCTAAACAATCATATATTACGATTTTTTGAGAGGTAAATGATTTATTCGAATTCAGTATTATAGGCATAAAAAAGTATAAGTTGTATCCAAATCAGAAATGAAGCTTATAGAAATTATCAAAAAAGAAAAGAGGTCATGAGAGAAGTTAATTTCTCTTCTTTGACCTTTTTAGTAAAACCAAACCTAGTGTGAGGATCGCTGGAAGTATAGTGAGTCCAGGAGTACCATTTGTAATGGTCTCTTCTTCTGCGATTGTCCAAAGACTAAAATGAGTCGTGTTACAATAAAGGGTATTTTCTTCTAACCATTGATGTTTAGGGGATTCCCATTTCTCGGAAGATTCGTTATAAAACATGAACTTAAGCTTTTCCATGTTTTTAATGCCTAGCTGATTCTTTATTTGATTAGTAAAAGTATAGGAAAAGTTTGCTTGAACCTGAGCGGAATTGTTCATTTCAATAGCAATCGTCTGGGTACGGATCTGAAACTTAGATTGCTTCATTTCCCTAGGAGATTTTTCATATTCAGTCACAGTAATCTCTGAGCCTTGATTCAATATCAACTGAAGAGAGAAACCACTTTGTGTCTGGATTTGATATCTATTACCAGCCTGAAGAGCAAATCCTGTTCCATTCTTACATTCAAATGGTATTCCAGGAGTAGGATTACGTTCAGAGCTCATATCGTTTTCTGGCGCAAGAATAGTCCAAATACTGAAGTGTGATGTACTACAAAGAACAGCTGCTCCATCTGTTTTCTTTTCAACCCAATTTTGATGAGCATATTCCCATTGAAATTTGGAAGTGTTATAGTAGGCCCATCTAAAAGTGGAAACATTACCAAGGCCGTTTAATTCTTGATTAGTATAATTCCTACATAATGTAGCATTCATCGCAACAGTACCATTTAATTCAATGTGCATGTACCTATTAACAGAACGTGTTTGGTTTGGTAACAGGCCTGTAGGATTGGTATCTGATTCATTAATTTGAATTCTTGCACATTCGTTTGTTCGTACCTGTATTTGATTACCTGTCATAGTCCTTATATGTGTTCTATTTCCAGCTGTTATATTAAACATTTCTCCGTTACCTGAAGTTATCCAAGGATTCTCTGGGCTTCCAGCTGTTGGTGAGGTGTTATCAGCATTCACGGAAGCTAATAAGTAGATTCCTAGAAGATTGAGAATAAGTAAGGAGAAAATTAAGTGTTTCTTTTTCATATCTATCACCTATATAAAATATTTAGTAAAACTTCCATAATGAAGAAGTCAATTTTCTCTATTCCTTGCATATATAATTTATTTGAGGAACACTTTTTTGGTAGGTTGTTTAGATGATAATAGCATTCCTCATTCCTCTAAATCCCAGAAGTTCATCTGTCTGTATTTTAATTTGTTTAAAGTAACTATTTGAAGAAATCCTCTGTTAAGGGTTTCTATATACTATAGGGAAAAGTCAAGGAACCATTTGATTCAGAAACTTAAATTGGTTGCAGATTAATTCGTTTTATTACGCCTGTTGATTGCCTCAATTAAAATTTTAAATTTAGCGGAATTAAGAAAATAGCGGTCTCCTTTGAGAGTGATGAGATTGATCCTCTGAAATTTTTTTGTATGATATCTAATTGATTCTTTTGATTCTCCTATATACTCTGTTAATGCATTAAGATCCCATGAGTTCATTTCTTTAAAAGCCCTCGCAACTCTAAAACCGACTCCAGAAATTATAGCAAAATAGATTTCTAAGAAATCAGGATTTGGTTGTTCTCGTAGTAAATAAAAGATCTCATATTGACCATAAATTTGTCTTTTAATTATCTTGAAATCTTCCAATACTTGTAAATGCCATCGAAGGCTAGAGGTCCCTATATCTAATTCTCGCTTTAATTCACGAAAATGTAGGAACCCGCGTTCTTCAAGTATATCAATTATTTGAGTCCGATAGGGATTCTCAAGTACATCGTATTCATCTATTCTTCGAACAACTGGTGGATAAAGAATTTGTCCAATTAATAATAGTGGTGTGAGTAAAAATCTTGAGAACCAGTCACGATCTATTGGAATTTCAATTCTTTTTGGTTTTAAATCCCATTTACTTATCATATAAGCTAATCCAACGACTAATAATGATACTGAGGTGATTATTATCCCGATTTGAATAGTTTCCTCAGAAATATTGAATAATGGAAACAAATCCATTTCAGAAAAAGTAGATTGTGAACTAGAATTAGTCTGAGTGACAATTGTATGTTTAATTCCGGAAGTGATGAGAGAAGTTAAAAATTGGCTATAAAGAATAGAGGATGAATTAAATTCAGCAAGTGATAGAGGAACAGCAAAAACAAATCCTGCTTGTTTATTATATCCTGTGATGGTTGCTTTACCATCAGGGGTATTTTGGCTTGTTGCAATACTAAATGAATCATCCAAGGAGTAAGTTATTCCTAAGTTCCCTCTTAGTTCTATTGTAGAATTTTTTGACATTTGAAAAGGATCTCGGGTAAATGTTTCATTTACTATAGTCAGTGTTATATCTCCAGCTATATTCCCAGATGGCCATTCTTTTGGCCCAGAACTCACACTTAATCCTAATAAATCGTGGAGGGCTCCTGGAAATCGCCATATCTCTGGGGATATAATCCCATACAGTCCCCCTTCGTGTATGAAATTTTCAATGGCACTTACAATTGTTTCATTAAATGGAGAACTTACTTGATCTAGAATCATTATAATGTATGAATAAGTGTCCAAGTAGTTCTCACCTAGAAATAAATTGTTTAAGTCATCAGAAGTTCTAATATTTACTATATTACTTGTTAGATTTAAAGATTGATTTAGAGTCATTGCTAAGGAGTTATCAACTTCATTCTCTACAATGAACAGTATAGAGTCCTTCGGAAAAACGACAGTTGAACTTAAGATTGAATTCAAATTAATGAAAAGAATGACAAAAATAAAAATCACTAATAACAGGTTTTTTTGCAGTTTTTTGCTTGATTTCAAAAAACAACCTCTATAATCTACTCTAACACAGTCACATGACTTAAAGATATTACATCTTTTTTATTTATAGGATCACTTTTTTTAAGCTCTCTAAATCTCAATAGAGAAAAATAAATTAGCTTGAAGAAATTAAGAATTGTAATAGTACAGGGAAAATGCTATATTTTAAGTATTTTCATTTAACTCTGTCTTCTTGTACAAACATTCCATATCCTTACGCAGAATCCTTTTTTCAATATTTATTAGATGTTTGAGAAAGGTTAAAATTAGTAAGCAGGGTATTTTCAGAATCAATGGAAAATTTGGCTATCGATGGTAGATCCTTATGATCAGAATAAAATTTTTCACCAAATTTATGATGATGTGGGACAGTCTCGATAAAGATGTATAATATATGTTCCTTTCTTATTTTAACTTGGAGCATTTGACAAAGTATATTATTGCTGAAAAAGACAAAATAGCATAAATTATGCTTATATTCCAGTTTATTGTTTTAGAAATAATGCTTCGTTTTGAAGAGGAAACTATAGATGATTCTACTAGTGAATATGATGTTCCTGGTGTCATTGTTCTTGGATATAAAGGAGAGATATAGCCCTCAAAGAAGATATCAAGAGTTCCCTGAATGTCTTGTGAGAACATTTTAAATGTTGAATTCATGGTGTTGAATAACAACCGATAAGTGTGCCCCTCGTTCCCTCGATGATAATAATGTTTGATTCCATGCATATCAAGCAGCTGTGAGAAGTTATCATAAGTATGGTAAATATAATCACCTTTACCAGTTGCTAGAAACAATGACTTGTTGTAAAAGACCTCAAGATGATGATGTGGAGAAGCGGTAAAAATCATCTCATCTGAAGGCCATGTTCGTCTATAATGAATGAGAAATATCTCCTCTCTGAAATCAGGTATCCCTCCTCCAGAGAATAAACCATTAAATAAGTTTGGGTGCCGAACGAATATTGTAACTGCTCCCATACCACCCATGCTAAATCCATAAATAAACCATTTATTACAATTTAATTGGAGGAAAGTAGTATTTGCATCTTCCATACAAGCCAAGACTTTCTTTTCACCATTATTAGGAGCATAATAATCGCCTACCGCGCCTTCAGCGAAAACCAATGCTAATCCGAACTCTCTTGCTGTTTGAATGAGCGGAGAATCTAGCATGTTTTCTTCTGGCTGTTCCCAGAAGTCCCCAATCAAGTAGGTTTCATGATCACCTGTCAGATGAGGAATAATTAATACAGCTCCAACAGGTTCTTGTGGAGGATGATATAGATAATAATGTAGTATTTGCTCATTTACTTCAATGTTATGACTTGTTAATGATTCTTCTATTGTTGTTGCATCTAAAGGAGAAGACTGGATTACAGGAAAAATGTGAGAAATTAGTAAAACATGTATAATAAAAAGAAAAATAGCCTTTTCTATATGAAATGTGTAGATTAACTGGAACTTTAGTTGAGCCATCCCAACATCTTCCCTCATCTTATATTATTTTAAGAGCTTGATTAATGCAATTAGTTACGAATTGAATTTCTAGGATATTTGGAGCCAAAATTTAAAATATTATAGGTTTTAGTAATAATTTAGAGTTTTTTTGGCTTTCTCTTTACAGCTACGATTTTCTTTACGTCTAGAATGTCATTAGTCTCGAAAATTCTGATCCATAACCATCGTCCGTCACGTAATTGCTTACTATCTCGGATGAGATTGTAAATTTTCGGACTTAACTCATTCTTCATTGACAGAGTTTTTTCTGCTTCTTTCTTGCTAAGAGTGATCAATATCGTAAAAGCTCCTTTTTCTGGGAATAAAGAGCATAATGTGCGACCACTTTTTCGATATCTAACTGTCCATCCATATTTTTTACCATAAAAAACAGTCTCTTGTACAAAATCATAGTTATCATTGAGATAATTTTCTATTTCCCTCCAAAGTGTCCTTGCCTTTCCAATATAAGACAATATTTCCTCAATTTCTGGTTTGATCAAGTTCTCCATCATTCGAAGATATTTTTGTTCGATTTCTCTCACCAATTTTTATTTTGTATGTAAATGAGTAATTTGCGAATATATTGTTTAGATTTTCTTTTAAATTTCTGCGAAGATTTATTAAATATAAGGGGTCACAAAGGATGACATTTGAAAAAACAAGCTTTTCACCCAAAAAGATTTCTTTTAATGTACCAACTTACTTGAGTGCTATCCCAGATTTAAAACAATTAGATTTAACCCCAACGGAACAGAAATTATATCTTCAATTGTCATTAGAGTTCCAAATCATTATGGATGGCGCACCGAGCTTTCAGATAGGAGCATATAAATGGAATAAGGTTCTACCTCAGCGTTTAGAAATGTACGGGATAACTCAAGAGGAATGGGAAAGAATATCTGCTGTTGGTGATAATAATGATGAGATCCAAGATCAACTAGTTCAGTTAGTTGAGAAACTCGAAAATTATTCGTAGTTGAATCCTATTTTATTTGGAAAATTTTTAGAAAAAAGAGAGAAAGCGAGTAGATACCAAACAGCAGAAGATTGTTTTATTTCTCGGCTGCTAGTTTAATATCTGACTCTTTTACTGTTTTTCGTCCAGAATGGCGTGCGATTTCAACAGCATATTTTGCGAGATTTGTAGCATAATCTGTAAGGATTTCATTTAAACGATTAATCGCATCTGCCGAAACACGGAAAGCGCCAGCATTCCGGATAATTTTTTCAACACGGGCGTGTGCGAACCCTGACATTAATTTCACCTTTTCTCTGCTATGAATTGTTGTGAGTCCTACAATAGACTCATATAGGGCGGGTAACGTATAATATATTTAAAGCTTACTCTATTTCTCGATATAAATACCAGTTCACTAGTAAAAAAAAGAGTTTGAGCGAATATCATGAATATTGCTAGTTGCCAGACTTAGTACCAATTAACAAAAAATTAAATTAATGAATACAAATGATATATAAGGAATATCTGCTATTCCATCGTCATCTAGCTCAGTAGATGACCCTGGGTAGTAATAATTAGACGCGAATACGGTTCCTATTCCATTATCCTCCGCTGCTCCCCAACCATTGGATACAAAATCATTCTGATAGATGAAATTATACTGGCTCTCATCTTTAGGTATCGAAATTCCCCAATTGACATTTTCGACAATGGAGTTACGACCGATTGAATTGGATAAATTACTAGCCATTCAAGTACTAAGAGATAGAAGAAAACCATTAATGAGTAAATGAAACTCATTAGATCTCCCCCTGACATAACACTAAGAAATACTCCTAAAGCTCCTGGTAAAATCAAGATTTTAGGATTAAAAAGCGGTCGTGTGTGTTTATTTTCCCAAATATAATATCGAGCTTTGTCTATTAAACCAATCGTTTGACCGTTAGCCACATTGTGCACCTATTTGTTTTCAAATAAGAAATAAATATAAGAAAACTCCCTGAATAATTAGGAACACTCCTAAAAACATAGAATTAGCGTTTTTAAAAAGCCAATCAACTCTTGCCTTATGGAGGCGTTTCATTTCATCTACGTGTAAACCTGAGTAAGGGACAGCATTCAAATCCTGCATTGAATCGCCAGCAGCCAATCCTCCAAGGCTTGCAAATAAACCTCCCAATCCCAGACTAATTATACTTATGAGAACTATAAAAGTGTCAATTGGAGTACTATGGGGAGGAATGAATGGTAAAATCAAATCTAGAAGATTAACTTGAAGGAAGGTAAAGATGATCAAAATAAAGGAAAAAACTAATAAAAAACCACAGACTAGTAATTCACCAAGTAAAACAGATTTAAAAAGAATCAGAAAAGTTGAATTCTGTAAATATTTATTCTCCTCAGACATCTCTTGATCCCCACATGGAGGTTTCACACTAGTCCTCAGTTTTCATAGCTTATTAAATTTTCTATGGTGGAATACTCTTACATTGATATTGAAAGATCCATATATATCTAGGAAAAAAACCTCTGTCATGATAATTCATCTTTCTCTTCAAATTTAATGGAGTGAATTTTCGCCGGTTCAAGAATTCTGGTTCCTTTTTGATTTTCAGGACTAATCATAATGTCCTGTTTGTAATTGATCTGGTGGGAATAGGACAGCTAGTAATCCTTATAGTAGTGGGCTTCCTCCTGCAGGCAGCACTAGATTATCCAAGTGGTGCTTTAGGGGACTGGATTGTTCAGCGATGGATTCTTTTCTTTGGTTTTTCTTTCCAAGCATTAGCTTTTGCTGCCTCATTTTTTGTAGATTCCCTTTCAGGGCTGCTTGTCGTGCATATAAATTTAAATGGAATTCTTTTATTGGATATTAAACTATTCATGAGTGAATTGTAAATAATTCTCCTCTTTTCGGAGGAAACTAGATAATTATGGTTTTTTCTCATTTTTGATAAAGAGAATGATTATAGCAATGATTATTAAGCAAAAAATAGCTGAAATTCCAAAATTGGATCTGAATGATCCCTGTGATCCAGCAAAGATACCACCTAGAATTGACCCAATTCCAAAACCGAGATTTTGACTTGCAGCTAATATTCCCATAAACGTTCCCCTTCTATCTTCGGAAATATGGTCTGCAACGAGGGCTGGGCCAGCAATAAAAAGACCAATATAAATTGGTAAAGAATAGAATAAAGCTGGAAGGATGTAATTCTCTGTGGATATAATAAAGCTTCCCCATACTAAGAAATAACCAATATAACAAAGAATTAGAATTTCTTTGAAGCCTCTCTTTTCTCCAATTTTTCCCGCAAAATGTGAAGCTGCCGTACCACTCAATGTAGCGATGCCAAAGACCACCCCTATTAAGAACGCAGGGGTATGAAGTTCATAAATAAAATAAATCGTTATGAATATGCCCGAAAAACCAGCTTGGAAGCTATGAAGAATGGCAATAATAAAAAGCACAATAAGAATCTTTGAGTTGAGAAGATTAGTAATTATACTATTTGAAAGTGTCTTTTTAGGATGAATAGAGCTCTCTATAAGTTCCTTGGAGGAGTGACGTAAATCAAAAGAGAAAAAAGTAACAATTAATCCCATGAAACACGCCCCTATTGATAAAAAAAACAATGCATTCATTCCCAAGGGTTCATAGAGGAATCCTGCAACAATTGTTCCAAAAAAGTATCCTAATGATGTTGACGCCATCAAAGAACCAAAAATATCTTCTTTATCCGTTAAACTAGCATATTTCAGGACGGCTGGATTAAAACACGCCAATAAGCTATAGATTAATACATAAGCAACGAAGAAAAGGAAAGGATCGGAGATCGATATTAATGTAAGAAAAAAGATTAAAAAAATAAGAAAACCACCCATCATCACTGTTCTTGATCCAATTTTATCGACAATCCATCCAAAGATAAAAACTGAAAAAATCATAGAAAAGAAAGGCAAACCATTAAGCATTCCTGTGAGAAAGTAATCTCCATTAGAGATTTCAAAAAAATAGGGACTAACGAAAGGCTGAACTAACCCCCATGGAATCGTCCAGATTAGATTCACAAGTAATACTGAAACAACATTGCGGTCAGCTGAACTAACATATTGGAAACTCCACATGTTTCTAGTAATCACCATTTTTGTTTTTAGCCATATTTTAATAAGCTCAATCATTAAGGCAATTTTTAACGAACCTTAAACACACCAAGGAGGACACTGTAACCTCAATTCTTCGCTCATTCTTATTTGAAACAAGAAATTGTTGCAAATATATTGTTTTTCCATACATTTTAATATGATTATTCAGGAATTCATACGAGGTTTCGTAGCAGTGTTAATCTCTATTAAACTACCTCTACAAGTTGATTCTCCCATGAAAGGGTATTATCTTAGGGATTCAGGATTATCAGAAAGGTGTATCTCAATTGAATCAGAACCAGCTCGGGAGATTCTCACAAATCATTTCTTGGTAAGTAGTCCACTTGTTTTTCTTTCACGCGAAGCTGTTAAAGATTGTATTAGATTCTTTTTTACTTTACAAAATGAATCATATACCATTTCAGAAATAGCTGACGTTGTTCCTTTAAGTGGATCTTTAACTTATGACGTATATAACGCTTTTTTTGAACTTTTTCAGCACCCCCTCCAAAGGAGTTTTATTGGAATCAGTAGATACCGAAAGCATGATGTTTGGGATACAGAAGTTTCTTACACCAATTTTGAGGGTCTTCCTATTAATACTAAAATAGTTTTAATTGGAGATACTATTGCAACTGGAGCTACTATTACTCAAATTATCGAATTAGTTCAAGCCCAACTTCAGGCACCAATTATCTTCGTTATCATCTCAATTGCTGGTTCATTAGTAGAGCTAGAAGACTTGTTAAACTCGAGAAATCTCTTCAAAACACTTTTCCAGATACAGAGATATGGTGTCTATTTACCGAAGCTTATTTTGGACTCGAAGCAAATGGAGCAGACATGCCAATTTTCCATCCAGACACGATCTCAACAGATAGCCTGAAAATACAAACAAATGAAAAAATTGGAAAATACTTAGGAAGGCATCTCTGTTCCATTCTCGACTGGGGAAAACGAACAAACTCACCCTATAAACACTTTATAGAACTTAAAAAGACTCTAGAAGGATTTACCATTGATAGAAAGAATGAGTTTTATCTCTGTATGCTTAATCAATGCACGAAGTACTTAGCCACCTTAAAAAACGCAACTACGTGAATCATGATTCTATCGAACCTAAATTTTTAAATAACATAATTGATGTTTGTACCCCTTTCTCGAACCACTCGATCATAAGATTCTCATTAGGAGCATGATTGCCTTGATCTGGTTGACCGTATGGGATGATATACATTGGTTTTCTAATGTGCTGATAAAGATTATAGAGAGGTAAACTTCCTCCTAACAATGGAACTTTTACAGGTTCTTCCCCAGAACCCTCTGTTATTGATTTGACTAATACTTTCGTCCATTGGAGATTTACTGGGGTATAAATTGGTGCGAAACCTGCTTCAAAATTCACGGCACATCTGTCAATAATCTCTTTCCACCGTTCTGATCGTCTTTTTAGTTTTTCAAGATGCTTCAAGAATAATTTTTGGATATGAATAGGTTGTTGATGAGGGACTAGCCTGAAATCTATTTCCACGATAGCTTCTTTTGGAATAATGGTTTTCGCATGCTCTTGAACATGCCCAGATTGAAATCCACGTACATTAAAAGTTGGTCGAAACATCACTCTATGCACAAGGGGAGTTATATCCTGTTCTCCTCCAAAGTAGTTAATTCCGAGTAATTCTTTATACATTTTAGCAGTTCGGTTGAGCTCTTCAGCTGTTTTGATGGCTATCTCATCAGGTGTAAAGACTTCGTCATAAAATCCTTCAATAAGGCATCTACCATTTTCATCAATCATACTTTGAAGAATGTGCATCAAGTCAATAGTTGGATTTGGTTGGATACCTCCAAAATTCCCAGAATGAACGTCGCTGTTGGCGGAGATTAGATGTATCTGTGCTGTGACGATCCCTCTTGCCCCAAAACATAATGTGGGCTTCCAAGAGGGATCCATGGGGCCATCAGACACAATTACCAGATCGATGTCTTCAAAGAAATCTTTCTCCTGAATGAGAACTTTCTCTAAATTGGGTGAACCACTTTCTTCTTCACCATCAAGTAAAAATTTAATTCTCAAACCTAGCTCTGATAATTTTGTTGTGCATTCAATTGCAACAAGATGAGCAAAAAATTGTCCTTTATTATCTCCTACCCCTCTTGCATAGATTCGCCCATCACGAATTTCAGGTTCAAATGGTGGGGAGATCCATTGATCTAAGGGTTCAGGTGATTGAACATCATAATGTCCATAGATCAGTAGTGTCAGAATTCTTGATCCATTTTGTTCTCCAGAATTTGGTACCCATTCAGCTAAGATTACTGGATTACCTGAGGTTTCAACCATCTTGATAAAGCTGGTTGTTGAAACTAACCGTGATTTTAACCAAAGTGCTGCATTTCTTACATCTTCCTTGTGATTAGAAATACTTGGAATTTTAATCAATTGAAATAAATCATTTAGAAATATCTGCTTATGTTTACAAAAATATTCAATTACTTGAGACACAAGAATCATTCCTAAAAGATGTTAGTTATTCTAAGAATGGTGTATCAGGAAGAGTACACTCCTGAGAAGGAAACTAGGCCTCCCCCAGGAATTCGTATTTTCCCATTGAAATAAATACCCATACCAACACAAAGGATAATAATAAGTTCAAGCGGTTCATTCACATATTATTAGGAGCCAGTGTGGTATATTGGTTCCAAGATGACCACGGTGGTTGAATTAGCTTTCTCTAAAAATTCCGTTGCTTCTGCTAAACTACCAATCGTAATGTTTCCAAGATCTGGAAATGTCATCGGATATGTGTAATGCATTGGAACGGCATATTTTAGGTTGGATGATACATTAAGGGATTCTAATGCTTCTGCTGCTTCCTCGGCAGTCATCATTGCCTGCCCCATCACAGGTATTAATGCAATGTCACAAGCAACCTGTTTCATCTCAGGAATATGGTCAGAGTCCCCCGTATGATAAATTCGAACATTTCCGAAATCAACAATAACTCCAGTCCAGTTTGCTTCAGGGGGGTGCCAAAGCTGGTCAGGTTGGTATGGATTATACTTATCAATATTGTATGCTGAAACGAATTCAAGCGTGATACCATATTTTTTGATAATGTCTCCTGGCTTAATATAATTTATCTCTTTAACTTCTAATTTTTGTATGTCTTCATCAGGAATGCTAAATTGATCGATTTGAATTGGTTTAGTAGTATAGAGTATTGTTTCATTTTTATCAGCAAGATTTGATATATCCTGCAATGAAAGATGGTCTATATGGCCATGGGATGCAATAATTATATCTGCTTTATCAATTTCATTCACTGGAATTGAAAACGGATCAAGATATACAATTAATTCATTTGTTTTAAGTTTGAATCCAGCAGTGCCTAGCCATGTGATATTTACACCATTATAATAGAGAAAATTATCCTCAATTATTACTTTTTCCGTAGAAGTTTTGTATCCATTATCAAACGTCATTAAAATAAATATTAAGCCAATAGATAATCCAATAACAATAATGAACGTGGTTCCTATTAAAATCGCTCTATTAACCAAAATTGTTGCCTCGTTTTGCACTAACGTCTTTTATGTTAAATATGAATCTTCTTTTACAGTGATTGAACTGTTAGAGATCAGTATTCTTGCATATGAAACTGCTAAAAAAAATGAATAAATATATTTCCATATTATGGAATCGTGAATTTTTTGGCCAAAAACCTGATAGCCTGCATTCAGAGAACGTGTTCACATTTTTAACTGATGAAACACTCCCACAAGGGTAATTATTTTAAGGATGCATCTCAAATTACGAACCACCGCCCCATTCGACATCCTTCCAAACCCAATCCCAATATTCTTCGCCTGTAAATGTGAGTTCTTTAACCAGTTTTTTGTGGAGTTGTATGAGAAGTTTATGGTGTCTAATTTCATCGTTTAAGATGTACCGAATGATTATTTTCTCCCTTTCATCCTCAAGATCATCCTGTAATTTCCGATAAGAGTCTATCGCTTTTTTCTCTAGACGGATATGTTCCTCTAGGTTATTTTTTAATTGATCAGTCAATTCCTCATCAATCAATGCAAATTTTTCATGTAGACCAATTAGAGCGTTCAGAAGAGACTTATGCTTACGTGAGTCCATAGCAATACCAAGAATCATTTCACGAATAATAACATTATCAATATTCTTCACTGAATTTTCAGCTGTATTTACTATTTGTTTTTCTAAATCGATTTGAGACTTGAATAACTTGATTCGTTCTTCAATATCCATTTTCCTTTTCACTAACTCCTATTAAGAATCGCTGCTTAGAAGTAATATAACTTCGAATAGTGGATTTATAGATTTATTCTTCTGAAAAGTATTAAGATAGAGAGTACTACAATTGGATTTAACTGGATAAGGTGAATAATCCATTTAAAAATGACGTAAAAATAAATGAACTGAGCATGAGCTTGTCTGAACCCGGTTTATTTTAGGAGTTATCATATGAAAGTACTGGTCGCGAATGGTACTAGATATGGGGCAACGCAGGGAATTGCTGAAAGAATGGTTGAATGGTTAACACAAAACCACATCGATTCAGACATTATTAATATCAGGAAAAATAAGTGGCCAGTAGCACAATATAATGGACTAATCAATGGATCTGGTATTCGAATAAGCCTGTGGACAAAAGAAGTGGAAAAATTCATTAAAGGAAAGAATGACGAAATTAATGTGATTAGTCCCGAAATGTTCTTTATATGTTCTGGTTATGCAACTATTCCGAAAGATATCACGAAATTAAGGAGGAATATTGTAAAAAAGTACTTGATGATCTGGAGTTGCTGTGAATAATAATGAAGCTTTTAGGGGATATTATGAATGCCTCCCCTGATTCTTCTGTAGGGTGGCTAGATAAAGAGATGTTAAAGATTACAGGAAAAGTATCCCCTGATTTTGATCCTAATGGTATCAATGATTATCGAGATTGAAATAGAGGTATTTACCCAAGAATTCATTAAAAAAATCAAAAGGGATTAGAATGACAAAAAACAAAGTTAAAGTTCTCTCCGACGCTTTTGAAGAACAATACGGAGCCGCGATTGAAATGTTGGAACAAGTGGTAAAAATTTGCCCTGATGAGATTTGGAATGATCGTTCTAGCGGTCCTCCTTTTTGGCAGGTTACTTACCATACCATGTGGTTTTTAGATTGGTATTTAGGAGGATCTAAAAACGAACGAGAGACATTCAAACCTAAGTATCAGGAAAAACCTTCTTTGCAAGAGTCACCCGAAGAGATAATCTCTCGTGAACAGTTAAAAGCATACTTATTAGATATAAAAAAGAAAGGGAAAAAAAGATTTGAAGAATTAACCCTGGATGAATTAATACAACCATCTGTGTTTGAATGGCATGGGAGTAGTATTCATAGTTCATTGATGTATAATCTACGACATGTCATGCTTCATATTGGTGCCCTCCACTCGAGACTCCTTAGAAAGGGGATAAAATTGGATAATTGGGTAAGCCAAGCTCCAATTATGGTTAAGAAATAATTATTGGTGGAACAGATGAGTAGTCATGAACATTCACATGGGATTGGCAAGGAACATCCACGATCTCATGAAATCCAGCTTTTTTGTTTGATTTTCTTCTTCATTGTCTGGGTATTTGATTCAATTGTATTGAATCTCACAAAACAATTATCTAATGAAATACCGTTGATAATTCGTTTGCCTGTATTCCTTATCTTAGGTCTTATTGCATTTAGGCTTGTAAATGGCTCTCATAAATTGGTTCTAGGAAAGGTTGAACTAAATGTTGTCGAGGAAGATGTTTATGCAATATTAAGGCACCCAATGTATTCCGCTTATTTTATAGTCTTTTTAGCATTCATTCAGTTAACAATGTCATTAATATCACTTGTTCCATTTGCCATTGCCGTCTTTTTACTTAACATGATTGCTGCTCATGAGGAGAAGGAATTAATATCTATTCTCGGCCAAGAGTACATAGATTATATGAAGAGAGTTCCTCGTTGGATACCTAATCCAGTAAAATTTCTCAAAACAAGATAAATGACGATATTACAGTTTTATAACTCTTATTCTTTTTTTCAGAATGACCGATCATCATATGATGTTACATCAGCCCTAATTCTTTTTCTTTTTATTTATAAAGTGAAAACGAATGTTGACTTTTTCGGTAATTTTCATTGAACCAAGGTGATATAATGACTAAGCAGCATGATAACGAGCGTTGGATATTTAAATTTCTGAGAAAATGGCTTTCAGGATTTATTAGAGGTTTTAAGAGACCAATCGAGCCTTATAAAGGAAATGACAATTTATCTACTGAATTTCAGGTTTATCTTAAAGAAGCGATTGAGCTTCGTCGTGAGGTAGATAATGAGCTTATGGAGGTTTAATACTTCTCAGATTGTATAAATATATATAATACGACCACGAAAAAATAGTTTCTGGCATCATGGAGAGAACCCATATTGGCTGTTGAAATAGTTTACTTTGTACATGGAACAACGATTGATAATGAAAAGAATGTCGCAACAGGGTGGGCAAATAGTCCCTTATCTGATCTAGGATTAAAGCAGACAAAACAAATGTCTGTACGGCTTAAAGATATTCCATTTGATATTGTCTTTTGTTCTGACCTGAAAAGGGCTATTTATTCCGCAAATATAATATGGGGTTCAACAGTTCAAATTGTTCATGATATAAGGTTAAGAGAATGTAATTATGGTGACTTAACTGGTATGAACACCAAAAAATTGGGAAAGATCATGAAAAATCACATTGAAATCCCCTTTCCCAATGGGGAAAGCTATAAAGGGGTTGAGGAAAGGATAAGGAATTTCTTGGAAGATTTGAAAAAGAATTATTCTAGAAAAAGGGTTGCTATTCTTGCACATCAAGCACCCCAACTCGCCTTAGATGTTATACTTAAGAAAAAAACATGGAAAGAAGCTATAAATGAAGATTGGAGAAAAAAACAGCCAAACGAGTGGAAACCTGGTTGGACTTACTTCTTACCCTAATCATCTATATTTTCTTCAATTCCTCTGTCAGTCCAGTTGAGGACTAACCATTTGTTATTTTCATTCACTAAATGTAGTAATCCAGTATGAGAACCTTTGGATTGTGGCATAAACATAGAATATTTGATTTCAACAGAAGCAATTACTTCATCAACAGTTTGAAGGTGGGTTATCTCTTTTAATTCATTTTTGACCTCAATGTTATATTTTTTAATTGCTTCCACTGTAGTTTCCAGATATTCGTCTAAAGATCTAATAAATAAATCATTAGAATTTCCTATATTAGCAAATATTGCTCTAGGATGAAATAATTCCCTCAGATTGTTACTATTTCTAGAATTTAGAGAAGTGAAAAGATTTTCAATTGCTTTTTTTATTTCCATTCCTGAATTCTTGCTTGATATTCCCATACAATGACCTCAGAAAAGTTAAATGCTTCTTGTGATGATCGATGGTTTTTGATATCAATAAAATATTTTGGCTTCTAAAATTAAATCCAATAAGTGATTAAGTTAATTAATCCTCCTATCTTTATTCGTTTTTCTTTAATTGCGATATTATGACCTAATTTTGCATCTATGAGATTCCAGTTCTTTTATCCAGTTCTTAATGTCTTTAGGTAACGATACAAACTGATTCTTGCTTATCCACAAACTTTGAAGGTTCTTTAGTTGAGTAATTTTTTGGGTAGTATTTTCAACTGATTATTCTCTAATCTTAAATTTTTCAGGTTAGTCAAATTTCCAATACTATCGGGAAGAGATTCCAAGTGATTCGTGTGTAAACTCAATATTTCAAGGTTAGTTAAGTTTCCCAAACTTTCTGGAACTGAAGTTAACAAATTTTTATGTATTATTAAGTTTTTAAGCTTAGATAAGTTACCAATGCTTTCAGGTATTGATCTTAACTGATTTATGGAGGCTATTAGGTCTTGGAGGTTTATAAGGTTCCCGATACTTTCAGGAAGTGCCCTTAATTGAATATTTAACAGGCCCAGTCTTTTTAAACACTTAAGATCCCCAATACTTTCCGGTAATGTTTTTAATTTATTACGAGATAGATCCAACCTTGTAAGATGAATCAATCTTCCTATAGTATATGGTAAAGATTCTATGTGGTTGTTAAATACATCTAAATCCTGAAGACTTGTTAGATTTCCAATGATTTTAGGGAGGTTCTTGAATTGATTATCACGTAAATATAATTTCTGAAGAGATTGAAGATTACTTATACTCTGAGGGAGACTAGTCATTTCGTGTTTATGTAAGCTCAATCCAATAACTTTTTGCTCCTCATGAATGAATCCTGTACTATACAAACCGCACTTCCCACTAGGAATTCTCATCCTAATTATTTCTTCTAGCTCATGAAGAACAGCTGCATCATCCCTCTTCAGATGGGTTCCATGATAACTAGACATTTGGATTTGTTTTTCCCTCATTTTCAGAATTCTCATTGAAAAAAAAGAAAAGAAGATAATTTAGGTTATTTACTTTTTGAAGTATTCCATTCTTCTAGAATCTTCTTTGCTTTAACTAGGTAATTTCGGAGATGTAAATACTTTAGAGACTTTTCAATAGGAGTTCCAGGATATTCATAGGTGTGATTATTCCTAGAACTGGTGTGATAGTCACGATCTGTAATAATATTTCACACTTCCTTAATTGGGCAATGAAGATCGAGAATTAAATCTTCAGGAGGTGCTTTAGGATTGATAATCTTTTCTAACCACTGATGTGATCCAAAATCATATCTATTTGATTTTTTTACCCATTCCGCGAGTTTCTTCCAGGCAGGAATAATATTAGACTCATCAATAATAATTCGTGTCGTAGTCACAGCGTATAGACCTCCTTTGAAATTTCTTTCTTTGATTTCCCCTTCTGGTTGAATTTCTGCGGGGATTTTAATCCAAAATTCATAACCATACTCCTCTTTATCAGGGGAGGGATCAGGATTGTTGAAACCAAAGACGGGGTATTCCTGAATATTATCAAGGAGTCTATATTTAGCGGCCCATGCTTGCATCTTCGTCCAAGCGTCTTGTTCAGGACTTTTACTGATAACTTGAACCCTAGCTACTCGCATTGGTTCAAGAGTTAATATCCGAACATCTAAATCCATTCCAATTTTTGGTTCTTCATTCATGACTTCATCTCCATGAGTTGTGTATTTTCCAATCAGACGACGTATTCTTTCCAACCTTTCTTGTTCCCGTAGCTTGATTTCTAGGAAGCTCTGGGCGAGATGTTGAAATATGGCTTCTCCATCATCAGTAGCTCTGTATGATCCACGATTAATCTTCTCTACCAAGTTTTCATTACTCAAAATGTTAAGGTGATTTCCCAGGGCACTCTTCTGGAGACCAGTTTGTTCCATCAATTCCTTGAAGGTCCTTGGAACATCAATCATTAATGTGAGAATTCGTAATCGTTGTGGATGATCAATTGTCTTCACTAGAGTAATAATTTCATTAAGGGATTCCAAGACGAATTGTTCCATATTACCACGCGAATCGAAATGTGGATTGGTCATGAATATTCTCCTGCCATCTTAAGCTTTATTTACTGAGATTTTGGATAAACGGAAGTCATGAACTTCCATCTCCTAAGAATTAGTGAGCTTTTCATCAGTAATTAAAGAATCATTAATGACATAATAATATTTTTTTAAGATGGAAGTTCATAATCTTTCATAAGGTATAAATCATTAAGCGTCTTATAATCACATTCTCAAGAGAAATTAAGATTGAAAATCAATTTTCGAGAAGCTAAAAGTATAATCACTAAGAGTAATATCCCATCGATTGATTATGTAATCAATCCTTATACAGGGTGTCAGCATGGGTGTATTTATTGTTACGCTGAATTTATGATTAGATTTACTGGCCATAAAGGGGACAAATGGGGAGAATTCTTAGATATAAAGGAATTTGACATTAATAGGATTAAGCCCGAGAAATATGAGGGAAGTAGGATACTATTAAGTTCTGTTACCGATCCTTATTTACCGTTGGAAAAAAAATATCGAAATACACGGAAAATACTAGAAAGACTTGTTGGAACTAATGCAGAAATCTCTGTTCTCACGAAATCAAAATTGGTCACCAGAGATATTGATTTGTTTACGAAGTTTAGAAATATTGAGGTTGGAATTTCAATAAGTACATTAGACGATGTTTTCGCAAGAAAAATCGAGCAAGGAGCATCGAAACCATTGGATCGGTTAGAAGCCCTTAGAACTGTCTCTGAAGCTGGGATACAAACTTACACTTTCATTTCTCCATTTTTCCCAGAGATAACTGATTATAAAGCAATCATTGAAGAAGCCATTGATTATACTGACAATTTTATGTTTGAGAATTTAAACTTCAGACCTCATAATGTGCCAAGAATATTGAATATCATCAAAGAAAACTACCCTAAATTACTGGCTAAATACCAAGAGATTCGAAAAAATAGAACTTATTGGGATGTTTTAGAAACCAATATTTGCCATTTTTGTGACAAGAGGGGTTTCAAATACTCTATTGAATTTCATCATGGTGGATTCTCGAAAAGTTGAGTCCTTTTTATCCTCCTTTTTCAGATGATGCTAGCGATAATCAGAGAAATATTTGATCCTTGGAGTTTTATTCAGTGTAAGAACTTACAAAGTTTTTGAATCTGTGTTAATTTAGAATCCTGTGTATTTATTTCTGCTTTAACAAGAAAAAGTCAAATTAACACTTATCTTAGGGATTTATAATGTTAGAGATAGGAAAAGTTATTTAAATTAGCTGCAAGGATTTTAGCTGGAAATAGATACGATTCTATGGTCAGGTAAGAATGAAAAATACTTATTGATGAAAATTTCCGCTTTTGAGTATTGACTGATAACAATGGAATCGAGATTTGAGCCAAATTCATTGAAAAACTCTTTGGTGAATTCTCTTAATGCAGATCGTAACAGTAGGGAGATTTTATCAGCAATTATAAACGTAACTACATTTTGTAGAGCCTCAAAAATGAAAATATAATTATCTGTTTGTATACATCGAATTTTCTCAGTCTGAGCAATGATTGTTTGTACAAATTGAAGATTAGCGGTCATCAGATGGGGAATTAATGTATTAACGTCTGGTCCTTGTTTTTTAGCATCAAAAAGAACATCAAAAATTGATAAACCAATATCCAAATTCATAACAGATAATCGGTAGACATTGAAGGGTAGGAGTCTCAACACTCTATCATCAATTACAATAACCAAAATAATAACAAGTATTCCTAATGCTAGGGCAAGAATTTCGATTCCCGATATAACCAATGAGAGCTTGGTGGCAATTAATATTCCAGGTCCAATGATAGGAGAAAGACAACCAAAGAAAAATAAATATGAAACTCCTCGGAGACCCCATGGAATATAACGTAAAAATCGGCTGATTTCATATACTATAATCAAGGTCAGGCCAATTAACTCAATAACAAATATCAATCGAGAAAAATCAGTAAAATAAGGGCCAATCTCAGGATCCCATAGAAAAGTGTCAGGTACAATGCATAGTATAATACTAACACCAGTTCCGAAAGTAACTATCATAGTGATAATGGTAGAAGGTTTTTCTGAACGTAATGACTCAATAAACATAACAAGAAGAAATGAAACAATTGTGACGAGAATTACACTCGCGCGATAAAGAATAATTGTTAAATCTACATCATATAACCCCAGAGTATGTAAAAGGGTATGGTAGACGTAATAGGGTACAAGGATAATATGACTTGCCACTAGAAACAATAACGGACCTGATTTCGTTTTTCGATAAACAGATATAGTTAGATAAAGACCAATAAATGTAATAATTAGCGAAATTAAAGCAATAATTGTGTATTGGATTTGATTGTAAGTCAGTCCGTTCATTGTTATAAAAAAACATGGATTATATAAAAGGATTATGAAATTTTACTTAGATTTTGATAATCGGTCTGTATTTCTAGCTGAAATTTCTTTCTTATGAAATACGTCTTATAATGATTTGATTTATAATTTTACGAACAATGTTAACAATCCAGATAGAATACAACCCATTGCTAACATGATGCTTGTGTAATCAGGAAAAGCTATGCTAATGCCGAGGGAGACAATTATAATTATCAAAACTAGTGACAGAACACGGTTTCGATTGGAGTGCCATAAAAGTAGAATTGCAATGATAAAGCCAATAGCTGTTGTACCAATCGGGAGAATGAGATTGATATATTCTGGAAAAACTATAGTAATTCCCAAGGTGAGGATGACGATCATAAGGGAGATGAAGATTGAATAATTCTGCTGTGACCCTCTGGATAATTGATACACGATCAGGAAACCAAGAATGATAATTCCAACTGACAATAATGTCGGGATTTGTTCAGGGGGAATAAGCTCCGTAAACAGACCAATCAATCCTACAACTATATAAAAGATGCTAAAAATAATAGGGATTATACGAATCACTTTAGATAATCTTGTATGCTTTGGTTTGAAAGAGAAGATTTCATGTTCTACACTATCTTTTATCATATCGTCTTGAGTTACAATCCCTGATGTTGCATCAAAACCGTGAGTACAAGTTGAACAAAAAACAGCTCCCTCTTGAATCTGTTTCCCACATTTCTCACAATAGGCCATTTATTAATCACCAAAAACCTATATCAAGCTATGATCTTTCTCTTATCAAACGATATGAATTATTGATTGATATACTTATGTAAGTAATGAGGCTGAATAATTCAAAGAGTATGTAACTTCATAGTTTCTTCATGATTAACCTCCATTTTTCTCATTCTATTAGCTAAAACTTCAATCGTAAATTTAATTATACTAAATATTAAATCGACAAGCATGAAGGATTCAATAATCAATACATTCAAACTTGGTTTAGTAGGGAAAGGAATACATGTCGACCCAAGAGAAGCGCTAAAAGAGTTATCTCCTGCGATAGCTCGAAAAAAACCCGATAATAATGAAGGAGTTCATTCGTGTTGGGAGCTATTGCATCATATTGTTGTTTGGCAAGACGCAATGATTGAGGCTATTAAGGGAAATGATGTGGATTGGGGTGATATCGCGAAGACAAGGAATTGGCCATCTGAAGATATGCTAGCAGATGACGCTAATTTTACCAATTTAGTTCTTAAATTTGAAAAAGGAATTGAAGAGGCAAAAAAGCTAATAAAAAGCGTGAATTATTATGAGCTAATGCCAGCTTGGGAAAATCATCCAAAGATTCTAGGCATTAATGTGTTGTTACAACACAATTCTTATCATATTGGTCAGATAGTTATTGTTAGGAAACTGTTAAAAGATCATCTACCCTCAAACCATTTTTTTTAATGATTATATGCATGATGTGTTGGAGTTACTTTTAGTCACGATTTGTATTAATTGATGATTAATTAGTTTCCTATGATGCAGGGTAAAAATTTTGACATGGAAATCGAATATTTTGAAACATAATCCATAAAAATTTGATAAGTTGATGATATATGTTTGAAAATCGTAAGGGATAAAGAAAAAGCTGGAATGTAAACATTCTTTAAGAATAGGTATTCTTCCAATCACTATAAGGATGTAGTTCATAGAATAATTCTGTTTTTTTCTAGTCTTACAAAATGTGGTACAAATTAATCAAAAGCCTTTTTCCTCTAGTAATTTGATTACGTTTATCATGTATGGAATATGTATGTATAAAAAACCTTTTAAAAACATACAAGAAAAAAAAAGAAAAATTAGGTGTGTGAATAATTTACTCACACACAAGGAGAAATAATCCCTGCTATTTTCATATATAGCTTTTAAGACTCCCAAAGACTTAATTCATTCCCAAAACAATCTTGAAAAACAGCAACAAACTCCTCATTACCATAAGGATATTTCTCTTTAACTATTTTTCCACCCTTAAGAAGTACTTTTTCTGTGGTCGCGTCTATACTCTCAACCTCAATACCAATGTTTAACCCTTTAGGACGAACTTTATCGGATTGGAAAATTCCTACTTGGACACATCCGTTTAGTTCATAGACACTAACACTAGAATACTTATTTCGGTTAAATTTCCATCCAAAAACAGTTTCATAAAAGTTAATTCCTTTTTCAAGATCAGGAACAGGTATTTCAAAACCTATTCTATTTTTCATAACAACACCTCTTTTTAGTGAATGATTATAATTAACAATTGTTAACACTAAATTACTTTGGTTACGATTTTCGAAAAACAAGAGAAAAATCAGACAAGCATGGTTTTTCTAGTATACCTCAGAAATGGAGAGTCCCCCAACTTCATCTAAGTATAGTTGTTCTATATTCAGCATCCTCAAAATGAAAAAATCTTTATGGAAAGTATAAACAGATACTTCACAACTTTTTCAGTAAGAAATTCCTTTCTTCAAATACTAAAGTAGTGGAGGAACGTTCGACTGGCGGTGGATCTCAGTTCCTCCATACTTTTTGAATGAGATCAAAATTTAGGAAGATCTTCTATTCATCCTCGATTTCCTTAAAGTAATATAAAAAAACAGTACACGTTTCTCACTTTTTGAGAATGACCAATAATGCGTGTAACTAATCCAGTCGTGATACAAGCATTACTTAAAGCACTAGCAGATACTAATAGTTCTAACATATTAGCTTTAATGGCATCTCAGCCCTTATCTGCAATGGATATCGCGAAAGAAACAGATATTCCAATTTCCTCTGTTTATCGAAGAATTAGTCAATTAGAAGAACAAGGATTAATTGGTCTTGATCGTACCATCATAACTCCAGAAGGAAAATCATTTAACAAGTATAAAGCATCATTCTCACAGGTCACTATTAAATTTATGGATGGTGATTTCTTAGTGGAAGTAGTTCCCAATAAAAAAATTCTCGAAAAAGCTGCCCAGTTGTTTTATTCAATTGGTAGGAGAAAAGAGTAATGGATACAATGATTAGCTTTCTTTCATCTATTGTAGCAATATTTGCCGCTATTCCAGCGTTGTATTTTGCTATCAAACTCCGTTTCCAAAACAAAACATTTGCCATACTTTCAACTTTGCTTTTTCTTGTATTTTTTACTCACTCCCTGAATCACTTGTTAATAGCCTTACACGCAACGCTTATGGCTATCATTATGGACACCATTACAGCTATAATCCTGTTTTTTTACGCATTTTATTATTGGAAACTCTATCGGAGTCAAGAATTATGAATGAAGAATTGCTAATTAGTATATTAGAATCAATAGGAGTGATTTTTCTGTTTGCATCTTTAATTATTTTCAGTATTATTATTTATCTTGAAATGAGAGGGGGAAATTTAGCATTCTCCAGCCATAACCTCTTCCTCGTATTATTGTTAACCTGTTGGTTGATTATTGATCTAATTTCACCTTGGATATTTGGTTCTGAGACCATCTTGGAACATTTAACGCACGCTATCCTTTTAATCATTTTGACAATATGGATAAATATTCGATTCTTTTGGGCACATAAGAAGGCGAAAGAGATTATCGATTCAGAGTTGAGGATCCAGCTGCAATGATGTAGATCTAAACTAAACTATCTAATTAACACTTTAGTATCTTCTCAAAAGCAGTTTTACCAGAAAGAAGGCTTCATAAATCTGTAACAGAATTTTAACTTTCTTATAGTGTTTCTATTATAGGAACATAATTTACTACATTTCAGGCTTCTCTCCAATCCCATTTACCTGTTTTTAACCACCGACAGTAAGCCCAAATCCATGTTTGAATCATAATTGCGGCATCATAAGCTGTATATGAAAAATGCCAGTCCTTTTGAGGTCGGAGGTAACATATTTCTGTATGGCCATATTTGTCTGTTCTATGAATGTGGTGTGTTTTTGCTGCTAACCTTGGTTGGGTAATCCATGCCCGAGGTGGGGCTGTTGGATAAGTGTGAGGAAATTCGATTAAAACCGAAAACACTCCACATTTATAATGTCCAGTAGTAACATATTTAACTTGGACACAGATATTTCCATTTTCCAATCTGTAAAAATCTTCTCTACTTAAAGAGGGGAAGACTCCTTGTAATTCATGAAGCTCCTGTTCAACAGTTCTGGTACGCATCTGTCTCACTTATCTTAATAAATGATCCCAGAAACCTGCTTCTGGAAAGTCCCAATTGCCCGTTTTAGTCCATTGACAATATGCAGTAAGCCATGTTTCAATAAGTTTAGCTGCTTCATACGATGTAAACCGTGGGTACCAGTCTTTCTTAGGACGCAAATAACAGATTAGTGCATGACCTTCTTCATCCCATTCATAGACATGAGGTACATTTTGAGGAATTTTAGGGTTTTGGATCCATGCTTTTGGAGCGCGGAAAGGATAATTGTAGGGGTATTCAATCAAGATATCAAACAATCCACAAGCATATTTTCCCGTCGTAATAAAGCTAACTTGAACACAATAATTTCCATTCTTAAGCTTGTGAAAATCCTTTTGTTTTAAATCAGGAAAAAGTTTTCGAAGGGGTTCTATTTCACGCTCTGGGATAGTCTGTTTCAATAACATTTTGAGACCCTGTATTTATTTTACTTTTTAGATTCTTTTTCCTGATTTTGTTTATTTATCATCTGAGTACCATGAAAAGGACAATTCTTATCTTTTCCTAAGTCTTCATAGTAATAGAGTTCAAGCCCCTCAAATTTTACTGACGAATTATCTTTTGTCATTATCGTTCGGTTAAACCACATATAGAAATTATGCGGAAACTGATATAGACCGTGTTTTATCTCTGTGAGAAGAACATCTAGACAAAATTTAGCAAGTAATACAGTTAAATTATCTATATCTAATCCTAATCCAGGTTGAGCTAGTTCTTCTTGTAATGTGCGATCGTAGCTTATTTGTTGTTCTAGTTCAACCATTGTTGGGATCGCTTGACTTTCTATACTTCCATTCATTCCTGGTTCAGAGTAAATACAATGGTAACAATAATCATCTTGTATAGGATCAACTCTAAACATTAATCCTCCCTTAATCCCATCGAATGTTCCTGCATAGAGTACTGGAATCTTTAGTTGATTTGAATGGATAAAATCATTAATTTCATAATTTACATCATGTTCCCCCGATACCGCAGCTATTAAATCAACCTCGTGGAGAATGTTGAAATAAAAGTCAAAATCAGCTTTGGTATGTAGATTGAATTTCTTCTCTACTGTTTTTATTCTCATATCAGGTATTCTTGCTTCAATATAATCTTGAACTGCCTTGGTTTTAAAGCGACCAAGATCAGCTAGATCACAGATGTGCCTGATGATATTATGAGTTTCTAGTCGATCATTATCGATGAATATTAACTCCTTCACTCCTGATTTAGCGAGGTATAATGCTAATAAAGCCCCACCAGACCCCAAACCTATGATAGCAACCTTTTTTCCGTTCAATACCTTGATTGGAGTTTCTTTCTGATCAATTCGTACGAAAAGTCGACTAAGGTTCAAGTATTCAATCTCTACTTGTATATTTGAGTCTATAATGTCTATGTTATGAAAGATATCGGCCCTAAGGATTGATAAATCCTCTTTTACATAGACATGAAGATATGGATATTCAATCGCCTTTGCTGTAATTATGGATTTTTCTACAGGTGTGTTAGAAATAGTTAAAAACCCTATTGGATATTCATTCTTTGATAAATTGAATCCTGTAAAATGGCATACAGTGAAATCATCATGAATCCTCCCATAAAGTAAATATGTTCTTTGATGAGATTTTAGATTATAAAATTGCCTTTCAAAAGAAGGATAAATTATAATTTTCATGTATTTCACTTTAATCCTGACATCACTTTCCATAAAGGTTTCTTCATTATTTCGGGAACAGTTTCTTCTAAATTATCTTTGAGAAGTAGAAGAAACGGTTGAATTAGCTCCTCTTCATATAAAACATTAGCAGGGTGTTTTTCAATGGTAAACTTTCTAGATAGATCTTGTGAGGAGATATCGATATAAATTTGACCATCTGGAAAGTTTGGTGGGAAGGAAATTAAAATTAGAAGATCTAGAATTCTGTTACTCCCCTGAGTTTCAATATCAACCCGAAACGGGAATGATAATATCTTTTCATCAAAGCTAGAGCCAATAAATTGATGAATATCCTTGATAGTAAATTGTGAATTAAAAACCTGTGTTAGTTCATGTTTTATCATAGAGATTTGGCCTTCTGTGATCCCTGTCTCCTTTTTTGGTAAATCATCATCACCTGAAAAGAAGGAAATATTACTTTTTGGGATTCTATAAGTCCGAAAAATACTTTGTTCTTCCTCTTCAAGAGTTTTATTTCTTTGATATACTTCAACTATTAATTCATGATCTTCATCTGAGAAAGCATCGAAAATTATAGATAAAACAAGGTTTTTGTGAGGATTGAGTTTAAAGAATTCCTCTATTTGTTTATGATCCCCATAACTTGGCCCCCCATATCCGAGATGCTTATGCCAATTTCCAAGATAGAGCAATTTCTCATTATCTAGCATAAATCTTGCGTATTCTGGATTTATTTCAAAGTAAGAACTATTTCTCACACAATATTCATCTGATGGGATTTGTGTTTTCTCAATTTTAATTTCTAATCTTGATTCTACTTTCGTGATCGTTCCAAACATCATGCCCCCTGTTTCCTTCCTAGCCCATTTGGTACACTCTTCAAGCATCTCATCAATCATTCGATTAGATAAAGAGATAAATATGGATTCAGCTTGATTCTGAAACAAAGATGAAGTCTCCTTCCGATTCATTGTTAAAAGAGAAAATAAAGAAGAAAATAAAATATTAATAGTGTTTAGCTATTGGAACAGTATCTTTGTTTTCTTCGGCATCTTCTGTCGCTTTTTCTTTAGATTCAGTGTCAACTCTCTTAACTGGCCTTGGCATTTTAATTTAAACTCCTAAAAACTACAATTGAAGGGAAAAGACAACCATTTATTAATCTTTAGTTATGAGAACAAGGAATTTAGATATTAAAAGATAACTGAATCAAAAGTTAGAAATGTATTATAAAATTAATAGAAATCAGGAGACTAATAACAAATCGTAATATAGATTATTTTTTCCGTCGAAACGTATATCTTAACTCTTTCTTAAGCTCATTTTGTCTTCTTAATAGCTTGTGACGGGCTTTAATCCCTGTTACAGTCTGTAATTGCCTATCAATTTTTATTAGTTCTTTCTGATAGAATTTATGTTTATCATTTGTCATTTTCTTATTCCTAGTGAGTTTAAAAGCTATTAAGAATCAATTAGCTTTACAAATTAGTATTAATATTCCACTATATCAACTCTTCTAAAAGTTAAAGTCCCATAAAAGAAACTAAGGATATAGAAACTAATCGTATGGATTCTATATTAAAGAATTAAGGCTTATAAAAGCTAGTATCTCTGTAATTCAGGTAATTCATGTAACAGAGAATGAGATCTATTATATTAATTGATATTGTCTTAAAAATTTGTCATAAGAAATGTCGCTAATAAAATAAGCTTTCAGAATAATATTGAATAATAGAACCATTCAGGTTTGAGCTATTCTTAGGGGGATAAATTTATTATTCTTTCTTACAAGAAAAAAGGTTATAAAACGAGAGTAATATATTAGAAAGTACTTCTTGAAAGGAATGGATTTTATTCAATTATTCTCTCATTAAATTTTGACCAATTAAGGCACTAAAGTAAGACTTAAGCTCAAACTTTAATTAAATGAAATTAAGTAAGCTTTATAAATAATGAAGGCCCATCCGTTTGCGAAGAATCTATTGATGGATTAACAGATATGTAAAATAAAGAAAAGTTGGTTAGTTAAAGTAAATAAAGGATAAGTATTTGTGAATTTCAACAAACTACAAAATAATTGAAGGATGAACGGTGATTAAGTAATGCCAAAAAAGAAAGCAACTAAGAAAAAAGAAACTGCCAAGAAAAAAACTACTACTAAGAAGAAATAAACTGATTCCGCAAGAAGGGAATTATGACTGCCTTACATATTCAAGAAAAGTCATTTGTAATATACTCAAAAGAGTTTCCACAAAAATGTTTTTGAAATCCACATAGATGAAAATGATGGATCCTCAAGATAATAAAAGGAGAAAAAAAGAAGAATAAAATGCTTAGAAACAAGATTGGGAAAACCAAGATCAATGGGATGATGAGGACAATAGGGAACATCATGAAAAGTGGGAGGAAGTTGATTAAATCCTTGTTTACCCTCTATTTTCAATCACTTCTTTTTTTATTTACCAGCCAGCTAAGCGTTGATTTTAATGTTGGTGAAAAATTTGGTTAGTTTTTGTGAGATATGTGGATCAATATTAATTCCAAAACCAAAAAAGAAAGATATGAAAAAAGAAATTGTCTCTCTATTTTGCAATTCTTGTAAAAAAGGGATTCAAAGAGGTTCCAATGAAATCTCATATCTAGTAAAAACTAAGATTCCCCATAGAGCAAGTGAACGATTAACTGTTATTGAATCAACATTCGATGTTCTTCCTACCATTCGGAATCCATGTCCCCGATGTGATAATCATGAAGCTTACTATTGGGAAGGTGGAGATCGTCGAAAGCCAGAATGGGAGTCGATGACTTATTACAAGTGTAAGAAGTGTTCATGGATTTGGTTTGAATAGGAACTACTTAATAACATACAAATTCCTCCCTCAATAATGACTTCTAAAAGATTTTCTCATATAAGTTGAATATTATAAGATTTCTAAAATTTTTGTTATTTCATTAAGTTGAGTTATGTGGAACTGACATGGAGTACTTTGGCATTCTTGGTAGTTCGTTACATGAACAATCGTTGCTCCTGCTTCTGCTGCCCATGATAACTTTTTAGGGGAGTCGTCTATAACCATTACTCCCTCATCTGGATTGACTTCACTATCATTAAAGACCTGATTATAAAACTCAACGCTCTGTTTTGCTATATTGATTAAATCAGGACCATATAGGTTAGTAAAACATTTTTCAATACCCATTCCAGTTAAGTATCCCTTCAATTCCCAAGAAACTTCACCTGATGCGGTGTGAAGAGTATATCCTTCAGTTTTGAGAAATTGCACTGTTTCAATAACTCCTGGATATGCTGCTTGCACACGGTGGGTGATCCATTCAGCAGCTTTCCTAGCGATTTTATTTCTCTGTTCATACGGAGGTGGGTCTATATTAACTATTTTGAACATATCTGTTAACCAGAAAATTAGTTCTTCATCCCAATAGGTTCTATAATCTACATATGGATTTTTTTTCATTTTATTTTCGTAACGATGCAAAAGTTGAGTTAACGCGTACTCGTTTGCAGCTTTCCATCCTTGGATTGATCCCCCGTATTGTGGGGAAAAAAATTTTCCTACAAGGTCTTTCCACTGAGAAGCACGAAGATTATTATCACTCATTACTCCCCCATCATCAATAAAAATTGTTCTAATAGGAATTGAATGCTTCATTCTCATGAAAGCGGTGATAATGTTAATTTCTTAAGAATTAGCTTGAATCAAGCTATCAGTATTTTATGATCAAAAGGATTAAGGTATGCGTTATTCCAAATCTTCATTATATCTTATTCAAAATGCTGGGTACTTTTAAGTCTCTTTTTTTTGCTAGAAACAAGTGAATTTGAATTTTTAGATCAAGTTAGTGATTCTATAGGCTTTAATTATAGAACCATTACATTATTTCATCCTATTAAACTAACTTCACAGATTACAACAAGACAGGATATAAGCTGAACCTTGAGTGACTTTTTTTATAATATTGATGGTGAATCCACCAATTAAAAGAAGAAAAAACTGGAATTTCTATTTAGGGCTTTTATTAGGGGGAGAAATGCCAATAACGTAAACTATTTATATATAATCTATATGAAGTACATACAAAGAATATATTTGAGATGGTTGTTATGAATACTGAAAATTCTAGGAAACGTTTCCAAGGAGCTCCTCTGGAAAAGATTTCATTAAATTTACCTGTAAGTGAACTAGGACGAATAGACGCACTTATTGAAGCTGGAATTACAACCAATCGTACAGAATTCATTAGAAATGCAGTCCGTAAGGAATTAGGAAATTATGAGGAAGAAATTGAGGCAATAGCTCCCCGTAGAATTTTTGCAATGGGAATTATTCATCTATCAAAGAAAGATGTAGAATTAGCTATTAAGAAACAAGAAAAGCTGAAGATACGGGTGATAGGATATTTAAAAGTTGCAAAAGAAATCACTCCTGATGATTTATACGAAGCAGTTCATTCTTGTCGAGTTTATGGTACAATATCAGCCCCAAAACTTCTGAAACAAATTCTTGTAAAGAAAAAACCTCGGTACTCATTACTAGGGAGAGAGTACCAAAATAATTTATTAGAGGAAGAAGAATAAAATATCAAGAATGAAGAAAAGAGAAAATAAAGAGAAACTCCCTATTTTCTCCTTTTTTGATAAGTAAGTCCTACAGCGATTAGACATAATGTTATAAGCGTTGTTAATGCTACAGAGTAATATAGAAATTTGTATGTTCTTTTCATTTTCATTGCATTTCACCAGAAATAATTATTTATTATGTTAAACTAATTCAGAAAAAAGTGAACTTATTGGATATTTTGACCATCATTTTTAATTGTTATACATTGTTCACAGATTGTTCAAATCCTTTATAAAATCCTAAAATGGGCTTTCTTGTGCAATTAATATGTATAATTTTTTCTCACATTCTGAATGCTATGTCGAGGTCAGGAAAAATAACAGTTTCATAGATTTTCAAATCATATCAAATTTTATGGCATTATGGGGACATATTTCTATACATCGATTACAGTAATAGCATTCCCCCTTTTGACTATCAGCAGCAGCTTCTTGAGTAGGACAAATCCTCACACATAGTCCACAATCGGTGCAGTTCTCTGTACGTTGATACTTAATTCCTGCAAATCGGCTAAAGAAAGCTGATCCTATCCCAAATGGACACAAAAATCTACACCAAGGACGATAAAAGAAAATACTAACAATACATACTATGCCCATACCTAGAAAAGGGACAATAAGGGAGTATGTAAACCCCTTCAAAAAAGCAAACCCTGAGAGAGGATTAAAAGCTGGTAGAATTGCTGTACTCCATAAAAATGCCAAGAGAAATAAAAAACCAAAGAAAATCCATCGAATTTTACTTGAAAATTGTGAGGAGATTTCAATGCAATATTTTGCTTTCAGCTGTTCTCTTAAGTCTGATTTAAAATTAATGTACGAAATTAATTCTTGTAGGGTACCTAATGGACAGATGAATCCACAGAAAATCCTACCGGCAATCAGTGACGAAAAAAAGAGGAGACACAAAACCAAGCTTACAAGAAAAAGATAGCTCCCATCAATTCTTAGACTTATAGCAATGAGAATATATTGGATGGGCATTACTGCATTTGGAATTCCTCCCAATAAAATACCTCCTAAGAGGATGGTAATGAAATAAACCACAGTTCTTACTTTGTGGCTCATCAGTTTTGGGCTAATAACAATTGTACAAAACAAGAATGTTATTATCCAAGAGAGAATCATTGGTGCTGGAGAATCAGTAGGAAGGAGTTCATTAGGGCTAGACATTGGATTTTTTATCCTTAATTGTAAAAATAATTTAAATTAGATTGTGTTAACAAACAAAGGTTGATTAATTTCATCTGCTTAATAAAATTAGTTTATTTCATGACAGGATTGATCCTAGGAGAGTTGTATCAATATTTCCTCCACTTAGAACGCAAATGACTTGTGTACCCTGTTGTAATTGTATTTTTTTCGTAAGAAGGGCAGCGAAACCAGCAGCTCCTGCTGGTTCTGTTAGAATTTTACATTGAATAAGAAGAAGACGTAGGGCTTGAAGAATTTCCTCATCAGATACTAGGACAATGTCGTCTACATATTTCTTAACATGAGCTAAAGTATATACACCTGCAAAAGGAGCAGCTAATCCATCTGCAATAGTCTCAATTTTTTCTAAAGACACCACTGTATCCTTTCGAAGACTCTGATACATCACATTCGCGCCCTCTGGCTCAACACCAATTATTTTGATCCCAGAATTCTTTAATTTCATTGCAGAAGCGATTCCTGAAATTAATCCACCTCCTCCAACAGGTACTATCACAACCTCTGGATCTCCATCAAAGTCTTCAAATATTTCTAATCCAATAGTTCCTTGGCCTGCAATGATAAAGGGATCATCAAAAGGGTGAACTAATGTCAATCCTCTTTCTTCCATAACTTCCTGACATTGATCCATTAAACCTTTACTGTCTTCCTGTAATATAACCTCTGCGCCATAACTTTTAGTTGCTTTAATCTTATTTTTAGCTGCATAATATGGCATGATCACC
The DNA here is from genome assembly GCA_048886185.1 of Candidatus Hermodarchaeota archaeon. Lineage (GTDB taxonomy): Archaea > Asgardarchaeota > Heimdallarchaeia > Hodarchaeales > Hodarchaeaceae > Hodarchaeum. The sequence continues at coordinate 162,621 of JBHLKY010000010.1, forward strand.
ACAGCTTGAATTCCTAGCTGAGAAGCAGCATATGCAAGGCTTTGTGCATGATTTCCCGCAGAAATGGTAATTACTCCTCGATTTTTTTCTTCCTCAGTTAGATTATTGAATTTATTAAGAACACCCCTTAGCTTAAATGAGCCAATCTTCTGAAATACTTCCGCCTTGAAATATATATTCATATCTGTAAGTTGATTTAAATTTATACAGGAAATCAAGGGAGTATGAAAGACATGATTCCTAATGATTTTTCTAGCGTTTATAATATCTTCTAAACTGACTAATAAATCCCCAGATGGCATTCTTTTCACACAAAGCTAGTTATTCTTTAATAATCTTTAAAATCTTTAGATTTCTGTTTTGTTACTTTTTATATCAGAAGTCAGTCAATATTTATAGTTGTGAAATCGGTTGTTAGAGGACTACCACGGGTAATGTGCATTTTTAAATTTATTAAATTCATTATGATGCTACATACTGTGCCTACGTTGCCTAAATCAAGATCAGGAACGTAAGGACGACAGATAGGTAGTTCATTCGTTGTTTGGTCTAATAGGATTTCCTGCATTTCACTAAGACTGCTTTTCTTGATGATAGAAGCCATTTGAATTGCGCGCTCATATCTTGTAAAGGAACTAGCCAAATCTGTGCCTCGATTTAATTCTTCATTTTCTAAATAATGATTAGTATGAATGAATACGTTACCACCATCTTTGGGTTGAAAAACATGTTTATTGGCAAATTCAAAGTCAATGTAATCTCCATGACCATCAGCTATTAAAATATTTGCTGATTTTCCTTCTTTGAATGGTAGTATTAATTCAGCAGCTTTATTGATGGTTGGAGATTCTAGAATTCCTCTTAAGATAATGTGAATCGGCACTCCTTTACAAATTTTTCCCGAATCTAAGAAGTTAAGACAAACACCTAATCCTTTCGAATTAAATCCAATTTTTCCGATGATTCCAGGTTCACTCATCATGAGAATCTGTGGTTTATTTTCTGGTTTAATCTTGAAAATAATAGCCAATTTCTCTAGTTCTTGAGCCCAATCCCAGTTTTGTCCCAATAAAGCCGAGTTTCGAAAAAAAACCGTTGTACATTCATTTTTAAATGTACTCATTATTTCAGATCGAGAGTTTAATGCATAAATCCACAATGGATCAACTTCGGCTCCAGCAGCTAATGCTTCAATTTCATCACAGTAATTTGGATTAAATTCTAAAATCTCGGACCTGAAGTGGGTTGCTAGGGAAAAGATTTCAGGATCCTTTTTATGTAAAATATTCTTGTACCAATTTATTGTACTCTTAATTCGTTTTTTTAAGATTCTACCGTGTTGGAACCCAATATCAGTTGGTTTTCCTTCGAGAACGATTAAGGGAAATTTTTTCTGTTTTTTCAAAATTTCAGTCATGCCAATTCCTATGAATTTTTTTTCATAAAAATGATTCTGATTATATCGGCACTTTTTTCAATGTTAATGTAAGTTAACAAAGTCTATTTTTTCCTTCTCCGATCAAGAAGCTTTCAATGTTGGTTTATCTTGATGAGAATCAGCTACTCGGTATTGTTATTAGAATTTCAGTTCCACGTCCATATGTACTGCTAATCTTAATTTTTCCTTTGTGTTTCTCAATTATACCCCGACAAATGGATAATCCCAAGCCTGCGCCCTTTCCTATCGGTTTGGTTGAAAAGAAGGGTTCAAAAATTCTAGTTAAATTTGCTTTTTTAATTCCAATCCCATTATCTGCGACTTTAATTTCAATAGAATTTCCTTTTTTGGCAGCTATGATATCGATTTGAGGTTTGGCCTTGATGTTCTCCATAGCATCTATCGAATTATTAATTACATTTTGAAATACTTGAGATAGTAATGTTTTATCGCCCTCTGCGAGAAGATCTTCGTTGATTTGTATATCAACACTTATTTTCCTTTCAATTAACCTAGAGTTTATGGATGGGGAATTAAGAAGCTCTAATATTAAAGATTTAACGTTAAACTTACTTGGAGTTAGATGTATTTTCCTTGAAAATTGAAGAAGTTCCATTACAATATTAGAGCAAATACTAACTTCTTTTTTAATACTCAAGAGTTCTTTTTCTAATAAGCTCTTATCTAGAGTAGGAACATCTTGATCGATAATATTCAATAAAAATTCAGCCTTAAGACTAATATTTGCCAAAGGTGAATTTATTTCATGAGCAACTCCAGCTGCCAGCTGTCCTACTGCAGCAAGCTTGTTTTTTTCAACCAATTCCTCTTGAAGTTCTGTAATGTCTCTACCACTGAGTTGAACTTCAATTACATTCCTCGACTCATCAATAATTGGAGAGGCGTTCCAGTTAATTGCCCTTATCCCTTTTGGTACTATAAAGTTAATTGTTGTTTCTTCAATATAGTCTATATCTTTAGTTACTCGTTTTAAAAATGAATCCATTTTTTTAAGATCATTTACATGCACAAAATTTAAAATGTTTTCATTTAACATCTCGCTCTTTGGTTTTCCAAAGAACTCCATTCCTGATCGATTGATGTAGGTACATTTACCATCAGGTTTAATCCTCATTATAATTTCATGTGCTAATTCTGTGATACTTTTGAATTTCTTCTCTGACTGTTTCAATGCTTTTTCCATTCTTACACGATCAGTAACCTCTTGTAGAGTCAAAACTAATCCCACAACCGCATTATCAAAATTAAAAATTGGGATCAAACTCCAATCCCAATAAGATACTCCTCGTTCAGGGTGTTCTGCATAGCTGAAAGCTTTTGCACGTGCAAAATATGGCTTTTTTGACTTTACTACTCGATTGAAGATATCTTCATTTTCCTTATTAGGGTACAATTCGAAGTGGTTCTGACCAGGAAAAACCTCTGGTTCTTTCTCATCAGCTCGAGCATATGCACGATTTACTTTAATGAAGTTAAACTGTGGATCCATAACGGCGATTAATATATCTGTCGTGTTTAAAATCTGCTCAAGCAGCTGACTGGTTTGATTCAAACTCTCTTTTGATTTCTGTAGTGAATCCTCAACGTTTTTTCGTTCAGTAATTTCCCATGTGTATTCAATTACTTGTTTAACTCTTGCATTATCATCAAATATGGGATGACAATGCAACTCATAAATTCTTAAATTTCCCTGTGTATCAAGGTGAGCATGTTCAGTAATAACTGGTTTTTTTTCTTTCTTCACCATTTCAAGAGGACAGGGGTGTTCTTCGCCTGTACATGGTAAATTTCTCCCATGAGTGATAGAATAACATGTATCTGTAGGATCGAAATCTCCATAGATCGTAGTAACTGCTGAATTGCTTAATTTAATAGTGTAATCAGCGACATCAATGACATAAAAAGGATAATTAAGAGAATCTATCAATTTTATTTCTTGAAAATCCTTTATCAAGATCTCTGCCTCCAATTATTATTAAAAACACTGTTGGAATAATCTAAATCCTCATTCTATTTATCATAATTTTATAAATCTGTCTGTAGAAGATCTTGACATTAATATATATTTTGACTCACATCACATGTTAAGGGTTGGTTAAACATTCTACCAACCTAATATTGTGATTTTGATTAAAAAAAGATGAATTTTACTAAAGAAAAAGTTTCTGAATTTAGTCTATGACCCTTTGAGGGATTAGAGTTTTGTCGTTCTCCCAGTATGATTAAAAATCTTTATTTTTGATCCTGGATCAACAAAACCGATTTTTTCTAAGATGAATATGATTTCAGCAAAATAATCCCCGCGGGATGTAAGATAATATAAATTGTCATCTTTTTCTATAATATTCTCCTCAACTAATTTTTTTAAGTGAAAAGCAAAGGAGGACGAACTTTTAACCTGTAATTCTTCAAGGATTTTATTAAAATTTAACTTTGAATCTGATTTTAATAGATTTATAATGTCTTTCCTTATAGGATGGGAAATCAGACTAATGATACTATTAAATGTGTGAATTGAAAGTAATGAGAGGGCATCATGGATCAGCGGTTGATAAACAGCATTCTCATGATTTTTTTCTTCAATTAAAAAAATAAGCGTGAAATTTGATTCAAGCAAGAGGTGGCCTAGTTCATCGATAAATCCTTTAAAGTGGCTCCAGTTGTGTACTCGATAAAGTTCTTCTAATCCTTTAAAAATAATGGTTCCTTTTTCATTTTCCTGCAAAAATTTCTCAATTTGATGTTTTAATAAGTGTAGCTTTGTTGGAGGGATTTCGTTGGCTTCCTCACTGAATCCTAATTGAATATTTACCTCATTTTTTAATTTATATAAATCGCTAATGTTCTGGGGATCATCATTAGAAATTACCAAGTATGGTTCTTCATACTCATCGAGAGAATCCTCTATTGAGAAATCAGGTAAACTTTGTTTAGTTACAAGGGGAGAAAAGGCAAAAACTGTCCTTAATTTCAATTCTTTCTGTACTTCTTTTATTTTTTCTCTTAAAGGGGAAATCTCAAATGGTTTCAACATATAATCGTAAGCCCCACTTCTCATTGCCTCTATAGCTGAATCAATGCTTCCGTATCCAGTTATTACTATACTTATCAAATCTATACCTTTTTGTCTAATTATTTTGATTAAATCAATACCCGACAATTCTCCCATCTTTAAATCAGTTAAAAGTAAATCGAACTTTTCTTTCAGGATTAATTTTAGAGCTTCTTCCGCCGAAGTTGCGGTTGAGATTTCATGTTGATCTAAAAGTAAAATTTTTCCCATTGTATCTAGGAAAGTGGTATTATCATCAACAATTAATATCCTCATAGTAACAATATCCTCTTATACGGATAATTTTGCTACATTTCCTTTATTCAATTCCTTAAAAAGATAAAATTTATAGGATTATTTAAATGATTAAGTCAAATTTGTTAAAGAAACCTCAAGCTGAGATTTCTTTTGATTACTTTTTGAATGTTTTAATATAATTATTACTTTATAATTCATTAATATCATATTTCTTACGAATTTCGCATGTTCAGTTGCTCTTATGAAACAATCCTTTAGCAATCTGATGAATCTTTTCTCAATTTGATTTGAGTTTGTTCATCTTGAGTTTTAAATTCCGTTAATCGTAATTTACATAATAACTTAAGAGAGCTTACTCTTCTTCTATGTTTAAGCATAGATATAGTGTTATCAAAGGTGTGTGAAGGAAGATTTATGTATTATGATGAAATTGATAGGAAAATTCTAGAAATTTTGGATCAAAACGGTCGAACTAAATTCACTGACATAGCTAAGTCTATTCAGAAAACTGAGGGTACAGTTAGGAATCGCATAAAACGATTACAGAAAAAAGGAATAATCATTGGTTTCAAAGTTGTCACATTCCCTGAAAATCTTGGTTACGAGATTCAAGCTGTAATAACATTTCATCTTGAACCTAGTTATGAGAATTATATCCAAATAGAGCATTTACCCAGTAAAGCAGAGAAAAGTAACAGTAGACTTTTATCCCTCTATCGAGCCGATGATGAAAACCTGTTTATGCTCGATGTTCTTTCTAAGAGCTTACAAGACTTAAATAACTTCATTTCACAGCTTAAAAATCTCAGAGGTGTCTCTGCAGTTTCAAAATTACTAAAAATGGAGCGAATTTACGAACATATTTCATAGTGGAGTTTTTGATTTATCAAAACTAGAAAAATTTTCCCTCAATCCTGATTTTAAGAGAATAAATGGAGGTTGTTTCTCTGACTACTAATTTTATAGAAGAATCAGATCTTCAATCGCGAGCAGAAATAGAAATTGTTTGTCCCTGGTGTCACATTCATAGTATTTCAGCCATTGTTAATCATCTTATGCTCCGCTTAAAGTGTTCTGAATGTGGAATGGATGCGTTTGTTTCTCGTCTCCCTCGCAATAAGAAGCTTAATGATTATGTCTCACGAAGATTGATTGTATAAAGTGCTGAAATTTGGAGTGTTAATCTTAGTAAAAGTCTGTTCAAGTGTAGCTTTGTTATATTATTGTATTTCTCTTCACCCAAGAGGAAAGCCACTTCTGAGCTAATTTATGCAAAGATTTGTTACTTTTGTGAACACAAGTGACCAGACCAGGTTCAGATCTACCTGGATGGATGAGCATAGCAAAAATACATGAATTGCAAGAGATGCACTCTGTCGTTGGCCCACCTCGTCCTTCTAACCAGCGTTTTGGTAAATCAGGTTCACGTATTATTGGTCGAGACAAAGCAATGAATTCTACTTTTCCTTGTTTAACAATCTCCTCCAATCGTTCAATGTTTCGATTTCCACCAACTAAAATAACAGGAATATCTAGGTCTAGTTTCTTTGTATATTTCAGGAAATAGCTTTGATTATCGATACTGTTTATCTGTGTATGAGATTCGGGTGCAGGGACAAGCCGAAAGCCTAACTCATCTTCATTTCTAAACAAACACTCCCACATACCTCCACTTATTTCAATAGCGTTAACACCTGTTTGTTCAATCTTTCGTGCTAGTTTAGGAAATGTTTCAATACTTATTCCACCTTCAAGGTAATCTGTACAATTCATCTTGATCAGGATGGGAAAATCGCTGACAGATTGTCTAGCTTTGGTTACAATCTCTTGGATGATCCTTACTCTATTCGATGTTGAACCTCCATAAGCATCATTTCGGCGATTTGTATAAGGTGAAAGGAAACGACTCAATAATCCACCATGTGCTGAATGAAGTTGCACACCATCGAACCCAGTTTTTTTCATATCAATTATAGCTTCAACAAAAGAATTGATAATATCACTAATTTCATCCAGAGAAAGATATCTAAGTTTTCTTTTTGAGTAAGGTGAGCTTATCACAGAAGGTCGACCTGTTAGATTTCCATTCTCAAGCTGAGCTACTATCTTACAATCTTGTTGAGACTTATGTACAATTTCAGGTAATTTTTCAATTTCATCTACCCTAAGGTCAAAATAGTTAATTATCCACTTTTTAGAATCAATATTCGCTAGTTGTTCTTGAAAGACAGGAAATCCCCCTGTTATAATCAGGCCTACCCCTCCAAGAGCAATTTCTTGATAAAGATTGAGAACCTCGGTGTTCATCTTACGACTTCTCAAGATGGACGGATCCCAAGTCGCTGAACGAACTAGACGGTTTTTTAATTTTAATGAACCTATTTTCCCTTCTGAAAATATTGTGTAATTCGCCCGTCTCATATGAAAATCACCAAAAGAAAGTCAAAGTACTGTACAGCACATTAACAAGTGAGAAATGACGATTCTTAAGAATCTCCTATTAGGCAAGGGTAGGAAAAAGGTAGCCATTTGAAGGTATGTAGAGATAATTAAAGCTCCTATTACTTAATATAAACGAATATAATGTATTTTCAGTGAAACCAGGAAAAACACATATAATAACCAAATTCTAAAGAATTAGGGTGATTCACTTACCCCGAAATAGAAAGTTGGCTTCTTTTCTCCCAGTTATGGCTTAGTAGTTTTTACTTCAGATTGAGGTAGTTTCCTTCTGGTGATTTTAAGAACAACACCAGCCGATGTGGGGTCAGGACAACGAATGAACTCTGTGGTCACTCCTTCAGAATTAATCTTTTTTTCATAAATTGTACCTGAATAATCCCAAGGAAGCAAACCATCATATTCCAACACACGAATCATTGTGTTTGCACTATCTAAAAGCCATGAACAGATATTGGCTTTGTCTTCAGGATAAATAAACTTTTGACCGACTTTATGATAAGGACAACCACTTTCAAAGATCTCTAGTTCAAATGAGTATTTTCTTCTAGCCATTTGGATTACTCTCCTATTCATCTTGTTGAAATAATTCCAAAAAAATCATTAATTCAGCTATATATAATGTGTATAAATGTAATTATATTGGCAATGTTCCTAGATTCTTTTCTTGTCAATTGATTTTATTGGAAAGGATTATGAACCAAGGATGTTCCCTATTTCTCTTCCTATTGCCTTAAATGAGGCATCAACGTCAGAATCAAGTGGTCCTTCTCTACCAAAAACAATGGCTGACTGGCGTGGTTTGATAATTCTCATCTTCATCTTTTTCATCCTTCCTTCAATTCTTCTCGCAGCACTATTTTCAAGAATTAACCATCTCTTTTTGTTTAATCGAGAGGGATTTCTGGTATCAAAGCTGAAACCTTTCACCTCCCGTAAATTAACAGATTTAAGTTTCTTCAGGAATTCTTTCATTGCCTTAGATAACCCTATCATATGAGTAGGTCCACCAATGGCAAGAAAATTATAACTTGATATCTGATTAAGCTTGACCTCATCAATACCAAGGCAGTCTGTTGTGACACCAGCTTCTTCTATTCCAGAAGCTAAACTCATAGCGACTTCCTTAGTATTTCCAAAAAGAGAATGGTATAAAATTAGCGCACGTACCATAAATATCACCAATTTATCACTTAAGTAACCAAGCTCTGCGGCTCAAATTTACCAATAGTTTTCGAGGCCTTTCTTCTGTTCCGAATTTCTTGGGAAATTATCAGAAAAAGAGACCCAAATGATAAGGGAGAAAATACACACACCCAGAATAAGTTCCATGATTTAGCATGGAATGGTAAGCCAATCAACAAACCAAATAGTACAAGCCATTGGAACCAATATAGGAAGATTGCAATTAAATTATCTTTTCGAGGATACAATGGCCAATTGATAAACCAGAAGGAGTACTCAATCGTCCATAAAAGGCCGAAGATAAATAATAAAAAAAGACAATAGATTGATTTTTGAATTACAATTAAACTATGCATGAAGATTAACCCTACTACAATTGTGAAAAGCCCACTGTGGAAAATCAGACTGGGAGTATAATATTTGAAAAAAAGCTTTGAAAAAGTATCTGATGTTAATCCTAATCTGTTGATTAGAAAATAGAAGTAGTTTACCAATATTGGAATCTCTACAATAATAAATAGAGGGAAAATGATCCGTCCTAATCCCCGGCCTTCAAGATGAGGGGTAATGAAAATAGGAACAAGATATCCAATAAGTAATACCAGTGTTATTAATATCCCCAAACTTATCAGCATCGCTTTCTTTACAGAATCATTTATTTTAATCATAGAATAGCTTGTATTATACATTTATTTTCCTCCATTCGGATTTCAGCTATAAATATTCAGAATAATTCTCCCCAGAAAGCTAGCAATGATTCTTTTCATCCAATTGGCCTTTATATCAATGAAAAATTTCTGTTTTGGATTTAAGAAACCATTCCCTGCCCAATAGTCATAATCTAAAGTATCCTTATATGAATGGTCTCTATTAGCACTCTGTTGAACTTTAAATACAGCTAAGGATAGCAAAGACGGCGATCTAAACCGTTCTTTATCAATAGCAGCAAAAAACTTAGTGGCTGCTTTTTTAATTTGTTTTTGATCTTTTGTTAAATCAGGTGAACCTTTTACAGAAGGGATCTTCAGCCCTAACGCCCCTACATGATGAAATCCCCAAGCAAAAGTTGCAGCCCCAAGAGAATCTCGAGCATGCTTGTTACCTGCAGCATAAGTTGTAGTTATGATGAATGAGCATTTTGTGAAAAAAGCTGGACGATGGCTTACATACGCCATACGATCAATGAGTGTTTTCATTTCTCCTGAAACATCAGACATAAAGACAGGACTCGCAAAAATAACACCATCCACTTTTTTTATTTTATCTACAATTGACAATAAGTCATCTTTTTGGGGACACGAGAATTCTCCTTTGTCAAAGCAAGTACGACATCCCAAACAGAATTTCAAGTTATAATCTCTGAGAAATAAATACTCCTCGTCCACTTGGCCGAGTTTTTTCATTTCTTGAATCAAAGCAAAACTAGTGTGATACGTATTACCGTTCTTTCTAGCACCTAAAATAATTAAAATTTTCATGATTTTGTTCCAACCTCGTCAAAAAGGCTAGAATACAGTATCTAATCGTCATAATGCTTCAATCCCTTGTCAATAATGTTGAATAAAACATCTAAATATTCACGAGATCCTCTCACCAATAATTCCCTGATGGCTGAATCAAGCGTACTAAGAGCCATTAAAACAGAAAAAGGATCTAATTTTGACGAAACTCCGGCATTTTTCATTGTTTCCAGAACTACATTTGCCATAAGTTTCTCAATTTTCAATTGGTAGTTCCTAAACTCTTTTTCACTCTCAGTCAATGGTTGATTTGTCTCTTCCTTTTCGATCATTCTTCTGATAGCCATGCTTAATCGACTTGGATCAAATAGTCCTGCATAATCAGGATATTCATCAACAAAGATAACATAGGCATCTCCAAGAGATCGTAGTTCAAATTTGGTTTCAGGTTGATTCAGAGTGCGTTCAAATATAAGGTATAGTTTTTCAAAGGCTTTAGAGGCAACAGCAATAAAAAGATCATCCTTAGAATCAAAATAGTTGTAGATAGTTGCCTTACTATACCCCGCTTCAGTTGCAATCTTGTCAACCATGGTTTCTGCATATCCTTGATTTATAAAATATTTTTCAGCAATTTTAATAATCGCATCTCGACGATATTTCCGTTCTTGTTCCAATCTTCGTTTTTTAGGAGAAATTGATCGTTTATTAGTACTCATAACACTTCTCCAACAGATTGATTTCATTACTTTATTAAGATATTGTACTCAAGTCTAATTGACTTGAATATAGTCAATTAGACTCAAGTATAAATATCTTATTATAGAGGTAGATAATGGAAATAGTGGGCTACTGATGTTGTGACAGATGTACATCTCTAGGTAATCCAAGAATGATGAGTATTGAATTTTTCTTTAGTTTATACGATGATGAAATTAAGAAATCATTTTAAAAATCCATTTTAATCAGATTTAGCTTCCAATAGTAAATTAACACCATTTTAAAAGTACAATAATTATATTGGAGATTTGCAACCAGCATTGTTATTAATTATGAATCACTATATGGGACAACAGAACTCCATGAAGAATAAATTACACAAGGAGAAACGGTTTTGAATTAACTTGGTGAATTTATTAATATATGATTTAGTCTTCCCAGTTATCGCTATTATACCCAACAGTTTTTTTCTCATCTGTTGGTATTCAATGTAAAAGAAACCTGCTAAAGATGCATAAAAGATTGAGTATTAATGTCTACGCCGAATTAAGATCAAAACAAGAATGGACAGAAATAAGAAATATAAAGGAGTTCCTATAGTTCTTTGAGGTAATGTGACTTGAGAAGAAGTTAAAGACGATACAGAGGTCATGATATCTGAAGTAGTTGCAGTTAATCCCAATCCATTTGTGATATGTGAGAATAAATCACTAATCGGAGTATATTCTTCTTTCCCTTTTGCTAATTCTTCTTCGAGGTTTAGCTTGACTACATTAGTGTAATTAAAATTTTGATAAATATAGATGTCTCGAAGGACAAGATCAAAAATATTACTATATTTTGTCGCGTATGTTCCTTCTTGATGAGTTGCGTCGAGAATATCTCGCAAAATCTCCAAAGTGAGGTTATCCTCGTGATCAATACTATCTAACATTTCGGAAGCAATTGGATAACGCCAACAAGGGGTCCAACCATTCCTAGGATATCCTACATTGAAATTCGTTGAAACAAGAAAACCATCACCCACATTCTTTCGAGTGAAGTTGAGTTCACCGTCAGTTCCAGGGCTTATGACAACTGCATTCCCCAAGGCATCTGCAAGATGAACTTGGTAGGCCATTGAAGTTCCCCAGTTGAATTCTTTTGCAAGCTGAAGAACCTCTGAAATGTCTGCACATTCATCAATGATTTGTTTGACAATCCATTCCTGAGAGTATGGGAGTTCAGGGTGATTATTTAATGGCATTTCCGGTAATGCATTGGCATCAAAACACAACCCCTTCTCATTCATACCTCCTTGAGGAAAATAATTACCAAAACCAAGAAATACTCCCCCATATTTTCCTTCTTTTGGCTGTTCAAACCAGATATATGTATCTGGGTCATACCAGTCCTCATTATTGCCAAAAAATGCTTTATTTCCCTTTGATACAGTAAAAATTGTACATGCTGATATTGATCTGGTAGTACTAGCGAGGATACAGAATAATGCCAATAACAAAGCGAAAGATAGCGATTTTCTTAGCCAAATCATTTGGATGAAAGTTCTAGAGAAAGGATAATTTTTAAATTGTGATTAATGCAACGAAAAAATCCAAGCTGAATCCTCTTCAATAAACAATACAATCTATAAGAAGAATAAGCGAAATATAATAGTTCTAAAAGTAGGAGATGATTTTTATCTAATCAATGGTCAAAAACTTAAATCTATGGATGATAATGTGTTTTTTCTAGATTCTTCCCAACAACAGAAGGCGAGCTAAACCAAGAAGGATCATTCCCATAACTAGAGTAGTAATTCTTCGTGTCTGCTCAATATTATCTTCTGGATTTTTGGCAAGAAGATACAGAACTAAGATAAGTAAGGCTGCTGTTAAAAGTATGATTCCAAGATAAATAGGATCATTTCCTAAAAAAATGAGAAAGGAGGAAGCAACAATCCAAGCAATAAAATAGCCAACTATAAGCACACGAACCGTTGTATCGGTTCCTAATTGAGATGGAATGGTTTTCACTCCTTGTACTAGATCTCCCTGAATATCTCCAAGATCTTTGTGGATTTCAAATACTAAAGCTGATATGAATACAAGAACTTGGGTTATTATAAAAATAAGATCAATAGAAGGGGATGAGTTCACAGCAAGAGCACCAGTAATCAATGCTAAAGATAAACTCAGAGCTACTACAAAATTTTTCATAAGATAAGAGTTATTATAGAACTTTAACCATGTAGAATATGCAATAGCAAGGACTATTCCAATAAATCCTATGAACAAAGCCTGTAGTTTAAAAAAGTATAATCCTATCAGAATTGCAAGAATAGTCTCGATAATCGCAGCAAAAAGTGCAAAACGTGGTTCAACTGTTTCTTGTGGTAGTGGACGCCAAGGTTTGGAAATCTTGTCCGTTTCAATATCTTTGTAATCATTAAAAGTATCCATAGCACCTAGTAAGAGAATTCCACCAATAATTCCCATAATTATTTGAGTGAAGGATGGATAAACACGAAGACCAAGTACCATTCCCAAGACACCAGTGCTGCCGATAATAACTCCATCTACAGGTCTGGCTAATAGTATTAGACCGTAAATAGATCGAAAAAAAGTATGAATCTCTGTTCTGAGAGTTGAGCTGCTCATTTCCCGATCAGTTATCCCAAAAATAAAATCGAATATTAGAATGTATTTTCAAAACCTGACTATAGCTTCAAAAAATACTTTTTAGTATTGAGAAAAAGATATCTTCAAAAATAAAAAAAGGAAGAAGTATTCCCCCCCTAGGCGATTTGGGAAGTATTAGAATCTGAAAATTTTCTTTTATTGACCAAACTCTTATCAAATTCAGCGAGTTTCGAATTTAATTTGATAATTATTAATATTCACCAAACTGTTACAAATTAAACCACACCAGACCCAAATAAGGATATTAACTATCCAGTCCAGAGCGTTAGATACCCTTCAAAATTTTCTTTCTTAACATCGTCCATTTCGTTCACCGTACCCTAACTCTTGAAATCTTCTTCTTTTTCTATGGATCCAATTATCCAAATCAGGTGAATTCGGATTCTTTCTTCGTTCTTTCCAGTAACAGATGTCAAAATATTTAGTATTTTCCTCTAAGGATCTTAATAATTCTTTCTTTTTCATTTTTCTAACCTTTTAACATTTTTTTAGTTTAGATGTATTGTGCAATTGGTTGCATGCAACATGCACTCAATTTCACAATGCATATATAATACTTTCGAATAAGTCTAAATAAACACAATTTCAGGAATAAGTAAAATGGCTGGAACAAAAAATGATAAAGAGATTGAGGATCTTCGTAAATCTCTCCAAAGTCTTTTTCAAACAGAAACTAGAGCATTAATAGCTTGGAATTTAATAATCTATAAAGAATTAACCGTTAAACAATTTGTGAAGCTTATGAACAAAGACGCGTCCACTATTACAAGAAATCTCAGCAAAATGTTGGATTTAAATTTGGTTCAGATTTCGAAAACAGAAACAAACCGAAATTTCAACTTAAATTATTGGAGACTAAATCCTGAAATTCCAATTCACAAATTTGGAGATTTTGAAACAGCAATTAAGAATGCATTACTACGGACCGATTTAATTTTTATGAAAACAGCATTACTAGCAATTCAACGTAATTTGGAGAATATTCTCAACTATAAGACAAGGAAGATCGCTAAATTTATTCAGAATCTGTTCTCTGGAAAGGAGTTCATTTCAGTGGGGATGATGGATGAAGAAACTGGTGCTCTCTTTCGAAAAGAACTCAATGAATTCATCTTTAAATTTCAAGAAGATAATAAAATTAACTTACTACCAATCGATAAAATTGGTCCTGGTAGTTATTTTACATTTCTTTTAGCTAGTCAGTTTCCCTCACTAAAAGAATAAAGCTGATAAGTTTGCTTCAAATCAGGGATTTTGGAAACGATCTAATAAGTTGAAAGCAGCTAAAATGTTTTCTGGAGGGACATCAGCGAGAATATTATGAGCCATGGCGAAAATATAACCAGTATTATCACTAGCAAGGGTATTGAGGATTCTTTTAACTTCCTCTTCAACCTCTGAGGGTGACCCTCTAGGTAGGACTTCCTGAATATCAACTCCACCATGGAAACAGAGTTTAGATCCATATTTTTGTTTTAAAATAGCGTGATCCATTCTTCGGGTAGGCTGAACGGGATTGAGAATATCAAAGCCAATTTCAATCAGATCAGGAATAATTTCTGTAACTGAACCACAGGAGTGAAGTTGTACTTTTAGATGAGGAAAATTCCTTTTTATAGCTTGAATTAATGAGTTAACCCTAGGTTTAACTAATTCTTGCCACATTTCCGGATGTAGTAAAAGCCGCTCTTGGGTACCATAATCATCACCGTACATCGCAATCGATACCCACTCTCCTATTTCATTTAACCAATTTTCCCAAATTTCTAACTGGTTTGTTAGGTTCTGATCTAAGAGCTCTTCAATAATCTCTCTATTTGCATATAGATCAGAAAGAAATGTAGCAAAGCCTCTGAGGCCGATTGTTTGTTCAAGTATACCACCAGACATTGGATCAGCAATCACCGCATAGCCTTTTTTCCAGAAGTTCCTAGCTTTCTTTTCACACCCTTTAAACCATTCTTCATTAGGGGAAGGTAATTCAAACTCTTTTATTTCTTTCAAAGAGGCTTCTGCAAGGGGATAAGAGACCATTTCATAATACAAGATATTATGTTTTGAAGTTCCTATAGGTTGATATTTTATACCGTATGCATTATAGAATGAAGCTATCTTACCATCACTTGTGAGTTCTTCTCGCTTAGGAGGTTCCATTCTAATATGACGAGTATCCACCTTCAGCTTTGTTAATACTCTTTCATCTATGACTGCTAATTGCTGAATTAAATCTGAAAAATAAATGTCATGATGTGGTATCTTCCAAAAATCTAATAATTTTTCATACGCAATGGTTGAGATCCCACTTACAGGGCCACCAAGGTCTCGTGGAATACGGTCAATTTCACGATGTAAAATAGAATTTTCTATTCGCTCTCTTGAAATCACTTGAATCACCTGTGAAAGGTACTAAAAGCCTTTTCCATAAAATTTCTTAAGATTAAAATGGAGATTGATAATAGATTGGTCGGGTAATTAAATGATCATTCAATCATAAAAGTTCTGGTTATCAGTTAATAATTCTTTTCTGACTAATTGCCATTCCACTCCCTTCTTGCCGAAGCAGTTCTGAATATACAGATAGTCTCTATTGATTCCCTCAAAATGATCTTTTGTGTTAGTTATGATTATAGGATATTCAATTGATTTTCCTTCATTTGCAGAATAAGATACCTTTTCGATTAGTCTCAAGTTTGAAGGTAATGGATTGAGAAACCGGAACATAATTATTTTCCTTTTCAACTCTTCTCAGTGCATGATAGCTATAACCTAATAATCCAAGAATTAGATTAACTATAAGTCAATTCCTTTTCGGATAATAACAATTTGGTTCAAGTATCTCCAAAACAATTCATTAATTGGGAATATTTTATAATTAGAAAAATAATCTAATATGAGCAGGAGATAACAATTGTTTGCCAGAAAGAACTCTTTTTTTGGGTGTAATCTTAATCTAGCAACACTTCATAGTGAAATAACGCAATTACAATCAAAATTAATTGCTGTATTTTTACTAGGTCTTTTTAGCTTCTCTATTTTCTCTCTTTTCTTTAATGATGTTGCCTTAGAAGAAAAAGAACTAAACTACCAAAATTTATTTTCTTTCAGTAATAGAAAAAAGTTACTAACTTCTCATATTCTGCCATCTGAAACATTATCAAATCCTGATAAACAATCCAATTCAAGCATGCGTCAAGATTATCTCATTGACATTGATAAAATGAAAAAAGTCCAAATAGAAAAGTTGGATAAGAATGAAAATCGAATTACTGATGATTTAGAGAAAAAAATAACAAAAAGATCTTGTAAAGGCAATCGAATCTCAGTAATAGTTTCTACAAAGACTAATGAGTTTCAAGACACAGTATTACTTTTTGAAAACTTCGGAGGGGTAGTCCAATACATTTGGGATCAACCTGAAAATACTGTCTATGGTTTTAGCGGAGAGATAGATATTTCGAGGTTAAAAGCATTTTCTGAGCAAGTAAAATCAAGTATAGAATTAATAGAAGAAGATTTACCAGCCATAAGAAATTCTGATGTAGCTACCCATCTTGCAATGATAAGAACACACGTATGGGATAATTTGAATTATACAGGCGATCCTAATATGGCAATAGCAGTTCTAGATACTGGTATTGATGATTCACACTTAGCTTTTTCACCTGGATATGAAGATCAGAATTGGAGTAAAAAGATAGTTGGGTGGTATGATGCAACTGAAGATGGATCAACGACACCAGAGGATTATGTTGGACATGGGTCTCATGTTTCTGGGATAGTTGCTGCAAATGAATATAATAATAGCTATGACAACGGAAGGATTGCTACTACTTGGAGTTATAGTTACAATCCAGGAGGAATTGCTTCAGGTGCATTTACGTATGTTATTTGGGTAAATAGAACAGGTACAATAGATATAAGCTATGTTTGGCGGGGAACACTATCTGCAGAAGGTACAGAACTCAAATTATATGCTCCAAACGGCACATTGGTAGCAAATGACACCTCTGGTAACTCGAATATGACTTTAAGTCATACTGTCTCATCATCGGAAGATTTCGGTTATTGGGAAGTCGGGCTTGGCGTAAGTTGTGGAGTCAGTGGAGGAATGCTAGATTTAGCAGGTGTAAATAAATATCCATATCCTGATCCTAAGGATGATCATAGCCGTTTTGCAGGTGTGGCACCAGATGTGAAGCTTGTGGGAGTTAAAATATTCGATCAGACTGGTTTTGGTACATCAGATGATGTAATCGAAGCATTTAACTGGATTAAAAGTAATAAAGCTACTTACCATATAGCTATTGCATCTGGATCCTTTGGTTTTTCTGAAACAGTTGTTTCTGTTGATTCTGCAGCAGCAGCTTTAGTGAATTCAGGAGTTACAGTAGTTCTTTCGGCAGGTAATGACGGCCAAGGAAAAAATTCAATTTTCAGTCCAGGACAGGTTAATGGAGTAATTACTGTAGCAGCATTAGATGATTATGATAGAATAACAGCATATTCTTCAGAAGGCCCTGGAGAGATGTCAAATACTTCGAAACCTGACATCGTTGCTCCTGGAGGTGAAAGAACTCAAGGTGCTATACTTCAAGTTGATAGTAATGATGCAGATTCAAAAAATCATACTTGGAGCGATAAAATTTCAAATGATTTCACTAATATTCAAGGGACATCAATGGCTTGCCCATTTGTTTCTGGGTCATTAGCCTTATTAATACAAGCTATGGGAGGATATGATTATTGGAAGAACAGTTATGGTTCAGCGACTAATCCGTTTAAAGTAAAGCAATTGCTTCTCATGACTGGAAATGAAATATATCTAGATAATAGAGGGAGAAAAGATGTTGTGGAGGGGTATGGAAGGCTGAATATTTATGCAGCCATTGAAGCAATCGAAAATACATATGAAATTGGGACAAAAGTAAGTGGTACATTATCCCAAGAAATTGGAAAACGTAAAGTTTGGGCACAAAATGTAACTTTAACTGCAGGGATAAACTATACATTGGCGTTAATCGTTCCTAATGGTGCAGATTTTGATCTATTTATATATGAACCAGATCCAAATCAATTTGGTGAGCCAATATTAGCTGCAAGATCAGCAAACTTTGAATTTGGAGCAGATGAATATATTACTTACACTCCAAACACAAGTGGAATATATTACTTAGTGATAAAGACATCATTTACAAATAAGGGTTCAGGTACCTTCTACTTGACATCAACATCAGGAAGTGGTTTTCCAGTTGCTTCCTTTGTGTCTCCAATTGAAAATGAGAAGCTAACAGGACAATATAGAATTCTGATTGATGCAGAAGATTCGGATCTAAGAGCAGTTTATTGTAAAATTGCAGATGATTCTTGGATAAATACTACTTTTACAGGAACATATTATGAGTATGAGTATAATACTACTGCTTTACCTGACGGTAATATCTCCTTTGTAGCAAAAGTAGTGGATTCTCAAGGACATATAACATTTACTTCAATAAGTAATACTTATACAGATAATTTCAATCAACCAATACTATTAGTTGATGATGATATAGGAGAGATTCATGAGAAATATTACGAGAGAACATTAAAAAGATTATCACTCTATGAAGGTATAGGGTTCGACTATTACTCCGTTCAAACTTCAGGAAGTCCATCAGCGAATAAATTGAAAGAATATCAGCTTGTTATTTGGTTCACTTCTAATGACTCCTCAACAACACTAACAACAATTGATCAAAGTAACCTTCAGTCTTACCTTGATAATGGGGGATATTTATGGATTTCTGGGCAAGATATTGGTTATGACATTAATACAACATCATTCTATGGTAATTATCTCCATGCAGTTCATCAAGCACGTAGTGTGACAGATAATAGATACATTTCAGGAGTAAGTGGCGAAATTTTTGAAGGAAAAAGGTATTTTATAGGAGCTGGAGCAGGAAGTGGCCAATATGACTATCCGAGTGATATTGATGCGAATACTGGAGCAGCAGTAATATTGAACTATTATGATAATTCTAGCTATGGTGCTGCAATAAAATATAACGGAACACACAAAGTAATATATTGTGCATTCAATTGGGAGGCAATGGATGACGAAATTGACAGAATGGATAGTTTGAATAGATCAATAAACTGGTTTGCTCTTGATGAAAGACCAACAAGTGTTTTAATTAGTAGTCCAACAAATGGAACGACAACTAATAGAAATCCAACTTTTTCGTGGATTGGAATTGATGATTATGGAATAGAAAAGTATGCTATATTTCGAGAGGGAATCTACCTCACAACAACATCAGAAACAAGTATAACATTAAATGATCAACCAGAAGGATGGCATAGTTATAAAATTGTGGCTTTTGATGAGAAAAATCAAAGTAATACTTATAGACTAACCCTCTTTATAGACAGGACACCACCATTAGTTTGTATGGTTTCTCCCCTCAATATCACCTATTCATTATTATCTGTTCCGATTTATGCCACCAATCTAAGTACAGTTCACAAAGCATGGTATCGTTATATGAGCGGCTTTTGGTCAATAAACTATTCGATGATATATGATTCAAATAATGCTAGATGGGAAGCAGAAACACCTACATGGGGCGATGGAGGTTACTTAATACAAGTCTTTTTCAATGATAGTGTAGGAAATGAAGCTTTTAGGCAGGAATGGTTCAGTATTGATACAACTGGCCCAACGGTGACCATTATTAGTCCAAGTAACACAACATACAAAACTACTCTAATAATAATTCTTGCTACAAACTCCACAATCGTTCATAAGGCCTGGTACAGGTATCGAAGCCTTTCTTGGTCGTCCAATTATTCTCTGAATTATAATCCTAGCGCGGGAAGATGGGAAAACCTAGGTATAACATTGATTGATGGCAATTACCGAATTCAGATTTATTTCAATGATAGTGTAGGGAATGAAGCTTTTAGCGAAGAATATTTCAGTGTAGATACCACTGCTCCTATCGTGATTCTTAATTCACCTAATAATACAACTTATATTCAAAATAGTGTCATGTTGGACTATTTTGTTTCTGATGGTGTTGTTACTATTTATCTTGATGGAATAGCCAATACAACAGCAATTTCCAGTGGATCGTCGCTCTCCAACCTATCTGTAGGGAGTCATAATATTACCATTATTGCTATAGATACTGTGGGTCATATTGCTAGAGCTTCCATTATATTAACAGTGGAAAGTTTTATTCCTCCTACAACTACTACAACAATTCCTATCACTATTAGTCCAACAACTCCTCCTGCAACCCAAACCCTACCGATTTCCAGTTTTACACCTTTCTCTTCTCTTACACCTACTACTGAAACAGAATTTGCAGCTGAACGAGGTTCAGGGTTCTTATTAATAGAAGTTCTTATCGTAGTGGTCTTAATAGGCATTTCAATAAAGAAATCGAGATTATGGAGTAAGAAAGACAGATAATCGTTAATTTAGAATATTATCCGATAATCTTATTTTGGTTAAAAACTGCTTGTTACTTGAGTGTATGTGGAAGGTCCAGAAAAAGCCACTAGAATACTTTTCCGAAGAATTCTGTGAGATTAGAATATAAACTGATTATAAATTGATCAGAATGTTGAGTTGTTACTCGATCACAAATAATCTATTTCTCATTCAGCAATTCTTGTTTGATTAATTCCCTTTCCACTCCCCTTCTATCAAATCTACTTCAAAAAAGTATGGGGCCTGTCGACTGACTTCCGTTAGCAGTTCGAATATTGTGGTTGTTATACACAAAAAACTCATTTCGGTTATTAAGCTGACTATCTGTTCTGTGGTTTAAGTTTGACCACTTGAATTCACAAAAAAGCGAAACATCAATTTTTGTTATCTTCTTACATTTCAATCCAATGAATGCCATCTATACTATAATTTTAAGATACAATTTAATCTTGTCACTTTATCCACTAAAACAAGGGAATTCTCAAATTTTTAGACCAATAACATTCCATTCAGAAATCTTGACATCTTCTAAACACAACTGAAATTCGTATGTTTAACTGATATTTGTATTAATAGCTGATCTAAGAGGTTATAAATATACAATCTAAGACAAATTTCCTCTGAAACAATCATCGAATTAATAATTCAAAGATTTTCGTTCTAAAAATCTCTGTATATTATTAATTGACTCCCGATAGTAAATACAAAATAAAGGAAATCCAACCTTTATCCTCTCATCATAGGCTTATTTTCCCACATCTCATCGTAATTCAGACATTATATTCTTATAAAAACTCTTGGAGGAATATATTTTAAATATCATAAGAATAAAGGTGATAGAATACCAAAAGCCTTAAATAGTTGAATTCTGAAAATATATCTTGAAAACAAGCATGAATAATTATATTAAAATGAGTTTACACAAGAGATCATTCTAATGATGATGTAGTAGAACTAGAAAAAAACATCATTGCTATTCCCTTCAACATGAAATTAAGAGAAACAATCTAAGAGGTATAGGAACTCAAAGTATTCGTCTTTATATGTGTTGGGAACAGTATTAGAGATATTTGAGCTCATGAATGCTCTTTTATTTCATTCTATTATCTTATCTCATGAATTGAGTGATCTATATCTTTTATATATCAAAGGAGCTTATTTATGTTTTCTGTCAAAGAAACTATTCAAGATTTTTCATCTTTTAATTATTGGGATATTAATGTCGAATTCCAAATTAATAATCGATCTCACATTTTTAATATGCATAGCATTGATCAGGTGTTTATGGGAGAGGATATTTCATTAAAAAGAGCCATAGACCAAAAAATAACATTAAGATGTTTTATAGATATTGGTGAAGTATATATTGAAAATTTTAACATGGTTGGGAGTGTATCGCTAACATGGCTGCCCAAAGAAAATGAATGTTATATAGGGACTATTTGGATTGAACCAGAATTTCGTGGAAATGGACTTGCTACATATATCTTGAATGAGATAATCAGGTTTGCTGATGAAGAAGGAATTGTTTTAGCTCTTCATGCTATGCCCTTTATTAATCCTCAAAGAAAACCAACTGATAAAGAGATTTCTAGGTTAAAAGCCTATTATCGTGGATTCGGATTTAAAGAAAACTCTAAAACAAAAGGAACAGGTTTTGACTGTTCAATGGAACGCTTACCGAATTAAGCACCATTATCCAAATGAAAAGTATTCCTTAAGCATATCTCAATATAAAAAATATTGCGAAAAGCACTTTATTTCTTTCTTCTAGCCCTTAATATCACGAAAAGTGTTAAGATTAGTATTGAGCTCAGGATGAATCCTGATGTATTAGTTGAGCTATTGTAGTGAGTGAAATAGTTAAAGAACTAATAAAGAACATGTCGTTGAATTAAAAACTAACATAGTCTCTGGAGTATGTATTCTCTTTTATTTTTCCAAGATCGCACAAAAAAAGAAACACACTCTAAAAAAAATTGTGTTCCCCCAATTTTAGTAAAAAATCCTTAACAATTACTTTAAGAGGAGGTGGAGTAATAATCCAAGAGTTAGAAACATCCAAGTATTAGCTATTAGCTTGAAGAATGGAAATGGTGTCTTTGTTAAAAACACTAACAAGTCTAAAACGAAAGAAAACACAAGGACTCCTAGAACAAAAGCTAATCCTGGTTCAAATCCCAAAATACTCTCTTGAAGAAGAACCTGTTTATATCCCCAAGTAAAAATAGGGCCAATTATTAATCCTGACCCAATCACTATGAGGATCGGCATAAGGTACTTCATGAGAAGCATAAACATTTTAGAATTGATGAATTCATCATCAGGATCCTCTTGCTGCATATTCTGTACTAGGGGTTCTGCAATAAAGAATAAACCTCCAGCTAGACCGATTCCAAATAGTATTCCAGTTATAATTGATTGAAAATTCCATATTAATATCATTTAATCATCTCCGTATGTTAAAAGCATGATAGTTTAATAGTAATTAATAAAAGAAGTTTTGGCAAATTCTTATTGCAAAAATAGGGAAAGTTCTAAGAACAAAATATCAAAACTTGCATTCTTTTCTTCATTATCAAATAATCTACAAACTCTATATAGGATTAGATGACATGGATAGCCTTGATAAGCTCATTTTGCAAGTACTTTCAAATAATTGCAGAATATCATACTCCGAACTGGCACGAAAGGCCAAAGTCTCCCCTAATACAATTAAAAACCGCATCCAAAATTTGATCAATCAAAAAATCATATTAGGATTTACTATCCAATTCAATCCAGCTCTTTTGAAGTTTAGTACAGCAATTATCTCCTTTCAATTTTCAAATCAAATTTCAGAGGAAACAATTAATCGGATTGGTAATTATTCATTAGTTTCTGCGGTCGGTGTGTCCTTAAATTCTGGTTTTGTAGTAGCTTTGTATCAAAGTAATGAAGAATTGGCCCAGTTTAGTGATCACTTGCATTCTCTTGGTAATTTAACTGATCTCGAAATCTTACCTATCCTATTACCATTAACAGTTGATACAACTAAACCGAAGGATAGACTTGAGAGTTTACAACCAATTGATTGGTTACTTCTTTATCACCTACGTGTGAACGGGAGGATGTCATTAAGTAAATTAGCAAAAAAAACCCATCTTAGTGTTAAAACAATCAAAAAAAGACTAAATTCACTGAATAAACGAAAAATGATTCATACAACTATTTTAATGAATCCTGGAGCGATTTCAAAAGGATTAATGGTAATTTTCGTCTTAGAACTTCCCAAAATTACTAGAGAAGTTCGACATTCAATAGAAAAGATGATTCGCAATGTCCACGAGGATAATTTTTGGGTTTCGTGGCAGGTGGTTGATAGACCTATAATCCTGATTGGTTTCCAAGTTGCAAATGTTCATGAAGTAAAAATAATTCAAGAGGATATTTTAAAACTTATACCAGAATGTGTAATGAGAAAACATATGATTGGCGGAGACATGAAGTATTTTCCTGATGTTACTGATCAATTGCTTGAAGATAAAAGAAATCAAGGATGGTTTTCATCAGAACTTTGGGAACGAGAGTTAAATTCCTAACTTGGATGATTAGAGGATGGAGATCTATAAATATTCAAAAAAAATTGGTTTAATTAAAGAAAGGAACCACAATGGCAGTAAAAGAAGAATAGAGAGACATTACTAATCCCAGACAAGCTGGATGCGAAAAAAATTGATCCATTAGGAATTTCGATATAGAATAGGTCTAGAATTGAAGGAAATAAATTTGTTAAATTTAGTAGGATTCTAGGGTTAGTTCAAAATATTACGAGAATTTCAATCTAGAAGATTAGATTGCATATTCTTGAGTAATTAGTCAATATCATATTTTGAAGCTAGTTTCACGATAAGGAATATAACAAACGCTATTATGACGAATGTAATCAATTCTCCAAGAAAATGGCCTATTAGAAAGTCAGCATTGCCAATTGAAAAAACAATCTCATTCCAAGGGACATCCGATCCCGGAATGAATTCAAAAATAGGCATAATAAGATCATTCACTAATGCCTGAACAAGGGCACCTAAATAAATACCCATAATGAAAGCTACCGCCAATCCCAAAACTTTATAATTCTTGAGAAATTCTTTAAATTCTCCTAAAAGATTTTTTGGTTTTTCTTTTTTTTCTTCAGACTCACTTGTCATTTTATCACCTCAAATAAACAGAATAAGTAGTAATTATTAAATTATATTAAATTTTCTAACTTCTTAGGAGGATACAATAATTTAATAATCTTTGAATTACAGCAAAAAGAATCAGAATTGTTCTTTTACTAACTTAATGGCAATAAGAGGAAGATGAGTATGTAATTCTTATGATGAGCTAGAATTCAAAGATTTTACAGAAGACCTTCTGAAGCTTAGATTCCCCTTTTCATTGGATAAATGTTGAAACTGGCTAACAGAGTGCGTTGACGAAGATATGGGCTGTTTACCTCATATTATATATTATCAGCATGAATTTCATACATCAAGAACATATAAAATAATATTTTTGCATTCATGAGTCACTCGCTGAAAATAGATAGGAATGAAAATTATAGAAATCCCCCAAGAGTGAATGTATCTGCAATGATCCATGCGATGATTAAAGTATTAAAGAGAGCTCCTGATCCAGTGGAACGAGTTAATCTATAAAACCATTCTGTAAAAATTGAAGGAATTAAGATAACAGGAATAATACCCCATAAAAACTCTAGAATGAGTCCTAAAAATCCTGGTACAATTTTTTGGTTAAACAGGAATAATGGAGCATAGAGTATTATGAGGATAAATATAAAAGGGGCTATTTTTACGCCTACAATCTTGAAAAATGTTAATATTGACGATTTTATATCTTCTCCCTCTCGATTATGAAAATATTCATAGAAGAATAAACCATCAGCATAAAAATTGAATATTAAGAATGGTACGAATATAAAAAAGATGAATAAACGTGAGATAGGTAATAAATCTCCAAATAGCGGAGTTAGAATCTGAAAATTTATCCTAAAGACTGTTTTTATGGAAATACTAGTAAAATAAATTATAACGATTAAAAATGTTACAATTAGTATCTCTCGTCTGTTAAGCGAGATTTTAACTTTTTCTTTTATATTTGGGACAATTTTAGTAAGTTTAGGAAGAAAATATCTAATCAATATCAGCCCTAACACTCCCCATATGAATAACCACCAGACAAGTGAAGTTCCAAATAGTAAGGGCGGGAAAGGAATGAAAAAACCAATCATCATCATAGGTAGAAATAGAACGGCCCCGAGACAGCTCCAAAGAAGCAATATCTTCCAGTTTTCATGAAACAATTCATCCTTCTTTTTGAGGTCTCTTTGGGGAACATCAAAGAAAGCATTTAATATTACAGAAAAGCTACAAATAAATCCGATAAACGCAATAAAACCACCAATAATCGCAAGGTCCCTTATAATAAAAAGAAAGTCTGAGGAAGATAGTTGAACATGAGTTGGAGGATTGAGAGTACGCCCCATCCATTGGATAATTTCAGAAACAATTAGAGGATCGAATGTTTCTGCAAGATGTATAGTCGATGTTAAGACAAGCTTACGAGCAGTATTTGTAGAGAAACTGCCATACTGAACATTTGGCTCTACCATCCCATCAGTACTAAACACAGGGGCTAAAGTCTCTCTTATTGAAGGTATATCAAATAGAATATCTTGAGTACCTATAGCAATTAGGAGATTTTTTGGAAAAGTTGCATTAATTACCCCATAAGCCACATCCTCAACCATCTCTCCTAATCCCCCACCAATTAAAACTGTAGCACTGATATTACCATGACTGATACTTGTAGCACGTACTGCCCCTGCTCCAAGACTGTGACCAGCAAGACCTATAGCTGAGCTATTCACGTAAGGGCGGGATTCTAAATATCGGACTGCTGCTAAAATTCCCAAAGTCGCATCATTAGTAGAGCCAAAAGATCCTCCTGAATTACCATGACCTATTTCATCAACTGCCAAAGATATAATCCCTCTACGACTGAGCTCCAAAGCAATTCCAGTTACATATTCCTTGGAGCTCCCAATTCCATGTGTTAGAATTACCGCGGGATAAGGAGTCATTGGAGAAACACTTTTTGGCTTATATATTATCCCACTAAGTCGAATTCCATTATGGGGTATTGAAACTGGTTCGACATCTACAGTCCCAAAATTTGAATTCAAGAAACCAGCAGTACCAACACCAATTAATGAGATAAGTAAGAAAAATATTGAAACTAACAATGCTTTTCGATTAAAGGGCATTGTAAAGACTCCTGATTCATGTATAAGTTATTGACATCATTAGAAAATCATCTACGAATTATTTTGCATATCGATATAATTATTCTGGATTGTTTTATTTGCCTAAACAAATTTGTAATAGTTAATTTAAACCTAAATAAGTAATTTCTGTTAATGAGAAAAAAAATAACTTTTAACAACACAATATACCATTTAAGAATAAAAATATATAATCTAAAATTTTTCAATCTAACTGCACTTAACTGATTCTAGATGACATAAACAAAATTCATAATAATTAAGAGAAATTTTTTCTTTGGTAAATCAATGATACATAAAGGTGCAAACTTCTTGAGTTTTAAGAGAATTAATACTCGTTCTAATGAACTTTCATCTTTAACTCTTGCTTTTAAAGCTCATAGAAGTCGATTTAAGAGATCATTTCAAATGATTCTTGATCGGAAGAGTCCTATAGAATTAAAACAATATCCAGATGAATTTCTCAATGCATTCAACAACATAAAATCTCCAGGAGTTGCATTAAAGCATTATTATAGGCTAATTTTGTTGTTATTCCTAGCTAAGGATGACTTCACAGATCTGAATAAGAATGAAATAGATATAATATTCAAGGAGGTCGGAGTTGAATTATCCATCGATGTGTGGAAAAAATTAACAGGGCATTTAAGCAATGATTCTGATAATCTTCTGTACAAAATAAGGTTGGGGAAAGACACCAGATTATTATTTTCCTCTAATAAAGATTTAATTAAGATAATGACGAGATTATTAACAAATTCTCAATCTATTGAACCTCCTCATGACTATTCATTAGCCATATTTAGTAAATCAGCTCCTAAGGATAAAAATAACGTTGATTATTGTTTAGATTTTTCTAATTACTTCAAAGAAGGTTTACCATCTGAAGATCAATGGTTAATTATAGAGGACGAATTAACAACTACAATTGAAACAATTTATGAAACTCACTTTGAAACAACACTTTTATTAAAAGAGTGTAAGCCTCATCCCTCTCTCTCTTTCATTCTAGGACATTCAGCTAATTATTTTGAGGGTTTGAAGTTATATATGTATCAGAATGGTCAATATTGGAAATACGAAAAGATAAATGAGAATATTCGTGCCTCTAATCACTGGAATATTTCTACAAAATATAGAAAACCTTTAAATGATGATGAAATTAATGTTTTAATAAGTGTAAGCGATCCAATTATACGATATGCCGAGAAGTATCTTCAAAAAGATAGAGAGGATACCAAATTCACTGTTCACTTTTCAATTAAACCTGAACCACAAGTAAACAGCATCACCGATCAAGATGATGCACTGAGAAAAGTTGATGCTATTTACACGTATCTAACGCGACTTAAAACGAAGATCCCTTATATTAAGGTTCATTTATTTATTTGGGCCCAAGCTGCTTTCATTTCATTACTTGGAATGAGACTTTCCTCTGTTGCCCTTGTTCAACTATATGAATTTGATCAAAAAACAGGAAATTTTGAACCTAGCCTATTACTAGATCGTTATTAACAATAACTATCAATCAAAATCAATACAATCTTTTTTAGTATTCATTCTAGGCATCTATTTTTTTTTACATGAACTATAACACATATGCCTTAGATAAGGAGATTCTCATGATTAAATGCCTATAAATGACATAAAAAAGCTTTCTATTTTTTTTGCACTGTATCGCACTTTATTGAACTTGAAATATCTGCTTTATTTTTCTCTATAAAGAAATTTAACAAAATACTTCTTTGTTTAAAGTATAGAAAGGGTTTTTTCTATAGTACTAAAATTGCACATGTTCGCACCACTTATTTAAAACCATAAAACTTAAATATATTTCTGAATAAGATATATATTGACCTGGAATCATTGGTCAATACCATTAGATTAATAAAGGTGATAAACATGGCAGATAAAGAGAAGAAAACAAAAACAAAAAAACCACGAGCTAAAAAAACAAAGAAGAAATAATTTAGCTAAAGAATAGGTGATTTTTAAAATAATTTTTTTTTAAAAGGGTGATTGATATGAGAAAGGGACCAAAAAAGAAGCCAATCTATGAAGAAGAAGAAGAGGAAGAAGACTGGGAGGACGAGGACGACGATTGGGACGATGAAGACGAAGATTGGGATGAAGAGGATAATTAATCGTTTTAAAATTTTACTTGAGGTGAAATTTCCCCTTTATTAGGGGAACTCCACCTCTATTTCTTAAATACATACACTAGCTTATAAATGGTCTTCAAGCCATTCCTTCAAATCTATTAAAACTTGGTTACGACCAGGTTGTGGTTCGTTATAAACTTCGTGATATAATCCTTCATAATATTTTAGCTGTTTATCAGAAACCGTTATGTATGAAAACAGCTTTACCGGGTCAAGAGTGAGTTTGTCAAGTTTTCCGGATTGAACAAGGATAGGGAGTTGGATTTTTGATAATGATTCAGGAAGCTTTTTGCTGACCTTCAGATATTCTGCTCCAAGACGATAAGTTACAAATGTAAATACTAATGGATCGTTCTTGTAGGCTTCAACGACTTTAGGATCACTAGAAATATCGTCAGCTAAGTTAGTATTGACCTTTCCTTTCGGTCTAATTTTTGACAATAGTCCTGAGAGTAGGACTACTAATGGATTAACCTTACTTGTGGCAGGATAGCCAAATCCTGAGAAAATAACTCCTTTTAGCTCCTTGGAATATTTAATTGCATACTCAATAGCAATTATAACACCCATTGAGTGACCTAACAAGAAAAGCGGAACATTTACCTGTTCTTCCTTGATAAGATGAGTAAATTTCTTTGCATCCTGAGAATAGTCGTTAAAACTATTCACATAACCCCTTATGCCCTCTGATTTTCCATGGCCCCGTAGATCATTACAGTAGACAATAAAATTATTTGGTACCAAGGAATTTACCACGTTCATGTATCGAGAACTATGTTCTGCTAATCCATGCACAATCTGAAGAATAGCTTTCGGTTTTCCATCTGGTTCCCATACTTGATAATATAAATTGAGGCCATCATCAGTTGTAAAATGATCGTCTCTATGTTTCATGATTCTTCCCATATCCTGCTTTTCAAAATAATTGAAAAAACAATTGGTATAATTATTTACTCTCTGATTTTCCCCTTAGTATATTTTTCTTAATCTTGTTAAAATACTTTCAATCGACCCCTAAGTTTCCCTAATTGTGAAATTTCTGCTATTTTTTATCTTTCTTAAAGGAAAATAAGAAATGATTACAGTAAATAGAATTCTCCAAAATAAATATGGGGGAAATAAAGCTCATCAGATTTGACGTTCCTTCATACCTTTTTATTTTTGGAAAATGCTAGAGATCAGGATTTTATCAGAATTTTTGATATTAATTAGTCTGTAAAATATTCTGAAAGTATTAGAGATGATATTTCGAATATTGAGAATTAAAAGATGGAGTTAACTCTTTTGTAAAACTATATAAATACCTAAATTGTAGCGAACTAGATCTTAACATGCAATCTGATATGTTTAATTTTCCTGTAGAAATAAAAAAGCTTGATTGGCCATTTAATTCTAATTTTAATGAAAATGAGGTTCGACAACTGCTTAATGAATTTGGAGGAACTGCACAATATCAAGTGAAGGAAGCTCATTTTAATTTCTATGAATTTTCTCGTATAAGCTTAAGCCTCAGTCAACCTGCTATTGTACTCTTTCTACCAGAAAAAGGTTATTATTCTATTAAACCATTTGCTTACCCTCCAGCAATCACCCTTTCTTTGAAAAAACCTCCAATAAACTTAGCAAATTATCATCGAATGAGAATTCAACACTTAATCCATTCTCTTGGAGAGCATTTCCCCGAAACAGAAATGTTAGAATCAAAATCTGGAGATCTTCTAATAATTTTTCAAAAATTCTTATTTTATCCAATCTGTCAGTTCAACACGATTCAACAAATCAGCCAATTAATCGAAATTCTTTGGTTAGCATCTAGAGCCAGGATATTACTCGATTATAATCAAAGCCATTGGCTAGTCTCAGAAGTGGAATACATCTACTATGTGGACACAGATTACATCGGACACTCATATATTGACCTTGATAGGTGTCTTTTTGAAAATTTGAATCAATCACTCGCTTTTTTTACATCAGAAAATGTTGGTTTACTACCTCTAGCCATTGATAATTTTTCTGAAAGTGATGAAACTCAAACGCGTTTTGTCAATAGATTAAAAAAAGCTCTAAAGAAATTAATAGAAAACTGGGATATTGGAAAGTTGTCGGAAGAGAATAAACGGAAATTAGAAGTGTTTAACAAGATTGTTCAGGCCTAACATTTTTAGTGTCAATAGCGAGTAATTGAGCTCAATTATTCTTTAGTTTATTTATTGAAGTAAAAGGAAGACGCACAGAACTGTCTGCATTTTTAATCATCTAGTTCCTTAAGCTTTTAAGAATAGTATAATATATATAATTTCTCTTAATCCTGTATTATTGAAATTTTAGTCTTTTCTTTTCCAAAATTTACCATTTGTTCTTCCCTGTGAACTTTACAGCTGTGAACATTTTATTGTTTTCATAATCTTTTAAAGATAGGATCTCATTGGCTATATACCCCTTATTATGATCTCACTATGAATGTTGGTTAATCAAATGCTTGATACGAATGAAACTGTAGGAGTCCACTTGGAAGGATTTGCCTTTGGAATGACTGATGGGATTATATGCTTTCTTGGAATAATTATCGGAGTAGCTCAGGCAACACGGGATCCTAAGATGGTTATAATTGCTGGTATAGTTGGTGGTATTGCGGATGCTTTTGGTAACTCCATAGGTTTCCTTATCTCCCAGATAACTGAACAAAGTATTCAAATGCATCAAAAAGAGGATTTAGGACAAGAAGTTCGGATTCATAGTCAAGGAGAAGTAATATTTAGTGGCATATTCTCTTTTATTGCGACAATCATAACCTTAGTATTGCTTATCGGACCATATTTCTTCATCGATGATTTCTATCTAGCTATGTTTGTTACATTTATTTTAGGAGTATTGTCACTATTCCTCTTAGGTAGGTATGTGGCTAAGATTAGCAAGAAAGATCAGTTAAAAATGGGTTTATTATATGCAATAATAGGGATAACAGGTGCAATTTTCGCTTTTATGATTGGAAGTTTGTTAAATCAGATTATTCAATAATCTTAAACGGTTTAATCTGAAGTTTTATAAAATAAGGATTAAAATTACCAAAAAATTAACTAAAAGCTTCAATAGGATCTATATTATGTAAGGTAATTGTACCGTCGTAATTTAAAAAAGTCAATATTTCTATAATATCCATGACCCTTTCCTCAGATTGAGGTGCTTTTGATTCCTTTTTCATTTGATCGTCATTTAGAACATGGATTTCTTTCTTTATAAATTTAATTAAATGGAATTCAGAAAAAATTCACTTGACAGATATTGACACATTAAGATAACAATAAGAAGTAAGCAAGATTTTAAAGATTCAAGTGTTGAGAGTGAATAAAATACGGTTAAAAAACGCGTTATCAGTTTTTATTTTCCTTATTTTTATATTTAAAGTGTCTGGTTATTTAGGTTCCCCCGTATATAATGTTATAATGAATAATTCCTATTCAGGTTTTAGAGGTGTTAATTTAGGTAATTTTTTAGAAGCACCAAATGAAGGAGATTGGAGTAATGGGTTATTAATTCAAGAAAAACACTTTAATCGGATAAAATCGGCAGGATTCAACCTTGTGCGTATTCCTATTCGTTGGAATGCTCATGCTTTGGATATTTCTCCTTATACTATTGATGGTTCCTTTTTTGATAGAGTTGATTGGGTAATTAATCAAGGTATTTTAAGAAATTTGTCTATTATAATCAATATTCATCATTATAATGAGTTAATGGCTGACCCTGAAGGCCATAAGGATCGTTTCCTTAGCTTATGGCAACAAGTTTCCCATCATTATCAGAATTATTCCAATGCATTGATTTTTGAAGTTTTAAATGAGCCTCATGATAATTTGAATAATTCCCTATGGAATCAATACCTAAAAGAAGTGATTGGTGTTATTCGTCAAACAAACCCCGCTAGAACACTGATAATAGGTCCCACAAATTGGAATAATCTTTGGGCACTAAATGACCTTATACTTCCTCAAAACGACTCCAACATAGTAGTCACTTTTCATTTTTATTCTCCTTTTGAATTTACACACCAAGGAGCTGAATGGGTTTCAGGAAGTAACGAATGGTTAGGAACCAATTGGACTAGATCTCAACCTGAAATGGATGCCATTAATTATGAATTTGACATTGCAATAAATTGGGCTAGAGTAAATAACAAGAGCTTATTTTTGGGTGAATTCGGAGCATATCAATACGCTTACATAAATGGGCGTATTGAATGGACAAGCTTTGTACGTGCAAAGGCTGAATCATGCCCTGAAATGTGGGGTTGGGCCTACTGGGAGTTTTGTTCTGGTTTTGGAATCATGGATAGTAGTCTAAGTTACTGGTACATTGGATTAGTGGGCGCTCTGCTTCCAGATAGTCCTTTGATTGTGACTACTACGACTTATTTCTCCTCTGCAGCACCTAGTTCGCTTCCTATAGAGTCTAATACTAGTCATAAATCATCTAAAACAAGTGTTGAAGCTGATCATACATCCACCTCTCAATCTAATATTTCGTCAGGGTCTACTACCCTGGAAATACTACCTATTCTTGTTTTAAACTTCATTCTCACCATATTTTATACAAAAAGAAGAACTAAAAATCAAAGGAAGTAAATATCCACTTAAATGGATTATTTATCGAATAGGGCTCTCAGAAGGGAGTACAATGAATTTATTGTTATTGCTTATAATCTAAACTCTTTATATATATAATAGTTCCTGTTGTAAAAAACGCTACACCAAGTAAGCCAAAAAAATTGGTACTAGCCAAAGCGCCAATTGTTTCAGAACTGATTGCTTCAGTCATATACATAAAACTAATCAAAAAAACTATTAAACCAATAACCCAACCGATTATTCCAATAATTTTTAAAATATATTTCTCATTTTCGATTACAGGCACTTTTTCCACCCAAGATCAGATATAATACAGAGTGGATATTATAATCCAATGGATTTTGTGAATTTACTAGTTCTTAAATTTTTTTATGAATTCACTGTGATTGGGATTTGGCCCCAAATCTCTTCTTTTTTTCTAAAAAAAATAGATTACACTTAAATACAGGCAAGAAAAACCTTATGTAGAACCAAAATCTGCTTTTAAGAAGTAAAAATGTCGAATGGAACAGTCTGATGTCTCCTTTTTTTGAGAGTCTTAAGAATTGAAATCGTTAGCTAGTTTTGCTTTTTTTTGGTTGTAATTGAGGTTCTATTCGTATATAAAAAGAAGTGTAAAAAATGTCAAGTTATAGTTCAGAAGAAACACATGACGTGAAAATCGAAAGCGTTAAACCCTTTGAAAAACGCCTAAATGTCGTTTTTATGGTTACAGAGAGAGGTGAAGAACGTGAGATCAATAAACGAACGGGTGAAACGCATAGAGTGTGTGATTTCACTGTTGCAGATGAAACAGGGATTATCACTCTAACTCTTTGGAATGAAGATATTGATGTATTGAAAGAAGAAAATGTCTATAAATTATCAAATGGTTTTGCTAATGTATTTCAAAATTCCCTTAGACTATCAAAAGGAAAATTTGGAAGCATCGCTGAAGATTCGACTGTTTTTGAGGAAATAAACACAGACAATGATCGTTCCGCAGCACATGTAGATGATCCCCGTAGACAATCATACGGAAATAGAGGAGGAAGTTATCGATCCCAACAGTCATACGGATCATATGGAAGTGGACGTTCCTCTGGAGGATATGACAAACAGCGGTCTAATCGGCGTACTCGTTGGTAAAAAGGATCGATTTTAAATAGATTCAATAATTTAAATTTCAGTTCACTAATCAATGGATGTGTTCTTCGCGCCTAACAACAACCTGAAGCAGAGAAGGAACGGTAGGCTAGAAGAACATTCCTCCACACTTTTAATGGAGATCAATTGCATGTACTTTGAGAGACTTCAAATTCATTCATGAATTAAAAAAAATTTTGAAATATAGAAATCTTTTCTCAACCCAACAGACGATTTATGATATGTATGGATTCATGGGAATGAGAGAAATGGCCAAAACTGCATGTTGTGCTGATATTAAAAGAAGGATTTTTGGTTACAAGATTTAAGAATCCAGAACGGAAAATTAAGCCTGTCATTATTCTACACAACTATCAGCAAATCTTTTTTGGGAGGAATTCTGTAAAATAGAATCAGAAAATTCTATTTTAATCCTAGTAATTCAGTTAATTGATCAAGATAATTTATCATTCCATGTATAGCTCCTACTAGATAAAGAGATTTTGTGTGTGGAACAAGATAGATATCAAGATAAACCATAAAACACCTATGAGAACCCAAAGAAGCATCAATTGATGATCAATGAAGTGTTTCAAGACAAAGTAAATAGTGACAGTCAGAATCCCAACGGGTGTATTCATTCTTTCAACAACGCGGATTTGAAGGTACCCCCGAAAA
Source organism: Candidatus Hermodarchaeota archaeon (assembly GCA_048886185.1). Classification (GTDB taxonomy): domain Archaea; phylum Asgardarchaeota; class Heimdallarchaeia; order Hodarchaeales; family Hodarchaeaceae; genus Hodarchaeum. Next base: position 198,294 of record JBHLKY010000010.1, read on the forward strand.
CCAATTTCTTACCAGAAACCATTTAACATTGCTTAGGTTAAAAAAAACTCTGATTATTGAAACTTGTATTTTTAAATTTTTGTATTCAATCAGAACACAAGTAAAAACATACGGAGGGTATCAATTACACACAGAAGAATCTGAGATTCAAGTAACATCATTTGAGTTTGGACTTGTTACTCAATTCATTCTCATTAACTGAGAAATGTATCACAGGTTTTAATATTAATTAACGGAAGAGGATGATTGATTCCTACAAAATGAATTCTCCAACATGTGGATGGAGGAGCCACAGATCGTCCGATCTAACGCCCCTCCACTACATTTTGCGATTGGAAAGCGTAATTATCTTTTTAGAGATTTCTAAAATATTTTCTGGAGATCATTCATTTAAAATCTTCGTTAAGGGATGGATTAACACTAATAATTAGAAAATAGACAACTTCAAATTATGATTACTATATTGACTCAACAATTGAGATCATTAGAAAAAATCCCTGCAGACGAGTTTGATGATCATATCCATTCATTAAATATCCCCTACCAACAATTCTCTTTTATTGATAAAGACTCTCTTTCTGCATTTAATTCTAAGTACAAAGAAATTAAGGACTTATTATTCAAGTCACATGAAAAACACGAAACAATAGAAGATATAATTAGAAACTCTATTCATTTAGCCATCTTTGGGGCTTTTTCGATGGATTAGGAAGGTAATGTTAATATTCCACACAAACTTGGATTCAAAGAATCCTCCAAGAGGGATACAGTTGCAGATTGTCTAATTTGCATGATTGTCCATATGAAAAATTTTTTGAACTATAAATTGCAAAAGTTCCGCAAGTAGTGAAAATATCCTTCAAAGGTGAATGTATAAATGGAAGAATCTCGTTCTCATGCCGTTATTGTGTCTAATGTTCATCGTGAATTTCGAATTGGTGAGATTACTGTTCATGCGCTTCGGGGGACTAATATGGAAGTCTCTGAAGGCGAATTTGTTATCGTGCTAGATCCAAGTGGATCTGGAAAATCAACATTGTTAAATCAAATTGGAGGGATAGACTCCCCAACTAAATGTAGTGTGAAGATCCATGGGGAGAATATAACAGACTGGCGTGGAGGGAAACTATCTGAATATCGTCGTAATAAGGTTGGTTGGATTTTTCAATTTTTTAATCTTATTCCTTCTTTAAGAGCATGGGAAAATGTCGCACTCGCTTTAGAGTTCAAAGGTGATCGAAAAGAGATATATAAGTTTTATAAAAAGAGAGATATTATGTACAAAAAAAAGGCCCTTATGTAATTAATAGAGGTGATTTTCCCTTAGTTAACCCTAGCAAAGGGAAAGGGAAAATCACCTTTGAAATTATTTCAATTTAGCAAAAAGAAGCTAATTATCCTCGTCATCCCAATCGTCGTCGTCTTCCCAATCCTCTTCTTCTTCTTCTTCTTCTTCATAGATTGGTTTCTTAGGAGGAACTTTCTTCTTTGGAGCGTATTTCATATTTTTCACCTTTTTCTAAATGTTTTTGATAAAGATTTTCCTTGTAATTAGACTATTTCTTTGTTTTTTTAGCTCGTGGTTTTTTTGTTTTTGCTTTCTTCTCTTTTTCTGCCATGTTTTTCACCTTTATTGTTCATTTTGTGGTGTTGACCAATGGTTTATGGTCAATGTAATACAATTTCAGATGTTTATTTAAACCTTATGGATTTAAGTGAAGGGTGCGGACGTGTGCGATCATAACAAAACAAAATACGTTAATATAATACTTTAAATGAAAGATAAAGTTATTAAATGACTTTTCAGAGAAAAATCACACAGTCTTCATTGTTCAGTGAAGTGCGGTACTGTGCAAAAAGTATAACAGATTATTTCTTAACCTATTTTGTCATATTTAAGCATTGAATTATGAAAATCTATTGATCTAAGGTATAAGTATAATAATCCATTTAAAAAACATCATCAATCACAAAGTCTAGGATGGATTTAGTTTTCATTCATTACCTAGTTTGACCTAAAGATAACATTCATTAGATGGTGATAGAACTGAGGAACAATTTAAAAAAAATTGATATTATCATCCATGATGGAAGAGAAGAACCTATTGAACTTGGACAAATGATAGATTTTGAAAAGAATGTTTATGAAAGGTTTTACGAACCCGCTCGTGAGTACGATACGACACATCAAATCGAAAAACTCGGCCCAGTTCTTATCGATTTTACCAATGTTCATAGTTGGGCTAAAGATATCCCTGACATCGATCCACGAAGTGCTCGGTTATTTTCTGTTTGGCTTGAAGATGCAAAAACTCATAAGATCATTGGAATAGCTCATGGATTTTTTATTTTACTTCCTTTTCTATTATCCTCTGCGACCCCTCAAGAATATTATTCATTTCAAGGAGATGGCCCCTATTATCCTATAGCAATAATTTATTCAGTTAGAACGACCATCTCTAATGAAATGCAACTTGATCTATTCCTTGATCGCCTATGGGAAGGAATATCAGCAAATTGGAAGAAAATTCGGACTAATATTATTAATCGTCTTCCTAAGGGATCAGATTTATGGAAACGTTATATTTTTTCTTTTGAGAATATAATTCATTTTACTTTTCTTTGTCCTTCAATTGATCGTGAGATAATTGATGCCTTAGAAAGAAATGATTATCGAATTACAAGCGTATTGCAGCTTCTAGCATCTCCAACACCTTCATACGATGAAGCCACTATAAAACATCACCTTTATACTGCTCGAAAAGTTCTCAAAGAAGCAAATACCAGTAAGGGTCAAAAAGATTCCTCAAACTAAAACTGTGGATAGAGAGTAAGGGTGAATCTAATGATTTTTTTGATATAACATGGACAGAAGTGCCAAGGGATTTGTTTCCCTGGGCAAATAATATATTCAAATTGATCACAGAACTCGGATCAAACACTATTTATTTGGTAATAATTCTAGTGATATTTTGGGGGATCGATAAAAGGATTGGGAAATTAACCGCTTTTGTGATTGTAGCTTGTTCAATTATGAATTATTGGCTCAAAGCTGTTTTAAAGCATCCTCGACCTGACCCCAGTCAGTGGTTAACTAGTGCTTCGAACTATAGCTTACCCAGTGGTCATGCTCAGAGTGCAGCTACATTCTATGGGTGGCTTGGTCTAAAAATCAACAAATGGTGGATGTTTGTTGTTTGCACAATATTGATCATCCCTGTAGGGATTTCATGCGTCTATTTAGGAATACACTGGTTAGGAGACGTGTTACTGGGGTGGGGAGTTGGGGTAGTGATTGTCACATTGATTTGGCGATTTGAAAATCCTGCTAGTAACTATCTCTCAAATTGTAATATCTATTATATGTATGGAGGACTAGCTCTATTGGGAGGTATAGTAATTATTCTTACTGAATTAATAATTCCTGTCCCCATTAATAATTTTGGCGGTATTGGAGGAATGGTTATTGGTTTAGCAATTGGTTTGGCACTTGAGCAGAAATTTGTTAATTTTACAGTAAAAACTCCAGAAAAAGAAACATGGAGAATCTTATTACGGATCGGAATTGGTTTAATCCTGATACTTATCCTATATTATGGCTTATCACCATTCTTGAGTTCTGAAGAGGCGTTAACAGCGGCTTTCCTCTATTGTTTTGTGCTGTAGTTGGGGCTTTTGGTTGGCCTTTGATTTTTTCTGAGATTGATCTTTAATTGATGAGAGACACCACACGCTAGCAAATAGGAGGATTTTCCCTTTCGTAGCAGGTGTGACATCATGGAAAAAGCATTCCATTATGACATACTTAATAAGAATAGATGTTCCTAGATTTAGTAGAGAGAATGGTGATAATACAGGTACTTTTATTTTTAACAACAATTCTTTTGATCTTTCCCCTTCTAGCCGTTCAATGGCAGAATCTCATAGCTTCTTCACAATTAAGTGAGTGCTGTATTTGTAGACGAACTATATCCAAAAATGAAGAAATAGTCGTTTGCCCAAATTGTCAAACAATTTATCATCGTACACACTTATCTTTATGGTTGAAAATAAGAAAAAAATGTCCAATATGTAAAAATATAATAAAAAATCGGTATTTACAATCTTATTTCGGTATAAAAGATCCTGATTCCTCTATTAACATTGATATCTCAAAAAAAGGGGTTATTTCATGTCAAAGGAAACATTCTAACAGCAAGAATTCTATTGCATTAGAGTGTCCATATTGTAAAAATATCTTGGAATCATCTGTTATTGGTGTGTTAACCCAATGTAAAATTTGTGGGTCATATATATCATGGGCCGGTGATTTTGAATCACGAATCAAAAATCTTGATGAACCGTTCCTGTATAAATCGAATAAGATTAAAAAAACGAGATTCAGTAGAAATAACGAGCATACTGATAAAATTAATTATCGAAATATTAAACGACAGAAAGAGAAAAATCGAGAGATTTTTCGAAAAGAATTACAGAAACAAACACTATTGGAATCTCAAGATCAAATGTTCTTACTCAACCAAGACTACTTAAGAAGACAACTACAAGTACCAAATTATAAACAAGATCTTTCATTAAGAGAGAGAGAAAAAATTAATCCAAAGGAAACTAATTTTCTTAAACTAAACATTTTTAAATTAGTTATAACGGCAATAATAGTATTGATTCTTATCTTTATGTTGATGTAATAATTTTATATCAACACTTTTATTTTATAAGCAGATTCCTTGGAAAAGCCACCTCTTCCTCTCAATTCAGGATGATTGTCTATTTTATCAGCTCTTGATTTTCTTTAAGCTTGATCTTTAAATGAATTTATCAAGCATACTGTGAATAGTACGTTAAACCACCTCTTTTGGGAAAGATGAGTAAAACTCTATTAGATAAGAGAGTTTTTAAATCGTAGATGGCAGTGTAATATACTATGCAAACTAAAAAGAACACAAGCTCCTCGTCACACATCTCTAGTGGGGCCATAGGTGTACTATTCCTTGCAGTTTTTGTTGATTTACTTGAATTTGGGATTATAATACCGTTACTTCCATTTTGGACATTAGATCTAGGAGCAACACCATTTATATATGGTATATTGGCTAGTGCTTATTCGTTAATGAGCTTTGCTTTTGCCCCAGTTTGGGGTTGGATATCTGATCGGTGGGGGCGTCGTCCAGTCATATTAGTGGGACTATTTGGGACTGTACTAGGATTAGGATTATTGAGTTTAACGGCATTAGTCTTTACTGAATCTTTAACTCTAATTTTCATTTCACGATTAGTTGGAGGTGCATTTACTGCAGCAACCTTACCTACCAGTCAAGCCTATATCGCTGATACAACTTCTGGACAAGATCGTGTGAAAGGTTTTGGGCTATTAGGCGCAGCATTTGGACTCGGGTTTGCATTAGGGCCTGGAATTGGTGGAATATTATCTTTTATTGGAGGATACGCACTTCCAGCGGCAGTTGCAACCTTCGTTGCTATTATTAACTTTATTGCAGCAATTAGATTCCTACCTGAGTCTTTAACTAAGGAAATTCGTCAAAGAAGAAAGGATCAAATCTCTCAGGAAGCTAATGTTAAGGCAAGCTTACAAGAAACTGTCCTAGGAAATCCTAACATCTTATTGGCAATAATATTATTCGCTGGTGTTTCATTAGCGTTTTCTAAGATGCAGGCAACCCTAGCCCTACTGGGAAATGAACGATTTGGATTAGATGAATCTCTAACTGGTATAATCTTCTTTGTTGTTGGAGTAATTGTCATAATCACTCAAGCAGGTTTGATTAAACCCTTATCAAATCGATTCTCTGACACAATTCTCATTACAGTAGGAATCTTCTTCTTAATTCTGGGATTCTTAGGTTTAAGTACTGTAACATCGCTTTTAGAGATGATTGTTTGGGTAATTCCACTTGCATTCGGATCTTCAATTTCAAATCCCACCCTAGGAGCTTTCTTATCAAAAGAAACCCCAAAAGAAAACTCAGGAGCTATTTTAGGTTTAAATCAAGGAATTGGATCTTTGATGAGAATAGCAGGCCCTCTCATTGGGACTGCTTTATTCGAAATAGATGTAGCTTATCCCTACTATTTTGGTGCTTTAATTCTTATCATTGGATTGTTTATTGCAGGAGGCCTAGTAATCAAAACACGTTCTTTACTAAAAGAACACCCTTGTCTTCAATGTGGATTTCAGATACGAGAGGGAGTAACAATATGTGATCAGTGTGGATTAAACCAGCTAAGTATACCATTAGAAAAAGTGGAAGCTTAGGTGTCATCTTTTTTCTTTTTCTACAATATTTCATAAGCTTCCTCCTAAGACAATGATGAGTTATTTAAATGTATTAATCAACCAGAAGTAACATGCTATTACTCGAATTAATCAGCAGATGCCATGGTACTTCTCTAGGCAACGACCAAGAGTAAATTATCTTTAGTTTTTTACTTAATTTTACCTCAACAACTTCTAGTGGAAAATAAGTTTTACAAACCATGAGGAACTTTATACAGCAGATCAAAATCAATTTAATTCTTAAATTAGGTATATAATCTACTTTTCCACTTTAAATATCAAAAATTTGGATCCCTCATTCTAATCCAATAAGGAAAAAACCATTTCCATTATAAACATGATACCTGTCAGGATTATTTTTTATGTTTGCGAAGGGATTATCTAGGTAAGTTAAAAAAGAGCTGAATACTCATTGAAATTCGGAAAAACTGTCTAGATTAGTTAATAAACTTGATTGGGTCATCTGTAACCTGTTATGATGAGGACAATTATAAGTCAACATAAAAAGAGTCTATTAATCATAGCATTCTTCATTTTCACTAGTTCGACCTTGAATCATGAAAATCTACTTTCTAATCAAGCAAACGACGATATAGCTGACGATAACAATTCTTTTCCAAACGATGTTTATGAATATGATATTTCTCAATTATCTGTTGAAACATCAGAAACAGAGATCTCTGGAACAATAATCACTGACAGTAGTACAAATGATTATTGGTTGATAATTGAAAATGAAATTGAGGATAGTGATACAAGAGTCTCAACAACCTATATTGAAGCGGCTCAAAAATTCGAATTAACAGAAGAAAATGCCAACATTACTCAAATTAAGCTCTATATAAGATATATTGATCTTTTCAAGGACGGAGAATATCCTCATGGAACTGTTTCCATCTTTAATGACAATACTGGGAAACCAGGCACTCCACTTGGTACTACCACATTAGAAGAAGGATTTGCATCCCTTGATTTAGGTGTATCGATCGGTCCAACATGGGTTACTTTCACTTTCTTGGAACCAATAAATGTGGTTCAAGGATTTTATTGGATTGTATTAAGTGATACTGGCAATCAAGCAGTTGGATTTTGGGAATGGTACACCCAAGATGATCTCACCAATGGAGATACTGGTGACTGGGCAGCGAAGTCATCTCATGAAGGTAATTGGGTACTTAATCCATTTCCCCCAGGAGATTTACTTTCTGAGATCAGAATTCTGACAATGAATTCTGAACCTGAACCTGAACCAGAGCCTGAACCTGAACCAGAGCCTGAGCCTGAGCCTGAACCTGAACCTGAGCCTGAGCCTGAACCTGAGCCTGAGCCTGAACCTGAGCCTGAACCTGAACCTGAACCTGAACCAGAGCCTGAACCTGAACCTGAACCAGAGCCCGAACCAGAGTATTATACACATGTATTCGAAAGCCGTGGTAAAGGTAACCATGGTAAAGGAAAAGTAACATACATTATAACATTGAAAATTGAAAAATACACCATCAAGAGATCAGATATTGAATACAAATCCAGTGAAAAACTTTTCCATAAATCATGTAATAAACGAGGTTTGAACCAAAGCATTGATTGGCTTAAATTCAAAGAGGCATCAAATGGCTTTGTTTTCCTTATAGAAATTGAAAACATTGAAGTTTGCTCCTCTAAAGGATCTGATAGTTCAGATAAAATCATTTTCGGAATTATTGCTAGTAATATCAAATCATTTATCAGAGAAGTCTCTCAAGTCGATTCATTTAAATGTGAAGCGATCGTATTCAGAGTAACACATAATAATGCTAATAAATGCCACTCACATGAAGTAGTAATGGTCTTTTCATATGGTCGTTGTAAATCGAGAAATAAACCTAAGAATAATGATTAACTCTATTTAAAGAAGGAATTCTAGTGTCATTCATGAAGAATATAATCAATTCTGTTCTTACTACAGAATTAATTATAAGCCATTGTGATAAACTATTCTCAATCTAGTCATTGATCATCTTGGAACTATCCCCACTCCCTACCCCCTAGTAATATGTCTGGATTCAATGCGGGATATAATAATGAATCCCCTTACGCTGAAACAAAACTTAAATCTTCTTCACAGACATATTACAATTTTTTTTTTATTGATTAACTTCTTACCCATAGGTTCATTTTTCATTATTTGTGATTTCAATCAGATAAAAGTTTCCTCAATTGATTCTGAGGAAACTAGATCAGTATCGATAAGTAGATTAGAGGAAAACTTAGGTGGACTTTCCTCATCATTACTAGAAAATAATGTTTCTGATAGTCTTAAGACTTTGAGATCCCCTAATTTCGCAATTGGTAACCAAGTCGGAAACGGAGAGGGAATCTATCAAGTTTATGATTCACTAATCAAGATCAATTCAAGTTCTCTCAATACACAAGATGCCTCAATTGGTGAAATAAAAGGTAATCCCAGTCAACATAATACTTCTCTTACTCTTAGTTCTTTATCCAATTTTTCAAGAAGTACCTTGGAAATGGTAATCCAAGATGTCACTGCAGAAGAGGACTGGCGATCAATAGAGAATGAAACAGCTGGATCCGATGTTCTAATATCGACTACATGGCTTGAAGTTGGTCAAAAATTTGAGATTAAAGATAATTATGCTAATATTACGAGTGTTGAGGTTCTTCTCAAATATTTTGATGTTAATTCGGGGGGAGATTTTCCACATGGAAACATATCAATATTTACTGAAAATTCTGGAGAACCTGGTACTCAACTAGGTACTACAACCTTGGAAGAAGGATTTGGACTATGGGATTATGGCCCCCCACCGATTGGTCCTGCATGGGTTACTTATACTTTTCCAAAGCCAATTAATGTCTCTAAAGGCTCCTATTGGTTGGTTCTTAATGATACTGGAAATAAAGCAGAAGGATACTGGGAATGGTATGGTCAAGATGATCTCACCAATGGTGATGCTGGTGACTGGGTTGCAAAATCAACACATGACGGTAACTGGTCAGTCGACCCTTTTCTTGGTGAAGCTGACATCCTTTCAGCAATCAGAGTGCTTCCCACTGATTCTAATTGGAACAATTTGATTTATTCAAATCCTGAAGAAATTTCTATGACTTATAATACAGATTATATGCTCAATTCTTTCTCTTTCAAGGGAAACAATACAGATTCACATGACTTTCACACCAATACTTCAGTGTCTTTCACCATACAAAGCCAAGCCAATTATTCATACTTTTATAATCCACTTTCTGCTTCTGCTAAATATCAAGTTCAGAATGGGTCTCTTGCATTTTGGAATCTAACATTTTCTACAGCAAATGTTTGTTCCACAGATGTTATTAAAAATCGTCATATCGTTATTAATGGCATCCAAGCTGATTGGAATGGTTCAAAAATTTACTGGAATGATTCCGAATCTCCAGAATATTCTGAGTTAACTAATAATGCCTATGTGACATGGGATGGGAATCCATTAAACAAATACACTTATGGTAACACAACAATGGTAATTAATGCTAGTGAATTAATCCAGAATGTCACTTGGCATATCTTGTTTAATTCTACAAATTACATCTCTAATTTCATTTTAGAACGCCACGACACATCAATCTCATTACCCTTTAAAGCAAATGTAACAGATATAATTGATCTCAGTTATCAAGTCGGAGAACCCTTCGGTAATGCTTCATATTGGATCGATTATAAACCCACAGGTACAGAGGTAGTGTCAAAGCTGAATATCAATTATAGCAATACTCTTGTGTCGGATTCATGGGATATAAACAAGAGTTTAGATCAAACAAAGAATATTAACGGTACATACGATTTACAAGTATTCTGGATTAGTATAGATAAGATTAAGGTTGGAACATTCACTCGCACTATAGATTTATTCGTGAATACTTCATTAAATGTCCAATTTGACGCCGAGGTGGTCGTTGACAATTTTCTGAATCTCACAGCGGTTTTTAAGTCCATTCATAATAATTCAGACGTTAAAAAGGCTTTTATCTGGTGTGATGCCAGTTGGGCGACTGCTGTTGATGTAAATATGAACCAAATTCCCACAGATCATACTTATAATGCTAGTTTTACTACTAAAGATCAAATACCTGGTACAACAGGCACTATCACCATAACCACACAAGTTACTTGGTTTGTTAATTGGACCAAGGTCATTTCAGTCAATTTTGTTGAGAATGCCTCATTAATAGTTAACGCAACTGATATTGTACTAGAATGGTGTGATGATACCACACTTAGAATTGATTACAATAAGACTGATGGAACAGGCATAGATGGGGCTACTATTAC